>CAINMV010000001.1 GCA_903850915.1 uncultured Bacteroidota bacterium
AGTTCGATCCTTGAATTATGATAGCATTCCAAGTGCCATGAGTAATATTAAATCAGGCATTCCATTTAACATCCAACCAACACCTGTAAAATTAAATACCGTTTATCTTCCAAATCAAGGGCGAAAGACTTCTAATAATTATGTATTTCATGCTGCAGGTACTTTTGATATCGATGGCAAAATTGATTCCATTGTTTGGTATGTAAATAATCAAAGGCAAGCTGTTGATTCCTTATTGAGCTATGGTTTCCGTCAAGGAACATCACGTGTTACTATGAAGGTTTATGATGATGATCAGGCCTTTGATTCCAGCGTTGCGTTTATCCATATTAATACTTTTGAGAAGATAATGGATGGACCGGTTCAAGCAGGTTTAACATCCTCAAATAGTAATATGATTTATGCGGCGGATGCCAGTTATATTAATGGATTAGGTGCAAAATCCATACAAATGGACTCCCTGGGCAAGGTGAATTTCGAAATTTTAGTTACACAACAAATTAGAACTACACCTTCGGTAACCTATGATTCTGCAGTATTGATTACCAACGGGGCTCTACTTAATGGTTTCGACAAAACTGGTAGCCCATTATTTGGTGCTATTAGCTTGGGTGGTTTAACAGATGTGACACCTACCGTTGACTCTGTTTTGGATCGATTATATCTTGGCGTCTCTAATCGTAAATTCTTCGCAATTAATTACAAATTAGGTGGTCAAGTGGCGTGGAATTATACCTGTGATGCACCAATCATTTCTTCTTCGGTACTAACATTTAATCGTAAATTAATCTTCCCTGATCAAGTGGGTAACTTATATGGTTTTGATGTTTCAACCGCAACATCTCAAGGCACAGCTCCAAAATGGAAGTATACTGTAAATGACTCGATTAATACATCTCCAGCCATTGATACAGGAGGTAATATTTATGTGGGTACAAAAACTGGAAAAATCATGAAGTTGACTTTCAATAATGATGCTACGGTAACTCAAATATGGTTGCAAACGTTAGGTTCTAAAGCTACAACATCACCTGTTCTCGATGGTAATGGTTACCTATATATTGGCTGTGAAAATGGCAAACTATATAAATTAGATCCGACGAATGGCGCAATTAAATGGGAATACCCTACGGGGGCTGCAATTCGTTCTACTCCTGCAATCTCAAACTCAGGTGTCATCTATTTTGGAAACGAGCAAGGGTTATTCTCCGCTATTGATACCACAGGAAGGTTGTTTTGGTACTATAAAGATTCAACAGCCATCAATGCAAATATTTTGCACGAAAGCGGAACCACCTATATCGGTACTTTAGGTGGTAAGGTTATTGCTTTCTGGGATCAGGATTTAACTACCTTCGGTTTAACCGGAATGCAGCAAGTTCTTCCTGTTTGGGGAACTTTCCAAGGTAATAGTAAACGAACTGGAGCTCAAGTTAGAATCGGATTCCGAAGCGGTATCAATAATTCAGTTAAGTCATTAGGTGCATCTGTAATTAAAATTTATCCTAATCCAACCACTCAAATAGCTAACGTAATCAGTGATGATGATATTCTTGATATTCATGTTTATGATATGTTAGGTAAAAATATTGGAGACGTCATCTCAATTAAGAAAATTAATGACAGAAATGCTGCTATAGATTTTAAAGCTATTCGTGCGGGTGTTTATTTTGTTATGATTCAAACAAAACAAGGTGCAATGGTTGAGAAATTGCAACTCTGGAAATAAAATCTAAGATAGTGAGGCTCCATAAATTCAATGTATGATTGATGAAATGTGAGCCTCACTTTATTGTGGTTGCCTGTTTTTTCTTTACCAAGTAAAATAAAGGAGGTGAATTTGGAAACTATAAAGCTTGCATTTGGTTTAATCGTAAAACTACGCAACTGAATTGTTTCTGAAAAGTTGCTTTCGTAGATTTTCTCGAATAGAATTTACTTCTTATAATTTTCGATTTAAATCGTATTATCGTATTTTAATTATAACCGAAAATTAATTATGCTTTCTCGACGTCGATTTATTAATACTACGTTGGCCGCATCCTTACTTGCTGCCATTCAAGCAAAGGCCTCTTTATTAAATTCATCAAAACGAGTTACGAAACCTATCGTAATTTCAACATGGGATTTTGGTGTTGCTGCAAATGCAGAAGCATGGAAAGTGCTTTCTTCAGGTGGCCATCGATGCCGTGGAGGCGGGTGTTAAAATCCCAGAGGCAGATCCAAAGGTTACTTCTGTTGGCTATGGAGGTGCGCCCGATCGAGATGGTCGTGTTACGCTCGATGCCTGTATAATGGATGAGCATGCGTCATGCGGTGCAGTAGCATGCCTCGAAAATATACTTCATCCAATTAGTGTTGCGAGATTGGTGATGGAAAAAACACCACATGTATTCTTAGCAGGGGAGGGGGCGCTAAGTTTTGCTCTTGAAAATGAATTTAAAAAAACAAATTTATTGACTCCAGAAGCAGAGGCGAACTGGAAAAAATGGATTAAAGAAAAGAAGTATATTCCTAAAGTAGATTATAATACCCATGATACTATTGGCATGTTAGCACTAGATGCTGATGGAAATTTATCTGGGGCCTGCACCACAAGTGGCTGGGCTTATAAAATGCACGGTCGCATCGGCGACTCTCCAATTATTGGAGCTGGTCTTTTTGTGGATAATGAAGTGGGTGGCGCAACATCAACTGGGCTTGGGGAAGAGGTTATTCGTGTATGCGGTTCACATGCAGTAGTGGAGTTGATGCGACAAGGGTATCACCCAGCCGAAGCATGCAAAGCGGTAGTAGAGCGTATGCTTAAAAAGTCACCACGCAAACGTGATGAGATAACGGCTGGCTTTTTAGCGTTGAATAAGAAAGGAGAGTATGGCGCTTATGCTATAAAAAAAGGGTATCAGATTGCTATTCATTCAAATTCAGAGCCAGGTGTGCTTAAAGATATTGATTTTCTGAAATTATGAAGATCGAAGTTGTCACTTACAATTTAGCCTCTGTTCGTGTTGCTCAACAATGCGGTGCTACACGTGTGGAGCTTTGTGCAAATGAAGGAGCGGGTGGAACATCGCCTTCCTTGGCTTTGTTGCAAATAATAAAGGAGCAGTGCACGATTCCTGTTTTTGTAATGGTACGCCCACGTGAAGGTGATTTTACCTATACTGACGATGAAATGAATTGCATTTTACGTGAAATAGAAATGTATAAACTAGCTGGTGCGGATGGTTTTGTTTGTGCTGCGTTACAACGCGATGGCACTGTTGATGCTGTTAACTTATCAAAAATGGTAAAGGCCAGTTATCCGTTGCCTTTTACGTTTCATAGGGCCTTCGATCATGTACCTGATCCTATGGCAGCAATGGAGACAATTATTGCGTGTGGATGTCAGCGTATACTTACCTCAGGCCAACAGAAGTCCGCCTTGGATGGTGTTTTATTAATAAAAGAGTTAATTGTTAAGGCAGGGGAGCGTATTATTATCTTGCCTGGGGCGGGATTGAACGCCGAAAATATTGAGCAACTTATTGCTCAAACAGGAACGCAGGAGATTCATCTTTCAGCTAAAAAAATAGTGGAGCGTGATGCGTTACTAAATTCACGTATTCAATTGGGAAGTGTCACCGATAATAATTCTTTCCAAATCACGGATTCAAATACTTTATGTGCCGTAGTTAAGATTGCCACAAAATACTAATCTTCCATTAATTAAATGTTAATTTTACGATGATAATAATTTCAACGCATCAAAAAATTCAATGCGTTTTTTTGTTTTTTCGTTAAAATTAGAAGATTAAGCCAAAAATTACCCACAATTTTCGCTAATAATGGGTCTTAAATTTTGATAATTCGAATTTATTTCTCAATTTGCCAAAATCGTAAATTGCGTGTTCGACATTAAATAATTATTAATCCATTTAATTTTTCAGCCAATGTTTAAAAATGTACTCCAAAAAGCTTTTTCTAATTTCGGGAAATTAGAAAATCATCAGTCAAGTGATCATTTTAAAAGGAATGATAATGATATAAACATTAAAACCTTTGTCGTAAAAGACGTCACTAGGTTGCATTTGTTTTATCGGGTATCTAAGCTCTCTATTTTTATTTTGGTTTTACTGGTGAGTCTTTCAGTGAAAGCTCAGGTAAGCACGTATTCGTTTGCGCAAACAAGCGGAACGTACTCTGCTATTTCTGGCGGAACCACGCTTCTTGCTGCCGCCACCGATGATGGAGCCTCTGCGCTAACCAACATAGGCTTTAATTTCACCTATCATGGTACTCTTTATACGCAGTTTTCGGCATCATCCAATGGATATATTACCCTCGGAGCCGTTGCAGACCAATATAATTATGCTCCCTTAAGCGGAACTACCTCTGCCAATGCAATTGCCTTTATGGCACGCGATGCGATGACGGGTGGTGCTGTTACCTATTTATTAACGGGTACATCTCCTAGTAGGGTATTAACGATAGACTTTCCAGCTTGGGATCTTACCTATATGGGAACCTCTGATTATGTTGATGCGCAAATACAACTTTACGAAACTACCAATGTTATCAAAATCGTTTATGGTACTTCTGCTCGCGTAAGTTCATTTACTGGTCAAGTAGGTATGGGTGGCGCAGCAAATACCGATTATAATAATCGTACTTCTACAACTTCTTGGTCTGCCACAACAGCAGGTACAGCCAATACAGCTACAATGAGTTGGAGCACAACAGCGTATCCAAGTTCAGGACAAACCTATACTTGGACGCCATCTTCTGGATGTTCAGGTACGCCAGCTCCCGGTAATACGCTTTCAGCCGTTACAACAGCATGTGCAAGTGTACCTTTCTCCTTATCACTTCAAAATTCAACTAGTGGCACAGGCGTAACATACCAGTGGCAATCTTCACCTGATAATATTACCTATACGGCTATTTCGGGTTCTACTTTATCTACAGCTTCTGTTTCACAAACTGCTGCCACGTACTATCGTTGTGTTGTAACATGTACTACCAATTCAGGTAATTCAACCCCGGTTCTCGTTGGTATGTCTGCACCAACTGCATGCTATTGTATATCTCAAGCTACCAATACAGGCGATGATGAAATCTTTAATGTAACGTTAGGCACCTTAAATAATACCTCTTCGTGTACTACTACTGGAGGTACCGGTTCTTTAATCAATCAATATTCTAATTATACCACAGGGGTAACCGTTCCAAATTTGCAACAAGCAGGCACCTACGCACTTTCAGTAACCGTTGGTATTTGTGGTACATCCACTTGGTCGGGTATTGTAACCGCGTTTATTGATTTTAACCAAAATGGATCATTTGCCGATGCTGGCGAATTGGTTTATACATCACCATACACACTATTTGCAATAGCTGGAACGGCTGTTACAGCGAATATCAGCATTCCAGCAGGTGCTACTTTGGGTAACACCAGAATGCGTGTGGTGGAAACTGAAAGTACCACCGCAGCAACTTCTTGTGGCACTTACTCTTATGGCGAAACAGAAGATTACACTGTGAACATTATTACCGCGCCTCCTTGCGTGGCTCCGAATAATCAAGCAACATCGTTAAGTTTTACGCCAAGTCAGTTTTCGGTATCGGGTTCGTTTACAGCGGCTACTAGTGCCCCAACTGGTTATTTGGTAATAAGAACAAATACAAGTACTGCACCTAGTGCTCCCGTAAACGCTACTACCTATACAGTCGGTGCTTCAGCACTGGGCGGTGTTATTGTTGCCAATGGCACTTCCACAACTTTTGTTAGTACTGGTTTAAACATTGCCACTACCTACTGGTTCTGGGTATACTCTTATAATGCTGGTTGCATAGGCGCACCAGCCTATCAAGTAGTTTCACCTTTAATGGCAAGCGTTACTACCACTAGTTGTACTTTGGGTGGAACCAAAACTGTTGGGCCAACCGGGAATTACTCCACACTAACGGCAGCCATTGCAGCCATAAACAATAGTGGTTTGGGAGGTTCTGTAATTTTGGAGCTACAATCTACTTATACTAGCGCGTCAGAAACTTTCCCAATTGTAATTTCGAGCAGCATACCTTGCTTAAGTGTTACAAATACAATTATTATTCGTCCACAATCGGGTGCTACCGGTTTATCAATTACAAGTTCAAATGCAACAGGTACAATTAATATTGATGGTGGCGATTATATCACTATCGATGGTCGCCCAGGTGGCGTTGGGGTTTCTCAACTTACAATCGACAACTCTTCAACCACCGGTTATGCTATTCAGTTAATTAATGGCGCTACCAACAATACAGTTAAATATTGTACAATTTCAGGAGTAAATAATGGAACCGCAAGCGGTGTTGTATTGTTAAGCAATGCTGTTGGTTTGCTAACAGGAAACAGCTATAACACCTTTACCAATTGTGATTTCAGAGATGGTTTAACCACACCAACGAATTTAATTTATGCTTCTGGGAATACTATTGATTATACATCTCAAAATATTGGTAATACTATAACCAACTCTACTTTCCACGATTGGTTTAATGCCTCGGCAACTGTTGCAAGTGCCGCAATCAATATTGTTGGTGGTGCTTCCGATTGGACTATTACCTCAAATAGTTTTTATCAAACAGCAGCACGTACCTTCACCATGACAACCAATACCGAGCAAGGTGCAATTTTTGTTACCTCTTCAACGGGAAATAACTTCACCATTTCGAATAACTATATTGGTGGAAGTGCCGCAAACTGCGGTGGTACAGCATTAACATGGAGTGGCGGAACTACAGGTACCCCTACTATTCGCCTAATTCGTTTCTCTACTGGCTTAGGAGCTACATCCACAATTTCTGGAAATACAATTGCGAATATTGCTTTTACTACCTCAAGCACTTCTACATCGCATGGCTTGCTTCACCATCAAAATGGTAATGTAAATATTACCAACAACACCATTGGTTCTTCAACCGCAACAAACAATATTACATTTACGTTGGCATCTACCTCTGTTTCACCATTCTTCTATCCATTAGGGTTTGCCTTAGGTGCTTTGGCAAGTAATATTAACTTAAATGGCAACTCTATCGGTGGTATTACCGTTTCTACCTCAAGCACCGGTAGTATTAGTTTCCGTATTTTGTATGGTCAACCGGTAGCAGGATGTGTTGTTACCTTAAATAATAATAACGTTGGTGGTACTGTAGCTAATAGCATCCAACATACTACAATTAATAGTACCTTTGGTTTATTGATTTTAAATCCAGCCATTGGCATTACAATCACGAATAATAATATCCGTAACATTACTCATACTAGTTCCGCTTCAACGGCTTCTTCATTAACGGGTATCAATGTTCAGGCTAGTGGCGGTAATCACATTATTACTGGAAATAACATTTACAATCTGTCAATCAATAGTGCAAGTGTTTCCATTAGTAATACAGCCTCTATCGTGGGAATCACGATGACTGGCTCCGCAATTGGAGGAACTAATGTTTCGAACAACAATATCTATAATTTAACAAATACCAATACTGCGGTGGCTGGCTGGATCAATGGCATGTATTTCGCTACAGCCTTGGCTCCTCAACCACAAACTATTATTTCAAGAAACTTCATTCACAGTATCAATCTTTCTGGTGCTAGTGGTGCTGGTATGGCTGGTATCTTATTCGCCAACACTGGAAATGCTATGATTTATAACAACACCATTCGACTTGGTGTAGATATCGCAGGCGCTGATATTACAGCTCCTTTGCAAATTAATGGAATTTATAAAGCTGCATCAGCTAGTGTTGGTATCTATAATAATACTATTTATATAGGTGGTGCAAGTGTTGCAAGTGGTACAGTAAATACCTACGCTTTTCGTAGAGCGAGTTCAGGCCCGGCAGACACGGTAATGAATAACATTTTCTATAACGCACGTTCAAACGCGAGTGGCACAGGTAAACATTATGCAATGAGTATTAATGCTGCCACAACGTTAGTTTCTAACTTTAACGATGCACTTGCGAATGGAACAGGTGGTGTATTTGGAATAAACAGTGTGACAGATTATACCACATTGGCCTCATGGCAATCAGCTAACAACCAAGACTGGAATTCAATAGCAGTTGATCCACAACTTACGGCTCCGAACGGAAACGCCGCTACCATTAACCTACACGTCAATACTGCTGTTTCTTCTGCCTTAGAACAAGCGGGTAAAAACTTACCTCAAGTTGCAGATGATATGGACGCTCAAGCCCGTGCTTCTTATACCCCAACAGATATCGGTGCTGATGCTGGTAACTTTACCGTTTCGGATATAGCGCCTCCTGTGGTTTACTTCACTCCTGTATTAAATACATGCGCTACCACCGACAGATCTATTTCAGGTGTTGTAATTACTGACGCTTCTGGTGTGCCCACTACTGGTACATTGGTGCCTCGCATTTACTATAAAAAAGGGTCAGGAAGTTATTTCTCACAACCGGGCTCATTAACAGCAGGTAGTGGAACTAATGGTACTTGGAGTTTTACAATTTTATCGGCAGATATGGGCGGTTTAATTGCAACCGATGTGGTATCGTATTATATCGTTGCTCAAGATATTGCCACTGTACCTAATATCGGATCTTATGCTGTGGGGGTAATTGCTTCTAATGTTAATACTATTACTACAGCCCCAACTGTGCCTTTTACCTACAATGTTAATGCGAATTCATTAGCAGGTACATATAACGTTGGAGCAGGACAAACTTACACCACAATAACAGCTGCTGTTGCTGCCTATAATACGTCATGTTTATCGGGACCTGTGGTATTCCAGTTAATGGATGCATCATATAGTGCTTCTGAAACATTCCCGATCACCATTAACAACAATTTATTTGCAAGTGCAGTTAATACCTTAACAATTAAGCCAGCTGCAGGTGTGAATGTTACTATCACTGGTTTAACAACCTCTGCGGCTATCTTTAAAATGTTGAATGCTCGTTTTGTAACTATTGATGGTTTAAAAACAGGAGGTAGCTATTTAACTTTAACAAGTACAAATACCACCACTGCGTGTGCAAATATTTGGTTGGCTAGCTCTGTTAGTTATGGACCAGGTTGTAAAAATATTAGTATATTAAATTCAAGAATCATTGGAGGTAGTGGAACCTTAACCACCGCTTTTGGTATTATTGCGGCTGTGGATGGTGTTTCACCAGCGGGTTCATTAGCACCAGATAATGATAATATCACTATCCAAGGAGACTCCGTTTATAATGCATATTATGGTATTCTTTGTTTGGGAGGTTCATTAGTGGCAGGCGGTGCCAACGATAACTGGGTTATCAATAATAATATTGTAGGGCCTGCCGTAAATGGCACTCAAAATATAGGAATTAATGGTATTTATATGGCCAATGCTACAAATGCATTAATTTCAGGCAATACCGTTACTAACATTGGCGGTGCTGCATTTACGCTTCAAGCCATTGGTGTTAATTTAGCGGGTAACGTAAATGGTGTTACTCTTACTCAAAATAACATTAACAATGTAATCGCCACTGCTTCTGTAAGCGGCACAGGTGCTGTTGCAGGGTTGGTTTTAGGGGCAAATGTTATCAATGCTACCGTATCTAGAAATACGGTGTCTTCAATTTATAACTATAGCCCTAGTGGTTATAGCAGCCGTGGTATTATTATTAATACAGCACAATATAATAGTAATATTTCTATAGTAAACAATATGGTTTCCGACATCAAAGCCTCAAGTGATGTGTCGATATTGTATTGGCCAATAGGAATCGATATAGAGGGTGTATCTGGTGGTGTAAATGTAGATTTCAATACGGTTAATTTATCTGGTACCTACGCGGGTTATTCCTCTGCTACAGGTGGTACTTGCATATTGGTGAATACTAGTGGTGGTGGCTTAAATGTTCGAAACAATATTCTGGCAAACACCTATATTAATAGCTCTAACTTAGCCTCTAAATTGTATGCTATTTATTCAGTTGCCACAGGTGCTCAATTTAGTTCAATAAATTACAATAACTATTATACCACAGGTACCAACGTTTTGGGTTTCATCAATGGTGGTGATAAACTTACGTTAACGGATATTCAAAATGGTTTCGGCGGTAATGCGAACTCGTATACTTTCGCGCCTACATTTGTATCTAATACAAACTTACATTTAGCTAATAATATAGCCAACTGGTGCATGCTAGGTCGCTCTTTAGCTATTAGCGGTTTAACAACTGATTATGATGGTGATACACGTAATACTCCTCCAACGACTGGAGCTGACGAGGCTATAATTACAGTTCCTGTTGTTGCAACTCCATCAAACCAAACAATATGTTCTGGTGGAGCTATCACTTCAATTGTGTTCTCCGGACCATCAACTTCATACACTTGGGTGCGCGATAACACATCTACAGTTACTGGAATAGCAGCAAGCGGTTCAGGTAATATCAGTGGATCTTTTGTTAATACGACAGCAACGGCGGTTACGGTTACATTTACCGTTTCTACAGTTATTAATGGATGTACTGGCCCTAACTTTACAGCAACTGTTATTATTAACCCTTCTCCTGTATTTAGTTTCACTGGAGCTCCAAATGCAGTTACTTCAGGGCCTCCTTTCAACAGTTTCTCCAATACCAATGCCACTGCTACCTATTCGGTGCCATTAGTTACGGGTTATACATATGCTTGGACAATCACCAACGGTTCAATCACAGGTGGTGCAGGTACTAATGCTGTAAGTGTACTATGGGGACCATTGAATGGATCTGTTGGTGTATTGCGCCTTACACAAGTGAACACCATTACAGGTTGTGGTAAAACAGATAGTGTGTTGGTATCTCTAGGTTGTTCATCAACACCTCCGCCATATACAGCAGCTACCTTGGCTCTTCCAACTTCGGTTTGTGCTGGCTCTACATATACCTATTCGGTAACTCCAATTACGGGTTACTTATATAAATGGATTGCTACAGGAGGAACCATTGTTGGTCCAGCATCTGGAACATCAGTTACTGTTACATGGGGTATTGCATCTAACACAGCATCAATAAAAGTTATCGATAGTGTTAGTTGTGCGCCAGCTGCGAGCCCAATCAATATCATTGTAAACGCTGCACCAACAGCACTTATTGCAGGGCCGGTAAATGTTTGTGCAAATAGTGTAAAAAGCTACTCTTTGGGAAATATCGTTGGTACAATTGCCTCATATAGCTGGACTATTACGGGTGGTACAATTACTGCTGGTCAGGGTACAGCCACGGTAACAGTAGGTTGGGGTGCTGCCGGTGCAGGAACCTTAATTGCATCGTTAACATCTAACTTAGGTTGTATCGGAAGTACACCTTTGTTCAATGCTACGATATCAGTAAATCCAACAGCGAACTTCACCGGAACTACAAACGTTTGTGTTGGGACACCATATATTTATTCGGCCTCTACAACAGGAAGTACATACAATTGGACTGTCGTTGGTGGAACCATCACTGCTCAATCTGGCAATACCGTTACTGTAGTTTGGAGTGATGTTACTAACGCTTCGTTAAAACTCACAGAAACCTTTAATAGTACAGGATGCTCTGCAAATAACACACAATCGATTACTGTAAATCCGCTAATTACATTAACCACTACCGGTCCACAACAAGTATGTGTTAACTCCTCGGCAACTTATACGGTAACAGGAGCAGTGGTAAGTAACGTAGCTGTTACCAATGGAACAATAACCGGAGGTACTTCAAATTCTGCAACTATCCTTTGGACTTCAGCAGGAACTGCAACAATAACAATTACGTATTTAAGTGGAAGCTGTAGCTATAATCAAACCTATGCTGTAAATGTTAATGCATCACCTACACCATTGGTTGTTGGAGCTAACGCCGTTTGTACAGGTACTACAATTACCTATTCCACTGCATTTAATACCGGTAGAACTTATCTATGGAATGTAACTTCAGGTGGCACCATTGTGTCAGGACAAGGTTCTAATTCAATAACAGTGCTTTGGAACACAGCGGGTCTTAATTCGGTTTCTGTAAATGAAACTATCTCGTCTACGGGTTGTTCAACAACAAGTACTGTTTTAAATGTAACGGTTACCAGTACGCCTACATCTGCTATTACAGGTTCATCCAATGTATGCAGTGGTGCTACAAATACGTATTCGGCGCCATCCGCTTCAATATATAATTGGACTGTAACTGGTGGAACAATCAGCGGTGCTGCAAATGCATCCACAGTTACTGTAATTTGGGGAGCTGGTCCAGCAGGATCTGTTTCGTTAACCACTAGCAACGGTAGCTGTAATAGTACATCTGTATTGCCTATTATCGTAAATACTACCCCTACACCTTCAATTACTGGTCCTTCAGCTATTTGCAGTGGTGTAGCTTCTGTATTCTCTGCTGGTTTCAACTCAAATTACACATACACTTGGAGCATTACCAACGGTAGCTATACCCTAGCTGGAAATTCAAATACGATTAATGTTACCCCAAATACTGGTGCAACATCGGTAATTGTATCATTATCTGTTGCATTAAACGGAACGCCATGCACCAGTTCTACATCGAAAACCGTTGCTGTAAATACAACACCAACGTTGGCACTCGCGGGTAGCATATCTGTTTGTCAGGGTTCTTCCCAAACATACACAGCCAGTGGTGCTGCTTCCTATAGTTTTAGTGTAAATGGAGGAAATGTTACAGCAACAACAGCCAATACCGTTACAATTACTTGGGGCGGTTCTAATGGTGCTATCATTGTATATGGAATTTCTGCTGCAGGATGCTCAGCCTCTATAGCAGTTGCCATTACAGTTAACGATTTGCCGACTCCAGCCATAGCAGGTTCGGCTCAGGTATGTGCAAACAATAGCAGCTCATACACAGTTGGTTCATTAACAGGTGCCACTTACGCATGGACTGCAACAGGTGGAACCATCAGTGGTAGTGCAAGCAATAGTGCGGTACTCGTAAACTGGGGTAATGCAGGTGCTGGAACGATAAGTGTAACAGTAACCAACGCAGCAGGATGTAGTGTTTCAAAAACCATGAATGTTAATATCAATTCGCAACCTGTTCCTGTAATTACAGGTTCAACCAAAGTTTGCCAGAATACAACACAAACATATAGCGTTACGGCAGCGGCGGGTGCAGCTTACAATTGGTCGGTAAGTGGTGGAAACGTGGTATCTGGATCTGGCACAAACAGTATTTCTGTAAATTGGACTAATGCTGGAACAGGAGTTGTTGGTGTTACACAAGGCAATGGCCTTTGTTCTGCTTCTGCCTCTAGTTCAGTTACCATTGATGCCGCTCCGGCAATACCTGTTGTATTTAGAGCGGGCAATATACTATCCACCAATGCAGTGGCCACAAGCTACCAATGGTTTAATGGAAGCACATCCATCAGTGGTGCTACAAGTTCAACTTATACTGCAAACACAGCTGGTTCATACACTGTTTTGGTAACCAATGCCGCAGGTTGTTCTACCTTATCAAACGCAGTAAATGCGAATGTTGGTATTAAAGCAGTTTCAGCAGTCAAAGAGATGCTAGTTTACCCAAATCCTACATCTAGTTTGGTAAATATAGCGGCTACTTTAAATAAATCACAAAACGTAGTTTTAAATTTATTTGATGTAAACGGCAAGTTGGTTTACACCTATACTCAAACGAGTTCAGAAGTTAACTTCAAACATGCAGTAAGCTTAGAATCCTTTTCTGCTGGTGTTTATGTGGTTCAGTTAGTAACCAACGACGGAATTTCACAGCAACGAATTGTTAAGGAATAACACTGAAATAATTTGCAGTAATTTACAGAAAATTAAACGGTTTCTGAGCAAAAGGCCACTTCATTGAAGTGGCCTTTTGTGTTTTAGGAGGGCATTACGATTTAACTTTTTTTTATGGTATTTTTTTTTTAAACTTGTAGTCTTAAAAATCAACCTTAATTTTCCAGCGTATGACTTTTTTTTACAATTTCTTTGCATCTCTTTTCAATAAGTTGAACAAGCGTGCAATTTCAGTTTTTTTCATTCTTTTTTTATTTATTGTAACAGTTAAATCTCAGATTGCCGTTTCGGTTTCCAATCCAACAAACACAACACCAAACTTAGCGGCTACCTACTCCTCTTTAGCTGCAGCATTAACTGATTTAAATGCAGTAACAGCAATGTCTGGACCTGTGGTTTTAACCTTAACGAGTGGTGGTTCGGAGACCGCACCAATAACGGGTTTTACTATAGGTAGTGCAACTTTAAACCCAGTGTTAAGTGCTTCCAATACAGTAACCATTAATAAGTCATCCGCTACAGCGGTTACTTTAAATGCAAACGTAGGTGTTTCAACACCAACCAGCGCAACCCCTGATGGTATTTTAAAATTGGTTGGTGCCGATAATATTACTATTGATGGATTAACATTCACAGATGGAAATACAACTAATCCTGCTACCATGGAATTTGGAGTTGCCTTATTTAAACTTAGCGTAACCGATGGTTGTCAAAGCAATACTATTAAAAATTGCATATTCAACATGTCTAGGGCAAATAATGTATCAGGCACAACTCCAATGGTAGAAGGTACCGTTGATATATTAGCTGTTAATGCCATAGTTGGCGCTGCAACTACAGTGGCTACGCCAACGGCTGCAACTGGCACTAACTCGTATAATAAATTTTATACCAATACGTTGAGTGGTGGAAACTATGGTTTTGTAATAATTGGATATGCCGCAGCTTCACCTTATAATCTTGCGGATACACTAAATGATATTGGTGGTAGCAGTTCTGCAACAGGCAATACCATTAAAAACTATGGAGGAGCTGCTGCTGCAACAAACCCTGCTGCTGCTGTGCGTACATTAGCGCAATATGGTTTGAACGTATCTTACAATACCATTAATAACAATGATGGAGGTGGTACAAATCACGTTTCAACATTACGTGGGATATACACCAACACCGCTGTTAATGCATCTGAGAATATAACCAATAACACTATTTCAATCAAATCAGGATCCACAACAAGTCAAGTATCTTTAATTGAGAACGTAGCGGGTTCTACGGGAGTGGGCAATATAATTAACATTACAAGCAACACATTTACAGGTTGTTCTTATACCACTCAAACTACAGGTGTAATTTATGGTATCTATAACAATTCTGCAACACCATCTTATCTTAATATTTTAAACAATACGTACAACCCAATTACATTAAACTCGACTACAACTGGTACTGGTGGTGTTCATTTTATTTATGTTTCTGGAACAATTGGAATATTATCAACAGTAAGTGGCAATACATTTGTAAACCAATCATTAAATACTACAGCTACTTGTTACATGATTTACCATAGCAATGCTACTAGTAGTTATACCGTTACTAACAACGCTATTTCAGGCACCTACGCAAAGACTGGTGCAGGAGGTACTGTTTATGGTTTATACAATGGTAGTAGTCCAGGCACAGGAACCGCAACAATTACAGGCAATAACTTTTCAAATATTACACTTACTGGTGCGACTACATTTTACGGATTATATTCAAGTACACTTACAACTCAAACATTAAAAGTAAAAAATAATGTAATATCAAATATTACAGGTGGAACTTCAACTGTTTATGGATTGAATTGTAGTTATGGTGGTATTGGAAGTGAAGTTTCAGGGAATACGGTTAATACTATTAATTCGGGAGGTGCAATAAATGGAATAATACTAGGTTCGACAGCAAGTATAACCATGGATGCTTATAACAATCAAATATATACCTTAAATTCTACAGGAGCTTCATTGGTTGTTGGATTATTGCATAGCGCAGGCGCTGCCTCAAATATTTACAGAAACTTGATTTATGACATTCAAGGAAATAATGCATCAGGAACAGCCTACGGAATGCAGATTTCATCTGGTACACTGGTGAATGTATATAACAATATTATTTCTGATATTCGAACTCCTTTAGCCAATGCCGCCATTCCTTTAGCAGGGATTTATGTTTCAGGTGGAACTACGGTAAATTTACATTATAATACTGTTAGTTTAAATGCCTCAAGTTCTGGCGCACTATTTGGTAGTTCAGCATTGTATGCATCTACCACTCCAACACTTACACTTAGAAATAATATTTTCATTAATAATTCTGCACCTGTAGGAGCTACAGGTTATACTTCAGCATATCGTCGATCTACCACTACGTTAACAACGTATGGATCGTCTTCAACATCCAATTCGTTTTATGCTGGTACGCCAGGAGCCTTTAACCTCATTATGTATGATGGAACAAATAGTTATTCAACAATGGCTTCTTACAAAACCGCTGTTACTCCAAGAGATGGATCTTCTTTCTCCGAAAATACTAGTTTTATTAGTACCGTTGGGTCCAACTCCTCTTTTATGCATGTTGATCCAACAATTCCAACACAACTTGAGAGTGGCGCTACCGCAGTTACAGGCGTTACAGACGATTATGACACTCAAATTCGTCAAGGAAACACAGGTTATTTAGGCACAAGCACTACCGGATCTGATATCGGAGCAGATGAAGGTAATTTTGTTTTGCTTGATATTATTGGTCCATCTATTACCGCCACATCAATAGCTCGTACACTTTGTACTGCAGCCAGATCTTTGACAGCCACTATTACCGATGCAAGTAACGTAAATGTAACAACAACTAACAAGCCAAGAATTTATTTTAGGAAGTTAACCAACTTAAATGCGCTTCCGTCAACCAATGATAATACCACCGATGGTTGGAAATATGTACAAACAACATCAACATCCAATCCATATTCATTCAATTTAAATACAGCCTTACTTTTTGGTGGCCTTTCTGGAGGCGATACGGTACAATACTTTATTGTTGCGCAAGATTTAGCTACCTCTCCCAATATAGGTATAACAAATGGATCTTTTGCTGCAGTTCCAACTAGTGTAATATTAACATCAGCCGCCTTTCCAATATCAGGTACATTAACTAACTATTCTATTCCTGCAACAAGTTTCAGTGGCAATATCACCATTGGAGCAACAGGGACGTTTACAAGCATAACTGGAGCTAATGGACTTTTTGCCGCAATTAATAATGGTGGTTTGTCAGGAAACTTAAACGTATCGATACTAGATGCTGCAGTTGCCGAAGATGGAAGTAATGCTTTAAACCCAGTTACTTATGGATGTACAGGTACTTATTCTATCTCAATAAAGCCTTTCTCTGGTGTAACGACCGTATTAAGTGGTTCGAGTGCCGGGGCAATAATTAAGTTAAATGGAGCTCGTTTTGTTACTATTGATGGAGCTAACAGCAACGGAGGAAGTACTCAAAATTTAACAATAACAAATACCAACACCTCAACTACAAGTGCTGTGGTATGGTTAGCAAGCACCGCTGCAGGTGATAGCGCCTCTAATAATGTTGTTAAAAATTGCATCATTAAAGGAAATGCTTCAACTACAACCTTTGGTGGTATTATTTGTTCAGGTTCAACTATTGGTGGTTCGGCTGAGAAAGGTAATAGTTCTAATGTTTTCCAAAACAACGCTATTTCACTTGCTCAATATGGCGTGGCCATTGCTGGAGCAAGCACTATTCAAAATTCAAATTCAATTATAAATAATTCCATTGGAAATGCAACTGAAGCGATTGGCTTCCGTGGTATTTTTATTTCTAATGAAAATGGAACAATTATCTCTGGTAATACTATTCAAAATATTGTAACAAGCACCTCGGCTGCGGCAGGTATTTATTTGGGAGGTGTCTCAACGGGTATTTTAATCTCTAGAAACACAATAAAAAATATCGCTTCTACGGCAATTGCTTCTGGTACAAGTAGTATTACAAGCATCCTTCAAGGAACAACCAATATTAATACCACCATTGATGGCAACGTTATTACAGGTATCAATAGTACTACAACTAGTGGTTACGGAGTTCGAGGCATGATTATACAATCTAGTGGTACCGTTGTTAGTAATAACATGCTGTCAGATATTTCCAATTATCAAGATGCCCTTGTTGCTTCTTATGGAACGCTTGGTATTACAGTGGATGGAGCGGTTACGGGAGTGAAGATTTACAATAATTCTGTTAATCTATTTGGTTCACACGCTGGATATTCAACAAATTTAACTGCTGGCGCTTCTGCTTGCATGTATGTCAATGTATCTACCACGGGTGGGGTTGATATCAGAAACAATGTTTTTAGCAACACCTATGATAACTCAACTTCTACAGGGGACAAAACCTACGCAATTTATTCTGTAACACCAATTACAGCATTGTTGAATGTTGATAATAACGCTTACTATGTTGGTGGAACAGCAACCCCTGTTTTAGGTTATCTTACTGCAGATGTAAGCACCTTAGCAGCATTACAAACGGCCTTTGGTAATAACTTAAGTTCGGTAGTTGCTGCTCCAGTTTACATTTCGAATACTGATTTGCACCTAAGTAATGCCAACGGATCGAATTGGTGCTTAAATAACAAAGGAGTCAGTATCTCTGGCATCACGGCAGATATCGATGCTCAAACGCGTAGCTTAACGACTCCAGACTTGGGTGCTGATGAATTTACAGCGATTGGCGACGCCACCGCAACGCCTTCAATACAAACAATTTGCAACGGAAATTCTATTACTACAATAGCCTTTTCTGGTGTTGCTTCATCATACAATTGGACACGCGATAATACTGCTGCTGTAACAGGCATTTCTGCTAGTGGAACAGGAAACATCTCTGGTACACTTACAAATTCAACAACAGCACCTGTAACAGTAACCTTCACTGTATCGCCTATTATTTTAGGTTGCGCAGGTCCTGGTATTACAACCTCTGTTATTGTTAACCCAACCCCTGTAGCAACAGCATCGGTTACCTCTCAAACTATTTGTAATGGAGGTGCTATTGCTACTATTAACTTAAGCGGCTTGGTTAGCGGCACCACATACAGCTGGACAAGAGATAATACAGACAGTATTACCGGTATTGCTGCAAGTGGCACTGGTAACATTACTGGAACACTTACAAGTTCGGCAAAAAGCGATAAAGCAGTTACATTTACTATCACTCCAAACGCCAATGGCTGCTCAGGGGCACCAATTTATGTCACTGTTAATGTAAACTTAATTCCTGCCATCATAGCTACTGCACCTGCTGCACGTTGTGATGCCGGTATTTTAACTTTAGGTGCAACAAGTGATTTTGGGTCAATTAGCTGGTTTGCAGCAGCTTCTGGTGGCAGTGCATTAAACACAGGAAATACATTTACTACACCTTCATTAACTGTTAATACAACCTATTATGTGCAGGTTGCAACTGCTACATGTATATCAGCTCGAACTGCTATTACAGCCACTGTTAATACAACACCTACTATAACCTCGACTACCCCTGGTTCACGTTGTGATACTGGCCCAATTAACTTAGCTGCTACAGCAAGCGCTGGAACCATTAACTGGTATAATGTGGCAACAGGCGGAACATCATTAGGTACTGGAAATTCATTTATAACACCTAGTGTTAGTGTTTCCACTACCTACTATATCGATGCTACAAGTAATTCATGTACAACGCCAACCAGAACGCCAATTGTTGCCGCAATAAGTGCATCGTTATCTATTAACGGAACCCCTGCGGCTCGTTGCGACGCTGGAACGGTTACCTTATCAGCAGCAGCTTCTGGCGGCGTATTAAGCTGGTTCACTGTTGCCTCTGGAGGTACTGCAATTGCTACAGGAGCGTCATTTACTACACCGATATTAAATACAACAACAACCTATTATGTTGAAGCAAATTCTGGAACTTGTTCTTCGGCGCGTATTCCAGTGGTTGCAACTATAAATATTACACCTACAGTTACTTCCACAACCCCAGGAGCACGATGCGATGCAGGTACTGTGGTTCTTGGAGCTACTGCCAGTGCGGGTACTTTAAACTGGTATGATTTAGCTACTGGAGGAACATTATTAGGAACCGGCAATAGTTTTACAACGCCATCAATTACCGCTACAACAACGTATTATGTTGAGGCCATATTTGCAGGTTGTACTATGGCTAGAACACCAGTATTGGCAACGGTTTATGCCACACCATCAGTAGCCACAACTACTCCTGGTTCACGCTGCGATTTAGGTGCTGTTACTCTTTCGGCAACAGCAAGTGCAGGAACTATAAGTTGGTTTGCGGCAGCTACCGGCGGTACTGCTTTAGCTACTGGCAACGTTTTTGTTACACCTTCTTTAACAACTACTACTACATATTATGTAGCAGCAACAAATAATAATTGTACATCGCTGCGCACAGCAGTAGTAGCTACAATTAATGCTACACCAACCATTACCTCAACTACACCAGGTTCACGTTGTGACGCAGGTACAGTTGTACTTGGTGCAACATCAAGTGTTGGTGTCGTAAACTGGTATTTATTGCCTTTCGGTGGCACGCTCTTAGGAACAGGAACATCATTTATCACACCTTCTATTACTACTACCACAACATATTATGCTGAAGCAAATAATGGTGGATGTATCTCATCTCGTTCTGCAGTAGTTGCTACTGTAAATGCGACCCCAACAATTGCTGCACCAGCTGTTTCACGATGCGATGCGGGTATTGTTACTCTAAATGCTACCTCAAATACTGGCACCATTAGCTGGTTCTCAGTAGCAACAGGTGGTACAGCCATAGCTACGGGAAACTCTTTCACTACACCAAGCTTAACGGCTAGTACTACATATTATGTTCAAGCGGCAACCACAACGTGTACATCTGCGCGTATTGCTGTAAATGCCGTTGTGAATGTAACACCATCTATATTAACAACAACTCCTTTTGGACGTTGTGGCGCTGGTGTTGTAAATTTAAATGCTACTACTAGTGGTGGTGTGGTTTATTGGTATGCTTATCCAACTGGAGGCGCTATCCTAGCAACAGGAAATACCTATTCACCTACAATTTCAGCGACAACTACATTCTATGCTGAAGCAAATAATAACGGATGTGCATTATCAAGAGTCGCTGTTACAGCAACAATAAATCCATTGCCAACAGCAATTGTTGCTGGTCCTTCTAGTGTATGTGTTAATGGTATTAACACCTACACATTGGGTAACATTTCTACTTCAATTGGTGGTTATACATGGGTAGTGGTTGGTGGAACTATAACAACTGGGCAAAGCACACCTGGAATTACTGTTACTTGGGGTGCTGCTGGTGCCGGTTCGGTAACCTGTAATTTATTGTCAGCCTTAGGCTGTACTGGAGCAACGCCAGTTTTTAACGTAACAAAAAATTCAAACCCAACGGCTGGATTTATTGGAACTACTACTGTTTGTCCAGGCATCCCATATACATACACAGCAACTAGTGTTGGAAATACATATACTTGGATACCTACCAATGGAGCTGTTGTTACTCAGTCGGGTAGCAACGCAACTATCGTTTGGAATAACGCAGCTTCGGCATCCTTAATGCTAACTGAAATAAGTGGCACAGGTTGTTTTGCTTCAACTTCTCAAGCAATCACAATTACTGGACCTTTAGTATCTTCAATTACTGGAGCTACTCAAGTTTGTAATAACTCAACACAAACGTATACATTAAATGGCACTACAACATCATTATGGACAGTAACTGGAGGTACAATTACAACAAGCACGGCAACTGCGGTTACTGTAAACTGGACTTCAACAGGAGCGCAGTCAATTTCTGCAGCATACACCAATGGCACATGTTCTTATAATGTGTCATTAACGGTAAACGTAAACGCTTTGCCTACACCGGCTATCATTGGTTCAAATCAAGCATGTACAGGTACTACGTATACTTATTCTACAGTTTACAATGGTGGAAGAACATACAACTGGAACGTGTCATCTAATGGATCTGTGATTTCAGGTCAAGGAACGAATGCTATAACGGTATTATGGAATACAGCAGGTGGTGGTTTAATTACTGTTAATGAAGCTGTAACTGCAACAGGTTGCAATGCAACCAGTGGAGCATTGATCTTAAACGTAGTAGCACTTCCTACTTCTGCTATTTCAGGCTTAACAATCGGTTGTAGTGGCGTTCCTACTGTTTATACTGGAGCACCAGCTGCTAACTATGCTTGGAGCATTTCTGGAGGAACTATCAATGGAGCATCCAATGGATCATCTGTTAATGTTACTTGGGGAACTGGAACTAATGGCACGTTAACACTAACCTCTTCAAATGGCATCTGTAGTACTACAAATACCTTACCTGTTAATATTAACATTACACCTACTCCTGTAATTACCGGTCCTTCATACTTATGTAGTGGATCTTCTTCTACATTCTCCACTGGATTTAATAATACCTATAATTACAACTGGTCTGTTATTAATGGTACATTCACTTATGGAGGCAACAACAATATTATTAATGTTACTCCAAATGTAGGTGCTACGGCTGTCAACGTTACATTAATTGTAAATGTAACTGGAAGTACATGTAACGGAACCGCGAATAAAGCATTGCCTGTAAATACAACACCTACTGTGGTAATCTCAGGAAACAATGTGGCGTGTCAAGGTTCATCACAAACATACACAGCCACTGGTGCTTCAACGTATGTTTTTAATGTTTCAGGTGGTACTATTACATCATCTACTTCAAACACGGTAACTGTAACTTGGGGTTATTATAATGGATCAATTAGTGTACAAGGTACTTCAGCAGCGGGCTGTTCAGCAAATGCTATAATGCCTGTTACTATAAATGCCTTGCCAACGGCAACTGTAATAGGTGCGTCGCAAGTTTGTGCCAATGCTGTTAACGTTTACAATGTAAGCGCACAATCTGGCCATACTTACGTTTGGACCGTTACAGGTGGTACAATTAATGGTAGTGCTGCAGGAAACGCAATTTCGGTAACTTGGGGTTCAGCAGGAACGGGTACAGTTAAAGTTACAGCAACAAATGCTTCAGCTTGTTCTGATTCTCGTACCATGAATATTACAATTAATGCACAACCTACCCCTTCAATCACAGGAACGGCTACTGTTTGCCAAAATACCAATCAAACCTACTCGATATCGGCTATTGCTGGTGCTGCGTATAACTGGATTGTAAAAGGTGGTAATGTAATTTCAGGTGCTGGAACTAACACAGTCAATGTTAATTGGAATACCGTAGGTCCGGGTAGCATAAGTGTTGCTCAAAGTAATGGCGCATGTATGGGAAATACCAATATAACAGTAAATGTAAATTCTGCTCCGGCAATCCCAACGGTATTTAGAGCTGGTAACGTATTATCTACCAATGCTATTGCAACAAGTTATCAATGGAATAATGGAGCAACGCCAATTAGTGGTGCTACTTCAGCTACATATACTGCTTTAACAGCTGGAAACTATTCGTTAACTGTTACAAATGCTGCAGGTTGCAGCACAACTTCAAGTGTGGTAATTGCTAACGTTGGTATTAAAAATAGTGCAGCACTTAATAATGTTATGGTATATCCAAACCCAGCACATGATATGGTAACTGTATCAGCTCAGTTAAAGAAATTACAAGATGTTACAATTCGTATGTATGATATTAATGGTAAATTAGTTTACACTACTTTTATTAATAATGCTGATGTTAATTTTGCAAGAACAATAAGCTTAGAAGGATTAGCTTCAGGTGTGTATGTGGTGCAAATATTAACCGACGAAGGTTTAGTTCAACAACGTGTAGTAAAAGAATAGTCGATTTTCACACTATGTTACAATAAAAAAAGGTCGCATTTATGCGGCCTTTTTTTATTGTAACATAGACATAATAAAACGATTAAAAGCTTAATTTTAAACGATGCATCTTTAAAACTCTCCAATTCGCTAGCAGTTAAGCAATACCAATTGAAATTGTTACATTCGCATCGTTTAGCCTCCATGCCAAAATCATTCTGTTTCCTCGTATTTACAATGTATGTTGCTTTTGCATACACACAGAATGCATGTGGCATTATCAATAGTTACTATAGTGTTTCTATGGTAGATACTTGCAGTAATATCATGGTTGTTAGTTCTAAAGGTTTGCAAAAAGGGGATAGAGTTGTAATTATGCAGATGAATGGTGCTGACGCACTGCTTAATAACAATAATGCCTTTGGAAACTTAACAGCTATTAATGGTGCAGGTAATTATGAGTTTAACGTCGTTAATGATGTGGTTGCTGATACGCAACTAACATTTAGTTTGCGGTTTTTAAACACATACAATGCATCAAAGGCATTGCAAATTATTCAGTTCCCAGCTTACCGTAGTGTAAACGTTACTTGTCCATTATCCTGTCTACCTTGGAATGGACGAACAGGAGGTGTACTTGTTTTGTTCGCTACCGATACGATTCGAGTTCAAGCAAAAATTGATATAAGCGGTAAAGGATTTCGAGGTAGCTATCCTTTAAATGCTGGAAACTGTTTGCCATTGCCATATTCAGACTATTATACGACAGCTGCTAGTAATCTTGCGGCACGAAAGGGTGAAGGTTTATTTTTGCTTTCCGCAGCCAATGAATGTGGCAGAGGTAAGGCGGTAAATGCTGGTGGAGGTGGAAACGAACATAATAGTGGTGGTGGTGGTGGTGGTAATTATGGCAAAGGTGGCGATGGTGGTGAGCGAATTAAAAATGTTTTAAGTTGTCCTGGAAATTACCCCGGAATCGGTGGGGAGGCGTTATCTGTTTTTTATAATGGGCTTCAAAAAAACAAGTTGTTTATGGGTGGTTCTGGTGGTTGTGGTCACGAAAATAATAATTATAGCGATACCTCAGGAAGTGGCGGTGGTATTGCCTTTGTTATAGCTCGAATTGTAAAATGCAATGGAGATACCATTGCCTCTAATGGTGAAAACGTAAAAGATTATTGTGTTGAAGATGGTGGAAGTGGAGGTGGGGCAGGAGGTGTTATTGTTTTTAAGGTAGACTCTGTTTACGGTAAGGTTTGTTTAAGTGTGTATGGTGGCTCTGGACAATCGGTAGATAATAGTGCTAAAAACGAATGCTATGGACCTGGTGGTGGTGGTGGTGGTGGTGTGGCTTTGATTAGTGCAAAAACAAAGGTAAATAATGTTCTTTTCGACACCTTAGGTGGTAAATCGGGATTGGTATATAATTCAATTGGAACGTGTAATAACACATCAAACTATGCATCCAATGGATTTCCTGGTCGCACATTCATTAACTATGTTTATAACGAAAATCCAATCATATTTCGCAAGTTCACTGTTTCAGCAGGTGCGGATATTACCATTTGTAGAGGCGATTCGGTGCATTTGAATGCGAGTGTAGGTAAATCTTTTTTGTGGTCGCCAAATTACAAATTGAATAACCCGAATATAAAGAGTCCGAGCGGTGCCCCTGATTCCACAATATCATATATTGTAAAGGCCTTCGATTCTTGCAGTTTCGCCTTTGATACAGTAACAATTACGGTTCTTCAATTGCCTAATTTAAGTCATACACGCGATACCATACTTTGTTATGGCGACACCCTGCAATTATTTGCTTTGGGAGGTTCTAATTATAAGTGGTCGCCGCCAGTTTCCATCGACAATATCACCACGGCAAATCCAAGAGTATGGCCATCCACTGATGCTAAATATATTATTTCGGCTAGCAATGGATCGTGTATTATTTCAGATACCATTAGAATTAAAGTTGTTCAATCGCCAATTGTTACCTCAAGTCATGATACCACACTTTGTATTGGTGATAAACTAATTTTATATGCCATGGGTGCCTCAAAATATGCATGGAGTCCGAATATTGGAATTAACGACACGAGTATATCTAATCCTGAAATTACTGCCACCCGCAGCATGATATATTTCGTAAAAGGAAGTAACAGTGCCGGTTGTTATGCCATTAATAAGGTAACGATTACTGTTGATTCCTGCAAAAAACCGGTGAAGGAATTAACACAAGTTATTATACCTAACGTTTTTACCCCAAATAAAGATGGCGTTAACGATGTTTTTGAAATAGTTGCGAAAAACGTTCGAGAATTTTCCGTTACTGTTTTCAACCGTTGGGGGCAATCCGTTTTCACTAGTCAAGATTCTAGTTTTAAATGGGATGGCGCTAATGCCATGGATGGTATTTATTACTATAAGATAAATTATACAGACCTTGATATGCAGTCTTTTGAAAACAAAGGAGCTGTTACGCTAATTCGGTAGTTCTCAATACGAATAACCTGCCGAATAAATCGTTATTCACGTGACTTTTTTTACGTGTATTAATGAAATCTGATTCAAACAAAAAAGCATTTCCAGCGATTCTTTCATCCATTTCGGTATTCATAATTCTTTTTTATCTCAAGTTTATTATTTCTGTAGATTATAGGATAAGGGTGAATTCAAATCCACTTTTTTATCAAAATGATGGCTGTTTTATGAATTGTGTTGTTGCATGCATCACAGTTAATTCCAAGTCGTTTCTTGTATCCATTTTTTTTGAAAAAATTAATTAATTGATGCCAACATTTTGATAATGAGGCAGTAATGTGTCTTGAATATTAATTAACTATGGATTAAATCCATGCGAATTCAAGCCCAAACGCCACGAATTCCCTCCAAAACACTACGAATTCAAGGTGGCGATAAATAGTTTATTATTTAATGTTAATGTTACAAAGAAGTTAACGTGTATATAAAATAATAAAAACAATACATGAAGTTAAATAGTTCGAAAATGTCTTATCAAATGCATTTGTCAGTATTTAATGGTGCGAATTATATTATTAAAATGAGCTGTTGTTTATTACGAATTGCAGCTCTTCTTTTCTTAATTTATGCCAATCTATCATTAAATCACCTGATGGTTAGCATTTGCGCCTAACCAGGCAATTTCGAAGTATTCCGTCCGTAATGATAAACTTATAAAAAAAACAGATTAATATGATTAGAAAACTAATTGTAGTTTTATTGGTCGTGCTTATTCATCGCACTGCCTTAATTGCACAAATTAAATCAGCCAATCCATGCATGAACTTAATTGAAAATCCTGAATTTATTGATTTGCCTTCTAATTTCAGTCGTGATATTGGGCAAATTGGTACTAACTTGCAACAAGTTTGTTCCCCATGGCAAATGTCGCATGGTTCGCCTACCTTCAGTTCCAATTCATTCAGAAAAACCTTTGGCAACGGGTCTGCAGTAATTTGGTGTGGTTATGGCGACCCACCGAACCAAGATACTATGTATGGCGAAGGAATTTTAACCAATAGCTTTTCCTTGAAAGCTGGTAAGCCATATTTATTTTCCATGTTGGCGGAAGATTTTACGATAAATGGGGGATTCAGCAGTCGCCTGCGTGCTGACTTCTCCAGTTTTGTAGCCAGCAGTAACTATGCGGTGCCGAGCTATGCCAATTTTTTAAATGTTCAGAATATTATATGGCGCTCTCCCTTTTCCAGTAGAAGTTATAATTTATTGCAGCGATGTATCGTGCCGGATAGAGCATGGAACAATATCTGGATTCATCATGAAAACGATAGCCTTGCTCTTCATGTAACGGCTTGGGTAGGCATTGATGATGTTGAGTTAATTCCTAATTTCGACTTTGCTGGTGAGGACAAACGGATATGCCTCGGTGAAAGCACAACAATAGGCGACGACTGCTCATATCTGCATATTAATTTCATTTATTTATGGAGGAAAATGTCTAGTGGCTTTATCATCGGAAATACAGCAAAATTAAATGTTAATCCGACGGTGACAACCACCTATATTTTAAAACGCATACCTCTAAACGCCGATTTAGCTGATTGTTGGGCATCCGACACCATCACAGTTTTTGTTACTCCATTTGCTCCAAAACCCTGTTTAGGAAACGACACCGTAATATGCAAACCTGGTTGTTTCGTCATTTCGAACCCTTATATAAATTGTAGCCCATTGCCTAACGTAAACCCAGGTTCACTTGAATTTAGCGTAAATGGAAAGACAACACCCATAAAGTTTCCGTACACTATTTGTGAAAGTGGAACCTATATTATGTGCGCCTATAATAAGGGCTTTGTAAACTGTTTTACTTGCGATACTATTAAAGTTAAATTCCATCCGGAAATACCGCATCGCGATACCGTGCTATATTACTGCGGTGATGCTTTTCCGCAAACATTAACCACCTATTTTGGCTATCGTTATCAATGGCAATCGGGCAAGAAAGGAGATACGTTGCAAAGTTATATGATAAAAAAAGAAGGGAAGTATATCGTATCCTTAAAAGATTCCAATGGATGTATCACCTTCGATACTTTCAATGTGAAATTAAAATATCCTCCCTTAATTAATTTACCGAACGATACAGTTCTTTGCGGTGGTGGCAGTTTGCTTTTAGATGCTGGTATTGGAATGAAATCGTATTTGTGGAATACTAGCGACACAAGTCGATATGTTTTGGTCACCAAATCAGGCAAATACGCCCTGAAGGTGATGAGTTACGATAGTTGTTATGGCAGTGATAGTATTGAAGTTAAAATTAGCCAGCGACCTTCTTTTGCCAGGATTAACTATGGCCCTTTTTGCATTAGCGATTCTTGTGTTACTCTTCATGTCATTCCTAATGGAGGTAAGATCTCCAAGTATAGTGGCAATGGAGTAAAAACCCCAAATATTTTTTGTCCAAGTGTAGCAGGTTGCGGAACGCATCAGATTAATTGTCATTTTGAGGACAGCTTCGGTTGCAGCTATGACACAAGCATAATGATTAAAGTGCGCTGCCCGGTGCCTCCAAAATTGGATAGTATTGGCTGGCTATGTTTAACCGACAGTCCTGTTACGTTGGGTGTCGCCCCTCGTGGTACAACTTTTAGTGGCAGCGGTGTGCATTCTAACAAATTCCATCCGGGTGAGGCTGGATTGGGGTGGCATTACGTGAAGTACTGCTATTCCGATAGTTTTGGTTGCTCTGCATGCGACAGCTTCAGAATTAAAGTGGTGAGCGTTGTTGCGGAAATAACACCATTAGATGACACCTCGAAAATCTGCAATCACTCGCCTATAAGACTCAAGGCGAGTGGCGGTAATCATTTCTATTGGTTACACAATGCAAGTATTGATAGTATTGTAACTGTTACGCAAAGTGGCACCTATTGTGTTGTAGTATCCAACGATACCGTAGGATGCGCCGATACCGCATGCATTACTATAAGTTATAAAAACTGTTGCGACTTGGAATATACGTATCCCTTTTCCGATCCAACCGCCACCTATCATATTTCACCGGGGGGCTCCTTAAATTATTTACATGATACCACCATGGTATTAACCGGCACCATCATCGTAGATCCTGGGGCAAGTTGGACCATTAAAAATTGCAAGTTAATTTTAAAAGAATGTGCACGTATTGTAGTTTCTAGAGGAGAAGGTGGCACAATGGCGGCAAAAATGAATGTTTACAATAGCAATTTAGTGGGATGCCAATGGAAAGGCATTGAAGTTTGGGGCAGCTGGGATGATTGCAATGCCGATACTGCTGGTCAGGTAGCCGGAGCGTCGTCTTTGCAGGGCATGCTTATCATGGAAAACGATACCATTAGCGATGCAGACATCGCAATATTGGTGGGAAAACGAGATGATGATCCAAATGTTATCTGGCAGCAATATGCTGGAGGTGTCATCGATATCACCCATTGTTATTTTAAGCAAAACTATGCCGATATTGTGTTTAGTGAATATAGTGTGGTAAGTGTTGCTTGTAAAATGTACCCATTTGACTGTATAGATATATTTCATTTCTCGGATTATTTGATTACCCGAGTGGAGAATAATGTATTCGACAAGTTAAAAGACACCGAAGATTGCGATTATTTTCTAACAACCCAATTGCACGATTATGGTTCCGATCCTTGGTATTGCCATATTATAAATTTCAGCGACAATCCAATATATACCAAAGGGCCAGGAATCGGTTTTCCACCAAAGTATAATCCTGTTTGCAATGATTTGCATGTTTCTCCCAAGCTTTTTATAAGTATAAAAGACATTCGCAGTAAATTCAACAACAATACCTACATCAATCCGTGTAAGCAAAATAATAATATCCCATCAGGTTTTTACAATAATAATAACGGTTATCAATAAACTATACAATTAATTACTATGAAAAAAACACTAATCACAATGCTTTTCTTAAGCATTTGTTTGTTATCAAAATCTCAAAACTCTTGGGAGATATTGGATTTGTTTTTACCTGGAAATTCCCCAACCAGTTTAAACGAATGCTATGGCTTCGATCGTATCAACGATAGTATCTTTGTCGTATTGAATGGTTTTACAAGTACCAATTTGCAGGTAGCTTTGGTTAATGTGAATACCGGTATGGTTAACATTATTGATACCAATGCCAACAATACCGTGTCACACAGATTTGTTTTTATAAAAAACAAACTATTTGCATTTGGACCCTACATTCGTGTGTTTGACTTTGCCACCAACCACTGGGATAGCATCGGCAATCATTATATGTTTACCAACTACGAGCATGCCAAAAACGATGCGATAAAAATCAGTTCGGACACTTTATTGTTGTTTGGAAGAAAAATTGAGAAGTTTAATGTTAATACTTATGCATTACGCACGGTATGCGATTCCCTGTTTATTTTAGGTGGCTGTGCTACCAACAAAAACTACTATGGTTTTTATTATTGGGAAGGCACCTCTTACGACTCCATTAGTTTAATGGTAAGCACGGATAAAGGCGAACATTGGAATCTACGTCGACGATTGAAAGGGAACTATGACAATGGTCACTCTTTTCGTTATTTCTTTCTCAACAGTGATACGGGCTATATTAGCTATATTAATAACCATTTTATTCCGAATACTCCACGGCAATGCCATGTGCTTCGCACCCGCGATGGTGGCTTTACGTGGCCCGATACCCTGAAGTATTTTCAACAAGCCTTTGGGTCTTCGTATGTTAGTGAAATTTATTTTCTCGATAAAAATGTAGGTTTTGTAAGCTATGGAAGCAGTATATTTAAAACTATCGATGGAGGTACCATTTGGTATGAAACCCAAGGGGTTTATTCCGATGGTTTAAAAACAATTTTTATTAATGATTCAGTTGGTTTCATGTCTTTAGGCCGGTACTTCCCTTCAAACCGGCCATACATTTTAAAAACGACCAACCAAGGTGGCCCACCTTATCGCGCAATAGAGCGAACAGGGATAGAAAAAAGTGAAGCGGAACTACTCAAAGTCAACCTTTATCCCAACCCGAACCAAGGGCAGTTTGTTGTAGAAACCCCGAATTTGGAGATAACGGGAATTCGGGTGTATGATACCAACAGTAAACTTATTTTCACCGAAGACTATTCCGATCAAGCCCATTCGAAGGAAATACATTTGCCCAAGGCTGCAGCCGGAGTCTATTATGTGCATGTTAAAACAGCAGCAATACCCACCATCATGACAAAGATGCTTATCAATTAATTGCAATCTCTTTTGGCGGATAGGAGATTTTGAATCAAATTAAAAAAAAGCACCAGAGAATTAAGTTGAAAAAACTTTAGTTATGAAAACCTAGTTTTGGTTTAAAAGTTTGTAGAGCTCATCAAGTTTTGGAGAGAGAATAATTTCTGTACGACGATTTTTCTTCCTTGCCTCTGCAGTTTTGCCTGCGGCTACAGGGTAATATTGACTGCGTCCGCTAGCAATAACGCGATTCGGTTCAATACCTCCTTCAACAGTTAAAATTTTAGTAATGGAAGTTGCACGCAAAACACTCAAATCCCAATTGTCTTTTATGGTTTCGCCGTGCATGGGCACGTCATCAGTATGGCCTTCAACCAGTATATTGATATCTTGCTTGTTTTGTAGTGCTTTACCCAATTGCGTTAAAGCAGTTTGTCCTTTTTTATCGACGACGGTGCTTCCTGATGCAAATAGAAGTTGTTCAGAGAGGCTTACATAAACTTTCCCATCTTTGATAGTCACGGTAAGGTCGTTATCGTTAAAACCAGTAAGCGCATCGCTTATGCTTTTTTTAAGTGCTTTTGTTATCGAATCCTTTGCGGCGATTTTTGCTTCTAATTCTTTCACGCGATTCGCCTTATTAGCTAGTTCATTTTGCTTGGTTGCCAAATCAGACTGTAAAACTGCATTTGCAGCATCTTTTTTAATCATATCTGCTTCCTGTTGGCGCAATTTACGTTCTCGTTCCATAAGGTTCGCCTCCATTTCTTTTAAGCTACCCAAATTCTTTCTGTTTTCATTTTCATTTCTTTTTAAGAGTTGCTCGTAGAGCGAATTTAAATCGTCGTAAATCTTCTTTTGTTTGTTGTACACCATATCCATTTCTGTCGAATCCGCTTTTAAACGGATAATGGATTTTTCTTGTTCATTCAATACAATTAGTAAATCTTTATTGGTTTGAAGCAAAAAAATGGCACTATCTCTGCAGTCGCGCAGATGGCCTTGGTTTTTTGTAAAGGAGGTATTTAGATCTTCAAATTTTCGAGGGTTTACGCAAGCCGAAACCAATGTGATAAGCAATGTATATAAAAGGATTTTTTTCATGAATAATGGCTAAAAAAAGAAATAGCTTACAAAGGTTAGTATTTAATAATAGTCAGGTGTACAAAATTATGCACGATAAATTTTTATGATGTCCATTTTTTATTACTTTTGTCATCAGCAAATCAAGCTATCGCTCTTTTTCTTCGGAAGAGGGGAGGAAAGTCCGGGCAACATAGAGCATTGTACTACCTAACAGGTAGGGATTATACTGGGAACGGTATGATTACAGAAAGTGCCACAGAAAACAAACTACCTTTTCATTCGTGAATAGGTACAGGTGAAAACGTGAGGTAAAAGCTCACGATGGATGGTGGCGACATCATCGATGGTAAACCTTACAAGTTGAAAAGCCAAATATATCGCTGTAAAAAGCTGCTCGTTTTGTGTGACGAAAGTTGCAGCAGCGAAGGGTAGGCAGATGGAGCTAAGTAGTGATATTTAGCCAAGATAAATGATAGCAGGTGTGCTGATGAATTCGGGACACGTTACAGAACCCGGCTTATTCGATTTGCTTTTTTTGAATTAACAAAATTAAACTATATAAAATGCCAAAAGTTCTCATTGTCGACGACGAAAAAGCGATACGCGAAACATTAAAGGAAATCCTTCAATTTGAAGGGTTTGAAACAGTGGAAGCAGAAGACGGTCCCTCTGCCTTGCAAAAGTTTGGAGCAGCCAATGATTTTGATGTGGTACTTTGTGATATCAAAATGCCAAAAATGGATGGTATTGAGGTTTTGCAAAAGCTTCAAGAAATGGATCCCGACACGCCAGTAATTATGCTTACGGGACATGGTAATACAGAAACAGCGATCGATGCTACTCGCAAAGGAGCCTATGATTTCCTTCAAAAACCACCGGATCTTAATCGCTTATTAATCACGCTTCGCAATGCTACAGAAAAAACAAATTTAGTTTCTGAAACCAAGGTATTAAAACGTAAGGTTTCTAAAACGCGCGAGATTATAGGAGAATCATCCGCGATAAATAAAATTATTGATACTATTGATAAAGTGGCTCCAACAGATGCTCGTGTTATGGTTACAGGTCAGAATGGAACTGGTAAGGAGCTTGTTGCCCGCTGGATTCATGAACGCAGTAATAGAGCAGCAGGGCCGTTAGTTGAAGTAAACTGCGCTGCTATTCCTAGCGAACTCATCGAGAGTGAATTGTTTGGACACGAAAAGGGATCATTTACATCGGCGATAAAACAACGCATTGGTAAATTTGAACAAGCTAATGGCGGCACTTTGTTTTTAGACGAAGTGGGAGATATGAGTTTGTCGGCGCAAGCCAAGGTGTTACGGGCACTGCAGGAAAATAAAATAACTAGAGTGGGCGGTGATAAAGATATTGATGTAAATGTTCGTGTAATCTGTGCCACAAACAAAGATTTAATTTCCGAAATTGATCACAATACTTTTCGGTTGGATTTGTATCATCGAATTAGTGTAATACTAATTCACTTGCCGTCGTTAAACGAGCGGGTTGACGATATTCCATTACTTGCAGAGAATTTCTTAGCCGAGGTTTGCGAAGACAATAAAGTTCCAATTAAAGCTTTTACACCGGAGGCGTTGGAAGAAATGAAAAAAGTAAATTGGAGTGGAAATATTCGTGAACTGCGCAATGTAATTGAACGTTTCGTTATCCTTTGTGGCCCTCGAATTACCGATTTAGATGTTCGCACGTATACAAATCCTACACGTGGCACAAGCACCGTGCAAGGATTATTGGATAGTTTTACTAAATTTCAAAGTTTTAAAGACCATACCGAGAAGATTTTTATACAAGATAAATTGCGCAAAAATAATTGGAATGTAGCCAAAACAGCTTCTGAAATTGACATTCAACGAAGTCATTTATACAATAAAATTGATAAATTTAGCCTAAACCGCGACGACGAATAATAGGACAAATGCATTAGTGTTATTTTAAATTAACGATGGTGACACCACTGCCACCATATTCTTCTTGTTCGCTTTGGTAGGTTGCAACATTGGTGTGCTTTCTAAATAATTGCCATAATAGGTTTTTTAGAATTCCATCGCCTTTGCCATGTAAGATTTTTAACTTATCGAATCCAAGCAATAAAGCATCATCAATAAATTTTTCGGTTAAAAATAATGCATCACTACCGCGTTGTCCGCGGATATCAAGGGTAGTAGAAAAAGTGGCCGTTTTTAAGGTAATATCCATTGCGCCATGTTGTATTGGTTTTGTTGGCTTCGCAACCTTAATTAATTCATTGATTGATACGGTACTGTAAATATTTTCAAAAGCTACAGTAATCTTTTTGTTGTTTATTTTTATCACTTCTCCAACAACCGTTTTATCTACCATTTTAACGTGATCGCCAACAGCAATGCTATTGTTTTCAATCGTTTTTGACGGTTCCTCTATAAGTTGTCGCTCTAGTTTTAGATGCTCTTCTTTCAAGTCTTTGCGCAATTGCTGGGTACGTTCTTTATTTGCTTGGGTCTCGCGAATTTCTTTAATGATGGATTCGATTTTTTTGTTGGTATCCACCAATAATTCTTTGGCTTGAATTTGTGCTTCAGAAATAATTCTTTTTTTATTGAGATTCAGTTCTTTATTTAGGCGCTGATTTTCATCGATAGCCCGTTTTAGTATGATTGAATTAGACTCGTTTTCGGTTTTTAATTTACTTAGCTGTAGTCGCTCTTTCTCCAATTCAACTAGGAGTTGCTCTACACGTTGTTGCTTTTTGTCGAGCTTGCTTTTCGCATAGTTAACCACTGTTTTGTTGAGCCCAATTTTTTGTGCAATTTCAATAGCATAGCTACTGCCAGGATTCCCAACATTCAATTGGTAAAGTGGCTGTAAGGTTGTGGTATCGAAACCCATAGAGGCATTGAATACACCGTGGGTATTATTAGCAAATGTCTTTATATTGCTAAAATGTGTTGTGATTACACCAAAGCTTTGGTTGTTTGTAATTTCACTTAATACGGCCTCTCCAATGGGTCCGCCAAATTGTGGATCGGTTCCGGTACATAACTCATCAATTAAAACCAAGGATTTTTTGCCGCTGAAGTTTACAAAATGTTTCATGTTTTTAAGATGAGAGCTGTAGGTACTCAAGTCGTTTTCAATACTTTGCTCATCTCCAATATCAATAAATAGGTCGTCAAAAATCCCTACTTCGCTATGCGAATCCAAGCAAACCAATAAGCCACATTGCAACATATATTGTAACAGTCCTATTGTTTTTAAGCTAACAGATTTTCCTCCAGCATTGGGTCCAGAGATAACGCAGATTCGGTTCTCACGGGTAAGCTGTAAACTTAATGGCACTACTTTTTTATTGTCTTTTTGCAAAGCTATAAACAGCAGTGGATGAAATGCATTTTTGTAATGTAGCGTCGCCTCTTTTCTAAGAATTGGAAGTTCAGCTTTTATTTCTAAAGCAAGTAAAGCTTTAGCTCTAACGAAATCAACTACTCCAAGCTTTTTAAAATAGTTTTTTAAGAGAGGTATTGAGGGGCGCAAGGCATCGGTAATAAGAATAAGAATTTTAATGATCTCCCTTCGTTTTTCGAAATGCAACTCATTAATTTCATTGTTGATTTCTAAAATTTCTTCGGGTTCAATAAACAACGTTAATCCAGTAGCACTTTCGTCGTGTGTAATGCCTTTAATTTTTCTTTTATGTTCGGCTATTACTGGGAGCACCATGCGTCCTTCTTTTAGTGTAATACCTGTGTTTGCTAGCCAACCATTACTTTCTGCGCTTTTAAAAATTGACTGGATTCGTTTTCGAGCGATACTCTCTTTCATGCCTATAGAGGTGATAATATCGAGTAGCTCTTTACTCGCATTTTTTTTCATATTGCCATCCTTGTCTAGTATTTGTTCAATTTTATTGACAATAGTTGCATCGTAGCTAATATCCTCTACAATGCTATAAAGTGCGCTGTAATTTTCTTTTCGTTTTTCAAAATAACCGATAATGCCATTGATGGTGATTAAAGAGAGTCGGAGTTTATGTAGTTCCTCTTCTGATAGAAAACTTCCTGGTGTTTGTGCTTTTTGTATCGCACTCTGTAAATCAAAAATGGTGTCGAGAGGCAAGGGAGTTTCTGATGATAAAAGCTCCTTCATTTCTGCCGTCTGTTTCAACCACATCTGAATTTGGCTAAAGTCTTGGCTAAAACGCAAACCAGCAACATGAGCAGCGCCAAGGGTGCTAAGGCATTTTCGATCTAAAATTTCTTTTATTACGTCGAAAGATAATTTTTCTTCAATACTTTTGGGATATAACATGAATCTATCGTCTCACTTCTTTGGTAATTGTTCCTCTAATTCTGAATTTGACTTTGCATTTTGTTTAGATTCTCAATTATTTTTTCATACATTCTATCCAGTTGTTTAGGATGTTGAACATAATATTGAACCGACGCTTTGAATTCGGAGCGGTTGGTTTTATATTTCACAAAAAGATATTCATAATTGTTTTGAATGTATTGTATCGCTGAATCTCCTTGAATAAGCATGGGAGCAATAGCCCCTTCTACTAAATGTATTTCAGTGAGTAAAGCCGCCATTCGCTCCTGATCAATCGGATTTTCAGCCATGTTGTTATCATTGCTATTTTTGCAATGCATAAAAGAAATAATCAAAATGAGTATTGCAACGAATTTACTGGCCATAAATAAAAAGTTAGGCAAAAGTACCAAACTCGTAGCTATTAGTAAAACAAAACCTGTTGAAATGCTAATGGAATGTTATGATGCCGGACAACGAATCTTTGGAGAAAACAAAGTTCAGGAAATGTTGGATAAGCAGGCGGCAATGCCGAATGACGTACAATGGCATATGGTAGGGCATTTACAAACAAATAAGGTGAAGTACATTGCTCCATTTGTGAGTCTTATACATTCGGCAGATAGCATTAAATTGATTCAAGAAATAAACAAACAGGGGGCAAAACACCATAGGATAATATCCTGCCTATTGCAAATTTATATTGCAAAAGAAGAAACAAAATTTGGACTAGATATTCAAGAAGCCTTAGATTTATTGCAAAGCGAGTCGTTTACACAAATGCAAAATATTCGAGTTATGGGTGTCATGGGTATGGCAACGAACACAGAAAACCTCAAGCAAGTTCGTGAAGAGTTTCAGCATTTAAAACAATTTTCAGATACTCTTAAATTGAAATTTGCTAGTGATATTCATCCATTACATGAAATAAGCATGGGAATGAGCAGCGATTTTGAGATTGCTATTGAGGAAGGGAGCACACTTGTTCGTGTTGGAAGTAGCATTTTCGGAATTCGATAGTTTTAAATCTTACTTTATTTGTTTTATCTCACATTTTGTCGTAAATTTTTATAATTTGCGCCAAATTTACAATACATATATGGAGCGTTTTCAAGGTTTAATTGGGGTAGCCGTTATTTTTGGTATCGCCTTTTTAGTTTCTAACAACAGAAGTAAAATTAATTACCGATTAATTGCAAGTGGCTTGTTGTTACAATTAATAATCGCAATTCTTATTTTAAAAGTAGAGCCTGTTAAATATTTCTTTCAACGCCTTGGCTCAATTATTACACATATTGAGGCCTTTGCTAAGCAAGGTGCTGGGTTTGTTTACGGAGGACTGATGACCAATGATTTTAATGGTGGAAGTATACCATATGCGGCTCCGGGTGTTTTTGTATTCGGGTTCAGTGTTTTGGCTACAATTATTCTTGTTTGCGTTATTGTGGCTATTTTCTATCATTTTGGGATTATGCAAAAAGTAATTTCTTTGGTGGCAAAAGCCATGAACTTTGTGATGCGTGTGAGTGGTGCTGAAGCGTTAAGTAATGTTGCCAGTGCATTTGTTGGTCAGGTTGAAGCTCAGGTAATGATTCAGCCATACCTAAAGGGAATGACGAAAAGTGAATTGCTTGCCAGTATGAGTGGAAGTTTGGCATGTATTGCTGGTGGTATTTTGGTTGTATATGTGAGTTTTGGTGCTAAAGCCGAATATTTATTGGCTGCTAGTATAATGGCAGCGCCTGCGGCCTTGGTAATAAGTAAAATTGTGATGCCAGAAACGGAAACTAGCGAAACTATGGGCTCTGTTAAATTAGAAGTTAAAACGCCATATAACAATATGATTGATGCGATAAGTCACGGAGCTAGTGATGGAATGAAGATTAGTATTAATGTAATTGCAATGTTAATTGGCTTCATTGGACTTATTGCACTGGTGAATTTCTTATTGCAGAAATTTGGATTCTTTATTCATATTCCTGACTTAAGCTTGGATTGGATTTTCGGCAAAGTATTTACGCCTTTAGCTTGGTGTATGGGCACTCCAATGAACGATGTAAATACCGTAGCAACACTTATGGGGCAAAAGCTTACGATAAACGAGTTTGTGGCTTTTGATAATTTAACACATCATGGACTAAAGCCTGTTTCTGAAAAAGGCTTGCTTATTGCTAGTTTTGCAATTTGTGGATTTGCAAATTTTAGTAGTGTTGGAATGCAAATTGGAGGTATTGGAGCCTTAGCTCCTGAACGACGTGGCGACCTTGCTAAACTTGGCATGAAAGCTTTGTTGTGTGGAACCTTGGCCTCTTACCTTTCGGCTACTATTGCTGGTATGCTGTTGTAATCGCATTTTTTATTGAAAAGTAAAGCTTTTTACCCGTCTTTTTTTTTATACGAAATCAAGTTATCAACTCCGTTCATTGCCTTTTCTATGTTTTAAGATGATTGGCATTGTATTAATTTGCTCTTACTAAATTCTGCTATTTCTAGTTTCTACAATTTAAATTATTTTAATAGTGCCACAACTCGATCCTCTTTTAATTCTGTATGTGCTTATAGGGTATTTTTTACTCTTATTTGGAATTTCTTGGTATACCTCTCGAAAAGCCGACAACAACTCTTTTTATGTTGGTAATCATCAGTCGCCATGGATTATATTGGTTTATGGGCTAATTGGTACAAGTATCTCAGGTATTTCTTTACTATCTGTAACTGGCAAAGTTCTTACATCTTCGTTTGGATACATGCAAACGGTATTCGGCTTTGCTTTTGGCTATTTTGTAATTGCTTATGTGCTATTGCCTATCTATTTTAGATATAATGTCACATCTATTTATCAATATTTAGAGTTACGATTTGGGAAGAAATCACAAATCTCAGGTTCTATTTTATTTCTAGTTTCTCGAAGTATGGGTGCCGCCATCCGACTTAGTTTGATGGCCGTGATTTTGCATAATTTCGTTTTCTCGAAGGTGTTCATAGGTTTCCCATTTTGGGCTACGGTACTTATTATTCTAGCCATGATTTACCTATATACGTTTAAAGGAGGAATAAAAACGATTATTTGGACGGATACCTTACAAACAACATTATTGCTACTAACGGTAATAGTTTCAGTGTTCATGGCTAAAACATTAATTGGCGAAGGTTGGGGTGAGATTACATCGGCATTGTCAAAATCAACAATAACTGACTTCTTTCCCAATGGTTTTTTGGGTAAAAATAGTTTTGTCGAATTATTTATCTCTGGTGTATTTCTAACAGTGGGTATGACGGGTTTAGATCAAGCCATGATGCAACGTAGTTTAAGTGCACGAAGCCTTAAAGACGCTCAGAAGAACTTGCTGACGTTTAGTTGGGTGATTATACTTGTTAACTTTCTGCTTCTTTGTATTGGCGCCTTGCTTTCGTATTATTTAGTGAAAAACAACATTACGTTAGGCAAGTCGGATAATATGTTCTTTCAAATTGCCACGAATTCTTTTGGCGTTATAGCAGGGGTCATTTTTATTTTGGGATTTGCCGCTTCTACTTTTTCGAGTAGCGATGACGCCATGACAGCGATTACAACATCCTTCGCAGTAGATTTCTTAAAATGGGACGATAATAAACCGGAATGGCAAAGGAAATTACTTCATGCTTTTGTGGCTTTATTTTTATTTTTATTGATAATTACTGTTTGTCAAGGTTTACAAGGGGCAGCCATCGATAATGTATTGCTGGTTGCTAGCTATACCTACGCCCCTTTGCTCGGTATATTTATGTTCGGAATTATTACGAGAAAAAAGGTTACTGATTATTTTGTTGCGATTATTGCAGTTGTTACCCCTATAGTAACGGTAATTGTAAATACATATTTTGGTATGGTTTGGGTGAAATCGAATATGGAGAAATTACCGGTTGATTTCTTTGATTACAATGCGTTTAATCGTGTAATGTATTACATTAGTAAAGGCAACGGAAACATAACCATTGTGTATAGCGCAATTTTCTGTGCCTCGCTGCTCTATATGGCTAGTTTTTTCAGCAATCAGGAGTTAGAGTAAACTATAGGATGACCTGAAATATGGCATACTGATTCCATCCTTTTGGTATTTTTATTTTAGAATCAAATAAGCCAAATATTGCAGAGCCACTGCCACTCATACTGGCATATATGGCACCATTTTGGTAAAGTTGTTCCTTTATTTTTTGAAGCTTTGGGAACTGTTCAAAGGCATAGCCTTCAAAGTCATTGTTAATATTATTTCTCCAATCATGCATGTTTAAATCACTCAGGTTGGATAACTGAAATGTGTAATCGGTACGTATAATATTATTAAATGCCGCCGTTGTATTAATATGAATATTAGGATAAACAATTACAATGTGAGTGCCAGTTAATTTTAATGCTATTTTTTTAAGTTTCTCTCCTCGACCCGAAGCAAAGCAAGGTGTGTTTTTAAGGAAAAATGGGCAGTCGCTTCCAAGCTGTACCGCATATTTACTAAGTTGCGTGGATGTTAGTTTTAAATCAAAAATTTGGTTCAAAAGTTTTAATGTAAATGTTCCATCGCTGCTTCCACCGCCTAGTCCGGCGCCCATAGGGATTGTTTTGTGCAAATGCAATTTTATCGGAGGAAGCTCGTAGTCTTTGTTAATTAATTGGTACGCTTTCACACACAAATTACTGGTTTCTGAACCTGCAATAGTAAGTCCTGAAGTGCTCAGCGTGACTTTTGGGGCCTTCTTTGTTTTGTTTTCGATTATCTCTAAAGCATCATGCCATGCCACAGGCAGAAACACGGATTCAAGATTATGAAATCCGTCTTTTCGTTTGTTGAGCACCTTGAGGCCGATATTAATTTTGCAATTAGGATATACAATCATGGATTTATAAATGTGTCTTTCGCTGAAATATTGGTTTATTTTCGCTGATAATGTGTTTAATCGAATCCTAACTTTTTAATAATAAATTCAATTTCATATTCTTCCGCTGGATCGTATTCGGTTTTGAGGTTGTGGCCATAAAGCTTGCCAAAGGTATTCCAGATAAAGGCTTTCGACCCTCCCTGGTATTGTTTTATTATGTTGTATGTGGTTTTGCCAGTCTCTCTATAAATTAGTTTTACTAAGATATGGCCTTGGTCAATAGTAAGATTTTTTAGTTGGTCTTCAAATTGTTTTTTTAACCCCGCTTCCGATTTTTTCAGGTATTCTTTTTTTGTTTCGTCGTCATTACAATGGGCTAAATTCTGCTCAATCAGTTGCATTCGAAAGGCAGCAAGCTTTGCATATGGTAGCGCCCGTTTAACATCTCTAACTAATTTCGCAAAACGTTTGGCGTCATCTACATTTCGTTTTCTTTTTTTGCCAAGTTTTTCAACTTCTTTAAGATTTACAACATAAAAAGTATCACCATCAACCACCTGAAAACGAACTAAATGGTATCGCAAAGTATCTATTTGAGCTAGGTTACGATGACTCGCAAAAAGAAGTAAAGTGGCAAACAGAAATACAAGTTTACGCATGTTCTATTTCTTGAAGTTCATTGGGCTTACTAAAGAGTAAATAGGCGCCCATTAGGATGCCGATGAAAAACAACATACTTGAAATTAGTTCAGCTTGGGTGAAGGCTAGAGTCCCAAAATGATATTGAGAATTTACCCTTATTTTCTCTATGAAAAAACGCTCTAAGCCATTTACAATTAGATAAACACACCATAACAATCCGGGTGTTTTTAACTGTTTTCTAATAGACCATAAAAACCAGAAAAGTAGCAGTCCCATAATTACTTCATAGAAGGGAGTTGGAAAAACTGTTTCGGACAACGCATTTTTAAAAGTTCCAGGAGTGTTTTCAAGAATTTTTGTGCCCTCGTGTGCTACATTTCTTGGATAGTCAAAGGCCCACATCCAATCAGGCAGAAAGCTCATCCATCCTGGTTTTGGTGCTGTATTCACAATGCCCCAATCTCCATCACCAGCAAGTTGGCAACCAATTCGACCAATGCCATAAGCTAGCATCATCGCTGGAGCTCCTATATCGAGCAATGGTAATAAAGGAATTTTGTGTTTACGAGTGTACCAAATTACTCCGATGGCACCACAAATTAAACCACCATAAAAAGTTAAACCACTAAAAGATAATAGTTGATCTATAGGGTGTGCTATAAAGTCGTCCCAACGCTCCATCGCATCAAATAATTTAGCACCGAATAATCCGCTAATGGCAGCAACCATTAAAATATTACCCATTAATTGGTGTGGGTAAACTTCTACCTCTTTGGTAATAATTTCGGGGAATTGTGCTTTTATCTTTTTTACTTCGTCGTACGATGAATAGATGGAGATTAATGCACCACATAGCAAGCCTACAATACTGCCATGCGCCGAGAGAATATAATCCTGTGGGTTTTCCGAATACTGATGGTAATCAATTACAAGCCCAACAATCTTATATCCAATTAAACCTCCGACAAAGGTGCTTATGATATGGTCGGTCCATGTGGGTAAAGTCCCAAAATTTTTCACAATGGTTGTTGAAGGTATGATCCCTTGCATTTCTTTGCGTTTAAATTCGGCATAAAAAACAAGGTAAGCTGCCGCAAATGAAATTGCCATCATTATACCGAAGGTGAAAAACGGTAGCGGATAATAATGGCCTGTGAGGTCGTAAATGATATAGGATAAAGTAGGATACATAGCGTGTGATGCGAAAGTACGATTTTTGTATTAATGGTTGGTTATTCTTCGTTATGGTAGAAATTGCATTTAACGATTTTTTATTTTTTTCTACTTGACAAATCTTTATAGATTTTATTATTTTGCGGTGTTATGAAAAAGTATCTCGTTTTTGCCCTTATCAGTATCTGTTTTGGTATGTTAGGAAGTTATTTTCAGCAGATTTCGGAAAAGCCATCATTGCATTTTACTAGCCTTCCCGATGCAAATGCCACGAATGTAAGCTTCAACAATGCAACGATAGAAAGTGGCGATTTTGTAAAGGCGTCTGCTCAGGCTACACCAACAGTTGTGTTTATTAAAACCGTTTCGAACGCACAAAATCAACAGTCAGGTAATATTTGGGACTTTTGGGATTTCTTTGGTAATCGCGGCCCGTCTTATAGTTCTGGCTCTGGAGTTATTATCAGTAAAGATGGCTATATTGTAACGAATAACCATGTAATAAAGGATGCGGATAAAATAGATGTAATTTTAAATAACAATAAAAGAACCTATACCGCTAAATTGATAGGTGCTGATGCGAACACAGATTTAGCGCTGATAAAAATTGATGCGAAAGAGTTGCAAGCCATCACTTTTGCAAATAGTGATAACTTAAAAACTGGAGAATGGGTGTTGGCTGTGGGCAATCCGTTCAACTTAACTTCAACAGTTACCGCAGGAATCGTAAGTGCTAAAGGTAGAAATATCAATGTAAATCAAAATGCTCAGTTTCCTATTGAGTCGTTTATTCAAACAGATGCGGCCATTAATCCTGGGAATAGCGGCGGCGCATTGGTTAATCTCAATGGCGAATTGGTAGGTATTAACACGGCTATTCAAAGCCAAACAGGTAGCTATGTCGGATACGGATTTGCGATTCCAGGGAATATGGTTGCTAAAATCGTAAAAGATATTATTGATTTTGGCGACGTGCAAAAGGGTTTCACAGGCATGGAAGTAAAGGATTTGGATGAAGCTACAGCTACTGACAAAAATATTAATAATGGTGTGGTTGTTAATGATGTTTTTGAAGATGGACCAGCAGAAAAAGCAGGGTTGAAGACAGACGATATTATTACAAAAATTGATAATAAAGGGGTGGATAGCAAAGCCGTTTACGAAGAACAAATTAGCTACCATCGACCAGGTGATAATATTAAGGTAAATTATTTGAGAAATGGAAAAGAAGGTTTTATAGAGTTTAAATTGATTGGAAAAGATGCCAATAAGGCCATCGTTCAGAAGTATAGTGTTACCAGTACTCGATTGGGAGCCGATTTTAAACCACTTTCAGCAAGTGAGAAAGCTAAATTAGGAATTAATGCAGGAGTGAAAGTGGCGAACATTAAATCGGGAGCACTTCGTCAAATGAATATACCAGAAGGTTTCGTAATCTATAAATTAAATAACAAAACCTACTCAAAACCGGAAGATTTGATTCATGACTTGGAAAATGTGAGTGGCCGAATATTGATTGAAGGTTATTATGCCGATGGTGGGAAAGCCACATATAGTTTTTTTACTTATTAGTTGAAAAATAATAGGATCTTTTATCATGGGGAATTAATTCAATTCTAGTTTTTTTTCTTCTGTTTCTGCAAAAGATTCATCGAAAAGAGGTAGTTTATTTCATCGAATTCAAGCCCAAAGTCGACGAATCCGATTAAAATCCCAGCGAATTCAAGTTGGTGTATTAAAAACGAGAATAATTTTATTTATTGCAAGTATTGAAATGGCTCTTTAGTGGAGTAGAACTAAAAGAATGTAAAACAAGGAATCCGGAATATTTTTCCGGTTTTTTTTTGCCTAAAAGCTTCTAAACTTCATTTGATTATCTAATTACTTGGATAATATGTCTAATTATAAATCATTGTTCAATTTGCACATTTATATTACTTTTGTTCGCATAAAACAGGATCATATATTATGAGCAGTGAATCGGCCACGACATCGCCTTTTGATGATTTCAAGAAGATTGTACTCAACGATTATCGAATAGCCTTCGAAAGTCGTCAGGCCTCTCTATTGGGTAGAAAGGAGGTTTTAACTGGAAAAGCCAAATTTGGAATTTTTGGAGATGGCAAGGAGGTGGCACAATTAGCCCAAGCAAAGGCATTTAAAAATGGAGATTTACGTTCTGGCTATTATCGGGATCAGACTTTTATGTTTGCCACTGGCCTCAGCGATATTCAAAAGTTTTTCGCCCAGCTCTATGCCCATACCGATATCGATGCCGAACCAGCTAGCGCTGGGCGAAGCATGAATGGTCATTTTGGAACTCGCTTTTTAAACAATGATGGATCTTGGAAGAATTTGGTAGAAGAAAAGCATTCTTCAAGCGATATTTCCCCCACTGCTGGTCAGATGAGCAGGGCGCTTGGAATGGCTTATGCCTCAAAATTGTATCGCAATAACGAGAAACTTCATAGTTTCACTAATTTCACCAATAAAGGAAATGAAGTTATTTTTGCCAATATTGGCAATGCCAGTACAAGTGAAGGCGTTTTTTTTGAGGCAATAAATGCAGCGGGAGTTTTGCAGATTCCTTTGGTGGTAAGCGTTTGGGATGATGAATATGGCATTTCTGTTCCTGCAAAATACCAAACAACAAAAGAAAATATTAGTGAAATATTAAAAGGATTTCAGCGCGATAAATATGGGGCTGGTTTCGATATTCATGTAGTAAACGGTTGGGATTACGCTGAGTTATGTAGTGTTTATGCCAAAGCTACGGAAACAGCCCGCCTCGAACACGTACCTCAGCTAATTCACGTTAGAGAGCTCACGCAGCCTCAAGGCCATAGCACATCTGGATCTCATGAACGTTATAAAGATAAAGATCGTTTGAGTTGGGAAGCCGACAACGATTGTATCAAACGCATGCGCGAATGGATGCTGGAAAGCGAAATCGCAAGTGAGTCGCAGCTCGAAATGTTGGAGTCGGCAGCTAAGGAATCCGTTTTGTCGGCTAAACGAAGTTCATTTGATGCGTTTTTACAACCAATAAAGAATGAAATTGTTGAGTTTTGCTCATTGCTTGAAACACTTGATGCTAATGCTTTTACCTCAATTATAGATACACTGAGGAGGATTAATGAGCCGATGCGCAAAGACATTGGAGTTGCCATGAATAAGGCCATTCAAATTGTGCCCCAAAATCATTTATTAAAAGCCTATAAAAAAAGTTTTTATCAGTTAAATGCCGAACGTTATAGCTCTTTTCTTTACAGTGAAAGCGAAGAAGCTATATCAAATATTCCGGTAATTCTCCCAGAGTATAGTGAAATAGAATCAAAAATGGTGGATGGCTATCAGGTTATGCAATCTTGTTTTGATTATCACCTTGCTACCAATCCGCTAGTTTTTGCCATTGGCGAAGATGTAGGTAAAATTGGTGATGTAAATCAAGGATTTGCTGGATTGCAGGAAAAATATGGTGAATTGCGAGTTACTGATACTGGAATTCGCGAAAATACAATAGTAGGTCAGGGATATGGGGCTGCACTTCGTGGTTTACGTCCGATTGTCGAAATTCAATATTTAGATTATTTGCTTTATGCCATCCAACTAATGAGCGATGATATAGCCACCCTGCTGTGGCGCACGCGTGGTGGACAGAAAGCACCGATTATCATTCGTACCCGTGGGCACAGATTGGAAGGAATTTGGCATAGCGGCTCCCCGATGGGTATGATTATAAACTCAATACGTGGGATGTATTTGTGTGTTCCTAGAAATATGACACAAGCCGCTGGTATGTACACTTCATTGCTGCAAGCGGATGAACCTGCTTTAGTGGTGGAGTGTTTAAATGGATACCGTATGAAAGAGAAAATGCCATTAAATATGGGTGCTTATACCGTGCCAATGGGAATACCAGAGGTGTTGCATTACGGTAACGATGTTACTTTGGTTAGCTATGGAAGTACCCTTCGTGTAATCGAAGAGGCAATGTCGATGTTGAAAGAGAATCAAATCTCATGCGAGCTTATCGACGTGCAGACGTTGCTTCCTTTCGATAGTCTTCACACTATTGTGGAGAGCATCAAAAAAACAAACAAAGTGATTTTTATTGATGAAGATTTACCAGGTGGTGCCACAGCATATATGATGCAGCAGGTGCTCGAAAAACAAGAAGCCTATAAATATTTAGATGCGGCGCCATTAACTATATCTGCAAAAGCACACCGATCAGCATATGGCTCTGATGGTGATTACTTTAGTAAGCCTAATGCAGAGGAGATTTTTGATTTAGTCATGGAGATGATGGCTGAATACCGCGGTTCGAAATAGCATTATTTTTAATTTCATTCATCGCTGATACGTTAAATTAAATACCTTCAAATATGAAAACACTTAATCGTTTCCTAATCGAAAGCAGCATCCAAATGCCGCTCTATAATATTATTCAATATATTATCCAGCCATCAAAGGATTTGAGCCGCAAAATAAACATTGCAGGCTTAGAAGATATTCTTGGTGAAGCCGACGCCACTAATGTGCAAGGGGAAGAACAGAAAAAGTTGGATGTATATGCCAACGACGCTTTTGTTGCATCATTATCTAATTGCACGCATTGTGCGGCAATGATTAGTGAAGAAACGGAAGAAATGATTTCAACTCCATTTCCGAATGCAGAATATATTGTTGCCTTCGATCCTGTTGACGGAAGTAGCAATATCGATGTTAATGTTTCAATCGGAACTATTTTTTCTGTTTATAAACGCAAAAGCACCGACGGTCCGGTAACGCTTGACGATTGTTTGCAAGCAGGTAGTAATCAATTGGCTGCTGGTTATATTATTTATGGGTCATCAACTATTTTAGTTATGACAACCGGAACTGGCGTACATTCATTTACGTTAGAGCCACATATTGATAAGTTTTATTTGTCGGAAACGGACATTAAAACCCCACAAACGGGTAAGATATATTCAATAAATGAGGGTAATTATATTAAGTTCCCAGAAGGTGTTAAGAAATATATTAAGTACTGTCAAGAAAACGACAAGCCCTCAAATCGACCTTATAGTAGCCGCTATATTGGCAGCATGGTTGCCGACTTTCATCGTAATTTAAAGAAAGGCGGTATCTTTATTTATCCAAGTACAGAAAAGGATCCAAGTGGTAAACTACGCGTGTTGTATGAATGCAACCCAATGAGTTTTTTGGTGGAACAAGCTGGAGGTAAGGCTACTAATGGCTATGACCGAATTCTTGATCAAACGCCATCGTCATTGCATGAACGTACTCCTATTTTCATGGGTTCCACCGATATGGTAAATAAGGTGGGAGAGTATATGCAAGAATTCAGTCCTAAAAAATAAGCTTTAAATTAAACTAGTCTTAAAGTTTCCTTCGAATTTTGGAAACGAAAATGTGTAAATTAAGAATGATGATTTAAGCAGTGTATTTTCTTTTTCTTACAGCGCTATTGATAAAGCCAAAGATGACAACAATTAATATTGGCACTACAATATTAACAAGTTGCCATTGGGTTCTCTCTTCTTTAATTTTGTCTTTGTTCAAAAGTCTTAATTTTATTTCTCTATTGCGTAATTCTAATATGCCAGAGTTATCACAGAGGTAATCCACGCAATTTAGTACAAACTTTTTGTTGCCGTAGGTCTGACCACTATAACGATCGAAGCCAAGTGGATAAAGTTGTCCAGAAGCTTTGCTTACTTGGTTTCTAATAATATCACCATCACTAACAACTATCATTTTGTTGTTTTCAATTTTGTCAACGAAGTTAAGTGCAGCATTTACGGTATCAGCAGCTTTGCGTCCAGCAAAAACCGATTCAAAGCCTCCTTCAAGTAAAACGGCAACAGGATTATCTGGTTGGTTAAAAGTGCTGGTAATGATTTTATCATTTAATGTTTTTAAATCAACAATAGCTGGTGAGGTTAATGTTTTTGATTTTGGAGACGACTGCAATAAAATGGTTTTACTGCATCGCGTACTTGCCGTTAAACTGATGCTACTCGAAAATTGCCCCCAAACTAAATCCATATTTTTTACAATTGGATGGGTGCTATAGCTTCCTAATAGAGGATAGAAAACCCAATTCACCAAAGTAGCACTACCTTTTGAATTTCGTGCATTTGCCAAAATCGGAATCACATTACAACTAAGGTCCTGAATTAAATTATTATTGAGCCTTACACCATATTTAAAAAGTAAATCTTCCAAATTAAGATCGAAAGGTATAGATGCGAATTCGAGTTTTGGATTTCTGGTGCTATCCATTTCGGCAATCATGGGGTCGATAAACCAAAGTACTTTCCCTCCATGCATAACATATTGGTCGATTTTGTATTTATCATATTCGCTAAATTTTAATGTTGGCTTTGCAATTACAATACCAGCAAATTCATTAAGTCGGCTCAATGGAAGCTGTGTCATGTCCACTCTTTCTAGAGCGTAATAGTCTGACAATTCGCGCATTATATCTCCAGTTTCGTACTTTCCTAACTCCCCATGTCCAAATATAAAGGCTAGCTTTTTATTTTGTTTTGCTGTGCATTTTCGAAGCACATTGCATAGCTCAAATTCAATGTTTTCTATGGCGCCGTTGATGTCTTCGGAATTTTCATTTTCGTCGTCGAACTGCCCGTTGCGCATAAAGTTAACAGGTATTTCTTTGCCATTAAAATAAAATACAGCGCTTGGGAAAATTACTTGATATGCCAACTGATTCTCACCTCTAACTTTAACATTTTTAGGTGTTAAACCCTTGCTAAGGAATTGTTCTACCACATCACGTTTCGATTTTTCATCAAGGCCATCTATTGGGTCGGTAAATGAATATAAAATAGGGATACTTGAATGTTGGTTTAACTCATTTAGGTAGTCGTTGATGGCAATTTTTAAACGTTTGTAATTTGCTGGAAGGTTTCCATCTAGGTATATTTTGCATGACAATTGGTCTTCTAATTTTTCAGCAAGCTGGTAGGTTACCTTGGAAAGTGTAAATCTTTTTTCTTGTGTTAAATCTATTCGATAATAGAAAAAAGTACATAGCCAATTCACAAAAACCAAAATGGTAATTAGCAGAAATAACTCTAAGGTTGAAGTGTATTTTTGATTTCTCTTTTTCAATTTATTTAATGTCACTTTATATATTGAACTACCATTTTCTGCTTTCCAACCTGGTTTTTGTAAGCCATAAAAACATAAGTGTAGTGCTAATAAAATATACTAAATCGCGTGTATCAAGCACACCGCGACTAATGGATTGATAATGTGAATTTATTCCAGCCCATTGAACATAATAATCGATACCACTGAAAAAACTTAAGCTACTTATTAGGTCGAAGGATATGTACATTGTAACGCATAAAAACATTGATAAAATAAATGCTACAATGGAATTGTCGGTTAATGAAGAAGAAAACAATCCGATACTTACATAAATACTGCCAAGCCATAATAGTCCAAGGTATGAGCCCCAAGTGGCTCCAATGTCGATATTGCCCACAGGGTCGCCCAATTCATATATAGTATAAAAATAAAGCAATGTTGGAATTAAGGCTAATGTAATTAATGTCAATCCTGCGAGGTATTTCCCCACCACAATTTGAAAGTCGGTGAGCGGTTTTGTAATTAATATCTCCAAGGTGCCTGCTTTTTTTTCGTCACTGAAGCTACGCATGGTAATTGCACTTATCAAGAAAACAAATACCCAAGGTGCGATAATAAATAAAGTGTCGAGGTTACTGTATCCGGCATCAAACATGTTGTTTTTTAAAACCCATGTTAATAAACCTGTAATTATTAAAAAAACCACAATTACAATATAGGCAATTAAGGAACTGAAAAAGCCTCGAATCTCTTTTAAAAATACTGATTTCATAAGGTTTTTTTCGTGGTTAGCTTTTTGAAAATTTCTTCCAAACTTTGTTGCTCAAGCTGCATATTTAATATAGCATTCCCAGATTGTGCAACACTAAAAAATAGTGTCTCTCTAATGTCATTTGTACACTCTAGTTCATAAGTGTTCTTTCCAATTATGGTAATATTATTTACTCCAGATATATTACGTAGAATACTCTCGTTGATGCTTTTGCTTAATTCTAAACGAATCAATATCTTATTTTGTGCAAGGTGTTGAAGGTTTTCAACATTGTCGTTGGCTACAATACTGCCTTTGTTTATTATGATTACTTTGTCACAAAGAGCCTGAACTTCTTGCATAATATGCGTTGACAATATCACTGTTTTATTCTGACCAAATTCTTTTATTACAGTTCTAATTTCTCCTATTTGATTGGGGTCTAATCCAGAGGTTGGTTCATCCAAAATAAGAACTTTCGGGTCGTGAATTAATGCTTGCGCTAAACCAACACGTTGTCTATATCCTTTCGAAAGTTGGCCAATTTTCTTTTTATATTCTGGTGTTAATCCAACTCTATCAATCATCTCTTTAACACGACTTTCTTTTTTGTCGAGCTTAAAGATGCTGGCGCAAAAAAGAAGATATTCTTTAACATACAGATCAGTATATAATGGATTATGTTCAGGGAGATAGCCAATATTACGCTTTACGTCCATTGGCGATTTATCGATATTAAAACCAGCTACCCAACTTTCGCCAGAAGTGGGAGGGAGGAATCCGGTTAACATCTTCATAGTGGTGGATTTACCTGCTCCGTTCGGGCCTAGAAATCCAACAATCTGCCCTTCTGCAATCTCAAAGTTAATTGCATTGACAGCGATTTGCTCACCAAAAACTTTTTTTAAATTAATTACTTTAACTGACACGATAATATTGCGTGAAAATAACACATTATGTTATAAAATAAAACATTCTCCCTTCAAAGAATTTTAAGTGGTTTTTTTACACCATACAGCAAACGACTTCTTTTCCGATTGTGTATAGCAGAAAAGGTACCATTCTCCTCCATCGTTGAGTTTCAGCTCTTTTTTTACCTCTTCTGGTTTCCAAAAGAAATTCCTACAGCTGATGTTTGCTTTATTTATGGAATGGGTTTTAATAAATTGTTGCAGTTGCTCTTTTTTGTAAGGCATGGCATGAATTACCTTAAAAAGTCGCCCTTGTAAATCTTTTATTGGATGATCTGAGGTGAAATAATAACCTTGAGGATATAATATATTCAGGCCGTGTTCAAAGGCATAAGGCATGCATAATCTGCTTTTTATTAAAGCAACATTGGGTTCGAAAAAGTAATTTAACACCATTGATAGTGGTGGCTTTACATTCATGTGTTTTGAAGTATATTCCTGTGTTTTCTCTTTTCCGATATTTATTGCAGTAAATTCTGGTTCATGAATTCCAGACGATAAGCAAATCAATAATTCCTTCATTTCATTTTGCAGCGCAATGGAATAAATGTGTTTTATGTTAGGACTAAAATGATGTATAATAGCTTGCAGGTCCATCATAGGAGATAGCTTAATCCAAACTCGATTTGCTTTATCTAGGAGTTGGTTTTTTAGAGACACAACATTGGGAGTGCATTGTTCAGGGTCAAAAACACGCTGCTGTGCTTCAGGACGTCTATCTGGATCAACATAGATAACATCGTAATGAAGGCTATTTTGCTCCAAAAAAAACTCTAAAGTAGTGTGTTGGATATTGTAATTTAAATGATGTTGGCCTAAGTTATGCTTTAGTAGTAATACATGTTCAGGGTTGGCTTCTAGGCACGTTATATCTTTAGCATTGCGTCCTATAAAAAAAATGTCGATACCTAAGCCTGTTGTGGCATCTAATAATTTATCTCCAGTTATTAATGTCGATTTGTATTTTGCTACCAACTCATGCGTACACTGTTCAAATAGTTTGGGTAGAAGCAGTGTTTGTGGGGTTACAAACTCTTTTATTTTATTTTTCGCCTTTTCTCGTAGGTCCATTTGACGAGATAAGGAGGCAACATCGAAGCTGACCTTATTGCCATATTTTAACGACATTTTGCCCCAGTCTTCCTGCTCGTGTGAGGCCATAAATTGCTGTACCACTGGCATAGCAATCATACGAATCATATCTTCTGTCTCTTTCACGAAAGTTTAATTTGATGCAACAAAATAATATTCCTTGCGTTGATAGAATTTTTCAGAGAATGCTTCTTGCGATAAAATCTTCTTATTGCTTGTAAAGCTTTTTAGGGTGTATAAATTTAAACCACATTGTTGATGAAGCAAACTGAAGATTTGTTCCGGTGTGGTTTTGTAAAAGTCGCTAGCGCCCAGCCCATGTTCAAAAACAATGGTAGGCCTTCTGTTTTTTATCGTGTTAATGGCACCTTCAAGCACTTGAAGTTCTGCACCTTCAACATCAATTTTAATTAAATCAATTTTTAAACCTTCGGGAATGATATCATCTAGTTTGGCCATTTGTACTTTTATCTTCTCAATTTCTACCTTCTTATTGTCGTAGTCGCGTTCCATAAAACCACTATAGGCGGGATTGTTTTTTACAAAGGTAAATTCTGTTTCTCCTGATGTATTGCTAAGTGCAATATTATGTAGCACCACATTCTTGTCGTTATATTTTAAAGTAAGGTTTTTGTAAAATCCAGGAAGTGGCTCAAACGCATAATGTAGACCACCAGGAGCGAAGTTCAGAAATAGATCCAAAATCTCACCTTTATGACAGCCGATGTCGATACCATTGCTATGCTTTTTTAAGACGGTTTTAAATATCTTCTCGGTAAGTCTATCGTATTCTAAATTTTTAGTAATATCGAGATGTAAATAAATTAATAGTTTGCGAATAGAATCTTTAATTGACTGTGTAATGGGCATAAAATTGTGATTTTTAAGGGATTCGATCCGAACGTATAGTAACGCAAAATAACAGCATTTCTATCAAATCAAATAATCGTTTATAAACAGTCGCTTTAAATGCTACGAAATTGATCAATTACCTTTAAATTTGACGTCTTTTTAAAACTTTAATACTTTCCCCTTGGCCATAGATTGGAATAAAGATTATTACGCAATACTTCAGGTACCACCATTTTCAGAGCATGCTGAAATTAAAATTTCATATCGGAATTTGGCCAAGAAATATCATCCTGATATTAATCCAGGAAATAAGTCTGCTGAAGAAAAATTTAAGGAGATTAGTGTTGCTTATGATATTTTAAGCGATGAGCAGAATAAAATCATTTATGATAATAAGTTGCGCAATCCTTATATGCATCAACAACAGCAGTATCGTCAGCAACAACGAAGTCAATACGATCAATATCAAAAGGCCTACTATGAAGAGATACAGAGGCAACAACAACGCGCCCGAGAATTTCAGCGCGCTCGTGAGGCAGAAAATGCAAAACCAAATTACGACATCAGTCCGTGGCGTGTAATTTTTATTGTAATGATTATTATCAATTTATTGAGAATGTGTACTCACCGACCACTAATTCCTTAGCTCTTACTATTAATAGTGCATTTGAGTTTTTATTAAAAAGTTAATTGGTCCTATTTGCAATCTAAAGGTAGCGTAAGTGCCTGAAAATCTATGGTAACATTAATAATCTTACTTTTTTTGTTGGGCTATTTCCTTATCGCCTTTGAGCATTATATAAATATTAATAAAGCTGCAGTTGCCTTGCTTACTGGAGTTTTATGCTGGGTGGTTTATGCATTTTCTGCCGACAAAGAAGTAATTCAAGTACAACTAGGTACTCATTTTGGAGAGATCTCAGGGATTTTGTTTTTTCTTTTAGGAGCAATGGCTATAGTTGAATTTATTGATGCTCATGATGGCTTTGACTTTTTTGCTGAACAAATTACTACGTCTAATAAAAGGTCGTTACTTTGGATAATTTGTTCCCTGTCATTTCTTTTGTCGGCCATATTGGATAACCTTACAACTACAATTGTAATGGTAACATTATTGCGAAAATTAGTTGCTGAAAAAGAGGATAGAATGTTGTTCATTGGAATGGTTATTATTGCTAGTAATGCAGGAGGTGTTTGGTCGCCTATAGGTGATGTAACCACAACAATGCTTTGGATTGGTGGGCAGGTTTCTGCCAAAAACATTATGGTTACCTTATTATTACCTAGTTTGGTTAGTATGCTTCTACCTTTATTGGTAATTTCTCTTAAAATAAATGGCGAGGTTCAAAGACGCCCGATATCTATTGATTCTACTAATATCAAGGCAAAGCCTTTTCAACGCATGTTGTTTTTTGTATTTGGTGTTGGAGTGCTAATTTCGGTCCCAGTATTTAAGTCAATCACCCATTTGCCACCTTTTATGGGTATGCTGTTTGGTTTGGGTGTTTTGTGGCTTTTATCCGAAATAGTCGATCGCAGTAAAGATGAGGTGGAGAAAGATGTTTCTTCGGTTTTATATGCACTTCGTAAAGTTGATATGCCAAGTATTCTTTTTTTTCTTGGTATTTTACTGGCGGTTGCGGCATTACAGTCATCTGGTTTACTTGTCATGCTCTCTACAAAACTTAATACTTGTATTCCCGATTTAAATTCTAGGAGTATTGCCATTGGCTTAATTTCTGCCATTATTGATAATGTGCCTTTGGTGGCTGCAGCCATTGGTATGTATCCATTAGATTTGTTTCCCATGGATCACTATTTTTGGGAGTTTTTGGCCTATTGCACCGGCACCGGTGGAAGTATCTTAATAATTGGTTCAGCTGCAGGTGTTGCGGCTATGGGTATGGAGAAAATTAGTTTTAGTTGGTACCTCAAAAAAATAAGTTTTTTAGCGTTGATAGGTTATTTTGCGGGAGCAATAGTTTATATCTTGCAACATTATTTTCTGGGAAATTAGTGCCATATCAATAACACTTTTTATTAACTACTCATAAGTGCATCAGCTACAACTCGATAATCAGGAACGCTCCACCTATTTTGTGGATGTGATACTGCCTTTGTATTTGCCCAAGGCATATACTTATCGGGTGCCGTTTGCCCTGAATAATGCAGTACAAATAGGAAAACGTGTGGTTGTACAGTTTGGTGCTCGTAAAATATATGCCGCTTTAATTGTAAAAATTCATGAGACACCGCCGGCAGAATACACCGCCAAATACATTCAAGATATTATTGACGAAACGCCTGTAATTAGCGATAAGCAATTGCTTCATTGGCAATGGATGGAAGAATATTATCTCTGTAACTTGGGAGAGATAATGGATGCGGCGTTGCCAAGTGGTTTAAAATTAGAGAGTGAAACAAAAATATACCTAAATCCCGAGGCTAATTATACCTATGGCAACCTCGACGATAGGGAATACCTCATAGTAGAGGCACTAGAAATACATAAAGAAATTACCATCAGCCAAATTAGTGAGCTCTTAGCTTTAAAAAGTGTAATACAAATTATAAAATCGCTCTATGAAAAAGGGGTGGTTTCCATTCGAGAGCAGCTGAACGAAACGTATAAAGTAAAAAAGCAAACGTGTGTCAGGTTCACAGCAAGGTATATTAAAAACGAAGTTGAGCTGCATGAATTGTTTAGTTCGCTTGAGAAAACACCCAAGCAGCTTGAGGTGGTAATGACTTTTTTATCGGTGTTTCGTGATGTGGAATTTGTGCCTAAAAAAGAACTACTGAAAAGCAGTAAAAGTAGCGATAGCACCATAAATACACTCATAAACAAAAAAGTTCTTGAAATTTACGAAATCGAAATCGATCGCATCTCATTTCGTGATGGTGATATCGAAAATATTAACCTAACTCCATTGCAAGAGGTCGCTTTTTCTGATATTAAAACGAGTTTTATTGAAAAGGATGTCGTTTTACTTCATGGAGTAACTAGCAGCGGCAAAACACTGGTTTATTGTAAACTCATCGAGGAGGTTATCGCATCAAGAAAACAGGTGCTTTTTCTTCTTCCAGAAGTAGCACTCACCTCGCAAATTATCGCCCGACTTACAAAGTTTTTTGGCAATCAGGTTTGTGTATGGCACTATAAATTTAACGACTTTGAGCGTGTGGAAATATGGAACAAAATTAAAAGTCAAAATTTTAAAATTATTATTGGAACACGCAGCGCTGTGTTTCTTCCTTTTCAGAATTTGGGCCTAGTGATTATTGATGAAGAGCATGATCAGAGTTACAAGCAAATTGACCCTTCTCCTCGATATCATGCTCGTGATGCTGCCATTGTATTGGCTAGCTTGTTTCAAGCAAAAACGCTATTAGGTACTGCTACTCCAGCCATTGAAACATATTATAATACACATCAGCAGAAATATGGTTTGGTTGAGTTAAAAGAACGATACGCAGGCATGCAAATGCCAGAAATTGTTCTTGCCGATGTTGGACAAAGTTACCGCGATAAATCGCTTAGCTTCGACTTTACACCATCACTACTCCAGAAGATTAGATCGGCGTTGTTAAAAAAAGAACAAGTAATATTATTCCAAAATCGAAAGGGCTATGCACCCATTACGGAATGCTCTAATTGTGGTTGGACGCCACATTGCGTTAACTGCGATATCACACTTAATTATTACAAAACACAACATATTTTAAAATGCCATTATTGTGGTTATAAAGCTAAACCAGCAAACATGTGTGGCGCTTGTGGTGCTGTGCAAATGCGCATGAAAGGCTTTGGCACCGAGAAGATTGAGGACGATTTGAAAAGTTTATTGCCAGAAGTGAAGGTAGGGCGCTTAGATTATGATACCACGCGAACAAAGGAAGGTCATAGTAAAATAATAAATGAGTTTAAACAGCATAATATTGATGTGCTCGTTGGAACACAAATGGTGAGCAAAGGACTGGATTTTGAGAATGTCACTACCGTGGGCATTATGGATGCCGATCAAATTATTAATATCCCCGACTTTAGGGCGAATGAACGTGCCTTTCAACTCCTTACCCAAGTGGCTGGTCGTGCAGGAAGGATGCATAAAAGAGGGGAGGTAATTATTCAAACCCGAAGGCCTAAACTTGATATCTTTAATGTGGTAATCGAAAATAATTATCAATCGTTGTATCTATACGAAATGGTAGAACGACAAAAGTTTTTATATCCTCCATTTTCAAAACTCATACGTATCACAATAAAACATAAAGAAGAGCATGAATCGAAAAGAGGTGCACAACTGCTGGCGCAAATTTTAAAAGAAAGACTTGGTGACACTGTGCTTGGTCCTGAAGCTCATTTTGTTCCAAGAATTCAGAATCTTTATATTCAACATATATTATTGAAGATTCCTCACCAAACTGTTTCGCTAAAAAGCGCCAAGCAATTTTTAAAGGCTACGATTCACAATTTCAGTATTCAAAAAGAAAATAAAAGCATTCGGATTTATATCGATGTTGATGCCTACTAAATTCGACTCGTTTTAAATGTTATTCGGGTTCAATGCTCCTTCGCCTCGTTGTATCTTTTTACCCTTAAGTTCCTCTGCTTCACCTAACAACTGCTGCTTTTCCACTTTTGTATCAAATAGATAATGGTTTTGAGAAATAACGCTTGTACTTGCAATCTTTGAAGGCCCTTCAATAAGCCAATCGTTGGTATGTTTATGGTCGAAACGGCAATCATTGCAAATAAATTCTTCAAGTTCTCCATAGGCGTCTTTACGAGCTGTAACACGAAGTATTTCCTCTCCTTGATACCATAAGCGCACTTTCCCACTGCATTTGGTGCAGTTACGATGGGCATCAACAGGCTTGGTAAACCAAACACGGCTTTTAAATCGGAATGTTTTGTCGGTAAGAGCGCCTACTGGGCAAACATCAATGATGTTACCACTGAAGTCGTTATCTATTGCCTGTTGTATGTAAGTTGAAATTTCAGAAACGTCGCCTCGGTTAATAACTCCATGCACACGACCATCTGTAATTTGTTCTGCTGTTTTTACGCAACGATAACAAAGAATGCAACGGGTCATGTGTAACTTTATTTTATCGCCGATATCAATCTTTTCAAAGGTTCGACGCTCAAATTCATAACGTGTTTCGGAGCTTCCATGCTTGTACGACAAATTTTGCAGGTCGCATTCGCCCGCCTGATCGCAAACAGGGCAATCTAAGGGATGATTGATTAAGAGCATCTCTACAACACCTGCACGTGCTTCTTGTACTTCAGGAGATGTTTTATTGCGCACTACCATGCCATCCATTACGTTGGTTTTGCAACTAGGAACCAATTTGGGCATAGGTCGAGGGTCTTTTTCACTCCCTTGCTCTACTTTTACTAAGCAGGTGCGACAAAAACCACCAGTGCCTTTTACTTTACTATGATAGCACATTGCTGGAGGGACAATATCGCCTCCTATCATTCGTGCGGCATTTAAAATACTAGTACCATCAGGTACTTCAAAGGTGATATCATCGATTGTAATCTTGGCCATAGTTGTTGCCTTTGAAAAAGCGGACAAAAGTAAGAAATTAATTATGAGATTTAAAGGATGATATTTGAAAACCGAACACAGAAATTAAACTTAAACTATGATTTTTGTCATTTTTGGAAACCATGGGGCGAAAGTGTCATATCGTAAAAATTGCAATAAGAATTCAATGTGTCGAATAATCGACCTTCCGAGCATTTGTCATTTGTCCACGCCAACGCTTATCTTCGTGGCTTCTATGAAGTATAACGAACCAAAGCAACTTAATATGCCTGCAATTGAGCAGGAGATTTTAGCGTTCTGGAAAGAGCATCAAATCTTTGATAAAAGTGTCTCTAATAGAGCAGGGGCAAAAGATTTTGTGTTTTATGAAGGCCCACCGAGTGCCAACGGACTTCCCGGAATTCATCATGTGATGAGCCGTGCTATAAAAGATATTTTTTGCCGATATAAAACGCTTTCGGGCTATCGTGTTGAACGCCGTGCAGGTTGGGATACTCATGGCTTGCCTATTGAATTGGGGGTGGAAAAAGAACTCGGAATTCGTAAGGACGATATTGGAAATGTGAGTAGTCCGAAGTATATTTCAATTGAAGATTATAACCAGAAGTGTAGGGATGCTGTTATGCGTTATACAGCCGTTTGGAATGATTTAACAGAGAAGATGGGCTATTGGGTGGATATGTCAAACCCTTACGTTACCTATAAAAATGAATATATCGAAAGTGTTTGGTGGTTGCTTAAGAAAATTTATTCAAAAGGTTTACTTTATAAAGGTTATACCATTCAGCCGTATTCACCTGCGGCAGGAACAGGGTTGAGTTCTCACGAATTAAATCAACCAGGCACCTACCGCGATTTGAAGGATACTACTGTGGTGGCGCAATTTGAAATTGCTGAAAATAATGTTTTACCAAAATTCAACCATGGCATTCAATATTTCCTAGCATGGACTACCACTCCTTGGACTTTACCAAGTAACACAGCTCTGGCTGTAGGTAAAAATATTAATTATGTGCTTGTTCAAACGTTTAATCAATATACTTTTCAGGCTATTGAGGTGATACTTGCAAAGGATTTGATGGGCAAGCATTTTAATGAAAAAGCAGCCGAACTTTCTATTGATGAGTATAAACCCGGTGATAAACTTATTCCATTTAAGGTCGTTGCCGAGTTTAAAGGAAGTGAACTAGAAGGTATTCGATATAAGCAATTGATGCCTTATGTTATACCCACAGACGGCGCAGCATTTAATGTTGTTATCGGTGATTTTGTTACCACTGAAGATGGCACTGGTATTGTTCATATTGCACCAAGTTTTGGTAGTGATGACTTTCGCGTTGCTAAGCAATTTGGAATTGCAAGTCTTACCTTAGTAGACAAACGGGGGCGATTTATGCCCGAAGTGACTGATTATGCCAATGAATTTGTTAAGGAACAATATTTAAATGATGAGGAGAAGGCGGTTGAATTAGAAAAGCAAAAGCTGATTTGGAAAGACACCATCAAGAATTTAGATAAATATTTAAGTGTTGATGAAAGAATTGCTTTGAAGCTTAAAATTGAAAATAAAGCCTTTAAAATTGAAAAATATGAGCATAGCTATCCGCATTGTTGGCGAACCGATAAACCAATTTTGTATTATCCACTCGACAGTTGGTTTATAAAAACAACCGCGGTAAAAGACCGTATGATTGAGCTCAACAAAAGCATTAACTGGAAGCCGGAAAGTACCGGTACAGGAAGGTTTGGCAATTGGTTAGAGAACTTACAAGACTGGAATTTATCTCGGTCTCGTTATTGGGGAATTCCACTTCCGGTATGGCGAACAGTGGATGGAAAGGAGGAGAAATGTATTGGTAGTATTGAAGAGTTAAATCAACAGGTGGCATTGGCAAAATCTTTTGGCATTGAAAATCCAAGCTATGTTCCCGATGCTACACTTGATCTTCATCGTCCGTATATCGATAATATTATTTTGGTAAGCGAATCGAGTGGACAACCCATGACACGTGAATTAGATTTAATTGATGTTTGGTTCGATAGTGGCTCCATGCCTTATGCTCAAAATCATTTTATGGGCGACAATCAACCAAAGGATTTTCCAGCAGATTTTATTGCAGAAGGAGTAGATCAAACTCGAGGATGGTTTTTTACCTTACACGCTATTGCTACGTTGGTTTTCGATAGCATAGCCTATAAAAATGTTGTAAGTAATGGATTGGTTTTAGATAAAAACGGACAGAAAATGAGCAAACGCCTCGGCAATGCCGCTGATCCATTTGAAACCATTGCAAAATATAGTGCTGATGCGAGCCGCTGGTATATGATAGGTAATGCAGCACCATGGGATAATTTGAAGTTTGATATTGATGGAATAAAAGAGGTTCAGCGCAAATATTTTGGTACTTTATATAATACCTATTCCTTTTTCGCATTGTATGCCAATGTGGATCGTTGGACCGCAGGCGGTGGCAAAACCATCGCGCATCAAGATTTAGCTGAACTCGACCAATGGATTATTTCTAAATTAAATACACTAATCAAAGAGGTAACGGAATGTTACGAAACTTACGAACCACACAGAGCAGTGCGCTTGATGGAGACATTCGTGGATCGAAATCTTAGTAATTGGTATGTTCGTTTATCAAGACGTCGCTTTTGGCGAGGTGAAATTAGTGATGATAAGTTTGGAGCATATCAAACTTTACACCATTGTTTGGCTACATTATCGCAATTGATGAGTCCAGTATCGCCTTTTTTTGCAGATTGGCTCTTCCGCAATTTAAAACCAGAAGGCGGATCTGTGCATTTAACCGACTTAATTCAAGTTGAATCATCGAAAATAGATTTAACGTTGGAGCAGCGCATGGATATGGCTCAAAGTATTTGTAGTATGGTTTTGGGTATTCGTAAAAAAGAGAACATAAAAGTAAGGATTCCACTTCAGAAAATTCAGATTCCGGTAATGAATGAAGCTTTTGCTGCCAATGTGAAGGCTGTCGAAGAAATAATAAAATCGGAGGTAAACGTAAAAGAAATAGAGTTAGTTAATGAAGGGGATGTTAAAATAGTGAAGAATTTAAAGCTCAATTTTAAAACATTAGGTAAAAAGTACGGCAAACACATGAAATCTATTCAGCAGTGGGTTGTCGATCAAGGGGAGGCCGTAATTCATGGTTTAGAATCGGAGCACTTATTTAAGTTTGAAATTGATGGTGATGAAGTTATTTTATTGTCTGAAGATGTGGAAATAATACCCATTGACATCCCTGGTTGGAAAGTGGCCAATGAGGGAAGTGTTACCGTGGCATTAGATGTAATTATCACTCCTGAGCTTAAGCAAGAGGGAACTGCCCGCGAAATTGTGAATCGTATTCAAAACATTCGAAAAGAACAAGATTTTGAGGTTACGGATCGCATTTCTGTGACAATTCAGGATAATGAATACCTAAAAAGTGTTGTAAATAAATTTTCTTTGTATATTCGCGCAGAAATTTTAGCTGCCCATATTGGCTTTAGTAATGAGGTTATACAGGGTGAAAGTGTTGAAATAGAGGAAATTACAACTAAAATTCAAGTTTCAAAAGCGTAAAAAACAATTTTATTCCTATGGCTAAAAAAGTTACAAAACCAGCAAAACCTGCTAACAAAGTTGTAAAACCGACCGTAAAAAAGTCTGCACCGGCTAAAAAAACAGTAAAACCGGTGGCAAAATCCTCTTCTAAACCCGTTTCGAAGCCGGTTGCAAAGTCTGCCCCAAAAAAGGTCACTAAACTAGCGCCTAAGAAAGCAGTTAAAGTAGCTCCTAAAAAGGCCGCGAAACCAGCTCCTAAAAAAGTGGTAAAAGTTGCACCTAAGAAGGTTACGAAACCAGCTCCTAAGAAAGCAATTAAAGTAATACCGAAGAAGGTTGTGAAACCAGCTTCTAAAAAAGTGGTCAAGGTTGCCCCTAAGAAGGTTGCTAAACCTCTTGCTAAAAAGGTTGTTAAACCATTAGCGAAACCTATTGCAACAAAAAACATAAAAAATATAAAGCCTTTAGCAAAGAAGGACGTGAAACCTGTGAGTAAGAAAATTGTAAAAGAAGTCCCTAAAAAAGCAACCAAACTAACACCTAAACCAGTTGCAAAGGCAGAAGTTAAAAAAACTGCATCTAAAATTGTTGCTCCAAAGGCTGCAATTAAACCTGCCGCTAAACCAGTAGTAGCTCCTGTGGTTCCGCCGGTGCATGTTAAGCCTGTTGCTAAAAACTTGGCTGTCAAAAAAATTACCGTTGAAAAGGGTGAGAAGGTGAATGCAAATACCAATACACCATTTAACGATAAACCTATTGAAAAGGAAAAACCAGTTTTCACTAGCATCGTTCCTAAGAAAACGGTGATTGAAGACATTGGCAAATCACGTTATAGTGATATTGAATTGGATGAATTCCGTAAGCTAATCAATGACAAGTTAAGTTCTGCTAAAAAGGAATTAGATAATCTTAAAGAAGCATTGAATAGTATTTCAGGTAATAGCGCCGCAGATACTGAAAGTTCGTATGCCACATTCGAAGATGGATCGGCCACTCAAGAAAAAGAACACTTAAGCCAAATGGCAGCTCGTCAGCGTAAATTTATAGGAAATTTAGATGCAGCATTAGGGCGTATTGAAAATAAAACATACGGTATTTGTGCTGTCACTGGCAAGCTAATTCCAAAAGAGAGATTGCGTGCCGTGCCGCATACCACTGTAAGCATTGAAGCCAAATTAGGCAAGGTGTAAATTCTGATTTGTGCCTTTTGTAATAACTATAATACAGGATAAATCATTGGTTTATCCTGTTTTTTTTGAAAAAAATTAATCACGTTAAATTGAAAAAATTTTTACTCCCAATCGCTGTTGTTGCTATCGTTTTGTTAGCCGATCAATGGTTAAAATACTGGGTTCACACAAATATCTATGAAAGCCATAAGGTGATTTTTCAAAATTGGTTTTTACTTTATTACACAGAGAATAATGGAATGGCATTCGGTGTTGAATTTGGAGGTATTATAGGTAAAATAATGCTGACGCTATTTCGCATTATTGCAGTATTGGGTTTGGTTTGGTATATCGTAAAGCAAATTAAAGAGAAAAGCAATACCGGTTTTATTATATGCATTTCTTTAATTATGGCGGGTGCCGTAGGAAATATCATAGACAGTGTTTTTTATGGAATCTTATATCGAAGTCAAAATATGCCGCTTTTTCAAGGTCGTGTAATCGATATGCTTTATTTCCCAATTATCGATACATATATTCCTGAATGGTTCCCATTTTGGAAAGGTGAGCACTTTCAGTTTTTTAGGCCCGTTTTTAACATAGCGGATGCAGCCATTAGCACTGGTATTATTGCTATTTTGGTTTTTCAAAAGCGGTTTTTTAATTCGCATGAAACTTCACAAGCCATGGAAAACGATAATATGGAGTCCAAAATGAATGATATAAATGAATTTGGGCATTCAGAAGGTACAGCATCAGGCAATAAGGAAGAAGGTATAACCCCAGACGGTTCAGCGCTTTAACTCAAAGTTGAATCTGAATTGTACCAATTCATTAAATCAGCGAAGAATCAAATCACAATGAATCGTTTTTTAAAGTTAAGATACCTTGAGAGTATATAGAGATATTGCTGAATTCGAAAAGTTGTCAAATGCTGTGGTAACTCAAGGTACTTTTGACGGTGTGCATGCAGGCCATAAAAAAATCTTATCGCACTTAAAACACCGAGCGGAGGAGTTGAAAGGAGAGTCTGTTGTTCTTACATTTTTCCCTCACCCTCGAATGGTGCTTTTTCCGGATGATGACTCCGTGAGGCTAATTAACACGTTAGAAGAGAATATCGAACAATTTGAAAATGCCGGTGTACAACACCTTATTATTTTAGAATTTACTGCTGCCATTGCAAAATTATCTGCGGTGCATTTCGTTCGCGATATCCTCGTTAATGCCATCGGGACCAAACATCTGATTGTGGGCTATGATCATCGTTTTGGCAGAAATAGAGAAGGTAGCCTATCTGATTTGCAAGAATTTGGGCATGTTTATGATTTCTCAATTGAAAAAATCAGCGAGGTGGATGTCAATGAAATTACAGTGAGTAGCACTAAAATTCGAAATGCCATCCTAGCAGGTGATCTTTTTACAGCATCGTCATATCTTCAACGTAACTTTACATTGCATGGCATTGTCGCAGATGGTAACAAACTCGGTAGGACTATAGGTTTTCCTACCGCGAATGTTTTGGTTCAAGAAAAATATAAAATAGTACCCGCCGATGGTGTTTATGCCGTTTACGTTTATTTAGGAGAAAAGAAATTTCCAGGCATGTTAAATATTGGTAACAGGCCAACTGTAAATGGAATAAATAGGGTAGTTGAGGTAAATATTTTTAATTTTGATGCTCAAATTTATAAAGAGAATTTAATTGTTGAATTTGTGGCTCGTATTCGTGACGAACAAAAGTTTTCTGACATAGAGGCATTGAAAAATCAATTAGTAAAAGACAAGCAAATTGCAATCGACATTTTAAATTAGGCATGAAGCACTTCTGGGTATTATTATTTTTTGTTTTGAACTTAACTTTAGCTGCCCAGGTTTCCGTTATTCATTCTATCTATGACCCTAATGATAGCATTAGAATGGAGAATGTAAATTTCGATTCCATAATGGCGAGTACAAATTTAGACGCTTTGCTAACCGACTGCGTTATTGGTGATTCTTCTTGTCTTCCAGATAATAATTTGTATGATAATAGCGGGAATTCACTGGTTTCCTCTAATATTACTTTAGAGAGTTGGGCAGCCGATTATATGAATGCAAATGAAGTGAACCCATATAAATTTAATGCAACAACCGTTCCCAAAGGTGCAGTAATAAATATTCTTGATAGTAATATGGCCGAATATTTTACACCATGTTATTGTAGCGTTAATTCACCTTTTGGCTATCGTCGATGGGGTCGGTATTATCAATTTCATCCAGGCATGGATTTAAATTTACCTTATGGCCAACCAGCACGTGCGGCATTTAGCGGTATTGTCCGCTTTGCTAAAATGACACCGGGTTATGGAAACTGCGTTATTTTAAGGCATCCAAATGGTTTAGAAACTTTATATGGCCATTTTAGTGAGTTGGCTGTAAAGCCAGGGCAAGTGGTGAAAGCTGGAGATGTTGTTGGCTATTGCGGAAATACAGGGTATTCATTTGGTGCTCACTTGCATTTTGAAATTCGCTATATGGGCGTCCCATTCGATCCCGCTCAGGTGGTTTTTACGCAATTAGATACGCTTAAATTACACACCATTACCATCGACAACTCATTGTTTAAAAGCAATACGCCACCACCACCACCAAAATACAAATACCTTTATCATGTGGTTAAAAACGGGGAGAGTTTGTCTGTTATTGCAAATAAATATAGGGTTTCGGTGAGCTATTTATGTAAGTTAAATGGTATCACCACCAAAACGATTCTGCGTCCTGGTCGGTCCATTCGTATACGTTAGCTTCACTAAGGTTTCGAATTATTCTTATTTTTGTCCTCATCCCAAATGCATCCAATTTTAAACTTAATTCGGCAAGGTGAAGGTGAAACACTCGACTTTAAGAAGATTGTTCCAGGTGCGATGAAAATTGCCAAGACGATCGTGAGTTTTGCCAACACAAAAGGAGGTAAATTATTAATTGGAGTTAACGATAACGGAACCATTAGTGGAGTTCGCGGATTTGAGGAGAAATACGTTTTAGAAACAGCCGCTGCCATTTATTGTAAGCCAGAGATTCATTTGGAAATCAAAACATGGGAAATCATGGGAAAGGAGGTGCTCGAGGCCATTGTTCCAAATGGAGAGGATAAACCCTATTACGCTAAGGACGAAAACGAAAAATGGTGGGCCTACGTTAGGGTTCGTGATCAAAGCATACTTGCAAGTAAAATCGTGCTTGATGTAATGCGGAAAAACTTGGCGGCCGAAAATACATTGATAGAATATAGCTCAAAAGAACAAGCGCTGTTTCAGTATCTTAAAGAAAATCATCGCATTACATTAAAACAATATTGTAAGCTTCTAAATATTTCCAGGTGGCGCGCTCAGCGTATTTTAGTAAATTTAATTTCGGCTGGTATTATTCGAATTCATGATATTGAAAAGGAGGAGTTTTATACCTTGTAGTTTTGGCAATTAAGTTTTCCACCACTTATTAGCCTTAACAATTTCGTAATGTATATATAGTTACTTTCGAAGTCAACTAATATACTCCAAAATGAAACGTATTCTTTACTTTTTTATTCTTTTATTTTTTAGTGCCTTAACAGCAATTTCACAGCCTGCAATCACAGGTGTTTTGGTTCCGCAATATATGTGCGATACCACCAGAGGTATTGGTGAAAATGCAAGAACACATGTTGTTTTACGGGCTAAAATAACTGGCTTAACCCCGAATGCAACGTACCGTTATCAAACTAAACCGGTTAGCTTGTTTTACATTAACGGTGTAAATCCGGCTTTTGATGGCGCCACAAGTACGGGTGCTGGTAATGCGTTGTATCTTCGCCAAAGTGGAAGCTTCACCATGACGTCTTCGCCAAGTTTAGCTACTTTTGGTGCTTACGACTCCTTGTTAGCGAATGCCTCTGGAGAATACGAAGGATGGTTTGGATTTGAACCAACAGCAAATGCACGTTTTGCTCCTGGAAATTATATTCATCCTCGCGTTATTTTAAATTCAGGTGTTACCGGAAATACAACCAACACCTATTATTTAACAGTTTCGGATTCAATTAAAACGCTTACCTATGGTACGGCAACCACTAACAATGGTACCGGTGTTTGGAGTCATAGCCAAGCGTCAGATAGAAATATTGCAGTTTTATGGGATAATGTATCTGGATCAGGACGCCCATTGAGTTGCGCTATCGTGGAAAGCGATGGGGTAAACATGAGAAGTTTCACAAGCCCAGGTAACTACCCACTTTACCTAAGAAACAACGTTGATTCATTTAGTGGTGCATGGGGAACGATAATACCTAATAGCAACGCAAATGGGGTGCGTCGTGTAGATAATCGAAAACTTTCTGACGGGACACTCGTATATGCTAACCTTGATGCTGATGGAATTTGGCCAACTGGAAGTGTTAGCACTGTTAATCCAGTAGGCGGATATACGGCTATAAAACTTGATAGTAATGATGTGCCTTTGGTTCCTAATCCAACATTGTTTTTTGAACAAACAACCTATTCTGTAAACGAAAACGGAACAAGCGTAATAGTTGGTGTTAAATATAAAAATCCATCGTTAAGCTCAACAAATATTGATGTAGTTCTAAAAACAGGGGGTTCTGCCACAACAGGAACAGACTTTACATTTTCTACCGTTACTCTTACATTTACCGCACTTGATACCATGAAGACAATTACCATTCCGATTACGAATGACATATTTGTTGAAGGAAATGAAACTTTTATTTTGGGTTTAGGTAATGCAACAAATGGTGCTTTAATAGGCATAGATTCGGTTTCTACGATTTCGATAATTGATGATGATTTCACCGCTCCAGTATTTTTATTTAATGCAACTTCATATTCTATTGCGGAAAGCGGACCATCAGTTACTGTCGCTGTAAAATATAAAAACCCTGCATCTTTGCCTACAAGCGTTGATGTGGCATTGAAATTAGGTGGAACAGCAACATCTGGAACTGACTTTACGTTTGCAACAACAACGTTAAACTTCACATCAACAGATACCATGAAAACCTTTGTAATTCCTATCACTAATGATTTGTTGGTTGAAGGTACTGAAACTTTTACATTACGTTTGGCAAATCAAACAGCAGGTTGTGTGTTAAGTATAGACTCTACCACCACAATAACGATCCTTGATGATGATTTCGCTCCTCCAGTTGTATCGTTTGTCGCAACAAAGCAAACGGTGGTTGAAGGTACTGTTGCAGCAATCATCACTGTGAAACTATCGGCAAAAGCACTTGCTGCTGCTAGTGTTGCTGTTTCAGCGGTGAATGGTACCGCAACTGCAGCGGATTATACTTATTCGAATACAACTTTAAATTTCGCTATTGGAGATTCAGTTAAAACAATTACAGTTGCCATCACCGATGATGCAATAGTGGAAGCTGCGGAAACCTTCTATATTCAATTAAGTAATCCAACAGGTGCCACCTTAGGTAATGCTTCCGATACAATCACAATTAATGATAATGACTACCCTCGTTATACAATTGGGCAAATAGCCTCAGTGAATGCGATTACTGGAGTTGCTGATAGCTTAGGTAAGAAATATGATGAAGTGGGAGTGGTATATGGAATAAATTATCGTCCTGCTGGATTGCAATTTGTAATTCGTGACAACACGGGAGGTATTACAGTTTTTAAAGCAACTGGAAACTATGGTTACAGCGTAAAAGAAGGTGATAGCGTAAGAGTGCCGGGAACAGTGGCTCAATTTAATGGGCTTACAGAATTTAATGCGGATACTGTCATTGTAGTTGGTACAAACAAAGCAATCAAAACACCAACGGTAATTGCAAAGTTAGTTGAGGCCAATGAAAATGATTTAGTGAGAATTAAGGGTGTTCAGTTTGATGTTCCTATGACCACATGGCCAACAGCAGCTGCAAACATTAGTGTTCACACAGCTACCGATACAATTATGATTCGTTTACAACTTGCAAATTCAGATATCCTTGGTACTGCTGCACCAGTAGGATTATTTGATATCATTGGTCTTGGAAGTCAGTTCGACAACAGCAACCCTTATACTTCAGGTTATCAGTTATTCCCTCGCTTTTTATCTGATATTATTCCAACCCCTCCAGCTATTATCACAGTTGATTCATCTGCCATCAGCGTAAACGAGAATGCGGGTACAGCAAAAATGAAACTTAAAATATCAAATGTAAATGGAGCTGCTGCTACCGTAAATATTTCAAATCTTGGAACAGCAACTTCCGGAACTGATTATACAGCGCCTGGAGCAACGGTAACATTCCCCGCATCAGCTCAAAACGGTGATTCAATTATGGTAACGTATACTATTACTGATGACGTATTGGTAGAAGGTAACGAAACAATTCTTGTTGGCATTTCAGCAGGTTCAAATTCAAAGGTAGTGGGTGCATCAAAAGTTATCACGATTGTTGATAATGACTTTGCACCAGCAACTATCAAAATTGATACTACTACATTGTCAGTAAATGAAAATGCAGGAACTGTTAAAGTAAAAGTTAAAATTAGTAATGTTAATGGTACTGCCACAACAGCTACATTAGCTTTCACTGGAACTGCCAGTGTTGCAGATTATACAGCACCATCGGCTACGATTACTTTCCCAGCTAATGCCGCAAATGGCGACTCAATAATGGTTTCATATACTATTATTGATGATGCAATTTATGAGCCTTTGCCAGAAACCATAATTACCACCTATACATCTGGAACAAACTGTGTTATCTCTGGAGCGTCCGTTCAAACAATAAAAATTGTTGACAACGACCCTAATGGAATTAACAAAAATAGCAAAAACTCTTCAGTTCAGGTATTCCCAAATCCTTCAAATGGAACATTTACTATTCGTTCGAATAACGAATTGAAATCAGTGAAAGTTCTAGATATTTTAGGCCATGAAGTAGCCGTATCCCAACCTATTGGAAATGTTATTTCAATGCAATCTATGGCAGCAGGTGTTTACATAGTAATTGTAGAAACCAATGCAGGAATAACATCACAACGTGTTATTGTAAAATAGTATGTTTTTTTTAAAACATCAAAACCTCCTCATTCACTTGGGGAGGTTTTTTTTTGATATTTTTTTCATTTTTTCATTGATTTATTGTCATTATCCGATATCATCGTTTGAAGTGCATTAAAAATTCACAAAAAATGATGTTAATTATTGGTACAATACGCTTTAATTTGAAGGTAAGAAACATACAACACCTACATGAAGAAATTATTAATTGCGTTGCTGTATTTGGTATTTTCAGTGCTGTCGTCCATGGCACAGCCTGCAATTTCAGGAATAATAGTTCCCAAATTTATGGCCGATACTACAAAGACGACAGGTCAAGGGCCTCGTATCCCCGTTGTTTTTAGAGCCAAACTAACAGGATTAACATCAAATACAACCTATCGATACGAAACTAAAGCTATTTGCCTATCGTATATTAATGGAATGACACCTGATTTTGATGGACCAACAAGTACCGGTGCCGCGAATCCCATCTATATGCATCAGAATGGCAACTTCACCATGGCTTCGAATCCTTCTTTTTCAAATTTAGGTGGTTATGATTCTCTACTCACTAATGCATCCGGTGAATATGAAGGTTGGTTTGCATTTGAGCCTACAGGCAACGTTCGATTTAATTCAGGTAACTTTATTCATCCGCGAGTTATTATTAATAATGGTGTTGTAGGTAACTCTACGAATTTAACGTACCTTACTTTAGTAGATTCTATTCTCACTTTAAGTATTGGAACGGCATCTAATCAGGCTTCAGGTGTATACAGCCGAAGTTTAGCAAAAAATAAAAACATTGCGGTGTTATGGGATAATATTAATGCCACAGGCAGGCCAATATCGTGCGCTATTATTGAGAATGATGGCTTATCGATAAAATCAGCACCAACACCAACAAATTATCCTTTATTCTATCGTGATCAGGTGGATAGTTTTTCTGGCGCTTGGGGCACCTTGATGCCTAATTCTAATTCAAATGGAATTCGACGCGTGGACAACCGAAATTTAAGTGATGGCTCTTTGGTGTATTTTAATTCAGATGCCGATGGTATTTGGCCAACAGGCAATAAAAATACCATCAATCCTTCGGTAGGATTCAATGCAATAAAAATCGATAGTAATGATGTTCCATTGCAGCCAGGTCCATTGTTTACTTTCGAGAAAAGCTCGTATTATGTCAATGAAAATGGAGGCACTGTTACTATTGCCATAAAAAACAAATACCCGATCTTCGCAACTGCAAATATAACCGCATCATTAAAAATAGGAGGTAGTGCAACGATAGCAGACTTTAACTTTGCATCTTCAACAATTACATTTACAACAACAGATACGATAAATTACTTCTCGATTCCCATTAACAACGACTTGTTTATTGAAGGTGACGAAGTGTTTTATTTACACTTATCAAATTTAGGCATCGGCGGTTCAATTGGTGTCGATTCTATCACTGCTATAACTATTATTGATGATGACTTCCCGTTGCCTGAAGTAATAATTCAGCCAACCAAAAAAACGATTTCTGAATGGGTTACTTCTTCTACCTTCGACGTGGTTTTATCTGCCAAAGCTAGAGTTCCGGCGAGTGTTACTATTAACGCTATCAGCGGAAGTGCTAGCACAAACGACTACACGTTCAATAGCATGATTTTAAACTTTAATGTGGGCGATTCAATCAAGTCTGTTCCTTTCGGCATTGTTGATGATGCTATTCAGGAATCATTGGAATTGTTTTATTTGCAAATAAGCAATCCCATCGGTGCCGTTTTGGGCATAAACACGGATACAATTACAATAATTGACAACGATTTCCCTCGATATACTATTTCTCAAATCAACACCATAAACGCAAACACAGGCATTGCCGATAGTATCGGAAAAAAATATGATTTGACAGGACTGGTTTATGGAATAAACTATAGACCATCTGGATTGCAATTTGTGATGCGCGATAATACCGCAGGCATTACAATTTTTAAAGCTATTGGCAATTTAGGTTATAACGTAAAAGAAGGAGATAGCATAAGGGTAATAGGAACGGTAACTCAATTTAATGGCTTAACTGAGTTCAATGCTGATACACTCCTTTATTATAGTAATAATAAAAAAATCAAAATACCCACAATTGTCACAAAGTTAGATGAGGCAGCAGAAAATGACCTCATACGAATTAACTCGGTGCAGTTTGATAGTCCAATTGCCACCTGGCCTACTGTAGCCTCAATTATAAGTGTTCACACGGCCACGGATACATTTATAATTAGATTGCAACTGGCCAATTCGGATATTCTTGGAACTTCAACCCCTCAAGGTGCTTTTGATGTCGTAGGCTTAGGTAGTCAATTTGACAATACAAATCCATATACATCTGGTTATCAATTAGTTCCTCGATTCCTTTCAGATATTATACCGGTTGCTCCACCGGCAATAGTAACGGTGGACACATCTTTAATTACCATCGCTGAGAGTGGTGGGCAGGTAAAAATAAAATTTAAAATATCAAATGTAAATGGAAATTCAACAACAGTTAATCTAATAAATTCTGGAACCGCAAATGCTTCAACTGATTACAATTCTCCTCCTATGGCAGTCACTTTTCCTCCATCAGCTGCAAATGGTGACTCTATTATTTTAAGTTATACCATCATTGATGATACTGAAGTGGAGAGCAGTGAGACAATCAACGTTTCTATTTTACCTAGCTTTAATGCTATTGTGGTGGGTAAAAGCAAAACCATAATAATTAATGATAACGATATTGCGCCGGTTAAGTTCACCATTGATTCTCTTCCCTTTAGTGTCAATGAAAATGTGGGTATTGTTCGCGTAAAAGTTAAAATAAGCAATGTCAACGGTTTGGCTTCTAGCGGCATGGTAACGTTTAGTGGTACCGCCGTTTTTGGCATAGATTATCTTGCTGCACCAGCTACCTTTTTATTTCCAGCTAATGCTGCAAATGGCGATTCTGTTTTTGTTACTTATGGCATTACCGACGATGGCTTATATGAGCCAACTCCAGAAACAATAAAATCTTCATTCAGCACTGTAAATAATGCGATAATGAACGGAGGTAAGGAGCAAATAATAACGATAGTTGATAATGATATCAATGGAATAAAACAAGCCTCTGCTTTTTCTGAATTGTACGTTTATCCTAATCCTTCTTCGGGAAGTATTTCAATTTTATTTGCCAATAGGTTTTATAAAATCACTATTATCAACAGTATTGGTCAGAAAATCAATCAGCTTGAAACTAATGAAAAGGTGCAAACGATAGATGGGCTTAATGCAGGAGTTTACTTTGTAAATGTCTGTGGTGATGGTTTTTCCATAACAAAAAGAATTGTTGTTCTATAGATTGAAATACGTTTTAAATTACGATTTTATGACAAAAATCAGCAGTTAAATAATTTAGATGTTTTACCTTGGCGGTTATGAGAAATAGTTTACTTTTTGTATCTTTTATTTTTACGTTTAATGTGTTTTCACAATCTTCGGAACCACATTTAAAGAACCTAACGCAGCTTACATTTGGGGGCGATAATGCAGAAGCTTATTTCAGTCCGAATGGTAAGTTTGTATCTTTTCAAAGTAATTATATGAAATGGGGATTGCATTGCGATCAGATTTTTTCTATGGATTTAAAAAAGGCCACTAAGGATACCTTGTATCGTCCCAATTTAATTAGTACAGGAAAAGGACGTACCACTTGTAGTTATTATATGCCCGATATGAAACATATCCTTTATGCTTCAACACATTTAGCGGCAGATACGTGCCCGCCAACAGCATATGTGAAAGGGAAATATCTATGGAACGTATATCCAGAGTATGATATTTTTGTTGCTGATTTAAATGGTAAAATTACGAAGCAACTAACTAATTCGCCTGGTTATGATGCAGAAGCTACGATCTCGCCTAAAGGCGACAAAATTGTATTTACAAGCGACCGTAGTGGCGATTTAGAATTGTGGACGATGAATATCGATGGAACAAATCAAAAGCAAATTACAAATGGACTAGGTTACGATGGAGGTGCTTTCTTCTCTGCAGATGGTACGAAGTTGGTTTTTCGCGCCTCTCGCCCAACAATAGATGCCGATGTAATGGAGTATAAAAATTACTTAGTCGAACATCTAGTGGCTCCAACCACGATGGAAATTTATACTTGCAATGTCGATGGTAGCAATTTAAAGCAAATAACACATCTCGGCAAAGCAAATTGGGCGCCTTATTTTTCTCCAAAAGGAGATAAAATCATCTTTTCAAGCAATCATCATAGCGATAAAGGTTATGACTTTCAGTTATTTATGATTAACATCGATGGCACAGGATTAGAGGCCATTACGGCTGTAAGTAAATTCAATGCCTTTCCTATGTTCTCGCCGGATGGAAAGAAACTTATTTTTTCGTCTAATAGAAATAACCATGGCACGCGAGATACCAATCTTTTTATCGCTGACTGGGTTGAATAGTTTTTTGTAATTTTACTAACTTTTTCACTTTAAGCTATGTTAAAAAAGCATCATCTCCTTGTATTATTTTTATTGCTCAATCAATTTATTTTTGCGCAAAATATATCCGAAAAGAACTTACGAAAATACATCTCCTTCTTGGCTTCCGATAGCCTGCACGGTCGTGCGTCGGGCAGTGACGATGAGTTGAAGGCTGCCGAATATATCGCTGATGTTTTCAAACGATATAAATTAGTTTACCTGCCAGGGTATTCCTCGTATTTCCATCCCTTTTCTTTTCGCTCCAAAAACAATCCACATAGTATAGATTCCAATGAAGGACTTGTTAGAAACTGCAGAAATGTAGTTGGATATTTAGATTGTAATGCTTCTCAAACCATTGTTCTCGGGGCACATTATGATCATTTAGGGTTAGGTATGGACTTTAATTCTTTGGATCCGAATCCGCAAGGTAAAATTCATAATGGTGCAGACGACAATGCGTCAGGTACCGCTGGTGTTATGGAGTTAGCACGTCTTTTTTCTAAGCAGAAAACGAAATTGAAATTCAATATTATTTTTTGTTTGTTTAGTGGAGAAGAACATGGTTTGGTAGGGTCGAAGAAATTGATGGAGCAAACACATTTGGACTCTACAAAAATCAAATACATGTTTAATTTTGATATGATCGGCAGAATGAATGATAGCTCTAAATCGCTTTTGGTAATGGGTTATGGCACAAGTCCGGATTGGGGCGTGCTTGTTACAAAGGCGAACAAAGATTTTCATTTAGTATATGATAGCGCAGGTATTGGACCCTCGGATTATACCACCTATTATTTAGAAAATGTTCCAGTGCTTGGCTTCTTTACTGGGCAACATGCCGACTATCACAAGCCTACTGATGACGCAACTAAAATTAATTATAAAAAAGAGAAAAGTATTCTGGAGTTCGTGGCTCGTATTGTTACTACGTCAGGAGATTATCCTAAAATTAAATTTACAAAGACGATAACAAAAGAATCTGCAAAAACGAACTTCAAAGTTACCATGGGGATCATGCCAGATTATATTTTTGAAGGGAAAGGTTTGCGGGTTGATGGCGTTACAGATGGGAAACCAGCCGCCAATGCTGGAATATTAAAGGGTGATGTATTGATAAAATTTGATGAATTGGAAATCAAAGACATCCAAGATTATATGAAGGCGCTGTCCTTAACAAAAAAGGGGGAGACCAAAAGAATAACTATTTTGAGAGGGAAAGATCTTTTGGAGTTGAATGTTACGTTCTAAGTATCATAGCCAACTTTTTAATTTTTTTCAGTGGAGTGCTTTTTAACACTATTCCATATAATCTTTTGTATTGTTTGAACCTTGGCTCATCACCTGAAACGCTGAACCAACATCATAAATATCATTATTGTATTTGTTTCCAAGTACAATAATTACAAATTTTTGCATTGGATTAATATAAAATAAGCTATTGTAGCTGTTCCACCAGCCATTATGGTAAACAACTTTATCAGAATCGTTAAAGCAAATCATACGAAAACCATAGCCATAGTTGCGCATTCCGCGTTTTTCTTTACTACGAGGCGTCCATGCACTTTGTAATGTTTCCGACTTTAGAATTCTATTGTTAATCAACCCATCATACCATTTATATAAGTCGAGCACCGTACTGTAAATTCCTTTATCGCCTACAACACCATCAAAATAATCGGTCTCTTCTCTTTTCCAAAAGCCATTGTAGCTTGTCGTTCTATTTATAAAAGCGGCAGGGTCTTTTTCATTGGCAAGCCAAGTATTGTTCATTTGTAAAGGCTCAAAAATATTCTTATGTAGGAATGTGCTGAAAGGAATACCGCTAACTTTCTCAACAATTCCTGCAAGGAGCACATAATTGGTATTACTATATTCAAAATATCGTCCAGGCTTTCCAATAAATCGTCTGTCAAAAGTTTTGAACCACTTAAAAATCTCGTCTTGGGTTGGGTATAAATTCCCTCTTATAACCTTATCATTATATACATTTACATAGTTGGCTAAACCACTTCTATGGGATAACAACATCTCAATTGTGATTTTTTTGAATGGCAACTCCGGGAAATAATCACTAACTAAATCGGTAAGTTTCAATTTCCCTTCTTCCATTAGCTTCAAAATTGCTACAGCTGTAAATGTTTTCGACATAGACGCAATTTGGAATTTAGTATCCGGTTTCAACGCTTCTTTGTTCTCAAGGTTGGCATATCCGAAACATTTTTGATATACGACAACACCTTGCTGCGCTATTAATACATTGCCATTAAAACCTTTCCTATTTGCTTTTACCTGGTAAATAGAGTCGAGTAATCGACTTTTATAGGTGGCATTTATGCTTTTGGCAATTTTAGCTTGCCTGTCATCGATAGGCTTATTTGCACTGGAATGTACAATAGAACCAGTTATCTCAGAGCCTTTCCCTGAAGATGTTGAACACGATGGGAGTTGTATAATCCCGGCTAAAAGTATAACTCCGGCGAGTAAACCAGACAGTCTATATTTATTTTCTTTTGTCAATTTATTAATAATAAAAAGTTAAACATTTTTAATTAAGTTATTCGCAATTTCCCTAGCTTCTTTGTCGCTTTCAAAGTAGTCGTTAAGGTTTGGTTTGGCTAAAAATGTTGCTTTTCCCATTGTCGTTTCTACAATATCAAATATGTCCAAAAATTTTATTCTATCGCTTAAAAATGCCGCATTGCAAATTTCATTAGCTGCATTTAATATACAAGCCATATTTCCGCCTTTGTTTAGGCAGTAATAAGCAAAATCCAAGCTTCTAAAAGTTACCTTATCCGCTGCTTCAAAGGTAAGTTGAGGATAATTTAAGAAGTTGAATCTTGGGAAGTTAGCGCTGATGCGCTCGGGATATGTGAATGCATAATGGATAGGCAGTTTCATATCAGGTAGTCCCATTTGCGCTTTCATGCTTCCATCTGTAAATTGCACCAAACTATGCACTATACTTTGTGGATGAACAATAACATCAATTTGAGAGGCTTCGAGACCAAAAAGCCATTTTGCTTCTATAATTTCCAATGCCTTATTCATCAAACTTGCCGAGTCGATGGTGATTTTTGACCCCATGGTCCAGTTGGGGTGTTTTAAAGCTTGTGCTTTAGTTACACCGGCAAGGTCGGAAGTGCTTTTTCCTCTGAACGGTCCACCACTTGCTGTGAGATATATTTTTTCTATTGGGTTATTATATTCACCCGTCAAGCACTGAAAAATTGCAGAATGTTCTGAATCAACAGGTATTATTTTTACGTTGTGTTTTACACATAAGCTGCTAATATAGTCACCGGCAACAACGAGGGTTTCTTTATTGGCCAAGGCAATAGTTTTACCTGCTTGAATCGCTGCAATGGTAGGCCTTAAGCCACTGAAACCAACTTGTGCCGTAAGCACAATGTCGATGGTGTCGCTGCAAACCGACTGAATGATAGAATCGCTACCTGAAAACACTTTTATTGGTAAAGACGCTAATGCAACTTTTACTTTTTCATAGTGGATGTCGTTAGAAATAACAACAGAATTTGGCTTGAATTCTAAGGCTTGTGATATAAGTAAATCGACATTGTTATGTGCGGTAAGCAATTCAACTTCGAAATGGTCAGGATGGCACGCTATTACTTCCAATGCTTGGGTTCCAATGCTTCCGGTACTGCCTAATATTGCAATTCGCTTCATGTAATTTTTTTGGCGCGCCTTGGTTGCACATCGCCATAGTTAATTATCGGCAAATTAAGTTTAATTATAACAAGGAGTAATGGATGAAATCCACATTTTAAGTCATAAACTATAAAAATGAAGGGATTTCTATACAGAAAACTAGCTGCTCTTTTTTGATTGCAATTGTAAAAATATACATTTTTTAAAAGGGTAATCTCAATTAAAGCTTTACTTGAAAGTCGAGGAAAGTAGTCGTTCCTCGAGTCCTGTATCCTATGATTTCAGTGTACTTTGTATTTAACAAATTGTCGATTTTAAGCCCTATTGAAATAGAATTCGTAATAAAGTAGCGTGCATGAAAATCCAATAATGTATAACCATCAATTAGCTTGGAATCCAAGGCGCCATATGGTCCTAAGTTAGGATTATAAAAAGCATCATACCTTGTGGTGATATAACGAGTGTCGATACGAAAACTTAAATGTTCGGATGGCTTGTAATTCAAAACTAAATTTAAAGTATTGGTAGGTCGTCTTACCATTTTAACTTCTTCGTACGATTTGCTGAGAAAAGTTCCTCCTTCAAACAACTGAATATGATTGCCTGATGACGCAAGCGTATCGATGTCAGTAGAACTAACCGTGAACTTGCTTGACACGTAGCAATAGCGCAAAGAGAGGCTTAGTTGCTCGTTCGCTTTAATGCTCAATGAAAAGTCAACCCCGCTATTTACCTGTTTGCCAAGGTTTAAATAGGTGTTGCCTTTAAAATCAAAATATGATAAGGAGTCTAGCATGGAGTTTTTATCCCAAAGGTTTACATATTGTATTGGTTTTCTAGTGGTGATATTAAAAACGGAAGCTGTAAAATAGGTGGTTTTGTTTACAATAGTTTTAAATCCTATTTCTTTCGATTTTGAATGCTGTGGATCAAGTCTTTTATTGCCAAAAAGCATAGTGTTCTGGTCATTCGCATATAACTGATAGAGCGAAGGATTTAAAAAACCACTGGTGAAGGAGGCATAAATGGTGTTGCCATTTTTGGAGTAGGAGGGAGAAGCTTCAAAAGCAAGTGTATTTCCATATACATTATGCATATTTAAACGCATTCCTGCGGCTAAGTTTAAGGCCTTAAATCCCTGTTTCTCAAAATTATAATCGCCATGAAAAAAGGCATACGTGTTTTTTTGAAGCAAATTTGAATCTGCATAATTTGTTTTGCTTTGATATGGATAACTCGGGTCGTTATAATAATATTCTGTTTCCATATTCATATTTTCGTTGTTGAGCCCTAAGCCCAAAACTGCATTAAGTGATTTCAATTTAAATACGCTAAGTATTTCACCTTGTAGGTTATTGCCCGTGTTAATCCCTTTAAAATAGGAATGATCAAAATAATCTGCGGTGTCGCGCGCTACTAATGATGAGTCGTTGATGTTGGTACGTTGGTTTGCTGTATAAGCCAAATTGCCTTGAAAAGTTACTTTAGGATTTAAGATGTATTGCGATTTTATTTGGTAAACTTGTCTATTCGTGGCTAAAGTATTGTTATTATCATTGCTAAAAGCACCGTTGTCGATATTGCTAAATTTCTCTAATGATTTGGCTGTAAGCGAGATTTTGAAGTTCTTCTTGTCATATCCGATTTTGCCAATAAAATCAGTTTGATGAAAGTCATCTAAATCCCTCGGTTGTATTGGCCTAAGCGTAGATGTATCCACCGTGGCATCAAAACCTTTACTAGTAATGGTATTTAAGCCAATGGAGCCGTAGATGCCACTTTTATCGCTATAGCGTATAAATGCATTGTTCACGGCATAGTCCGATCCGTAACGTAAATCAACACCTGCTTCAAATGGCTTGTCACCTCTATCTTTGGTAATAATATTAATGCTTCCTCCAATAGCTCCTGAACCATAAAGTGCACTGTTTGATCCACGCACAATCTCTATCCGTTCAATACTTGTTAAGGTAAGGTCGCCGATATCGAAGGCATTGTTTGGCGATGATGGGTCATTAAGCAGAATTCCATCGATAAGAATGGCGGTTTGATTGGTGTTTGTTCCTCGCATGCTCACACTTTGGTTGCCACCAGCATTCATGCCATTTCCAACGATATAAATGCTTTCCATTTGTGATAATAACTCCGGCAATGTTTTTACATTGGAAGCCACAATCTGTTGGTCACTAATTACAGTCACACTTCTAGGCACAGTGGAGGCTTCCTTTTCGGTCCGTGAGGTGCTAATCACAACTTCATTCAATGCCTTAACTCGAGAGGTGTCCTGAGCTTTTAAAATTTGGCTAAAGGCGATTAACGCCATAAAAATAAGTATTCTGTTCATTTTTAACAATAAAATAATTTAAAAATTGCAGCCAAAAAACTTTAAATAGGAAAGGAAGTTAAAGAACAAAAGAAACAAATAATCTGATGTTCATTACCACCTTTCTTCCCGAAAGCATAATGACAAATACATTAGGCAGGTCTTCTGACTCGTCGTTCCTATTGCGCCTTCCCCTTTCAATGAAGCAGAGTGGCGATGAATGCAATAGGCATTTTTACGACTTACAGCAGCGGGAACTGTTCAGGATTTCCACCTGATTCCCTTTTAATGAAACGCGAATTATATTCCACATTTCAACCAAATGCAATGCAAATGTAGTTTTATTTTTGACTTTTAAAGCCAAAAAACTAAAAGGTGGGTTTTAAAAGTCAAGATGATTACTTCTTAGGTTTGTTGGGCCGTTTTTTTGGTTTCCCATACTTCTCACGCATCAGTTGCTTGTGCGGAACTTTAGAGTTGGTTTTCTTGTTTTTCTCTTTTTTCTCGTGAAAGGCAGGACCGGCAGTACTTTTATCTGGTAATTTCACTTTGATGTTCTTCATCTTTACCACAGGCATTTCCGAGGGCAAAAGAATTTCCGAGATTTCCACTTCCTTAGGCATTTCTAACATCGGGATCTGGTATTTCATTAGAGTTTCAATATTCTCTAAAAATTCTTTCTCTTGTGGCGAAATTAAAGTTATCGCGATACCATTTTTGTCGTATCGTCCAGTGCGTCCAATCCGATGCATATAGCTTTCTGCTTCATCCGGTGTGTCGAAGTTTACTACATGGGTAACTTCATATACGTCTATCCCTCGAGCTACTATATCAGTAGCTATTAAGACACGAAATACACCTTCTTTAAATTGATTTACTGCATTGAAACGATAGTTTTGAGCTTTATTGGAATGTATAACACCAACACGTTCTGGGAATAAACTTTCCATTTTCTCGAAAATAATATCGGCCATTGCCTTTGAAGCAGTAAAAACCAATACCTTGGTCATTTCACTTTCGCTTTTCAAAAGGTATTCTAGCAAATTTACTTTGGTGTTGAAATTAGGTACAATGTAACCTTGCTGATTGATGCTCTCTAATGGCGTGCCTGTAGGCGCTGCTTCAACTCGAATAGGGGCGTTAAAATACTCTTCAATGAGTGCTTCAACACCTTCTGTAATGGTTGCTGAAAAAAGTAGATTCTGACGTTTCGGTAATGCATCCAAAAGATGCGTTAATTGAGGCCTAAATCCAAGACTAAGCATCTCATCAACTTCATCTATTACTAGTTTTTTTACTGTTTTTAACTTCAAAGTGCCATTAATTACCAATTCGAGCAGTCGTCCAGGTGTGGCTACAATTACATCCACTCCACTTTTTATTTCTTCAATTTGCGGATTAATACTAACACCACCAATAATACCGGTAACTTTTACATCCATGTACCGAGTTAGCTTTTGAACCTCGGCAACTACTTGCATTACGAGTTCTCGCGTAGGTACTAAAATTAAAATTTGCGGTGCTTTTTGTTTGGCAAAAGTCCACTGTCGAAGGCAAGGTAAAAGATATGCAAATGTTTTACCAGTGCCTGTTTGGGCGATTCCAAGTACGTCCTTCCCCGACATAATAATAGAATATGCTTTAGCCTGAATCGGCGTTGGCGTATTAAACCCCAAATCGGAGAGCGCGTTTAAAAGGGGCTTATTAATATTCAGTTCTTCGAAGGTAATCATGCGGTACTTATTGAACCGCGAAGGTAGTCATTATCTTTTTTACCGTTTTTGAGGCGTTAAGGTATTAATAAATTAGGTGTTAAGTATGGTAATGGTGCTCCTAATTTGTAATGAGGTAATTGTATTTTAAATCTGCTATTTCTAAAGAAAAAATATATTTTCGCATGTATGAAACTCAGCAATCTTTTTATTGTTCTTTTTTGCACATTCGTGGCTAAAGCTCAAGTTAATTCCGACTCTGCCATGATAAAGCGTTTTTTCGATCGGGAATTGAGTAAAGGGCAATGTTATGATAATTTAAAGGAGCTATGTAAGGGCTATGGTAAGCGATTGAGTGGCTCACCCATTGCCGCAGGTGCGGTTGAATGGAGCTATAATAAAATGAAATCCTATGGTTTTGATAATATCTATAAGCAAGAAGTAATGGTACCGCACTGGGTGCGTGGCGTAAAGGAAAAAGCTACTTATCGTAAGTCGGATACAAGCAAAGTAGAACGTGTTGCCGTTTGTGCACTAGGAGGAAGCATAGGTTGTAAAATTGAAGGTGCAGTAATAGAGGTAAACTCTTTTGAAGTATTGAAGGCATTAGGAAAAGAAAAAGTTAAGGGTAAAATAATTTTCTTTAATCGACCAATGGATGATACTAATATCAACACTTTTGGGGCTTATAGTGGCGCTGTAAATCAGCGCAGCCGCGGTGCAAACGAAGCTTCATTTATGGGTGCATCCGGTGTAATAGTTCGTTCTATGAGTTTAGGTTTAAATCGCTTTCCTCATACTGGTGCTATGATGCGCTATACCGATTCTGTTCCGAAAATCCCGGCATGTGCCATTAGCACAATGGATGCCGAAAAACTGAGCTCTGATTTAAGCAAGAATTCAAAATTAAAATTTGCTTTGGAGATGTCGAGTGAGTGGCTTCCAGATACGCTTTCGCATAATGTAATATGCGAGATAAAAGGAATCGAATTCCCTCAGGAAATTATAGTATTCGGCGGTCATCTTGATGCTTGGGATATGGCAGAAGGTGCTCACGATGATGGCGCGGGTGTGGTGCAATGCTTGGAAGCCTTACGTCTGTTTAAGGAACTTGGAATTCGCCCGAAACGAACGTTGCGATGCGTATTTTTCATGAATGAAGAGAATGGAATGAAAGGTGGTTTGAAATACGCTGAAGAGGCGAAGAAGAAAAATGAAAAAACAATTTTGGCCTTGGAAAGTGATGAAGGTGGCTTCACTCCACGTGGCTTTTCTTTCGATGCATCCGGTGACACTTTAAAAAGACTCATCAACTACAAAAGATTCTTTGAACCGTATTATATGTCCGATTTCCATGAAGGTGGCGGAGGAACTGATATTAGCCCACTAAAAGATCAGGGTACCGTATTAATGGATTTAAATCCCGACACGCAGCGTTATTTTGACTTTCATCATGCAGCAACGGATGTATTTCAAAGTGTTAATAAGCGCGAACTAGAACTGGGGGCTGCTGGAATTGCTTCCATGATTTATTTAATAGATAAATATGGGTTATAGGTTAATTCGACGGAACCTCTAGCATTTTCTTAAGCTTCTCAATCACAAAGTCAATCTCGGCTATGGTATTTTGTTTCCCAAAGCTAAACCGAACATTGCTACAGCTATCAGGCACGCCAATTGCACCTAGCACATGACTTCCAATGTCGCTTCCACTACTACAAGCGCTTCCACCGCTAGCACTGATACCTTCGATATCGAGTTTAAACAACATCATTTCGCTAACTGGAGAAGGGGGAAAGCAAACATTTAATACTAAGTAGGAGCTATTTCCTTCGGCATCTCCATTAAAACGAATGCCAGGGAAATTGCTTTTTAAAGAACTAATCATGTGTCGTTTTAAGCCTAAAACATAGTGATGCATTTGCTCCATTTCACGATCAGCAATCTCTATTGCTTTAGCAAGGCCTGCGATTCCGTATACGTTTTCGGTTCCTCCGCGCATATTGCGCTCTTGAGATCCACCGGTAATCAAAGGATGGACTTTAATATCACTGCTTATATAGATGAAGCCAATTCCTTTTGGCCCATTAATTTTATGAGCGGCACAGGCTAAAAAATGAAGCTTCGTTTTTTGCAAGTCAATGCGAAAATGACCAATGGTTTGCACTGTATCGCTGTGGAAAATAGCATCATATTGCTGGCATAGTGCAGACACTCGGTCAATATCAAGGATGTTGCCTAGTTCGTTATTGGCATGCATTAATGACACAAAACTTCTTGGGTGCTTTTGCAATAGCAATTCTAAATCGGCCAAATCGACATGCCCATTAGGAAGGAGTTTAACCATTGAAAGTGTGATTTTGCCCTTCGTTTCTAGTTCTTGTAGCGTGTGTAATACAGCGTGATGCTCAATAGGAGAGGTTACGGCGTGGGTGAGTTTCAGGTCTTCAATGCCACAACGAATGGCCATGTTATCGGCTTCAGTTCCTCCACTAGTAAAGAATATTTCGCCAGGACTGCAATTTAGAAATTTCGCTATTGTTTTACGTGCTTTTTCTAATTCTGTTTTTATTTCGCGTCCATGAGTATGAATCGATGACGGATTACCGTAATAACGCTTCATTATATCTGTCATTGAATCAATCACTTCAGGCACTAACGGCGTTGTCGCCGCATTGTCAAAATATACACGCATGGCGCGAATTTAAAGGAAACTTTATGAAAATCAAAGCTGAACCCTAGCAAAGTCATATTTTTATAACTTTCAAATTTATAGTGAACTGTTTCGTTATGAAAGCAGTAAAAGAAAAAACTTTATGAGTTTATTCCAAAATTTGCAAATTAATTCTATCTTTGCGCACCCTAAGAAAAAACCTGGGGGTAAAATCGTATTGATTTTACTTTATCATAGGAGCATAGTTCAGTGGTAGAATAGCGGTCTCCAAAACCGTTGACCTAGGTTCGAATCCTAGTGCTCCTGCAGAAGAAATAAATTAAATTAGCAATAAAATGAATACAATTCGTACCTGGTTTGGTGAGGTTTATGATGAAATGATGAACAAAGTTTCATGGCCTACCGCCGAAGAATTACAAGAAAGCACTGTCATCGTGCTTGTTGCTGCTATCATTTTAGCTGTTTGTATCAGCATCATTGATATCGTAACACACGTGATTCTGAACTTTTTATACAAATAATAGTTTTAGCTATAACAAAAAATGAGCAACGAAGAATCACCGTATAAATGGTATGTGGTTAGGGCAATCAGCGGGCAAGAAAAGAAAGTTCAAGCTCGTATTGAACACGAATTGGAGAAAAACAATTTGAGTAGCTTTGTGCCAAAAATATTAATACCTACCGAAAAAGTATTTCAAGTTCGTAATGGCAAAAAAACATCCAAAGAAAAGAATTTGTTTCCTGGATATATCCTAATCGAAGCGGAATTAAAGGGTGAGGTGATGCCTACAATTAAGGGTATCAATGGTGTTGTTGATTTTCTTAAAGATGCCAAAGGACCAGTTCCTATGCGACTTTCAGAAATTAATAGATTATTAGGAATTGCCGATTTGGCTGCCGAAATGGGCGAGCAAATGGCAGAACCTTTCCTCGTTGGAGAAACGGTAAAAGTTATCGATGGCCCTTTCAATGGATTTACTGGTGAAATAAAAGAGGTACATGAAGATAAAAAGAAATTGAATGTGATGGTGAAAATTTTCGGAAGACCAACACCAATCGAGCTCGGATTTATGCAAGTCGAAAAAGAGGCGTAATTTCCATTAATTATATCAAACCCGTTCCAGCAATGAAACGGGTTTTTTTTTATCTTTTGATCACTAAAAGTTAAGTTCGCAAGGGGTCATATTTTATAGTTGTTATTTTAACAACCGAAGTTCATAAAGTTAAAGCACAAAGTTTTATCTTTGCTAGCTTAATTAATATTTAGATTAAATTAATATGCGTCAAATACAATTTAGAGAAGCCTTACGTGAAGCGATGAATGAAGAAATGCGTCGCGATGAATCCGTTTTTATTATGGGTGAAGAAGTGGCTGAATACAATGGGGCTTATAAAGTAAGTCAAGGTATGTTGGAGGAATTTGGTGAGAAACGTGTTATTGATACACCTATTGCTGAGTTGGGGTTTGCTGGTATCGCAGTAGGTGCAGCCATGAATGGACTGCGTCCTGTGGTGGAATTTATGACCTTCAATTTCTCGTTGGTTGCGATCGACCAAATTATTAATGCGGCCGCTAAAATGTTAAGTATGAGTGGTGGTCAGTTTGGTTGCCCTATGGTATTTCGTGGTCCAACGGCAAGTGCCGGACAATTGGGTGCACAGCATTCTCAAGCCTTCGAAAATTGGTACGCGAACTGCCCTGGTTTAAAAGTAGTGGTTCCATCAAATCCCTATGATGCTAAAGGCTTGTTAAAGTCAGCAATTCGAGATAATGATGTCGTTATCTTTATGGAAAGCGAACAGATGTATGCCGATAAAGGAGATGTTCCAGAAGATGAGTATCTTATACCAATTGGAAAAGCAGAAGTGAAGAAAGCAGGAACGGATGTTACTATTGTTTCTTTTGGTAAAATTATTAAAGTAGTTTACCAAGCAGCTGAAATTTTAGAGAATGAAGGAATTAGCTGTGAAATAATCGACCTAAGAACGGTTCGTCCACTCGATCACCAAACTATTGTTCATTCAGTTAAGAAAACAAATCGCCTGGTGATTGTAGAAGAGGCATGGCCACTAGCTTCTATTTCGTCTGAAATTACTTATCAAGTTCAAAAACACGCCTTCGATTATTTGGATGCGCCAATAAGCAGAATCACTACCCCTGATACTCCTTTAGGCTATGCTCCAACATTTGTTGAAGCTTTCTTGCCGAGCGTTACAAAGATTGTTACCGAGGTTAAAAAAGTAACTTATCGCAAGTCGTAGTTTTAAATCTACTTATTTAGTGACATTCTGTCGCTTATTGTTAGAATTCTTTGCATTGCATCCTCTTTTTAGTGACATAATTTCTTATTTTTAATTTGGTACCCATCTTGATGAAGTTGGAGAAAATTAAATAACATAATTATGACACTTGTAAAATTTAAACCTGGATTCTCATTGATGGATTCAATGATTCCTAATGCCTTTAGTAAAGCATTCGATTCTATGATGGATGAAAACTTTACCAAGCCAATTATTAACTTTACTCCAGCACTCGACATAGCAGAAGATGAGAGTGCCTATTTTTTCTCGCTTTCATTAGCTGGATTGAAAAAAGAAGAAATAACAATCGACTTAAAAAACGATGTTTTAACAATTAGTGGAGAACGCAAGTTCGAAAAGAATGAAAACCATAAATTGCATCGGGTAGAAAGCTTTTATGGAAGCTTTACCAGAAACATAACGTTACCCGAAAATGTAAAATCAGAGGCTATTATGGCAGAGTTTACCAATGGCGTTTTGCTTCTTAATGTCCCTAAAGGTGATCTAGCTAAACCGAAATTTATTGCTATAAAATAATTCTAGGGCATCCACATAAAAAAGGTTACTTCATTACAAGTAGCCTTTTTTTATCAATATTATTGTTTGCGCTTTTGGGGTTACAGTAGCTTAATATTATTAGGCATCGTAATCTGTTTTTAGTTTGACTTTCAACTATTTTCTATTTGTCTTTTTTGTTTCCTTTATATAGCCAATGTGATATGGGTTCGGGCCAATAAAAAGCAATTTAAAAAGAAGTTGGATATTGCAACTCTTTTTCATACTTTTGCACGCTTCAAAAAAAAATAAATTAATTAATTCTATGGGAGTTATTCAAACACTGCGAAATAAAGGAGGGAAAATCTCGGTAGTAGTTATTTCGATTGCATTATTAATGTTCTTGGTTCAGGATGCCTTATCTGGCAGGAATTCGTTTTTCCGCAACTCAGGTAGCGAAAACACGGTTGGGACAATCAATGGGGAAAAAATCGATTATAAAGATTTGGAACTTCGTGTGAATAATGAGGTTGAAAATTACGTCAAAAGAAATCCAAATGCCACTGCTGATGATCAAATTAAAGATGCCTTTAGAGATAAAGTTTGGCAACAAATGATTCAAGAGAAGGTAATGAAGCCGCAGTTCAACGAATTAGGAATTGATGTAACTGGTATGGAAATATATACCATGTGCACCACCGATGAGTTTGCAACAGAGGTTATCAGAAAATCATTCTCCGACCCCAAAACAAATATCTTTGATCCGAATACAGCCAAAGGATTTTTCAAACGTTTAGATGATGATCAAAATGGTGAGGCACATGCACAATGGCAGCCATTTGAAGACGAATTCACACAACAACGTTTCAATGAGAAATATAACGCTATGGCAAAAGCTGGAGTATATGTTACTGCCTTGGAAGTGAAAAATCAGATGATGGACAATGACAAGAAATATTCATTTCAATTTGTTTCACAGCAATATGCCAACTTTAACGATACCACTTTAAAGGTTACTCCTGATGAAGTGAAAGCGTATTTTAGTAAAAACAAAGAAAAATACAAACGAGATGAAGAAATTAGAAAAGTTAATTATGTTTATTTTGATTTTGTTCCGTCTTCCGAGGATTCCGCGGAAGTTAGAAATTGGGGAAATAACATTATTGTCGGTTTTAAAGCTGCAGCTAGCGATTCCGTATTTGTTTTGCAAAATATGGGCACCTACGATAACACAGCTAAGGGACATGGCGAATTAGATCCAAAATTAGAGGACTCTTTATACAATGCGCCAATCGGTAAAATTGTTGGTCCCTACGAGGATGGAGGTTCTATAAAGGTAGCTAAATTGGTAAATGTAAAAGAAGATACTATCACCTATTATCATGCATCACATATTTTGGTGAAAGTTAACGGACCTACTGCCGCCGATACAGCAGCAGCCTTTGCTACCGCAACAGATTATATGAACCAAATTAAAAGCGGTAAAAAAACTTTTGATGAAATGGCGAGAATGTATGGTACCGATGGTACTAAAGACAAAGGTGGCGATTTAGGCTGGTTTAAACCAGGCGCTATGGTTAAAGATTTTGAAGATGCCGTTAAGCGTACACCAAACGGACAACTTACCGTTGCAAAAACACAATTTGGTGTTCATGTAATTAAAAGTACCTCTGCTCCATCACGCAAGAAAATTGTAGTAGCAACTTTATCTCGCAAAATAGTTGCCTCGCAAAAAACTACGGATGGCGCTTATGCTCAAGTTGCAGAATTGGCAAGTAGCAGCACAAACTACACAGCCTTTGCTGAAGCATGCAAACAACGTAATATTCAAATGAGAACTGTTGATTTAAGTAGTACCAACAAATATTTACCAGGCATACAAAATCCTAAATCAATTCTATCATGGGCTTACCGCGCTGAAAAAGGTGAGGTGTCGCAATTGTATACCATCGAAGATAAATACGTTTTAGCTTCTGTTAAAGAAATTTTATCTGAGGGCGTTATGAAACAAGAAGAGGTTGCTGATATTGAGGCCTTGGCTTTAAAAGATAAAAAAGCGAAGGTGTTGACAGATAAATTCAATGAAAATTTAAAAAATGCACAAACACCAGAGCAGTTGGCGATTAGCTTTAGCTCTGCAGCGCAGCAAATAAACAACGCTACTTTTGGGAATACCTATTTAGAATATATTGGTAACGAACCGGAAATTTTGGCCAATATGGTAACATTACCAAAGCAAAAGTTTAGTAAGCCAATTCAAGGGGCTAATGGTGTCTACGTAATATACGTTAACGATATTGTTGAGCCTGCAATGCCAGATGCAAACATTATTAAGGCGCAACAAAGCAACAAAAATAATGAAGGCAAGCAACGTGTTGAAGGCAGCGTAACTGAAGCCTTAAAGACAAAATACAAAGTGAAAGACTTAAGATATCGTTTCTAGTCTTTTATTACATAATTTAAAAAAAAACCGTGACGAAAACCGTTACGGTTTTTTTGTTGCTCTAGTGTTATTGTTTGTTAAGTATCCTGACCCACGAATTCTCTTCTCTGTGAGGTATGCAACAGATCGGGGGCTTAATTAAATCTTCTAATTTGAGAAGATATTCGCTTATTGTTCTTGGTCGTTTTGGGAGTTATTTGTTGGATGGCAAAAAATACTTCTTTCGATTCCAAAAGGAAACTTCATCAAATTGTATAAAAATATAGAAATTGCACAAATAATCGCACCCGGGGTATTTTAATTTTAGCGGTAAGTTTGTTCGAGTGTAGATTAAACCATATTAAATGAGAATCGTCAAAAAAGATATGTGCAAATTTAGTTTTAATAGATTATTGATATTATTGTCATTGTTTTTTTTCTCGTGCATCAAGGACAACTCGACAGAACAAATTACTCCTGTAGCCTATCGAATAACAAGGTCGATTGCTTACAATAATATTAATGTTGATGTTGTAATAGACAAACCTGCATTAAAACAAGTTGATGTCTTGTTAGTATTTCACGGTACCGTTATGTATGATAGTAGCATAATAACAGCCGCCAATACAACACTCGACAAATTTAAGGGTATTTTAGATAGAAATGATATGATGATTGTAAGTGTTGCATATCCCCAAGAAAATGTATTAATAGGCGACAATATTGTTCAAGGCGAAGCCGCCTTGTTGTGGTTGAAAAATAAAGCAAGCCAAGAATTAGGAATAACAGTAAAAAAGATATTCTTAGGCGGTCATTCTCAAGGAGGCTATATGGTAACAAGACTTAATACAATGCATCAAACAAATGGTGTAATTGCTAATGCTCCCGGACCATTAAACCTTGTTTATAGATGTCAATTAGAGGAAAATGGACAAGTTCAAACAGGTGCAGTCTGCACCAAACTTAAAATTGTTTATGGAACGACTACAAGCAATCCCAATGCCTACTTACAAAGGTCATTACTTAATTTCACAAATGGATTCAAGTCTGACATTTTATTTGTTCAAGGGCTAAATGACACTCCAATTCAAATGTATTCTTGGCCGATTTTCAAACAAGATGTATTAAGTTGTACAAATTGTCAAAATAGACAGTTTGTTGAGATTGTTGGTGGTGAACACGCATCTTTGTTTGAAAGTTCAACGGCAAAGATCGAATTTAATAACTTTATAAATAGCCATTAATGATAAAACATAAAATGCAGTTAGTTGATTCTGTTATAGATACAATTTCTATATAGTTATATATTCTAGAAATGTTTACTACCACCTCAACTTATATTGTGGATAGTATTTATAGCATGCCTAGTTTATTTAGTTTCGAAACTAATCATGAATGATTAATAACCCGGTCAAAGCGAAGTCTCTTGACTTTGTTATTGCGTATTTGAATCTCCTGATTTGCAAATCGGGAATTAACATCTTCTGAAATTGCTATATGTATTAAGTATAAAAGATTTAATTGGTGTCATTCAATTAATCAGGGAAAATTGCTCGAATCGTTGATTCAGAGGTGAAAATATGTTTTTGTTTCCCCTTAATTACAAATATGCCAAAAAGATTAACCATTAAAATCAAGAACTATTGAACATTTTATTTGCTGAAAATAGTACTCATAAAAAAAGCGAACCTAATTTTAGATTCGCTTTTTTTATGAGTTAATGAAATTTATTCAATCACTAACTTCTTAGTAATGCTGTTTTCTTTATTCGTAATCATAACAAAGTAAACTCCTTTCGGTAGGTTCGAGGTGTTAATCTCGGTATTGTGATCTTTCTGCATTACGATGATTGTTTTACTTGTGGCATCCATTAAGGTAATTGTCGACATTCTGTCAATACCATATATTTGGGTGCTCTTGGTGGCGGGATTTGGATAAATTATAAATTCTGAAACATTGCGGTTATTGCTAATTCCAGCGGTAGAAATGTTGTAAACTCGGATATCGTCAAAGCTAATGCCATCACCAGTGGCGTTGTTGCCATCATTTACGGCTTTGTTGTTGTCCTGCTGTCCCCAACGAACCTGAGTGGTTTGAGATAAGGCTTGTCCATTAGCACTCAATAGGGAGTCAATGCGAATGCCTGTGATTTTATAGAACACCCCTGAACGCAATGTATCGTAAGGAATTAAAGTGTATACCTCTATCCAATTATCGTTCATGCTTCCGCGTATCCATACTTTATCATTACTATGTTTCTCATCGCCTTGGTTCTTATAGAAGAACTCTAAATAAACTTTATTTTGGATAGTGTAATTGGTTAAGTTCAGCGTCAAGGTAAGGTAATTGCTAAAGCTAGTATCGCCCCCAGGTGTTGCAGAACTTCTATCAAAAGTGATTAATCGGGTTCCAGTATTGGCTGCTATGTTTGCTGGTGTATTGCGGAAACGGCAATAATGTAATGAATCGTTATTATCATAATCTACTTTACCAGCACCATTCAACGATAAAACATTGAGATTGGAACTATCTGGACTCATACCTTCGAAGCCTTCTATAAATGGTAAAACTACTGGCGCATTTTCAACTATTTTAAAGTTGACATTTGCTGTATCATTAATTCTGATGGTATCTGCAGCAAGGGAACTATACGCTTTAACGGTATAATTACCAATGGCATTATTAATGACAGTTGTAAATGTAAACGTGTCAATATCGTTGGGTAACATTAAGTCGGGGTATACAGCGGTAACAGGAGCTCCACCATTAATGCTGTAATTAATTGGAATATTGCTTTGGGCTACCGTACCTACATTCTTTATTATAGCTGTTACAGTTGATGTTGAAGCAAAAAGTGGGGTATATTGGCGTTGACTTTGAATCGGGAAAATTCGTGTTACTGAAATGTCATTCGACGACTTTACGAAACACTGCCAATCTAAATCAAATCCAGTGCTTACAACGGCAGGGTCTGTAGATTGTACAAAGGTTACCGATCCTTGTGTGGTCATTATTGTCCCTCCATTTGGTAAACTTGTGCCTGTATATTTACCGATTAGAGGGCTTGCTGTAGTTGGTCCATCATAAATATACAGATAGTCGTAGCCATTTTCAAAATTAAAGGAATTGAATTTTATCTTAATAAATCCGGCATTGGCAGGTGAGATTGTTCTTTTTGAGTTTGTTTGACTTGAATAATTGGCGGTTCCACCATCGTCCATTAGCTTGCCAGCACATAGCGTAATTGTGGTTCCAGTCAAAGTCCCTGTTGGCATCTTCTGCGCAAGGCAAAGTGGATTTGTAGCACTCACTTTAATATAGGCAACTTTAGTTGTCGAATCATAAACTACCGGTGTAGAGCAACTTCCAACTTTAAGTTTTACGGTGTAATTTCCAGCCGCAGCATAAAGATGCGAAGGGTTTGCTAATGTGCTGGTTTGACCATCTCCAAAATCCCAGAAATAGGTTGCGCTATTATTACTGTTATTAATAAATGCACTTGTACCCGTGTTTCCACAAATTAAGGTATCGTTGCTACTGAACAATGCTTTCACTGTGCTATCAAAATCACCTCCTACACCAACAGCAGACCATGTATTCGTCGTAATCTTCACTTCTGGTGAACAAGGGCCAAACAAATCTTTTGAAGCTAGAATTGAATAAAATCTAGCATCACTAAATTGTGAGTTCGGGGTAAGGTAAATTGTAAGGCTTCTAAAAGCTATGGATCCCGCTTTTGTCATGCCCATGCCTGGAACGTTATATACTTTTGCATTATCATTAGTTCCACTTCCCCCTTGACACATTAAATAATACCAATAGTTTTGAACTCCGCTATTGGTATGCACTCCACCGTTGTCGGCACCACCAGCTGCTATCCAATATTGTTTTAAATAGGTATTAGGGTTGCTAAATAGTTTTGGGTTTTGCATGCTGCGAATACCGGCTGCTCCTGGAGTCATATCTTCTCCAATTTTCCAATTTCCAGTTCCATTTCTGCCATAAAATTCTATGGTGGTTCCGAAGATATCACTGAACGACTCATTTAATCCTCCAGATTCATTCAAATAGGCTAAGTTGGCCGTATTTGAAGTAAGTCCATGCGTGATTTCGTGGCCACATACATCGAGTGCTGTTAATGGTGTAAATGTAGTTCCATTTCCATCGCCGTAAGTCATGTATTGGCCATTCCAAAATGCATTATTGTAATTAGTGCTGTAATGCACATAACTTCTTAATTTAAAGCCATTGCCATCAATACTGTTCCTGTTTTGAATATTTTTATAGTAATCATAGGTTTGCTCAGCACCCCAATGTGCGTCGGTGGCTACCTCATCTTTGGTAGCATTAATATTATTCCAATCATTGTCTGTGTCTAAGAAATCTAATGCTGCAGTGGTGCTTGTTCCATTTTTAAAGTTATATGTTTCAATACCCAATCCACGACCTATTTCTCGTAAACGATAGTTTCCTGGTGCAGTGCTGTCGGTAGTAAATTGGCGAACACCACTGTATTTTGTATGCGCTGTACCTATTACGTTGCTAGTATGAATTAAGTTTTCGGCAAATAAAATATCACCGTTGGCGGCATCAACAAAAACAAACTCTCGGCTCATAGGTTTGTTGGCGTAAATATTAAAACGATAGGCCAACCTAAAATCTTCAGCTTTTAACGAATTATTAATTGAAACATAAACCAATATTCCCTTTGGGTAATAGGTAGCTGTAGCTGATTCGTCTATTGATTTAATAATAGACTCCTGCATTAAATCTTGCCATGCATATTTCGTAGCTCTTACTTTAGAAAGTGCTTTTTGAAGCGCTTCCCCTTCATTTAAATTCTGAGCTAGATTATCGGACAAGTTTGGGAAATATTCACCATTCATAGAAGTCACAATTCCGTTTAAGGTATGCGCAATTATCATTGAATATTGTACCGGTTTCCCGTTAAAATATTGTTGATAACGATAGTGTACCATACCTAAGGCATCTTTTTCAATGCCTATTTGAACCAGTTCAGAATTTAATTTTAAACCGAGATTCTCCTTTGCCCAATAGTTGAAGTTCTCAAATGAAAGGCGATTATGTTGGTCAAAATGAATATACTTAGCCTTCTGGCCATTGACATCCATTAGCACCTCGTCGGCATAGTTGAAAAGTTTCGCGGCATCTGTGCCTTTAAGCATTTGTGCTTGTAAAGAAACAAAGGACAAGCAAAGAAATAAAATAGTAGATAATCTCCTCATGTTGTAAAATAATGATTTGGGCAAAAGTAAAATAAAAAGCGACTAATTGGTGTTAATGAGTGTATTAAAATCGTCTTATTTATGTAAAAAAACAAAGTAAATTTTTAGACGTAGTTTAAATCAAAAGTTGCCTCCTTTTTAATAAAGAAAGAGTTGGGGGAAAAGCAGAAAAAGGCTTTAGTTCTATTTTAGGGAATATTAAGGTATTTGTGAGTTTGAAGACTTAATTGCCATTGTGGATGGCTTTTAATATATTCGATAATCAATGGTGTTATTTCATCGCTTTTATCCCACTCTGGCTGTAAGTATAACCTACATTCCGAAGAAACCATACTTGCATATTTCTCTGCCCACTCAAAATCACTTATGTTAAATACTATTATCTTTAGCTCATTAGCTAACTTCATGTTTTCGGGTAATGGAGCTTTGAACTTTTTAGGCGAAATACAAATCCAATCCCAATCGCCACTCATCAAACTGCTTCCCGATGTTTCGATATTGGTAGAAAAGCTGGCCTCATGTAACGCTTTAGTTAAATGGGATAAATTGTATAGTAATGGCTCACCACCTGTTACAACGCATAACTTACTTGGGTATTTTAAGGCTTCTCGAATTATATTCTCAATTGCTATTAATGGGTGATTGTCGGAGTCCCAGCTTTCCTTCACGTCGCACCAAACACAGCCTACATCGCATCCGGCCAGCCGAACAAAATAAGCTGCGTGACCGCTAAAATAGCCTTCTCCTTGTAGCGTATAAAATTGTTCCATTACTGGCAGTATACCTGAGTCAATTTGCATAATCATGAATAAGATTGTATTTGGCTTCGCTTTATTCTTATAGATTATTCTTTGCTTCGTAGGCCTTCATGGTATTTTGCAATAAACTTGCGATAGTCATAAGCCCAACCCCACCAGGTACAGGTGTAATAAAGCTACATTTTGGTGCAACCTCATCAAATTTCACATCACCCGAAAGGCGGAAGCCACTTTTCTTTGTATTATCGTCGATACGAGTAATACCCACGTCAACCACCACAGCACCATCTTTAACCATGTCGCCTGTTAAAAACTCAGGCTTGCCTAAGGCAGCAATAATAATATCAGCTTGTAAGGTAAATTGCTTTAAATCTTTGGTTTTACTATGGCATAATGTTACGGTGGCATTGCCAAATTGTGAAGGAAGGCTCATTAAAATACTCATGGGGCGCCCTACAATATCACTTCTGCCAATTACCACGCAATGTTTGCCTTGGGTGTCAATATTATATCGTTTTAGTAATTCAACAATCCCTAGAGGAGTTGCTGGCACAAAGCTATTCATACCCTTCATTAAACGTCCGCTATTAATGGTATTAAATCCATCTACATCTTTTTCTGGATTAATGGCATCAAATACTCGTTGTGCCGAGATGTGTTTTGGTAAAGGGCTTTGTACTATAAAGCCATCTACTTCAGGGTCAGCATTTAGTTTTTCAATTTCAAGCAGCAAAGCGTCTTCCGTCATCGATGCATCGAAACGCAAAGCGCGAGAGGTAAATCCACACTCAATACTATTGCGTTCTTTGCTTGCTACATAGGTTTGACTGGCACCATCATCTCCAACTAAAACTGCCACCAAGCAGGGAGCACGGCGACCTTTCTGTATATAATTTTGTACTTTTTGGGATAATTCCAACTTAATCTCCCCTAGTATTTTTTTGCCATCGAGTAGTTCCATAATTAAGTAGGGCGAAGATAATAAAATGTTTCTTCCTTAACTTCAAAATCAGTTTAAATCAATATGCTTAATTCGTATCTTATGAATTTTTTTTGATTTAGTTTATATAACTTTGCGCCTCCCTTATGAGTGATGCTATAAAACATGAGTGCGGTATCGTAATGCTGCGTTTACTCAAGCCCCTCGACTACTACAAAGAAAAGTATGGTAGTGAGCACTACGGCCTGAAAAAACTTTATCTTCTTTTGGAAAAGCAACACAATCGCGGACAAGATGGCGCAGGAGTTGTTACCATCAGATTGAATCCGAAGCCAGGTGAGCGTTATATCAGTCGTAAAAGAAGTAACGCAACAAATCCAATTGCAGATATTTTTAAGCAAATTAACCTAAAAACAAAAGAAGTCGATAGCAATGCCTACTTGGGTGAGCTTCTCATGGGGCATCTGCGTTATGGTACTTTTGGAGGTAACAGCATCGAAAATTGCCATCCTTTTTTGCGAACCAATAATTGGATGAGTCGGAATTTAGCGGTGTGTGGTAACTTTAATTTCACCAACGTTGATGAACTCTTTCAACAACTGGTAGATTTAGGTCAGCATCCCAAAGAAATAAGCGACAATGTTACTTTATTGGAAAAAATAGGTCATTTCTTGGATGAAGAGAATCAAAGGTTGTTTGATTTGGGTAAACAAGAAGGACTTGAAAATAAAGATATTTCTAGGAAAATTCAGGAAGAGCTAAGCCTAGAAAATGTTCTAAAGCCAACCTTTAAAAAGGTAGATGGTGGCTATACTATTTGTGGTGCTGTTGGACACGGAGATGCCTTTGTAATGCGTGATCCAAGCGGTATTCGTCCGGCATTTTATTATTATAATGATGAAATAGCGGTGGTTACTTCTGAACGTCCTGCAATACAAACTGCTTTTAATGTTCCTTTGGAAAGTATTCGTGAAATAACTCCTGGTTGCGCCTTGATTATTAAAAAGAATGGAGAAATAGGGGAAGTGAAAATTCTAGAGCCTTTGCCTAAGAAATCGTGCTCTTTTGAAAGGATTTATTTTAGCAGAGGCAACGATAAAGACATTTATATCGAGCGAAAAAAACTAGGTTACTATATGGCTCCAGAAGTATTAAAGGAGTTGAATTATGATATAAAAAACACGGTGTTTAGTTATATCCCGAATACGGCCGACAAAGCATTTTATGGACTAATTGATGGGGTACATAATTATGTTAATAATTGGAAGGTGTATGAGGTGGAACGAATTATTAAGGAGAAAGGTGTGATTACTTCACAGGAACTTGAAGAAATCATGTGGTTTCGACCAAGAAGAGAAAAAATAGCAATTAAGGATGGAAAACTTCGTACCTTCATTACGCAAGATAGTGAACGAGATGATATGGTTGCTCATGTTTACGATGTTACTTATGGGGTGGTGAAAAGCACTGATAATTTAGTGATGATTGACGACAGTATAGTGCGTGGAACAACTTTAAAACAAAGCATCCTTCGGATATTGGATAGGCTTGGACCTAAAAAAATAATTATTGTATCTTCTGCACCGCATATTCGATATCCAGATTGTTACGGCATTGATATGAGTAAGATGGGTGATTTTGTTGCTTTTCACGCTCTTATTGCCCTGTTACATCAGCATGGTAAATCCGAGTTAATTACAAAAACTTATAACGACTGTAAAGCGGAATTAGAAAAGCCTATTACGCAGATGCGCAATTGTGTTCAAGATTTATATCAACTATACACCGACGAACAATTAAGCGCTAAAATCACTGAAATTTTAACACCTCCTGATATGAAAGCAGAGGTAACAATCATCTATCAAAGTATCGCTAATTTACATAAAGCGTGTCCGCAAAACTCGGGTGATTGGTATTTTAGTGGAAACTATCCTACACCTGGCGGAACCAAGGTGGTTAATAAAGCCTTTATTAATTATGTAGAGAAAATAGATCAAAGAGCGTATTAAGAATAAATAAAAAAATGCCGAGGTGAAAACCTCGGCATTTTTTTATTTATCAGTGAACTAAATTAGTCTTTTATAAAGATTTTTGATTGATGAAAATCATTGTTCTCAATCGTCATAGTATATATACCTTTAGAAAGTGCACTTACGTTTATGGTGTTGCTGTGTTCTCCTAAATTTTCACAATAAACAACTTTCCCTAGTGCATCGTAAACCGTTACGGATACTTCAGCAATTGATAATGGGATGGAAATGGTAAGTTCTCCTTTTGTTGGATTTGGATAGATATTGAAGAAAGCGCTCTGCTTTTCTGTTGTAAAACCTGAACCGAATTTACTTAGTTTTAAAATGAAGGCATCATAACTTCCCAATGAATTTAATGCAGCCACTCCAGTTCCGGGATCGAAGTCTGATCCAGTGCTTTGAAATTCTCCAGTAACATAAATATTATTGCCTGCGGCATCAACTTTAATGCAAGTCGCATCATCGTCGATGTTGCCACCTACTTGTTTAGCAAAAACGAAATTGCCAATAGCATCTAATTTTGATATGTAAATTTCGGTTCCAAATCCAGTAGACAAATTGCTTACGCCAGCTCCCGGATCAAAATCTACTGTACCGTGAAATACCCCGGTGGAATAAACGTTTCCTGCACCGTCTAAAGCAATAGAGGTAGCCCAATCGTCATCAATATCACCCATGCGTTTTGCCCAAACAAAAGTTCCGGTTGTGCTTAACTTAGAAATGAAAATATCTTTATCGACAATACCACCTGCAGCGGTTAGGTTAACCACTGCATTTCCAGGGTCGAAGTCGCAAACATCTCCAAATAATCCTGTAGTATATACATTGCCAGAAGCATCTAGAGCAATACCTGCACCAGAATCATAGCTTTGTCCTCCAAGACTTTTTGCCCATCCGAAGTTTCCAGATGCATCGAGTTTTAAAACAAAAACATCATATACACCAGCACAATTTAAATTATTAATCAATGATCCTGGGTCAAAGTCAACAGATCCGCCATATTCTCCAGTAACATACGAATTGCCTGCTGCATCCGTCGTAATCGCATGACCTTCATCTAGGCTAGAAGCGCCAAATTTACGAGCCCATATGTAGTTTCCTAAAGGACTTAGCTTTAATACAAAAATATCGAACGTAGAGGCTGTAGAGCTTAATGTGTTTATTGATGTAGAAGGGTCAAAATCAGTGATACCCGAAAAGTAACCAGTGGTAAGCACGTTGCCACTTCCATCAACACATATTGATTTTCCGCGTTCAACTCCGAGTCCGCCTATTTGTTTTACCCAAACATAATTTCCTGTTGCATCCAACTTACTAACAAACATATCATCGTCGCCAACAGAGGTAAGTGAAGCCACGGCTGTTGCGTCAGGATTAAAGTCGACGGTGCCTTTAAAGTAACCTGTAGTGTATATGTTGCCTGAAGCATCGAGGGCAATTCCAAACGCTCTATCATCTAGCAAACCACCCATTGATTTAGCCCAAATAAATTTTCCTGTTGCGTCAAATTTCGTGACGAAAATATCGAAGCTACCTGAGGATACTAAGGATGTTACCCCCAAACCTGGATCAAAATCTACGTTACTTTGAAACGCACCAGCGGTATAAATATTGCCCGCAGCATCAATGGCTATTGATGAACCTACATCTGAATTGGAACCGCCAATGGATTTTGCCCATTGATAAGATTGGGCATTCGCATTATTAAAAAGCAATTCCAAAGTTAATGATAATAATAAAAGAGGTTTGTAAAATTTCATCATAGTTGGCAAATAAAAGGGTGTAATAAATTTTAATGGAGTGCAATATATTTATTGAGTGTGGGAAGATAAAATTAATTCTAGAACTAACTAAAAAAAACGACCAAATTTTTACAAACTCCAAACCTTCTAAAAGTTAGCAAAAAAAGTTATAGCAATTTCCCTTTTAACAAAAGGGCGGCAATGGAGAAGTAAATTATCAATCCCGTTACATCCACCAATGTAGCAACAAATGGTGCTGATGAGGTGGCTGGGTCGAGGCGTAATTTTTTCAATACAAAAGGTATCATGGAGCCCGCAATTGTCCCCCACATGACGATTCCTAGCAAGGTTAACGATACTGTTAACGCTATTGGCGCCCAATAAATGCCATAGTTATAGAATCCGAATTTCTGCCAAATAAATATACGAATAAATCCAATGCTACCTAAAATGCTACCTAAGGCCAATCCCGATTTTATTTCTTTGCGCATTACAAACCACCAATCGCGAAGGCTAATTTCTTTTATTGCCATGGCACGTATAATTAACGTAGCTGCTTGCGATCCGGAGTTACCACCACTAGAAATAATCAGTGGAATAAAAAGTGCAAGCACAATCGCTTTAGATATCTCGCCATCAAAATATCCCATGGCTGTAGCGGTAAACATTTCTCCTAGAAATAAAACCACGAGCCAACCAGCTCTTTTTTTTACCATAGTAAAAATATCTGTATCTCGATAGGGTAGATCGAGGGCTTCCAATCCGCCAAATTTTTGAATGTCTTCGGTATCTCTTTTTTCGATAACATCCACAATATCGTCGATGGTTACAATGCCCACGAGTGTTCCATTTTCAGTGATAACAGGTAAGGCTGTTTTATCGTATTTTTCAAATAAATGAATCGCTTCCTCTTTATTCATGGTGCTTCTTAGGCATTCAAAACGCCAATCCATCAAAGAGGCTATGGTTGAGTTTTCGTCAGCAAGAAGCAATACACCAATATGGATATCATCGATTAGCTTTTTGTTTTCGTCAATGACATAAATTATATTAAGTGTTTCTGCACGTTTCCCATGAATTTGAATTTGTTTAAGCAACTCGCGAATGGTTTGGTGTTGGTAGGCTTGAATATAGTATGGTGTCATTATACGCCCAACACTATCCAAAGGGTAGCCTAATAATTCGAGCGCAAGCTTACGCTCATCATCGGGAAGTAATCGAATAACATCTTTTATTAATTTATCGGGGAAGTTCTCAAACATTTGCGTTCTGTCGTCGGGCGACATGGAATTCAAAATGTCTGCGATCTCTTTATTGCCAAGTTGCCTCAATATTTGCTGCTGTTCCGATTTGTTTAAATAGGAGAAAACATCCGATTTTAAGGTGCCTTTTAATTTCAAAAACGCCAAAGTCTTTTCTGCATCGTGCAATCCCGTAATTTGCTGTGCAATATCATAAGGGTGAATGGCTTCTGTTACTTTTACTTCGAGCTCCATAGCATCGTATCTTTAAATTGTTGATTTTCGGCAAAGGTAATTCGCGAGGATTTTATTGGGGTAAAGTTATACCTTAAAACGATGTTAATTTGGATTAACTAATAAAACGTTGCTATTTAATTTAAAAAACTAAACTTTAATTAACAAAATAAGAGGAAGTTAAATTCTCAATTTAAAAGGTATAATTGGCACTACAAATTTACATTGGTTGCGCCACCGCTCGTGATCACAAAATCACGTTCGAAAGTGTAAATCGCCTTAGTGGCGTTTTTATTTCGATAAACCAATTTGTAATTACCAGGTTGTAACGTGTAAACATCTCTGCGAAGTCCGACAGGTATGGTTAAAAGCCATTCGAGTTTATTGTTATTCCAAACATATATATCACCATAGATATCGTGATCGCAACCTAAACTTAATTTACCGGGTTGTTGAATGGTAATGGTTGTTGTTGTACTTTGGTCAATATTTGCTTCTTTAAAATAGATTCTGGGCATCGATAAAATTTCGATATCATATTTCCCAACAATGTATTTTTTGGAAGCATTAAAAGACTGAACGTTGATAGTTTTCATTTGCCCAGATTGGCGAACAATGGCTTGTAAATTATTGTAACTTGTTAGTCCATCAACCTTAAGTAATAGATCACCTTGTGGGGCATCTAAACCCACAGTGGTATGCTTACCAGCAGTAACTTGAATGTCATTTTTGATTACTTCCGGAACGGTATGTACTACCAAATTATATCGATATGCCGGATCGAGAACAAGTGTATCTGGGTTGCCGCGCTCGTTAATGGTATGTTCATAGTTATAAAGAACCCGTCCGGTGTAGTTATCGTAAAATGTCATCCCTACATTTGTTTCGGTAGCTTTTCCAAAAACATCTAACAGATTTACCTGAGCCGTGGTTGCATTGATTGCTTGCGACACAACGACATTTAATACATTACTTAAACTCTCTTCCGTATTGGCGTCATAATAGCGCCCAACACAATCGAAGGCTTTTTTAAATGCATCATTACCGCCGATGCCAATAATAAAAGGTTTTAAAATAATACCCTTTCGTTGCAAGGCCTCGCTTACAGCACAGGGGTCGCCATCACATTCTTCCAAACCGTCCGTAATTAAAACAATAATGTTTCGAACGCCGGGCTCTACTGGAAAGTCTTCTGCGGATTGAAGTAAAGAATATGCTATAGGCGTTGTGCCTTTAGGGCGAATAGTTTTAATAAATTCTATGATCTTTTGATGGTTCGCCTTTTGAAAAGGAACCTCAAGCTTGGTGTCCTTGCAGTCTCTTACCGAAGTAGGACTGCGATGACCAAAAACACGAAGAGCTAGCTCTACCGATGGCTGATATTGAAGTGAATCTATAATTCGAGTTAGCACTTTTTTAGCAGAGTTAATTCGATTGTCGTTATCTAGCTTGGCATACATACTATTGCTAGCATCAAATAAAAACAAGATTCTGGTTCTTGTCTTTATCTCGTCTGCTCGCGTGTTGATCGTTTTATTGGGATCGGGCGCATATCTAACCTGAGCTAAATTAGCGATTGAGATAAGAGCGAGTAAGATTGTGAGCAGATTTTTCAAATGAAGCACTAATTTGGTTATTACATAAAAGTATCTTGCGGATAAACAATACCCCATGAACGATGTTGGTTTTGAAATTAATAGTCCCCTAAAGTTTCCGGCAAACCAGCTAACGCATTTGCTAGATCAGTGTCATTTGGCGCAATCCCATGCCATTTGTGCGATCCCATCATAAAGTCAACCCCCATTCCCATTTCTGTTTTCATCATAATTGCAATAGGTTTCCCTTTTCCTGTAGCAGCCTTCACGATTTTTAAGGTGTCAACTATTTCCTGCATGTTATTGCCATCCATGGAATATACATCCCATCCAAAAGCTAGAAACTTTGCATCTAGAGGGTAATCGCCCATAATACTTTTAGTGCTCCCATCAATTTGCTGGCCGTTTACATCGATAGCAACAATAATATTGTCGGTTTTTTGTTTCGCTGCAAACATAATCGCTTCCCAATTCTGACCTTCTTGCATTTCTCCATCGCCACACAATACATAAATCAGACTTCCATCATTGTTAAGCTTCTTGCTCATTGCAGCTCCCACGCCAACGCTTAAGCCTTGTCCAAGCGAACCACTAGCGATACGAATTCCAGGAAGGTGCTCATGCGTTGTTGGGTGACCTTGTAATCGGCCATTGAGCTTTCTAAAAGATGCCAGCTCTGATTTGTCGAAATAGCCAGAATGCGCCAAAACGCTATAAAACAATGGGGATATATGCCCATTACTTAAAAAGAAGAGATCCTCACCGATACCATCCATGGAGAAATCTTTATTGTGGTTCATCGCATCAAAATATAAGGCAACTAAATAATCAGCACAACCCAACGAACCACCTGGATGCCCAGATTTCGCTCCATGAACCATTCTAACAATATCCCTGCGTACCTGCGACGCTACTTTTTTTAATTCTTCTGTTTGCATTTGGGGTGTATATTTTGTGTTAATTAATTTACAACTATTAATCTCATTGCACTCGTTTGTAATTTAACTATCGCAGAGCGCTACATTTTCCTACAATTTTCAGCATATTAAATTGCTTTAAAAAATTTATTTATCGAACAATTGTGAATAAACGTCCAACTATGTAGGCGATTGTATTCAATTTCAATATTAATAAGTGTAGCTAATCATGAATTTTCCTTAAATTTGTAAGGTGCGACTGTTAAAATATTTTATCCTGTGCCTTTTTTTATTCTCTTCTTCTGGCCTTATTGCGCAAATTACCGAGCCAAGATGGGAAGTGATAAGTTCGCAGAATTTTGATTTATACCTTCCGAAGTCATCCGAACTAGATTACAATCGTTTGTTAAATGATGCCGAAAAACATTTAACTTATTGTGAAAGTTTGTTTGATTATCACATAAACGAAAGTATCCGCTTGGTGCTTTCTAGAAACGAGAATATCGTAAAATTACCTATATCCTTAAATAATTCACATTCCACAGAGGTAGAGTTTGATAGACATACTGGATATGTTGTTAGTAATGCAGACTATGATGATATACTCCTTCAAACTAAAAATGCAATTGTAACCATACTTTTTAATGATTTGATGTATGGAAAAACCTTTCAAGATCGAATACAAAATAGTGCAATTTTACAAGTTCATAATTGGTTTTTAAAAGGGCTAGTAGCCTATTGTAATGAGCCATGGAATGGACATTACGATGGTTTAATGCGTGATTATTTCTTGAGAAATAAATCTCCTGGCTTTAACGTTTTGATTGAACAAAATGAAACACTTGCCGGATATAGTTTTTGGAAATATATACTGAATCAATATGGGGAACAAAATATTTCTAACACGCTCTACATATCGCATTTAAGCAGGAGCATTGAGAGTGGCTTGTATTTTGTGTTTGGAAAGGACTATGCAACCTTGATGAAAGAATGGCAAGGGTATTACAAATTAATTTATTTAAACGAGTTCCCAAGTAGTAAAAATCCCTCAAACTCATTTATTCTCCATACCAATCGAATGCAAAAGATTGAGGTTTCGCCTGATGGAAAATATATCGCAGGCGTATGTTTGGGTGCATTTAATACCAAGGTTTATTGCCTTGATTTACAAAAAAGTAAACGACAATTAGTAAAAACATTAAATGGAAATGCGGATGTTATACTTCGATGGAAAATGAGTGGAAGTAACGCTCAGTTAATTTACAATATCTCAGGGTTGACCAGCGACATCCTTTTGTTTTATTCCCCTTCAAAACGCAGGACGTTAAATTGGATTCCTGTAAAAGATTTTGATAAGCTAATAAATTTCGACATCGATGAATACAACAACTTCGTTTTCTATGGAGTTAAGAAATCAAAAACATATTTTGTTCATTACTCTAGTGAGTCACAAATACTGAAAACACTTTTAACAGATGTTAGCTTATTAGATATTCGGATTCTCGAAGACAACGTATATTATGCTTTAAATTCGAGTTCTGAGAGTCTGCTTATTTCAAATCGTAATAAAATCGATACTTTGCTGAGATTTCCGAAGTCATCTGTTTTTAAAATTTTAAGTGTTGATTCTTTAAATATTTATTTTATAGCTAATTTTAGCGGATTAAATCAAGTATATCAGTATAATTTAAATCTTAAGTTTGCCAAAGTTTTCACTAATTTTTTGCATTACTCTTCATCTATTACCGCAATGCCATTCGGAGAACATTGTTATTATACCCAGGGCAGCGATACTAAGATTCATGTTGGCATTGTCAATTTTCATGAGTTGAGCACCGACGAACAACCTTTTGCATTTTTTACCTTAAATCCAAAGGGACAATCTCAAAAGCCGGTTCCCTTTCAGATAGATAGTTTAATAATAGATAGTTCGGCCAACGGCAATGAAATCAACAATAAATATTATTTTTTAACAGGCTTCAAGGATGACAATAGGAAAGACTATCAACTTTTGCTAGATAGCTTGAAACAAGCGATGAGGTCAAACAAAATCAATCTTTCGATCTCCAAAAACTATGAGTTGAATTTTGCAACCTTAAAGGTATCATTACTACAATTGGATAATACCAACTATCTGAA
>CAINMV010000002.1 GCA_903850915.1 uncultured Bacteroidota bacterium
ATTTCTCAACCATTGCACCTTGTTTTGTTTGAATCATAACAAAATAAACACCCGCACGAATAGCTTTAAAATCTATAGCAGCATTTCTGTCATTAATTTTCTTAATTGAGATGACGTCTACAATATTTTTAATAATCACAATATGGTGTTCAATCTAATTTAATTACGAATAAAGATATTTCCAATGACGCAGTTTGGCTATTTTTCAGCCAATTGAATTAGATTCCATACATGGTAATCTATCCATTTTTTATCCTGATCTATGAATACTTCAGTGACCTTTTTATCTGGAAATAATTTAAAATTAAACTTGTCAATGCCAGGTGCAATATAACCGGGATAAACATATTGGATTTTGTTTTGTATCGAAAAACCGATCTCCATCATCAATAATAATTTCCCTAAACCAAACGACTGATAATCAGGATCATAATAGTTTAATATAGGAGCTATACTTTCGTTGCCAATGTCGAATAAACCAGCTGCAATAAGCTTTTCACCGTCTCGTATTTTAAGCACTCCTGTATCATAAACGCCTGTATCCATAACACTTGCAAACGTTTCTTCTAACGTTGTAATATACGTAAAGGTAGCCAATTCCTTGTATTTTGAAAATAAAGTTTCAAGTTCTTCGTCTATTCGGAAAGTTTCATAGGTCACCTTAAAGCCTTCCTTTTGGTTCTTCTTTAGTAATCGACGTTGGCTGGAGCCATAGTGAAATTTAGAAACGTCGTAACGAAGCCAATGCACCGGAACTTGAACCTCTTCCTTTTCCAAATGGGAGGTGGTAAACATAACGCCATAGGACAAAGCACGAAACCAACCCTTGGAAAGAAAAAAATCTAACACATCACCTTTGTATTCCGATGGCAAAAAAAGCTCTTCTTCCATATTTAAACGCACAAAGGAAGATATTAATTACAAGAGATTCAAAATAAAAAAGCAAGTCGAAAATAACATTTCGACTTGCAAGTGTTAAAAGGCATTGATCGCTAAACTTTCGTTAAATAACGGTATTAAATAAAATCTATCCCAAAGGAATTTTAATCTACACTCTTTAAACGAAACTTTAAGGATATACCTATCGCCTTTGCTGCATTGGCTCGTCCTGATTCAGTTACATAATACAACAACTTATTTGTGGTTGCATCGAAAACAACGTACAAGTTTTTCTCATTTTTGTAGCGTTCTGGACCGCCACGCAAATTGTCTGCGTTATTTTGATTTTTAATATTTACTTGCTGGTATTTAAGTTTGTACTTAAATACAACTACCTTGGTTTTGTTTTCAATTACAGAATAAACATCCTTTGGTGGAATGTTTAAACCAGAGACAACTTCATCTAATGTCATCCCATATTTTAGATTAAAAATCAAGGCTGGTGTGGTGTCGTAGTTAGTTTGAATTTTACTTCTAGAGCAACTAGTAGTAAATAAAAGCGCAATTAAAAAAAATGCGGATAATAATATATTTTTCATGAATTGGATTTTTTTGTTGATTAATATTTAGTTTTTCTTGGCTGGTTTGGGGATCATTTTTAACTTACTATTGTCAGTAGCTTCTATTTTATTTCCGGGTGACGTCTTCTTTGCTTGGTTAAATTTAGGCAATTGAAATTTCGATGATTTGCTTTTCTCATCAGCTTTGTCGCCATCTAAATTCAAATTCACATTAATCGTTGCCTTACTTGCCGTTAACTTATCAATAATCTCACAATTGCTGCAAGAAACCTGACCGTTTCCGGCATCATGATTGGCAATAGAAATACACTTAGAATTACACTCCGAAACCGGTTGCATTGAGTTGAAATTCGGGTTTTTTATATATTCACAAGGGCAATATTCACAGGCACCATCACTTACAATGGCATCAGGGTTATAATTTAAACTCATTGGATCAGTACATCCTCGTAGTCCTTTTTCTTCGCATATATCGTTAATTTTAGTGAGGTCATTTATTAACTTATCCAAATCCCTTTTCCCTATATTAGTGATCATAGATTGTAATTTACCATCCTTATAAACAATAACAGCATCAGATTCATCAACATACTGCTGCACTCCTGAAGTTAGCCCAACAGCTCTTGCTTCTTCATAGCTAGTGTTTAATTTTGCTGGCGTTTTATATTTGTATAAATGCACTTCACATGCACCTCCGCCCGACATTACATCGAAAGGGAAAACACTTCCAAGGGTTTGCTTTACTTGGGCTTTAGTGCTACCAATAGTTAAATTGGCTAAGTCCACCGAGGATACATAATTGGGCAATAAAACGAAACGGGTTTTACAGCCGCTTATTACAAAAAGTAATAAAACAATTTTTAGGGTTAATTTCATTGTTGGTTTGGATTAATTGTTGTTTTAAATTTAGTTGGGAAATGCTATAATTTTAGTTGTTAATTGAAAATATATTCGATGTTAAATGCAGGTATTGTATTCTCTGAATTACTTGAATTGAGTTTTGAATTTTCAACTCCATAATATTCTATAAACACACGTTCTTGATCTAAACCCAAGGCGATCAAACGATTCCTAACCGATTCAGCTTTTTTATGCGATAGTTCGACATTTGAAGCATCGAATCCTGAAATATTACATGTTATTTTAACATTCCAATCGCCATTAACATTGAGCAACTTCGACAACTTGCTAATGTCTCTATCCGACTCATCTGAAATTCTAGTTCCATCAAATCTAAGATCTCGAACAAGCTGCTTTAACAGTTGATTTTGAGAATCAGAAATAACAGGACAACCATGGTTTTCGGAATCACCTTTTGTGTTAGGGCATCTATCGGCTGTATCAACAACATTATCGTTATCTGTATCTGGTGTTTTAAATATTAATGTTGAAGTTTCATTTGAGTTCTCAAGTGGAGGCGCATTTCTGTAAGAAGTTGGATTGTTGTCTTGCACTTCATTACTGTTGGCGGTGTTTCTAAAACTGGTAGACGTAGATTCCACTTTTTCCTCCTTTAATTGAGTGTTTTTAAAACTTGTAACTTGGGGTTCTTGAACGTTCTCAGATATATTCTCTTTTGGCTTTTCTAAAATAACTTTTTCAGGCTGCAGTGTCACCAATTCCTCCTTCTTTTCTTTCTTCGGTTCTTCATTTGGTTCAACTTTAGGAGCCTCTAGTTTTTTCTTTTCTATTACCACAGGCTTCTCTTTAACAGGATTTCTCGTTTTTTCATTTTTTACCTTCGACTTTATAAAGTATCCCAGAAAAATCTCTTGTGAGGCAGAAGTATATGGAATATTGGATGTAATGTAATAATCGTAACTATATCCTACATTAAAATTTTTCAAGTTAAACCCGACTAACCCTACTAAAGAATGAGATGGACGATAAGACGCCGCAATCCAAAACGCTTTTCCAAATTTCAATTTTAGGTTTAAATCCAATGCCAAATCGGAAATTTCAGTTTTTCGAAGCACGACCGATGGCTCAATTTTTATAGCCGAGTCTATACTAAATGAAAAAGCCGTTGTAAAATAAAAATGACGAGCCAATCGGTTGGATTGATGCGATGAATCCAATTCTTGAAGTGGCGACTCGAGGAGCTGATGTGATGCCAAACCAATTTTAAAAGCATTTTTATAACGAAACATTATACCTGCATTGGCATCAGGAGTAATTGCTTTTTGAAGATTCAAAGGCATCAATGGATCATTTTGATAAAGAGTCTTTACTTTGGAATTGTCGAAGCCAAATTGATTAACAACGCCTGAAAGGCCAAGCGACATATTAAAGTCTTTAGTAAACCTAACGTGATATGCATAGTTAATCGCCACCCCACTTCGAGTGATTGCACCTCCTGTGGCATCTTTATAAATGTTAAAACCAAGCCCCATCAAACGGCTTAATTTAAAGTTACCACTTGCCGTTAATGTATTGGGCGATGAACTAAGTCCCACCCATTCCTTTCGGTTCGAAATCCAAATTGGATTGCGTGTTGCATAACCTGTATTTCCGGGATTAATAATCGCATCATTAATATAAAATTGACTGAAAGAAGGCAACTGCTGACTATATAATCCTGAGCAATTGAAAAAAATCAATCCAAGGAGCGTAAAAATTCGTGTGATTCTCATTGTAAATTATCTTTTAATGGTGATGGTGCCTGAAAAACGGGCGTCATTGGTCTTTAAATCGATCAAATAATAGTAATCGGCTGTTGGACATTCTTGCCCATTGAATTTACCATCCCAAGGCGTGGAATACCCCTCACTCGAATAAATAATTTGCCCCCATCTATTATATACATTTAAGATGCTATTTGGATAATCTCTAATTCCAGGTATTTCCCAAATATCATTGATGCCATCTCCGTTTGGTGTAAACATTGTTGGAATAAAAAAACAGGGAACATCCGAACCTTTAACATTTACAAAGGCACTATCAAAACATCCATTGGCATCGGTTATAATAACTTTATAGGTACCGAAATCTTTTAAAGCCACCACATCAATAATTGGATTTTGATCGTTGGATGTGTATCCGTTGGGGCCTATCCACTTATAAATAACCCCTCCTGAAGCCAATAGAGATAAGGTATCTCCAGTGCACAATTTATTTCTAGTAATTGATGCCACTGGCTTAACCGCAGGAAATAAATTTACGGTTATAACTTCTAATATGCCTACGCAACTCCCATTAAGTGAGGTGGATAGAACATTGTATGTTAACGTTTGCGTAGTACTTGTTAAATTAACTAGCGTATCATTAATAACACCATTGCTTTGTGCATTAGCCGATGCACCTTTTACATTTGAATTGGCGATAGCTAACCAAGAAAATGTTGACGGAACTGATGCCGTTAAAGCCAAGTTCACGGAACTTCCTGAACATACATTGATTGCGTTTGCACTAGTTAACCGAGGCTCAGGCAACACCGAAACGGTTATGGTTGAGATATTTCCAGCGCATGAACCGAGATTAGAGGTTGGTAAAACATCATAATCAATAGTTTGAATGGAATTGGTTGTATTCACTAAAATATCACCAATATAATTATTGTATTGAGCGGTGGCACTAGCGCCTGAAATATCTGGATTTGGTTTGGCAATCCAAGCAAATGAAGAACTAATATTCGCATTTAAAGTCACGCCCACCGAGGTTCCACTACAAATCGTTTTAGTTAATGCGGTGGTGAATGATGGCATAGGATTCACTGTCACAATAACGTTCTGAGAGGCACCTGTGCAGAGCGCACTAGTTGATTTTGGTGTTACTAAATACGTTACGGTTTGAGGCACACTGGTTAAATTATTCAACAAATCACTAATAATATTAGTTGATTGAAGTGAGGTGCTTTCACCATTTATATTTGGGTTAGATGTAGCCACCCAAGTGAAAGTGGAAGTTAAGTTTGCTGCAAGATTGAGGTTCACCTGATTTCCACTACAAATAGTAACTGACAAAGAACTAGTAAGCGTAATAGCTGGCAATACGTTAATCACTACCGTTTGGGGGAGACCAGTACACATAGATCCATTGGATTTAGGTGTAACAATATATACTACAGCTTGAGTGGTTGCGGTTGTATTTACTAAAACATCACTAATTATTCCAGTAGATTGTGTGGTGGTAGTTTCCCCAGAGACAGCGGTGTTACTTACTGCAGCCCAAGTAAATGTAGAGGCAACATTAGAAGTGAGTGTTAAATTCACAGCAGCACCATTGCATCGTGTTAGCGAGGAAACACTTGTCATGGTTGGTGCAGGATTTACAGTAATCGTAATAGTTTGAGGCGCACCGGAACAGCCTCCTGATATCGCAGTTGGAATAACGGTGTATGTAATGTTTTGTGGTATGGTAGAAACATTCACTAATGTATCCGTAATGATTGATCCTGTTTTAGCAGAAGTACTTGCACCTGTGATATTTGCATTTGATGTGGCAACCCAACTGAAATTTGAACCCAAATTAGACGTTAACCCAAATGCTAAAGGCACTTTACTACACGTTATTCCTGTTGCTCCACTCGTCATAGCAGGCGTCTGGTTTATTGTAATATTATATCCTATTGTTTGACCTGTAGCGGCTACATTGGAACTTACAATGCGAATTCGATATCCTGAACCTGATGCTGTTGAAAAAGGAATTACCGCGCTTATTGTTCCTCCGGTTAAACTTGTAAGTGTTCCTATATTAACCGGAGAAGTAAAGGAACCAATAGAGTTGCTTAATTGAGCCGTAAATACGTTTCCTGAATTATAAACACCTGCTACAGTAAAGTTTATTGGGACCGTAGCACCTGAACAAATAACCGACGGAATCGTATCTAATCCAATATCATTAATCGAAGTATATTCCCATAAATCGTTTATTCCTGCAGTACCATTTAATCCAGTTCCAATATAGCCTTTCCCATTCACATCGAAGCCACAAACGGCCTCCCTTAAAGTACTAGGAAAACTCAAAACTGTTGTCCAAGCATTGGCAGTGGATGCATATTTGTAGGTAATGGTTGACAATACAGTACTAGCATAACCAACAGTAACATATCCATTGGGACCTATAGCAAAGGCTCCTCTTTTATAGCCGCTCGATGGCATACTTGAAATTGCAATCCAAGCATTGGTAGCAGGATTATATTTATAAAAATCAATTTGCCCAATCGAAGTTGCATTTAAACCACCGCCCACATAGGCGATATTATTAATTACAAAAACACTGGCTGAATGCCGAGCCGCGCCAGGGAAATTAGCTTTTTGTGTCCATGCATTGGTGGCAGGATTGTACTCCCATAAGTCGTTATAACTAAGTAAGCCATTGGTTCCTAAACCAATATATCCTTTTCCATTGGCTGAAAACCCTACGGCCCTGCAACGTGCTGCAGCAGGCAAACTAGCTTTTGCAGTCCAAATATTAGTGGCGGGGTCATATTCCCAAAAATCGCTATAGTTTCCAGCTGTTGTAGGAATAGCTGCTGAATTTCCTGTGCCTACATAAACCTTGGTGCCAATGGAAAAAGCAACTGCCAAGTGCCTTGAGGCTATTGGGAAATTGGCTTTAATTGCCCAAGTATTTGTTGTAGGATTATATTCATAGAAGGCTTGATTATTGGCAACGGTTGGAGCCGTACGATAACCTAAACCAAGGTAACCTTTGCCGCCAACAGATGCAGCAACACCATTATAAATACTGCCTCCAGGGTAGGCAGCTCTATTCAACCAAGTGTCCTGAGCATTGAGAAAACAAGAAATAAAAGATAGGCTAACTCCAAAAAGTAAAAATAATTTCCTCATATTATATAATTTAAATATCCCTAAAAGACTACATTTTCACATTAATAGTATTACATTAATGACTTTTATAATTTAACATAAAAGCATCCGATTTGATCGCTTTTGAATAAACTTTTTAATACCGCTTTTCTAAAATACCTCGGCAAAATAGTACTTAAACAGATTAATTAACCTATTTTTAACGTAATAGTTATAAACAAAAATTACAAATAGGTTTAACGGATCAAGATATGCCAAAAAAAAGTTCCAGAGGAAAAAACCTCTGAAACTTGTGCTCGGGACGGGGGTCGAACCCGTACAGCCGTGAAGCCACAGGATTTTAAGTCCTGCGTGTCTACCAATTCCACCACCCAAGCGGTGTAAAAAAAATTAGTAGCCGTAGCTACTAATTTTTCTGAGCGAGAGACGAGGCTCGAACCCGCGACCTTAACCTTGGCAAGGTTACGCTCTACCAACTGAGCTACTCTCGCAATTATGCTGCAAATATAAGTGTTGTGATTTTTTTATGCAAACTAATTTTCATTTATTTTTAAAAGCTGTTTCAACTCCTGCAATTTCAACAACGCTTCGATGGGTGAAAGGGTATTAATCTCTAGCTTTAGCAAGGTTTCTTTCAACTTTGCCATCTCTGGTGTAGTACTATCAAACATATTTAATTGAAAGGTTGACTTCGGGATTTTCTTAATAAATTCTTTGCCTGAGATGTCTGCACGTTGCGATTCTAGATGATGTAATATCTCATTGCTTCTGTCTAAAATTGTTTTGGGTATGCCCGCCATCTTGGCCACATGAATACCAAAACTATGTTCACTCCCTCCCCTTGTTAATACCCGTAGGAAAATTACTTTCGTTGCAGTTTCCTTCACTTTCACATGATAATTCTTAATACTTCCAAAATCTTTCTCCAATTCATTCAACTCATGATAATGGGTAGCGAAAATAGTTCGTGGATGATACGGATGTTTGGCTAAAAACTCTGAAATACTCCAAGCTAAAGAAACCCCATCGTAGGTGCTTGTTCCACGCCCAATCTCATCCAACAACACCAAACTACGGCTAGAAAGGTTATTAATAATACTCGCTGTCTCCATCATCTCCACCATAAATGTACTCTCTCCAAACGATAAATTGTCGGAAGCTCCTACGCGTGTGAAAATCTTATCTGTCAATCCAATCTTAGCATCTGAGGCCGCAACAAAACATCCAATTTGTGCCATTAGCACGGCCAATGCGGTTTGACGTAAAACAGCACTCTTGCCACTCATATTGGGCCCTGTTAAGATAATAATCTGCTGTTCTTCATTATTCAACATTACATCATTAGGGATATAACTTTCTCCTGCTGGCAAGCGCTTTTCTATCACGGGATGTCGAAGTTGACGAAGATACAACACAAAATCATCGGTAATGGTGGGCCTGATATAATTGTTTTCTTTGGAGATTTTAGAGAAACACAACAAGCAATCCAAACGCGCTAGGATATTTGCATTTTGCTGAATCGGGATTATATATTCCGCCAAGCTCGTTACAAGCTCGTTATAAAGCTGCTGCTCCAGAGAAAGAATTTTCTCTTCAGCTCCGAGCACTTTTTCTTCATAAATCTTTAACTCTTCGGTGATATAGCGCTCTGCATTGGTTAATGTTTGCTTTCTAATCCAACCTTCCGGAACACGACTTTTGTGGGCATTGGTAACTTCAATATAATAACCAAAAACACTATTGTAAGCTACTTTTAACGAAGTGATTCCCGTTTTTTGAATCTCTTCTTGTTGTATTTTTAAAATATACTCTTTGCCACTGTTAAGTACGCTTCGCAAATCGTCGAGAACGGCATTAACTCCAGCTTTAATAATACCTCCTTTACTCAGTAGCAAAGGAGCATCATCTTGCAAAGTCAGATCTATCTTGGTATAAATAAGCTTGCATTCGTTGAGCTGCTCCCCTATTTTTTGAAAAGCAAAATTATCTGTTTTTTCACAGGCACTTTTAATTGGCGAAATAAAACCTAAAGACCGCTTCAAGTGTGATAATTCTCTAGGATTAATGCGCATCAAAGCTACTTTAGAGATTAAACGTTCTAAATCTCCAATTTGCTTTAACTGGTCTTCTAGCCCGAATTGAAATGCGTCTTCCTTTAATGCATATCCTACAGCATCCAACCTCTCGTTAATTTGAATGCTATTTTTTAAGGGTAACATCATCCAACGTTTCAACATCCTACCTCCCATGGGCGTGATGGTTTTGTCCAAAATTTGAATTAAAGAGGTACCATTAGCATCAGGAGTTTGCAATAATTCTAAATTACGAATGGTAAATCGGTCGAGCCAAACATATTGATCTTCTTCAATACGCGCAATTTTAGAGATATGGCTTATGTTGCTATGATGATTGTTCTCTAAATATTGTAATGCTGCGCCTGCGGCTATTATTGCATTTTTATATTCGTCGATTCCAAAGCCTTTTAACGTTACTGTTCCGAAATGATGGGTTAATTTTTCGAAGGTATAATCATATGCATACACCCAATCCTCTATGCCATACAAATAAAAGTCGCTTCCGAAATTTGACTCAAAAACAGGAATCATTTTTTTTGCAACAATTACTTCGGAAGGCTTAAAAGCTTGAAGTAATTTTTCAATCACGTCTTTGGAGCCTTCCGCAGCCAAAAACTCACCCGTAGAAATATCGAGTAATGCTAATCCAAAATTCTTATCTACACAATTTACGGAAGCTAGGTAATTGTTCGATTTGTGTTCGAGTACGTTATCATTAAAAGTAACTCCTGGTGTAATTAATTCCGTAACCCCACGCTTAACTATCTTTTTAGTGAGTTTAGGATCTTCAAGTTGCTCGCAAATTGCTACGCGCTGCCCTGCACGTATTAACTTCGGCAAATAGTTATCTAAAGAATGATATGGAAACCCTGCTAAATCCATGTGAGAAGCAGCTCCATTGGCTCTTTTTGTTAAAATAATACCCAATATTTTTGAAGCTAGAACGGCATCTTCATTAAATGTTTCATAAAAATCGCCAATACGAAACAATACCATACAACCAGGATATTTGCCCTTTATCTGATTGTATTGTTGCATTAACGGCGTAGGCTCTGTTTTTTTATTCATAAAACAAGGATACTCTAAGTATTTTTAAAGAAGTTTGTAAAATTATATTTAACAACGTTACGATAACAAACATTTTTTCACCAAATGAACTTTAACAAGACAAACATGGAAGATTTAGGCCGCTTGGACTTACCCGCATTCAAAGCCGCAACAAAGTTACCCGTGGTGGTGGTGCTTGATAATGTGAGAAGTGCGCATAACATCGGATCTATTTTTCGCACCTGCGATGCTTTTCGGGTGGAAGCCTTATATTTAACGGGGATTTGCGCCACCCCACCGCATAAAGAAATTATGAAAACAGCGTTAGGGGCAGCAGATAGTGTTACTTGGGCTTATTTCTCAAGCACCGTAGAGGCTATTCAGGCGTTGAAAGAAGCCCATTTTCAAATTGTCGCGGTAGAACAAACAAGTAACAGCACTTCATTAGAAAAGTATCCCACAAGACAAAAAACAGCATTTATTTTTGGCAACGAGGTAAACGGTGTTGATGCAGAGGCACTGGCGCTTTGTGAAACATGTGTGGAAATACCACAGTTTGGCACGAAACATTCATTTAACGTATCAATAACTGCAGGCATTATCCTTTGGGATACATTTTTAAAGCTACAAATAACACCCCAATAACGAAATATTGCGAAGCATAAAATGTCAATATTATTTAGAAAAGACCTTCAGTTGCAATGCCAATGGATCGGCATGTAAAATAAGCTCTTCTAAGGAGAATGCTGTGAAATCGAAGGTATCGCAAATGTTAATATATCTTTCTTGAAAATGATTTTCTGGAAAGAGAACTCCTTTAAGTCTTTGTATCACCTTAACATCGGCTTCCGATTTCATTTTCAATGCCTTATTAAACTTTTGTTGAAGACGATGCAAAATATCACGTATGTTTTTTTCTTCAACCTTCACTTGCGTTTCTAATTGCTTGTCTATTTGATTTACCTTGATCTTTAGCAAGTCAACCAACGCTGTTATTGTTTCGTTTTCAAGTTCAAAATTAAGTTCATCTCCATGTGTTTCGTGCATAAAAGTAGCTACAATACCAGCTAAATCTTTGGTTAGAAAATCGAAGATAGAAAAACCATGTTTGGCAACTTTTTCATCCAACCCCGCAGGAATGATTGCAAACGAACTACGCACCAATACCGCCGGATAAGGAACATTGAAGCTTGCAAAAACTGATTTCAATTGCAGCCAATAAGCCACTTCCGCTGGGCCTCCGATATAGGCCAAATTTGGCAATATTATTTCTTGATAAACAGGACGAAGTACCACATTAGGGCTAAAGCGTTCAGGATATTGCTGTATTTCATTTTCAAGGGCTTCAGCAGTGAAAAAAAACCCAGAGCTATGGAGGATAAAGCCATCGTTCAGCCTTTCGATTCGCTCTCGAATATTATGATTATTTAAATAAAACAAATTAATATCTCGTGAAACAATTTGTCCTTGAAAATTCAACTTCTCCAATTCGAGCGTTGTCTCTGTTAATGCTATATGAGAAACAGATTCCTTCACTTCTTTTATTAAAAGGGGTTTCATTAGGGCTTTTAAATCTGGGTCGTTGCCATCGATGATTACCAAGCCATCATTACCAAAAAGGCCATGCAAAAAAGCGCGAGTGGCATCGCTTAGGTTATTGTGAGAGGCATATGCCGTTTGGAAATTATCGAGTAATGAAGTAACATGAACCTCTTCCCTAAAGTAACTTTTCATCTCTGCAGCCCAAACCGCGATTTGCTTCGGAGATAAAAGCCCAACGGGAACCTTCCCAAAATTATCATTTTCTTTCTCCCATTTCCATTTCTTACCATAAAAATGCACCTCACTTATCTCTTCAAAATCATGATCTTCGGAAGCCATCCAAAATACAGGCACGATATTTTTCGAAGGGTTGCTTTTGGAAAGCTGACGGGCTAAGTTGATAGCAGAAGCAATTTTATACATAAAGTAAGCCGGTCCGGAATATAGGCAAAGCTGATGACCCGTGGTGATGGTAAACGTAGAATCTTCAGCCAATAATTCGATGTTGGACTTCACCTTACCTTCAATAATTAAATTTTGGTATTGACGAGATAGGACTTTGGAAAGAACAACCCTATTTGCCTTGGGGTAAACTTTACTTGATAAGGCATCTTCAAGTCCTTCTTTGGATGGAGAAGTAGTATAGAAAGGCTTTAGAAAATCATTTTCCAACAAATATTCTTTAACGAGAGCACTATGAAAAGGAAGTTTATTGAAAGGAATTGAAGTTATGAATTGCATGTGATGAGAACGCTTTTTCGTTTGAAAGAAAGAAATTGCGTTACTGTAATTTTAATAATGCAAATTAACAATAATAAAACAAAATATATAGTCCTTCAATAATACTATTCACTAACTCCAACCATGCTCGCCTATAAGCGGCACAAAAGCAAAACCATCATAGGAAAGTGTGTCTATTTCAGTTGCAGTAGTTCGAGTTATCTTTAACATTCTTTGTTTGGTGTTATCTCCTACCGGGATCACCAATACACCTCCAATTTTTAATTGCGAAACCAATGTCTCTGGCACCAATGGAGCTCCAGCGGTGACAATAATTTTATCGAAGGGCGCCAATTTCTCCAAGCCTTTTGTGCCATCTCCACAAATGAGATGTGCCATCAGTTTCATTTCATTTAAAAGCGACTTCGCATTTTGATAGAGCAAACGATGGCGTTCGATGCTGTATACAGAAGCTCCCATCGAACAAAGTACTGCGGTTTGATAACCACTGCCTGTTCCTATTTCTAAAATCTTATCACCACGACGGATTCCAAGCAGCTGACTTTGGAATGCTACTGTAAATGGCTGTGAAATAGTTTGACCTTCGGCAATAGAAAAAGCCTTATCATCATAGGCATTTTCGCTAAAGGCGCTATCTAAAAAACTATGCCTCGGAACAGATTCCATTGCTTTTAGAACACTGGCATCCACTATCCCTTTGGTTTTTAATAAAGCAATAAGATTTTTTCGCTTTCCTTGATGTAAATGGGTATCTATTAACACAACATCAAATTAAACATTCAGGAATTAGATATATAGCACAGTAATACAATTTATTATGTTGAAAAAACATTGAGTGTACAATAAACTTGCATTTTGCATTGTTCGATTTTATAGAACTTAAAAAGTTATTGCCGTCTAACGGGTGTATAATTCAATAAAAAGATTTATTACTAAAGCCTTTGTTTTGAAGGCAAATGAGAAAGATCCCCGTTGGCTTAATTTGCAAGGATTCTATTGCACCCGAAATTGCAATATGTATCGCCAGTATAACTGATTTTGAACTCATTGGATATAGCGGAACAAGTAATAAAGAGCTATTTACAGAATATTCTTGGCCTTATTTTGAAGATTTAGATAATCTTATCGACCGCACTGAAGCAATCCTTCTTATTGTGCCTGCCGAGTCACAATTTGAACTTGCAAAAAGAGCTTTAAAAAAATCCAAACATATATTCATTGAAGAGCCATTAACCACTAATATCGAAAAGGCTGAGATTCTACTTTCAATGCAACGCGAAGCTGATGTGAAAGTTCAAGTTGGAAGTGGAATGCGCTTGAACCCCTCGGTAATAGAAACCAATGTATTTAAGCTAAAGCCATTGTATATTGAAACCCAATATCTAACCGAAAAAGAAAGTGAGCTTTCAGTTGTTTTGGACTTAATGCTTCGCGATATCGATTTTGTATTGCATCTTATTAAAAGCGAAGTACGAAAAATTAGTGCCAATAGTGTATCTCTTTCTGGAGTTACCTCCGACGTGGTAAATGCACGAATAGAATTTGGCAACGGCGGCGTAGCTTCACTAACGGTAAATCGAAATGCAAAAAAGGAAATTCATACTGCAAGTATTTTCGAGAATGGCAATGCGGTAGTACTGGACTTTAACGCATCAATTATGGAAAATGTGCCACAAAGTGCCTATAATTTAGCGATAACAAAACAAGTCGAAGAAAATAGCAACAAATCAACATTAATTGGCCATCGCGCCGAAGCATTAAAAGTTGAGCTACAGTCATTCTTTAATTGCATTATCGAAAATAAAAACCCTTTGGTTCCTCTATCAGATGCCTGCAGAGCCTTAAAACTCGCTTACCAAATTTTAGATAAAATTGAAGAGAGGCGAATGGAAAATTAAGTAGAATTCAGCTCATAGATCAAATATTGTAAAGTTATTCAATGTCTTTCATGCTTTATTAATAAAAATGCATTAATTTGAATTATGATTTTAGCCACTGAAATTGTTAAAAGCTATGGAAAATTAGAGGTTCTGAAAGGAATCTCTTTGTCCATTGCCGCTGGTGAGCTGGTTGCCATCGTTGGTTCTTCAGGAGCAGGTAAATCCACGCTACTTCATATACTTGGCACGCTCGATGCAGCAGATGAAGGCACCGTTGAAATCGATAAAACTTCAATCGCTTCTCTAAAAAGCAAACAGCTTTCCTCTTTTCGCAATCAAAAAATTGGCTTTATTTTTCAATTTCATTACTTATTACCAGAATTTACCGCTTTAGAAAATATTTGCATTCCAGCCTACATTAAAGGCACCTCAAAAAAGGACGCACAACAACGTGCTATGGAAATCCTCGATTTACTTAACCTAAGCGAAAGAGCCAATCATAAACCTGCAGCTATGAGCGGCGGAGAACAGCAACGTGTTGCGGTAGCAAGAGCCTTAATAAACAATCCAAGCGTGATCTTTGCTGACGAGCCAAGTGGAAATCTCGATAGTAAAAATGCTGATGAGTTACATCATCTTTTTTTTGAATTGCGTAAAAAATTCAATCAGACCTTCGTCATCGTAACACATAACAATTTACTGGCTAGCCAAGCCGATCGAATCATAACTTTAAATGATGGAAGAGTCATTGGGAATTAACCCATCCATAAATAAATTTAACATCCGTGTTTACGGTATCGCTATTTCCTCGAAAATGGAGGTGTTGCTATGTGAAGAAAATTATCATGAGAAAAAGTTTACAAAATTCCCTGGTGGTGGCTTGGAATTTGGAGAAGGTCTTGTGGATTGCCTGCATCGCGAGTTTCAAGAAGAGTTGAATGCCGAAATTGATGTGGTGCGACACTTTTATACAACGGAGTTTTTTCAACGAAGCTTATTTTTTCAAACAGATCAACTTATTTCTATTTATTATCTGGTTAAAATTAAAGATGAAGGCCTCTTAGAAGTAAGTAATATTGCACACAATATCTCGAAATTTTTTTGGCAACCTTTGCATCAATTGAAAAAAGAACATCTTACCTTTCCAATTGATCAACTTGTAGCTATGCAACTTCGTGAAGGATTCTTGAAATAAAACCAACCTTTTCATTCGTAATTCTTCACTTTTGAAATCGGATAATTAAAACAAAATTTTATGCTTAGTTTTTGGGAACGGGAAAGCTTAATATCGTCTGATATCATCATCATCGGTGCTGGCATCGTTGGTTTATCAACGGCACTTAGCATCAAAAATAAGCATCCGAAAAAATCTATCCTAGTATTGGAACGTGGCTTATTGCCTGCCGGTGCAAGCACACGCAATGCCGGTTTTACTACATTTGGTGGCGTCGGTGAATTGCTTCATGACTTAAAAACTATGCGCCATGAAGATGTATTCAACTTGGTAGTGAAACGTTGGGAAGGCCTACAGATGTTGCGAAAGCGGCTCGGAGATACACAGATTGAATACCTAAACCATGGTGGATACGAGCTTATATTCAACAAAGAAAAAATCGACCAACCTGAAGTGGAAAGAATCAATGATTTGCTTTTTCCACTCTTTAAAAAACCGGCTTTCACATTAAAAAATGAGGCTATTGCTGAGTTTGGATTCAATAAAAACTTTATCAAAGATTGTTTCTTTACCCCTTTCGAAGGGCAAATTAACACCGGGAAAATGATGAAGGCCCTCACCTCATTAGCATTACAATCCGGAATCGAAATTCGAACTGGCTCTGAGGTAATGGCTATAGAGAGTAAAAAAAACGGGGTTGGGGTGGATGTAAAAAATGCAATCTATAATGGATCATCGCGTTTTGAAGCAGAACAACTTATAGTTTGTACTAATGCGTTTACGTCCACCTTTTTTCCTAGATTCGACATTACGCCAGGGCGAGGACAGGTGCTTGTTACAGAGCCAATTCCAGACCTTCCATTTAAAGGTATCTTTCACTTCGATGAAGGGTATTATTATTTTAGAAATATCGACCAACGTATATTATTCGGAGGTGGTCGTAACTTAGATTTTGCAACAGAGAAAACAACAATTTTTGAGCTCAATACGGAGATACAAAACAAATTGGATTATTATTTAAAGAACTTAATTCTGCCAAAAATAAAATACAAGATAGATATGAGGTGGAGTGGTATTATGGCCTTTGGCAATGAGAAAACGCCAATTGTAAAACGTGTCGACGAGCGCATTATTGTTGGCGTAAGGATGAATGGAATTGGAGTTGCATTGGCTTCAAAGGTAGGCGAAGAAATTGCAGAATTGCTTTAAATTGAATCGCTAATACGCTATTAACAGAAACATTATTTTTCAAACACGTTACTAAAAATCTTTTTAAGATATTTAGCTTCTTCAATATTAAAATTAGGTAAAGATATATCTTCACTTTTCGCAATGGCATCCCATAAGCGCAATGCATTTAATAACCGAAGATCGCGTTTTAACTTAGAATGATAAATGCCGCACACATAAATAGGGTTCACTGTAACATCACTCAAAACAACCCCATTCTTAGTTTTTGCTAATTCAATCTTCAACCAAATGGGAAGATGTCCCCAAGTGAAAATATCATATGCTACAAAATCGCCCAAACAAAAAGCGGCCAAGCCTTGTTTGCTGCGTTGTGTTATAGGACAAACGAATTGGTGATAAATAAGCGGTTGTAAATTATGTCCGTGATTCCCAAGTAAAATATCTAATCCACATTCATCAAACAATCGTTTGGTGATATCAATAATGTGATTGCCAGGAAAAAGCTGATAAGCATTTCCATAATGCATCGAACCAACTACAATATCAGCACCACGTTCATGGGCTAAAAGTACTTGCTTTTTAATAAACGACAAATCGCAATTCGCTTGATTTAGTTTAATATGATTGCATAAATACGCCTTTCCGGGTGGCAACTGTAAGTGATTCAAAGAATAGGTGCAGGCAATAAATGCTATTTTTATTCCATTACGCTCTAGAATAGGAAAATCATGCACGGTGGTTTCGCTAGCTGAGGTACCGGTATAATGGATTTCCCTCTCATTCAAAAATTCAATGGTGTTAAGAATACCAGTTTCACCCTGATCAAAGGAATGGTTGTTGGCTGTGCTCAAGATGTCAAATCCTTTATAATTACTATTGCCATTAAACACATCAAACATAGCAGCATCGCCATTAAATTCCATGTCGTTAAGCATTAATTCTGGCACGACAGCTGCAGGCTTAATTCTATTTATCGGGGTTTCTAGGTTCGCAATTACAATATCCCCTGAAAAGAAATCATCACCAATATCGTCCCATAAAGCTTTACAATAGTCGGAATTAACCCACTCGTAAGGCATGAGGTCGCCTCCAGCGGTAATGGTAACACGATTATCCGAAGCCTCTATATTTGGCTTAAGAAAAGTGAAATTCAAATTACCCTTTATATCATTACTTTCAAATTGCTCAAGCGGTTTAAAATAATATTTATAAGCAAAGAAGATAATATCTTTAATCTTATAATGTGCAGGATCTTCATGAAAATTAGCCGGAGGTCTTTGCCATTGCTTGCCTTTAAACAAATACACCATGGCTAGTAAACTACGAAGACAAGCAACTATAAATTTCCCATTTAAACTATATGCACGCACTGGCTTCATACAAGGCTCTTTTTTTTATTATACACAACTACATATATAACTGCACCCAAAGTCACTCCTATGCCATCAGCGAGAAAATCAAGCCAATCACCTGTTCGATGAATAGCTAATAAAGCTTGAGCTATTTCTGTGGTTGCGGCCAAAAGTAGGCAATAAGCTACAGCCCACCGTAAAGCATGCCGACGTAAATAGCTAAAATGAAGATATTTTGCTAAGCCTGTAACAGTAAAAAAGCAAAGTAATCCAAAGCAGAAGAAATGAGCCATTTTATCGAAAGAAAGCAAATCCATAAACTCCAACGTGGGCATTTTATCTCCCGGAAAGCCACAAAGTGAGATGATAAATACGCTGAAAGCCAAAGCCACTTTATTATAACGTAAAAAGATCATTTATTAGATGAGATTAAAATTGCTTTAAAACAAAAATAGCCGAAAGTAATTATACCTGCGGCTTTTTTGTTTAATGGTAATAAAAACTATGCGCCTACCAGCTCTGAATAAGCATCGGAAGACATTAAATGATCAAGAGATCCCGTTACTTTTATTTTAATCATCCAACCTTTCCCATACGCATCTTCGTTTACATATTGTGGGTTGCTTTCTAATTCAGGATTAACTTCAACCACTTCGCCGGCCATAGGCATGAACAAGTCAGAAACAGTTTTCACCGCCTCAACAGATCCAAAGACCTCTTCGTTCGCCAAGGCCTGACCTTCGGTTTCGATTTCTACAAAAACAATATCACCCAATTCGTGTTGAGCGAAATCAGTAATACCTACATAAGCGAAGTCGCCTTCCATACGTACCCATTCGTGATCTTTGGTGTACTTTAATTCTGCGGGGAAATTCATGTTATTAATAAAATTAGGATTCAAAAATAATAAATAGATTCAGGTTAAATTAATTTTTTATTCACTCTTAATATACGTAATTTTGTAAGGTAAGTAGTCGGAGCCATGGTAGATAACTTCTTAAACAACCTGAAATTTGAAAGACGCTATTCCGCACATACGCTAACGGCATACAAAACCGACCTGTTTCAGTTCTCCTCATATTTACGGAACGCCTACGACTTCGAAGCGCCTGAGAAGGCGGCTCCAATTCATATTCGATCGTATTTAGCCCAACTCATCGACCAAGGTATTACTTCGCGCAGCGTGCAGCGAAAGATGATTAGTCTGCGTAGTTTTTACAAATTTTTAATGCAAGAGAATGTCATTACCACTAGCCCTATGGTAAAAATCACCTTGCCCAAATCGGGATCTAGGTTGCCTTCCTATATTGAAGAAAAAGATATGCGTAAAACCAATGTTATGCCTTCGCCTGAAGATGAATTCTCTGCCATTCGCAATCATTTAATTGTTCAAATGCTTTACCAAACAGGCATGAGACTTAGTGAATTAAAAACTTTGAAAACAGATGACATAAACTTAAACAAATGTGAACTTAAAGTGATGGGGAAAAGAAAGAAAGAACGTATCATTCCGTTTACAGAAGACCTTAAAATTATTATAGAGGCTTTTCAGAAACAGAAAAACACCTTGCCTGCTTCGAACAGCATCTTTTTACTTGTTTTAAACAACGGAAAGCCTGTATATGATAAATTTATATATAGAGTGGTAACATCCGCATTGGACTTAATTACGACAGCAGAAAAGAAAAGTCCCCATGTGTTGCGTCATACCTACGCCACTCACTTAATGAATCATGGAGCCGACATTAATGCAATTAAAGAACTTTTAGGCCATAGTAGCCTTGCTGCTACCCAAATTTACACCCACAATAGCATCGAAAAGCTTAAAGAAGCACATCGAAATTCTCATCCAAGAGCTTAAAAATTAAAAAAACAATTATCAACGTATAAATTCACAATCATTAAAACCAAATACTATGAAACTTGATATTCAATCCATACATTTTGATGCAGACAAGAAACTATTAGAGTACATTGAAAAAAAAATAAACAAACTTGATACTTTTTATGATCAAATCTTAGGAGGCGAGGTATTCTTAAGACTAACCAACGAAGCTAAAGAAAATAAGCTTGTTGAGGTAAAACTGCATGTACAAAATCAAAGTATCTTTGTAAAAGAAACTAGTATTAGCTTCGAAGCTGCTATAGATATGGCTGAGAACACGTTGAGAAGCCAACTAGTGAAATACAAAGAAAAATTAAGGGGATAATTTTTCAACTCTTTTGAAATTGATCGAATAAACAACCACAAATTCAAGTTATTCAGTAAAGAATTCCTTCATTCTTTCAAAAAAGCCCTTTTCCCCTTTTAAAGGGTTAGGCTTAAAGTTTTCAGAATGTGATAATTTCTCAAGTATAGCTTTTTCTTCACTGCTTAACTTTTGTGGTGTCCAAATGTTCACGTCAATGAGTTGATCTCCTTTTCCATGACTATTCACTGTTGGTAGCCCTTTCCCACGTAAGCGCAATATTTTACCAGCTTGTGTTCCTGGTTCAATCTTTATCTTCGCCTTACCATCGATGGTGGGAATTTCGAAGCTTGCTCCGAGAGCGGCTTCTGGTATAGAAATATGCAAATGATAAACTACGTTATTCCCTTCCCGTTTTAAAATTTCGTGTGGCTCTTCTTCAATTAATATATAGAGATCCCCATTCATGCCATTGCGTTCTCCTGCATTTCCTTTGCCACTGAGATTTAGTTGCATCCCCTCTTGAACACCGGCAGGAATATTCACATTAATTAATTCTTCACCATCCATAATACCACTGCCATGACAACCTGTGCATTTATTACTAATAGAACTTCCTTCGCCTTGGCATGATGGACACGTAGACGTAGTTTGCATTTGACCTAAAAATGTGTTGGTAACACGTTTAACAGAGCCCTGACCATTACAAGTTCCACAGGTTTTAAAACCACTTTTATCTTTTGCACCTAAACCATGGCAGGTAGAACATTTTACTTTCTTGCGAACTTTAAGTTTTTTCTCCGCGCCATTGGCGATATCTTCTAAGCTCATTTTCACTCGTAAGCGAAGGTTTCCACCTACATTTTGCCTACGACCACCACCACTGCGCTGGCCCCCAAAGAATCCTTCAAAGCCATCACCAAAAACACTTCCAAAATTTTCAAAGATGTCGTCCATGCTCATGCCGCCATTGAAACCACCACCACCGGAAGCCCCTCCAACACCTTGATGACCATAGCGGTCATATCGCGCACGTTTTTGTTCGTCGCTTAGAACTTCGTAAGCTTCTGCTGCCTCTTTGAATTTCTCTTCCGCCTCATTATTTCCAGGGTTTTTATCCGGATGAAACTCAATTGCCTTCTTTCGATATGCTTTTTTTAACTCCTCGGCGGAAGCACTTTTAGATACACCTAAAATTTCGTAGTAATCTCTTTTGGCCATAAATAAAACTTAATCTATTCTTTAGTATTAATTTCCAACAATAACTTTTGCAAAACGAATCACTTTTTCGTTTAGTAAATATCCCTTTTCAACTACATCAACCACCTTACCTTTCATTTCCTCTGAAACAGGGATACCTGTGATGGCTTCAGCCAAATCGCTGTTAAAGTCTTGTCCTTGACTTTCCATGGGTGTTAATCCACGCTGCTCCAATATCTTATGAAATTTATGACGTACAAGTAAAACCCCCTCTTTAATCGACTGTATATCGTTGGCGGATTCCATCACTTGGATGGCTCTGTCAAAATCGTCTAAAACGGGCAACATTGACACAATTATATCTTTCCCGGCGGTCTTAATTAGGTCTAAACGCTCGGTAGCGGTCCGTTTTTTAAAGTTGTCGAACTCCGCATAAAGGCGAATAAACTTATCATTCATCTCGCTTACCTTATATCTTAGCTTCTCCTCTTCGCTTAATGAAACCTCAGGTTCTTCTTTAGATAATTCGGCATTTTCGTTTGCTGTATCTGAATTTTGATCCTCATTAGAATCAGTTTGGTTGATCTCATTAAAGACCTCCTCCTTTTGTTTGTTTTTCAAATCACTCATGTTTAAAAGGCGTTATTTTAACCGCCATTATTTCAATTTTATTGCCAAAAAACAATTGCGCCAATGTGACATAAAAAAGGCGGGGCCATTTGCTCCGCCTTCCTATTGATGAGATTATTTTTTTCGAATCGTTGCAAGGTAACTGTCAAGCATCAAACCACGTAGGTCTTTAGCTATAATTTTACCATTTCCATCAAGTAAATAGTTGGCAGGGAGTGAACTAACCTGATAATCTTTGGCGATTTCAGCATCCCATTTCTTTCCTTCAGATACATTGGTCCATGTATAGCCATCTTGAACCACAGCATCTCTCCAATCATCCAAATTATCGTCCATTGCTATACTAATTATTTCAAAACCAGAACCTCCTTCGAAATCCATATTTTGATATTTTTGATACGTCTTCACCAATTTAGGACTTTCCATACGGCATTGCTTACACCAAGACGCCCAAAAATCAATTAAAACAATCTTACCCCTAAAGTCATAAAGCTTTGTGGGGATGCCTTTGGTGTCGATCAATACAAAACTTGGTGCCTGCTTACCCACAGGCAAACCACCATTGTTCGATTTAAAAGCAACCGCAGTAAACACGAAAGCCAAAATTAGAAACATGTACTTTTTCATTTTAATGAGATTTGGTAAATTACTGTTCGGCTTCAAATGTAATACCAAATTTAAAATAATAAAGAATATTGACATGTATTACAATAAATCTATTTTTGCACTTTTAGAAATGAGCCGAGAATTTATACTTTTTTATCTTTCAATTGCAATCTATTCTGTTTGTATTTTGTATGAATTATACATAAACCATAAGCAGCGAATGCATAACTATATCCTTGCCGAGTCAATTATGAGTGGCTGGTTTGCGTTGGCTGGCTTTATTTGCGATCTAATAATAAAAGGATTTGTTTTAGGTTTGTTTTATTGGGCAAACTTACATGCTATTTTACAACCCGAACTTTTGAAAACCAACCCTATCTTGGCTTGGGGAATAGTTTTTGTGGCGCAAGATTTCTGTTTTTATTGGCTCCATAGAACCGAACATTATAGCCGTTTCTTTTGGGCTGTGCATAGTAACCATCATAGTGCTGAGAAATACAATTTCACGGTTGCGTTGCGCTCCTCTGTCTTTCAACCTTTTTATCGTTTCCTATTTTACCTTCCCATTGCCTTTTTAGGATTCGATTATATGACCATTATGTTTATGTATGCCATCAACCAAATGTATCAATTTTTTCTGCATACAGAAATTGTAGGACGCTTACCCGCTTGGTACGAGGCTATATTTGTTACTCCATCGCACCATCGGGTGCATCATGCCAGCAATATTAAGTACCTCGACAAAAACATGGGCCAAGTTCTCATCCTTTGGGATAAACTTTTCGGAACATTTCAGGTAGAGCAAGAAACACCTGTTTACGGACTTACCACCCCATTAAACACTACAAACCCAATAAAAGCCATTGTTAGCGAACACCTTAAAATTGTCAATGATCTGAGAAAGCCATCCTCCTTATCAACCAAATTTAATTATCTCTTTAAAGCACCAGGCTGGAGCCACGATGGAAGCACCAAAACTAGTGATGAATTGCGCAAGGGGCTCTAAAAGTTTCTTTGCGTTAAAATACATTATAATATTTAAATTAAAGCTAATACAAATTCAAACTATTGAAATTCACATTACAACATACCGATATAAAAAGTAAAGCTCGTGCAGGGATACTTGAAACTGCCCATGGCAATATTCAAACACCCATTTTTATGCCTGTAGGCACTGTAGGAAGTGTAAAAACGGTACATCAGGAAGAATTAAAGACGAGAGTCAAGGCTCAAATAATACTTGGCAACACCTATCATTTATTCCTTCGTCCTGGAACTGATATTTTACAAAAAGCAGGTGGACTTCATAAATTTATGAATTGGGACAGGCCCATACTTACCGATAGTGGTGGCTATCAAATCTTCTCTTTATCCGGCCGACGTAAAATCACAGAAGAAGGAGCGAAATTCCAAAATCATATTAACGGGTCCTATCATTTGTTTACTCCAGAAAACGTAATGGATATTCAACGGCAAATTGGTGGCGATATCATCATGGCATTTGATGAATGCCCTCCTTACCCTTCCGATGAAAAATACGCAACTCGAAGCATGCATCTAACCCACCGTTGGCTTCAAAGATGTATCACACATTTCAATAAATCAGAAGGATTGTATGGCTATGAACAGGCATTATTTCCCATCGTTCAGGGAAGCACCTACCCACATTTACGCAAGCAATCCGCAGAATTTATTGCTTCTCAAAATTGCTTTGGCAATGCCATTGGTGGATTAAGCGTTGGAGAACCCGCCGAAATGATGTACGAGATGTGCGCCATGGTATGCGACATTTTACCCGTGGAAAAACCAAGATACCTTATGGGAGTTGGAACGCCAATAAACATAATCGAAAATATTTCCCTCGGCATCGATATGTTCGACTGCGTAATGCCAACACGCAATGCTCGAAATGGAATGCTATTCACGCAACATGGTATTATAAACATCCGAAATAAAAAATGGGAAAACGATTTCAATGCTATCGATGAAACATTAATGCCAGAATACAGCAAAGCATATCTGCGTCATCTATTTATTGCAGAAGAAATGCTTGCCAAGCAGATTGCCTCAATTCACAATTTAAGCTTCTACCTTTGGCTTGTTAATGAAGCTCGTGCGAAAATAATTGATGGCACTTTTACGGAATGGAAAGCGGCCATGATTCCAAAATTGGGACACCGCTTATAATTTGCTTATCCACACGCAAAAACATTTCTCGCAATTCCGAAATTCTTCAATTTAGCTTCCTACGTTTTAGAATTTTCAAATGTCTTTTCCAAGGCAGTCGGTGAGTTTAGAGATGGTATCCAATTCGGGCTTGCAGAAAAAAATACCGCTATTATTGCCCTTCCTTACCCCTCTTACAAACAGATAGATTACACCACCAAAATGCTCATCATAATTGAAATCAGGTAAGCGAAGTGCGAGATATTTACATATCGCAACCGCATAAATATGATATTGAAGATGATAGTTGTTTTCAGCCATAGCCTGCCTTACATTTATATCGTCATAATCCGACAAACGATCACCAAGGAAATTCGACTTCCAATCCAAGATATAATATTTACCATCTTTCTCAAAAAATAAATCCATCTTTCCATTCATCAATCCCTCTAAATTGTCAAACGACTTCACATGAAAGGGATATTGCACGGTAGCCAATTTATTAATTTGTTCCGCATGAAACGGCGTCACAACAAAATCAAATTCAAACTCATTCAAACGACTTTCGGTATTAACTTCGGACAATGAAAAGCGTTTGTTATTACATTGCAGCGTGCATTGGGTAACATGATCTAGAAGCTCAAGCAGCCCGGCCTCGTATACATTTTGATTACTAGGCGATAGCCTTTGAAGTGCCGTGGCAATTACTTTCTTCCACAACGACGGATTCGCAAAATTGATAAACTCAAAAATATAGTGCAAAAGATTTCCAGTAAAGGCACCTTTTTTAAGCTTATGAAAAATGAAATCGCTGTAAGCATCAGTAACCTCTCCAGAAGTAAACTTCGCTGTTGGAGTATGCTCAGTGGTAAGATAAGAGTAACTTATTTTACGCCAATACTTTTGTGATAATTTAAACCCAATAGCTTTTTTATACTCAATGGGAAAGGTTTTTTGAGCCGGTTGGTATCTATATCCGGACAATCGTTGTGGGGCATTTTGCCATTGAATTCCAGCGGGGTTGGATGTTTTAATTACATCAAGAAAGGTTTTTAATGACGACTTTTTATAATAAAGACTACTATTAACAATACATTGATACTTGGCTCGGGTAATAGCCACATAAATAAGGCGACGATTTTCCTGTTCCAACTGTTTTTTGGCGGCAGCCACCTGCTCTGCATTAAAAATAGTTGTTGGCCCAAAGTAGTAATCCCCTGTTGCCTCGTCGCGGAAGCTAGCAGCAGTGCCAACATCGGATAACATATCCAAAAAAGGTGCAATGACAATATTGTATTCCAAGCCCTTGCTCTTATGTATTGTAACTATTTTAACTGCGTCTTCATCACTTTCAATACGTTGTTCAAATTCATCACCTTCAACAAATTGACCTTCCACAGCACGTTGAAGCCAGTTGATAAGCTCAACAGGAGAATAATGATTTCGAAATTGAACTTTGTGCAATACTTCTAATAGCTGAAGGATATTTGATATTCTTCGATCGCCATTTACGCTATTGATATCGAGTAAACGTTTTTTAATGCGATAATCAGTGATAAAGCGCATCAACATTACGTAAACGCCGTCCTTATTCCATGCAAGCTGATATTCTTTAAACTGCTCCAATACCAATTCTTCGTTACGTAGCTTCAACTCCGAAATTGAGAGACCCGTCATTTCGGTAAGCAACGCTTTATTTAAACTAGACGTGTTTATATCTACCACAGCTTGCAATAGATATAAAATCTCCTTGGCTTCAGTTGTCGATGTTATGCGCGTATCGTCAATGGTGATGGCAGGAATCTTGCATTTCGATAAGTTTTCTCGAATGATTTTACCCTTACTGTTGCTTCGCACTAAAATGCCGATGTCGGAAGGTTGCACTCGGCGTGTACCATTTTTATCTTGAATCTGATAATTTGAATCGCTAAGCAATTGTATTACGGTAGCGGTAACCGCCTCATATATTTCATCGTTCTTATCAGCATCCATCACCACAATCGGCACTGCAGGATTTCCACCTATTAAAAGGTTACCCACTTCCTTCTCCTTCTGTGCTTCTACAGTTGTATAATGAATGGCATGTTCTGCCCCATCATAATGAAAAGTATCAAAATCTTCTTTTGGCAGAAAAAAGGCATTCTGCGCACCAACCATAGCCACAGTAGATCGGTAATTAGAATTCATCCCATAGCGATTATCAACTGCCTCGGATGCTCTAAAATAGGTATTGATATCCGCCTTTCTCCACCCATAGATAGATTGCTTTGGGTCACCAATATAAAACACAATAGTTGGTGATGTGAATAACGTACTGAAAATCTCATATTGCTTCTTATCTGTATCTTGAAATTCATCGATAAATACTGCACGAAATTTCAATTTAATAGCATCAAGCAAATGTTGATTCTTTTGAATCACCGCGGCCTCGTGTAACTTACCAATCATATCCTCAAACGTAAGGAAACTGCGTTGCTCCTTCTGCTTTTGAATTTCACTGCCTATTTGTTGAATAGCGAATTGAAATAGTTTGTTTGAAAATACGGATAATATATTATTAATGGTGGATTCAGCATCAATAATAGGCTCCATTATTTCGAGCGCATCTTTAAATATTTTTTGCACATAATTAACATTGGAATTCGCCCAAATTGTATTTAATAAGTCATCCATCGAATCGAGTACACCAGAAAACTTCTTTACCGCATTTAAATTTTTATTTAAACCTGCAATCAGGCTTGCTTTATTGCTTTCGATAGATGCCGCAGCCAACTTGCGTGACTCCTTAATAATAATGTATTTTGATTCTAAATCGGCTACAATTTTCTTTTGATTATCCTCCGATAAAAAATCCATTCCAGGTGTTTCCAATGAAATTAATATTTTACCATTTAACGCATCTTTTATTGTGGAATCTAAAGCATCACGACTAAGAAAATTTGGAATCAGCGCTTTTAAAATAACTTTTTCCAACGTCACAATATTTTTGCGCCAAAAATGATTTACCTCATCCAATTTCAATTCATTCATGGAGGTTTCATCAAGAGTTTCCGCTCCAAATATTTGATTCGTTTCAAAGGCGTATTCGGTGAGGGTTCGCTGACAAAAACTATGAATAGTTAATACCGAAGTCTCATCAAGAAAGAGCAACGCAGATTTTAAACGGAATTCAGTTTCTAATAATCCAATCTTGGCAATGGCTTGTTTTACAATTTCAGCAATTGTAACATCATCTACTTTTTTCCCTAAACTAGCTAAATGCGCGATCCGAACAAACGACCTTACACGTGTCTCAAGTTCAGCCACAGCAGGTTTTGTGAAGGTAACCATCAAAATCTCTTGAATAAGAATATTCTGCTCCAAAATCAAACGCAAAGTTAATATTGCAATAGAATATGTCTTGCCAGTACCAGCACTAGCTTCAATAAGGTTTCCTTGCTTTAAAGCAACCGTGTCGACTTCAAAATTTTTTAATTCCATGTTATTTTATTATTCCTGGCAAAATACAATTTACCGAATCAATTATTAATTTTGTGTTTGTGCGTATCGCTTCGAAATTCTCTTCAGAGAAGAAATCCAAATAATATGATTTTGAGATATAGTCATCTTCAAACAAATGAATGTATTTATCATTCTTCATTTTTTCTATAGCGCCGATGAAATCCAAAGCATCTTTCTCGAAAATTTCTAACGGAAAGTCAGGATAAAATAAAAACGGTTCCTTAAAGCCTGAGCAATAGTATTCTACTATCTTCTCGAGTTGAGTAATTGCATCAGCTTGACTTATACAATTTGGCAATGATTGGGTTACTTTAGAGAATTTAAAATCGAGATAATAAAGGTCAATATTGAAGCCTTGAGCATGCGCTAGCAAAAAAGAAACATAGGCTTGAATGATATATTTATTTTTATTCTTAGAATCAGAAATGGCAATTAGTCGATTGCCATAAACAGAATTAATAGTACCTGTGATTAAACTGCCTCCAATGGTTAAATTTACTGCAATTGGTTTATGTTCCAATCCTTGTGAAACGTCTTTAATCTGTTGGATTTTAGGCATCGTTGATTCAATTGCCTTTTCAAATTCTAGCTCTCCACTATTTTTAAGAGGTAAAAAACCCATAAGATGAAGTCGCTCAAAATACGTGCGATAGGATGATTCAGGCATCTGCAATAGGTCGTCTTTGAGCTTCCAATTACTCAAAAAATCTAATTCAAAAATTTCAGTATCAGGCAATAAAAGTTTTTCATCGCGATAATAAACCCCAAGTCCTTTATTAAAATACCATTTGATCGGATTTTTTATAAACTTAAGAAGTTGATCTGTATTGATCTCTGAAAAGTCAAAATCAGGAGCATCATTTTTACTTGATGTAATATTGGTGGTTGCTGTGTATTTATCATCGCTTAGATATGACACCAAACCGCTGCCATTAAAATAACGTTGACTAAAGCCATGTAGTGGGTGGGTTGTAATAATTTTTGACTTCAAAGTATCCTCTTGGTTAGGCGTTCCTTGAATTATATATTCTACTAGCTCATCAACCAAGGAAGATGGAGGTATCTTAGTACCATCTTTCGCGCTTCTGCCAATAAAACTAAGATAAAACGACTCTTCGGCACTCAATATCGTTTCTAAAAAAAGATGCTTGTCATTGTCCTTAACATTTCGATCCCCCTTTCTTCTCTGACTTTCAATAAGATTAAAACTCAACTTATTTTCCTTGCGTGGAAATTTATCAAAGTTCATTCCCAACATCGCTACCACCTTAAATGGAATGCTTCGCATGGGTATCAGTGAACAAAAGGTTATTCCAGCTCCTGCAAATGCCATAGCTTTGGTTTCAGAAGTCAATATTTCTAAAAAGCTATGTTTAAAGACATCGAATCCAATAGGCTCATTGCTAATTTCTTCAAGTAACGTAAGTTTTTCGAGATATGAAATTAGTCGATGGTAATCCTCGTCGTCGGTTTCTGCGGCTTGAAAAACTAGCGACTCAATAAGTTCCTGTAAATACAAACTCCATTGCGCAATACTACGAGGCTTTGATCGCTGCCGAATAGTATACTCCAACATTTGCATCATATGCCAAAAACGAATGAGCTCTTGGGCATCTGTACCTTCTATAGAATCAAGTGGAATTAATATATCATCATCAATATTTAAAATTGGCTCACCACTAATACAGATGCCATAAATAATCCGTTTCAAACCATATTGCCAACTAAGTAAACGGGTATCATCATTTTTGTCGCCAACGGTTCCAAAACGGATGTTTGCCGCATCAACTGTCTTACGAATTAAATCGACATCCGAAATCCCAAAGCGCTCCCTAATATATTTAGATTCCAAAAGCTGTAAAATCTCCTCCGCTTTAAAACTCTCTGGATGCAAGCTTAATATCGTTTCAATAGATGTAAAAAATGTATTTCCTTCCGACAAATTTTCATCAGCAATGGTATATGGAAATGAATAGGGTGCATTATCGAAAACAGCTCTGATATATGGCGCGTAGCTATTAATATCGCTTACCATAACCACAATGTCGCGTGGAGAATATTCAGCACTGGATTGCTCAACTCTATTCACCAAATAATTGTAAAGCACCTCTACCTCCCGAACAATAGTGTAACACGAATTTACAGTTATCGATGCGTCGACTAGATCCGATTCATTAATTTGATTGCGGCTTTCAACAGGAGCATTAAAATAAATATCGTGTTGTATCTTCTTTAATAATGTTGTTGGATCAGCTGGCTCTAAAGCTAAGCTATCATTATAATTATTAATGTAAGACTCTTCTTCAAAAAGCAAGGAGAAACTTTCTTTAATGATTGTACCCCAACTATTAAGCAATTCATTACCAACCATGGCAAAATTCCCTGCAGGCCCTTTCCGCTTCGACTTTTGCACAATACGTGCGATTTCCTTCTCTGAATGATCTTCCAACCAATAAGATGCGGGTGCAGGATTAAGAAGATAGAACTGAATAGAGATGTGTTTTGATAACTCATAGAACAATCTCAAATAAGCTGGTGTAATTACAGCAATACCAAAAAAGTGAACATGTGGTAACTTGCTTTTTAATATTTTTAATTTATCCGGTTGGGCCAAAAACTGAATTATGGCATGTATAGCGTCCGTTTTGTCGAGCATCACGCCTTTAGAATCTTGATAAATCTTGAGCCATATATAGTGCTGCCATTCTTGAATGTCTGACATTTTCTTCGTCTCTTTCCATGCTGTAATTATCTCTGGACGATATACTTGATATTGATCAAAAAGGTCGGCCACCTTTGAGGCAAGTGCAATTCTCTTAATGTCATGATTTTTATAATATACAGCGATAAAAGGAAACTGCTTGATGAAATCAGCATCATTTAATAAGTGGTAAACACTCCATTTTATATAATCCGAACTAATAACAGGCTTATCGTAGCCACCTAGCCAAAAGTAAATTAAAGAAACCAAATCATTCGGCTTTTTGAATGCGCAGTTGGCAGCAATACCAAGGTGTTCGGCTAACTTAATTTTAAGCCAGTTATTCATACCGTCGGTTTGCGTTACAATTTGCTGTTGAGCAAATACACCATTATGATTTTCCTTTAAATCAATGGCGAGCTGTTTCGCTAATTTAGGCAACGCATTTGAAACGTAAAGTTGTATAGCCATTGTTTTTATTTTACTTGTATTTCGTCAAAACGATTTAATATTCCGGAGATCCTTTTTACACTTGCTTTAGCCGACATAAGCAATAAATCCTCTGAAGCCAATAAAACAATATTTTCTTTGGCACGTGTGATGGCCGTATAGAGTAACTCACGGGTTAAAAGCTGAGCACCATAATTTTCCGGCAATAAAACCAAAACATTGGCGTATTCAGAACCTTGGCTTTTGTGAACCGTCATGGCAAACACCGTTTCAGCATTCGCTAAATATCCTGGCATCACCGAACGAATATTTTTGTTACTATCCTCAAACCATGTTCTAAGGTTTCCATTCTCATCTTTACGAAGTAGTCCAATGTCGCCATTAAAAAGGTTTAAATCCGGATAATTCTTAGTAATTATTATCGGACGATTTTCATAAAAGTCGCCAGAAATTTGAAGCAAACCGCGTTGTTGTAAAAAGCGTTCGATGTCTTTATTCACTTTATAAACCCCTTGTGGACCCTCTCTTACAGCGCAAAGCACGCGCAACTGGTTCAGCTTTTTAAGTGCATAAGCAATATCGGGTTCTTGTATGTAAGCAGCATAGTCCTTGATGAAATTTTCGAAAATCGCCTTATTATCGCTAGGGTATATATGAACTGAATTTTGCGATACAACTTTAACAAAATCTAGTAATTCATTAACTTCATTATGAATAATTGCTTGACTAAACTTACCAATACCACTATCACTTCTAAAGCGATGACTTTTTTGCAACTCCACGATATGTCCTGCTAAAATATGTCTCTGAGGGATAATATTTCCAATTGGAATTTGTCTGTTGACATCCGGAATAAAATGATGAATAAACTCCGAGATTACAGTGGTAAAAGAATTAGCAGCACCAGATGCATTGCATAAATCCCCGAACAAGCTCCCGGCTTCTACCGAAGCCAATTGATTTTTATCTCCAAGTAAAATAACACGCGTATTTGGTCCAATAGCATCAAGTAATTTGGAGAAGACCGCAACATCAATCATCGAAGCCTCATCCACAATCACAACATCAAATGGAAGTGGATTGGACTGGTTATGTTTAAAATTAACCGAGTTAGGAATATATCCTAAAAGGCGATGTATGGTATTTGGCGTTAGTGATTTAAGCTTTTCTGACACCGATGCGTCGACGGGCAAAACTGATTGTTTTAAAGACTCAGCCATACGCATTGCCGCCTTACCGGTAGGGGCGGCCAAGGCAACAGAAGCATTTGGTTGAATAGAAAACAAAACAGAAAGTATTTTCGCGACTGTTGTGGTTTTACCTGTGCCAGGACCACCCGTAATCATCGAAAAATCATACATAATACTTTGTATAACAGCCACCATCTGCCAATCTGTTTTTTCTTGCTCAGTTGCATTTAGAAGATCATAATTAGCTGCAAAACTATGGAGGAGGTTATTATGCTTCAACAATGTATCTTGCCTTTCTATTTGACGCCCTGCACCCTGCTTTAGCAAACGTTCAATAGATTTCAAGATATTTGTTTCATACGTAAAATAACGATGTAAGTAGAGTCGATTATTGTGCAGTACAAATGGAAGAATTTGTTCTGTATCGGTGCTAATTACAGTCGAAAGAAGAGGTAAATTCTTTGCTGGAAAAATTCGCGAAAACGGAATTTCATCAGCGATATGTTCCATTTCGGAGGTATCAATGCATATATGTCCCTCTTGCAAACGCTTTGAAACCAAGTATGCGTATGGTCGTATCTTGTCCTCTTTAAAAAAATCAGCAAAATGTTGATGAATATCGTTTGTCGTAATCATAGTGGTTATATAAATTTTCTTATCTCTGTTCCTAAATTAACATCTTTTAGGCGATGGGCCAATGATTAAAGCAGCGAAAAATAAACTAATCTAGAAAGTAATACAATGGTTCAAATATTCTTCGTGTAAACTTGATAAAGACAATTTATAAAGTATATATCATTTTTATCTGTTTGTTCGTCAACCCACGACTTTGAATTTAAACCTGTGTTTCTTTGCTTATTAACAATAGACCCAACTCCAACAACCAAGCCTAGATGCAATAAATGTTTCCATAACATCACAAAATTATAAATAAAACACCTTCCAAAGCTTTAATTTTATAAGTACAAGAAATTTAACATTAATGAGATAAAAACAAAGAAACTATTACGGCAAATACAATTACAATTGAATATCAATAAGGCAATATAATTAACAGGCTGCAATACTACAACTTAAGTATGCAATATGATTGCATACTTAAGTAAAATAAAGAATGAAAATTATCTGAAAGTTGATTATTTTCTAGAATGATACTTCCCACGAGTTTGATAGTAATAACGAGAGCGATTTTGATTTTTAATTGCGTTTTTATTCGCACTAACAGGCATACGAACATGGCCTTTATGGAAATGGCCTTTATAGTCGACAGAGGGGCTAATGTAAACTGGCTTTTTGGCTTCAGAATCATAAGACATCTTGTTATCACAGCCCACAAGCATCAAAAACAATGAGGCAAACAAGAGCAAAAGAATACGCATAGAATCTATTAATTACGGCAACCAATAATGATAAGGGAGCAAATTACCAGCTTTGGTGGTATTTTAAAAGCCTGATGCGAATATCTGTAATTAGTTTAACTAAAAATGAACAACGTAAAATAATTGCCAAAAAAAATAAACTATTTTCGAAATTTGCAGTTTAACGAATTTATGCAATAACCGAATTATCCTTTTGATCAATCTTAGGAAACGACTTAGGCTATTAATACAATGTTCGATTTCATAAACTTTAATTTTTACTTCATTTCTGAAGGTTTTAAGGAACATATATTGTGACATTAGTAATTTAAAAAGCAACCAAAATGTTAATTAAACCAAAAAAACATTTCAGTCTTTTGACTTGAGTATTATTATTTTCTAGTGGTTGAAATCAAAAACTAACTGTTAAAAATATGATTTTAAAATTCAAATAACATTATTAAATATTAATTCGAAAATAATAATAGAAAGGAAATATTATAATGTCTTTTTAGTGCTATTTTGATAATATAAAAAACAAATGCAGTTAATGTGACATGGGTAAGTTTGTAAACAAAAAACGTCCCCATTTCATGAACTTCAAATTTACAAAGTCTGTCTACTTTATCGGTTTTTTGTTATTATTTAGCATAAAAACATTTGCACAAATCACTAAAATTCAGGATTACCTGAATATTACTTCCCCAACTATTGGGACTTTTCAAGGAATCACTTTTCGCGAAGCGGGATTCTCCGGTTTGTATCCTATAGCGGGAACTAATGGCACCGAATTTTGGACATTATCTGATAGAGGTGTCAATGTAGATTGCGGTAGTGCAAACTCAGCATCATGTCGCCCAACCTATGATAAAATGTATGCATTCCCATCCTATGCACCTAAAATACATCGCATTCGTATCATAGGAACGGAAGTCCAGATTTTGCAAACAATCACCATTAAACGTCCTAATGGTAGCGGCGCTTCAGGAATCATTAACCCAACTGGTTTAGGAAGTACAGCCATAGAGGTTGCATCTACCGACACGGTATTGGATTGCGCCAATTTCAATTTGAAAACCACTCCTAAAGATACTTTTGGTATCGACCCGGAAGGTATTGTGGTGGATAAAGATGGTAATTTTTGGTTATGTGAAGAAGGTGGTGCTACCATCTGGAAATTAAGCCCTAATGGAGTTTTATTAAAACGTTATACTCCTTATGCTAACTTAGCCGGTGCACAGTCAGTAGATGTGCAAATAGACACAGTATTTAAATACAGAAAGAACAATCGTGGATTTGAAGGTATAGCCATCGCACCCAATGGTAAAATATATGCCATTATTCAAAGTCCTTTATTATATCCTACTACTTCAATAGGAGAAGGAACCCGCATACATCGTATTCTGGAAATAGACCCGAGTAATAATGCCATGCGTACCATAGTATATTTAAATGATGGTATCATTGGTTCTAGCGGTTCGAATCAAATAAGATTAAGAGATTGGAAAATTGGCGACATGGCAGCAGTAAATGATAGTGTATTTTTGGTATTAGAAGCTGCAGCAAGAGGAACCTCAGATATCAAACGTTTGTATCAGATTAATATCAATCAAGCTACTGCTGTTACCTCAGCATTATATGGCACCCAAACATTAGAGGCTTTGGTTGATTCAACAGGATTAGCCAGTAAAGGGATAAAAGCCGTAAAGAAAACTTTGGTGATGGACTTATTGGCAAATGGATGGCCAGCCACTTTAGATAAAGCAGAAGGTTTAGCTATTATCAATGACAGTACCATAGCTATTAGTAATGATAATGATTTCGGTCAAACTTGTCCGAATGCTGATGGAATTGCAATTCCAACAACTAACGTGAGTCATGTAATTACCTTTGGATTAAGTGGCGCAAATAAATTATCGAACTATCAGCCAGCTAATCCACCATCTAATGCGAAGCAAGACTACTCTTTTGTTGTATTGGGATGTAATCGAGTAGAAACAGATGACTCAGTAGGAAATCCAAGTACCGCTAATGTATATCAATTAAACAGGGTGTTCACTGAAATTTCTCAAATGAATCCATTACCAAAATATTTATTTTTTGCGGGAGATATGGTTTTGGGATATGAAAACGACACCATGAAATTAGCTTCTCAGTTAAGCAACTGGTTGGCTATTTATAATGCGCATCCAATAAAAAATTTACAAGTTCAATTAGTTGCCATCGAAGGTAACCATGAAACCCAAGACAAAGCCAATGGTAAAAAATCATTTGTTGCCGCTGAAAGAACTTTCGTGCGTGTCATGGGAAATTATATCCTTGGCAGCAATGGACCAACGATTACCGGACTGGTTCCCGGAACTGACAGTTTAACTACCGATCAAAGTAAACTCACCTACTCCTTCAATTTTAAAAATGACCACTTTGTTATTGTAAATACAGATCCTGTTGGAAGAGATGCAAAAGTATCATACAATTGGATTAGAAATGACATTGCGAATGCACGTACCAATGGCGCCCGACATATTTTTGCTATAGGTCATAAACCAGCATATACTGGTCATTTTAAAAGCACACCTGATGGACTGGATAATAATATTTCACAGCGTGATAGCTTTTGGAATACTATGGAACAATATCAGGCAGATGCATTTTTCTCAGCGCACATACATGCTGCCGATTCATTGCAACCACATGCTGGAAAAACATGGCAGGTAATAGCAGGTAATGGTGGAAGTTTGGTAGAGCCAACTTTTACTTCCTTCCCAAATGCTTATTTCGGATATGTAACGGTTCATGTTTACGATAACGATTCAGTGAATGTAAAAAGCTGGGGTCGCGATGCCGTGATGACCGCCACCAGATACCAAGATTCGACACCAGGAAATCCTACTACCTTAAGAGCAAGTTACAATTTAAATATCAACCCAGTAATAAGACATACTCCTTTAAGTAATACATTATTGAATGGTCCTTTTACTGTTGCTGCTACTATTACAGATAATATTTCGGTTACAGGAGCACAATTGAATTATAACGTGAATGGTGTAAATCAAACGGCTATCGCACCAACGATTTCAGGAAACACTTATACATTTATTATTCCTTCAATTTCTGGATATGGCCTAATTAACTATAATATACAGGCAAACGATGCTTCCTTGATTAAAATTTATTCAATTGGAGTTGGGTCAAGTTATCATTCTTTTAGTTTTGGACCAATTAGTCAGAAAGGACCAAGTAGTTCACAAACTCCTTATTTGGTTCCAGTTGCGCCTGGTGTGATTTTAAATTCCATCCTCACCACTCCTGACTCTTTAGCCAATGGATATAAAATGGCAGGTATTCCCGATGGCTTAGGTGCCTATGATAATGGCAATGGAACTTTTACATTGTTGATGAATCAAGAATTGGGTAATACGGTAGGTGCAGTAAGAGCACACGGATCAATAGGATCTTATGTATC
>CAINMV010000003.1 GCA_903850915.1 uncultured Bacteroidota bacterium
AAAAAACAACCGAAAAAACTCTAAATATCGTAATTTTTCATCCAAAAGTGAACAAAAATGAAAGAAAATTGAAAGTTCCAATACTATATTTTTGAGAATTCAGCAGCTACCTGTTTTAACTAAAAAAAAAGGCCTAAATTAAGATGCGACTTAAATTTAATTTTATACGATTTTTACTAAAAAATCCTCAAAAATCCATCAAAATCCATTAAAATTGTCAAAAAAAGATCATTTTTAATCAAAAAAAATGGGAAAAATACTCCACCACTAAACTCGGAAATTCACAAAAACGTACCACTAAATACACAATGCCAATTACTAACTACTGAGAATACGAACGAACCAATACTACCCCATCTCGCTCCACCCAAAAAATCCATACCTTTGCCTTCATGATGATCCTAATCCAATATAGTATAATTACAATCCTATTTATTGTAGCGGTGGTTTTCATATTCAGAAAGGTGAAATCGCAATGGAATTCATCACACTGCGACACAGGTTGCGGCAAATGTGCAGCAGCACAATCTTTCGATAAAACTAATGGATAAAATACAATTAACGCAATTTTCTAAGAGTGCTGGATGCGGCTGTAAGATTGCCCCAGCAGTCCTTCAGGGTATATTAAACAATCAATTTTCAGGGCAAAGTACCAATGTACTTGTTGGCACCGAAAGCTTCGACGATGCGGCTATTGTTGCCATCAACGACCACGATTGCATTATATCGACCACCGACTTTTTTACACCAATTGTGAATGATGGCTATGATTTCGGTCAAATTGCTGCGGCCAATGCCATTAGCGATGTCTATGCAATGGGAGGGAAGCCCATTACCGCCATTAGCATTCTTGGTTTTCCTGTTGATAAAATACCCACTGAGGTGGTTAGAGCTATCCTTTCGGGTGCTTCAAAAAAATGCAGTGAAGCTGGTATTCATATCACCGGCGGACATAGTATTGATGCGCCGGAGCCATTTTTTGGATTGGCTGTTACAGGCATTATTAATTCAAAACATATTAAAAGAAACAATACCGCCAATGCAGGCGATATTATTTATATAACGAAGCCATTAGGTACTGGTATTTTTAGTGCAGCACTTAAGCGAAACCAACTAACTGAAGAGGACTACAAAACGTTTTTTGAAAACGCCGCACAACTGAATAAAATTGGTGAGATTTTGGGTGGGTTTCCTGGTGTAACAGCCATGACGGATGTAACGGGTTTTGGTTTGCTTGGTCATTTAACGGAAATGTGCGCCGGGAATAAGCTTAGTGCGAGTATTAATAGTAATGCCATTCCGTTGTTGCCAAATCTAAAAACCTATACCGATAAATTCTGCATTCCTGATAACACATATCGCAACTGGAATGCCTATTCAAATAGCATTGAAGGCATCACTCCCGAAACGTTTTTACACCTTAATGATCCGCAAACTAATGGAGGATTATTAATTGCTATTGCACCGGAATCTGAGCACGAATTTATGGCTCTTTTAAATGCGAATAATACGCTAAGCTGTGCTATTGGAAATTTCTTTTTCGACGATCGAAATTCAATCCAACTTCGATAATTAATAGTTTCAAAAATGCAATTTCAATGCAAGTAAAAAGCACATTTTTTATGCTCTTTTTAAACTAAAAAAAAGCTTTGAAATTAAGTAAAAAAAGTATCACTTTTATTGCTGCAATAATTTATTTTTTTTGAAATAATATTAATGTTATTGCATTTTAAAAAGACATCAAAACAAGGTTGTTTTTTGCACTCAAAAGGTGAAATATTTCACACACTTTTTATGGTAGTTATTCTTTGTATCAAAGGATAAAAACAGATCGTTTTTTTGCACTAAAAAAGTAAGAATAAATAAGCTAAAAAAATGAGTTAAAAAAATCTAATCAAAGTTTAAATTATTTTAAAACGAATAAAAAATTACCACAAAAATTTTCTTCATAAAAAAATAATAAACCGAAATTTTATTTTATTTATTGTATAAAAAGTAGTCTAAAATAAAGTTAAAAAACACATCAAAAAAAGACTCAAATTTCACACAAAAAAACACTCAAAAAATAAGCGAAATTTGGATTGAAAAATGCACGCTAAAATTTATTTTCAATGAACAAAAAAATACCATTCAAATAAAAAATACCTTTCTAAAAAAGTAATAAAAATATAAATTGATGAGCATCGATTATTTCTAAAATTGGTTTATAAATTTACAATAAAATTGTTGCATATATCTCAAGCATAAAAATCATGCGTAGTGAAAATATCGAACTGCATTTTTGCACTCTCGTAAATTTTAAAATACGAAAATGAACGAAGAAAATCCCTCTAAATATTTTTATCGATTACCAACAAAAAACAACATTTGTTTTTTAATAAATCGATACAAAAACGAACAATAGGTCAATTTTTTATTTTTCCCGAAAACGATTAAAATGGGTTTTAAAAAGCGTTCTCGAAAAAAATATTTTTAATGGGTATAAAAGGCATTTTTTGAATTCCAAAATTTAAAAATAACAATTCTGGTTTATTTATTGATTCTCTAAAACTATTGTAAATAAAGGAACATAAATAGTTCGATAATTGACACCTGTTTTTGATGCCAATATTTTTTATGGTAACACATGAATTGCCTTGTAAGAAATCTTCGCCAGCAGATTTGCATATTTGTATTTTTCTATATATATTGCACCTTATATCAAAAAAGTGCTGTATGCGTATTTTAAAGACAATATTATTTTTAACGATTTCGGTGGTTGCTTTTTCGCAAGCCACATTAGTAGAAAAAGTAGAGCGAAAAGCAGGCGAGTATAATATCGCTTACGAAAAATATCAGTTGCCAAATGGACTAACTGTAATCATCCACGAAGACCATAGCGACCCCCTTGTTGCTGTGCGTGTAACCTATCATGTTGGAAGTGCTCGGGAAGCAGCAGGTCGATCTGGCTTCGCACACTTTTTTGAGCACATGATGTTTCAAGGTTCAGGGCATATTGCTGATGAGCAACACTTCAAAATTTTATCTGAAATTGGAGCCGCTCAAGAGAACGGAAATACCGAGGAAGATTTAACGCATTATTATGAGACTGTTCCAAGTAATCATTTGGCAACTGCTTTATGGTTGGAGAGCGATCGTATGGGATATCTATTAGACTCTTTAACGAAGAAAAAATTTGAGAGTCAACGTGATGCCGTGAAGAACGAAAAATCACAAAATTGGGACAATCGCCCCTATGCTCGTGTGAGTGAAATTACAAACGCAAATTTGTATCCTGCAGGTCATCCATATAGCTGGCCAGTTATTGGTTATGTTAACGATTTAAATAGCGCACAACTACAAGACGTTCAACGTTTCTTTTTACGTTGGTACGGACCTAATAATGCATGTATAATTTTATCCGGTGATGTGGATACAAAAGAGGCACTTACGATGGTAGAAAAATACTTCGGAAATTTCCAAAAAGGACCTGAGGTAAAAAAGATGAAAGTGGAGTCTGTAGTTTTGCCGGAAGATAAATATGCAAGTATGGAGGACAACGTTTATTTGCCTCTCGTTTTGTTAACTTTCCCAACGGTCCCTTCTTATCATCCGGATGAACCTGCATTGGATTTTTTAAGTCAATTAATTGGTGCCGGAAAAAATAGTACACTATATAAAAAATTTGATAACGAAGAACTAGGACAATCATTTTCTAGTCATGGAACCAATGAGCTTTCTGGAACTTTTGAAATGGGAGTGTTGCCTTATCCGGACGGAAGTGCAGATGAATCAAAAGTGTATGGTGAATATGAAGCTAAACTTCGACAAGCGCTTGACGATTTTGAAAAAGCAGGTTTTACAGACGCGGACTTAGCGCGTTTAAAAGGTGCTCAAGAGTTTGGGTATTCCCGAGCCAACGAAAGTTGTTTTGGTAAAGCTAATTTATTGGCACGCTGGTGGGCATCTACCAACAACAAGCAAAATGTGCAAACCGAAATGGATCGTTACCGCAATGTAAGCAAAGCCGACATTATGCGTGTTTACAATAAATACATCAAAGGTAAAAAATGTTTAATTACGTTGGTGCATCCTGCAAGTATGGAAACAGGCAAAAAGAAAATTGCTACCGCGGAAAATCCATTAACAGGAAATGCAAACGATGGTTACGGTGAATTAAATTATATGCGCCCTACTGATAACTTCGATCGATTTAAACGACCAGAGGTAGGAGCCTACAAAAATGCCGTTGTGCCTTCATTTAAAAAATATGCTTTCGAAAACGGGCTTCAAATTATTGGAACTAAAACAAGTGAATCGCCAACCATTTCTATCTCTATTAATATGAAAGGAGGCGCACAGCTCGATCCGGCCAAGAAATTGGGTTTAGGAGCCATTACAGCATCGATGATGAACGAGGGCACACAAAAGTACACTGCAGAGCAATTTGAAGCGGAATTGGATAAATTAGGTAGTAGTATCTCTTTTAATGCCGGTCCTGCTCAATCGGGCATTACGGTAAATTGTTTAGTGAAGAACATCGACGCTACGTTAGAACTTTTAAATGAAGCCTTAAACCACCCTCGTTTCGATGAAAAGGCATTGCGTCGTATTAAAAAAGAAACAAAACAAGGATTCAGTTCAGAATTTAGAAACGGTAGTTTAATTGCGAGTAAAGTATTTAATAAAATCATTTACAAGGAATCATCGTTAGGCAACTATTATTTGGGTAATAAAGAAACAGTAAACGCCATTGAAATTGCTGATGTAAAAGACTATTATAGTAAATACTACAATCCCACCAATGCCACCATCGTGTTTGCGGGTGATATCGACGAAGATGCCTTATTAGCGAAATTAAACTTCCTTAAAACCTGGACCGCCAAACCGTATTCTTTACCTTCGGTAACGGAGGTGGCCAAACCAGCACAAACTACCGTATATTTTGTAGATATGATCGATGCCACCGATGCTAATATTGTACTTGGATATCCGGCCTTGCCATTCGATTACAAAGGCGAATTTTTTAAAGCCAACTTAATGAACTTTTCATTTTGTGGTAGCTTCTTAGGACGTCTTAATTTAGACCTTCGCGAAGACAAAGGATATACCTATGGTATTTATGGTGGATTTAATGGAACTAAAAATTCGGGCTCCTTTGCCATTAGCGCTAGTTTAAGAGGTACCGCCTGCGATAGTGCCTTGGTAGAAACTATTGATGTAATGCGTAAGTATATTTCTGGTGGTGTAACCGATGAAGAATTGGCCTTTGCCAAAAAATCATATACCAGCAGCGATGGGTTAAAGTATGAGACTGCCGGACAAAAAGCTAGCTTTTTATACCGTTTACAAGAATATAGCTTGCCAACCAATTACAGCGACGAACAAAACACGTTGGTGCAAAACTTCACCAAGGACGAAATGAACGCCTATGCCAAAAAATATTTGCTTCCAGATAACATGGTTATTGTCATCGTTACAGATAAAAAACTTTCTAAAAAGAACATCGAAAAAAGAGGATTTAAAGTAGTACAAGTGGATAAAGACGGGAATATAAAATAACGTTTTTTAAGCTACATTTTTGGCCCAACGGGGCATCATAATTTTATTGTTTTTTTTCTATCGTTTTTGTTGCATTTTATCAAAAAAATGCCAAAACGAATTCCGAACATATACCCTAAAAGCACCCAATTTGGTGGTTTTAACAGAGAATTTCCACCACTTTTATTGGTTTTTATAATTTTCTTAAATTATTTTTAAATTATTTTTTTTGCCTCTTACCCACAGCCTCTTTTTTCTACTTAAAAAGATATAGGGTTCGTCATTTCCCGAAAACCGACCCATCGCCAGGGCGCCTTTACGCCCTCAAAGCCTTAATTTTATTAGCTTTCCTAGGTGATGTCAGCGCCTTTTCATCCGATTTACTGCAAGTAATAGCGCCAATTCAACATAGCCCAAGTAGTCGGTTTTAAGTATATTATTCTATTTTTTTGTACAATAAACGGTCCTATCCACAGCGCCACACTGAATTTTTTTGGACGAGGCTTTGATAAAATAAATAAACTTTATATATTTGTCATCTATAAGAAATCAAATTTTTACAAAATGGTCAAGAATTTACCCAATCAAAAACTAATGTTTAATGCCAACAATCACGAAACGCGTGATAATGGTATGTCCCCTTCTTTGCAAAATCAAAATTCCCATTATATGAACACACTTTTCCGCACTCAGCTCAAGCTTTGGCTATTTATTTTAGTAATGATTTCTGGAGTAGGTTTCAACTCCTTGAAGGCACAATGTACAATAACACAAAATCCTGTCGGTAACTCTTTTTCTGGCTGTGAGGTCGTAGAATTTGCAAGTGCAGGATCTTCTGCGAATGTTATAAATTGGAAATATCAATTGAACGGTTCGGGTCCATGGATTGGGATCTCCGGTTCAGGGGGGAGTGTAAATTTAACTACGGATAGTTTAAAGAATTACTTGCCAGGTGGCGGTACAATTACGTTTAAAATAATATTTGATTCTCCAGCTCATAATTGCTCTGGACCTACTGACAATTCACTAACTAACACCATTAGTGTTTCGGCTTCACCAGTGGGTGGCGTTGCAGCTCTTACCACAAGCAATCCTGTTTGTACAAGTATTTTTTCGACCAATGTTCATGTTTTAGCTACAGGTTTTACAAGTTTGGGCACACAAGATTGGGAGCGTTCAACCGACGGAACTAACTATTCATCATTAAATTCTTCCAACAGTACTTTATTATACACTGAGAGTTCAGCAGGTACTTTTTACTACCGTTACAAAACAATAGCAAACGGTTGTACTGTTAATTCTAACCCGGTAAGTGTTACTGTTCAAAATACCGATGTTACTGCTGTGAGTTTCTCTCATGCTAGTGCATCAATTTGTTCGTCGTCTTCTGAAAATATAACTATTTCATATACAGGTATTCCATCGGAAAGTGCAATTGCGCAAATAAGCTACGATAACGGTACAAATTGGATAACCATCGGAAATGGAACATCGTTGCCTACCTCATATTCAATTTCGGGCTTAGCCGCAGGAACGTATGCTGTCAAAGTTCGTGTTACTACTTCTTTAGGTTGTGGTACAGTAACGTCTTCAGCATCAACATTAACGGTACTAGCATCTCCATTAGGAGGAACAGCTGTATTAACAACAGCCAACCCAATTTGCGCAAGCGCAAGTGCTAATGTTACCGTGTCAGTTTCAGGTGCCACAGCCTCAGGCGCTGGTGTTACTTTAGATTGGGAGCGCTCATCAGATGGAAGTTCGTATTCTTCATTAAGTGTTTCTACAACAAGCACGAATATAATTCAAGCCTCAGCTGGAACTTTCTATTATAGATATAAAGTAATTTCAAATGGTTGTACTGCCTATTCTAACCCGGTAACAGTAGTAGTAAAAGAAGCTACTCCTGCTATTGCTACATTTAATACCAACGGATTGTCAACCAGAAGTATGTGCGATGGTGACTCAATTGGGTTTGATTATGACTTAGGAGGTTCTCCAATATCTGGAGCCTTATATGAAGTAAGTTATGATGGTGGAACTACCTGGAGTACATTTACCCCAGGCAGCCAAACAGGAACAATTGCACATTACTTCTTTAATAATATAACTACAGCTACAGTATATAATGTAAAAATAAGAGCAACAAATGCTCCTTGTACAGCATCCACTTCTTCAACGGTTGCAGTTACGGTAAATCCGGCATCAGGCGGAGGTACCACTTCGTTTACATCGGGGTATTCAAGTACTATTTGTTATACTGGCTATGGGGCTGATAGTATCTCGATTGCCCTAACAGGTAATGTAGGTTCAATATTGGATTGGGAAGTGAGCCAAAACAACGGTAACTGGGGTTCACTTTATTCAACTGCAAATCCATATAAAGAAAGCAGCCTTTATGTTGGTTCAACACCATATACATACTCGTACCGTGCAAAGGTGAGTTCCGCAGGTGTTTGCACCTATGCTTATTCAACTTCTACAACAGTAACAGTGCTTCCTACACCAACAATAACATTATCAGGTGGAGGCGATATTTGTCCAGGTGGTACACGTTCATTATCGGTTTCGGCTACAAAAACAGTTTCAGGTGCTTTATATAGTGTTTACACTGGAGGTTCTGCAACAGTAGGATCAGGTACCAAGGTTTACGGGCCATCACTCACCGACCCAAATAGCTTCTTAACTAATTTATCGCCAGCTTCAACAACAAATTATTATGTAGAAGTGCAAAATACATCAAGCTGCAATGCGGTGCGTTCATCAGTGCAAACAATTACAGTTGGAAGTAATGCCACGATTTCATTATCTGGTTCAACCACGATTTGTTCAGGTTCAGCGGCTAGCCTTGAGTTAACTTACAACGCTCAATCATATACTAGCCCTGTCTATCAGATATCAACTGATAATCAAGTAACCTGGACTACTATTACCCCAGGGGCAAGTCCATATACGTTTGATGTAACATTATCAAATACAACTTCAGCAAATGTTACTAATAGCATTTATGCGCGTGTAACCAATACAGGTTGTTCAACCATTACAAGTTCTACAGCTGTGTCCGTTGTTGTTCGTCCGCAGTCGAATGCTGGAACAGCAACCTTGTCATCGGCTAACCCAACTTGCGCTTCTTCTGGAAACGTAACAGCAACGTTAGCTGGTATGTCTGCCAACACGGGTGCAGCAATTCAATGGGAGCGTTCAAGCACAAGTCCTAGTACTGGCTTTGCCGATGTATCTGGTCAAACTACATCAAGTTTATCGGAAGCTACACCAGCAGCAGGCACGTACTATTATAGAGCTAAAGTAACCGCAGGTTCACCATGTTCTTTTGTTTATTCTAATGTATTAACAGTAGTAGTAGCAAGTAGCGGTATCACCGCAGTAAGCTTTACTCATAGCTCATCAAGTATCTGTGCATCAGGTTCAGATAGCCTAGCAATTACATATACAGGAACGGCTACAGCGAATGCCATAGCACAAGTAAGCATCAACAA
>CAINMV010000004.1 GCA_903850915.1 uncultured Bacteroidota bacterium
ACATACAAAGTCTTTTGCATGCCGACTTACGCCTCGGTGTGGCCACGTGCTTGCGTGTTCGTTGTGGGGCATCTTCATCAGCAAAAAACAAATCGTGAAATCCAACAAGGGCATTTTCTATGGTCGTATCCTTGGGTGTAAGATGCATGGCAAAAGCAGTTTCTAAACTTTGATTTTTGGAATAATAATTCTTTAAAAAATCAATAAAATATAACGCGTCGGTAGGGTTAAACGTACGATGAGTGAAGTTAAGGAACGGCTTTAAATCGGCATCTGTATGATTGCAAATAAAATCATAGGGGGCATTATCCATCCAATTCATGAGCCGTTTGCAATTATTAATAATGGTAACACGCTGCCCCCAAGCTAAGGTAGCCGCAAAAAGCCCTGAAATTTCAATATCTTGTTTTTTCGAAAACAGATGCGGAATCGATATGGGATCGTTGGCAATGAACTCAGTCGTATTGTAACGACGGACTAGTGCATTCAGTGTTTTCTTTACGTCAGCTTCCTTCAACTTTATTCGATATTAGGCTGTTCGTTTTCCATAAAATTTTTTGAGTTTTCACTTTGCATCCGCATGGCTTTATATGAAAGCCGAATTGCAAGCAAAAGTGAAACAACCGCACCAGCCGCAATAAATGGAAAAACCTGTTGAATTAAACAAAAATCATAGAGCCCATGAAAAAACATGGCTCCGAATATTCCTTTTAACGTGTATTCTAGGCCTCTGATTGGATTGTATTTCGCAAGTCCAATATAATATCCCATTATAACTGCAAAGGTGAAATGTGCCGGCACAGCCGTAAACATTCGCATAATTGCCGTATTCATGGGGTCTTCAGATTGAAATACATACATCACATTTTCAGCCGCAGCAAATCCCATGCTTACCATTACACAATATACAATACCATCGAAAGGTTCGTTAAATGCTTTATGATGGTAGGCTATACGACGCATAAAAACATACTTGCTTACTTCTTCGGCGCCAGCTATCACTAGAAAAGTAGCGTAAGCCGTGGTCATCAGACTGTTTTTATCTTCGATGCCAAATTTATACTCAATTATTGCAGCCGGAATAATACTAATAATACCCGCAATAAAACTTCGTAAAAGCATCCCGAGTGGCTCCCTATCATGTTTATCACGATAATAAATATACAATACCAAAGCAAATACTGGAGCGAGTGCGAGTGAAAGATATATCATTATTTCAGTGTTTTAACATCACGTATTATCGAAAAGAAAAGAAGAAGGGTTAAATCCAACTTTCGTTAATATGCAAAGGAAAAACAAAATAGTGAACTTTTTAGGCTCTTCTGTTAGTGCCTTCAACCCAATATCATCCAACCTATTTAAATTAACCGCTATAGTGATTTTTGTCATGTATCAGCCTGTATTTCACCCGAATACCGCAATTAACTTAAACCGTAAAAGCCCTTTATTTTATATACAGCAAGACTTTCCAGCTAATTGAGGCCAAATTTAGTAGCTTTTAATAATTCATAAAGTCTTAACAAAATATTCCCTTTTTGTATTCCGTAATTAATAACTTTGCCTTTATGATTTAACACACGATACTATGAAACAGATATACATATTATTTTCTTTCTTTTTTATTTCAACAATCGTCAACGCTCAAGTTATCGTAAAAAAACCAATAGCAACTTTGCTTGGTCATAGCGATGAAGTAGTATGCGTTGCAGTATCCCCAAACGGCAGGTACATCGCTACTGGTTCATGGGATAGAAATATTAATATTTACGGGGGCGACAGTCTAAAGCTGATCAGCAAATTATCGGGTCATGCAACGGTGGTAAATTCACTGTCTTTCAACAAAGATGGCAAGTACCTTATCTCTACCTCTAACGATCATTTTGCGTTTGTTTGGAGCGCTGATAGCGGTAAAATACTTTATACCCTTGCAGGCCATACCGATAATGTAAACTGTGGCATCATCGACTTTCAAAACAAGACTGCCATCACGGGCTCGCGCGATGGGACGGTAAAGTTATGGGACCTTACTAAAAAAGGTGTCTTACTTCGTTCATTCAATATTGGTTGCAACGTAAATCACCTTGCATTAACCAACGATGGTCGCAACATTATTGTAGCCTCAGAAAAATCTGATGTGCTGTTGCTGGATATGACTGGCAAACAAGTGAAAGCATTTGTTGGTCATAAAGGTCCCGTTCTGTCTGTGGCCATGTCTATTAATAATAAATATATCGCCTCGGTATCGGTTGATAAATCATTGATACTTTGGGATCCTATTACTGGAAAATCGATAAAAACCATTACTGATTTTGGCAATCGAGTAACAGGTGTTGCCTTTAGCCGTGATGCAAAATATATTGCCACCTCTTGCTTCGATGGCAAATGCCGTGTTTGGGATGTTGAAAGTGGAAAAGCATTGTATAGCTATGAAGAAAACGGTGTTTTAATTTCTGATATTGCCTTTGCCTTCGACGGCAGCTTCATCGTTACTGCGCCTCAAATTCGCGAGTTAGAGAATAATGGAGCGCGCGTTTTTAGAGCTATAGAAACCATATCCACAAAAAAAGATACTGAAAGATCCGGTGCTGGCCGTCCTACGGGTAACGCACGTAAAGTTGAACAAGAGGAAGACTGGACAGCATGGAAAGACAATACCAAGGTAGATTCTGCAAGATCTGTCCAACCCAAAAAAGTGCTTACCTCTGAAGATAGCCTTATGCTGCAGCGCAGAAAACTACATCAAGATTCTGTTAGAGCTGGGCTGATTAGATATTAATAATTATTTTTACGCTGTAATTGAAGCGTAATAATGCAGGATATTGAGCCTTATTTTAAGTGGCGCGATTTTTATATCGCCGAAGATGACCATCTCTCCCCTTTCTATCAACGTAAATACAACGAATTTACCTACGATAAACACATTTATAATTTCTTTATCCATCCGCAATGGGACGATATTGGAAGTGAAACATTGTTCGTGAAAATTCTTTTTGTGGACTACGAGAAAAGTTATTGCATTATTGAGTGTATTGGCGAATGGAACGATGCAATTTCCAACGATATTATGCTGTTAAAACGCGAAGTGCTCGAGCCGCTTCTAGAAGAAGGCATCAATAAGCTAGTAGTGATTGGAGAAAATGTTTTAAATTTCCATGGCGGTGGCGATGACTACTATGCCGAACTTCACGAGGAGCTGGAGTCGGGCTTTGTATCCTTTGTTAATTTCCCCGATCATGTAGTGCGCGAGTTCCTGATGGAGCGTATTCATAATTATATCTTCTTTTATGACGAAATAAATTGGCGCAATCGAAGACCCATTCAGGTGCTGAAAGAAGTGGAAGAAAAAATTTTTCCGCCATTACCTCTAATTAATTAATACCTGTTTAGAATTTCGCAACACGACAAAATTTCCAGTTGCCTCTTATAAAAAGAAGCCGATTCCCGTTCAATACGTCATGATTTTCATTGATTTCAAGCAATAATTTCCGATAAATAGTTTGGAAGTGATTTTGATGAAGTAGCATGAACGCAAATCGTTTAAAAAAACATGAACTTAAATAATTTCACAATAAAAGCACAGGAAGCCATCCAAAAAGCAATTGAATTGGCGGTTTCTAATAGCCAACAAGGGGTGGAAACGGGTCATATTCTTAAAGGAATTTTACTAGAAGACGAAAACACAGCACCTTTCCTTTTAAGGAAATCAGGTATTAATATTTCACAGTTAACTAAGGTACTTGATGCTCAAATACAGAGCTATCCGAAGGTAACTGGAGCACAGCCTTTTTTGAGTAACGATGCTCAACAGGTAGTTTATAAAGCATCTAATTACCTAAAAGAATTTAACGACCAATATGCAAGTATTGAGCATCTTCTTTTGAGCCTAGCCAATCAGAAAGACAAAACAAGCCGAATACTTACTGATGCTGGCATTACAGAAAAAGCGTTGAAAGCAGCCATTAAAGAACTTCGTGGTGGCAGCAACATACAAGACCAAAATGCAGAAAGCACCACCAATGCATTAAACAAATATGCACGTAACTTAAATCAAGCTGCGGCTGCTGGAAAGCTCGACCCAGTAATCGGGCGTGACGAAGAAATTCGACGTGTATTGCAAATATTATCACGTCGCACAAAAAACAACCCTGTGCTTATTGGTGAGCCCGGTGTTGGTAAAACAGCTATCGCAGAAGGCTTGGCACATCGGATTGTAATTGGCGATGTACCTGAAAACTTAAAATCGAAACAAGTATATAGTTTAGATATGGGCGCCTTAATAGCTGGTGCAAAATACAAAGGTGAGTTTGAAGAGCGTTTAAAAAGCGTGGTGAAGGAGGTGATGAATAGCAATGGTGAAATTGTATTATTCATCGACGAAATTCATACCTTGGTTGGTGCCGGTGGTGGTGGTGAAGGGGCTATGGATGCAGCCAATATTTTAAAACCCGCTCTAGCACGTGGTGAACTTCGCGCTATAGGCGCCACAACATTAAATGAATATCAAAAATACATCGAAAAAGATAAGGCACTTGAACGTCGTTTTCAAAAAGTATTCGTCGATGAACCTGATTCGGATAGTGCTATTGCTATTTTACGTGGTTTAAAGGAACGCTATGAAACACATCATAAAGTACGTATTAAAGACGAAGCAATTATTGCCGCAGTGGAATTATCACAGCGCTATATTAACGACCGCTTTTTGCCCGATAAGGCCATTGATTTAATTGATGAAGCTGCAGCCAAACTTCGCTTAGAGATTGATAGTGTGCCTGAGGAATTGGATGAAATTGAGCGTAAGATCATGCAATTAGAGATTGAACGTGAAGCGATAAAACGCGAAGGTGACGAGAAAAAGTTAGAAGAACTAAGTAAAGAAATTGCAAGGCAAAATGATGATCGTAACGCATTAAAGTCGCGATGGCAAGAAGAGAAAGCCGTGGTTGAGAAAATTCAAGCCTCAAAATCGCAAATAGAAGACCTAAAGTTTGAAGCAGAACAAGCCGAACGTTCTGGTGACTATGGCAGAGTAGCCGAAATTCGTTATGGAAAAATAAAAGAGGTGGAAACAGAAATTGAGAAAAATCAGCAACTTCTCATCGATCGACAAAAAAACAACTCCTCACTCATTAATGAAGAGGTAACAAGTGAAAGTATCGCAGAGGTAGTGAGTAAATGGACCGGAATACCTGTGAATAGTATGTTACAAAGCGATCGTGAAAAACTACTTCACCTTGAAGAAGAATTGCATAAGCGTGTGGTTGGCCAAGAACTAGCTATCGAGGCTTTAAGCGATGCAGTTAGAAGAAGTCGTGCGGGACTTAACGACCCAAAGAAGCCAATTGGTTCTTTTATTTTCCTAGGTACCACTGGTGTTGGTAAAACAGAATTGGCAAAATCGTTGGCCGCATATTTATTTAATAGCGATCAAGCTTTGTTGCGCATCGACATGAGTGAGTATCAAGAAAAACATACAGTAAGCCGCCTCATTGGCGCGCCTCCTGGATATGTAGGATATGATGAAGGTGGTCAACTGACAGAAGCAGTTCGACGCCGCCCTTACAGTGTTATTCTTCTAGATGAAATAGAAAAAGCACATCCTGATGTGTTCAATATATTACTTCAAGTTCTCGACGACGGAAGGTTAACCGATAACAAGGGTAGAGTTGCGAATTTCAAGAATACAATCATCATCATGACTAGTAATATGGGTTCACATATTATTCAAGAGAATTTTGAAAATGTAAAAGAAGATGAAGATTTGTTCTCCGTTGTAGAGACCACCAAGGTTCAAGTGATGGAAGTATTGCGTCAGCAAATCCGTCCAGAATTTTTAAACCGAGTGGATGAAATAATCATGTTTAATCCTTTACGAAAAAAAGACATTAAACAAATTGTAGTTCTGCAATTAAACGGTCTTAGGGAAATGCTCGGCGATGGCGGCATGCAATTAGAGTGGACCGAAGAAGCCTTGGAGTATTTATCTTTACATGGCTATGAACCACAATATGGAGCCCGCCCACTTAAAAGATTGATACAAAAAGAAGTTGTGAACCTATTGAGTAAGAAAATTCTTGCGAATACGATAGCGAAAGAGAAACCAATTATACTAGATAGTTTTGACAAACAGCTCGTGGTAAGAAATTCATAATTGCAAGTATCGTTGCATCACTAATCATTTAAAAACATAACGCGATGAGGCACAAAACCTTGTCGCTTTGTTTTATATTCGCCCACCTATAACATGGCAAAAAACAAAACAGGCTTAGCTTTCGATTGGCAATTAATGCGTCGCGTATATGGCATGGCTTCACCGTATAAAAAGCAAGTGTTTTGGGCGATATTACTTACCATATTAATGGCGTTATTAGGTGCTTTGCGCCCTCTGCTGGTGCAATATGCCATCGACAAAAAAATTGCGAATAAAGATGCTACTGGTTTATTATGGCTTACCTTACTTTTGGTTGGCATGCTCTTTTTACAAACATTCTTTCAGTTTTATCAAGGATTTATCACCCAATTACTCGGACAAAATGTAGTACGTGATTTACGTAAAAAGACATTCGACTTTTTCTTGAAAGCTAAACTTAACTATTTCGACAATACGCCTGTAGGCACTGTTGTTACTCGAATTGTTAGCGATATTGAAACTATTGCGGATAACTTCTCTGAGGGGCTAATTACAATCAGTGGCGACATCCTTCAAATAGTACTTGTTTTAATTTTAATGCTTTATCAAAGTTGGCAACTTACGTTAGTCTCTTTGTCGGTTCTACCTTTACTTTTAATTGCAGCTAACATTTTTAAAAACAAAGTGAAAGAATCATTTCAAGGAGTGCGCAATGCTGTGGCCAAGCTCAACGCCTTCGTTCAAGAACATATTCAAGGAATGCAAATGGTGCAAGTTTTCGGCGCTGAGGAACAAGAATTCGAAAAGTTTAATCGCATAAACAGAGAACATACGAAAGCTAATATTGACGGTGTAATGGCATATTCGGTTTTTTTTCCGGTAGTAGAGATCATCACGGCGTTGTCGATTGCATTAATTATTTGGTTTGGACTCCATGGTGTTTTGCAAAATAATGGTATCACCACAGGTATGATTACTGCTTTCATCATGTACATTAATATGTTTTATAGACCTTTAAGGGTGATAGCGGATCGCTTTAACACCATGCAAATGGGCATGGTTGCTTCGGACCGAGTATTTAAACTTATTGATGAGGCTTCTGTATTGGAAATCAATAATGGAACCTTACATTCTTCTATACATGGTAAAATTTATTTTAGCGATGTATCGTTTGCTTATACGTTAAACCAACCTGTGCTACGAAATATATCTTTTGAGGTAGCGGCCGGAAAAACAACAGCTATTGTTGGAGCCACTGGGTCAGGAAAAACCACAATAATAAATTTACTAAATCGGTTTTATGAAAACCAGGAGGGGGTTATTCGTATTGATGACATCAACATCCGCGATTACGAATTATCTTATCTAAGAAGAAATATAGGTGTAGTTTTGCAAGATGTTTTCTTGTTTAGTGGAACCGTGGCAGAGAATATAGCCTTATACGACGATACAATTACGATGGAACAAATTCAGGCCGCAGCAACGGCTGTTGGTGCGCATCCATTTATAGAACGATTACCCGGTGGCTATAATTATCTGGTAATGGAACGAGGAGCTACCTTATCCACAGGACAACGTCAGCTGATTTCTTTTGCTAGAGTGCTGGTTCAAAATCCCAATATTCTTATTCTTGACGAAGCTACATCTTCCATCGATACTGCTAATGAAGAAGTAATAAAGAAAGCCATGGAATTATTATTAAAAAACCGCACTTCAATAGTAATAGCCCATAGATTAAGCACTGTTCAGCATGCCGATGAAATTTTGGTAATGGATCATGGCGAAATCTTAGAACGCGGCAATCACGAACAGTTGTTGCGAAAAGGTGGAGCCTATAATGTACTTTATGAAATGCAATTTCAAGAGGCTTAAGCTATTTATCCATGTTGTATAGAGTAATCAACACTGCATACGCCACCATATATGTATGGCATATCACAGAAACATCAAGTGAATTAAGTGCGTTATTATCACCTTACAAAGAGCTTGCGCTCTTCGATATAGAGGAGACACAGAAAACAAAACTCTGGCACCATACCCATTTTCTGAGCACCCGTTTAATGCTTTATAAATACGCCAAACTGCATGCCCCAATCTTTAAAGACGAATTCGGTAAACCAATGCATGAAGGTCGAAGAATTTCAATCACACATTCCAACAATTACGCCGCTGTTATTGTAAGCGATAAAAAACAGGTAGCACTCGATCTCGAAAAAATAGACCCCCGTATCATACGTGTTGCTCATAAATTTTTACATTCAGAAGAGAATTTTTTTAACCCATTGGAACAAGAGATTTATCTTACACTAATTTGGAGTGCCAAAGAAACCATGTACAAATTATATAGCCGGAACGAGGTGATTTTTAAAGACGAACTCAGGATTTCTCCTTTTAAATATCAAGAGCAAGGGAGCTTTCGTGGAGACATACTAAAGAGTCCTGAGATTTTTAATGTCACCATTGAATACCTTAGTTTAGGAGACTATATATTAACATGGCATATACAAAACTAGAGAATTAATTGTGTTCATGTTTTTTTATTAAATTTGCAGGTGGATTATATTAATTAGAGCGATTTTGGAAGTAACTGAATTAACTAAAGTAATACTATTTGGCATCTTAGCCTACCTTGTAGGATCGGTGCCTACTGCTGTTATTGTAAGTCGAGGATTCTTTGGCATAGATATCCGCGACCATGGAAGCGGCAATTCTGGTGCAACCAATACCTTTAGGGTATTAGGCAAGAAGTTCGGTATTATCGTAATGGTTATAGATGTCATCAAAGGTTTTACCGCTGCGAATTTCGCCTTTTTTATTGGCAATTATTTTTACGGAGAAGAGCGTTTTGTAAACCTGCAGCTTCTTTTGGGCTTATCCGCCGTTATTGGCCATGTTTTTCCAATTTATGTTGGCTTTAAAGGCGGCAAAGGGGTGGCAACGCTTTTCGGAATGATACTCGCGGTAAATTTACCTGCAGCGGCTGTTTGCGTTATTTTCTTTCTTATTATACTATTCACCACCCGATTTGTTTCATTAAGTAGCATGATGGCCGCTGTAATGTTGCCAGTTTCTATTCTGTTTATTTTTCATAATCATGAGAAATGGCTCATTGTATTCGGAATTGCAATTGCAATAATGGTAATACTTACGCATCGAAAAAATATTGTTCGTTTATTCGATGGTAATGAGAACAAAGCTAATATCTTAAAGAAACATAGAAGACAAAACTAGGAACCATCTCTTTTTATTATCATGGCTCAAATACAGTTAGAAGAAGATTTAGAAATTGTTATCGAGAACGACAAGCAATTTGCCTTGATTCTTTATAATGATGATGTAAATACCTTCGATCATGTTATAAATTGCCTTGTTCGTATTTGTCATCATCAGGTGTCGCAGGCCGAACAATGTGCTAATATTGTGCATTACAAAGGCAAGTGCCAAGTAAACAATGGCTCGCTTGAGGAAATGCAAAAACAATGTACTGCACTTCTCGACCAAAAGCTTAGTGCGAAAATTGAAGATAAAAAATAAGAAACCTATGATATTGCAATTCCCTTTAAAACGCTTTCTCGCGTTAGTCGTCGTTGTTCTCTTTATTATTTCATGTGCTAAAGTTCCAATTTCTGGCCGCCGTCAGCTGCATTTGTTGCCCGACCAAGAGATGAACGCACTCGCCTTAACAGAATACAAAAGCTTCCTTGGAACAAATAAATTATCGAAAGACGCGATTAATTCTGCAATGGTTAAAAGAGTTGGTGCTAGAATTTCAACTGCGGTTACCATGTATCTTAAAGAACACGATTATGCAAGTAGAGTAAACGGCTACGTTTGGGAATATAACCTCGTTGAAGATAAAACCATTAATGCCTGGTGTATGCCTGGTGGCAAGGTGGTGGTATATACCGGTTTACTTCCAGTAACGCAAAATGAAACCGCACTTGCCGTTGTAATGGGCCATGAAATTGCGCATGCTATTGCCCGACATGGCAACGAACGGATGAGTCAGAGTTTAGCAATATATTTGGGTGGTGCTGCCATTAACGTCGCCACAGCAACAAGGTCGGATACCACGCGTATGCTTTTTAATACTGCTTATGGTGTCTCTTCTCAGTTAGGTGCTCTTGCTTTTTCAAGGAATCAGGAATCGGAAGCCGATAAATTGGGCTTGGTATTTATGAGTATGGCCGGCTATGACCCACATGAGGCTACAACCTTTTGGACACGTATGTCTACGATGTCGAGTGGAGGCGCTACGCCCTTTTTTTTAAGCACACACCCTACAGATGCTAAGCGAATAAAAGACATACAAGCCTTTATGCCAGAGGCGATGAAGTATTTTGTGAAAAAATAAAATTACGATTAGGCGCTAAAACTTCAATCGATAAATTTCATCAATTGATTCATTGTCTTTTATTTCGATCAAATCTCTCATAATGCCATCTTCGAGACTATACACGCATCCGTGAATTTTTATTTCCTGCTTTTGATGCCATGCTTGCTGCATTACAGTGGTCTGTGCTAAATTATGCGCTTGCTCAATGACGTTAAATTCCACCAACATATCTAGCTTCTTTGATGGGTCCTGTTCGGCCTCCAATTCTATTTTATGTGTAACATAAACGTCTTTGATATTGCGCAGCCACTTATTCAATAAACCATGATTATCATTATACAGTGCCGCTTTTACACCTCCACAATTATAATGACCACAAATAATAATATGTTTTACTTTTAGCACATCTACGGCATACGTTAATACGCTTAATACATTTAAATCGGTATGGTCTACCACATTGGCAATATTACGATGTACAAATATTTCGCCAGGCTCGGTGCCTGTAATCTGATCGGCAGGTACACGGCTATCGCTGCAACCAATCCATAAAAATTCAGGTGATTGCACATGAACCAAGCGAGAGAAATATTCCGGATCAATATCTAACTTGTGCTTTGCCCAAGCTTTGTTTTTTTCGAGTATCTTACGGTATGAAGTCATTGGAATTCTATTATTACAGGTTCAAAATTAAAATAGTTTCTGATAAAATTAAGCAGATTTATTAATTGGTATTTTTCTTTGCGTATTATTCAAAAACAACAAATGATCCGGCGACAAAAGATTGCTAATTAACGCTACGCTATTGAAGCATAAAGCATAAAAATGTCACCTTTTGCCGCCGAAAATCAATGCATAATAACATTTTACTCTTCAAATTGATATATTGCGTGAAGATCTTCCAAACAAGTACAATTCACGTTTAAGTCTTTGATAATACCATCGTTAATATCATAAACCCAGCCATGCACATGTAACGGTTGATTATTTCGCCATGCATTTTGAATGATTGTTGTTTTGCCGAGATCGAGAACTTGTTCCATTACGTTTACCTCTACAAACCGACGTCCGCGTTGTTCTGTATCTTCAATTGCATCCAACTCCTCGTGATGCAAACGATAAACATCTTTAATATGCCTTAGCCAATTATCAATTAGCCCAAATTGCTTGTTTCCCATTGCAGCCTTGACACCTCCGCAACCGTAGTGCCCGCAAACAATAACATGCTTTACCTTGAGCACTTCTACCGCATATGAGAGTACACTAAGCATATTCATGTCACTGTGCACCACCATATTCGCAATATTTCGGTGAACAAACATTTCACCGGGTTGTGTTCCTGTTATCTGATTTGCCGGTACACGACTATCACTACATCCTATCCAAAGATATTCTGGATTTTGGCCCTTTGCTAAGTCTTCGAAATACGTAGGATTTGCTTTTAATTGCTTTACCACCCACTTTTTATTGTTGTTTAATAGTTTTCTATACGATTTTTCCATGTTTGATTTAATTTAGTGTGCTGATTGCACGTTATGCGAATTGTTAATTTTATATTTCTCTTTGAAGCCTTGAATATGACAACTTATATTTTTTAATGGCGCTTTAATATCCCGAAATTCTTTGATGAGTTCCAATACATCAAAGTCGATATATTTTGTGTTCGACGCATCAATAATTACTTCAGCATTCTCTGGCAAGTGATCCAGTGTTTGACGAATACTCGCTTTATTTAAAAAAGATACCTCTTCCGATAGATGCACTTTTATTTTATCTCCTTTTTGGTATTTTTCTTTGTGAAAGTAATACGAGTTCTTCAGGTTACCATGAAGAACCGCAAGGAGAGCAACGATTAATCCGGCAACAACACCTATAAGTAACCCCTCCCCCTTAAGTGGCTTATAAAAACCAAACAAATCGAGCATTAATATTACAGTGATGGTAGTAAAAAACGGAAGGTATTGATACTTTCCATTCTGTATCATTTGCTTGAAAACCGAAACCTTGCAAAGTTTATATCCTGTTAAAAGCAAAATGGCTGCCAAGGAAGATAATGGAATTTTATTTAAGAGCGTGGGTATTAGAATTACAGATACCAAAAGTAGGAACCCATGCACAACGGCTGAGACTTTTGATTTTGCACCTGCATTCACATTAGCGCTGCTTCTTACAATTACACTTGTTACAGGTATACCTCCAATTAATCCTGCGAACATATTACCAATTCCCTGTGCCATTAGCTCTCTATTTGTATTTGTCACATTGCGATCCGGATCAATATTATCTACGGCTTCAATACTTAATAATGTTTCTAATGAAGCAATAATAGCAATCATTACTCCCGCAATTATAACTTTACCATTAAAAAAACCTTGAAAATCGGGAAACTTAAAAAATCCAAAGAATTCTGAAGGATCAGCAGCCACTTTAATCTGAACCAAATGTTCCGGTTGCAACATTAAAATACTTTGCGTAGCCGTAAATATTTCTTGTATTATAATCGAAACAATTACAGCTATAAGTGCACCTGGAATAAATTTAAATTTCGCTTTAATTACCGGCCGATCCCAAAATAGCATTATGGCTATGGAGGCCAAACAAATTAGAAAAACACCAACGTCAATATGTTGCAATGGCATCAGTAGCTCATGCCAGTCTTCATCACCAAATGGGAAAAGCGATGTTAAGTTGCCTTGTTCATTTTTATCATATCCAAAGGCATGTGGAATTTGCTTGGCAATAATAAGAATACCTATACTCGTAAGCATACCCTTAATAACACTTGAAGGAAAATAATTGGCAATGCCACCCAATCGAGCTGCACTCATAAGCATCTGAAGTATTCCAGCAATAACGACAGCGCACAGAAAAAGTCTAAAGTCTCCTATGTTCGTAATGGCCGCTAAAACAAGAGCAGCCAAGCCTGCTGCAGGTCCGCTTACACTAAGTTTGGAACCACTCAATAATCCAATAACCACACCACCAACGATACCAGAAATAATGCCACTAAAAAAGGGGGCACCCGATGCTAATGAAATACCAAGGCAGAGTGGCAACGCCACAAGAAATACTACAATACTTGCCGATAAATCGGTTTTGATTTTATTAAAATTCATAGTTGACAATAAAACACCGGAAATCACGAACCGGTTGTTTTCGATATTAATTTTTAAATTAAAAAATAAATGAATAAAGCAGGCTTTGTAAAGCCAATGTGCTCTTTGATTAAAACCTCATCAAAGCAATATTTTGAAAACTATAATGGGGCTTTCTAAAACTACCACTACCTCGAAAATATATTTTTCAAAGCAATTGTAACTTAAATAAATTCGGGAGGCTTAATATCATCCTCATGATACGGATGAACATAAAAACATGGTGTGAGGCTACCATGCAATATAAAAAAGGTTGTAGGTTTTAAGGCATAATCAATCGTTAGATGTACAAACTTTTCGTCGGTTTCGCCATCACTAACAATGTTTTTTTCATTCATTTCCTCAAAATCAATCTCTTCATTTTCATAGTCAATTAGTGAAACATCAACCCATTTTTTAATACCGAGCTGAGACTCCATCAAATAAATTGGATTAAAGAACATCACACCCAAAAAAAACAAAACGAAGACCTTTTTCACACTGCAAAGATAAGCTATTTATATTAATTCTACATTAAATAATGCCATTTAAAGCCTTTGGGATATAGCGACTTATATTACCCCCATTGCGTTTGATGTCTTTTACAATTGTAGAACTGATAGCAGAATAGGCGGGATTGCAAACCATGAATATAGTTTCGATGGAAGGGGCTATTTCTTTATTTATTTGCGCAATATTCTTCTCATACTCAAAATCTGCATCGCTGCGTAAGCCACGCAAAATAAACTGTGCTTGTATTTCGGCACAAAAGTCAACGGTTAAACCTGCATATTGAGAAATAATAATTTGAGGGTCGTTATCAAAGCAAAGGTGCAGAAAATGCATTCTTTCGTCAAGAGTGAACATACAGTGCTTTGTAGAATTTTTTCCGATGCTAACATAAATGCGATCAAACATCACCTTTGCGCGTTGCAAAATGTCGTGATGCCCAATAGTAATTGGGTCGAAGGAGCCTGGGAATAATGCTATTTTCATTTATACCTACGAAGTACGAATATTTTGTTTGATCTGCCAAATTTGATCTGGTACTACTTTTAAATTACAATAGTGAGGCTTGAGCAAATAATAGAATTAAAGTATCGTAATGTTTTTATAAAAAGTGAAACTCGATTGGCCGTATATACGCTCTTCGCTAAAATTAGTATTCTTAGGCAACACTGTTTTACTATGATGCTCAACAATAAGCAAGCCATCAGGTTTTAGAAAGTTATTTAAGAAAACGAGCTCCTCTATTACTTCAATATTCGGAAGGTCGTACGGTGGATCGGCAAAAATTATATCATAGGCGATATCCGCATGTTTCAGGTAACGAAACACATCACTTTTCACCACTTCAATTTGATCGAAGACATACTTTTTTTGTGTTTCTTTAAGATGCTTCACACATTTTATATCGACATCAACACAGGTTATGTGACTGGCTCCGCGCGAGGCAAATTCAAAAGCCATGCTACCAGTACCACTGAACAAGTCCAGAATGAGCATATCTTCAATATTATACTGTGTTTCTAAAATATTAAAGATGCTTTCGCGCGCCCTGTCGGTTGTTGGACGTACCGGTAACCCATGCGGAACGTGGATTTGCAATCCTTTACGATGACCAGAAATTATGCGCAATGTTGTAATAAAAATAAGGTGGACGGATTTACCACAACAGACGGCATCTGACACAACTGAATGGTTTTAACACTTTTAATATATGAGTTTAATAGTTCACGTATATTCTTTTCATTGGTATGAAAACCACTGTAAAAGCATTCATTAGCTTCAGGCTGTAACTGACTATTTTGGTACGCATGCATTACAAAATACAAAACATCCTCCGGGTTGTTATAAACATATGTATTGCAGAAATGCAGACTACTATTCTTTATCAAAACCACATCAAACGTCTTCTCACTTATATTGAGATAGCAAACTTCTTTGTTGAGATGATACGTTTGATAATACAATGCTGAAAGCAATGCAAAAGCATGATGGTATATTTTTACCTGTTCGCGAAGTGAGCTATCGGTAAATTTACTAAGAAGCGCATTCAGCATAAAACGAGGCACGGCGTATATTATTTGCGCGCCAAAGTCAGGAATACGTTGATTAAGAAGATGTTCATTCTCCGACAAGGTATATTTTAATCCATAACAAGCTGCACTATCTTCTTCATTAAAAAGAGCTGCCGGCATTAACGTGTATGTTTGGCTTTCAAAAATTATTTTAACGCTTTTAAAGTCGTTAATAAATACATCTATCGCATCTAAGAAACCATGAAATGTTTGAGGACTTACCTGATAAAAGTCGGCCACCTCAAAATTAAAGTACATCTCTACCTGTTTTAAATGACCATCAAAAATGGCATAACTAAACCCTTGCGAATGACACTTAAACCAAAGCTCTTTGAGATGATTTTTAGAGGCATCGTAGCTACTATGCGTGTAACTTTCTAGAGGTTGTAAGTTGGTAAGAGTAGACAAGGGTTACGCTTATTTTGAGATGTATAACTATTAGGCTGCACTCAGCGCTTTAAAATTTAGTTTTTCGATTTTCGATTTGGCATAATCAAAGGTGATATCGATACGTTCGCCTTTATGATCTGGCGCGTTGAACATATCGTCGAGCATAATAGCTTCGCAAATGGTACGTAAGCCACGAGCGCCCAACTTATATTCAATAGCCTTTTCAACTATAAAATCAATCACCTGATCATCCAATTCCAAGGCAATACCGTCAATTTTAAACAGCTTCTGGTATTGCTTTAAAAGCGCATTCTTAGGACGTGTTAAAATCTGCTTTAAAGCCTCCCTATCGAGAGGATTTAAGAAAGTAATAACAGGCAAACGACCTATTATTTCAGGAATCAAACCAAACGATTTTAAATCGGCTGGTGAGATGTATTGCAATGGTTTCGATTTGTCGAAAGCATCCTCTTGAGAATCGCTACGGTATCCAATAGTCTGCGCTTGCATACGATTGGCGATATTGCGTTCGATACCCTCAAAAGCACCGCCGCAGATGAATAAAATATTCTGTGTATTCACCTGAATATACTTCTGATCTGGATGTTTACGACCACCTTGTGGTGCAATGTTTGCCACTGTACCTTCGAGAAGTTTAAGCAGCCCTTGCTGAACTCCTTCTCCGCTTACATCGCGAGTTATAGATGGGTTATCGCTTTTGCGAGCAATCTTATCAATTTCATCAATAAATACAATTCCCATTTCTGCCGCTTCCACATTATAATCTGCACTTTGCAGTAAGCGCGTAATTATTGTTTCCACATCTTCACCCACATATCCGGCTTCGGTTAAAACTGTGGCATCGGCAATACAGAAAGGCACATTTAAAAATCGAGCAATAGTTTTAGCCAATAACGTTTTACCGGTTCCCGTTTCACCTAACATTATAATATTCGACTTTTCTATCTCAATGCCATCGTCGTCTCCCTGTCTCAAAATACGTTTATAGTGATTATAAACAGAAACACTCAACACCTTTTTAGCATCATCCTGCCCAATTACATAGTCATCGAGATGCGATTTTAATTCGGCTGGCGTTGGTATTTTTTTATTCTTTAAGGCTTCAGAAACGAGTGTCTTCTTTTTACCTTTATTTTCCGGACTTAGCAGTTCGTGCGCCTGCTCCACACAAGCATCGCAAATATGAGCATTTTCTCCGCTAATCAACATCCCTGTCATGCTTTGCGGCCGTCCACAAAAAGCGCATGTTATTTCCTTGGTATTTTTACCTTTCATATTTTCTATATGCGATTTAATATAAAAAGCACGGAGCCGTATTTTGGCGCCGTGCGATTCGCTTTCAAATATAGCTTAATTAAGCTGTTAGATATTCTTCTTCTCGTTTTTACTTCTCACTAAAATCTCATCAACCATTCCATATTCTTTTGCTTCTGCGGCCGTCATCCAATAATCACGATCGCTATCTTTAGCAACCTGATCATATGTTTTACCGCTATGCTTCGCAATGATATCGTATAATTCCTGTTTTAAAATAGAAATCTGTTTAAATGAAATTTCCATATCTGTGGCTTGTCCTTGCATACCACCCATTGGCTGATGAATCATGATACGAGAATGTATTAAAGCCGTGCGTTTGCCTTTAACGCCTGCACACATCAATACAGCACCCATGCTAGCAGCCATTCCGGTGCAAATGGTAGCCACATCTGGGTTAATATACTGCATGGTGTCATAAATACCTAATCCAGCATGAACGCTACCTCCTGGGCTATTGATATACATTTGAATATCCCGTTTTGAATCAGCACTTTCCAAGAAAAGCAATTGCGCCTGAACTACGTTGGCAATATAATCATCTATAGGGGTACCCATAAAAATGATACGATCGGCCATCAATCGCGAGAAAACATCGATTTCACGAAAAGGCTGTGGGCGCTCTTCGATAATACTTCGCGTCATGCCTTCCACATTGCCCATCATGGATTTATAATTATGTAATGTTAGGCTACTGATGCCGTGATGCTTTACGGCATATTTTTCGAACTCATTATTGAATGTCATAGGATTCGGTTATTTTTAATTGTTCATTGACCACATCAAATTTGGTGCAAGAGCGAATAAATGAAATTTATACGACATTACGGCAACAAATGGCTGACAATCGGTGCAAAAAATCGATAGTGTGGCATAGAAATGAGCATCATAAGGGAAAGGAATAAAAATGTCGATCGCTTTTTCCAGAGAAAAGAGGATTGATGATGTAAAACTGAATCAGGATAAAATAAAAAAGCCCACCCAAATTGGGAAGGCTTTTATTACAATATTCTAATTCTTATGCGTGATCATGTTCGTGGTCATGCTCATGTTTACTACGTTCCAATTTTATAGCATCGAATTCCTTGCTACCAATAGCATTATCCTTAATGGTAATTAGCCCTTTGATGTAGCCAAGAGCCTTTGAAGTGCGCAACATATTCACCATACTCTCCTCTTGATCTGCACGTTTAAAGTATTTGTTTTCGAATTCCTGACGGATGGGTTCATTTCTTGGATCGTAGCCAAAGCGACGCATATAATTCGCTAATAAAAGCTGGTATTGCATTTCCACTTCATCATCGGTAAGCGTGAATTTCTCTTGCTCATAAATATCATCGCGGATAATACTCCATTTTAGAAACTCCTTCTCATGCAGATAATCGTGCTCAATTTCGTGATCTTGTTTGTCTTTATTTTGTTGTTTTATCCAACGCAATAAAAAGGCATCGGGCAAATGAATGTGGTGAGACTTAACCAATCCTTTGATAACATCATCTTCCATCATGCCATCGGCTTGTCCGGCATAATACTCTTCAATCTCTTTACGAATAACACCACGAAGGTCATCCACAGACTTAACAGGGCGCTCATCGCTATCAAATTTTGCGAGTAGTTCGTCGTTTAATTCTGCCGGAATAAGGCGTTGTATTTTTTTAATCGTGAAGTTAAATGTGTGATTTAAATCGTTCGCTGCTTCTTTAGAGATACCAAATATCTGAGATATTTCGGTAGCATCATCCGCGAACGTTTTAAAGAGGTCGAACTGTACAACGTCACCTAATTTCTTTCCTAAAAATTTGGTTTTTTCAACATCATCTTTAATAGATGAATAAAGGATACTTTTATCGATTGCGTTCATGCCCCCTTCAAATACAGTACCATCATCATTACACTCTTCAAAATCACCATTCACCATATCAGTACTTTCTACGGCATCGGCATCGCCAAGAGCGCCATTACGACGTTGTATCAACTCCAGTTCGTTTTCAATTTCTTTTTCATCAACACTTACTTTGTATCTATCGAAAGAAATAGAATTATCGATTTTTAATTCAATTTTTGGACGAAGCCCCAATTCAAATGTAAAATCGAGCGTGTCACCAACTGGTTTTTGCTCTTCATCAGTTATTGTCATTGGCATACCATAATACATAAACTGTTGTTCTTGCATGTAATCCGCCAACTTATCGTTTACCATTTGGTTTAACGCATCGAAGCGCACTGCTGCGCCATACTTCTGCTCAATTAAACCTTTTGGAGCCATTCCAGGACGAAATCCTGGCATATTTGTTTTCTTTACTACGTCCTTGATATCCTTTTGGTACCGGCTTTCCACCTCGGCTTTATCCAATTTAAGCTTGATAATCGCTAGGTTACCGTCTTTTACTTCGTGCTGAATGCTCATGATGCTAATTTAATACTGTGATGGGTATGAATTAAAATATACTCTATTTATCAAAAAAAGAGACGCTGAAAATAGCGTCTCTTCAAGTTGTTGTGCGCATGGAGGGACTCGAACCCCCACGCCTTACGGCACCAGATCCTAAGTCTGGCACGGCTACCAATTACGCCACATGCGCGCTTTTTGAGGGTGCAAAGGTAGTAAGAAAATAGCAGAATAGAAAAGTTTATTTTAGTTGTAAAAGCAAAAAGAAGTTTTTTATTCCGTATTTATTGCTCTTTGGAGCTTTCGATACATTAAATACCCTAATTATAAAGAAAAAAAGCCACCCAAAATAGGATGGCTTTGTAATTTATAATTAACAAAGATGCTGGAATTCAATTAACGAGCGGGAGGTGTATTCAATTCAGGGTCAACAAAATAGTGGCGCGTGGTAACACCATTTATTTCAAATGCCTTTCTAATCTTACCAATTTCTTCCAAAAAACGCTTGCCATCCTTGGCGTCATAATCATTGGCAATTAATCCTTCTGCTTCTTTTTGAGCCGCATCCAAATCGTCGATTAAGATATATAACGTGGCGAGAGCAAAGTACGCTTGATAGCGCATTTTTTTATCGCTTTTTTCATCGGCAGGATATTTTATTTTTACACTTTGAAAATAATCCAAAATTGGCTTCGCTTGTGCCATTTGATCTGAGGAAATTGCCTCATTACCCTTTAGTGTTTCTATAAAGGCCTTAGTTAATAGCCAATTGTCTTGTTGTGCTTGATATTCTGGGAACTTTTTGGCAGCTTCAATCCAAATGTAATCTCTGTTTTTGTTATCCACATAACCATATTTCGCATTAACAGTGCTATTGGCTTCGTTGATGGTTCCATTGATATGACCGGAACAAATTTCACGACGAATATCGTTGTATGAATTGCGATAGTAGTTTTCTAAATCTGAAGAGCTACTAAACTCTGTAGAATTCCAAGTTAAGCTGCTATTCGAAGAACTGAAATTACCAATAACGACACCTTTTTCATCGGTTATTTTTGCCGTGATGGCAAAGGAATACGTGACTGTCTTTTTGTAATAATAACGTGTTGAGGTCACAACATTATTTTTGTCCTTCGTTTCTTCTTTACGAGAAGACGTAACAGCAGACTTGATATAAAGATCACCGAAATCGAAATTATAATTAATGTGTGCTCTACCCTCCACCTTTTTAAATCCAGAAATGTTAACTCGATCGACTACGCTACCATTGGCAACAGCCTCATTGGCAATTGAAGAACCTCTTGAGCTCACTGAATACGTGCGATTACCCGCAGGTAATGGATTAGTAGGTAAGCTTTTGTATTCGGCTGAGAAATGATATTTATCTAAATCCACTTTTTGTGCAAGAAGTGAACCACTTATGAACAAAATTAACAACAGAATCATTAAAGAATGTGTAGGTTTTTTTAGCATGACATAATAATTTAGGCTACAAAAGTAAGTTAAAAAAATAAAATAAACGACCCCATTTTGGATGACAATTCCATAACAAACAAACGAACTCAACGGGTTTTATGTATCTTTGTAATCCTTGAAACTACTGCTGAACATATCTATTACTTTGGTCTATCTAATCTCCGGTACTGAATTTCATCAACTTACCAAGATTCCTGCATTGGTTCACCATTACAATGAACACAAAGTAGAAAAAAATGATGTCACCTTTTGGAAATTTATAACTATGCATTATGCTAGTGGGAATTTAATTGATGCTGATCACGAAAAAGATCAGCAACTTCCGTTTAAATCGCATGACGATTGTTTCGGATTAAATTCAGTTGCCTCCATTCCTAATTCCTTCTTTGTAATATACAAGCCAGCCTTGCACGAGGTGATATTAAATCCGGCGTGCCATTCTGGTTTCATTACACCAGGTTTTCTATCCTGTATTTGGCAACCGCCAAAATCTTGTTAATATACTCTTTCTTATTCTAGCGATGTTTTTTCGGCTCCATTACTTTGGGGTTACATCGATATATTTATAAATTAGTAACACGAGAATATTATGCTCAATAAAATTATTGCATTTTCAATTAAAAATAAACTTATTATAGGGCTTTTTGTATTAGCCCTGATAGGCTATGGCACCTATCAAACAACCATGCTTCCAATCGATGCTGTGCCTGATATTACCAACAATCAGGTTCAGGTGATTACCGTGGCGCCTTCTTTTGGTGCTAAAGATATCGAACGCTTGATTACCTTCCCAATAGAGCAGGTAAATAATAATATCAAAGGATTAAAAGAGATTCGAAGTTTCTCGCGTTTCGGGCTTTCATTGGTAACCATTGTATTCGACGATGAAACCGATATATATTGGGCGCGTCAGCAGGTGGCAGAGCGTTTGCAAAAAGTGCAGTCGCAGATTCCACAAGGTATTGGCATACCCGAACTTGGCCCAATCACAACTGGGCTAGGAGAAATCTATCAATATGTAATTCGGCCTAAGGAAGGATATGAAAAAAAATATGATGAAACAGAACTTCGAACTATTCAAGATTGGATTGTACGTCGGCAGCTACTCGGTGTGGAAGGTATAGCTGAAGTGAGTAGCTTTGGTGGCAAGCTCAAGCAATATGAAATAGCTGTTAATCCTGACAAGCTACAATCAAATAATATTAATATCAATGATGTGTTTGAAGCTTTATCCAAAAACAACCAAAACACGGGTGGTGCTTATATAGAGAAAGGTTCGACGGTTCTTTTTATCCGCAGCGAAGGCTTAATAGGCAGCATAGAAGACATTGAAAATATTGCTATCAAATCAACGGAGTGCGGCACCCCACTATTTATCAGAGATATCGCGGAGGTGAAAATTGGATTTGCAACACGTTATGGCGCAATGTGTTATAACGATAAGGGCGAGGTAGCCGGTGCGGTGGTGATGATGCTTAAGGGGGCCAACAGTAACTCTGTAATAAAAAATGTAAAAGAGCGGATTTTGCAAATTCAAAAAACACTACCTGAAGGTGTGGTGATAGAGCCGTTTCTAGATCGCACAAAAATGGTAAATAATGCCATAGAGACCGTTGAGAAAAATTTATTAGAAGGTGCACTAATCGTGGTATTCATCCTTGTGCTTTTTCTGGGTAATTTTAGAGCTGGATTGCTCGTTGCATCCGTAATACCTTTATCGATGCTTTTTGCGGTGATACTAATGAATACCTTTGGCGTGAGTGGCAACCTAATGAGTTTAGGTGCTCTTGATTTTGGACTTATTGTTGATGGTGCCGTAATCATTGTGGAAGCAGTGATGCATCAGCTCTCGCATAGTAAAAAACTATCCCATATTAATAAATTGTCGGCAACTGAGATGGATTTAAATGTAAACCAATCGGCAAGCAAAATGATGAATAGTGCTGTATTCGGACAAATTATTATTCTGATTGTTTACCTACCCATTTTTACCTTACAGGGAATTGAAGGAAAGATGTTTAAGCCGATGGCACAGACAGTAGCCTTTGCCTTGTTAGGAGCATTTATTCTATCGCTAACCTATATTCCAATGATGAGTGCCTGGGTACTCAGCAAAAATATAAAGCATCATCCTAATTTATCCGACCGTATTATGTTTCGGATAGAGCGGGCCTATCAGTCTATTTTGATTCGTGTTTTAGAAATACCCAAAACAGTAATTGGCGCGGTTCTAATTTTATTCTTTAGCGCACTAATCACGCTTGCCATGTTAGGTGGGGAATTTATTCCTGCGTTGGAGGAAGGAGATTTTGCTGTTGACACTAGAGTACTAACGGGTAGTAATTTAAATACCACTATAGAAAACACGCAAAAGGCTGCTCATATATTAAAAACAGAATTTCCAGAAGTTGAGAAGGTAGTTACTAAAATTGGTAGTGGCGAGGTGCCTACCGACCCAATGCCAATGGAAGCGAGTGATATGATTGTGATTATGAAAGATAAATCAGAATGGAAAGTGGCGGGTACTTTTGATGAAATGGCGGAAAAAATGAGCACGGCTCTAGAAGCAATTCCAGGCATTACTGCAGGCTTTCAGTTTCCGGTACAAATGCGTTTTAATGAACTTATGACAGGGGCACGGCAAGATGTGGTATGTAAAATTTTTGGAGAAAACCTTGATACCTTAGCCTATTATGCGCAAAAAATTGGTGCTATTGTAAAAACGGTGGATGGCTCGCAGAATCTTTTTATTGAACCTATTTCAGGTATGCCGCAAATTGTAATCGACTACAATAGAGCAACGATTGCACAATACAATTTAAACATTGCCGATATAAACAGGGTGGTGAATACGGCCTTTGCCGGACAAATTGCAGGATCAGTATTTGAAGGAGAGAAACGTTTTGACCTTGTGGTTCGATCACATACTGATAAAAGAAAGAGTATAGAGGATGTGCAAAATTTACTAATACCTACTTCAGATCATACACAAATACCATTATATCAACTCGCTGATGTTCAAATTAAAGAAGGTCCCAATCAAATTCAACGCGAAGATGCCAAACGTAGAATCATCGTTGGCTTTAATGTGCGCAATCGCGATGTGCAAAGTATTGTGAACGAACTGCAACAAAAAACCGAACACGAAATAAAGTTACCGACAGGGTATTATATTACCTATGGGGGCGCTTTTGAAAATTTAAATGCAGCAAAAAAACGTTTGATGGTTGCTGTTCCAGTATCTTTAGTTTTAATATTTATACTTTTATTTTTTGCTTTTAACTCTATGAAACAAGGTTTCTTAATTTATACTGCTATTCCGCTTTCTGCCATTGGTGGTATCTTTTTTCTTGCCCTACGTGATATGCCATTTAGCATAAGCGCTGGAGTTGGCTTTATAGCACTTTTTGGTGTAGCTGTTTTAAATGGTATCGTATTAATTTCAGAATTCAATCAACTTAAGGCATCTGGTTTAAAAGACTTACATCGCATTGTGATTATGGGAACTAAAGTACGACTTCGGCCGGTGTTGATGACCGCCTTTGTGGCATCACTTGGATTTTTACCAATGGCATTAAGTAATGGCGCTGGTGCTGAAGTACAACGACCACTTGCAACAGTGGTTATTGGTGGTTTACTCATTGCCACTTTCCTCACTTTATTTGTATTGCCTGTGCTTTATGTGATGGTAGAAAAAATGGAATTGAGGAATATTAAAGTAATGCCACAAGCTATGGTAATAATTTTATTTCTTTTTTCAATGACGGATGTGCATGCGCAAAACAAAATCACCTTATCCGCTGCTATTGATAGCACGTTGCATCAGAATAATAAAATTAAGATAGAGAAACTAAAAGCCACTTACCAAAAACAACTTATTCAAACATCATATGATATACCCCAAGCTAATTTAATTGGGGAGTATGGGCAAATAAATAGTGCATATAAAGATACTCGGTTTGGATTATCTCAAAGCGTCAATTTCCCTACGATATATACCAATCAGAAAAAGTGGCGAAAAGAAGAATGGAAAACTGCCGTATTAAAGGTGTCATTGCAGGAGCTAGAAACAATAAAGTTAGTAACTGATATATTTTACACGCTCGTCCTATTTAAAGAAAAAAGAAAATTACTCCTGCAAGAAGATAGCGTTTATATGGAAATGTTAAAAAAAGCAAAAATCCGCTTATCAAAAGGAGAAACGGATATTTTGGAAGAGTTGACAATAGAGGCTCGTAGAGGAGAAATACAGATGCAATTGAAATCATTAATCCAAGAAATAGACTTACTGAAACTTCAGTTCCAACTTTTACTTAATACAGAAACATCTTTTGAACCAGCGGATGAAGAGCCACTAAATAATTTTAATTTTGGAATGGATAGTACTATAAGTATACTGCATCCTTTGATAGCAATTCAACAACAATCGTTAATGAATGCGAAAGCATATACTAATATAGAAAAATCCAAACTACTACCTGATATCAGTTTCAATTATTACAACACGAGTATGCAAGGTACAGGTGCTAATAATCAACAATATTCGGCAGCAGCACGTTTTAATTCTGTTCAAATCGGTTTGGGTGTTCCTATAATTTGTAAGGCACAAAAAGCGCGAGTTAAAGCATCCAAAGCGAATGAGGCTGTTGAAACACAAAATATAAATGAGCAAATGAAACAATTAGAAATTCGACTAAAATCGGCCATCGTGATATATAAATCAAATATCCAATCGATGCGGTATTATGAATTAGAGGCCTTGCCTCATGCTTTAATAATTCGTGAAACAGCAAGAAAGAAACTGGAGACCGGCGATATCAACTACCTTGATTGGGTAATACTTCAGAATCAAGCTGTGGAGATAGAAAATAACTATTTGGATACCTTAAAATTAGTTCATCAAAGCATTTCAGAAATAAAATATATAACAACAAAATTATAAGCAACAATGAAAAATATAATCATTATTATCAGCGTCTTATTGCTTGCGTCGTGCAGAAATAACAAAAAGACCGAGCAGCTAGCACCTGGTGAAATCCAGACAACAACAAGTGTTAAATTAACGGAAGTACAAATAAAATCAGCTTCTTTGCAATTATCTCAATTAGAGCAAAAAAAACTATCCTCTCTTATAAAAGTAAGTGGAAAGATTGATGTTCCACCACAAAATCTTGTTTCCGTAAGTATGCCTTTGGGTGGCTATCTAAAATCTACCTCGCTATTGCCTGGCATGCATATTAACAAAGGAGAAATAATTGCTACACTCGAGGACCAGCAATACATTCAACTGCAGCAAGATTATCTTACGTTAAAATCAAAAGTTGAATATACTGAAACAGAATTTTTTCGTCAGCAAGAGCTAAATCAAATTAAAGCAAGCAGCGATAAAGTATATCAGCAAGCACAATTTGAATTTAAAAATGCAACAATAACAATGCACGCGTTGGCAGAAAAACTTAAGCTTATTAATATTAATCCTTTAACACTCACTGAGAGCAATTTATCTCGAAGTGTAAACATCTATTCACCGATAGAAGGCTTTGTTTCTAAGGTAAATGTAAATATAGGAAAGTATGTAACACCCGCGGATATTCTATTTGAGCTTGTAAATCCCACTGACATACATTTACAATTGAAAGTTTTTGAAAAAGATTTAATGAAACTTTCTATAGGTCAAAAAGTTTTGGCTTACACCAATTACAATCCCAACTTAAAACATCAATGCGAAATTATTCTAATCAGTCGTGATTTATCTAATGAGCGCACAGCAGAGGTGCATTGCCACTTCGAAGATTATGATAAAACCCTTCTTCCAGGTATGTATATGAATGCCGAAATTGAAGTAAAGAATCAGACTACAATGGCGATAACTGAGGATGCCGTTGTTTATTCAGAAGGTGGTAATTATGTTTTTATTGAAATGCCTGAAATGGAGTACCAGATGGTTATGGTGGAGACTGGCATTAAAGAAGATGGATTCATAGAAATTAGAAATCCAGAAATACTTTTTGGTAAAAGAATTGTCACCAAAGGTACTTATACTTTACTGATGGCTTTAAAAAACAAGTCGGAAGAGTGACCTTATTCCATTGAATTCATTTTGGTTTTCTTTAGGGCCATATAATAAGTTCGTTCTTGGTTGGATAAATGTTCCAAACAGTATCGAAGCATGGTTCGCGGCATGCGATCGGCGGTAGTATCTAAAAATTGAAGTAATGCTTTTTTGTTTTTATCGCCGGCGCTGCGTAACATCCATCCTGTTGCTTTATGAATTAAATCATGATGATCATTAAGCAATAAATTAGCCAAAATAAAGGTGAATCTGATATCGTTTTGACGAATAAAAAAAAGTGTACTCACTATTGCGGTTCGCCTTTCCCATAAATTTTTTGATTGCACGATTTTTAACAAAATATCACGTTCCTTATTAAAAAGATAACCACCTACAATTGAGGGTGCGGCTTTATCAACAAGGTCCCAGTTGTTTATATATTGGTGGTTTTTAAAGTATAAGTCGAACAGCTCATTTCGCCTGCTTTCACTTGTCATTTTACGACGTGCTTGGTAATCCATAATACCCAAAGCACCAGAACGCACCTCATGAATTGGGTTTTTTAAAAGTTTTTCTATTTCACATAACGGCAAATTAATATATGCTTTCGCAAGCGCATTTACCGGACCATTGCGCACACCTATAAATAGGTCGCCTTCACCATATTCACCAATTCCGGTTTTAAAAAATCGTTTCGCATTTTGTTGATTCTCGGACGTGCTATACTCCATTAACGCATTCACAAAAGTATCTGCGCTAATTTCAGCACACACAATTTTGGTTTTTGTTACGTTCATTTTTTGTAAGATGTTTACGTTAAATCGAATTTTATTTTACCATTTTCCTTGGAGGCGCAACAGCTCTGCTTCCGCTAATTTTGCATCATAACGTGCTACTACCAAGCGGCTGATGGCATCTTCAAAACTACGTTGCGCCATTAACAATTCGAGTGTATTAGAGCTGCCTATGCGAAAGCGCTCCAACGCCACAGTAACATTTTCTCTAGCGATACTAATGTTCTCCTCTTCTAAATTTAAAATGGCAAGTGCATTCTTATAACTTTTCCATGATGTTAAAATTGAAGTTGCCATGACTGAAGAAACATAATTCAATTGCTGAGTACTTTGGGTAAGTGTATATTCTGCAATCTTTACTTGTGTTTGCGTTTTGAAGCCATTAAACAAATTCATAGAAATATTAATACCTCCATTGAAACCTTTATTTTGATTTAATAAGATTAGTCCCACTTGATTTTTTGTTTGTGATAAATTATAGTTGAGATTTACACCAACTTGCGGTAGTGTAGTGCTTTTCATTTCTTTAATTTGATCGTTAGCAATTAAAATAGCATTGTTTGCTAGCTTTAACTGGGCATTATCTTTCATTGCATTTCTTTGAATGCCATTCAAGTCAAGCGTTGTGTCGATATTTATATTCTCTTCTACTGTAAATTTCGAATCTGCTTGCTTTGTGAGTATTAAGTTTAAAGCCACAATAGCATTTTCGAAAGCCAAATTTAGCTTCATTAGTAGCGATTTCTGTGCGTTTAAATCCAAGCGTGCCTGTAATAAATCTAGCTTAGATCCAGAGCCGATTTCTAATTTCTTTTTTGCGATTTTTTCACGTTCCTCATAAATTGTGAGTGCTTCTTTTCCTGCATGAATTAGCTGTTGTTGTTTCACCGCATCATAATACAATAAGGTAATTTTAGCCACTGTATTTTCAATTTCCGCATGCAGTGATACCTCGCTACGACTTTCTAGCTGCGCCAATCTATCTTTTGTCGCAAACATCTTCATTCCATCAAAAACAGTCCAACTTACGGCTAAACTAGCATTAGCGCTGTTCGATATTGCATTGTTTCGATTTAACGAAACGCCAGTGTTAAATTCCTGTTTGGTGTTATAGCTGCTTCTTGCGGTGGAGGTTAAGAAAGATACTGATGGCATAAAGCCGGCGTTACCATATGTATTTGAGGCTTTCGCCATTTGAAAATCGGTACGTGCCAGGCTAATTGAAAGATTTTCTTGCAAAGCAATGTCAATGGCTTGTTGTATGGTAAGTTTATTTTGTGCGGAAATATGCAATCCTGAAAATAAAAAGAAAAGCAAACTGATTTTATATTTCTTCATGATGAATAACTTTTTTTTCTTTAGATAAATACGAATAAACTGATGGGATAACAAAAAGAGTGAGTAATAGCGAGAACATAAGCCCACCGATAACGACAATACCCATACCCATTCTGCTCTTTGCACCTGCACCCAAAGCCAAAGCAATAGGCAATGCTCCTAAGGCTGTGGCCAAACTTGTCATTAAAATCGGTCGCAATCGAGATGCAGCAGCTTGTTGAATAGCTTCCATCTTTGATAAACCACGTTCGCGTAATTGATTCGCGAATTCGACGATTAAAATTCCGTTTTTGGTTACCAAACCTACAAGCATAATAATACCGATTTCACTAAAAATATTTAACGTTTGATTGAAATACCACAATGATAAAACCGCCCCAGACATGGCCAAAGGCACGGTTATCATTATAATAAACGGATCGATAAAACTCTCGAACTGCGCTGCAAGAATTAAATAAATAAGCAAAAGAGCAAACAAGAATGCAAATAAAATATTCGATGAACTCTCACTGAAATCACGCGAAGCCCCTGTTAAAGAGGTTGAAAAAGATTCGTCCAATACACGCTTTGATATTTTTTCCATCTCATCAATTCCGTCACCAACGGTTTTTCCGGGTGCCAAAGCTGCTTGTACGGTAGCCGACTTATATCTATTGTAATGATAAAGTTGTGGTGGGTTACTTTGTTCTTCCAATGTCATCACATTATCGAGTTGTACTAAAGCACCTTTATTGTTCTTCACATAAATTGATTTTAAGTCGAGAGGCTCATCTCTATTTTCTCGGGTAACCTGACCAATTACTTGATATTGCTTACCATTCATAGTAAAGTAATTGAAACGTTGTCCACTCAGTGCTAATTGCAGCGTTTGTCCGATATCTGAAGCCGACAAGCCGAGGTTTCTCACTTTATCACGATCCATGACTAGGTTTAACTCTGGTTTATTAAATTTCAGATTACAGTCGACGGCTGCAAAAACTGGACTTTTATAGGCCTCATCGAGGAATTTTGGAAGCACCTCCTTTAGCCTTTCAAAGTTTGGAGCTTGTAATACAAATTGCACAGGTAATCCGGCTCCAGCTCCGCCACCACTAGAAGAAATTGTTTGTTGTTGAATGACAAACGTCTTCGCCTCTGGAAACTTTTTTGTGATTTTAGTTACATACGTTGCAATATCTTGCTGACTTCTTTTGCGCTGCTCTGGATCGGTTAACGCCAAGCGAACAAATCCTGTATTTACGGCCCCAGAGCCGGCAAATCCTGGCGCTGTAACAGTTAAGCAAACGCTCTTTTCTGGAATAGAATCGCCAACAAACTTTGCGAGCTTATCCATAAACTTATCTGTGTATTCGAACGAAGACCCCTCTGGAGCTGTTATAGAAAGTCGCATCCAACTTCTATCTTCAAGTGGTGAAAGCTCTGATGGGATAAGTTTACCTACAAAAAATATGACTGCGATAGAACCGAAAATAATTATAAAAGACCACCATCGCACGGAAAGAAAACCAGCCAGAGATTGACTGTAACGGTTGGTCATTCCTTCAAAGAACGGTTCGGTTCGGAGATAAAACTTCGATTTCTTATGTGGATCTTTTCTTACAAGGTAAGCATTCAACATCGGTGTTAAAGAAAGAGACACAAAAGCCGAAATTAGCACAGCACCGGCAAGCACAACACCGAACTCTCGAAAAAGTCGACCTACAAATCCTTGTAAAAAAATAACAGGAAGAAAAACTGCAGCTAGAGTTACCGAAGTTGATATTACAGCGAAGAAAATTTCATTTGATCCTTTTATGGCGGCATCAACAGGCTTCATTCCAGCTTCAATCTTTTTAAATATATTTTCTGTTACCACAATACCATCATCAACAACCAAGCCTGTAGCGAGAACAATAGCTAATAGAGTAAGAACATTGATGGAATAACCCATCACATACATAATAAAAAAAGCACCGATCAAAGAAACCGGAATGTCGATAAGAGGACGAAAGGCGACGAGCCAATCGCGAAAAAACAAGAATATAATCAAGATTACGAGAATCACCGCGATGATTAACGTATCTCTTACTTCATCTACCGAAAGCTTCACAAAACGTGTGTTGTCGAGTGCCATATTCAGCACATAATCTTTTGGAAGATCCTTTTTAATTCCTTCAACCCGCTTATAAAATTCCTCCGCAATATCAAGGTAGTTGGCACCCGGTTGCGGAGTAATAGCTAAGCCAATCATTGGTACACCAGATAATTTTAAAATTGTCTCTTCATTCTCAGGGCCCAGGGCGGCATAACCAATATTTTTTAAACGCACTACGTTATCTCCGGTGGCTTTAATAATCATATTATTAAAACTTTCCTCATCGATAAACTTACCCATTGTTTTTACCGTCAGCTCGGTAGTATTCCCAGCAATTTTACCTGAAGGAAGTTCCACATTTTCTCGATCGAGTGCTTGTTTAACATCAAGCGGCGTGAGTTTATAGGAGGCCAATTTAGATGGATCCATCCAAATGCGCATGGCATATTTCTTTTGACCCCATATTTGAACTGTACTTACTCCTGGAATTGTTTGTAGCCGCTCTGCGATAACATTCTCGGCATAGTCACTTACTTGCAATTGATTTTTAGTATCAGATTGAAGCGTAATCGATAAAATGGCATCAGAGTTCGCATCCGACTTTGTAACTGTTGGCATTGCGTCAATATCTTGAGGCAGTTGTCTTACAGTTTGTGACACCTTATCTCGAACATCATTCGCTGCCGACTCTAAATTTGCGTCCAAGTTAAACTCGACTGTAATTTGGCTGTTACCTTGACTGCTTGATGAAGATATCGAACGAATACCTTCAATTCCATTTAATCCCTTCTCGAGTGGTTCCGTAATTTGCGACTCAATAACCTCTGCGGCAGCGCCTGTATAACTTGTTCGAACTGTTATTATTGGAGGATCGATAGAGGGAAACTCCCTTACCCCTAAGAACTTAAATCCAATTAGTCCAAAGGTAACAATCACAATGGACATTACGATAGCAAGAACTGGCCTTTTAATACTTGTTGATGATAAACTCATTTTTCAGTTGCTGTTATTAATTCTTAGAATTCGATACCTTCACAAGCATACCCGCTTTTAACTGCATTATACCGGTAGTAATTACAGAATCGCCATCAGCTATTCCATTTGTTATTTGAACTTGTGCATCAGTACGAATTCCTGTTTCAACAATCACCTCCATTGCTTTACCTTCCTTACAAATAAAGACTTTTTTACCTTTTAATATTGGAATGATAGCTTCTGTTGGAATCATTATTGCATTATCAATTTTACGCAATGGCAACTCCACTTTCGTAAATGCCCCAGGGAATAAATCGGCACGGCTATTCTCAGCTAATGCACGCAATGGAATTGTCCGAGTAATCTCATCTATGTTCGGTTGTATCGCATAAATACGTGCTTTACGCTTTTCATTACTGCCATCCACACTAAAGGTTATTATATCATCTTTGTGCAATACCCCGGCATATTTTTCAGGTACAGAAAAATCGATTTTAACTGGATTCACTTGCTGAATAGTTGATATTGCCACGGATGGATTTACAAAGCTACCTTCACTTACGTTACGCAATCCAAGGACACCATTAAACGGAGCTCGAATTTCTGTTTTGGCAATTTGTGCCATTGTGAATTCGATATCTGCATTAATTGTATTTAGATTATTAACAGCGATATCATATTCTTCTTGGCTAATACCATGTATGGTTAATAATTGACTTAGGCGTGTGTTTTTTTCCTCAATCAGCTTTTTCTGTAACTGCAATTTTTTCAGTTGCGCTTGAAAATCGGCATCGTTAATTTTCACAAGTAATGCACCTTTATTTACCACTGCACCTTCGGCAATGTATAGAGAAATGATTTTTCCGGAAATCTCTGGCATTAGCGTCACTTCTTCGTTTGGAAGTATGGTGCCCGTGGCATATACCGTATTGTTTAAAATTGCGCTTTTTGCAACAAAAACAGTGACTGGTGCTATCGGACCACCGGCTGCTTTACCTCCTACCATTAATGATGATCCGGAATCGTTTGGTGTGAGATAAAAAACTTTAATGGCGGCCAATACACCAATAACAATTAGGATGACAATAAATAATTTTACAACTTTCATTTTAACTTCTTTTTATTTTTTTATACTTAATAACCACCGACGATGTTGGCTGCGCATTTAGATTAGCTGAGATTTGGCAAAGTGCATTTTTAAATGCATCGGCCTGTACTTTGCTTAAACCTTTAAGCGCCACTTTATTCATAGCTGCTATCTCACGATTCACTTCCGGCATTAACTTTATTGCCTTGGCAGTGAGTTTAAGCAGATACGCTCTTCTATCTTCTGAGTTAACAATTCGTTTAATAAAGTTCTTTCTTTCGAGATAATCAATGACACTAACCATGGATGTTTTGTCAATTTTCAATGCATCACACAAATCTTGCTGTGTGCATGAGTCTTTGTGATTTTCGATAAATACGAGTACAGAATAATGTTTTTCGATTTCAAGATGTTCCAGTCTTTTACTTAACGCACCATAGTACATCTTTGTAAGAATTGCTAAATGCCTGCCAAGTGGCATTGCATTGTTTTCGGTTTTAATTAGGGCCATGCTGAATTAGTTTGCATCACAAACTATTTGCAAAGGTACCTAAAGCGAAGCAGGAAAATAGATTAATAAATATTTATTAAAATAAACATCTAAACTACTTGATGTTTAAAAAAATGACAAAAAAAAGCTGCCTAGAAAGAATCCAGGCAGCTTTACAATTTTTTTTCATCTAAAAGTTGTGATCATCATCGCCTCCAAACAAATCCTCAATATGATGACCTGATATTTCAATATTTTTAACCCCCAACTTACCGGCGGATTCCATCATTTTTGAGCCCTCGAGCATATCAGCAGGCGTAAGCGTTTCCACTTCCTTGATTTCAATACTATTTGTGGTATTATTCTTGATTGCTTTCTTAGGTGCAACCTTTTTAATCACTTTCTTTTTTGCTACCTGAGCAACTTTGGATTTAGATTTAGAATTTACATTTATAGGAGTCCCCTTTGTAGAAGGCCTTGCCACAACCTCAGATTTTATTCGCTTTGTAGCAGCAACTTTTTTTGTCACCTCTCTTTTAGATACCCCTTTTTTTGCGGTAACATTTTTCGATGCTGTTTTTTTAGAAACGGCTTTCTTCGATAATTTTTTTAATGCCGTTTTCTTTACTACGGCCTTTTTTGTTGCTGCTTTTTTTACAACAAGTTTTTTAGCCACTTTCTTTGGTGCTACTTTTTTAACCACCTTTTTTGCTGCAGCCTTTTTAACTTCCGTTTTCTTTGAAGTAGGATTTTTTGATGCCGCTTTCTTTGGTGCTACTTTTTTTTCTTTTGGTGCTGACTTTTTTGTTGGTTTTTTAGTTGCCATAGCAGATGTCGTTAATATGACAATACAAAATTACAAGTTGTTATAAAATTTCCAAAAAAATAGTTGAAATAAAAAAATACGATCCCCTTTATGAATGAAATCAAAAGAATCTGATCAAATTTATTCCCTACATTCGCAGGGTATGCGCTTCTTTACCGCTTGGATATTTCGTTTATCTGTAGTCGCTTATTCCTTGTTTTTATTAGATTCTTGCAAGGGTCAAAGCCATGTTCGTGTGCAAGAAAAGCTTAAAAACGATTCATTGGCTCGTTTTCCCTACTGGATAGCCATGATGGACAGCCCCGGAGTAAACTATGATGCAACTGTAACTGCCTTTGAAAAGTATTGGGAGCATCGCGAAAAACCAACAGAAGATGACGGTGAGGGTCAAGATATTTATGGAAAAACGAAATCGGAAAAAGAACGCGAAGCTGAAGCCCATCGTACTATAGCTTATGTTTATGAATACAAACAGTTTCTGAATTGGAAACAACGCAATAAAAACTTTATCAAATCGGATGGAACCCTAATGACACCAGAAGAAATTTTGGCAGCATGGAAGAAATCACAAACTGACACACTTACCCGATGAAGCGACTATACTCCATAATAACGGCACTCCTTTTTGTAGTAGTGATTTATGCACAAACCGCTACGTTCACGCAGGTAGGGCCGGTTAAATTTCCAGCCAACCCAAGCGTTCAAACCACTGGCATGGGAAGGGTTTCACAACTCGTTTACCATCCTACAGATAGCACAATTATTTATGCAATAAGCGCTTCTGGGGGTGTTTTTAAATCTTCGAATGAAGGCACAACATGGAAGCCACTTTCGGATTTTTTACCTCAAACTTCGTGTGCTTCCTTAGCCATAAATCCGCTAAAGCCAAGCATTATGTATTTGGGTACGGGCGATGCCAATTATAATAGCGCTGGCTTTGGTGTTTGGAAAAGCCTTGATGGGGGTGAAAGTTGGTTTCAATATAATTCCGGAATTGGGAATAAATTAGTTTCTTATATCCGTTTCGCCCCAAACGACACAGCCACACTTCTTGCCGCGTGTAGAGATGGAATTTATAAAAGCACAAATTCTGGAAGTACTTGGGTGTTAAAAACGACGGTAAATTCAAGTTACCGCGACCTCAACTATCGCCCTCAAAGCAACACTATTGTTTACGCTGCAACCGATGCCTTTTTCTATCGTTCCTTCGATAATGGTGAAACATGGTCGCAAACCAATATTAATAGCAGCATCACCTGTGCCGGAATAAAGTTTGCTGTTTGCCCATCCGACACCTCAAGAATATATTGCGTGGTTTGGAAAAATGGCGGTACAAGTCCGTTTGGTGGCGTATATAAATCTACCGACAACGGCGGCACCTTTGCGTTACAAGTAGACACTCCAAATATTTTAGGGTATTCGTGGACTGGCGCAAGTATGAATGGCCAAGGATCATATAATTTAGCTATCACCGTTGACCCTAACAATGCCAATACACTCTTTGTAGCAGCCATCAATATTTGGAAATCTACAGATCAAGGTTCAACATATGTACTTAAATCAAACTGGGGGTATGGTGTTCATGCCGATAAGCATGGATTTCTTTTTTCTCCATTTAACCCTAATAAATTATTCGTTTATCACGATGGCGGTTTAGATCGAACCAATGATGGTGGGAACACTTGGACTACCTTAGAAGATGGCTTAAGTGCCTCTGAATTCTATAAATTAGGAAGTAGCGGTTTGTATAACGATTATGTAATTGGAGGATTGCAAGACAATGGATTGGATGTTGGCACAGATAAAAAGTTTTCTACTGTGCGTGGTGGAGATTGGGGTGGAGATTTTGTATTCGACGCCTTTGATAGTAGTATTTTATATGAAACTGGGGGATTAAAAAGAAATATTATTTCGCATGTAACCGATAATATTAATGGACAAGGAGGTTTATATGCCATCCATCCCAATGATAGCAATGTAATGTTTGAGGCCACCACCAACGTTTTTCGAACCACAAATTTAAGAGCCAACCCAAGCACCAATGTAAGCTGGGCACAAGTGAGTAACATCACAGGGGCAACTGGACCAAAAGCTATTGCTTATTCAAAACTTTCATCTGGAACATTATATGCTGCCTTTAACTCACAATTGCTATATCGAAGCGACAATATAAATGCAACAACACCTACTTTTACTAAAATCACCACCTTTCCATTTGCCAGTGGCGAACAAATAAAACAACTAGAAACATACGACTATGACTCGACCATTATCTATGCTGTAACCAACCAATCGCGATTATTAAGGAGCAATGACAAAGGTTTAACATGGGTTAGTTTGAATAAAAATTTACCTGCAAGTTCCATCGTTAAGTTCCTTTTAAATCAGAAAGCAGTGGATTCGAGTATGTATGCTTGCACCGCCTTTGGTGTTTATTATCGGAATCGGTTTGCAACCAATTGGATTTCATATTCACAGGGGCTTCCAACCGTGGCCCCTATTTCGGATATGGAAATAATGAGTGATGGAACCTCCAAAAGCCGCTTGCATATTGCTACTTACGGACGCGGAATATGGCAAACTGACCTATACAGAAGTAGTAGCGTTGCACCTATTGCTGACTTTGCAATAAACTCATCTTCATCACAAAACTGTGCTAATACATTTATCGCTGTCGATAATTCAACGTATGGTCCGACGTCGCGCAAATGGCAGATTCTTCCGAACACTGGATGGACTTTTATGAATGGTACAGATTCCTTTTCTGCAAAACCTGAGATTCGTTTTTATTTATCTGGAATTTACTTTATTTCATTAACGGTATCAAACTCCAAAGGAAGCAACACAAAAACAGTGAACTATAATTATGCTGCATTAAATATTGCTCCTGGGTGCACAACAACAACAAATTTACTTGGCGGATATACCATAGGAATTTATCGTTTTGAATTAAATTCAATCAATTCAGGTTCCGGCACAGGCAATGTCAGCTATGAAGACTTCAGCTGTTCATCCAATACAATTTTAAAGGCTGGTGGCACCTATACCGCCTGGGTAACCAATGGCAATAGTTATAATGAAAATGCTAAAATATATATAGATTACAATAACAATGGAGTGTTCACTGATGCCAATGAATTGGTAGGAACCATTACATCCGGTTTAGGAAGACGGTCCTGTTCAATTACAATATTATCAAATCCGCCGCAGCTTAATAAGTTTTTACGCTTGCGTATTGTAAGCGATTACAGTATCGTAAACTCCTCGTGTGGAAGCCTAAGCTACGGACAAAGTGAAGACTATGCAGTTCTCATCGATAAAAGCAAGCCTTTGGTAAGTATATCATTACCAAAGCCTATTAACTATAATAGTTTCACAGCCAAATTCATATGCTCGGAATATGTTAATGGTTTCGACGCATCAGATATTGTGGTAAGCAACGCCACAGTATCTAACTTCGTGCAACTCGATGCAATTACCTATGCAGCTAAAATCACACCCATCAATAATGGAAATGTTGGTGTTAGTGTTATTGCCAATAGTATGACAGATATTGCTGGCAATTTAAATGACGCTGCGACAGATTCAACACAGTTTTTTCTTGGTATTAAATCATACACATTTCTTGGCATTAGCACGAAAGATACAATCCAATATAATTCCACTGGGGGAAGTATTACTTGTTATGTTCCGTATGGCACAAAAATAGACTCTTTGATTGCTACATTTAGCCTAAGCGATAGCGCAACAGCCTATGTAAATGCCTTTGCACAAACAAGTGGAATTAATACAAATAATTTCGTTTCAACATTAAATTATATTATAAAGTCATCCGATAATAGCATCTCCAAAACCTATTTTGTAACTGTTGTGTTTAATAAAAATACAGCCTGCAATTTGCTTTCCTTCGGTATTGTTGTACCTGCTGTATCGGGTATAATAACACAAACTACAAATGGCGGTACCGTTGCATTAACAGTGCCATTCGGAACAAATTTATCGAGCTTAATTGCAATTTTCAATTTGAGTGATAGTGCCAACGCGTTCGTTAATAACATTAAACAAAATAGCGCTTCTTCAAATAACAATTACACCAACATCATTAATTTTAAAGTAGTAGCACAAGACACCAATTATTCAAAAAACTATCTTATTACTTTAGATTTAGGCAGAAGCAAATCGTGCGATTTACTTGCATTTGCAATACAATTACCATCCGCCACAGGCATTATTTTACCAACACCAACAGGAGGAAATATTAGTGTGGTTTTGCCATTTGGATCTAACCTCTCAAATTTAAAATCCATCTTTACTTTAAGTGATAGCGCCAAAGCATATATAAATAATATCCAACAAAACAGTGGGATTACAAATAATGATTTTACATCAACTTTAGTTTATAAAATTATTGCCCAAGATACAAGCTATTCTAAATTTTATTATATAACAATAAGTGTGGCGCCTAGTATCGAAGCAAAGTTATTAAGCTATCAAATTTTAAACCCTGTTGCTTTAGGTACAATCAGCAATACTACCTATGGTGGTCTTGTTAATATCACCGTTCCATTTGGTACAAACATCACTAATTTAGCATCCCAATTTACTCTTAGCGATAGCGCTAAAGCCTATGTTAATAGCAACCTACAAAGTAGTGGAATTACGTTTAATAACTTCACCGACACTTTGATTTTCACAGTTAAAGCACAAGATGGAATTCATACAGAACTATATAAAATAATTGTACATGTTTCGCCAAATTCACTTTGCGATTTACTTAGCTATAAATTTAATAATCCCAATGTTGTCGGTGTAATTACGCCTTCGTTTAATGGAGGTACCGTAGCACTTACCGTGCCCGTTAGCACTAACCTAAACAACCTTATTGCCAGCTTTACGGTATCTGATTCTTCACAAGTTTCTGTAGGTGCGGTGCCACAAATAAGTTCAGTATCGCCAAACGATTTTAATTTTCCAGTGAGCTATTTAGTAAAATCGCAAAATGCGATGAACACCAAAAACTATATCGTTTCCGTAACCAAGTTAAGCGGTATGAATACGATATTACAATCGGGTAAAATAAAACTTTATCCAAATCCAACCCATGATAAAATAACTTTAGAGGTGAAACGTGAGATGAATGATACTTATATCATAAAAATATTAAATAATTTAGGGCAAGTAATGGCCGAAACAATTATGGCATCAGGACTTCAAACCTTTGATATAAGTAACTTTTCGAATGGAATTTACAGCTTACAAATAGAAACTAAAAAAGGATTTATAACAGAGAGATTTTTGAAGGAATAGTCGTAAAAAAAGATAAACCTTTGCTTAGAATACCTATTTCGACTGCCAGATATTTTTTAATTCAAGATGGATTTTACTTCCGAAAAAAACGGCGGTAGTTTTTTCAAATGAATCGGTATAATCACTTACATAAAACTTGTCAGCTTTCTCCCGTTTATCATTCAATAATCCTTCGATTTCCAATATTTTTTTTACCTTGTTTGCAACAATTGTTGTAGAGTCAATTACTTTGATTTTGTGATGGTAATAATCCATTATCTCCGCTTTTATTAACGGATAATGCGTGCATCCTAAAATCAGGGCATCGATGTTTTGTAACTCTGGCTGTTTGAGGTAACTATAAATTATCTCATGACTAATTTTATCATTATAAAACCCCTCTTCTATCATAGGTGCCAAGAGCGGTGTGGCAAGTGCAGTAAAATCTAAAGTAGATTTACGACGTTGCAATTTTTCCTGATAAATTCCTGAATTAATGGTGGTTTTTGTGGCAATAATACCCACGCGGCGAATATCATCTTCGGCGATAACTTCTTCTATAATTGGGTCGATCACGTTAATTACGGGAATAACGTTTTTAAATGCGTCGCGCAAGTATTCGTATGCTGCAGCAGATGCGGTATTGCAAGCAATTACAATGCATTTACAATGTTCGTTTTGATAGAGATAATTCGTAATCTGCTCTGAATAATAACGAATAGAATCATTTGATTTATCACCATAAGGCATATGGGCGGTATCTCCAAAATAAATAAGTGTCTCATTGGGCAATGAAGTTGAAATGGCTTTCGCCACAGTAAGACCACCGATTCCGGAATCAAAAATACCTATAGGTTGGGAGTTCATTTGTTGTGGTAAAGGTAACGGAAATTTCATTTCCAAAAAACCAGGCATCAAAGAGTTACCTTAAATAAAAATATTTCTCAGTTAAACCAATAGACACTTTAATCAATTTTTATTGTAGCGCATCAATTCACAATTAGCTTCGAATTAAATTCATCTATTTGGATAAAATATATTCCGGGTGATAGGTTTGAAATGTCAAGTGTTGTTTTTATTGATTTTATTGATCCTTGCAGAATCACTTTTCCAAGTGAATTCGAAATTGCGTAGTTCAAAATTTTATTCAAGTTATCACCAATTTCTAAAATTAACTTTTCATGTGCTGGATTGGGATAAACTAATGGTTGGCAAACAACATTATTATTGGATTGAATTGCATTAGAAGTAACGGACTTCGAAGCACCAACTTTAATTCCGTTACCAAAGCTAGTCACCCACATTTCGCTATCTTTATATGGATTATAAAATACCCGTTCCGGTTGTCGAAATGGATATGCATCGACGAGCGTGAATATCGGATTTATCAATGAAATGTCTTGAGTCATCCACAAGCCTTGTGTTTCGGTAGTTACGTATACTTGCTTTAGATTATTCGGATTAAAAGTTACGGAGGTAACGCGGTCAAATTGCGTTCCTGAAATCTTCGACCAAGAAACGCCACGATTGTTGGTTCGATAAAGGCCTCCTTTGCCATTAGCACTGCCACCCCACCCACTAAAAACACCTACATACCAGGTGTTTTGAGTTACATCTGTAGGGTCTATCACGATATCTTTTGTCCAGTATTGCATATTAACATCGCTTTTATCTGCCCACGTTGAAGATACTGGATCAAATAAAAATACGCCACTACTTGCAGTAAAGTTAGTGCCATATCGGCCACTGAACGTGGACAAAACCTTCCCATCATTCAAAACAATTATTGAAGATGGATGTCCTTCTGTGCGCGGTGGATTGCTTAGCTTCGTCCAGGTGCTTGTGGCACCACTACTGAGATTTGAAGTCATCCAGATACCACCTTGCGAACCCACACCACCTCCACCATAGTGTATTACGCTTGCGTACATTCTATTGGCATTATTCGGGTCAGAGGCGACCCAATAAACTGGATGACCAAAACTATGCAGTAATGTCCAAGTGTCACCTTTGTCTGTGCTAAAAAGAATTTTTCCGTTGGCATCGGCAGCATCCAACTGCGCATCCTTTAAGCGAGTGCTTTGATAAATATCATGAATATTAGATGTACCAAGGTATAGGTTATTTCCAACCCTTGCAAAACGATAGGCCGAGTTAACGCTGAAGCCAGAGTATTGAAAACCCCATGTTTTTCCGCCGTCTTTACTACGAATTGCTCCTATGTCGCTAAATCCAGCAAAAACATTATTGCTATCCATCCATAGCATTTGCCAAGCAGTAGTATTCTCCAAACCAATACTATGATAGGCTTTTTGGGTAGGAGTATTCGCATTCGCCGGATTTTCATCTAAAGCGCTTACATAGGCCTGTTTCCAATTTGCACCACCATCGCTACTCACATGTACAAAACTAAAATCCGAAAAAATTACTTTTTGAGCATTATTTGGCGCTACCGTAATCCCAAAACAGGCCTCACCCCAGCTCCATGCCTTATCGCCACCAATACCGCTCCATCCGGTAGTGATATTTTGGTTGTTTGATGTCTTAAATACTTTAGTCCATGAAGCACCTCCATCCATTGACTTATAAACTAAGGGGCCAAAAGTAGCATTGTCTTTTCCTCCAAGATAAATAGTGTTCACATCATTGTCTGCCATGCCGACATACATAACAAAATCGTTCGTGAAATTTATACCACTTGCCTTGGCAACCCACGTTCCGCTGATGTTATCCATAGTATAAACAGCTTTAGCAAATTGATAATTATCATATGGCATTATTCCGTTATACGTTGATGATCCCAAAGAAGCGATACACGTGTAACGCGTTGTTGTTCCGTTTTTAGCCCCTTTAAAACTCCAAATTACTTGGCCTGGAGTAATGCCCGTTGTAGTCATTAACGAGAACGTATTACCTCCATTGTTGGAGGTGAACACACCTTCATTGGTGCCAATGGCGATATTGTTTCCATCAAAAAAAACACCTGCTAGAATTACGCCTGCTCCGGTATTTACTGTATGCCGCACTAAAGTTAAAGTACTTCCTCCGTTATTACTAATGTAAATATCACCATAATAGCCTATTATAATCTGATTCGGATTTGCGTAGTTCGCCACTAATTTGTATGCCTGACCATATCCTGTGCTATGTCCTGGTAACATTGTCCAAGTTTTACCACCATCGGTTGTTTTTACCGGATATCCGCTATTGCCATCGTTAAAATTGCTGTAGGCGATAAGTGGATTATTCGTAAATTCATAAGTTGATGTATTGAAAACTTGTAAGCTTTTATGATGAATTTGAGAATATGATTTTCCAAAATCACGGGTGTGAAAAAGCTCACTCATATCACAACTCACATAAAATTCATTATCATTCGCTGGATTTATAGTAGGAAAAAAAAGCGCGCCACCACCACCTATGCCTCGAGGTAAAAAAGTATCAACCGGAGTTTGAGCTGAACTGAAATAATGAATTAAAACCAGGGCCACAAGTATTAGTTTACGCATGATATTTGGTAATTTATGTATGCAAGTTATGTATAAGCACGAACTTTTCATTGTAATAGTTAAGTGTTGCCTTTCAAACTTGAATATTACTTATATACTTATAATTCGGACTTATCTAATATTCTTGATGTACATTAATTTCTTATCAATTTTTTAACTCGCTTTTGTAATTGCTTCATAATACCTCTAATTTAGGGTAACAATTGAAACAATAAATCGTAACTTTGCTTTAACTCAAAAATATTAAAGAACCCCTTTCGTTGACGGAATTCATTAAAATGAAAAATATACTATTAGCATTTCTAATCCTATTGTCCTTGGGTATTAATTTATCTAATGCTCAACAGAACTACACCCTTTTATTGAATAATAGAAGCCTTGAAATTCCAGAAAACAAAGGCATTTTGAAGCTTTCTTGCAGGAAAGTTAAACAAGAAACATTCCAAAATGTAATGCACCTTTATTTGCAGTTTTATGCGCTCCCCAGCGACGCAGAGAAGAAAGAACTAGAGACTATTGGCATTCGTTTCCTCTCTTACATTCCAAACCAAACCTACATTTGCGCCTTATCAGCAGAAACGCGGAAACATCTTAACTCCTCAACTATCAGAAGTGTTGCTTGCATTGCACCTGAAAATAAATTGAACCCGATGTTAACTAGCGCAGAATTGCCATCATGGGCACTTAAGCCAAACCACCAAATTGATCTTGTTATTACGTATTATTCCGATTTGTTGCATAATGATGTAAAAGCAGCCTTACTGAAAAGCAAATATGAAATAATAAGCGAGAGTGTGGCAATGCATCATTTTCAAATAAGAGTTAAAACATCATCATTGCAGCAGCTTTCCACTTTAAGTTTTGTATCCTATATCGATCCAGAAAGAGCACCAGCAGTTCCTGAAAATGAAATCGAACGTACGAACCACAGAAGTTATGCTATCGACAATAATCTTTCTGGCAGAAACGGAATCCATTACGATGGAAGTGGTGTTAATGTGGCCCTTGGCGACGACGGCGTATTAGGCCCTCATATAGATTATACCGGACGTTTTGATCAAACTTGGGTAGGAACCACCAATAATGGCGATCATGGTGATCATGTATCCGGCATTTTAGCTGGCGCAGGAAATCTCAATCCTAAAACAAAAGGAATGGCCCCTGGATGCTCACTATATGTTTATATGCCCTATGCCAATATCGACAACTTACCGGCACATTACAATACCTACAAAATTCGAATCACGTCACTTTCGTATGGTCAATCGTGCAATCAAGGGTATAGTAATGACGCAAATTCTATTGATGCAATGATGCGCGATTATCCAGCCGCGATAAGTGTGTTTTCTGCTGGAAACTCTGGCACCTCAAATTGCAGCTATAAAGGAGCAAATATTGCAGGGTGGGGCAATATTACTGGAGGTATGAAAGTTGGGAAAAATGTAATCGCTGTTGCCAATTTATTATATACCGACTCCGTTGATGCAAGCAGCAGCCGAGGTCCAGCAAGCGACGGACGGATTAAACCAGATATCAGCTCGGTTGGAACCAATGTTTATTCCACTGTTAGCACCAATAGTTATGCTAATTTAACGGGAACAAGTATGGCTTGCCCGGCAATTAGCGGTGTTTTAGCCCAACTATACCAAGCCTATCGTGCCAATAATAATGGCGAAGATCCTACAGGTGCATTAATGAAAGGAATTCTATTAAATACTGCCGATGATATTGGAAATCCTGGACCCGATTATAAATATGGATATGGAAGGGTAAATGCTCTAAAAGCGCTACGCGTAATTGAAGACAAATCGTATAATGAATATAGCGTAAGCAATGGCGATAGCCTTCGAACCTTTATCACCATTCCCGCTAATGTAAAAAAAATTAAAATTATGATGTATTATGCTGATGTGGAAGCCTCTAGTGGTGCGTCAAAAGCAATAGTAAACGATTTAAATATGACCGTGTATGATATGCTTGGAAAAGCTTATTACCCTTGGGTTTTGAACCCCGCAGCCAACGCTACAACCCTTGGAGCTGCAGCCACACAAAAAATAGATAGCTTAAATAATATGGAGCAAGTAACCATAGATACCCCGGACGCTGGAAAACTTTTTATTACCGTAAAAGGGTTTCAGGTACCTTTTGGTCCACAACACTATTATGTAATTTACGATTTCATCTATGACAGTATTCAATTGGTTTATCCATTAGGCAACGACCGCTGGACACCTGGAGTGGTGGAAACCATCCGCTGGGATTCATGGAACACGAACAATCCTATTTCCGTTCAAACTAGCACAGATAATATAAATTGGACCACGGTAACGTCTACAATCAACGGAAAAAACAGACTCTATAGCTACACTCCAACAGCTTTGTCGGGAGGTAAGCTTTGGTTAAAAATAAAGCAAGGAAATAGCGAATCGGTGACTAGCCAATTTATTAATGTCACACCAATTCCTACGGCGTTAAAATTAGATTGGATTTGCAGCGGATCATGTCGCATGAGTTGGACAAGCGTAGCCAACGCCACAAGCTATACCGTTTATCGTTTAGGTGCAAAATACATGGATTCTGTGGCGAACACCACCAACACTTATTTTGTTTTTACGGGTATCGATAGTACTAGCGATGACTGGTTTAGTGTTAAAGCTTTAATGAATAACAACGAAGTAGCTGGCGAACGTGCCAATGCCATTAAAAAAACAAAAGCAATTAAGCTTAATTGTAATAACACCATTACGGCCAACTTCTCCAATAGCAGAAATAATGTTTGCACTAACGATACCCTCAGTTTTGTTCCAACCTCGAGCCCTACCACAGGACTAAATTACAAATGGACCTTCCCTGGCGGCACTCCGGCTTCCTCTATATTAGTGCAACCCATTGTAAAATACAATACCCCAGGCACCTATAGCGTTAGCTTAGCAATCAGTAATGCTAATGGTGGACTTAACATCACAAAAAACAATATAATTACAATAAATGGCATCGCTGTTAACGCAGGAGCCGACCAAACGATTTGCACTGGCGATAGCATAACACTAAACGGTGTTGGAGGTGTTACCTTAGCTTGGTCGGTGAATAATACTGCGATAGCTACATCACCTTCAATAAAAGTAAAACCCACGCATACATCCACGTATTTGCTTACATCAACGAGCGCCACCGGATGTATTGGTTATGATAGTGTCGTTGTTTTTGTAAATCCAACATTGGCTGTTCCAGCAATCATTAAAAGCCCTGCAGTGCTTTCAACATCAGCAATGGCAATAAGTTATCAATGGTATCAAGATGGGAATCCGATTTCGGGAGCAACAAACTCCAGTTATACACCTACAGCACATGGAACATATAAAGTGCGTGTAGGCAATACATCAAATTGTTATCAGTTTTCAACAGAAGTATTTTTTGCCCCTGTGGGGATTCAATTGCCAATATGCCAGACCGACATCTCTTTGTACCCAAACCCTAATTTAGGCAGTTTTACACTCGTTGGGATAGATGGAGATGCCATTGTACGAATATTCGATGCGCTCGGAAAAGAAATTACAACAGAATTTACCCGCCATGAAGTAGCCGGTACTAGTTATTTATTCAATGGACATCGCTTAAGTGCTGGAGTTTATTTTGTTTTTATCCAAGCCAATAACAATCGAAAAACCCTCCGGTTTTTAGTAAAATAACTCCATTTCTCACAATAACATGTAATCGCCTTCCAACCAATTAGCATTATATTTGCATTTCATATTAAAAGAGAGTAGCGCGCCTTAATTTTGGGCGCTAATGCAACGAAAATAAAATGGCTAAAGTAGGGATTAATATTGCCACAGGCAGCATACAAAAAGAGGAAATAATTGTTGGAATAGACTTAGGAACTACCAACAGCTTAGTGGCGTTTGTAAACGACAATCAAGAGCCCTACGCATTAATAGATATGGATGGACATACCATTGTGCCCTCCATTGTGCATTTTTTTAACGGTGGTGAAACTATTGTTGGCGATGAGGCTAAAAATCATCTTATTGAAGACCCACAACATACTGTTTATTCGGTAAAGAGATTACTTGGAAAGAACTTTAGTGATGTTAAAAACATTCAACAATATTTCGGATTTAAAATTTTAGATGAAGATACCGAGGGGTTGGTTAAGATTAAAATTCATGACCAATATTATACTGCCATAGAAATTTCTGCTCTTATTTTAAAAGAGCTCAAGACACGTGCCGAACATTATCTTAAAACACCAGTGAAACGGGCTGTGATTACCGTTCCTGCCTATTTTAACGATAGCCAACGCCAAGCCACTCGCGATGCTGGTAAGCTTGCTGGACTTGATGTTTTACGAATTGTAAATGAGCCTACAGCAGCTAGTTTAGCCTATGGCTTGGGTTTAGATAAATCCATTCATCAGCATATCGCTGTTTATGATCTAGGCGGTGGAACCTTCGACGTTTCGATTCTTAGTTTACAAAATGGAATTTTTGAAGTACTTAGCACCAATGGTGATACATTCCTAGGTGGTGATGATTTTGATAAAGCCATTGTAAATTATTGGATAGAAACGAATCATAAAGACAGTGAAATCGTATTGGCCGATAAAAGCCTAAGTCAATGGTTGCGATTAAAAGCTGAAGAAGTTAAAAAACAACTATCCTTCACCACCTCGGTGCAATTAATACAAAATGATTGGGTGCTTAATCTTACCTCCGAGGTGTTTGAAACTTTGATTACCCCATATATTGAGAAAAGTATTGCGTGCTGTAATCTAGCTATGAAAGATAGTGGATTGCAAATTCACGAAATAAGCAATATAGTTATGGTGGGCGGTAGTACGCGAACGCCATTGGTAAAAGAAAAAGTAAGTGCATTTTTTCAGGGTGCAATACTTTTCGATTCCTTAAATCCAGATGAAGTTGTTGCCTTAGGTGCTGCCATCGAGGCCGATATTTTGGCAGGCAATCGAACAGATATATTACTTCTTGATGTAACACCATTGAGTTTGGGTATTGAAACTTTAGGTGGTTTAATGGATACATTAATTCCGAGAAACAGTAAAATACCTACTCGAGCAGCGCGCCAATACACTACATCTATTGATGGACAAAGCAATATTAAAATTAACGTTTACCAAGGAGAACGTGATTTAGTAACAGAAAATAGGAAACTTGCCACGTTTGATTTACGTGGCGTTCCAGCTATGCCGGCTGGTTTGCCTAAGGTAGAGGTTGGTTTCCAACTCAATGCTGACGGCATCTTGACGGTATCGGCCAAAGAGCTAAGAAGTGGAATAGCTCAACAGATTGAAGTAAAGCCCCAATATGGCCTCACCGATGCCGAGGTAGAAAAAATGCTTCTTGATTCACTTGCAAATGCGCAACAAGATATTGAAATTAGAATGATAATGGAGGCGCAAACAGAGTCAAATCAGCTTATATATCTCACTGAAAAGTTTTTAGAGAAAAATAAATCAATGCTCAGTGAAATTGAAATTACGGGTACCTTAGAAAAAGTGGAAGCCTTGCGTTCAACGTTGGTAAGCAAAGATAAAAACCTGATTCTAAAACACAACGAAGAATTAAATACATTTACTGCTCCTTTTGCCGAACGAGTTATGGATTTAGCTATAGCTCATGCGATGAAAGGAAAGCAAATTTAAGATTACACTCGAATTTATGTTTGCTGAGCAAAAAAAATAAATAGAAACAACGCACGTTACTACCCTTATGGTTGAAAGACAATTTTCAAAACGCTTTATTTCGAGCAGCATCATAAAGTTTCAGATAATGCTGTTTTTGATTTTATGTTCAAGATTTGTAATGGCTCAAAACAATAATGTAAGTGGAAAAGAATTTGATGAGAACCCAAAAATCCATCTCGGTGTTAAAGCCGGATTTTCTTTAAGCAACCTACAGTCGACAGAACTGAACAACAAAAGTGCTCGTCCAGCTATGGTAGTTGGCCTTTACGGTAATTATATTCTCAATAAAAAAGTCACATTTCAACTGGAGATGAATGGCATTTTAAAAGGAGCCAATTTCCATTTTTCACAAGCCTCATCGTTGCAACGATTGTCCTTATTTTATCTTGATTTGCCCATATTATTAAATTATTCAACAAAGAAAACCTCAAAAATAATTCCATTTTCAGGCATTTTGCCTTCGATAATACTACGTAAAGACGCCTACAAAACACAGGAGGCGGTACCGCAACCCGTAGACTTAGATCTGAAAAAATATGATTTTGCTTTTTCAGCCGGCGTTTTGTTTAAGATTAACACGAGTGTTGGACTCCAGCTTCAGGTTAACTACGGCATTATAAACATCAATAACAGGTTAGAAATCCCCTTCTATCCCTTACTGGGAAATGGAAACGCAATGTATAACCGAAATTTACAATTGAGTTTGGTGTTTTAGCACGAACGGAATACTTTTGCATACTATAAATTATTTTATCTCAATGGATATCTCAGGAAAATTATCACTACATCTGCCAACACAAACTGGAGAGGGCAAAAACGGCACTTGGCAAAAAAGCGGTTTCGTAATAGAAACCTCTAACGACAAGTACCCGAAAAAAGTTTGCTTTACAACATGGGGTGATCTTATACCTCAAACTCAGGATTTTCAGCCAGGCGAAGAAGTAAAGGTTTTCTTTGATGTAGATTCTAGAGAATATCAAGGCAAATGGTATAGTGATATTAAAGCATGGAAAGTAGAACGTTTAGTTGCAGGAACTATGAATAATGCCGCAGTGAATCAGACAAATAGTGCGCCTAAAAATGAAACCAACACCACAACAACAACTGTTGTAGGAAATTTTAATGTAACACCGGAAGACGACCTTCCTTTTTAGTTTGTTTGATTGACGCTCGAATATGCTAGACTTCCCAACACCTTGAAAAAGAAAATAAATATCACAGAAGTAGATCTTATTGAACTGTTAAAAAACGGTGATGAGAAGGGTTTGGAGGTTTTATATAAGAACTATTCTAAAGCGCTTTATAATGTTATATTCTCTATTTTACAAGATGATGAAAGTGGAGAAGAAGTGCTGCAAGAATCTTTTTTAAGTATCGCTAAAAATGCACCTTACTTCGATAAGAGCAAAAGCTCAATTTTTACTTGGATGCTTAATATTTGCCGAAATTTAGCCAAAGAAAGAAAACGTACTAACGATTTAAAAAAGGATTCCGCAGAAGAAAATTTAGCATCTTCAAATACCAATCAAACTTTGTCTAATTCCATTTCTTCCGATTTAACCGGAAGAGATCATCTGCGCGATAAATTAAATCCTGAATTGCATCATGTTCTGGATCTGATTTTCTTACGTGGACTTAACGCAATGCAAGTTGCTGAGGCGATGAAATTGCCGTTGGAAATAGTGAAAGTTAGAAGTCGCAATGCCATATTGGAATTGAGAAAATACTTTTCAATTGCTCTCGTCTTTTTAACTACTTTATTGTCTATTTTATAAGTGAATACCAAGGAAATAATTGAATCTGGCAAGTTAGAACTTTATGTTTGCGGAGCACTCAATGAACGAGAGATGCGCGAAATATCACTTCTTGCTGATTTAAATACTGACCTAAATGAAGAAATAGCACGTATTGAAAATGATCTAGTGCATTATGCCGAAAGCTTTGAGAAATCGCCTAATCAGGCTGCCTTAGATAAAGTGCTGAAAAATATTAAGGCAGGTAACAAAACTTTTCAGGTTGATTTTAAGCGAAATAAATTCAATTGGGTTTATACTATTTCCCTTGTTTTAATTTTGTTGTTGGGCTTTTCAACTGCGATTTTTTGGAAGAAAACACAGAATTTAAACTTACAAGTTCAGTCATTACTTCCATTAAACGACACGATTAAAACACTTAAAGAAGGGCTGGATTTATCACAGGCCAAAGTAGAATTTCTCAACCGAAATACTACACGTAAATATAAATTTATTGGCATCGATGGCAAAGATAGTATCGACAATTTTGTTTTAGTTTATTGGTGTCAAACAAGCAAAGAAATTTGTATTTCACCTGGAAATCTTCCTGTGCCGGAATCTGGTATGGCATATCAATTATGGGGCATGGTTGCTAAAAAACCTTTTAGTTTGGGTGTTTTAGATATGACCGAAATTCAGAAGATGGGACATATCAGCGATTCTGAAGCGTTTTTTATTACACTTGAAAACGCGAGAGGTGCATCACAGCCCAATATGAATGCTGTTCAAGTGTTTCATAAATTATAGTTAATATAAGAATCCTATGAAACCACGTATTATTTCCTTATTGGTTTCGTTTCTACTTTCTCTTGTTGTTCTTGCTTTCTCATTTTTCTTGTTTCACGACGTCAAATCATGTTTAATACTTGTAGCTTGTACGTTTTTAAGCGCCTTTGTATTTACTCTTATTGCAATAGACATGTATATTGCACGTCGCATTCGCTTGGTATACAAGCTCATTTCCAATCTTAAAATTGATAAAAGTTTAAAACAAGCTTTAGGTAATAACATCAGCGATGACCCCCTTAATCAGATGGAGGAAGATGTGTCACATTGGGCTCAGCAGCAGGCTTCAGATATAGAGATGATTCAAAAGATATCCGATTATCGCAAGGAATTCTTAGGCAATTTATCCCACGAAATAAAAACTCCATTATTTAATATTCAAGGGTATATTCAATCATTAATAAACGGTGGCTTGGAGGACAGAGCAATCACAGATTCATTCTTGTTAAAGGCAGAAAAAAATATTGATCGGCTTTGCGCACTCGTTGCTGATGTAGATGTAATGTCGAAACTTGATACCGGTGAGATGCCACTTATTTTTTCTAATTTCGATATTGTTGGCCTAATAAAAGAGATTGCTTTTACACGCGATGAGCTGGCAAAGAAGAAAAATATAAAGTTCGAATTCACTACGAACGAAAGAAAGATGGTAGAAGCCGACAAAGAAAAGATTGCTCAGGTTGTTTCTAACCTACTCGATAATAGCATAAAATATGGAGTGGAAAATGGTATTACAACGATTAAGTTTTTCGATATGGATAAATTACTCTTAGTTGAAATAACTGACAATGGAGTAGGCATTGCTGAAGAACATCTCCCTAGGTTATTTGAACGCTTTTATCGGGTAGATAAAAGCCGAAATAGCGCAGAAGGAAGTGGTATAGGGCTCGCCATTGTAAAACATATTATGAACGCCCATCACCAACCTATTAATGTACGCAGCAACAAAAACGTTGGTACCACGTTCGCATTCACCCTGCAAAAAGGATAATTTATTTTAATATCATTATTTTTTAGGATTTAAAGTTTTTTACCACAACTGGTCTTTCATTTTCGTTTCTAATCATTAATTTTCATTTGTATTCCGTAATTTTACACCGTGAGTAACGCCATCGTCATTATACCTACCTACAACGAAAAAGAAAATGTAGAACGCATGATTCGCAAAGTATTTTCGTTGGCTTTGCCATTGCATATTTTAATTGTTGACGATAACTCACCCGATGGCACCCGCACCATTGTGAAAAAACTTCAAGAAGAATTTCCGCAACTTTATATGTTAGAACGAGCAGGGAAGCAAGGACTTGGAACCGCCTATATTGCTGGATTTAAATGGTGCCTGCAAAAAGAATATCGGTTTATCTTTGAAATGGATTGCGACTTTAGTCATAATCCTGATGACCTGATACAACTATATGAAACCGCCAATAACGAACCAGCAGATATGGTTATTGGTTCGCGCTACGTGAATGGTGTAAACGTGGTAAATTGGCCCATGAGTCGCGTAATTCTTAGTTATTATGCTAGTATGTATGTTCGAATAATAACTGGTATGAGTATCAGAGATACCACGTCTGGATTTGCCTGCTATAAGCGTGAGGTACTTGAGAAATTAAATTTAGATGCCATTAAATTTAAGGGCTATGCTTTTCAAATTGAAATGAAATTTAAAACTTGGTGCTTGGGCTACAAAATAAAAGAGGTATCGATAATATTTACAGACCGGAAAGAAGGACAATCAAAGATGTCGGGCGGTATAATAAAAGAGGCTTTATTTGGAGTTTTAGAACTAAAAATAAAAAGAGTTTTAGGAGTTTTGACGATTTAAACCAATCAAACATAAAACTCACTTCAAGTGTTCCTTTTTGATCCGATCACTATAAAACATCTTGAGCTTTTGCTTATTATTAAAGGCGCTATTTTATTCCATTTTAATTCACAAAAGCAATTTTAGTTTGATAATGTTTCGTTCCATCTTTATTGGATGCAAAAACAAGGTATATGCCACTCGAGGCTCGATGGCCACTAAAATCATTACCATCCCAAGTTGCTTCTCCTCCATTGGAAGTAGTTTCGTAAACTAAATTACCAGCCACATCTGTAATTTTTACGATACAGTCTGCTATTAGTCCCTTTATGGCAATCGTTCCCGTGTATCCCGGACGAACAGGATTTGGATATGCATAAACATCCCCAAACTCTTCACCACCAGCAACTGCATCGGTTTTATAAACGATTAAACCTTTATCGGTAGCAATATACAATTCACCTGTAGTTTGATGTATTTCTAAGTCGATGATGTTATTGCTAAAAAGCGGACTATTTTCGATATTAAAATACTTTAATGCTTTAGAACCATCGGCATTAAAGAGCCAAAGTCCATTGCGTGTTCCTATCCATTTTCGATTCGCTCCATCCACTTCTATGGCTGTCACATTTTCATATTGCAAAAGCGGAATTCCAATTGAACCTTCTCTGACGTAAGGAGTTCTGGCATCAGGAGCATCGAGGTCGAACACACGACGTGGACTACCAATCACAGAAACTCCATTGCCTGTGCCAATCCAAACTTCTCCATCTTGGTCTACTGCTAAACATTGAACATCTTTACTTGCGAGTGCACCTTGCCCCTTTTGGTCGTTCAGCAAACGCACCTCATCATCGGAAGGATCATTAATATCATTTTCGTTAAATGCTAACAATCCATTGCCCTCATAAGTTCGAATCCACTTTGTACCATAATTATCAATTACCACCTTACCTGTAACATCACGTGTTCCTAGCAATCCATTGATTGAGAAGCTCCGCCAAGTGCCATCGATAAGCCTACAATATAAAGGAGTACTGCTCGACAAAAAGTTAACAGCCCAAAGCTGATTCTTATTATCATAGGCCAAACCAGTAATTTTCACACCATCTACATTTGCCCCTTTTCTATACATGAAATTAGCGGGCGGCCCGGTACCCAAAACATTAGTCAAATCACCATTTATAAACTCCAACAAGCCCGAACCAAATGTTCCAATATAGGTATGCGTTCCATCTTTACTCGTGGCTGAAACAGCACAATCACGAACGGTATCAAAGGCGTTTAAATTAACACTGGAATAATATTTAACATTATAATTTTCAATACTATAAAACTTGGCGTTACTGTAACTTGGCTCTAGTCGTGGGCTATATTTACCTGCCATAACCCACATTTTATTATTGTTGTAATCCAATGAAAAAGCATCATTGAACTTGGGCCCTGCAGGTAATATAAATTTTAAATCGCCAATGCCACTAACTGGTTTGCCAATGAGGCCATAGTCATCTTTAATAAACCAAATAAAGCCATTCAGTAAAATCGCCATAACAGGAAAACTCTCCGCTAAAGAATCTTTTTTTCCATTAACATCTTCAATTAAAAAACCATTCTCATGCATTGTTAAAAGAGAATTATCAAAAATGTCGTAACCAAATAGCGTGTGTTTGTTTATACCGGAATAAGGCAACCAAATTCCATTACCTGAATACACTTTAAAAACACTATCAATAACTGCATATATTTTATTATTAAAAGTAGTGATATTTCGAGTGGTTTCTTTTTTAATTGTATCCGTTACGATATTCCAGAAAATGTAGTTGCTAAGATTGGGGGCATTGAGGTTCGCCTCCATTACACCAAGATTTGTACTTGCATATATTTTATTATTGGCGATGGCAATACCTAAAACATCCGGAACGACTCCTCCTGTTCCAATATTTAAATACGAATCTCTTACCTCCCGCTTCTGAATGTCATAAACTACAATACCGAAGCTAGTGCAGATATAGGCCATTTTTTGATAGAAATAAACATCATGAATCGTTTTAGTGCCAACTACATTATAACGAAATACATCTGAAACCTTAAACTTGGTGAAATCATCGATATGTTCTAGGCTAGTTCCATTTTGATATAGAATATCGATATTGGTACTTTCATATCCGACAAAAAGCGCCTTCGATTCGGAATCGTATTTTACAACGGCTACATTTAATTCTGATAGTCCTTGAATTGTATTTAAACGTTGTACCTCTGAGGTACTGGTATTCAATGAAAAAAGACCACTCGTGCCACCTACATAAATAATATTTCCGGCATGCGTAAGGCATTTGTTCGTGTTGTAAGAAAGGTATGAATTCCATGAACCTATAGCGATAGGTTGGGCGAAAATAAACTTCGCCAGAAACAAAAAAAAGATACCAAACCAGAGTTTCTTAAAAGGCATAATGGCTCAAAGATAAAATTAGTGCGCTAAAGTTGGAAATGAAATTAATTTCTGTTTTTAAACAACACCTTCTGTATTGTCTATTAAGCCGACAACTACCAATATTTTATTACCTTCGTGCTTTTAATTTTTAAATTGACCATGTGGACTAAATTTGCTGATTGGGTATTACGCTATCGAATATGGGTCATTGCATTTGTATTGGTAATTACAGGAGTGCTTTCCTTCTTTGCTAAGGATATTGAGCTCTCCTATGATTTTAAAAAGTTAATTCCGGCTTCTGATCCAGACAACGTCTATTACGAAAACTTCAAAAAGAACTTTGGCGAAGATGGAAGTGTAATGGTTATTGGAATAAGCGCCGACAACCTCTTCGAAGAAAAATTGTTTACCAATTGGTGTAAACTTACCGATGATATTTCCGCTATAGATGGCGTAAAACGCGTTCTCTCCTTTAAGACAATGGTTAATATTGTTAAAGACACCAACACACAACAATTTACACTCGACACCCTATACAAAAAAAGACCTGAAAACCAGCAAGAAGTAAATTCCTTACGCGACGAAATATTAAATCTACCGTTTTACAAGCAACTCGTTTATAGCAAAGATGCAAAAGCTACTTTGATGGCGATTACATTAGATACTTTTAAGCTTAATCGAATAGATCGGATTTCTTTAGTAACAGATATTCAAAATTTAGCAACCGAGTTTGGCAAGAACAACAATATAGAAATTCACTCTTCGGGATTGCCTCTTATACGAACCATGTACATGACCCGTATAAGTAAGGAGGTAAGCCGTTTTATAATCTTAGGATTTATTGTAACTGCTTTAATTCTACTTCTTTTCTTTCGTTCCTTTTCATCGGTTGTTATACCTATTCTTCTTGTCGCCATTGGGGGTATTTGGTCGGTTGCATTTATCGTGCTCGCTGGATATAAAATTACCGTACTTACTGGACTTATTCCAAGTATCATTATTGTCATTGGGGTACCAAATAGTATTTATTTTTTAAATAAATACCATTATGAATTTAGAAAAACAGGAGATAAGTCTAACTCTTTAAAGAGCATTATTTCTAAAGTTGGCATAGCTTCTTTATTGGCAAACTCCACAACAGCGATTGGGTTTGGTGTTTTCTATTTTTCCGGCACCCAAATGTTGAAGGAGTTTGGTATTGTGGCCTCAATTAGTATCATGTGTATGTACCTAATTTCTTTAGTGATGGTGCCTTGTATCTTTAGTTTTTTAGCACCGCCAAGTACACGTCAAACCAAACATCTAGAAAATAAATTCTTAGAGAAGATAGTGGACTTTCTTACTAGAATGGTATTTCAACACCGCGTTAAAATATATATAGTTACCGCATTAATTCTAACCATTTCTTTTCTGGGTTTCTTTAAATTACGTTCTGAGGGATTCATTGTAGACGACTTGCCACAACAAGATAAAATCATCGCTGATTTAAATTTCTTTGAACAGAAGTTTGGTGGTGTTATGCCATATGAGATATTAATTGACACAAAAAAAAGAAAAGGAATACGAAAGTTAGAAACCCTTTACAAAATAGATACGGCGCAACAGATTTTAAGCAGTTATCCAGAATTTGCGAAACCAATAAGTGTAATTGAATTATTGAAATTCAGCAAACAAGCCTTCTACTTGGGTGATAGCACCATGTATTCACTTCCCGATGAGTCAGAAATTGCTTTTATGTCGGAGGCCATTGGAAAACATGGAGCCGGTAATAATTTACTTCGAGCCATGGTGGATAGTAACCAACAAATAATTAGAATTTCGGCACAAATGGCCGACGTGGGCTCTACGAAAATTTATACGATAACTAATGACCTTCAGCACAAGCTAGATTCAATTTTTCCGAAAGACCGATATAATGTAAATATCACTGGCACCAGCTATATATTTTTAAAGGGTAATAAATATATGGAGAGTAGTCTTATCGAAAGTTTAATTCTAGCGTTTATACTTATTACCTTTATAATGATTTATCTCTTTAGGACTTGGCAAATGGTAATTATATCTATAATTCCGAATGTGATTCCTTTAATAATCACAATTGGATTAATGGGTTATGCTGATATTCGTTTGAAGCCATCTACAATATTAATCTTTAGCATTGCATATGGTTTGAGTAGCGATTTCACCATCTATTTTTTAAATCGATATCGCCACGAATATAAACTCCGTAAAAATTCGATTTCAGTAATCATAAAAAACACCATGCATGAAACCGGTGTAAGTATGTTGTATACCGCCATCGTACTCTTCTTTGGCTTTATTATCTATACAGCATCATCATTTGGAGGTACCGTAAGTATGGGTATTCTAATTTCATTTACACTTATTATCGCGGTTATTTCGAACTTGCTTTTTTTACCTAGCTTACTGCTTTGGCTCGAAAAATCAATGAACAAAAAAATTGTGTCACAGGGCGTCGACATTGAGGAATAAAACTCGAATTCGATAATACCTCTTTTGTGAGATTTGTAAAATTTTATTTACATTCAAGGTTACTGCTTCGTTTATAAAACGCTAATTATTGGGGTGTTTCTTCTATGCATGATTAAAATCATAAAACACCATTCCAAATAAATTTACCTTCGTTGAAATAGCCTTTCTAAAAACATTATATCTATTTACCATTATCAAAAGGATGAATTGACACTAATGAAAGTCGAACACGACAATCTAAATTAAATAAAATGATTAAAATTAAACCTGTTTATTTATTTTTATTTATCGGCTTAACACTATTGATTAAGTCTAGTATAATACAATCTCAAATAATCTTTCCGAATGGAAAGCTCAAAAAAATAAACACGTCACTCGATATTATTTATGAAGAAACAAAAATTCCATTTGTTTACCACTATGGCATTGTAACCAATTTATCGTGGAGACTTTTATTTGATACCATTCCTAAAGATTGGTTTGTAATGGCCTGTATGAATGGAACTTGCCTTGGTGGGGTGCCACTAAGCGGAAATTTCGAGAATTTAACTGAACTCCCAGACAGCATTGGGTTTTTAAAATATCATTTCGATTTTAAAAATGTTATGGGTAAAGCCATAATTAAATTCATTATTTATAATCCGTTACTTTTTAATGATGCTGGTGATACCGCCACCTTCGACGTCACCTATCATAGTAATAATGCAGTTGAAAACTCAAATATGAAATCAGCATTTACAGCCTTTCCTAACCCATCTTACGGCAGCTGGACTATATACAACTACAAACCATTTCTAACCTTATCCGCCAAACTATACGACATTTCTGGTCATCCAATAGCAACAGATATTCCGTATCTCACAAATCAAAGTTTAACTATTGATAACCATTATTTATCGCCAGGCATTTATTTTCTCGAATTTAAAAATGACTGTTATTCAGAAGTAATACGACTCGTGAAAAACTGAAATGACCGATTGCTTTAAATTAATAAAGCATTTAAGATTCCTCAGAATTAAGAAATTTGTATTTTCACAAAAACATTTTTACATATGAGATTTTTTCTTGCCCTGACATTAATGCTCGCCTTCAATGCCTGCAATAATTCGAACACCAACATTATTAAGCCAATTCCTGAAGCAGCCAAAACAGATAGTATACCTTCAAAAACGGAGTATTATTGTCCAATGCATCCATCAATTATTTCCGATAAGCCAGCACAGTGCAGCGAATGTGGCATGGACCTCGAGAAGAAATAAGTCAAAAAGAATATGACACCAATCCTTGTATTATAGTTATGCACGAAAGAAAAGTAATACTTTATATCGCAATGAGTTTGGATGGCTACATTGCAGGTCCGAGCGGTGAAATAGAGTTCCTTTCCTCCATGGATAAGGCAGGCGAGGATTATGGCTATGCTAATTTTTTAAAAGAAATAGACACCATTATTATTGGACGAAAAACTTTTGATAAGTTGAAAGAGATGGGATACCAATATCCGCATACGGATAAAAAAGTATATATAATTACACATACGACAAAACCAGATATCGGAACCTTTGAATATTACACTGGAAACTTAACCACACTGATTTCCAAAATAAAAAACCTACCCGGTAAACATATTTATTGTGATGGTGGAGCCGATTTAGCAACAGCTTTATTGCAAGAAAATTTAATTGATGAAATCCTGATATCGATAATTCCTATGGTTTTGGGCGAAGGCATAAGACTCTTTAAATCTGGCATTCCAAGTCAGAGACTCAAGCTACTCGAAACGAAATATTTTGAAAAAGGTTTGGTTCGGTTGCATTATTGCAAGGAATAAGGATGAACTAATCTTCAGCCTTTGTCTTCAATAAATGCAATTTTTGTCTGATTTTAATCAATTTTATTGCAATTCATAAAATAGTACTACCTTGCCACTGATTTGAAAAAGAGTTTTGCCATAGCGTTATCATTTTTAATTCTGCTTTCTTCAAGTGGGTTTTCTTTTTCTGTTGACTACTGTAACAAAAAAAAGAAGATTAGTTTGACCGCTGTAGGAAGTAACACTAATTGCTGTTGTAAGAAGAAAAATGCGATGAAGGACTGTTGTAAAAACACAACAGTTACTTTAAAGAAAATCAAAGATAATTATACGCCTTCCTCTTTTACTAAAATAGCTCCAAAAGTTTTTGCTTCCCTTGGATATCAACCAACAACTATTTTTTCTTTACGTAAAAGCTATTTTCAAATCCAGAACATCAGAAATGCAAAGGCACCGCCTGATTTGTCGGTATCCTTAAACATTCTTTACCGCAGCCTTCTAGTCTGAAAAATTTCTTTTTTATTGTTGCCTCATTCCTATGGGGTTATATTTTTATTTGCCTACTTCAAGGCAAATTCATTTTTATTTTTTAATTATTTAATTATAGTATATGAAAAAGTTCACTTTAATAGTATTCGGTGTATTTGCCTTATACATCTGTACTTCAGCACAAACAGCATCTAAAAAAACCGAAAAGGTAAAAATTTATGGAAATTGTGATATGTGTAAAACAACGATTGAAGGAGCCTTAAAAAAGAAAGATGGTGTAATAACACGCAATTGGGATACGGAAACAAAAATTCTAACTGTTACGTATGAACCTTCTAAGGTAAACTTAAAACAGATACTGCAAAAAATAGCCGATGTAGGCTATGACTCAGATACTGTAAAAGCCTCTACGGAAATATATAATAAACTTCCGAAATGCTGCAGGTACGATAGACCAAAAAAATAACCATTGTTATGGTAAAAAAGCTTATTTCGTTTTCGCTGCACAACCGTTGGCTTGTGTTGCTTTTTGGCATTGCCCTACTCCTCTGGGGAGTTTATTCTGTAGAAAAGAATCCGGTTGATGCGATACCAGATCTTTCAGAAAACCAAGTTATTGTTTTCACAGAATGGGAAGGTCGTAGCCCTCAGATTATAGAGGATCAAATAACCTACCCGCTAGTTTCGAATCTACAAAGTATTCCGAAAATAAAAAATGTTCGTGGTTCTTCGATGTTTGGAATGAGTTTCGTGTATGTTGTTTTCGACGACAACGTAGATATATACTGGGCGCGAACAAGAGTACTAGAGAAATTAAACTATGCGCAGCGACTCTTACCGGAAAATGTAACACCAGCATTAGGGCCTGATGGCACTGGGGTGGGGCATATTTATTGGTACACATTGGATGCACCCAATTATAATTTAGGAGAACTGAGAGCTTTGCAAGATTGGTATATTAAATATGGATTACAAACAGTAAAAGGAGTGGCAGAAATTGCATCCTTTGGTGGCTTCCAAAAGCAATATCAGATAAATATTGATCCTCATAAACTTAATTATTACAATGTAACTATGATGGATGTTTTGAAAGCCGTTAAAAGTAATAATAATGATGTAGGAGGACGTAAATTTGAAATGAGTGGTATGGGATATATAGTGCGAGGATTGGGATATATTGAAAACATAAAAGATATAGAAAGTATCCCAGTTGGAAAAGATGGCTCCACCTCCATTACCATTCAAGACGTGGCTACGGTGCAAATGGGCGGAGATTTGCGGTTAGGCATATTTGATGAAAATGGAGAAGGTGAAGTAGTTGGTGGTATTGTGGTAATGCGTTATGGCGAAAACGCCGATGCTGTTATACAAGATGTGAAATCGAAAATAGTAGACATTGAAAAGGGACTTCCTGTAGGCGTTAAAATAAAAACCGCTTACGATAGAAGCACCTTAATTGCAGCAGCAATAAAATCAGTGAAAGGCACGCTGTATGAGGAAATACTTGTAGTATGCTTAATCGTGATTATTTTTCTATTCCATTGGAGGAGCGCTTTCATTATCATTATTCAAATTCCAATATCCATTGCAGCCGCATTTATTTTACTCAACACGTTTGGCATTTCATCAAACATCATGTCGATTACCGGAATAGCATTGGCAATTGGCGTTATCGTTGATGATGGTATTGTAATGGTTGAAAATTCCTATCGACACTTAGCAGAGTTTCAAAATAAAAAAGCTTAGTTATGGATGATTCTAAAAAAGATACAGAAAACCAACGCTTAAAAATTATTGAGCAGGCTTGTCAACAGATAGGAAAGGGCGCTTTTTATTCAACAATAATAATCATCGCCTCATTTCTTCCCGTTTTTTTATTAACAGGCCAAGAAGGTAAATTGTTTTCTCCATTAGCTTGGACCAAGACATTTATCCTTCTAATCGATGCTTTTGTGGCGATTACTCTCGTGCCAGTGCTTATTTCTTTTCTATTGAAAGGGAAATTTAAACTAGAGAATCAAAATCCAGCGAACAGAATATTGCAGAAAATTTATTCACCAGTAATAAATTGGTGTTTGCGATGGAGAAAAACAACAATAGGTATTAATGTTATCGCACTTTGCATTAGCATTCCAATGCTAATGAGTTTAGGTACTGAGTTTATGCCACCCTTGGATGAAGGGAGTATCTTGTTTATGCCTGTTACCATGCCTGATGTTTCCAATTCAGATGCGAAACGAATACTTCAAATTCAAGACAAAATAATAAAAAAATGTCCTGAAGTTTTGAATGTTTTAGGAAAAGCAGGAAGAGCCGCAACTGCCACCGACAATTCACCAATAAGCATGATAGAAACAATTATATTGCTTAAACCTAAGTTAGAATGGCGCCCTGGGATTACAAAAGAGGATATCATTGATGAAATTAATGCCAAGTTGCAGATTCCAGGAACCGTAAATGGATTTACACAACCGATAATAAATAGAATTAATATGCTCTCTACAGGCATTAGAACGGATGTTGGAGTAAAAATATTTGGCGACAACTTAGATACCATTAATTTACTGACACAGTCTATTAAAAATGAATTAACCGGAATGGATGGCGTTAAAGATTTGTATGCAGAACCCATCACCGGTGGTAAATATTTAGATATAAAAATAAAACGGAATGAAATTGGCAGGTATGGTTTAAGTGTTGATGATGTAAATATGGTTATCGAATCTGCATTAGGTGGAGTTAACCTAACCACAACCATAGAGGGTCGACAACGATTTAATGTTAATGCGCGTTTGGCTCAAGATTTCCGAAGCTCTATCGATGCCATTAAAAGCACGCCAGTGCAAACAGGAAGCTTTGGCCCGTTGCCTCTTTCAGAAGTGGCAGATATTAGGATATCGGATGGACCACCAATGATTCAATCCGAAAATTCACTATTGCGTGGAGCTGTATTATTTAATGTGAGAGGGCGCGATTTAGGTAGTACGGTAAACGATGCACAAAACAAAATTAATGAAACAATAAAAAAATTGCCGAAAGGATATTTTATTGAGTGGAGCGGACAATGGGAAAACCAAATTCACGCTGCCAACACTTTAAAGTTAATAATTCCCATTGTATTGTTTATTATTTTTATGGTGCTATATATGGTTTACAAATCCATACGCGAAGCATTACTTAGTATAATTACTGTTCCTTTTGCACTTGTTGGAGGTGTATATATGATCTATTTTTATAATATTAATTTATCTGTTGCGGTGGCGGTAGGCTTCATTGCACTTTTCGGCATTGCGGTGCAAACAGGAATTTTTATGGTTATTTATCTTCATGAAGCGATGCTTGATTTGATTGCAATAAAAGGCAATTCTAGAGAAAGCATAACCGACGAAGACCTGCGGGAATTTGTATATCGTGGCGCTGCACAAAGACTTCGACCTAAAATAATGACGGTATGCGTAGCGCTATTAGGGTTGATTCCCGTTTTATGGAGTAATGGGGTTGGATCGGATGTAATGATCCCCATTGTGCTTCCAATGATCGGTGGCGTTTTTACATCATCGGTGCATGTTTTACTAACGACACCTGTGGTATTCGAGATGACCAAGCGCTATGAATTAAATAAATATGGAAAGATGGATATCGTGGAATCAGGAATTAAACATTAATACATATTAAAATGAAATATATTTATCAAAGAAGCATTAAAGGTTGCTTTACAATAATAAAATATCCAATCTCTCTGTTGTTTATTCTGCTATTAATAAATTCAAAAAGCTATGGACAAACCTTATCGCTTGATTCAATATTTAATAAAATAGAAAATAACAATTCAAGTTTACGCTCTTATCAAAATAAAATCAAAGCAGAGGATGAACTTGTTAATGGCGCTAGCATGTGGATGGCACCTACCCTTTCAGCAGAATGGGATGATATTATGTATAAATTCGATGCTGCGGGAAGTCAAATGCGAATTACCGTAATGCAGCAATTTCCGAATCCACGGGTAATACAAGCCAAAGAAAATTATTTAAAATCAGCATCCTCAATAACAAAAAACCAAGGTGAGTTCGAAAAAAACGAATTGTTTCAGCAAGCCAAGGAAGCCTATTACAATAGATATATTGCAGCACAAAACTCACAAATTTTAGAAGCTAATAAGGGAACGATTGAGGTAATGATTACACTAGCCGAAAAACAAATTGCGATTGACAAACTTGATTTGGCGTCTATTTATAAACTTAAAGCTCGTCTTTCAGAAAACAAAAATATGCTTCTTCGTGAAAAAAACATGATACATGAATCAAATTTAAAACTAAATTACTTGATGAATCAAGATCTTAACTCTGATTTTGAAATCGACACCTCAAATTTAATTAAGAACTATCAACAACCTCAAAATTCAGTTAAATTGGATTCTCTGGATTGCAATCGAAGCGATATCCTTACAATGAATAGCCAAATTAACACTATGAAACTAAAGCAGTCATTAACGTATTTAAATGCTCTTCCTAATTATGGTATTCGCATTGGTAATTTCACGCGTTTTGGGGGTCGATCAGATGCTTTTGCCATAATGGGTACAATGAGTATTCCAATTGCGCCTTGGTATTCGAAAGGCTATAAGAGCGAGATTAATTCCATGGGCTACGAAATTAAAGCCATGGAGCAAAGCAAACAAAATATGCTTAAGATGGCGAAACAAATGATTGCACTTTATTTGTCGGAGATGCAATTACGCGCTGAAGAGCTAAGGAATTACCGAGAAGAGGTGATACCTGCCTACCAAAATAGTTTGAACTTAAATTTACTTTCTTACGGGCAAAACACAGGAGAATTAACCATGACTTTGTTAGCTTGGGACGACTTACAAATGGCACAATTGGCTTATCTAAAAGTGTTATCATCGTATTTATCAGCGCAATCGCAATATGAAAAAGCACTTCAAATACAATAAGAAATCAAGCATCATGCTTTTAGGCTTGTTTTTAATTTGCCTAACCTATATCGAGTGCAACCATGATTCGAAAAATACTGCAATAAATCCGAAGATGGAAATGGAGAGTCAAGATACATTCTACTGTCCAATGCATCCGGAGATAGTTCAAAATCATCCGGGTAAATGTCCTAAACCAGAATGTGAGGGAATGGATTTAGTGAAAAAATTTCGGCCCGACTTATTGCATGCATTACTTAAACCAGTAAATTCAAATGTAGTATCGTCAATTAATACCATACATGCCAACTTTAAATCAATAGATCAAATTATAGACGCACAAGGATTTATAGATTATGATGACAGAACAAAACATGCTATTGCATCACGTTTAAACGGACGTATTGATAATCTATACATTCGTTATAATTATCAACCTATTGTAAAAGGAGAAAAAATACTAGATATCTATAGCCCTGCTTTAATTACTGCGCAAGAAAACTTAGTTTACTTAATAAACAATGATCCTGAAAATAGAAGTCTAATTAATGCAGCCAAACAAAAGTTAGTTTTACTTGGCTTCAACGACATACAAATACAAAATATCATATCAAATAAAATTGTTCTAAATGTAGTCCCTATTTATAGCAAGTGGTCCGGACATATCCATGAAACTATGACGAAGGGTGAGACAAATGGTAATGAATCTTCCATTAATGATAAGCTAAAAAAATCTAAAGAACTAGGAGTAAAAGAAGGCATGTATGTTGAAGCAGGACAAACCCTTTTTAATGTAGTAGACCCGCATGATGTGGCCATTTATCTTCAAATAAAAATTAAAGATATCACAAAAATAAAGCTAAATCAGGATGTGGAATTTTGGGTAAATGAAATCCCTATAATGTCGATGCACGGAAAAGTAAATTTCATTTCCCCTATCGTTAATGCAGGATCTAAAAGTGTTAAAATACGAATCGACATTAATAACAAAGAGCACGCGCATAAAGTAGGTGCACTAGTTAATGCAAAAATAAATGTGGGTGTTACCGAAGGAATGTGGGTTCCAAAAAAGTCAATTATAAACTTAGGAAAACAGAAAATTGTTTGGTTAAAAACTGACGGCTATTTTAGGGCACAACCAATCGAAACTGGTGAATCGGACAATAATTGGACAGAAATAAAAAACGGATTAGAACCTGAAAACGAGATTGCAGAAGATGCTGCATTTTTAACAGACAGTGAGGGGTTTATTAAAATAACAGAGGATGAATAAATTAAAGAAAATTAAAATGTTCACGTTGCTATTAAAGCAATCAATAACCATTGCTATTGCTTGCATTTGGGTGAGTTGCAATCAACACCCTAAACAAAATTTAGGTGCTGATGAATATTTTGTGTGTTCAATGGACCCACAGGTCATGGAAAAGCAGTCTGGTATTTGTCCTATTTGCAAAATGGAGCTAACCCTTGCCACCATTGACAAATCTCAAAACGACATTTTAAAACTAAACGAAGAACAAATACACTTAGCCTCCATTAAAATCGATAGTGTACGTTTTGGAAGCATCGGTCGTGAGTATTTACTTAACGGCATTTTTAATATTAATCAAAAAAACAAAATGCAAATTAGTGTCCGAGTTAATGGAAGAATTGATCATTTATATTATAAGATTGTAGGTGAAGAAATTAATGTTGGTGTACCAATTTATGAATTATATAGTCGCGATTTGCTGTTGGCACAAGAAGAGTACTTGCTTGCCATCAACAAGTCGGCGTTATTGGGTAAAGCAGCATCCGGACTATTAGCAAGCTCAAAAAACAAACTCTTATTGTGGGGTTTAAATGAATCTCAAATTACCAGTTTGGAACAATCCAAATTAGCTACAATTACAACTAAAATTTACAGCAAAATATCGGGTACAATTATGGATATTCCACTTCAGGAGGGCGACTATGTAAACGAAGGTGCTATGATTTATTCATTAGCAGACTTAAGCACGCTTTGGTTGGAAGCACAACGTTACAGTAATGAAATGGAAAATATACAAGAGGGGAGCTTAGTAGATGTAATTCCTCAAAATTACCCAGAGCATCGCATAAGTGGAAAAATAATTTTTGTGAATCCGGAATTTCAAGAACAAAGTAAGATCAACCTGATACGCATCGAGATTAAAAACAATGAACATATGTTTCGACCAGGAATGCCAGCCAACATAATATTAAAATCAAAAACAAAAAAGGCGATAGTTCTCCCCTTGGATGCTGTTATTCAAAGTGGTGAACAAAGTTTTGTATGGATGGAGATAGAAAAAGGAAAATTTAAAGCGCGCAGAGTTCAAATAGGAATCCAGAATAACAATGAAATTGAAATTATTTCGGGACTACGGGAAGGTGATGCGGTTGTTGTTTCTGGGGCATACGCCCTACAAAGTGACTTTACATTTAAACATGGAAGCGTGAACAAAACCAAGGAAGATTAATAGTACCAGAATTCTATTACCCATTTTTAATTGTGCCTATCATCTTGAATTTTTCAAACACCTTATCGCTGTGGGGCGCATCCTTCAGCTCTTCCGTTAAATCCTGTCCAGCCCAATGTTCATAGTGCTTTCCATTAAACCATAAACGGCTCATAGTAACATCATAAATATTGCCGTAGCAAGCAATCCAAATCTCGGGTTTATCTTGGCCATTTCGCAAGGCTAACTGCTGTAAGGTATATTCGGGTAACATGTGATAACTATGAACTTAACAATTTATTTATATAGGTGAAATATGGAGTAAATATAAGGAAATACCTTTGCCCTTATGATTACATTACAAGGAATTTATGATGTCTCAAATTTTATTCCAATGCAGGAATTAGTAACTAAAAACCGTTCAAAAGTAGACATCCATTTTTTTGAGCCAGTTCAAAGAAGCTATGAGGAAGAACTTCTTGATTTCGCTGCTTCTACTAGCTTTGATTTTTGGTACAACGATAGAGATGAACGTGAAGTGAACGATATTAGTGAAAAGTAATTTGTATTTACACCAACACACTCAGGAATACTAAGTGAAGGTTACGTTTATTCGAAAAGCCCTGTTACTTCCTGTTCATCAAGAAACTTGAAGAAATTTTCATCATTATCTGTAATCTCCTTTGCCAATTGTGACTTACGCTGTTGCAATCCTACGATTTTCTCTTCCAAAGTGTTTCGTGAAATAAACTTATATATAAACACTTTTTTATCCTGACCTATACGATGGGCTCGACTAATTGCTTGCTCTTCAACTGCAGGATTCCACCAAGGGTCGGCTAAAAAAACATAATCAGCGGCTGTTAAATTTAATCCTATACCACCCGCCTTCAAAGAAATTAAAAACACCTTTATGCTTGTGTCATTCTGAAATTTATTTACTTCGTCGCGACGTTGTTCTGGCGTTAGCGTACCATCGAGGTAGGCATACGGTATATTTTGACTGTCGAAATAGGCTTTAAATAAAGCTAAATAGGAAGTAAATTGAGAGAACAAGAGGAGTTTGTGATCTTCACTTATTACGCTTTCAGCCTTAGCTACAATATCATTAAATTTACCAGATTCTCCGTTAAAATTTGCATCATGTAGTAGAGGATGATTCGCAATTTGCCTTAACTTCATTAACCCCGTAAGCACCTGCAACTTCGATTTCGAAAATCCATCCTCAGCAATTGTTTTAATAATTTCGTTACGGTATTCGGATTTCACGCGATCATAGCATTCCCGCTGCTCATCAGTCATGTCGCAATACACTATAAATTCAGTTTTATCCGGTAAATCAGGAGCCACCACTTCTTTTGTTCTTCTTAGAATAAACGGTCTGGTCATAATTTTCAACTCGTCTAATTTTTGCGTGATATTGTTCTTTTCAATCGGCATTGTATAGTGCTGATTAAAATAATTTTGGGTGCCTAATAATTTTGGATTTAGAAACCGAAATTGACTCCATAAGTCGCGTAATGTATTCTCAATTGGGGTTCCAGTGAGTACCAATCGATATCTCGATTGCATTTCATAAACAGACTGAGCTACTAACGAAGACGCATTTTTTATAGCCTGACCTTCATCAAGAATTATATAATGAAAATAAACATCCTTGAAAATCGAAATATCCTTACGGAGAACACCATAGGTAGTGATAACGACATCATATAAATTAAATATTTGGGATGATTTAATACGTTGATTGCCGCTATGGATATATAATCGCAATTTTGGCGTAAACTTTTTAGCTTCGCTATACCAATTATAAACTAGGCTACTCGGAACCACAACCAAGCTAGTTCTTCGATTTTGCTTTTTAACAAGTGGCTTCTTAAATTCATCATTTAAGTTTGAATTCGTTTCTAACTCCGTTTTAATAACTTGGGCTCCAAAAATATCCAATTGCACTGGTGAATTTATATCAGAACAATTATTTTTCTGCTGAGTAACCTTAAAAGTTGATATAACTTCATTTTCATTAGCTTTAATTTCATCATAATCTAACTCAAGCTTTTCCTGAATTGTTTCCTTTTCCTTTTGCAATAATGCCAAAGTCTGCAAGGTCTTTCCCAATCCCATATCATCGGCTAAAATTCCACCTATTTGATATTGTTGGAGAAAGTAAAACCAATCGAAACCGTGTTTTTGATATGGCCTAAGAGTAGCGTGAAGATGTTTTGGTAAGGTAACAGATGGAATGATTTTATCTTTGCTAATATTTAAGGCGGTCTTAATCGTTCCCGATGTATCCATTTGCAAATCCTCGATCAAATCGTAATTGTATCCCTTTATTTTTATCTCATCATCACTTTGTTCACTAAGCTGAAACAAAGCGGCATAGCGCGAAAACCACTCCTTCGGAATAACAGCGATATTACCATCTGGTAGTATAAATTCTTTGATATTTCGAAGTATGTGATTCTTCAATCGAATAAATGGGATTTGAAAATCACCAAATTTAACCATAGCCTGAACGTCAAACCAGTCATTGATTTTACTGACATTTATTTCCAACTCTGTTTTTGCAAAAACAAATTTTTTCTCTTGGGTTTGTTCTACTTGAATGCCATGCTCTAACAAAAGGACCTTATTTGTTGCGACCCACTCGATCAAATCGGATAAGCTATTACTGCTGCACTCAAAACCATTTTCCAAGTTCTCTTGGAGTCCATGATTTTTTAAATCAGCAATAACTTGATTTTCTAATTTTTTGAACCTTTTTAGTCTTTCAAAATGTATTTCTTCATTCTTTTTCACCAAGCGCACCAGCACCTCTCTTCGCGACAAATAATGGACCTTGTCGATGACATAGTTGAAATACAAAACGAAATGGTAGTCGCCATTTAGCTTCTGCTGTAATTGAAGTTCAGTAGAAAAAATATTCGAGATCGTATCTATGGAGAATCCTTCAGCGTAGACGTCGTATTTTTCAATCACCTTTGTAACGAAAGTGCTATAAAACTTCTCTTCGGCAGATTTTGGAACAAGGATAAACTTTTTATTGATGAACGGCGTTAACTTCTTTCCATCGATTCCTTCTTCGAAAAAAAACAACGTCCGATTGAGTAGGAGCCATGCTGGTTCATTGCAAATTATGTTCGCACTATTCTGCATGAAGTCAATTTTTTGACCTCCATTTTTAATAGTAGCAAAATAACGTGTATCCAACTCGTTTTTTCTGAAGTGAAACAATACACTACTCGGTTCGGAGGCAATACGAAGGCGATATGCTGCGGGATTATTTCCTATTCCTTGTAAATAAAAAGGCCGATTCACCATAAGAGGCAATATCTGCTGCATTCTACGCTCTATAAATGGCTTAATATGATTTTGAATTAATTCAGGCGTGCAATGCTTCTGAAAAAACTCAGAAGGACGAATTTTCTTCTTATCGCGATAAAATTGCTTCGTGATATACTCATTATCAAATTCATCCAAAATTTTTATTATTTCTAAGTCATCCGGTTTAATTACCTCCTTAAACAAGTCATGTGTTTTGGTAAATATCCTTTGATGCGTGAATGTGAGGTGATTTTGTTCATTGAGCTGCACCACAAAAGGTTCAATAAGATACCCCAGTTGCGCATGCTCTAGTAAGCTATAAACTAAAATATGGGGTATTTCGGGATCAACTCTCACGATTCGAAGGATGTTAAAAACAAGTGATTTTCAAAAACATTAAATTATAGAAAACTTCAAATGTATTCATTTTAAAATACATGAGAAAGTTTATTTATAACAAAGTGTTTTAAGCCTTAAAATAGTCCTGAACCAACTTTGCCTTCGCTTTTCCTACAATATTTTCTAGCAACTCGAGAGAAGTTTCTTTAATCTTTTTTACTGATTTTAACTCACGCAAAAGCTGTTCGGCCGTTTCAGGTCCAATGCCTTTAATGGCCTCTAATTCGTTTTTAAGTGTGCCTTTATCACGTCGTTTGCGATGATGAGTAATACCAAAACGATGCACCTCATCGCGCATCTGCTGAATTATCTTTAACGTTTCACTTTTCTTATCAATATGTAAAGGCAGAGGATCTTCCGGGTAATATATTTCCTCAAGCCTCTTTGCGATTCCTACAATTGCTATTTTACCATATAAGCCAAGGTCCTTTAGTGCTTGCGTGGCACTACTTAACTGCCCTTTTCCTCCATCAACAACAATAAGTTGCGGGAACGGCTCGTTTTCATCGCGTAAGCGCCGATAACGCCGTGTAATAACCTCATACATTGTTGCAAAATCGTCGGGGCCCTCCACCGTTTGTACATTGAAATGGCGATAATCTTTTTTACTAGGCTTGCCGTCTTTAAAACATACCATAGCACTTACCGGGTATGCCCCTTGAAAATTGGAGTTATCAAAACACTCCATATGCCTTGGCAGCTCTGTCAACCGAAGATCATCACGTATCACACCTAACACCCTATCGACGCGAACTTCTGGATTTAACTTTTCATATTGTTCCAAGCGATCTTTCTTAAAATAGAGCGCATTTTTAGTACTCAAATCCAATAACTTCTTCTTCTCTCCTGCCTTTGGAACAATAAAATTTATCGAGGCATCGGCCAACTGCATTTCAAAAGGCACAATAATTTCCAGCGCATCACTTTCAAGTGTCTCGCGCACATCCGCAATAGCCATCTCTAAAATCTCCTCGGCACTTTCATCGAGTATCTTTTTAAATTCCATCGTTTTGGTTTGAATAATCATGCCGTTCACCACTTTAATGAAATTTACAAAGGCATATTTTTCATCCTCAGCAATACTAAATACATCCACATTTGTGATGGTGTTGCTTACTATGGTAGATTTACTTTGATAATTTTCAAGGCTATCAAGTTTTTGTTTCATCAAAGCGGCTTCCTCAAAACGCAAATCTGTACTTGCTTGTATCATTCGTTGCTTAAGAGATGAAATAACTTTAGCAATATTACCTTTTAATATTTCCCTTACTTGAGCTATTGAAATCAAATAATCTTGCTCTAACTGCAATCCAGTGCATGGGCCTTTACAATTACCGATATGATACTCTAAGCAAACTTTAAACTTATTCGCTTTTATATTTGCTTCTGACAGATTTAAATTACAGTTACGTGTCGGAATTGTACTACGTATTAAATCTAAAATCGTGTACATCATACTGATATTGGCATACGGACCATAATATTCTGATCCATCTTTAACCCGATTACGTGTAGGATAAAACTTAGGAAAGCGCTCTGCAGAAATTTTTATAGATGGATAGGTCTTATCATCTTTTAAGTTAATGTTAAATTTAGGTTGGTATTTTTTTATAAGTATATTCTCTAACAACAAGGCATCAATTTCACTATCTACAATTGTAAATTCTATATGCTCAATTCTTCCAACAAGCATCGAAGTCTTTCGATTGTCGTGAACTTTGTTGAAGTAGCTATGTACACGCTTTTTTAAATTTTTGGCTTTCCCTATATAAATAAGCTTCTTCTCTGAATCAAAATACTTGTATATACCTGGGTTTTCAGGTATCGTCTTTAGAATAGCATTTAAAGCTTCAGAACGTTCGTTATTGCTCAATTTAAAAGTACAAAATTAAATTACGAAGATAGCGGAATTGTGCTATTAGTATCCATATTTCTGTTGCCACATTTTTCTTAAATTGTCAGCCACCTCCTTTTCGCGCGAGTTATTACCTGGCTCATAAAGCTTTGTTCCAGCAATAGCCTCCGGCAGAAATTCTAAATCGGTAAAGTTGTTTTCATACGCATGGGCATAGCGATAATCCTTGCCATAATTTAAATCCTTCATTAGCTTTGTGGGCGCATTACGAAGGTGCATTGGTATTGGAGCATCTCCAGTTGCTTTCACCAATGTAATGGCATTTTCGATGGCCATATACGCGCTATTGCTTTTTGACGAAGTGGCTAAATAAATAACACCTTGAGATAAAATAATTCGTGCTTCTGGCATTCCAATAGCATGCACTGCGCTATATACATTATTAGCGATTACCAATGCCGTTGGGTTGGCCATCCCGATATCTTCACTAGCTAAAATAAGCATACGACGTGCTATAAATAAAGGGTCTTCGCCTCCTTCGAGCATGCGTGCCAAATAGTATACCGCAGCATTAGGATCACTGCCACGCATCGACTTAATAAATGCTGAGATTATATCATAATGTTGCTCACCACTTTTATCATAAAGCACCATCTTTTGCTGAACAATAGCCTCAACAAATGAATTCGTTATTTTTTTATCACTAGTATGCTCTAGCCCACTCACTACAATTTCTAAAACATTTAATAACTTTCGTGCATCACCTCCGCTTAATTTAAGAAGGGCTTCATTTTCAAGTATAGTTATGTTTTTGGCATTGAGCCATGTATCACGTTGAAAAGCTTGCTGAATCAACAACTCCAGGTCTTCTCTTTGCAAATGCTTCAAAACATAAATCTGACATCGAGAGAGTAAAGCTGAGTTTACCTCAAAAGATGGATTTTCTGTTGTTGCTCCAATTAGTGTAACGGTTCCTTTTTCCACCACCCCTAATAATGCATCTTGCTGCGATTTGTTAAAGCGATGAATTTCATCGATAAATAAAATTGGCCTAACGCGAGAAGCAAAGAGATCATGAGATTTCGTTTTCTCTATCACCTCACGTATTTCTTTAACACCCGAATTAATGGCACTCAAAGCAAAAAAAGGCCTATTTAATACGTTAGCAATAATGTTGGCTAAAGAAGTCTTTCCAACTCCGGGTGGCCCCCAAAAAATCATACTCATGATATTACCGCTTTCAATGGCATTTCGCAATACGGCATCTTGGCCTACCAGATGTTGTTGCCCCACCACTTGGTCGAGCGCCTGCGGACGCATTCTTTCAGCTAAAGGAATATCTTGCATTACGCAAAGATAATTGATTAAAAAATACTAGGCTATTGTTACCAAAACACTGCTGTTTTCCTATTCAATAAGTCTTCCAAACTTATCATTTATCAAACTTACATCACGTGTTACAAATTCTACAATACGAGGGATGCTGATGTTGGATTGTTTATAAATGAAATTTTAATCCAATACCTTAAAATTATATTTGTACAAATACGTTCAGTTATATAATGCAAGTACCTTCAATTCGATTACGATTTTTTTTGTTTTGTTTTTTATGCTTCACCACGAGCCTCTTAAAAGCTCAAATACATCCCTGTGTGGCTAAAAACAAATGGGCAGATAGTATACTTAAAACCATGACAATCGATGAGAAAATCGGCCAGTTGATAATGGTTTCTGCCACCTCCAACAAGGAGGATATGAATGATATAGAGGCACTTATACGAGACTATCATGTGGGTGGCATTATATTTTTTAAAGGTAAGCCTGTTAAACAAGCCGAGCAAACGAATAACTATCAAAATTTATCCAAGCTACCTCTATTTATTGCCATCGACGGCGAATGGGGACTGAGTATGCGACTTCAAAACACACCCAATTTCACGAAGCAAATGCAATTGGGTGCTATGCAAAACGACAGCCTCATTTTTAATATGGGCAAAGAAGTAGGCAGAGAGTGCCGTCGCATGGGTATTAACATTAATTTCGCTCCCGATGTTGATATTAATAACAACCCTATGAACCCTGTTATCGGAGATCGTTCTTTTGGGGAAGAAGTAAAACGTGTTGCAAAATATAGCGCTTCATATATGCTTGGAATGCAATCGCAAGGGATAGTTACAACGGCGAAACATTTCCCTGGACATGGAGATGTTGCTGTTGACTCACATAAAGACCTTCCAATACTTTGTAAAGACCTACAAGAAATGGATTCTACAGAACTCTATCCATTTCATCACATGCGCGACAAGGGGGTGATGGGGGTTATGGTTGCGCATATCAACCTTCCTTGTTTTGATAGCACTCCAAATTTACCGGCTACTTTATCGCCTATCATCGTAACGGATTTACTTCGTAAAAGAATGAAATTTGATGGGTTAATTTTTACCGATGCCCTCAATATGAAAGGTGTTACAAAATACTTTAACAATGGCGATGCCGAATGGCTTGCATTACGCGCAGGAGCCGATGTGTTACTTTGTGTGGATTCTGTTGGTATTGCATGTGCACGCATAAAAAGTGCTCTAGATAGTAACTTAATTACAGAAAGAGAATTAGATGAACATGTGTTACGTATCTTAAAAGGCAAATACTGGAGTGGATTAAACAACCTTGCTCCTATTGATACTGTTTGTTTGGAGGAAGACTTGAACACGCCTGAAACAAAATTAATGATTCAACAGATGGCAGACGCTTCTGTTTGTATTTTAAATAACGAACAGCAGCTCCTACCCCTTTCTAAAAAATCAGGATTGAAAATTGCATGCCTTGCTATTGGAGATAAAAAAGGTAATTTCTTTCAAGTAGAATTGAAGCATTATTCAAAGATGGATGCCTACGCCACAGACAAAAACTTTACAGTGAAAGAAACAGCAATATGGATGAAAAAATTGGCTTTATACGATATTATAATTGTAAGCATTCAAGGCACAAGTCGTTTTTTTACCAAGAAATATGGTATCACCGAGTCAGAAGCTGAATTTGTAAATGCATTGTGTAAAAAGAAAAAAACCATTGTAGTGAACTTTTCCAATGCCTATGGTTTAGCAAATTTTAATGATGCAAAAAATATAATCGAGGCGTTTGAAGAAACGGAATCCAATATGATTACTGCAGCGCAGATGGTTTTTGGCTTAAAGCCATCCTTAGGAACATTGCCTGTAAACGTAAATAAGAATTATATCCTTCATCAGGGCATAAAAACAAAAGCGGTGGCAACTGCCCCAAAATATACCATCCCTGAGGTGGTAAAACTAAATACTCGAAAACTCGAAAACATCGATACCATAGCTGCTTGGGCTATACGTGAGAAAGCTTTTCCTGGGTGTCAAATTTTGGTGGCAAAAGACGGAATGATATGCTATGAAAAATCTTTTGGAACTTTCACATACGAGAACGACACACAGAATATAAAAAATGATGATTTGTTCGACTTGGCCTCAGTAACAAAAGTAGCAGCAACCAACCTTGCCATAATGAGACTTTATGATGAGAAGAAAATTGATTTAAACCAAAGGCTATCTTATTATTTGCCTGAGTTAAAGAATACGAATAAAAAGAACATAACAGTTAAACAAGTTTTACTACATGAAGCGGGTTTAAAAGCTTGGATTCCTTTTTATGAAACAGCACTCAAGGATACTACAGCGTTTCAATCTGAGATGAATGAAAAATATTCAATTCAGGTAGCGAATCATATGTACATGCGCAAGAATTACCTTGATACCATGTGGAAGGCTATTTACGCTAGTCCAGTAGCGCCTCCTGGCAAATATCTTTATAGTGATTTAGATTTTATCTTTTTAAAGAAACTAGTAGAACGCTTAACTGGACAAGATTTTGAAAAGTATTTAAACAAAACGTTTTACGACCCTCTTTGCTTAACAACAACATGCTTTAATCCGCTTCGTTACTTTGAATCTGATGAAATAGTTCCTACACAAAACGATCAGAAATTTCGCAAACAACTTTTACAAGGTTACGTTCACGATCCGGGGGCTGCAATGTTTGGAGGTGTATCGGGCCATGCTGGTTTATTTAGCAATTCTTACGATTTAAACACTATCTTTCAAATGCTTTTAAGCAAAGGAACCTACAACGGTGTTACGTATTTTAGCGCAGAAACAGTTGACCTTTTTACCTCCTATCAATCGGCTACAAGCCGCCGAGGGTTGGGGTTTGATAAGCAAAAAAGGAAACCTACCGATGCGGATGTAATGTACAATGGAGCAAGCGCACTAACATTTGGTCACACTGGATTTACTGGAATTAGCGTTTGGGCTGATCCGAAATACAACCTTGTGCTTGTTTTTCTTAGTAACCGAGTTTGTCCTGATCAAGAAAATGATAAAATTCTAACGTTAAGCGTTCGCCCTAAAATTCAGAAAGTAGTTTACGATGCAATGAAGCAACAATATTAAGACTGACGTTTTAAGAAGTCGCTAAGTAAACGAACCCCAACACCAGTGCCACCGTTGCCACGATACTTATCTGCTTTATGGGTGAACGCTGGCCCTGCAATATCAAAATGCATCCAAGGGTAGTCAATAAATTTCTGTAAAAACTTACCCGCTGTGATAGCTCCCGCTACTGGGCCACCAATATTTTTCATGTCGGCGATATCTGATTTTAAAAGATCACCATATTCATCCCATAATGGAAGTTCAACTAAGCGCTCATAAACATTATTGCCACTTTCTTTTAATTTATTTTTCATCGCCTCGTCGGCTGTTCCCATGGCTACAATACCATAACCACCAATAGCCGCTGCAGCCGCACCTGTTAGAGTAGCAAGGTCGATAGTAAGCTCCGGCTTATAACGTTTTGCGTAATGTAAGGCATCTGCTAAAATTAATCGTCCTTCTGCATCAGCATTCAACATCTCCACGGTTTGTCCATCCATCATAGTTAAAACATCGCCCGGACAATACGCGTTTTCTCCCGGACGATTGTCCGTCGCAGGAACCAGGCCTACAACATAAATTGGTAATTTACTTTTTGCAATCGCATACATTGTACCTACTACCGCAGCTCCGCCGCCCATATCGCACTTCATATAATCCATGCTATTACCCGTAGGTTTTAAACTTAAACCACCTGTATCATAAACAACACCCTTACCAACAAGTACGTATGGATTTTTATTTTTTGCATTCTTGGGTTTATATTCCATCACAGTGAAGGTTGGAGGCAACTGGCTTCCCATATTAACGGCTAATAGGCCACCCATCTTAAGCGCTTTAATTTTCGCTTTATTGAAAACTTCAACACGAAAACCAGCACTCTTGCCTACAGCCTGCATCTCTTTACTAAATTGCTCTGCAGTTAAGTAAGATTGAGGCTCATTCACTAGATTCCTAGCAATCATCGTTCCTTCAATCACATGGTTTAACTCAGCAATTGCTGTAGCCTGTTTTTTATCTACAATTACATGAATTGAAGATAAGCTATTCGCCTCCTTTTTGGCCTCTTTCCTATACTTTAAAAACTGGTGATTTGCTAATGCCATTCCTTCGGCCAAGGCTAAAGTATTGCTATCATCACCTGTATAATTAAGGATTTGAACTTCAGTATATTTATGCTTATTTAACATCGATGCCTGCGATGCACCTTCTATTCGCAGGGATTCGGCTAAGGCGGACCCCGACTTTTTATCGTCTTTTATTTTAATAAAAAACAAACGATTGAATTGATTAATAACCAAGGATTTCTCATCGGCTTTTATCTTTTGATTTACGTACTTTAGTTCGGCAGGTGATAAGTCTAAGCCGTCGAACTTAGTTGCCTTGTTGGCTATTACAACTGTACTAATTGATTTTAATGCTTTTGGTGAATGTTTTATCGTAGTCATAAAAAATACTTAAAAATTAGAGTGCAAATTAAAGGAAAATTAAATCAGTAATATTGATTATTAAAGTTTGATTGACGTATGAAATAGGTTAAAATTATAGAAAATTACATGTTGCTAGGCAATGACTATTATCTTTTCACATATTGTTCATCATAATAATGCTGATAGCTACCCGAGGTAACATCATTGAGCCACTGTTCGTTATTCAGATACCAGTCGACGGTAAGTTGAAGACCCTCGGCAAATTGCACGGAGGGCATCCAACCTAGGTCATTCTTAAGCTTACCTGCATCAATGGCGTAACGCAAATCGTGACCAGCACGGTCTTTTACAAACGTTATAAGTTGTTGCGATGTACTAGGGGCTCTACCTAATTTCTCATCCATGATATCACAGAGCAAACGAATTACATCTATATTTTTCCATTCATTGTGTCCGCCAATATTATAGGTACTTCCGTTTTGAGCTTTATGAAAAATTAAATCAATAGCTCGAGCATGATCCACAACATAAAGCCAATCACGTACATTTTCACCTTTGCCATACACTGGTATCGACTTGTTGTTTTTTATATTGTGTAATGCCAGTGGAATTAGTTTCTCGGGGAAATGATATGGCCCGTAATTGTTGCTGCAGTTGCTAATTACAATGGGTAAACCATAAGTATCATGGTATGCCCTTACGAAATGATCGCTAGAGGCTTTTGATGCAGAATAAGGGCTATGTGGATCATAGGACGTTTCCTCGGTGAACATGCCACTATCGCCAAGAGCACCATAGACCTCATCGGTACTTACATGATAAAACTTTTGAAAAACATTATCTGCTTTTTGGTATTGATATCTAGCTGCGTTAAGTAAGTTTACCGTACCCACAACATTGGTCATTACAAAAGCTATTGGGTTTGAAATGCTTCTGTCTACATGGCTTTCTGCTGCCAAATGAATGACCGCATTAAACTGCTCCTGAGAGAATAAATTCTGAATAAAATCCGCATCACAAATATCACCTTTTACAAATTGATAGTTGGGGGCATTTTCAATATCGGCTAGGTTTTTCAAATTACCGGCGTATGTAAGATTATCGAGGTTGACAATTTTATAACTTGGATATTTTGTAACCAGCAAACGCACTAAATTACTTCCTATAAATCCGGCACCACCGGTAATTAGTATTTTCATTTTATCTTTTAATTTATTTTAGGACAAAATACATCATTTAATATAATAAACACAGCAACTAATACTACCTACGGCCTTTTACTCATGCTAGATATTACCTTCCAATTGCCATTTCCAGGCACTTTCCAACATCGACTTTAAATCTAATTTTGCTTCCCAACCTAGCACTGTATTTGCTTTTTTAGTATCGGCCCATACCTTTACGATATCTCCTGCCCGTCGAGGGCCAATTTTATATTTTACATTTACTTTGCTAACGGCCTCAAAGGTGGTAATGCATTCGAGCACACTGCTTCCTTTTCCTGTTCCAATATTAAATAACTCATAATTCGATTGATGCTTGCCATCAAAAATCCGTTGCAATGCCATTACATGTGCCTCTGCTAAATCTACAACATGGATATAATCACGAATACAAGTTCCATCTGGTGTGTCATAATCGTTGCCATGCACCAGGAGTTCATCTCGCAAACCCGCTGCAACTTGAGTTAAATAAGGAATAAGATTTGAAGGAACGCCTAGTGGGGATTCGCCAATTAGAGCACTCGAATGCGCCCCAATTGGATTAAAGTAGCGAAGTGAAATGGCTTTCAGTTTTGGATTAGCCAAACAAGTAGCGATAATAATTTCTTCGCCTACTTGCTTTGTGTGTGCGTATGGCGATTGCGATTTTTCGAGCGGTGTCTCTTCTGTTACTGGCTGTTGTTTTGCATTTCCATAAAGACTACAACTGGAAGAAAAGATCAGATTAGCACTCTCATTTTCTTGCATCACCTCCAATAATGTTACCAAGCTGTCCAAATTGTTTCTATAATATTGCAGTGGATTTATTACGGAGTCGCCAACTGATTTAAAGGCTGCAAAATGAATCACTCCATCAATTGTATGCGATTTAAAAACCGAATCTAACGACTTCTTATCGCATACATCATAAGAATAATATAACGGTACATATCCGATAATTTTTGTGATTCTGTTTAAAAAATTATATGAAGAATTGCTGCAATTGTCAATAATAATTGGATTAAAGCCAGCCTCATGCAATGCTACGATGGTATGTGAACCAATATAACCCAAACCTCCAGTGACTAAAATATTTTTTTTCATAATTATATTCCACTTTCAGTATCAATAAAATCAGCATCATTATCTCCTTCGTCATGAACAAAGATCACATAATTGGTTCCTATAAAATTGAGTCCAGTGGTAATCACTGTGGCCGCAATTTTTGCTACATTTTCCTTTATGTTTTGCGAGATGCTTTCATCGAGAATGGTATAATGTGTTAATACTCCGATGAATCCCTTCAATAGAAGACCATTGATGGCAATGGTTACAGCATAAAGAACCATATATTTTAAAAAGTATTTTTCCTCTTCTTTTTTCTGTGAAGAATAGGTCCAATGCTTATTAATATAAAATCCATAAACAAGACCACTTAAATCACCAATTACAGAAGCAATAACAAAATGAACTCCAAAAAATGGAATAAGCGTTTTTAGTACATTGAACACCAGAATACTAAGAAAAAAGGCGGTACCTCCAACCACACAAAACCGAAATAGTTTAAGCAGGCGTCGATTGTTTTTTATAAACCCGGGTAGCAACATAAAAATTGTAAAATGCGAAGATAAAAAAAAGTGTGCAGTTCTTTATGTTTGAGTTTAGCGCTTACTCAAATTAACTGTAAATAAGTTACACCTTGCTATAGACCAAAGAATTATAAAAATTACAGCCTTTTGAATTGTAAATATTCTGTTAAAGCAATTGTTTCTCACGTACTATTCTATAACATAAAATAGCAGATACTATGGTAAGTGGCGTAAAGATAAGCGACTCTAAATCCGCCTTGGCAAATAAATTTCCAAGGGTATTAAAGATAAAGGATATCACATAAAACCAAAGTATTGTTTGAGTAAGCGATGATGGTAGATTTAATGATATCAAACCTCCTTTCTTCATAACCACAAAAAGAAGCAATCCATTGATAAAAAGCGATGTGATTTCAAATCGCTGCATTTCTGACACAGTACTTATACGTCCTCCCCATACGATTGAAAAAGGAATAATACGAACAAGAACCAAGATGTGAAATATCAAGGCTAGGCAAGATAAAATTAACAATAGCCTTACCGCAATTTTAAAAGGAATAAGTTTAAGCAATTGTTCTTCCATTAGTTTCGTTTTTAATTTTTAAAATATAAATTGGAATTGATTAAAAATTACGAATTTAGTTCCACAAACTTCTCAATATCGGAAGTCTTACCGAAGACAATAATGGTATCAGAATCGTAAATTACATTATCCGATTTGGGCACTCCAATTATGGTGGAGGTGCTTACCGATTTTCCATCAATCATTTCCTGCATCGCACGTCGCAATGTAATTAGGTTAAGCTTATAAATCTCGCGGAAACCTATTTCGCTAATGGCCTTGTTCCATGTTTTACTTGGCGGTTTTATTTCAGCAATTTCATAATGATTACTTAACTGAAGAAATGTCTTAACATCCGGGTGAATCAAGCGTTCTGCAACAATACTTCCAACCTCTTCTTCTGGCGATAGTATTTCATCGACGCCCATTCGTTCTAGAATCATTCGCTGCTGTGGTGTTGAAGCACGAGCAATAATTCGTTTAACCTTCAAACTCATTAAGTGCACTACGGTGAGAAGCAAAGATTCAAAATCTTCGCCAATGGCAAGCACAACAGCATCAACCTCGGCAATATTTTGTGCTTTTAAATTTTTAATTTCCGTACTATCCATACACACCGGCAGTGAAACATCGTCGCGAAGCGCATCCACTTTCACCATCGATCGATCAATAGCTATAACCTCTGCACCTCTCTCACTCAAGGTCTTGGCAATGCGAGTGCCAAAACGCCCCAAGCCAATTACGGCAAATTTATATCTCATGGGTTGCATAGAATATACTGTTTAAAATGATCTTTAATAATTTGTAAGCCTACCGCAAAGCTAGTGTTATTCAATATAATAACATCTGCAATTTCTTTATATGGGATAAGGTATTTGTTTTCGGAAGGTTCCACATGATTCTCCCACTGATATTTCGACATTTCGTCTTTCACTTGTCTTTCCTCTCGATCACGATTCACACGTCGAAGCCAACGAATACCATTATTGGCATCAACATATATTTTTAGATTCAGGTGTTTCAAAATTTCAGGTTCACTAAAAATAAAAAGTCCTTCAACAATTATTATACGTGCCGAATTATGCTGAAGAATTTTTGTCTCCATGGTCTCAATGTTGAAATTGTATTCTTTGCGTTGATATGACTCGCCATTTTTTAATTTCATCAAATCGTTTACAAAAGCTTCAATATCGAGCCCTTCAGGCTCATCAAAATTTGGTTGTCCGTTATTATCTAAAGGTATCTGCGCAAGTGGCTTATAGTAGTTGTCAAAGGATATTAGGCATACTTCTTCCTGCGTAAAGCCTTCTTTTAACGCACGTAAAAAACTAGTTTTACCGGAAGCACTTCCTCCAGTGATTCCAACAATATAGGGTTGCATAGGAAAGCAAAAGTAATTTTTTTTTTATACATCCGTTTTCATCCAAATTCACCAATGAAGAAAACACCAATTAAATTAATTTGAACAAGAAAATTCGTAGTCGAATTTCTTGTAATACCAGATAAATAATACTACTATTAATTCAGATTATCTAGGATACGCTCCAATGTTTCTATGTCTTTAACCAGCACATCTCGTGCTTTGCTACCTACATTAGGGCCAACAATTCCACAGGCTTCCATTTGATCAATGAGTCGACCAGCGCGATTATATCCGAGATTCATTCTACGCTGTAACAGTGAGGTCGAACCTTGTTGCATTTGCACTATTATTCTGGCTGCATCTTCAAAAAGAGCGTCTCGTTCTTTTGGGTCAAACGTCTCTTTTTCTTTTTCTGCACCTTCAAAATTTTCAGGAAGGTGCATTGGCTGCGCATATCCTTGCTGCTGGCCTATAAATGCAGCAATGCGTTCTACTTCTGGTGTGTCAACAAAAGGGCATTGCAAACGAATGAGGTCGTTTCCGGTACTAAAAAGCATATCGCCTTTTCCTATCAACTGATCTGCACCGCCTGAATCCAAAATAGTGCGCGAATCAATTTTACTAATTACCCGAAACGCTAAACGGGCAGGGAAATTTGCTTTAATGGTACCCGTAATAATATTAACACTTGGGCGTTGTGTTGCAAGCACTAAATGAATTCCAATTGCTCGAGCCAATTGTGCTAAGCGAGCGATTGGAAGTTCAACGTCCTTACCCGCCGTCATCATAAGATCGGCCAACTCATCAATGATTAAAACAATATACGGAAGAAAACGATGTCCATCAACAGGTGACAATCGTCTTTCTAGAAATTTCTTGTTGTATTCTTTTAGATTTCGAACTTCAGCGTGTTTTAATAATTCGTAACGTTGGTCCATCTCTAAACACAAACTTTTGAGTGTATTTACAACCAAGGAAGTATCGGTAAGGATTGCATCGGCATCACCCGGCAATTTTGCCAAAAAGTGATTTTCGATATGCTTGTACAAGCTTAGCTCTACCTTTTTGGGATCCACCATCACGAATTTTAATTCTGCTGGATGCTTCTTGTATAATAAAGAAACAATCAGGGCATTTAAGCCCACGGATTTTCCTTGACCAGTTGATCCCGCCATTAATAGATGGGGCATCTTGGCTAAATCTGTAACATATACTTCATTCGTAATGGTTTTTCCTAGAACAATTGGAAGATCCATATCTGCCGATTGAAACTTTGGACTCATCAAAGCCGTTTTCATCGGCACCATTTCAGGCCTGGCGTTAGGTACTTCAATACCTACCGTACCTTTCCCAGGCATAGGGGCAATAATGCGGATTCCTAATGCAGCTAAACTTAAAGCGATATCATCTTCCAAGTTTTTTATTTTGGCGATTCGAACACCTGCTGCAGGCACAATTTCATACAAGGTTACCGTTGGTCCGATTGTTGCTTTAATACTTTGAATCTCGATATTATAATTTTTAAGTGTATCGAGAATCATGTTCTTCTTCTCTTCCAATTCCTTCACATCCACTTGCGATTTGATATTCGGGTAGTCGCTCAACAAATCTAAAGTAGGTTTCACATAATTACTCAAATCGAGCGTGGGGTCATACAAACCAAACTCAGCTACAAGCTCTTCTGCTGTGGTTCTTGGTCGCTCTTCAATAATTTCTGCTACTTCATCTTCACGTTGTGTGGTATCCTCAACCTCAAAAGTCAATTCCTGTTTTATACTATTCCCCTTTTTTGTTGATAGGGTAATGCTATTGGCTAATTCTTCTTCCGTGATGTCATCAGGTAATGGCTCTAAATGTTCTTTAAAAGCATTGGCCTCAGCCTCAAAGGCTTCTGAACTAAAAGTAATCACATTTCCAAAAGGCATTTCGGCGGCTACTGGTGGTCGGTTCTCCATCAAAGCTTCATCAGATATAGTGACTGGCACTTTCGGATTTGAAAGTTTTTGAAATGGTGTAAGTAAAAAAGAGAAGTCGGTATTAAAAACAACAATACTAAAAATTGAAAGGTACGCCACCAAAAAAAACACTGTGCCGGTACTGCCACCTAAGCTTTTCAACCACAGGTATCCAAAATATCCAAATGAGCCACCTGAATTAAAAAAATGAGTTCTGAAAACAAATCCAAATAAGATACTAACCCAAATAATTCCAAAGAAAGAATAGGCAAAAGTTTTACGTATAGGAAGCAAAGAAAGGCCTGAAAATAATTTAACACCAAGCAGAAAGAAGAGTAAAGAAAAAATATATGACGCAACTCCAAAGCCATTATAAATCATAACATGTGAAATCCAGGCACCTCCAATACCAAGCCAATTTTGAGCTGCATCGGGATTGATTTCAAAAATCCGTCCTAACGACAAACCTGAGACTACGCTCTGATCGAACTCCCATGATGTAAGAAAAGAGGTGAAGGCAACGGGTAAAGCCAAAGAGAAAACAATAAAGAGGAATCCAAGTATTCGACGCGACTTATCACTTCTTAGGAATGCGATAAAACCTTTAATACCCGTTTTTTGCTTCTGTAATTTCTCTTTCTCGAAATCACTTTTTGCTGAATCTTTGTTTGATGTTTTTTTGGCCACGTTGGTATAGTAAGTCGCTTTTAGTAATCAGTAAAAATAACGCATATAAATTATGAATTACAACGCCTTAAACCAATTTTTATTGTGAATAAGTAAATACTGTATGCTGTATTGTGCGGTTTTTAAGCGCCACCAAGCCATCTTATCCGTGATAGATTTACGAATTTACCCATCCTAAACGCTCACTTTGTGCAAACTGCCATGGAGCTCCATTATTCTCAATATTCGACGACATCATATTTAATTCTTGTGGCGCTTCGCTTTTCTCCATCACCAAATAACGTCGCATATCCATTATTATTTCGAGCGGACTAATTTCAACAGGACACGCTTCCACACATGCATTGCAACTAGTACAAGCCCAAAGTTCTTCAGGTGTAATATAATCATGAAGTGATTTTTCATCTGTCACTTTTTTATCTAAATTTCTCCCCACCTCCTCCAATCTATCGCGCGTACTCATCATTATCTTACGAGGTGACAATAGCTTTCCAGTGATATTTGCTGGACACTGGCTTGTGCATCTTCCACATTCAGTGCAGGTATAAGCATCCATTAAGTTTTTCCATGTAAGGTCCTGAACATCTTTTACGCCAAAGGTTTTTGGTAGTTCTTTCGACTCGTCTACGGGTTCATCTGGAAAAAAGGCGAGCTTCACTTCTTTCGTTACATTTTCCAAGTTGCTAAACTCGCCTTTCGGTTGAAATCGAGCATAAAATGTATTTGGGAATGCAAGGATAATATGAAAGTGTTTACTATAAGGAAGGTAATTTAAAAACACCAAAATACCTATTAAATGCGCCCACCATAAGCTTCGTTCGGCAATAATAAGTTTAGATTCCGAGGCACTGCCATAAAGGGCAACAAGAAATTGAGAAACAGGAAAACTACCCGCCTGAAAATAATGTTCATTGCCTAAAGCTTGTAATTGCTGATCGGCAGCATTCATGAAAAGTAATGCCGACATTAATATAATTTCTGTGGCGAGAATTATTACTGCATCGCGATTTGCGAATCCTTTTAAATCAGGCGATTTAAATCGGCCCAACTGAAGTACATATCTTCTAAACAAAAAGATAACACACGCTAGAAGCACCAGAAAAGCAAGAATCTCAAAAAAGCCTATTGCAATATCATATAATGGCCCTATAAAACTTAAAGCGCGATGTGTGCCTAAGAGTCCATCAATCATTATTTCCATCACTTCAATATTAATGAGAATAAAACCTGCATAAACAAGGATATGAAGAAATCCAGCGGTGGGCTTTCTTACCATTTTACTTTGCCCAAGAGCAACGCGAAGCATGTTTTTCCAACGCATAGCGCTAGAGCCTTGTACGTCCCAATCACGTCCTAAATAAATATTACGACGTATGCGTTTTAGGTTAGCGTAAAAAAAATAAACAGCTACTGCTAAAATGCCAGCGAACAACACTTGTGAGAGAATATGCATAGTTGCAAAAATAGAAATTGATTTGTTATAAAACTCGTCAAAATTAACATATTGTTTATAAGGCAGATAGCACGCGGAGTAGAACATTTTTTTAATACGCCATATTATTAATTAAATTGCACCCAAATAAATATTAACTAAATTTAATAATGAAAAACTTTGTAATAGGTACGCTTGGCGGCGGTATTATTATCTTCTTTTGGAGCGCTATTTCTTGGATGATTCTTCCCATTCATAGCAACACCTACAAATACCATAGCCATCAGGAAGAGCTAATGGTACAATTGGAAAAATTTCAAACGGAAGATGGGGTTTATGTATTACCAACAGCCGACGATAGGAAAATTTCGCGATCTAGTGAAGCCTACCAGAATGCTGAAGTATTGTTAAAACAAGCGAGTCTTAATAAGCCATGGATGATATTGATTTATCTCAATCATAAGGAATCCATGACCTTTATTACCCTCGCCAAAGGATTTCTTTACGATTTATTTATCGCTTTCGCATTTTGCTTTGCTTTGTCGCGTATCGGACCTGGAGTTAGCTACGCTAGTCGATTCATGGTTTGTCTGATTATTGGAATGGCGTTTATTTTCCAAGGTCCCTTAAGGTACGTCAATTGGCAAGGCTATCCTCTTTCGTTTTTTATAGGTGAGATTATAGATACGTTGGTGGAAGTTGCCTTAGTTGGCGGCTTTATAAGTTGGATCTTTGGTCCTGATTGCAATAAAATGGAATGTCTTAGCTAATCTCAAAATTAATAGCATTCTAATTCACTTCGTAACACTTCACAGGAATAATTATATTCGCGACATAATTTCTTTTTATGCGCTATATAATTTCTTTAATACTAATTGTTGTTATACTTACATCTTGTAAAAAATATCCCGAAGGGCCTTTTATCTCTTTCCGCTCGCGTGATACTAGAGTGGTAAATTCATGGGGGGTTGAAAAGGCTCTCGTAAACAATGTGGAGAATACACCTATCTATTCTAAATATACCTACGATTTTAATCAAGATGCAACGTATTCAGAATTCAATGGCTTTCTGCCTTTAACAGGAAATTGGGCTTTTACAGCCGATGAGGATAGTATTATCGTTAAATACAACAATAATACCCAAATATTGCATCGTTTTAAAATTCTTAAACTAAAAAATAGTTCTATTTGGCTCTTAGAAACCAGAAATTCATCGTCGTATGAATGGCATTTAAAAACAAATTAAGGCTGCGTTATCAAAAGTTTCATCGTACATCTTTCGTTGTTTATCGTCACGCTTATTTATGCGTGCACTTTTAGCTTCAGCAAGTTTGTTATGCCCGCATATTTGCCTCCACTTGGTTTTATTGTAATGCGCGTTGGATTTGCTTCGATTGTTTTTATTCTGTGCAGTTTGCTATTTGCAAGACAAAAAATTGATTTTAAAGAAGATCTATTCAAAATAGTAGTTTGTGCCATCACCGGCTGTGGCGCCAATATGCTACTTTTTTTTAAGGGCCTCTCCATTACCACCCCCATTAACGGCGCTATTTTGATGGCCTGTACCCCTATTTTTGTTGTTGTTTTTACAGCCATTATATTACACGAACGACTAACTGTTATTCGCTATATCGGAATTGGCGTTGCTTGCTTGGGCGCCATGCTTCTCCTTGGTGGGCTAAATTTCTCCTTCGATAAGCAGCATATCTGGGGCGATATATATGTGGCTGCCAACGCCATCATTTATTCGTTTTATCTTGTGTATGCTAAACCGCTTCTAAAAAAATACAACCCTATTACACTATCCGCATACACCTTTGGTATCGGTTTTGTTTTTGTTATTTTCTTTGGATATAACGAACTTCGTGAAACAAACTTCAATATAATACCAACTGAAATATGGTATTATATTGTGTTTATTTTAATTGGAGCTACGTTTATAACGTACCTCCTAAATGCCTATGCACTAAGTAAAGCATCCCCTTACGTGGTAGGGAGCTACATTTATTTACAACCGGTACTTGCTATTTTGATTGCAATCCTAAAACACACCGATACTATAACCTTTGAGAAGGTAGCCTATATGTTTATTATCTTTTCGGGCATTTACCTTGTAAATAGTAAACCAAAAGAAATAGCCTAGAAAATCACATAAAAAACTATTTTCGCATTATGCGATTTAAAAATCTTACCACTGTTATTTTTGTGGCGATGTTTTTGGGAATTGTCACCGGATATATCCTAAACATTTCCAATGTTGGCTCACTTGTCCAAAAAATTGAGGAAACTGAGAAAGGCATCAAGGCAATTAAAGCCGATAGTGTTTCTTATAGTTTACTCAATAACCATTCAGACAACTTACAATCAGCCCCTTCGTTTCACGACCAAATTGTTGCGTTGCAAAAAACAAAAACGGATGCAGAGAAAGAAAAAAACAATACTCTAGTTTTTTATCAAACCCTGACTACTATTTTTCTGAGATTAATAAAGATGATCATAGCACCTCTTGTGCTCTGTATATTAATTGTTGGTATTGCCAAACTGGGTGATTTAAAACAAGTAGGTCGAATTGGTGGGAAGGCCTTAGCGTGGTTCATCTTTGCCTCATTAATTTCACTTTTTTTAGGAATGCTCTTAGTGAATGTATTTCATCCTGGAAAATTAATTCACATGGAGTTACCGGCCAAAGGTGCAGAAACAGGAATAAAGGCTTCGGCTATTAACGCCAAAGATTTTATCACACATATTTTTCCTGAAAATATTTTCGACGCATTAGCAAAAAACGAGATACTGCAGATTGTTATTTTCGCTATACTTTTTGGAGTTGCCCTTGCGGCTATGGGTGAAAAAGGTAAAAACCTCGTAAATGCCCTCGACACTGCTTCGCATGTAATGTTAAAAATAACATCATACGTGATGTATGTGGCTCCTTTTGCTGTTTTTGGAGCCATGGCTGCCGCTGTTGCTGTTTTGGGTATTGGGGTGCTCAATAAATTTGCTATTTATATATTAACCTTTTATGCATCTTTGAGCTTACTCTGGTGCATCCTGCTTTTTTTTGCGTTTCTTGCTGTAGGGAAAAGGGTGGTAAGTTTACTGCGCCATATTCGTCAGCCTATTATTTTAGCTTTTAGCACGTCAAGTAGTGAAGCTGCAATGCCTAAAACAATTGAAGAACTTAACCGATTTGGATGCCCTGAAAATATTACGGGCTTTGTTTTGCCTTTAGGGTATTCGTTCAATCTTGATGGAAGTATGATGTATATGACATTTGCAAGTATTAGTATTGGACATATTTATGGAATCGACCTTACCCTTCAGCAACAAATTTCAATGCTACTTATGCTAATGGTAACGAGCAAAGGTATTGCGGGTGTGCCTCGGGCAAGTTTAGTTGTTATAACAGCTATGCTAGCAAATTTCGGAATACCAACAGAAGGTATTTTGCTCTTTATTGGTATTGACCAAATTTTGGATATGGGACGCAGTGCAACAAATGTAGTGGGCAACGCAGTAGCTACTGTTGTGGTAAGCCATTGGGAAGGTAAACTAAAGCGTAACCATTGATTTGTTAAAATAAATTTCTATGGCTAATCTATACAACGCTTTTTCGTCCATGCTTAAACCAAAAGATATGGAATTTGTGGAGGCGCGTAACATAAATTTCAAACCGCTTTGTAATGGTATACTGCCTCTTCATATTGATTTGGTTCTAAAAAACCCAAATAACCTCAGTCTCTTCCTCGAATCAATAGGTGTTGATATACAATGCTGGGGAACTTCCATTGGCACCACCAATCAAAAACCTGAAATAGAAATTGTGGCGAATGAGGAATTTATTATAACACTTGTTATTGAGCTTAAAGTAGCTGAATTGAAATTAAAATTACAGCATAACTTCCTAGATATCCTTACTCAAGGTAGTATTAACATTCCCATAATATTATCTGGCAAAGCCACCATTAAAAAGTTTGGTTTCTGCATTGATATACCAATACAAATTTCAAAAGAAATTGACATTACACTAGAGCAACTTCTAAATAAAATAAAAATATAATTTGCATACGTACTTTCATGATCCTTTTCAAGCAAATTGAAGCACTAAAAAAACACCTAGCTCAAATATCGGGATCTATTGGCTTTGTCCCCACTATGGGCGCACTTCATGAAGGACATTTATCTCTTATCGAAAAAAGTAATTCTGAAAATGACATTACAGTTTGTAGTATTTTTGTTAACCCACTTCAGTTTAATAATAAAGAAGATTTAAAAAAATATCCAAGAACCCTACCACAAGATATGACGTTGTTGAAAGAACATAATTGTGATATTGTTTTTGCCCCAAACGCTGAAGAGATTTATAAAGTAGATAGCGATAGCGTTTTAGATTTTAATGTTGGCTTACTTGATACCTTATTTGAGGGTTCATTGCGTCCCGGACACTTTAAAGGTGTTGCCATAATAGTAAATAAGCTTTTTGATATTGTTAAACCTAAACATGCTTACTTTGGCTTAAAAGATTATCAGCAATGTATGCTTATTGATAAACTGGTAACAGACCTGAAACTGCCTGTTCAATTGCATTTCTGCCCTACTCTTCGCGAATCGGATGGTTTAGCCATGAGCTCTAGAAATGCACGACTGAGTGAATTAGCAAGACAATCAGCTCCTCGAATTTATGAATGTTTAAATTATGCGAAGGCAAATTACCGTACAAAAAATATTACATCCATCGAAGAATGGTGTAAAAGTCACCTGTTGGAAGATGCGCTTTACACATTAGAATATTTTAATATTGTGAATGCAGAAACCCTGATGCCTATCGAAAACAGCAAAGAAAAAGCAGTAGCACTTTGCGCTGCCTTTTTAGATGGTGTTCGGTTGATAGACAACTTGGTTTTAAATTAATTCACCGTGTCAAAAAAAGAATTAGAGTCATTCCTGGAAGCATCGGGTGTTAAAGCCTTTGATGCTGAACATCGACAGATTATCAATAAGAATATTGGTAAATATAATGTTGCTGTAAGTAATGGCAGAAAACAATATGCGAACTATGAACTAGCGCGCACCCGAGCTGCAATGTTAAAATGGAAGGTGCTCGAAAACCTAGATAAGTACTTATTAGAATTCGAATCGAACACCCAACGTAAAGGCACCAAAGTAATCTGGTGTGAAAGTGCTTCAGGAGCTCAGAAAGAGGTAATGGCAATTTTAAAAGCCAATAATGCCAAGATGATTGTAAAATCAAAATCCATGGCTACCGAAGAAATAGACCTTAATGAGCTTCTCAAAAATAATGGCATAGACAGTGTTGAGACAGATTTAGGAGAATATATTCAACAGCTCGACGGCGAAAAACCATACCATATTGTTACGCCGGCAATGCATAAGAGCAAAGAAAATATTGCTGAATTATTTCATAAAAAGCTAGGTACGCCCCTCGACTTAACTCCAGAGGAAATGAGTTTACATGTTCGTGGCTTATTGCGCGAAAAGTATACAGAAGCAAAAGTTGGTATCACTGGTGCTAACTTCCTAATTGCCGACACTGGAAGTATTTCAATTACTGAAAACGAAGGAAACGCGCGATTAACTACCGCTTTTCCAAAAGTTCATATCGTGGTGGTAGGTATCGAAAAAATAATTCCGAATCTGGTCGACCTCGACCTTTTTCTACCCTTGTTGGCCACTGCAGGTACCGGACAAAAATTAACAGCATACAACACCATTATTAGCGGACCAGCAAGTAAAGAGGAGTCGGATGGCCCAAAAGAAATGTATGTGTTATTGCTTGATAATGGTCGTACAGAATTACTCGCGCAACATGAACAACGTCAGGCTTTAGGCTGCATTCGTTGTGGCGCTTGCTTAAATTCTTGTCCTGTTTACAAAAATATTGGAGGCCATAGCTATCAAACAACATATACCGGACCTATCGGGGCGGTAATTACACCTCATTTAAGAGGCATGGAGGACTTTAAGCATCTCAGTTATGCTTCTACACTATGCGGAAATTGCACTGAAGTATGCCCCGTTAAAATCGATATTCATAATTTGCTTCTTTTTAACAGAAGAGATGCAGCCAAAGAAAAACTAAATGGCTGGACCGAAAACAACGGTTGGAAAATTTGGAGATGGGCCATGATGGAGCGCAACAGAATGAATAAAAGTAGCGGATTGAAAAACACGTTCATGAAGTACTTTTTTACAGATACCTGGGGCGAGAAGCGACTAACGCCTATAGTTTCCGAAAAAAGTTTCAACGAACAATGGAAAGCCCTGCATCCGCAAGAAAAAGAATCATAATATAAACACCATCTTTTAAAAAACTAAGCTTGCGTTAAGTGCGTAAATTTATTTTTTATCTAAAAAAATCAAATCGCTGCATCACATTGCCAAAGTTAGCAATTTGAACTACCATCACACGCGGATCGCTACTAATCAATGCATAATACCTATTGGGGTCGATGTTGGTATATGCACCACGCTCATCTAAACGCTCTTTGCCAGGAGGCAATATTTTAAAAAAAACTTTTATTAAAGACGCTTTACCCGTTATTTCCGAAACCTCAATGGTTACAAAAGGTTGTGCTTTTTGAAGCGAATCATTAAATGCATTGGTTGCTCGGTTATCATAGCCTTCCATAGAAAGATTTGAAAATAGCTTCAAGTACTCCATTATTCGTTGCTGATTTGAGAATACCTCTTTGTTCTTTTCATCGTTGCATGTAACTTGGAAATTGGGGCCTGATTTCTGTATTGTAAAAGAAGCCTCTGGATGACTGTCGAAATCAAGTTTAATACGTGCAACATTTTCAGGTGAACAGCTAATAATTGTATTCGATTTCCAATCATCTTCGATAGTGATAAAACGTGGGGTGAGATAGCCATTAAAGCCCGGTATCTCTGCTATCATAGGTGCATCTGCATTCTCAATGCACATATACGTTCCTAAATAATCGCTTGTTTCGCTACCCACATAATACACTTTGAGAAGTTCGTCACCTTTATAAATCATCACTTTTATTGAGGTGGCTAATACCTTAATTACATCATCGCGTTCTTTTTGTGGTACTGGACTCTTAACACGAACACGATAAATAGCATCCATCAAGGTTTGTATTTTACTTTCTTGCACATCATATTTCCCATTCACTCGCCATTTTCCATCTGTAGTTTTATCTAACGTTGATTGATGTCCGTTTTTATCAGCTAAAAAAATACGAGTGATACTAGCTGTATCTTGAACTGCAAAATCGTTAATGTTATTCCCTTTAAATATTTTTTTCTGAAATACAACAACACTAAAGGCAAGTAATACCAAAACAATTATTAAAATAATTATGTTTCTCTTGTTCATTTAATTACCTATCGTGAAGAATACAATAACGGTTGCTTTTTATTAATCCAATTACTTTTTTTCAGGACCATCATTCTTCGGTGGTGGGTTTCCTGGGTTATTACTTTGAGGCGGACGTTGATTGTTGTTGGGCCTTGCGTTTGGATTGTTTTGTGGTGGACGTTGGTTATTGTTATTTTGCGGCGGGCGCGGTGTATTTGGCTTATTCGAAGTATTGTTGGGTTGAGGAGGGCGAGGATTTGTATTGATCTGCGGCGGGCGTTCGTTATTGGGCTTATTCGGTCCACTATTCGTTTGAGGGGGGCGCGGATTTGTATTGTTGACCTGTGGAGGTTTCGGTTTATTATTCTGCGCATTTTGTACCGGATTAGCGCTTACATTCCTTTGCGGATTATTGACACGTGGCGCATCGGCACTATTGTTGCTGTTTCGTGGTGGGTTATTCGGTCGCTTATGCTGTGACTTACGCGGTTTATTAAAACGATTTAAATCTCCATCAAGTTCAATATTTTCTGTATCTGCAGCCTCATCCTTAGCTTTCTCAACCACGGCTTCTTTTGAGGCAAAGCCATCTGGGTCGCCAGGTTTAGTACCCGCAGCATTTAATGCCATCACTTCTTTTACCTTCTCTAGCGTAAACTTCAACCACGACGGGTTTGCAGGTTCACCAGCATTTCTTGGCTCAGCCACAAACCACATCAACCGTTTCAAAATATCCGTCTTTACCCAACGCAATGTAACCGACTCAAATCGAAGTCGGATGCGTTCGCTAGACGTTTCGGGAAACTCACTTAACGCTTCTGCATAGGTATCTAGTTCAAAGTTCAGGCAACATTTCATCTTTCCACATTGTCCTGAGAGCTTCAATGGGTTAATTGAAAGATTTTGATAACGAGCCGCATTTACACTAACTAATTTAAAGTCGGTAAGCCAGCTGCTGCAGCACAGTTCCCGACCACAACTTCCGATACCACCGAGACGTGCGGCTTCTTGACGATAACCAATTTGACGCATTTCGATGCGTATTCTAAACTCGTCAGCATAGGCTTTTATTAATGCCCTAAAGTCAACACGATCTTCGGCGGTATAAAAGAAAACCGCCTTACTATTGTCGCCCTGAAATTCAATATCACTAAGCTTCATTTTAAGCCCTTGCTCCAAGGCTAAAGTGCGGGCACGCTGCAATACGGCAGGTTCACGTTCTTTCGCCTCTTCATATTTCTTTTGATCAACATCGTTTGCTTTGCGATAAATCTTTTTTATCTCTTCGCTATCTTCTTTAATGAAATACTTTTTGAGCTGTAATCGCACTAGGTCGCCAGTAAGCGAAACCATGCCAACATCGTGACCTCCGGTTCCGGTTTCTACCACGACATAATCGCCTATTATCAAATCTAAATTATTGGGATTGCGATAAAACAGTTTACGACTGCCTTTAAATCGAACCTCTAGAATATTTAATGGCTTGTAGTCAGCAGGCATCTGCATATTACCAAGCCAATCATAAACATTCAACTTATTGCACCCAGAAGTGCCGCAGGTACTACAACCTGTGAATTTTTTCTTTTCTACTACTTCTTCTACCATTTTAACTACTAATCTGATATTACTATTAAATATTCGTTTTTAGCCGATACAAAAATCGATTCAATACGTATTAAAAATATTATTTAGCACTTTGTTCTCGCTTTGGTACCACGATCGTTATGAGCCCTAAAATTAAACTTTAAAAAGTTTCTCTATCTGCAAAGATAGGTTTAATAACGTAATTTTCGGGTTCGCATTACGTTCAATGTGAAAAATCGCATCATTAAATTCCTGTACAAAACCATAGAGATTTTTATTGTTAATAAAACGACTGAATTTACCGATAAATTCTTTGTCTGAGGGGTTTGCAATCACTTGATCATATACACCATTATTATAGAGCATTCCGGCACGAAAAACATAGAGTCCGTAACTCAATAAGTTTTTAATCTGCATCCGTCCAAGCGAACTCATCTCGTCAATTTTCTTCATCACATCACCCATTTGGTTTTTGACACACGCCAACATCCAATCCCTAAAAATTTCATGAAAGTCATTTGTCGATTCTTCCATCAAATCGATGGATGCATTAAAGTTTCCATCTGAAATTTTAGCAATCGTTGTTGCTTGCTCAAAACTCAATTGATATTTCGATTGAAGCCCTCCGGCAATTTCATCTTCACTTAAAGATGTTAATTGAACTATTTGTGTACGGCTTTGTATCGTTGCTAATATCTTTTCTCGGTCTTCTGTTACAAACAATAAGATAGTGCTTTCCGTTGGCTCTTCAATGAGCTTTAGAAGTACATTGCCATCTTTGCCTAAAAACTCAGGCATCCACATTATTAATACTTTGAATGGGCCTTCAAACATCTTTAATGAAAGCTTCCGTATTATCTCATGAGTTTCGGCTGCCGTAATATTACCTTGTTTGTTTTCTGCACCAATTTTCTGAATCCATTGCACGAAGTTTAGGTATGGGTTTTCGAGAATTGTTTTACGCCATTCTTCAATGAAGTTCGTGCTTAATTCATTCGCACCAATTACAGGATATGAGAAATGTAAATCTGGATGAATGAGCTTTTGATACTTATTGCAGCTATTACATTGCCCACAGCTATCTTGCTCACCTTTGTTTTCGCAATTAAGATATTGAGCGTATGCTATTGCCATTGGCAGAGCTCCAACACCTTCGCTTCCGCAAAAAAGCTGGGCATGACTAACCCTTCCACTTTTAACTCCCTGGATTAAATTTTGCTTTGCCGCACTCTGACCAACGACATTTATAAATTGCATGAATTTGATTTATTTTTTTCGAAGTAACGAAAAAAAGAATACTATTAAATTTTTATTGCTTGAATCCCTTTGTTTTCGGGTAGAAATAAAAATAGCCCCAGAAAACTCCGAGGCTATTTAAATTTACGAGTAAAATTAATTACTTGTTAACTGCTGCTGCTAAATCTGCACCTGCTTTAAATTTAGCTACTTTTTTAGCTTTAATTTGAATAGCTTTTCCTGTTTGTGGATTTCTTCCTTTACGTGCAGCACGTTTAGAGATTGAGAAGGTACCAAAACCTACTAAAGTGATTTTATCACCTTTTTTTAGAGTTTTTGTAGCTACTTTGGTAAAAGCATCTAGTGCCTTTCCTGAATCTGCTTTAGTCATTCCTGACTCTGCAGCGATTGCGTCGATGAATTCTGACTTGTTCATTGTTTAAAGATGGAATTAAAAGTGTTGAATATAAATTATAATGCAATCTTACATTAAATATTCTTTTGTAGCAAGTGTCTTAGCATTTTTTTTAGTTTTATTTTTTCACAGATTTGCAAATATTCTGTGTGTATTTAGAAAACCCAAAAAGGACATAGACCCTATCAAACTTGCTTTTCAGAAAAAGCAGCAGCTTATTTGCGCATTTTTTGACCTTAATTTAACTTAAATAGGCACATGAAAAGGCCTTTAAGGCTATATTTATCAGGGTTTTACCTGTTTTTATGTAAATTTACAACAGACATCTTGATTTTCAGTTTCTTCGGTTTTAATACGCGTCGAAATTGGCTAGGAAGCCATATTAATAGACGTCTGAGATGATAACAATCATAATTAAAGACCTCTAAAAAAAGTGGCATACGTGGAAAAGTTCTTGAAAAAAGTGAAAAATGAATCCAATTATTAGATCTACATGAAAGAATTTAAGCCTGAATTCCAAAGAAAATTTAAACTGGAAGTAAAATAATTTAAGATTTATGACTAATAAGATATCAAATTAAAAATGAAATACATCTCCATTAAACTACAAAATTCCTGATATTAGAGATGCATCCATTAATAATAAAGGCGTTCTATTGAGTATTGAATGGGTTTTTACGCCTCTTATATGCTTAAACACACCGATTGTAAAATAACTGCTACAATTAATCCACAACTGCTTTGCAGTATCCTTGGTTTTCCTAAATTGCACCTTATTCTCATGGAAAATCATTTCATCGTTTCTGCACGTAAATATCGTCCTGCAACCTTCGACACGGTAGTGGGGCAAGAGCATATAACCACAACATTAAAGAATGCCATTACAAACAACCAATTGGCACAAGCTTTTTTGTTTTGTGGGCCTCGAGGTGTAGGCAAAACTACCTGTGCACGTATACTTGCAAAAACCATTAACTGCACCCAACGCACTGCTGATTGTGAGCCATGTAATGAATGTGAAAGCTGTACTACCTTTAATAATAGCACTTCATTTAATATTTATGAATTGGATGCAGCAAGTAACAATAGTGTAGATGATATTCGCGGACTAGTAGATCAGGTGCGTGTGCCACCGCAAGGAAGTAAATATAAAGTTTACATTATTGATGAGGTACACATGCTTAGCTCTCAGGCCTTTAATGCATTTCTAAAAACATTAGAAGAACCACCTTCGTACGCCATTTTTATTTTAGCAACTACCGAAAAACACAAAATAATTCCAACAATATTATCACGTTGCCAAATTTTTGATTTTAAGAGAATACGTGTAATTGACATTGCAACGCACTTAAAATATATTGCACAAAAAGAAAATATTTCATTCGACGAGCAGGCGCTGCACATCATTGCAGAAAAAGCTGATGGAGCTTTGCGTGATGCTCTATCTATATTTGACCAAACATCTTCTTTCACAAACCAAAATATCACCTACCAGAATGTAATTGAAAACCTCAACATTCTTGATTATGATTACTTTTTTAAGATGATGGAGAATATCAGCAGCTTTAAAATTGCTGAGAGCCTCCTTATTTATGATGATGTAATGCGCAAGGGTTTTGATGGCCATCAGTTTGTAGTGGGGTTGAGTGAGCATATTCGAAATTTAATGGTTTGCAAAGATCCAAAAACCGTTTCATTGCTTGAGGTGGTTGAAACAGTTGGTGTAAAATACAAAGCGCAATCGGATGCCTTTTCCGGTCTGCTTCTTTTACGATATCTTGGTGTTTTAAACGACTGTGATACTGGTTATAAGCAGGCTCGAAATCAGCGATTGCATGTGGAACTCGCACTGCTACGTATGGCTTACTTAAGCGCTCCTAAAACCGAGGATGCGGATAAAAAAAAAATAACTGACCTCAAGGTTGAGGCTCTAACTAGCAATGAAAATATTGAATTAGTAGCACCCGGGAGTAGCAATATTACAGTACAAACACAAACCGACACGCTACCCAAACCCAATGCAGGAGGTGGCTTAAAACTAGGTAATTTTCGTGGTGTAAAAGAAAGTATTGTTCCAATAGTTAATACAAAAAAAGAAGTAATTGAACCCGAGATGACCACCTCTTCGGTTCTAGATGAATTTACCACTATTGCCACTTTCAAGAATTTTATAACCCACCTTAATGACACTGGAAAAAATGCGCTTCATTTTATTCTTTCTAAAAGTACAGCACTTTGGGATCAGGAGAAAAAAGAACTGAATATAATTATACCTTCAGATTATTATCGACCCGAAGAGAATTTAAACTACAAGATAGACATCCAAGCTTTCTTTAAAAAATCGGCTAAAGCAACACTTGGTTTAAATATAAAAGAAGGCGATAAAATACATGTAGATGAAAAAATTATATATACTGGACGCGATAAAATAGAATTCATGATAAACCAGAATCCGGCTATAAAAATAATGATGGAAAAGCTTGGTTTGGATCTCATGTTTTAAAACCAATAACTAAACTAATGACATCCCGGGTAAGTATTATTACAATTATAAACCAGGGGGAAAGGGAGATAGAAAGCACGATTTGCAGTGTTCTCGGTCAATCCTATCCAAACCTAGAGTATATTATTTTCGATGGCAGCAATACCTCGATAGTAGCACCTATTCTTAAAAAAAACAATGCAAAAAACACGAGAGTAATTACTGGAAAGGTAGAAAGCACCTACAGCATAATGAACGATTTAAGTTTGAATATTACAGGCGAATGGGTTAACTTTATGAATGCGGGTAACACGTTTTATTCCAAGCAAAGTGTGGAAGAGGCATTTAAGAATAATACCTCTAATTTCGATATTATTTATGGCGATTATATTGCCAAATATTATACTAAAGGAGAACGCATAATTAAGGCCTCTTTGCCCCAGCCACCTCACCAAATACAGCTTTCACTTCAAAGTGTATTTGCTCGAACAACAGCCGTTCAAAAAATACTATTTGATGCCCATTTAGAAGTTGCTGCTGATTTGCTTTTTTATGAATTTGTTGGAAGCAAAAACTCAAATTTCACTATCTGCCATTAACCTTATCCGTTAGAACCCATCATAGCTTCAGACAGCTAAAAACACCACTTGCTATAAGCGAAGCGGAAAGTGTATTAGCTAAATTTTATGATATAAAAGAAATACCTCGTTTGATAAAAAGCTTAAAACTAAGGTATCACCTAATGTATAGCACAGGTAAAATACTACCCGCTTTTTACTATAGAGCCTATAGCAATTAAAATAGATTTAAAACTTATTACGAACTTACCACCTCTTGGCTTACGCCTGTATATGAAAATCCTCCATCGTGAAAGAGATTTTGCATGGTTACCATCCGAGTATAATCACTGAAAAGAGTAATAACATAACTTGCACAATCTTCGGATGAAGCATTGCCTAAAGGACTCATTTTTTCAGCATAGTCAAAGAAACCATCGAAGCCTTTTACACCACCACCGGCGGTAGTTTTAGTAGGCGACTGTGAAATAGAATTCACACGTACTTTTTTTAATTTACCAAAGTGGTATCCGAAGCTACGTGTAATAGACTCAAGCATTGATTTTGCTTCAGCCATCTCGTTATAATCTGGGAAAACACGTTGTGCTGCAATATATGATAGCGTTACAATACTACCCCATTCGTTCATAGCATCTTGTTTCATGCACGTTTGCATAACACGGTGAAACGAAATAGCACTTATATCTAAAGTTCGGTGCATATTTTCATAGTCTAGATCGGTATAGTGACGACCCTTGCGGATGTTAACACTCATACCCACAGAATGCAACACAAAATCAAGCTTACCGCCTAAAATCTCGACACTTTGCGTGATAAGATTTTCAATATCCTCATTTTTCGTAACATCGGCTCCTATAATTTGAGAATTCGTAGCTTCGGCTAATTTATTGATAGCACCCATCCTCAAAGCAATCGGAGCATTAGTAAGTACAAAAACGGCGCCTTCGGCATGTGCTTGCTCTGCCACCTTCCATGCGATAGACTTCTCATCCAATGCACCAAAAATAATTCCTCGCTTTCCTTTTAAAATCATAAAAATAAAATTAAACTATTAAAATAAAAATTGTGTTGGCGTTAAAAAGTTGTCATTGTTTTTTTAGCTTGATTCTGATAATCAGGATCATCCTTGGTAATTGCCTTCATGCTCGTAACCTTTGAATACGCTTTTTTTGCGTTATTATTGTCTCCTTGAGACTTATAGATACGTCCCAAGTCCAATTGGTAAAGAATGTAATTGGGCTCTAATTCTGTTGCTTTTAAACAAAATGCTAATGCCTTTTCTTTACTGGCCTCTGGCAATCCTCCAAAAAACTTATCTGCTACCTGCCTTTCAACCCAATTCAGTTCACTCACTTCCAAATTCCAAAGCGCTAGCACATGGTTGGCTGCGGCATGTTTAGGCGATAACTCAACTGCACGTTCTGCATATTTTTTAATATCACGCACCGCTGCTATTTTTTCTTTTGTCTCACTTATTAAGGCAATCCGTCCCATTGCAACCGACATTACATAGTTGCTTTGTACATCGTTAGCATTCACCTTTAATGCTTTCTCGGCATAAATTTTTGCTTTAAGATAATAGTCCTTCTGTTTTTCTTTATCCACCTCTCTTCGACCAACTTTGGCTGATAAAAGGCTACAATTCCAAAATGACTCATAGTTATTTATATCAAAGGCCAACACCATCTTAAACTTTGATAATGCCTCTTCCTCTTTATTTTGAGCTTCAAGCGCCTTGGCCTCCTTTAATACCTTTTCGGCCATTGTTTGACCCATGCTTGAAAAACAGAATAAAACCGAGATAAAAAGAAAAATATGTTTCATACTTTATGAATTAATAAAAGCAAAAATACCAATTGAACGCATTATCTCAACAATTTAATTAATAAATCATGTTTCGTTTGTATTAAATATTGCAGAACTGCCGAGATTGCTATATTTGATTGGGCTCCAAAAATTTATTTCTCGTGTTCTACAAAATACATATCAATTTCACCTTTGTTCTTGGCATAGAGCTTTCCGCGGTGTGTGCATTCAAAACTATCTTTCACAAGCTGAAAAGTAGCCTCGCTAATATTAACACGACCTGGTTCACTGTTTTGCTCCATGCGAGCCGCAGTATTCACCGTATCTCCCCAAATATCGTAGGCAAATTTCTTGCTTCCAACCACGCCAGCAACCAATGGGCCCGTATGAATACCGATTCGAATCTCAAAATAGGGTTTATCTGTGCCTTCTCTTTCTTTTTTAATTCGCTCCATCAGGTATTGAATTTCCAATGCCGCTCTCACTACTTTTAAAGGATCGTGCGATTCGGCTGCAGGAATGCCACCGGCGCATAAATAGGCATCACCAATGGTTTTAATTTTCTCTATTTCGAATTTACCTACTATATCATCAAAGGCTCTAAAGCAATAGTCTATTTCATCCACCAACTGCGTGGGTGTTAGTTTTTCACTGATCTTAGTAAAATCTTTAAAATCCGTAAATAATACAGTAACCTTATCATAGTTGCGAGCCTGAGCTGTGCCTTTAAGCTTAAGTTCATTGGCTAATTCGGCAGGTAAAATATTCAATAATAGTTCTTCACTTCTTCTTCTTTCTTCTTCAATAATTTTATTTTTTGCCGAGAGTTCAAGGGTTGTTTTACGTTGTTTGTAAAAAAACAAGCCCATAAGACCCGCTAATAGCAAACCACCAATAGCAAACACCAAGACAATTGTATTTTGCTTTTTATGGTTCTCGTTTTCAGCATCTTTAAGTTTCAAATCCTGATCTTGAATTTGATTCAACATAGAAAGACGTTCCTTTTCTTCCTGGGTTTGAAAAATCTCTTGATCCTTTGTTTTTATAGCATCATCTTTACTTGTAATCGTTTCTTTTTGCTTAACAATAGTTAAGTTGGCATAGGCTAATTGTTCCTGTTTGGATTTAATTTCTTTAGCTCTTTTCTCTGCTTCCTCCTTCGAAATTTTCCCTTCGCTTGCCAAACGATCATTTTCTTCTTGTTGTTTTTTTGCAAGTATTAATTGTCTTTCATTTTCCTCTTGCTGCCTTTTTAATTCGGACTCTTTTTCTATCCGCCGCTGCTCCTCGGCCCTTGCATTTTTCTCACTTTCGTCTGTAATTTGACTTTTAGCTTTCTGTGCCTTGTAATCATATATGTTTGCCTGCACTTTATTATTTCTTTTGCGATATACATTAGCGAGGTTCGCATACCCGTTGGCCAAGCCCCTTTTGTAGTTGATTTTCTCTGCCAAGGCTGACGCCTCCTTGGCATAGCGCATTGGCTTCTCCCAAAAAGCATCTTCCACCTCTTCCGAAGTTGCTAAATAATCCTCTACCAGCTTATTCATTGCATCTACCCGACCATTATCGTTGGTGGCACCTGCTAATTCCTGTTCGTGCTGATAAATTAAATTGCGATTTTGAGCGTCCGTTTTTAATACTATGAAAAAAAGCAAGAAGATGATGAAGACGAATTGTTTCATTATGGTTTTAGCTATGATTTGGTTGAAGTTCCAAACCTACACCATTTTTTCACAAAAAGCAAAGGTAATTTGAAATGTTTCGTTATTTTTGTAGATAGATGTTAAAACAGAATCTTCAGCAGAAGTTACAGCAAAAGCTTAGTCCGCAGCAAATTCAGTTTATTAAGTTGCTTCAATTAAACACACCCGATTTTGAAGAACGAGTAGAACAAGAATTAATAGAAAATCCAGCAATAGAGAATGCAAAAAATGATGAAGACAATGAAGAAGACTTACAAGAATATAATAACTCAAAAAACACCGAAGATATAACACCTATTGCTGAACAAGAGAAAGATTTTGAAGGCTCAAACGACGATTCACAAGAATTTGAACCTGTGCAAGAAGAGAATTTTGAAGAAGACCTTTTCGACCTAAGCAGCTATACAGACTTTGACGATAACGAAGGGTTTCATTTAGGTGAAGATGTATCTGGTGAAGAAGATCCTAGAGAGTTTTTTATTGCCACTTCAACCACGTTTCACGAAAATTTAAAAGAACAGCTTACCGCCTTCAAACTTACAGAGGCGGAGCATCAGCTAGCAGAATATATTATTGGAAGTATCGACGATGATGGCTATTTACGTCGTTCACTTTCAGCTATGTCCAACGATATCGCCTTCTCCCTGAATACAGAAACCACACCGCAAGAGCTCGAACGGTTGTTGAAAATGATACAAACCATGGAGCCCGCAGGTATCGGTGCGAGAAACTTACAAGAATGCTTGGTGCTTCAACTGCAACGTCGTGATAAAGAACAGCCTGCCGTTAAATTATCGCTTAAAATTATTGAACACTATATGGATGAGTTCAGTAAAAAGCATTACGACAAGCTGATGAAACGCCTAGAGATTACCAACGAGCAATTAAAATTAGCTATTGATTTAATTTCACATCTCAACCCAAAACCGGGCGAAAGTGCCGCTGAAATGAAATCGCAATATATAATTCCAGATTTTATTTTAACCAATAACAACGGGGTTTTGGAGGTGACTCTTAACTCCCGAAATGCTCCTGAACTTAATATTAGTCGCAGTTATAGAGAAGCATTGCAAGGTTACGAAAAATCAACTAAACCAACACGAGAACAACGTGAAGCTGTTCAATTTATAAAACAAAAACTAGATGGTGCTAAGTGGTTTATAGATAGTGTGAAACAACGTCAACATACCTTACTAAATACCATGCGCACTATTGTAAGGCAGCAATACGATTACTTTTTGACTGGAGATGAAAAGAAACTTCATCCTATGATTCTTAAAGATATTGCTGAAGAGGTAAAAATGGATATTTCAACTATTTCGAGAGTGGCGAATAGCAAATATGTAGAGACTGATTTTGGTGTTATTCCTTTAAAATTCTTTTTTAGCGAAGGCATTCAAACAGAAGATGGTGAAGAAGTTTCTAATCGGGAGGTGAAAAAGATACTACAAGATGCGATTGGCGAAGAAGATAAAAAGAAACCCATCCCTGACGAAAAATTAATGGAGCTATTAAAAGAAAAGGGATATGCCATTGCACGACGCACGGTGGCTAAATACCGAGAGCAGCTTGGAATACCTGTGGCGCGCATGCGTAAAGAATTATAGTATAAACGAAAACCTTTTGAATTATAAAACTTCCCTAGAAAAAAAAGCCTTACTTATTTCGGCATTTACGCATCCTTTGCTGATGCCACTTTTTGCCTTTTTACTACTCAACCATTATAATTCGATCTCTTTTCATGGACAATCTTTTTATATTTTGTTACTAGTATTCAGCATAACTGTAATTGGTTTACCCGTTTATTTTGTATTTGCTTTAAAACGGAGTGGATACATCCAAACCATTGAAATGGAAACATTAAAAGAGCGACGACTACCATTGATTTTTACCTGTGTTACGATGGTATTCAACTATTATTTAATGCAACGTGCAAGCCTGCCACAGCCATTTTTACTATTTTTTTTAAGCCTAAGTATTGCCTCGCTAATAGCCATGGTGATTAGTGTTTTTTATAAGATTAGTTTGCACATGCTTGGTGTAGGGTATTTGTTTGGGCTAGGACTTTTGCTTTCCAACCTTAGCTCCTCCGATATGCGATATTACATGATGCTAATTTCCATCCTTTGTGGTGTGGTAGCAACCTGTCGGCTTCTGTTAAAGGCACATAGTTTACCTCAATTATACTTAGGTTTCTTTGTTGGTGTTTGCTCCGCCTGGAGTGTTTTAGTTGCTCTTTAAAATATTTATTCTAAACTTTTGAAATTTTAGTAATAAAAAAACGCCCTGTTGTTTGACAAGGCGTTTTATAGTTTTAATTAAGAACACGAAAATTCTAATACTTAAGTCTTAATGCCACATACAAGTTTCTTCCTGGAGCATTTATTCCAGAGGCAAAAGTTCGATATTGTGTATCTAGAATATTCTCGATGCCTGTTTGAATAAGGCAATTTTTATGCAATAAATATTGAGCTCTTAAATTTAATGTAAACCACGCTGGCATTCCGTCTATAGTTGAATATTGTTGATTGTCTTCACCTAATAAATTATAGTTTTGGATTTTCTTCCATCCATTAAATAGCACATAAAAATCGCTACTTAATTTACCCTCAGTATATTGTAATGTAACACTTCCAGCTAATGGTGAAATATGATCCAATGCGTAATCGAACGAATCCGTTTTAATCCTGCCATACGTATAATTCATATTCGCTTTCAACGTTAAATTTTCATCTATCGTGTATTTCAAACTGCTACTAAAGCCATAAACATAAGCCTTATTCGTATTTTGAGGTGCCACCACTGCAGACATTGTTCCAGCATAAAGCACAGAATCTTTGCCATTATATTGGAATTTTCCTGTAACAATAGCATCGCGCATTAACGTATAATAAATCACATTTTCCCAAGTATATTTCTTACCTTCTTTACGCGTAAGACTAAGATCTGTAGTCCACGTTTTTTCTGGTTTTAAGTTCGTATTCGGAACAATCAAGAGCCCTGGCGCAGACTCAAATATTTTGCTTAAATCATCGACATTGGGAACACGGAAACCTGTATTGGTAAACAAGGCTATACGAAGTTTATCGCTAACGTTATTTACAATTCCGATATTACCTGAATATACTGGCGTTTTTTGTAAGATATCACTATAGGGTAATTTACGAAATGTAGTGTCGATAATGGTTGAATGAAGATTGCTAATGCCCAAACGGATACCATCATTTAAAATTAATTTATTGCTTATTTTATACGTGTGTGTTGCAAATATAGCCGCATTAAACATCGTATTAACACCATCAGGATAACGTGTGTCTAAGGCCTTTGAAGTGCCATCTAAGATGTTTTCAACTGTTGCTGAAGATTTAAGTGTGTTGTGTTGAATATCTAATCCAAATCGTAAGTCATTTTTCGCAAACTTGTTGTCGATATCAATATTCATTCCTACAACCCCAACATTTTCTATGCGATGGTTCAAATTTTTACTGCCAAAACTACGATTATGTCGGCTCTCTTCAATTTCTTGAGCATTAACGTTAGCTGTTACACTCTGAAGCCATTTCTTATTTTCATCGTGATATTTAAATGTATATATACCCAACAGCCTTTTTTGTGGACCATAGTACCATGCTGCGCTATTAAGTCCAGCACCCTTCGGGTCGGTAAGTCGATCGTAACGTGGAACATCGCTACTGTTGGAGCTCTGAATATTAAGTATATGCGAAATTTTCTCTGATTGCTGAACTATGGCTTTAGCCATGATATCCATTTGCGAATATCCACTGAATTTTTGCAGATATTTATCTGGATTTGTAACAAGTGAGTCCTTTCCGTTTATTCGTTCTACATATTTTGTTCGCAAGCCATACGTTGTTTTATAAAAAGGATTTGAATTCCTCCCACTTTCCAAATCACCAAAAACACTATTGGTGATAGATAAGAAGATTGCAGCTTTTTTAGCTCCTAAATTTAGCTCTAGGTGCTCTGTCATTCCATTGTTAACCGAGCTATAGCGTGCGAAACCATTTGCTTTTACGAGCATTTTTTGGGTTGATGATAATTCAGGATTTCTGGAATAAAAATGAATCGCCCCTCCGAGAGCATCGCTTCCATAAACCGTAGATGCGGGACCGTATGCAACCTCCACCCTATCAAGCATTGTATTATCGATGGTAACAATATTTTGCAAGTGACCAGCACGATAAATAATATTATTCATTCGAACACCATCTACAACAAGTAGGATACGGCTAGCCTCAAATCCTCGAAGAATAGGACTTCCACCGCCTTGTTGACTTTTTTGAACAGCAATTCCTTGCGATGCAATCAAATCTGCCGAAGAAGCGGCATTTGTTTTTGCAATTTCATCACTATTAATAACTACTATTTGCTGTGCTACATTCTTTTTGTCTTGTGCCTCTTTATTGGCTGATATCACCACTTCATTTACATTTATGGTGTCTTTGGTAATTTGAGAAAATAACGGTGTTGAAATGCTTAAAAAAAGAGCATATATTACAACTGATCGAAAATTAAAATTGATTGATTTCATATTATTAAAAAATAAATAACGCCCAGGGAATGCCATGGACAATAAATAATTACCTCTAACATAGACAATATGTCCATGTATAGCAAGTGTAAAAAAATGTCGGTGCAGTATTATATTTTAGGAGGAGGGGCGATTGATTTCAGGACCATTGAAAGCCAATTTAACCCGTAATGATAGGTAACAGAAACCGCAGTAGAAAAATTGTAAAAAGTAAATTGTTGAAGTGGATCAAAAAAATGGAAGTTAAAAAAAACGGATATGGAATTTACGGTCGCGCTTTTATCAACCTTATTATTGGAAGAGAAAAATGAGGCTATTTTATCTAATGTCATACTTTCTTCATCATCAGAGATCACAACTAAATTATATCCAGTATCACTTATACTAATAGACTTTATATCATACAATTTGCCATTAACTTTTATTTCGTGTGAATTCACCTTTTGGCGATTAAAGTCTTCCAATGTCAAAAACATCGAAATCTTGGCGATATTTTGACCTGTACCCCAATTGTTTTGATGCATGCGATGAACACGAAGTTGCAAAAACACCAATACAATGGATGATTGTATTAATATTAAAGATAAGATTAATAAAGAAATAATTTTAGGAACTCGCATCCGAGAGCAATATTAAGAATTTTTATTTAATCAGTGTATAGCACTTTAAAATCAGAAATAAAATTGCATAAGTTTAAACTAACTTTGCTTGGTTATGAAAGCACATTTCGAAAAGCATCTGCTTAAATTTAAAATACCCGCCCAAACAAGCCGTGGAAGCTACCTTGATAAGGAGGTGTATTTATTGCATCTTCATGAGGATGGAAATCACGCCATCGGTGAAGCTTCGCCCCTCCCTGATTTAAGTATCGACAACATGGATGGCATGGCAGAAAAGCTTACCGAAGTTTGCACCTATATCAATGAAAAGAAAAATATCGCCGATTTAAATGATGTCCTGCAATTAAAGGAGTTTCCGTCCATCCAATTTGCCTTCGAATGCGCCTTCGAAAAGCTAAAATATTTAGAGCCAGAGCTCTTATTTCCATCTGAATTTACCTTAGGGAAAAAGGGAATACCAATTAATGGTTTGGTTTGGATGGCGAGTTCTGAAGATATGTTACAACAAGTGGAAGTAAAAGTAAATGAAGGCTATACGTGTATAAAACTAAAAATAGGGGCACTCGATTTTGATGAAGAATGCCGCATGTTAGAGAAAATAAGAAAGCAATATTCAGCTCATAAAATTACAATACGCGTTGATGCCAATGGCGCCTTTGCTTTAGAAGATGCTAAACAAAAAATTAGCGACTTACGCCGCTTCGAACTGCATAGCATTGAACAACCAATTAAAGCAAAGCACTATGATGCGATGCAACAACTTTGTGCTGAAACAAAAATTCCAATTGCTTTAGATGAAGATTTAATTGGCGTAGATGCAAATACGAAAAATAAATTACTTAATTTTATCAATCCACAATTTATAATATTGAAGCCTACACTACTCGGTGGTTTTAAAGCATGTGATTCTTGGATTTATTCCGCCTCCAAATATAATATTGGATGGTGGCTTACTTCTGCGCTCGAAAGTAATATTGGCCTAAATGCTATTGCACAGTATTGTGGTAAGCTTAACTTAAAGATACCACAGGGACTAGGAACAGGAGCGCTATATAGCAATAATTTTAATTCGATGACATTGATTGATCAAGGAATGCTTTGTTACAAATCGTAGGAATATCTTGAGAAGTGAAAATAAGAATACACAGTTAAGTGATCTTTAATCTTTTCAGTTAATTTTCATTTTAAGTAAAAAATAGAAATGGCTGCTTCTTTATTAATTGCATTTAGAAAGTAAACTAGATTAGCATTGATTGATTTGATTTGTCTAATTAATGATATAATAAATTCTGAAATATTATACTATATGTAACTATAATACATTCAAATCAAATACAAGGATTATATAATTTTAGGATTACAAGAATAGTTTCTAAACACTCTTCTTCCAATAAACAGCAAGCGTATCGATTGAGATAATTTCATCTGTGATATTATGAATTTTTCTATAGTCCATTATGGCAGCTTTACAAGCAGCGACAGCATTATAATCATCAACAATGATATAACCTCCCACTGACAACTTAGGATATAAAGGAATTAGTGCATCCATAGTTGATTCATACATATCACCATCTAATCTAATTAAAGATAACTTTTCAATTGGGGCAATCTTCAATGTATCTTTAAACCATCCTTTTAGAAAAACAACGTTATCATCAAGTAAGTCATATTTAATAAAATTATTCCTTACAATTTCCTCTCCTATTGAAAGTGCATTCCATTGATGGTGTTTATCACCTATGTCGTGAAAATATTTATCAATATCCGGCTTTGGCAGGCCCTCAAAGGAATCAGCAACAAAAACTCTTCGATCTTCTACTCCAAATGTCTTTAATAACGCTTTCATAAATATTACCGCACCCCCTCTCCATACTCCAGTTTCAATAAAATCACCTTCCACTTTATTTACTAAGATATCATTAATGCATATCTCAATATTTTCAAGACGTTTGAGACCTACCATCGTTTCAGCTTTTGCTGGCCAATCTAGTCCATTTAATCGCAAGTAAGAAGAAGTTTTATGTCGCCACAAAACTTCTAAATTTAATGGGCGTAAAATAATATTGAACAGGCCAAAGAAATTTCGAACGTAACGGTTTGTTATGACATTAGCTATCGTCTTGTATTCGACCTCCTCAATTCTATGGTAGTCTGTTAATACATTTTTTAATAAATTAATATATTTTTGATTGGTCATTTGTGAAAAATTTTAATTTTAAATGGAAAAGTTGATATTAAATTCTGCTAAAAATTAGCTCGTAAATCTTATTAGTATAATTACAATTCTTTCTGGAATTACAAACACGAAATTTATTCAATTACTTGAATAATTCAATTGCGTAATTTATCGTAATTGCTTCTTTCAAATTCATACCAATTACACAAAATATCTTGATAGTAAAAGGTTTCAACAAAATTAAATCCCAATTTATTAATAATTCTATTGGAAGCATTATTATCATAACTAGCAGCGGCACAAACTTCATTCAATTTTAATGTATTGAATGCATATTCCAAAGCAATGAAAGCGGTTTCAGTAGCAATGCCTTGGCCCCAAAATCTTTTTATAAGGCGGTAACCTAAATCATAATAGTTGGTTCGATTATTCGTGATGTCCGTCACATATTTTAATCCTGACCAACCTATAAATTCATTTGATTTTTTGTCTACAATTGCCCAACGACCAATTCCATAATCTACGTATTGTTGACGTACAAAATTTATAACATCGGATGCTTGATTTAATGCTTTGAGGGTATTATTCCCCAGATAGCGATGAACATCGGGATCAGAGTCAAGTTCATATATTCCATCAATATCTGTTGGAAGTATTTCTCGTAAAACTAGTCTTTCAGTTTCAGCAAATATTTTCATTTTACTATATTTTTGAATTTAAATAAGGCTATAACCGAACTAACTATCCTTTCGAGAAGCGCCAATTGCTAAAATAATTCCTCAATGGCATTTCAATATATTTATAACTTATGGCCGATATAATAATCAACGTTAAACAAAATAAATAAAATTGAACCTGTTCATTTTCTATATAAATATGCGAAAAAAGTCCAATGGAAAAGGTGTGTATGGGCATTTGCAAAATATACATACCATAACTAATATCGCCTAAAAAAACAAAAATCTTCCGCTGCATAATATTTGTAATAGCCCCTGAATTTAAAGAAATCAATAAAATAAAGGGAACAAATAAAACCGCGAGCAGTCCGTCAAAATAATTTAATTCGAGTGGGTGTTTGAAAACTAAAAACAATAAAAAAATAACTCCTAAAATCCACCAATCATAATTTCTATTAATATGGCTTTCTATTCTTCTAAAATAAAACAACCCGGCTAAATTTCCTACCAAAAACTCATTTAAATGAATAATTGGGAAATAGTAAACGAAATCATGACTATGAGATGGAAAACCTTTGTCGAAACCTGAAGACATTAAATAATAAATTAGAACTTGACTTAGAACCCAGTAAGTAATAATAGTTATAGAAATTATTTTGTAATTAGCTTTTCGATAAAAAGCAAAAAGAATTGGAAATGATAAATAAAAGAAAAACTCCACAGCCAAAGACCAACCAGGGCTATTAAGAGAAAGCGCACTCCCTGGAAACCATGATTGGATCATAAAAATATTCATTATGAGCTCTGTATAATTTAACGGCATCTTAAATAAAAAATAAAGGCTAACTGATAAGCATAACGCTATCATGTAAATTGGGTAAATTCGAGCTATCCTTTTTTTTATAAAATCACTGAACAAAACATCTTTTTTTTTATTATAGGCAATAATCATTACGAAGCCAGACAAAACAAAAAAATAACCAACCACTGATGGTGCTTGTTTAACAATAATTGAAAAAATGTACCCATTGAATGGAAAAACATTATTTCCATAGTGAAAAGCCAAAACAAATATTGCTCCTATAAATCGAGTAAAAGAAAGTTGATCTATACGCATCTTAAAATCTAACTTAACTGAATAATTATATTCATTTTATAACTAACTTTTGGCATGCTAAACCAACAAATTCCAGAAATAACGCCAGTGATATGGTTGATATAAATTGAGTATTTTATGATAGCCAATAAAGATTTTATTACTTTAATAGCCACCTAATTGCGATAATTTCTGTTCATGTGGCTGTAACCAAATTTCATAAGATGTTTCAGAATTTATTAGCTGATAACAAATTATCTTTTACGTTATTCATGTTATCTGTAAATTTAGCAAGAAACTAAATACAACTAAAACACACCTTTGCGCCTATTGTAGAATTCATGCTGATTTTCATTTCACTTAAGGCGGCTAAAATATACATCTTTTATCAATTTTTATTTAAAAAGACTAATCTCTTTTTCCGTTTCTCTGCAATGAAGAAATAACCTAAGGTCATACTTTCATATTCAATATCGTCTAATTTTCTTTAAAATATTTTCAGGAATACGAAACGCCCGGTTTATTCCTAAAAAACGAAATATGTAATTCATAAAACTCTCACAGAACTGATATATCGGAAAGACCCTGAAAATTAGTGGGCTTGGAGGGCTGTCTATAGAAAAAGAAATATTGCCTGTTTTCTCAATACAAGGAGCTTGCTCTCTTCTTTTCTTTTCAATCACAATCATACTATCGTAGTAGTGAATCGAATCTACACTCTGTGTAAATTCATTTACCTTTAGTGATCTTTCTTGGGTATGGTATGCATTTAAATAGTCTATAAAGTTTTTAGTGTATTCAATAAAAGTTCCTCTCCGTTTGTGTCCGCCGCCATATTTCATCCAATACGAAGTATGTAAATCTTCACATACATAAACTCCATCTGCTTTAATTGAGTTGAACATTTCTTCATAACTCACAATTTGCTGCACCATGGTATGTCCGCCGTCATCAATTAAAATATCTATAGGCGGTATCTTTGTGATTGTTTCCCTTAGAAAATTTCTATCGGATTGAGATCCAATAAATATTTTAATATTTTCTTCTTCAAAGTCTTTACATCTAGGATCAACATCAATTCCGAATATTTTGGCTTTTCCGCCAAAATAATCCTTCCACATTTGCAGACTGCCACCATGCGAAACACCAATCTCAACTATTACAACTTCCTTATTGCGAAAACGACTAAAATGCCTTTCGTAAACTTGAAAATAGTGGAGAAATTTATTGATTAATCTTTTATTATTCGCATTGAAGTATGCTTCTAAATCATTCATATTTTTACGTAAATTAATTTCATTGTGTATGTAAGGGCTTTACTGTGATATAGCTTAACTATAATTTTAAAATACTTTGACAATATTAGAAAAAAACTTTGAATTTAATACACACTTTTCTATTTTGTGGTGTTGCAACATAGCTATTCTTTGATGTTTTAATTATTGATATAATTGAATTCTTGCATTCCTATTATCCTTCATTTAATCCATAGCATTGGTCCATTTATTAAAATAAACAGTAAAATTAAAACAATTACTACATTAAGAATCGCCGAATGTATTAGTATTCAGGATGTTTTGTAGTCCGTAACTTTGACAAATCAAATCCTTTAGATTTAAGCCTAGTGAGAATATTTTGATAAAGTGTATCATTCATCTTGGCCGTTCTAGATAATATCCATAAGAACTTTTTGTTGGGGTGGCTAACTACGGCATAGCTATAATCGGAGGCCAAATCTATGATCCAATACTTAGCGCTGAATGGCCAAAAAAACCGAACTTTCAACTTTGCATTCCCTGATCCTTTTTCAACAAATGCCTTACCTTTAATATAGGATTGCTTCCCATTAATACTGTCTTTATTGCATCGATTCTCAACAATTACAAATCCTTTTTCACTTAATGTGTATTCAGCTGTGGTGCAATTACATCCTTTTTGAAAGTACTGAGGATATGATGCAATTTCGTACCATTTACCGACATACTTATTTAGATCGACGTAAGAAACAGTTTCTAATGTTTGTGAGCTTGCAATGCTTGTTTTCATGGTAATTATTATTAATGCATACTTCATGGATAAAAATAAACGTGTTCTATTTAAAAATAATTTTCTCATTCCTGCAGCCTATTTTTTACTTTCAAGTTTATCGAAATTTAAGAGATGAAGTATTACTAGGTAATTTGTATATATAAGGATAAATTGATTTAAGAAATTACCAATTTGATTTAGATGCTATTTCCAAATAAGGAACCTTTAAATTTTAAAGACCACTCCAAATATACGAACAAAAGGTAGATGATGGTCCTTTTTAATCTAGCATTTTATTTCATTGAAAAATTTACTGAATTACGCACTTGGTTTTAGGTGGTTAATTCAAATTATTCAAGGTGTCCATTAATCTTCGCCCTATTGCAAACAAACCGTATTTCATTCGTGTTATAAGAAAATTGCATGTTTTTAAACCAATAAAAATCCTATTTAAAGATGTATTTCATTTAAATCCATTTACTATATTATTAAATTATTAACTCCATTTATTAATTCATTTTTATAATTATTATTGCCGAAAAATAATTCGATCAATGCCCAAATTTTCTCATTTTGACGACCACGCTAAGATTCCATTGAAGGGTTTTCATGAAGTAGGCATTGCGTCATACTTTCGCGTCTTTTCTAATAATCTTAACCAGCAGAACTCTTTAGCAGACAATAAAGCAAACATCATGATTTCAATAAACACCGTTGTATTATCTCTGGTGATTGGTTCATCGGCAAGAAATATAGAATATTGGGAAAATTTATTTATCCCTATACTAATGTTTGTTCTGACTTCGCTTTTAACTACTGTTTTTGCTGTGCTAGCTACACGCCCCAATTTTATTAAGGGTAGCATCACTCAAGCAGATTTAGACAATAAGAAAACGACATTGTTATTTTTTGGAAACTTTACAAGTTTGTCGCTTCCCGATTTTGAAGATTGCATGTTAACGGTATTGAAAGAAGATGAATATCTATATCGCACCATACTAGCTGATTTTTATGGTCAAGGAATAGTGTTAAGGAAAAAGTATAATCTACTCAGCTATTCATACAATACTTTTTTAGTGGGAATAGTTTTATCGGTTATCGTTTTTATATATTACCAATATCACATTGTACATTGATAAATTCGCACAATCAGCTTGAAGCTTTCTGTTATTAGCTCGACGACATCGGAATTTATTTGACCGACTATCGCTTCTCTAATTTACGAGATACGCCATCCCACAATGCGATTCTTCGATGTAATGATTGAATAATAGCTTCCTCTGCTTCTTTCCAAATTGCATCATCTTCGCCACAGAGATTAGCCGTCATTTGCAAGGCAAGATGACTATGGTGATCACCATCCACCTCAATATGTCGCTCGATATAATATTTAAAAATCGAAACACTATCAGGAAACCTCTTATGCATTTCATTAATCAGAGAAACAAACATTCCAGGTATTAGATCCTCCCGGCCAAAGGTGAAAATAGCCGATTGCAAATACGGCTTATCACTGGCAATTATTTTGAAGGTGAAATTTACAAACTCGATTGCCTCTTCTGGCGCGTTTGAAATTTTCAATGCCTCTTCTAAATTTCTATTTTTCTTTAGCTCTATTATAAATTTTTCTATCGCATTCTTATCTGCACCACATTGTTTCATGGCATCTAAATATAATTCAAAATGGCTCTTTCGTTTACCATGTAAATCTATGTCAGATTCTTCCCCAACAACGATTTCATTAATTAAATATCTAGAGTCGGCAGACCCAACTGGAAACCAAGGAACAGAGGTGCACGTTAGGTTGTTTTGCAATGTTTTAAGCAACGACATAAAATCCCATACCGCGTAGATATGAAATTGCATAAACATCTTTAGGTCTTCAATATCATGGATTTGAGAATAAACCCTATGATTTATTATTTCTTGTCGCAAGGGCTCGATATGCTGTCTAATTCTGTCTATATGTGTGTTCATATTGTCTAATTTGATGAAATCTAGTATGATTAAAATTTATAATAAACTCCAATTTGTTGGAATAAATGTAATTATATTTCTAGCTCATTTTTTAAATAACTTCTTTAATAATTATTTTATAATGGATTTTACTACATAATTTTTAGGGGCACTAAAAAACAGATGCACTTGCAAAATGTTTAAAGTACCCCTAAATCAATATTGTATATTTCAGTACAATTAAAATCTATCTAGATTCATCACCTTATTCCAAACGGCAACAAAATCATGCACGAATTTTTCGTTACCATCGACACATGCGTATACTTCTGCAATTGCCCTCAGTTCAGAATTAGAGGCGAAAATAAGATCAGCACGCGTAGCAGCCCATTTAGGTTCTCCTGTTTTGCGACTTGAACCAACAAAAATTTCACCGGCATCATTAGTGGCTTTCCAAGTAGTTCCAAGATCTAATAAATTAACAAAGAAATCATTGGTAAGTTTTTCTGGGCTAGCTGTTAATACACCATATTTTGATCCATCATAATTGGTATTTAATACACGCATACCTCCAATTAAAGCGGTCATTTCAGGAGCAGTCAATTTTAATTGCTGGGCTTTATCCAATAACATTTCCTCGGTAATTGAAACAGATTTTGAGTTTTTGTAATTTCTAAATCCATCCGCCATTGGCTCTAATACAGCAAAGGAATCAACATCAGTTTGATCAAGAGTGGCGTCGCCTCTTCCATGCGTAAATGGCACGATTACATTAAAACCAGCATCTTTCGCTGCTTTTTCAATGGCGGCGCCTCCACCCAATACAATTAAATCAGCCATTGAAATATTATTTCCAAATTCACTTTGTATTTTTTCGTAAACCGTCAATACTATTTTTAATTGTGCGGGATTGTTCGCCTCCCAATTAATTTGTGGTGCTAAACGAATACGAGCACCATTGGCTCCGCCGCGTTTATCGGATGCACGAAAAGTTGAAGCTGATGCCCACGCTGTTGAAACTAATTGCGAAATAGGAAGACCGCTAGATAATATTTTACTTTTTAAGGTATCAAGGTCATTTTCAGATAATGAATAGTTTGGAGTAGGTATAGGGTCTTGCCAAATCAATGTTTCAGATGGAACTTCAGCACCTAAATATCGCGCGATGGGACCCATATCACGATGTGTAAGTTTAAACCAAGCTCTTGCAAAAGCATCTGCAAAGGCATTGAAATCATTTAAAAATTTACGTGATATTTTCTCATATTCGGGATCAATTCTCAACGCCATATCGGCGGTAGTCATCATTGGTGCATGAAACTTTTTAGAATCATGTGCATCCACCACCGTTGATGAAGCATTATCATCTGTTGGTGTCCATTGATTGGCACCAGCAGGGCTTTTTGTTAATTTCCAATCGTATTTAAATAACGTTTCAAAATAACCATTATCCCATTGTGTAGGATTTGGTTTCCAAGCACCTTCTATTCCACTTGTAATGGTGTCAGCACCATGGCCTGTTCCAAAGCTATTTTGCCATCCCATTCCCATTTCTTCGATACTTGCTCCTTCTGGTTCACGACCAACATGAGATGCACTTGCAGCTCCATGAGCTTTACCAAAAGTATGACCACCAGCCACTAATGCCACCGTTTCTTCATCATTCATGGCCATACGTGCGAATGTTTCACGAATATCAACCGCCGAGGCTAATGGTTCTGGATTGCCATTGGGGCCTTCTGGGTTTACATAAATTAATCCCATTTGCACAGCAGCTAGCGGATTTTCTAACTCCCGGTCGCCTTTATAACGCTTGTCGCCTAACCACGATGTTTCGTTACCCCAATTAATGTCTTGCTCTGGCTCCCAAATATCTTCACGGCCACCAGCAAAGCCAAAAGTTTTAAATCCCATCGATTCTAAAGCACAGTTACCCGCCAAAATCATCAGGTCGGCCCAAGAAATTTTATGACCATATTTTTGCTTGATTGGCCAAAGTAGAAAACGAGCTTTATCTAAATTTCCATTATCTGGCCAACTATTAATAGGCGCAAATCGCTGATTTCCTGTTCCAGCACCTCCACGACCATCAGAAATACGATACGTGCCTGCACTATGCCATGCCATGCGTATAAATAGCGGTCCATAATGCCCATAATCAGCAGGCCACCAATCTTGAGAAGTAGTCATCAGGTCAACAATATCTTTTTTAATTGCATGTAAATCTAATTTCTTAAATTCTTCTGCATAATTAAAATCCTTGCCCAACGGATGAGATAATTCGGAATGTTGTCTTAAAATTCCTAAGTTTAATCGATTTGGCCACCAATCTTTGTTTGATGTGCCAGCACCTGCGGTTTGCTTGGTTTGTCCATGCGGAAAAGGACATTTACTTTCGTTTGAATTGCTCATTTTTTAAGTTGATTAAAGTTACTTTTAAATTTACCTGTTATTTGTAGTTTGATGTCTTTTACTTTGAAGTTATGAATCTTATTTTTTTTAAAATAAGAATTTATGATCGACGTTAGTTTTTCATCTTCAAAATCCTCAATACGATCTGTTTCGGCACAATATAAATGATGATGGTTGGATAATACAGCATCATAACGCATAATGTCTCTTTCTGTTTTCACTTTATTTAAAAGTTCGTTTTCCACCAATGACTCTAGCACTTTATATACTGTACCAACCGAAATATTAGGATGATTTTTTTTTATGTATTCAATTACATTTTCGGCTGTAGGATGATTCTTAAGCTTGACGATAGCATCATAAATAGCTACCCGCTGGGGGGTTACTTTGAGGCCCTTTTCTTTCAATTTGTCCCTAAAATAGGTGGTCATTTTACAATTAAATGCTAATTATTATGCAAAGATAATAATTCCTATTTAGGATAAATTATTTTTATAAAAAGTTATTCGCCTAGTAAAAGAGATTTTTTACGCAATGTTCTTTAAGGATTCGTGGATATGACCCATTTAAAGGCATTATAGCCAATACTATATTCATTTATAGCATTTTTGTCAAGAAAAATATGAATAGCAAGAAGTTTTAAAAACAAGAAGTTTTTAAAAATAGCCAACGCCAAAAAGATGTGTAGAAATTTTAATGTGATAATCAGCTTCTAAAACTGTTTCATAAGGTTGAAGTACTCAACACTTTTTTTCAGTTTCATTAATGGAAGTTGTTCCATTTTTTCTTTTACACTTGCTTCATCCATATCCTTAAAAATAAGTATAGCTCCGTTTCTGGCTTGCCTTAAAAATAAGTGCTCTATAATTCCTTCGGCTTTCCATTGAGCAACAATTTCTTGCTCATGTTTAAGAATTTCTTGAAAATTCTCTGGAAGGTTGTCGGTATCGATGGTTAAGATTACTTGAACTCTGTTCATGGTTTGTTGTTGATTTTTTTATGACTTTAATTGTAATTTGATCGAATTAAATACTTTTTTCTATTTAGTTGGTATTTTCATGGAATATATCATATTATTTCGAAATCCATGACTATGAAAAGAATGTTTAAAAGCCCGGTCTTGGGTTAATTCTCTTGAAGCAACTTTTAGCATAATGAATACAGGGGTGTGATATATTGGATTTACCTTACCTGATGATGTTAAATCAAAATATGTGAAACCCTCTAAAATTAAATTTCCCATATCTTTTAATGCTACACCCCAAGCATAATATTTCAAAATTACCGCCTTATCCTTCATCGATAGTTGGATTCTTCCAGCCTTCTAATTTTTGAACTAAAATAACAAAAACCTACAATTTTTTTGCATTTAAATTTTCAATCATTCAGCTAAAAAAGGATAATCAATATATCCCTTATCTTGTCCACCATACATCGTTGTTCTGTCTGGGCTATTTAATTCGAAATTTAATTCAAATCGTCGTGGTAAATCGGGATTAGCTAAAAATAATGTTCCATAAGAAATTAATTTAGCAATTCCCTTTTCAAGTTCTGCTTCACCTGTTTCTCTGGTATATCCGCAATTTGCAATAATCGTATGCTGTGTTAACTTTCCAAAGGCCTCTAAAGCGTTGGCTGGATAATCAGGGAATTTATCTGCCGGAAAAGGAACATTCATGATATGAATATAGGATAACGGCAATTTGTTAAGTTCATGTATTAATGAAGAAAACTGTTCAATTGGGTTATGATGGGATATATTGTTATAAGTGCTTGTTGGCGAAATGCGAATTGCAGCCTTTTCATTACCAATGGCATTCACCAATACTTGCATAATTTCTAAAACAAAACGATTTCTATTTTCGATATTTCCTCCGTATTCGTCAGTTCGATTGTTTGCACTTTCTGCTAAAAATTGATTCGGCAAATAACCAAATGCAGCATGCAATTCAACACCATCAAAACCCGCTTCAATGGCATTTATTGCAGCCTGTTTATAGTCCGCAATTATACTATTAATCTCCTCCTTCTCAAGAGCCCGAGGTATTTCATAAGCTTTCATTCCATCCATAGTAAAATGCTGTTGCCCTTGTATTGCAATCTCAGATGGTGCCACAGGCTGTTCTCCATCTTTCACAAGTGAATGGCCTACTCGACCCGTGTGCCATAGTTGAGCATAAATAACACCCCCTTTTTCATGTACCACTTGAGTCACTTTTTTCCATGCATTTACTTGTTCTGTAGTATATATTCCAGGCGTAAATGGACTTCCTATGGCTTGTTTCGAGATGTTTATAGCCTCGCTTATGATTAAGCCGGCGCTTACACGCTGGGCGTAATACAAAACAGTTGAATCACTTACAACACCTTCGATATTTGCACGAGAGCGTGTCATTGGGGCCATAACCATACTGTTTTTAAGTGTTTTATCACCTAGTCGAATCGCATTTAATAATTTCATTGCTTACTTTTTAAAAATTGTATTGCAAACGTACGTCCAATACTTTATTTTTGCAAGTAGTTACACTATTGTATAGTAGTAACCCTATGTAAAGCATTAAGTTAAATCAAAGTGTTATGGTGAAAAATAAAATTCATGTTTCTGAAAAAAGTTGCTCGTTAAAAGATGTTTTAGATATTATTGGTGGAAAATGGGCTATGCCGATTATCTATATTTTATCGAAAGGCACCATGCGTTTTAAAGAAATTGAAAGGAGCATTGAAGGCATTAATACGCGCATGTTGGTAAAAGAATTAAAGAATATGGAAGCCAATGGTATTATTACACGAGAAGTATTTGCTACTGTACCACCAACGGTTGAATACACCCTAACCTTTAAGGGTCAAAAATTATTACCAAGCATTGTATCTCTCCATCATTGGGGTCAGGAGTTTACAAGGTAATACTTTTAAGATTTAATTATTAATATGCGAACGCAATGGAATAATAACTAAAATCTAGTTTTTAATTGTGCTGGTTTTATGATAATAAACATAGGAAACAACTAACACAGCAAGTATTATAAGCGGAAAAAAAGTTTGAAAATTTATTCCATCCACTGCCCCGTGGCTAATACTTGCGAAAAGGAAGTCGAATAAAAAACCAGCATATGCCCATTCTTTAATTCGTTTAGGGAGCTGAGGGATAACCAAAATTAAGACACCTATAATTTTAAAAATTACTAACGCGTTTCCAAAATAAATTGGATAACCCAAATGTCTAATTCCTTCTTGCGCTAATTCCGTTTGCGATGTTAATGCTGGCATTACACCTTCAAATAAAAAAATCAAAATGGTAGATGCCCAGAAAATTATTTTATCTTTATTCATTTCGTTTGATGATTATACAGTTGTTGTAAATTATAGCAGCAAATTTAAAAATTTATTTTATTTTGCAAACATAAAATCCTTTGGTTATAAAAAAAATTCAAATAAAGCATGACCATATCTTACTTTAATTTCTCCGAAAATTCCTGTAGTCTTTTCAATAAAAGCCCTTCTTGCTTTATTAATTCATCTTTTTCTTCCAGAGGATAATGCATTTTTAACCATACTGAAAAATTATCATCTGCTACCTTTATCGAAGTAAGATATTTTTGATATCCATCTATGGTATCGATTATTACAAGATTGATTTTTTCATCCTTACTCGTGATATTGAATTTCCAAATTGGATATTCAACATGAAGATATTTTAAATAAAAACTTTGATCCTCAACTAAAATCTGATAGGGTTCTTTATCATTAATAACTTGAAGGATCTTAAACTTCCCATTATATGCCTTTGAGTAGGTTAAGTAATTATTAAGAAAAGTGAATTTGTTATTCGTGTATTTTGCGTAAGTGCGCAATAGTTGAAAATCTTCATGCAAAAGCGCTTCCAGGCTATCTTTTTGATAAATATTTAAAAAATTAAAAAATTTGCTCGCGTCCGTTGGAATACATTGACCTAAAACTTTAAAGCTAAGGAGTAAAAGTAAAATTTTTAGGCTTATTAATCTATATAGCATATGCTTTGAAATAGCTCTTACCCTATGATAGAAATGTTTATCAATTATAACTATTGGTAAATGTACGGCTCGTTGTTATATGCCAGTTGTCTTACATTTTCAATGACTCTTTTCATGTAGGCTTTCCAAAATAAATTAGTAAATAAAAAACACAATGGATATAGTAACGCAATATTCGAGTACATGGTATAGGTATACTCAATCAAGATTTTATTTTCATCAATTTGAGTTGTTTGCCACTCACCTTCGAATTTATAAAAGCCTAACATCCACGATTGAAATTTACTGACCTGAATTTTCCAATATTGATTTTCTTTCCGATCTAACACTTTATCTAAGGATACGAATCCTCCTTTTTGTGTCCATGACTTCTCTGCGTATACTCTTTTAGTAAATCCTGGCTTACCCCAATTTTCATCCTCGGTGCAATGTGTTACTTTAGGCATAACTCCATATCCATTATGTATCTTGGAAACGTCACAAAGTATCGGTGTTTTAAATGCTCTTTCTAGAGAACAATTAAAAATAGTATTAATCTTAACCTTAGTTATCATTTTTCAAATTTAAGTCCAAATAAACAAACAATTAGGGTTTTTCGAAATGTGATAATGAATGTCTTTAAAATTGAGCTATTTAAAGCAATACGGAATTATAGAAATGTGCTTTTATATTAAAATAAAAACCAAATTTCTATTATACTGTGCCGCATTTTTGAGGGCAGAAGAGCGTTTACTTAATCTTGAATTGAACTGGTATCCAAATCTCTTCTTCCGATTGCGGGTCGTTATTTTTATACTTTTCACCTAATAATTCAAAGTGCGGTCTATGGTCTAATTCGTAATCGCTACTTGGCATCCAAGTATTAAAGATATATTCAAAAAAGGCATTATTTGAGCTTAAGCCTTTGTATTTAAATACCGCATATATACCTTCCGGCAATACAAATGTTTCCATGTTAGAAGGAACAACTTCAAAATTATATACTTCTACCGTTGCCCATTTTTCGAATGTAGTTACTGGCTTAAAATTAGCAAAGTAATCCAGGCTATATACTTGCAAAGAAATTAATTCGTTATTTACGTTATGTAGAATTTCCTTTCGTTGGGGCATAAAACTTTTCCAAAGATCACTTGTTTTATTCTCAGCTAAACTCATGTACATTTTTTTGCCTATTAGCTTTTTCTCGACTATTTTTTCAATTCTTGGTGTCACGTGTTAATAAAGTGCTTTTGCAATTAATTATTTTATTGTTTCTACCTGAGACAAGGTCGCTTCTACTTAAAAGAATTAACAAATTAATAATAGGCGATGCTCTCCTAAATTTTCAATTGGTGCTCGATGAATACAAGGGGGAACCTTGCTCTCAGGATGATCAACTGAGATCTTCCAAAGGTTACCAAGTCCCATTCGAATAGGCTTTTCATTAGCATTTACCTGATAATGCAAATCAAAGAAATGTTCAGTTAAAAAAACTTCAAATCCCTCCTCTTCACCTTGATATAATTGTTTTAGCTCATTTCGAATTTCAGGTACATTAACTTTTTGTTCGGCTTTTGAATTCGGTAATATTTCGCTTGACGCACCATGGTATGTGCATAAAAAAGTATCAACGGGTATCGGAGATCGATCGACATGATATGAATATACATCCGTTGGGAAAAAAGCATCGCTATCATCTCTTTCATAGCATTTTATCAAATTAAGAATTGGAGATGCCCCATAGGACTTCAAAAGTCTGAAATCATTGACAAGTATTTCACGGGCGAGTTGTCCACTTTCACTTAACTGAAGTTCAAAAAGCGCTTCTTCATCAATTACCATCATATTGCTTTTTAATTCCAACTTCCTAACAATCTCAGAAAAATCACCAGTGAGTTCCCGGGGCCAGCATATAGCATTCAGTTCACCATGAAATGGCGTGTTTATTAAATCATTAAAATTCGTTACCGACTGAATTTGTTTCTCGGTATTGCATACATCAAGCATCATGAAGTGGGCTAATTAGAATCGAAAAAATGATGAACGGTGAATACCTAAGTAATAATGGCCTTGTTAATCAAGCGTATATGTTAATCTTACCGTAATCCTCGCTGTTTTATTCTTACTATAGATATCGAGGTTACCGCCATAGCTATCCTCTTCTATGGAGTTCTTTCCGGTAATTTGAAATACACCCATAGAGGCATCTTTCAACTTACCAAGGTGGCCTTTGGCTGTAATTACAATCTTTTGTGCGCGTTCTCTGGCATCCTCCGTTCCCTTTTCAATGAGGTTATGCTTTAGGCTTGGCAAATCAGAATAAGTATACTGAATGCGACCACCATCAAATTCAATTCCTGCATTAATTAGCTCAGATGTTTGATCTACAACATCTTCAATTTTTTTCATTAAAATAGGATTTTGTCGGCTGCTGAACGCGACACTTTGGGTTGCAACATACCCATCAAATATCTGCTCTGTTTTATATTCGTTGCCTTTGGATTCAACTGTTACTGTTCTATATGATTTCTGAAAGCTAACGCCACCAAAACTAAATTCATCAACCTGAAAGCCTTTTGAAATAAAAAAGGATTTTACTTTCTCTTTATCTGTATTTATAGCGGAATAGGCATCTTTAGCCAACATCGCTTTTGCACTATAACTACCTGACCAATTGATTTCGTCGGACTCAAAATCTCGTGTTCCTAAACCAATAACAGAAATTGAATCTTGGTTGGCATTTCTGTTTTTTACTGAATTTCCTAAAATAATGGCTGTAAGAATAATTGCTATTCCGATAATAAAGGGCTTGAGAATAAATTCAGATTTCATTATATAATACTTTTTATATTGCTAATTAAAAATTATGTGAAATTAATAAAAATAAAATATTTGAAAAATTATGCCAAATTATTATCCGTTAACACTGATGTACATCTCCTTTGGTTAACATATAATATTAATAAAAAGATTTAATTTTTACCCTTTTGTAATGTCTCTTTCGTATAAATTTTTTTTGTGGTCCATTCTATTTTCATGGCAGCACCCTCGCCACTTATCTTTCCTATAGTTTTGTTGCCCTTCATTACTATAACTTCATTTTCTATACTTAATTTAAAGTTCATCGCCTTATAGGATTTCCCTTCGGCAAATAAAATTTCTTTTCCTGTAGATAGGTTATACCATGTTGCACGAAATTGAAGAGGATAGAGTGTGCTTTCATCAATAATCAAAATGTTCTCGATTTTACGATGCGTTGTGATGTTAGTATATGGAGAATCATGTTTGTGCTCTAGCAATTGCTTGCCGCTATTGTAATTATATAATTTTAAAACACCCTCCTGCCCTTTATCAGGTTCGATATATAAATACTGATTTCCGAATTCATTATAAATATTAACCTCCGGTTTAAAATCAAATTGAAAACTTATATCCGGATGTTCCGGATTAATTATGATTTGAGGCAAAGAATCCCAAGTTTTTCGTGCGACATAATATTTTATAAAGCCACCATTAGTAGAGAAGAATTCAAAACCACGGTTATCATAACTGTTGTAGAAGCTATGTATTGGTAAAGCATATCGGAAAGGAACAATCACATCGCCAGTTTCAAAACCAACAGCACCCCAGAGTGAATCCTTCTTTGCGGCAACAATCCTTTTAGTCCTAGTATATTTTTTTGAATCATAACCATAAACCTCTTCTACAAATTTTAGATCATCGTAAAGTGGCTCAACAATATTAAAAACATCATTATCTTCTAATTTATCATGAAAACTATATTCCTTTTTATACGAAATATAACCCCAATAATTTCCATTTCTTAACATGAAACAATCCACCCAATACGGAGTGTATTTTGGGGGATTTGCACCATAACCTTGTTCATCCATTTGCCGATACAACTTTATTTCATCAAAATAACCATTGTAAAACTTATTGGTAACACTATTAAAAAGGTGAATTTTTCTTTTGCTAATGCATGCAAATATGGGCAACACCTGTCCATCCATACCTTTTGATAGAACACGTGGTCTGAGCTGGAGCTGATAAATGGAATCGTATTGCTGTGCCACTAATAACTCACCGGTTACAACATTCGTAATACCATATTTTCCATTCTTTTGTGTGATCAGCTGAGCACTTAACGTCAATGAAAATAAATGAATGAGAATAAAATAATAGAACTTCATAGATGCTAAAAATAGGCTATACGGTTCCAAAATTAGCACTTCTTGATAAATTCGAGAATCAAAAGTTTATTGATGAAATTTAGGTGAAGTGGGTTTATTTTCAAAATCACACCAACGGAAGCAATTTCAAGGTAATAAAAGGCTCCATTGATTTATAAATATGAGCTTTTACTATTTGTATTCAAATCACTTTCGACCTATGAGCCACTAATACTTTTCTAATCTATTGTTGTAATACACAGAATTATCTATGCCGGTAAAGGCAATCGTATCAGCAATCACAGAATGCCAATGCGTGTAAGTATAAACGTTAGTTCTGCTTGTGAATACCCACCTTCAATCATGGCTACTGAGCTTTTGCTGCTCCCGTATTTATCAATGGTGTATACTTTTCCATTTTCAACCATCGCTACCGACGTTTTACTACCACCATATTTGTCTATGGTGTAAATCTTTCCTCCTTGAATTAAAGCGATTGATGTTTTACTACCGCCATATTTATCTATGGTAAAGATTTTACCACCTTCGATCATCATAATTGAAGTTTTACTACCACCATATTTATCAATCGTGTAAATTTTACTTCCCTCAAGCATTGCAACCGAAGTTTTGCTGCCTCCATATTTGTCAATTGTATATATTTTACCACCTGATATCATCATAAATGAGGACTTACTACCACCATATTTATCTATAGTATAAACTTTTGACTGTGCATTTGTAAAAACAAATGAAAGCAACCACGTTGCTATAAGAATGACGTGTTTCATGTTTTAAAATTTTACTTGTTTTTGTTTGCGCCACATATAATCTTAGCTAGGTTGAAATTAAAGCTGCAAGTAAAGCTTTTATAGATTATTAAGTGCTAATTGTGCACAATTTACTTTATTATTTGGTTAAAGATTAGTCATTGCCTTATCAAAAATTTCAAGCTCGGGTAAATAAACGGCCCTTTGTGCTTTTACACTTTTGATAAAAGTGGATATTAAAGAGATTGCGATGACTGCGAGTAGTAAGTTTATTTTTTTTCGTTATTTTGAGGTAAATATTTGAATTAGGTAACAACTTGGAGTTTGCTATTCTGTTATGATTTTATGTGTGTAGATATTCATTCCGTCATAAACTTTTACAAAATAAAAGCCTTTTGGAAATCCAGATATGTCAATATCTAATGTAGATTGTTGTCCCTTAAAAAAGGCAGTATAAATTTCTTGCCCTAATAAGTTAGAGATTTCTAGCTTGCAATTTGTCTGTTGAAGCCCTTCAGCCTTAACAGTAAACTTACCATTGGAAGGATTAGGATAAACAGTAAATATAGATGGATTTATGGAAATATTATTTATAGGATTTTTTAGGGAACAAACAATTGTTGAATCAAACAAATCAATTACAGGCCAACTTGTTATAAGTGGTATAATAGTACCAACTAGACTGCTGAGAGCAGTATATTGACCACTACTATAACTAGAATTTACTAAAAGAGCATAGTTTATTTCAGTACTACGTCTGGCTTGATAGGCCATGGTGCCAGTTAGTAAACCATCATGCCACCAATTGTTAGTGTTGGTATTAATATACCATCCAAGCGCATAAGGATTACCAAAATCCCAATGAATAGGTAGAGTCATGGTATTTATGGTTGCTGGTAAAAGAATGTCAGGTCTTGAGCTAAATTTATCCACAGCGCACATCAATTTACATAAATCTTGAGCCGAAGCAACCCATCCTCCACCTGATTCAAGGGTTTCCATATTAAAACCACCGAACGGGTAAGGCACCATTATAGAAGTATCAAAAATTGAGCGAACAAGGGGCGCATTCGGATCATTGTAATAATGAACCTCCTTAGGAAGCTTATTAATTAAAAGACTTCTTCCACAGTGCATATCTGTTATACCTAGAGGAGCTAATATGGTATCTCTCACATAAGTCTCATAGTTCTGATTGGTTATTTTTTTAATCACTCTTCCTAAAATGCTATAACCAAAATTTGAATACCCAGCACTTGTTCCTGGAGCAAAATCAAGCATTTTTTTTCTGAGGATATATTGAATTATGGTTTCGATATTTGCAGGAGGCGGAACAGACATAGCCAATGCGATTGCATATGTATTAAACATGGGGTCGCCTGAAATATCTTTATCCCAACCACCCTGATGAGAAAGTAAATGCTTCACTGTAATACCATAAACCCTAGGGTCCAATATAGTTTGATAAATTGAATCATTCAATATTCCATTTGGGCCAAAAATAGTATCATTTAAACCTAATCTACCTTGCTCGTAAAGATGCATGATAGTAATAGCTGTAATTTGCTTGGACAAACCTGCTATTCTAAAAATATTATCAGGACATACAGCAGTTTTTGTCGATTCATCAGCAAGTCCAAACCCTCGGCTGTAAACTAAACGTCCTTTATATGTAATGGCTAATTGTCCTCCGGGTATATCATAATTGTTTAAAAGATTCTTCATAGCAACATCGAAGTTGACAAGTGAAGGAGAATAATGTAATACTCCCCATTTGTTGTACCAAAAGTTTAGGAAGTTAAGTTAAATAATTTGATTGTTTAAGCTGCTTTTTGATTGATAGATTCATGATACTTTTTGTTAGGTGAAGTGTTAATGG
>CAINMV010000005.1 GCA_903850915.1 uncultured Bacteroidota bacterium
GTTGTCGAAAGATTAGTCGTCCATGCCTTTCTGCCTAAAGGCTGAATATAAATTATATCATCCGATTGTAGGTAAAAGCCTTCTGATTTTAAAATATTAATATCTATTAAGTTTAAATAATGAATTTTATCACCTCTGATAATTTTAATATTCTTTCTGTCACCAAAATCAGTCAGATCACCAGAGGTAGCAAGAGCGTCTAAAACATTAGAATTTTCTGAATTTAATGCTTTAACACCTGGATTCTTTACTTCACCTAATACCGTTACTTTAAATGAGACTAAATGAAGATTAATAATAGGCTGCTTATAATATATGTTTGTTGCAGATAATAACGTATCCTTGGCTTTAAGAAAAGATAATCCGGCTAGCCTTATAGAACCAATAATTGGTATATCAACAGTGCTATCACCCTTTACTTGAACATTTGAGCCACCAGAAGTAGAACCAAGAATACTTACTGATGATTGAAGTGGAGTGCTAATATTTATACTAATAAAATCACCTACTGTAATGATATGTTTAGGAATTTCGTTCTTCTGGATATTAACTGAAGGATGCGTTTTATCGCCCTTTTTGTCTTGAAAATAGACTGTTTCTTTAATACTTGTACATGATATTATTGTAGAAAAGCATAGTATCAAGAGAACGTAATTTACTAATTTCATTATATAATGCAAATATAGCAAGTTTCAGCGAATGCTCTCTTCAAAATACATTGAAACAAAAAGAGCCATAACAATCTGTTACGGCTCTTTTTGTTATCTAAAATAAAATTTACTTCACACCATGCATACGCTGAACAAGCCATTTGTATAGCGCCAATAATACGAAGGCAGCTGTACCACTTAATACGATAAACACACAGAAGAAAATAAATAGATTATTGATTTCAATTCCCATGAAAGATGGAATTTTAGCACCTGCGGCAGCCGGAGCATCACCTGCACCTGGAGGAATAAGAGCGGATAAGGTACCTGCAAATTTATTCGCTGCGGCATTGGCTAAAAACCAAGTTCCCATTAATAACGATGATAAACGAAGTGGAGCTAATTTACTAACCATGCTTAAACCAATTGGCGACAAACACAATTCACCCATAGTATGCACAATATATAAAGCAAATAGCCAAAACATAGCAATTTTTGTTGACGAATCCACACCATGCACTGCAAATGCAATAATAACATATCCTAAAGCCACTAAGCCTAATCCCATCGCCATTTTTATTGGTGATGATGGCTCTAAATTAACATTAGCCAACTTCCCCCAAATTACTGTAAATACAGGTGCCAGAATTATAATTGCAAGTGGATTGATCGATTGAAACCATGAAGCAGGAAATTCATCGACATGAAAATCTGCTATTTGACCCATAAAGGTTAAAGCCACCACAGAAGCAATACAAATGCCTTGAACTCCTATTATTAGGTTCTTCGTCCATTCAAAAAACCATCCTAATGCCTTTGCAAGATAGAAAATTAACAATGCTGCACCTCCCATAATCAAATATTTGCTAACAGAAATACTAACGGCACGATCAACTTGTGAATCTGCAAAAAGAGTAAGGGAAGCTCCTGCCTGCTCGAAACATGCCCAAAAGAAAATTACAAAGAAAGCGAGTATAAAGATAACAATGATACGTTCACGCTCATCTTTGGTTAATGACTTATTGCTTAAAAGTATGATCGGCATAATAACCATCGATGCATAAATTAAGTAGGCTATCGGATCTAAATTAGAAATAGTAAATGCCAAGGAATTTATATCAGCTACAGCTGTAGCACCAAAAATAGCAGAAACAAGCAGTTTAAAGTTTAAAAGAGCAAAGATGAAAGCGATAGAACCAAAAATCACTCCATATGTTTGCATATCCATTTTGGCTTTTGGCAATCCAATTGGGGTTCCATCAGGGCCTTTTAGATGTTTGTTTTTAAGCAATTCAAACGAAATTGTACTTACCACCATTCCAATCGCTGCGGCTAAGAAGCCATAACGATAGTCATGGATTGTACCGTTTAGAGGCTCTGCCAAAGTACCACAAATTAAAGGTGAGAAAAAGGCCCCCATATTAATTCCCATATAAAAAATGGTGAAAGCGCCGTCAACTCTTGAATCATTTTTTGGGTAAAGTTGGCCAACCATGGTAGAAATATTCGGCTTGAAAAAACCATTACCAACAATTAATAAGGTAAGCCCTGCCCACATCATAGTAACCGCTGAGCCGCTTTGAGATCCTTCGGTAACAGCACTGCCACTCATGAAAAGCATAAACTGACCGAAAGCCATAAGGATACCCCCAATTAAAATACTTCTTCTATTACCCCAGAATTTATCTGCGATATAACCTCCTAATAGTGGAGTTAAATATACTAAGCCAGTAAAACTTCCGTAAATATTAGATGCTAAAGCCTTGTCAATGAATAAAGCTTTCGTCATGAAGAGGATAAAAATGGCCCGCATGCCATAATAGCTAAATCGCTCCCACATTTCTGTAAAGAACAATAAGTAAAGACCTCTTGGATGCGAGGCGGTTTGTGTTGTGTCAGACATAATGGTTGTGTATTTTTAGATTATTATGTTGCAAGTAAGTAAAAAAAATTAATTAATCAAATCAAAACCACAATATGGCTGAAGTGCTTTTGGTATTTTAATGCCTTCCAAAGTTTGATTATTCTCTAGGAGTGCTGCAACAATACGTGGCAGTGCTAGTGCTGAGCCATTTAAGGAATGTGCCAACACATTTTTCCCATCAACGTTTTTGTATCTGCATTTAAGACGATTTGTTTGAAATGTCTCGAAATTACTTACACTACTAACTTCTAACCACTTTTGTTGTGCCGCACTAAATACTTCAAAATCAAAGGTGAGTGCGCTATTAAAACTCATATCACCTCCACACAAACGTAAAATTCTATACGGTAACTCAAGTTTCTGAAGCAACCCTTTTACATGTAAAATCATCGCATCAAGGATTTCATACGAATCTTCTGGTTTGGAAATTTGAACAATTTCTACTTTATCAAATTGATGTAATCGATTTAGTCCACGCACATGCGCACCGTAACTCCCAGCCTCTCTTCGAAAACAAGGTGTATAGGCTACGCTTTTTACAGGCAATTGTTCTTCTTTTAATATTACATCCCGGAACATATTCGTGATAGGCACTTCAGCGGTTGGGATTAAATATAAGTCGTCGATACCTATGTAGTACATTTGCCCTTCCTTATCAGGTAATTGTCCGGTACCAAAACCACTTTCTTTGTTTATTACTATCGGCGGTTGAACTTCATTATAATTCGCCCTCGTGGCTTCATCTAGGAAAAAGTTAATAAGTGCTCTTTGCAATCTAGCCCCCTTTCCTTTGTAAAATGGAAAGCCAGCACCTGTTACCTTGTTCCCCATTTCAAAATCGATGATATCATACTTTGATGTAAGCTCCCAATGTGGAACAGCACCATCATATAAATTAGGAATGTCTCCTTCTTGAAAAATATTTTCGTTTTCGTCTGGAGTTTTCCCAAATGGAACGGAAGAATGCGGCATATTGGGCAACTTCACCAAGTTATCTAGGAGTTGTTTTTCAATGGAGTCAAGACGTTCCTCCATCGTTTTTTGAACTTCACGAGCCAAGGTGCTTTTCGCTTTCATTGCTTCCGATTCTTCAACCAAACCGCGCTTCATTAGGTTGCCAATTTCCTTGGCCATCACATTCATTTCACTTTTGTTGCGCTCAGCCTCCGTTTGGGTTCTACGTTTTTGTTCATCTAAAGCTAAAATTTCATCAACAAGATTTAACTCCTTGAAATTCTTCTTTTGAAGGCCAATTATGACAGCATCTTTATTCTCTCTAATATATTGTAATTGTAACATATAAAGGGTTGTTTGGTTATTTAATAAAATTGAAAAACGAATTTACTCAAGTTGAAACTTGCATTTTAAGGCTGTAAAAATATTAAAATTTATCTAAAGGCATTTTTATAGATAATAACATTTGTTGAGTTACATTATTAAATAGTTGTTTTTATTAGGCCTTTAATGGCAATATGATTAAACTACATCAAAAAGTAAATAAGTGTTTAAGTGACTTTTTTTACCTAAACTTTTCAAAGTATATTTGCTCACTTCTATGAAAGAGTCTGAAATAAATTTTAAAATTAGCCTGGATGATGATCAGGTACCTTATGCAATTGATTGGGAGGCCACTGATGCTGGCGCCGAAAAAAGGCCAACAAAAGCCATCATGTTAAGTATGTGGGATCCTGAAGAAAAAGGGGCCTTACGTATCGACCTTTGGACAAAAGAGATGTCGGTAGAAGAGATGAATCATTTTTTTTACCAAACTTTAATGACAATGGCAGACACATACGAAAGGGCTACCATGAATAAGGAAGTAGCGATAATGATAAAGGAATTTACTATTGGCATTGGAAAAAAGACAAAAGTAATTAAGTAGTGATTAAATATTGCACTTAATTGAGAATTCTAATTTAAGCTTCATCAATACGAATAGACTATAACTATCCATACTAATTACTAAAGTGCGAAATCCCAACCTTAACCCTGAAGAGTCGAATCTATCAAGTCCAGAGAAGGATTTAGAACGTGTATTACGACCACAAGAATTTGACGATTTTACTGGTCAGGAGAAAATTATTGAGAACCTAAAAATTTTTGTTAGTGCTGCCAAACAACGCGGTGAAGCCCTTGACCATGTGCTATTACATGGCCCTCCAGGACTTGGCAAAACTACTTTAGCTACCATCATCGCCAATGAACTTGGAGCATCGATGAAGACTACCTCTGGACCCGTGCTCGAAAAGCCAGGTGATTTAGCCGGGTTACTTACCAATCTTGAAACTGGAGACGTTTTATTTATTGATGAGATACACCGATTAAGCCCGGTAGTGGAGGAATACTTATATAGTGCTGTGGAGGATTACAAAATTGATATTATGATTGAATCTGGGCCCAATGCCCGTTCAATACAAATTACACTCAATCCGTTCACATTAATTGGCGCAACCACTAGAAGTGGTTTACTTACCTCACCTCTCCGTGCTCGTTTTGGCATTAATGCTAGACTAGAATATTACGATATAAACTTACTTACTACCATCGTAAAGCGCTCTGCTGTTATTTTAAAAACTACTTTACATGAGGAAGCCGCCTTTGAAATTGCACGTCGTAGCCGGGGAACACCTCGAATTGCAAATGCCTTGCTTCGTAGAACACGTGACTTTGCTCAAATTAAAAACAATGGCATCATAGATATACAAATTGCCCGATTTGCTTTATCCGCACTTAATGTAGATGTTAATGGATTGGATGAGATGGACAATAAAATACTATATACAATAGTAGAAAAGTTTAAGGGTGGCCCCGTTGGAATTAAAACCATCGCCACAGCGGTAAGTGAAGATGAAGGTACCATTGAAGAGGTATATGAACCATTTCTAATTAAAGAAGGCTATATTAATAGAACAGCAAGAGGTAGAGAAGCTACAGAAAAGGCCTACAAACACCTTGGGGTGATTCCGAGTTATAAAATTAACCAGCTGTTTTAACAATGAGGATATTGCAATTTTGGATTTCAATTGGCTTTATAAGTATAACAATTGTAACCTGTAAAAACAAAATCAAACCTTTGGCAAAAATACAGCCAAAAGGGTTTGCTAGCTTTGTGAAGAACTTCGATACCTTAACCCCACCTTTAATTATTAGCTATCCAAACTTTTTAAAAGAGAACGTATATCAATTTCAAACGCTAAAAAAAATAGACGTTAAGGATATGCAAGATTATATGAAAATGGATTCGCTTATCCCCTATCCAGTATATTATTATGGGCAATTACCCATGAAGGACTCTACGTATTATTTAATTAATTACTTCGAGATTAAGGATAATGTGAACCCGAGTATGTGGTGGACGCTTATGAAATTCAATTATTATGGCGAACTACTTAGTGAGACAAACATCAGCTATTGTTTAAAAGATAGCAACATGATTGAAGAACGTTTCTGTAAAATAAACCCTACGTTAAATTGCTTCTATGTTGAAGTTAAAGGAAAGTGGGACGAGAAAAACAAAGCGATCATTGACACCTCCATTAGCCAGCATACCATCAACCTTACCCTCGATCAGCATCGTTAATTGTGCTATGCATAACGCCAACGCACAACAATTAAAAGAACAAGCCCGAAATTTGGGATTTAGTTTCTGTGGTATTAGCAAAGCTACTGAACTTACCGATGATGCCAGACGACTCGAAAATTGGCTTAATGCAAATAGAAATGGACAAATGCGTTACATGGAAAACTATTTCGACATTCGAATAGACCCTAGAAAACTAGTCGATAACGCAAAATCAGTGATTACATTGCTTTTTAATTATTTCCCTGAAAAAATGCAACGGACAGACACCTATCAAGTTTCGAAGTATGCCTATGGAAACGATTACCACGAAGTGATTAAACACAAATTGCATGAATTACTTCAATTTTTGCGAAATGAGATAGGAGACATTAATGGTCGATGTTTTGTAGATTCTGCACCAATTCTAGAACGATCCTGGGCACAGAAAAGTGGTGCTGGATGGGTAGGAAAAAATGGCAACTTAATTACAAAGCAACATGGGTCCTTCTTTTTTCTAGCCGAAATTGTATGTGATGTAGCCTTTGAATACGATACACCCTTTAGTAAAGATTATTGTGGCACATGCAAGGCTTGTGTTGATGCTTGTCCAACGCAAGCAATTATGCCGAATAAAGAAATTGATGGCAGCAAATGTATTTCATATTTCACCATTGAACTTAAAGATGCAATTCCGCAAAACATGAAAGGACAGTTTCAAGATTGGATCTTTGGATGCGATGCTTGTCAAGATGTATGCCCTTGGAATAGATTTAGCAGCCCAAATATTGAACCAAAATTTAAGCCAAATGAGGAACTATTAAATTACTCTAAAGTTGAATGGGAGGAAATAACTGCAGAAGTATTTCAGAAAGTTTTTAGAAAATCTGCCATTAATCGAACAAAATATGATGGGCTAATGCGCAATATAAAATTTATTGCTTCATAATTGTCATTATCATTAGCTAAATTCATTTAAAGAAGTTATAAAGGTTTCAATTTAAGTAATAAACTATTGCTAACTACACTTATAGAGCTAAGTGCCATTGCAGCACCTGCAAGCATTGGATTAAGCATAAAACCATTAATAGGGAATAGCGCCCCAGCTGCAATTGGGATACCAATAACATTATAAACAAAAGCCCAATATAAATTCTGTTTTATTGTTTGAACTGTTAGTTTCGACAATCGTATTGCTTTTGTTAATGACATTAAATCGGAAGAGATTATCGTCATGCGTGCAACATCGATGGCGATATCAGACCCTTTGCCCATCGCAATACTTACATTGGCAAACGCTAAGGCTTCTGCGTCGTTTATACCATCGCCTACCATGGCCACAATGCTACCTTTTAGCTGCAACTTTTGAATAAATTGTGCTTTCTGATGCGGCAACATCTCTGAATTAAAAGTTTCTATTCCAACATTTTTCGCAATAGCTTCAGCAGTTTGTTTATTGTCACCGGTGAGCATAATTACCTCAATACCTTGTAATTTTAGCTCCATTATTGCCTTTTTGGATGATGACTTCACTTGATCGGCAATACCTAAAATGGCAATAACACCTTTATTATCTGCAAAATAGATTACAGTTTTCGCTTCTTGCTGTAATTTAATTGCAATCTGACGATCATTGTCGGATATCAAAACACCGTTTTCGGTTATCCAAGTAGCATTTCCAGCATAATAAATAGCCTCATTAGAGAAACCCGAAATGCCTTTCCCACTTTCACTTTGAATCGAGGAAATGACAGCAGGAATTATACCCATTGAATGAAGTTTTTTCACGATTGCTTCAGCCAAAGGATGTTCGGATTGCAACTCGATGGCGAGTAATACTTGTTTAAGCTGATCCTTTTCTTGATGATGGGAGCTAAAAATTAAATCGGTTACCATGGGTTTACCCTCCGTGATTGTGCCCGTTTTATCCAAGACAATAACATCAACTTTTCGAGCTATTTCCAAACTTTCAGCATCTTTAATTAGAATCCCATTTTCAGCACCTTTTCCTACACCAACCATTATTGCTGTTGGTGTAGCAAGCCCGAGGGCGCAAGGACAGGCAATAACAAGAACCGTGACCATTGACATTAATGCATGAGTAATTGCATTTTCACCTCCAAAAATCATCCAAATACCAAAACTTAATAAAGAGATACAGAGTACAATTGGAACAAAAATTCCAGCTATTTTGTCAACTAATTTTTGTACTGGAGCCTTACTACCTTGTGCATCCTGTACTCGATTAATAATATGGGCAAGCAAAGTTTGACCACCAATTTTCTTTGCAATAATTTTCAAGCTTCCCTTTTGATTGATGGTACCTGTAAAAAGCATACTCCCAATAGTTTTTTCAATTGGCAATGCTTCACCAGAGATCATACTTTCATCAACAAATGAGACACCTTCTAATACCTCTCCATCAACTGGAATTCGTTCTCCAGGTTTTACCAAAAGTTTATCATGCATTTGCACTAAATCAATTGAAATCACCTCTATTATTCCAGATGAAGTGATTCGATTTACTACATTAGGCTGCATTCCAATTAGTTTTTTAATGGCTGTAGTTGTGTTTGATTTTGCTTTTTCCTCCAACAACTTACCTAATAAAACAAATGCAACTACTGCGGCTGAAGCCTCGAAATAAACGTGTGGCTGCAACCCTCTACGAAGCCAAAAATTAGGATAAAAAGTATTGAAAACGCTAAAGATAAAAGCGATTCCGGTGCTTAAAGCCACTAAAGTATCCATGGTAGCCTTTCCATATTTTGCTTGACGAAATGAATTTTCAAAAAACCCACTTCCCGTCCAAAATAAAACTGGAATGGTAAGAATAAGCATGGTATAATTCGCATAATGCCAATCCATGAAGAACATTCCAATTAGCGAAATAGGAATAGCAAGTGAAATCGAAAAAAATGTTCGAAAACGCAAATTATCTAAAAAAAGCTCCCTGTATTGTTCTTGTAATTCCTTACCGTTTTCTTCTTCAATAATTAAATCGTAACCGGCCTCCTGAAGTGCTTTTTTAAGACCCTTTGAATCAATTAAATCAGAATCAAAAGTTACAGCAGCCTCTCCATTTGCATAATTAACAGCAGCGCTCTCAACTCCATTTAATGACGAAAGCACCGATTCTGAACTAATAGCACAAGAAGCGCAGCTCATTCCGGTAAGCGGGTATTGCTTTTTAACCAATTTTGGCATTTTAAAGATCACTTGAAATTTAAGGCAAAGTTAGATTGGAAAAGTTAGATATTATGATAAACTTAAATGAGAATTGTCATTAAATTAGCATACTAAATTTCAATTTCGGCATAAAAGAACTATTGTCATGATACGTTGAAAATTACATTACAATATTTTTTAATCTATTTCGTTTAAACATTTTGAAATTAAACCTAATTTTACCATTTATAAACACCATTAATATGAAACAAATATTTACACCGAACGATTTATTGAGATTCATTTATAAGGAGATGGGAGAAGAAGAAGAAAACGCAATCCAAAATCAACTTAAAACCAATAGGGATTTATCGCAGGAATTTCGGATTTTGCTTGATGGTATATTGATTTTAGACCAGGGCGAAATGACTCCGAATAGCTCCCTGATAGAGGAGTTAAAAGGTAAACTGCTGAATCGACAAGAGTCATCGAAATAGATTATTTTAATGTTTTCCTTCTGTTTCGTTCGAAATCCTCAAAAATAAAATCGCCCAAGTTATTTAGGCTACTGTAATACGCTTTCCCATTATTTATTTGAGTAAATTCCTTTACAAATTGCTGCAAATAAGGGTCCTTTGCAATCATAAAAGTGGTAATTGGAATTTTCAATCTTCTACATTGTGCTGCTATGTTAAGTGTTTTGTTAATCACTTTCCGATCTAAACCAAAACTGTTTTTATAATATTTGCCATTTTCCTTTAGGCATGTTGGCTTACCATCGGTGATCATAAAAATCTGCTTATTATTATTTTTTCTGCGTCGCAGAATATCCATAGCTAACTCAAGTCCAGCATAGGTATTGGTGTGGTATGGTCCAACTTCCAAATAGGGCAAGTCCTTAATTTCTATTTGCCAAGCGTCATTTCCAAACACAACAATATCAAGCGTATCTTTCTTGTATTTTGTGGTTATTAACTCCGCAAGTGCCATTGCAACTTTTTTGGCTGGTGTAATTCGATCTTCTCCATATAATATCATACTATGAGAAATATCAATCATCATAACCGTACTAGTTTGGGATTTGTGCTCTCGCTCTTGAACTACAAGATCTTCTTCTGTCATTTGAAAATCCTCAATTCCATGATTAATATGGGCATTTCGAAATGAATCCGTATAGTTAATATTTTCGATTCCATCACCAAAACGAAAAGCCCTGAGGTCGCTGCTGTACTCATCTCCAATACCATTAAAAGGGGTTTTATGATTGCCATTGTCGGTTTTCTTCATCTTCCCAAAGATTTCCTCTAAGCTTCGTTTACGTATAACCTGTTCGGTTTTTCCTGTAATTTGAAAGCTTCCATCTTCGGTTCGGTCTTCGATAACCCCCTTTTGTTTTAAATCTTCAATAAAATCACCCATACCATACGAATTATTGGTAAGTTCGTATTCACGATCGAGTTGATTTAACCATTCTATCGCTTCATTAGCATTCCCATTGGTGTAATTAAGCAATTGAAGAAATAAATCCATCAAGTTTTCGTATGTGGACTTATCTGGCTTAAAATATTTAGAGAACTGAAATCCGCTCATTGTTTATAATAACTTGTCGTTAAAGATGCTATTTAAGTTGAAAAATCTTGACAAATTTACGTTATTGTTGTTGTAAATAGTTAAACAATTCTTTAACCGCTATGGCTCGATGTGATATTATATTTTTCTCAGCTGCATCCATTTCAGCAAATGTAATGTTAAACCCATCAGGCTTAAAAATAGGATCGTAACCAAAGCCTTTTTCACCATGCCTTTCATTGGTAATTTGGCCAGTAATAATACCATTAAAATATGAGGTTAAGCCTTTCCCATCTATATAACATATGACAGTTCTAAAGCGTGCATTACGATTTTCCTTTAGTAGTAATTCAGTCAATAATTTATCCATGTTCTTATCATGATTACCATGTTCTCCAGCATATCGAGCGCTATATACGCCAGGTGCATTATTCAAAATCTCCACCTCCAGCCCACTATCATCACTAAAACATGGCAACTTAAATTGATCGAAGATGGCCTTAGCCTTCAAATAGGCGTTGCCTTCAAAGGTTGATTCGGTCTCCTCAACATCATCGTTAAAACCAATATCTTGCATACTCATTAATTGAAAAGAATCACCCAGAATAGATTTAACCTCTTCTAATTTATGTTGATTATTGGTGGCAAAAACAAGCTTAACTTTAGAGTCAGACATTTATTTTGTGTTTTTAGGATTTTAAAATTAATTTTTCATTAAAAGAGTAGGCACAATTTGCAAAATCTATTTGCGCATAAAAATGTTGAAGGCCATTTGTAACCATTAAATTAGGCACTTTTAATGTAATATTATAACGAGCAACCTGATCAAAAACCTTTTGGGAAATGGCTATTTGTGTTGATTTGCACTCTATTATAAGAATAGGTTTGAAATCATGATCAAAAACCAAAACGTCGCATCGATGTTGCATTTCATTCCATTTAAGCATATATTCCACTGCGATTCTACTCATAGAAATATGATGTTCTTCCATCAAAAATTGGACAACATGTTGCCTCACCCACTCTTCTGGTGTTAGCGTCACAAACTTTTTTCGGATAATGTCGAAAACTAAGGTTTTGTGTTCTGATGTTTGTGTGCGAAATTCGTAGTTTGGAAAATTAAGTTTCGGAAGATTCACCTTTCAAATTAAGTTAAATTTTAACATATGGCTAAATCAGTTAAGGAATTAAGTTCAGACGAGATAATACGAAGGATAAAGAGCAAGGATGTATCTCCTGTATATTTTTTGCATGGCGAAGAGCCTTATTATATTGACGAAATTAGCAATGTCTTAGAACACAACTTTCTGGATGAATCCGAAAAGGCCTTTAACCAAACAGTTTTATATGGTAAAGATGCCGACGTTTTCTCTATTATAAATGCTGCGCGTCGATATCCAATGATGTCGGAAAAACAATTGGTTTTAGTAAAGGAAGCGCAAAACCTTAAAGAAATAGAGAAGCTTTTAGGCTACCTCGAAAACCCTTTATCATCAACTGTATTGGTGCTTTGCTATAAATACAAAAAAATGGATGGCAGAAGCAAAATGTTGAAATTGGCGAAAGAAAATTTCATGGTTTTTGAAAGCGCACCTATACCCGATTATAAACTTCAAGCATGGATAGAAAACTATTGCAAAGGCAAAAAAATTGCAATACAACCAATAGCCACTAGCATGCTCTCTGAATTTTTAGGCAACGATTTAAGTAAAATTGTCAATGAAATTGAGAAACTGTTGCTAAATATTAAAGACCATAATGAAATTACAGCCCAGCAAATAGAGAAATATGTCGGAATTAGCAAAGATTTTAACACTTTTGAATTGCAAAATGCCATTGGTTCTGGAAATTATTTTAAAGCTCAAAAAATAGTTCAATATTTTTCATTTAAGCCCAAGGAAAACTCCATCATTCCCGTTTTGTCGTCTTTGTATAATTTCTTTGGTAAGCTTATTGCGGTGCATTATAGCAAGGACTATTCCGATAATGGCGTTGCCGCCATAGCTGGTGTTCATCCATTTATTGCAAAAGAATATGTAAGAGCCTGCAGCACTTATCCATTGGAGCGCTGTGTTAGAATTATAGGATATATACACGACTTCGATTTGAAAAGCAAAGGCATTGGAAGTACCGATACATCAGATGCTTCATTACTAAAAGAGCTTGTTTTTATGATAATGAAAATGTAATTTTAATTTATGTCACATAAAAACCTACTCACCATATTATTAATGCTGCTATCCTTGGTGGCATGTGCGCAAAATAAAAACACAACAAAAAGAAAATCAAATTCCACCACAAAAAAGTCGACTTCAGTTGTAAAAGTCAAGCCAGATATACGGAATAAGGATAGCGACACAAGTTTACTTAGAAATAAAGCGGACAGTTTAATTGCCTTTTCTAAAATATTTTTAGGAATTAAATACAAGTATGGAGGCCAAGATATAAGTGGATTTGACTGTGCGGGCTTTGTTTGTTATGTTTATTCACATTTCGATGTAAAACTTCCACGAACAGCTGATGCCCAAGCATTACTTGGAAAAGAAGAAACTCGATTATCGTTAAGGGCTGGGGATTTAGTTTATTTTAAAGGAAGAGATATTCGCAACAATTCCATTGGACATGTTGGCATTGTAATAGATAATAATCTCGGTGCCATTCAATTTATAAGTGCCACCGTTACTGCCGGAATTCATATCGACGATATTGATGGACCCTATTGGAAAGAGCGATTTGTAAAAGGAAAGCGAATTTTACTAGCAAAGTAGAATGGATATCTCTAGAAAGAATTCCAATTACTGCTTCAAAATAATTCTACTTTTGATTGTCGCGCCACTCGTAAACCCATGCCGATTGGATCATTTCTAGATGACCTTCATTGCATTGCTCCGGCGTCCCTTTAAATGCAGGTATTTCGAGCACCCATTGCATTAAATCGGTGAATCGAATTCTATATATAGAGCCTTCATTAAATTCGACTCCAAACTTTTCGTACAAAGCCATTGCAATGTCTTCGTGGTCGGCCCAATAAATGGGTAATTGAAAATTATTTGCCATTAAAAAGATTGATTAAGATGATTGAAAAAATCAATGTCCGTTGAGTGCTGATTGATCTGGAACAATGACAATAACATCGGAATCGGAATCGAGTACGCATTGGCATGCTAGCCTTGAATTGATTTTTGGGTTAATAGCACGATCAATAAAATCCTCTTCCCTATCGGAAATTTCACGGAATGAATCCATGCCTTGTGAAATATAAACATGACAAGTGCTGCAACCACATACACCGCCACAATTATGATGTAAACCAATATCTTCATCCATAGCAATATCTAGCACACTCTCTCCTTTTACTATTTGGTAAGTTTTTGGTGAAATACTTTTATCTTCAAACTGAAATACAATAGAGGCCATTTTTTAATTTATAATACAATGCAAAGGTAAGTTAAACATGTGTGTTTAAAGAAGTTCTATTTGATTTTTTTTAACTCGTATTCAAAAGCTCCTCGTCCCATAGTGGCCACACGAATGATATTTGATGATGGTAAAACCTCAACATCTGTAATCCTACATGAAGGCAATTTGGTCGATTTTTTAGGTATTACTTCGTTAAATTGTCTCCAAGTATATGAACCAAAATAACCTTTTGAACCTATCCAAAGGCCACGATCACATGCTGCTAACACATCCTTTGAATTTATGAATACCAACGAATTAATAGCACCCGCCTCCATAGGCATAGTATTTGAAGTGAAATTTAAACCGGAATTTTCCGAAAAAAACACCTCGCCAGAAACGGTTCCAACACAAATATTACTTGAATTTTCAGGGTTTATGGCAATATCAGATAAGAACCCACCATAAGCTTGTTTATTGTATTCTGTCCATGAAAGTCCCGCATCCATGGATTTGAAAATCTGGAAGTGATAATACGCTCCTTGCTGTTGCGTTGCGGTATATATTACATTCGAATTGTTGGATGCAATTCGGGGTTGTAAAAAGGACTTATCTCCTTGTGGATGCAATAAAACAACTGTATCAGATGGACTATTATAATTATAGTTCACTCGGTGAAGCTGCGTTCCATTGGTATAAAAAAAATATTTTTGATTGGGAACAAAAGTAAAAAAGTCACCATAATAAATTTGACTTTGATTAACCACACCGTTGCTATCGAAAGTATATAATATAGCATTTGAGGGTCCTGCTGATCCATCAAGGAAAGCACTGTCGTTCATCTCAAAAACCGTAGACTCATTACCAAATAAATCATAAAAAATGTACCCATTCCATTTCGAATTTACCCATCTGCAGGAATTATCCCAATTTGCAAACCCATAATTATAGCGTGAGGAACTAGATATATTGGTGACTCTACCAATTTCCAGCCCTTTCGATATATTTTCAATAGAATATTTTTTGCTGTCTGTATTGAATGTAAGTAACGACACGCCTCCATCATTAGCAACGATAATATTTTTGCTATTCGGGTAATATGCAATTGCCCTAATGTCGCTATGCATCTCATTATCAATATGTTGAAACTTATCTTCAATAGAAACGTAAAGGGTCACTGAAGCTGCACTAAAAAAATCGGCAGACGAATTCGATATTTCAAAAGCACAACAGCTTCCAGCATTATGCCATTGTTGGAAGGACTCTTTGGGTTGCAATTGATAATTATAATTCAATTGATATACGCTATTCGCACGTACAGAAGACTTACAAATCCATATGCTCGATGATTTAGATGGGTCGAAACATGTTTTGTAGAAACATCCTACTTCATTTAATTCCTCAAGGTTGCTGAGGATGGGAGTCCATGTATCCCCTAAATCAAAACTTTCAAAAAAATGTGACGCATCATTCGCTTTTGCGTTACAAGTAAGTAGAAGATGATCTTGATTTCCTGGATCAGCGTCCATGTCCTGATAGAAGAAATCTGGATAGGTTGCCTTTAAATACCAATCATAGCCACCATTTAAGGAACGATAAAAATAGGTGTTGTATCTAACGGAACTTTCTTCTTCTACAACAACCAAAATAATCGCATTGCCATCTTTCGAATATGACAATTTGCAAACACATTTTGTTTTTTCATCCCAAAAAGTTCGGTTGTCTTTTATGTTTTCGCCATCGTGAAACCTTTGATTGGTGATTAATTTCCATTTTACATTGTTGTCTTTTGTTATAGTACCGGTAAAAATACCTTGACCTTTAGGTAAGCCAAAGAGATCTCGATTACGGGATTGACGTAATTTAGGAAGACCAGTACCCATTATTATTTTATTTCTGTATTTTGGATGAATTGAAAAATCACCAATAGAGGTTTCAGGTAAAAAATCGGTATTTAACAATACCCAATCTTTTCCTATGCCACTTGGCGAAAGCCAAAGTCCGGAGCTAATTCCAGTGGCGAAGAGTCTTTTATTTTTATTACCATCATAATTTGGCTCGAATTTAACATCCCAAATAGCGCCAATGCCATAAGGATATAAATCTCCCGGATTCGGTTCAAATATATCTGAAGGGTTTTTAATTCCAATCTGCTTCCAATTTTGCGAATGGATTGCACATGAAATTAAAAGAAATAAAGTAAGTAAACTAAGCCGCATCTTGCTTTGAGTCCTTTAAAATTCGTTTATTAAATAAAACCTGTTTGAACTCTAAATTTCTTTCCATATAAGTGCTCCTTTCCATACAAACACCAACAAAACAAAGATAACAAAGCAAAGTAAAACCTAATTTCTTTTTGCTAAATAATATCTCATTATTTGAAATTTTTTGAAGAAAGTAGGTCATGAAGAAATACATTATAAAATGTAATGGTAAAAAAAAACGAACCTCAATCGCTGTTGGCAAAACCACAGCAATTATAGATAATAACATAAAAACTAATGTTAACGAATAATAGTTCAACCTACGAATGGAATAAATTAACCCAAGCACCCCTAAAAAAACGGCACTAAAATTGAACCATTTGAGAAATAAGCTTCTAGAATAAATATTCTCAATTAGATATGCCTTGGGAGTAGTAATATCCAATCCATTAAAGAAATGTTTGATATAGGTGATGACAATTTTGGGGTGTGCAATCACAAATTCAAAATAAGATGTATAACTCTCAAAGTCTTTGTTGCCGTTTAATATACTTAATTCTTCACCTATAGAATCTAAATATCTAACTTCCGGAATGGGATATTCATTTCCAATATTAGTTTCATATTTCTGCATTCGAAGGCCCCAATTTAGTTGCATAAAATATAGATTTTTACCCCCGGTTTCTTTTGAAACCTCAGTAGGCACAAAAAGGGAATGAGAATTGAAATTGGCAACATTGATTACATACTGTGGGAACCCTAGCATTAAGAAACCTAAGATGGTTAAGGCAATTAACTTCACCTTGCTTAAGTAATTGGAAGGATTTAAAAACATAAGAAAAACCAAAAAAGGTATTGCAATAATAAACACGAGCCGCATATTTATAGCCGCATAAAGACACATCCCGGAGATGACAGAATTTAAGAGTCTTTTTCTTCCTATCAATGCAAACGAACTAAGCAAAAGTACCAGTCCAAAAACATCGGTGAGCGGAATTGTTAAATACTCCCACCATAGTACAAGCATTAACAAACCTAAAAGAGCATGACCAAAAGGCAAAATATTTACATTGAAGAAACGTTTATATAACGAAGGTGTACCCCAAACATAAATAATTGAGCTACACAAAGCAATGTAAAGCCGACATACAATAACCTCGTTTACTTGATAAAACTGTGCTATTTTATAAGATGGATAGAGAAATAGTGAAAAGAAATAACCTCGTAGTGGCTCATGAAAACTTAATAAATTAAAACTACCATCCATATCAAAATCATGTGCCAATGCCCAGTATACCCTGCAATCGTATCGAAATAAGGATAAGGGGTTGATTAGAATTAGGGCAATTAACGTAAAAAGAAAAATCAAACCATTTATAATCTTAAATTGGTTGAAATAGATTGATTTTAAACGCATATAAAACAAAAAAGAGGGAACTAGTCCCTCTTTAATGAATAAAAACTTATGAAAAAAACAGTAGAATCTACTTTCGTAAATTCTGCTGCAAATATAGAAATAGAAAATAAAGAAAAACAAATTAAAATTGTCATTTTTTTAAGATATTATTATGACAATATATTCAATATTTTGAGCAATTCATCCGACTTAGCTTTGTTTTTTAACAATTCATAAGAGTAAATTAGATTGCGGCAACAACGCTTGAGAATCTCAATATTGTTACATGGTTCCGTAAACTCCTCATTAGGTTTCAAGCCTAATGACTTAATGTACTGGCTAACATGGTCATGGCTATATACTGCGCCATTATTAAAAGCATTAATATAGAATAAAACATCTGTATCAAAACGTAAGGTTTCACTTTCGTCCACATAAGCCAACATAAAATGTTGAGGGACATTTATTCCTTTAATTGGAATATCCAGCATCTCGGCTATTATTAAATAAATTATGCTTAAAGTAATGGGGTTTCCCGTTTTACGAAGCAATGCTTGGTTGAGATAAGAGTTATCCGGATGATGATAAAACTCAGAGTTTGGCTTTAAATTGAAAACTTGAAAAAGGATATGATTAATAATTTTGACCTTTTCGAATGAAGTTAGATCATAATGTAATTCAAGCCAAACCTTTAATTTAATTTCATTAATGGTTTGCTTTACCTCAAGAATATCTAAATCAGGGTAACCTACTCGATTTAATAGTAAAATCCCTTCCAACAATGATGGATTTTCTTGCGCCCTCCAGTCTTCGAAAGAAATCAACAAAGATTGCTGCCTAATCTCTTTTATTATTATATCTATTTTTTCGAATTGTGTTTGTTCCATATTGAACAACTCCAACTCTAGAATTGGAAGAGCTTCCTCTCCTAAAAATAGTAATCTAGAATGAACATTTTCAGCCACCTCCGAATCACTATCATCAAGTAAAGCAATAAGCGCATGAACCTCGTTCTGACTAATCATGTAACAAATGTAGCAGATTACGTATGCTTCGACGTATTTGTTGAAAATCTACTTTTGCATACGTAAGTAAAGATTAAGTTAGTTTAACACCATTATTTTGTATTAAAAAAAGCAAAAAACTTTATTACTAAATAAAAAAATAATGTTAGTGGACTATTTCACTTTAATTTATCCTTAAAGTACTTGTCTAATTTATCCAATTTAGGGTGGATAACAACTCTACAATATCCATATTCGGTGTTGTTATTATAGAAATTCTGATGGTAATCTTCAGCATCAAAAAAGTTTTGATATGCTGTAACTTCAGTAACAATGGGTTGGTCAAAAGCTTGGAGTGCGTTCAATTCTTTAATGGTTTCTGTTGTGATCTTTTTTTGCTCCAGATTATGGTAAAATACGCCAGAACGATATTGTGTACCGAAATCACCACCTTGCTGGTTTAATGTTGTAGGGTCGTGCGTTTTAAAAAAAACATAAAGCAAGTCCTTCAATGAAATAATTTGAGGATTAAAAACTACTTGAATTGCCTCTGCATGTCCGGTTGTACCAGCACAAACGTCTTTATATGAGGGATTTAGCACATGACCACCAGTATATCCTGATCGCACCGAATCAACACCTTTTAGTCGCTGAAAAACTGCTTCCGTGCACCAGAAACATCCGGCTGCTAGTGTAATCGTATCTGTGTTATTGATGGCAGTGTCCATCGTTATAATGTTTGACAATTTTGATGATTTATTAGATTTAAAGCATGAAAATAAAAACAAAAGGGAAACTCCAAATGTGATAATTATTTTGGAATAAACTTTACTATTGTGCATACTTATTACCTGCAAACATACGTTATTGTTTTAAAAAAGGCTTTATATTTACCGACACAACAAGAAATTATTCATGTTAAAAAAGTGCATATTTGGTATATTGATAATGCTAATAAAACTAGGCATGGGGCAAAGCGATGCCCCACATGTCAGTTTTGAAGTGACTCATAGCAGCTTGGGCAAGATTTCTAATGCCGGGGTGCTTATTTCAAAATTTACATTTAAAAACACTGGAAACACAAATCTCTATATTTTACGAACCGATCAAAATAAGAACATTACGGTTTCTTTGCCTCGTAAACCCATTGAACCTAACGATACAGGTTCCATCTTGGTTTTTTTCAAACCAGACAAAAAAGGCAAATTCAACGAAAAGATAGAAGTTATAACCAATGCGTCTGATAAACCTGCTGTCTTGAGTTTAAGTGGTGATATCCAATCCTTAAGTGAGTCGCCGCAAGAATGCTATTCATTTTCGATGGACAATAGCATGCAAATTAAAAAACCGATGAGTGAAGGTAGCGTAATTAATGCTGAAACAAAGTTGCCTATTGCAATTTCAAAAGTTTATATCTATTCCAATAATCAGTTGGTGGCCAAAGCTTCAACATTAAATGGCGACTTTTCATTATCATTAAACCTTGGCTTGTATGATTTTTACGCCACTGCTGAAGGATATGACACCGCTTACAAATATGAAACTTATTTTAATAAAAATACACCAAGGCTAATTTTTGAATTGAATCAGAGAAAGCGAAAAGTGGATTCTTCTTTAATCGCGAAGATTGAAAAGAAAAAAGAAAACCCGGTAATTATAAAACCCATCGACACCATAAATACAAACAGGAATAAACCTAACTTATTATCTTACGACGACTACAAACCGAATAACATTGTTTTCTTGATTGACATTTCGAACTCAATGCAAACCAAAGACAGGCTGCCATTGCTTAAAGTGTCGATTCGAAAAATGATTTCACAACTTCGTGAAATTGACAGAATTACAATTATAACCTATTCTGACAAAGCAAAAGTATTAGTTTCCACTACCCCAGCGGATGAAAAGGAATCACTTTATAAAAGCATTGATACTTTAAGAGCTTCAGGAGGCACAGCCGGCTCTAAAGGATTGGATCTTGCCTACGTATTCGCCAATTCAAGTTATATTAAAGATGCCAACAACCAAATAATACTGGCTACGGATGGCTCCTTCTCTTTAAAAACCAAAGATGAGAAAACCATTAAGAAATATGCACGAAGCAACAATTCAAAAATAACTTTAACAACAGTTGGTTTCGGCAGCAGTAGAGCCGATCTTAAAGCACTAGAGCAATTATCGAAACTTGGAAAAGGAAATTACATCTACATCAATAGTTTGGAAATTGCTGATAGCGCAATTTTGGATGAAATAAAAAACAATAGCAAGCGCTGATGCATTTAAGTTTTTTCGCCTTAAAGCAATACTCTAAAGCACTCGCTAGTCGGCTTCATAACTGTACTTTTATTAATGCCTTTAGCTTCAGTAAAGAAGAAATTGTATTTAGTTTTTTAACACCTTCAAATAAGGAAGTTTTTCTTAGCGTTAATATTGTAAATAAGAGTTGTTATTTCCAATGGCTTGAAAACTATAACCGCCCTAAAAGAAACTTCTTATATCAATTTCAAGAATGTGACGGAGGGATTGTTAATGATGTAGTACAGGTGAATTTTGATCGTAGTTTCTATATTCATTTAAAGACAAATTTTAAAATACTCTTTAAACTCCATGGTGGTTTCAGTAATATTATAGTTTTAAACGCGGAAGACGAGGTTGAAAATATCTTTAGAAAAGAACTTACCAACGATTACGAAATACAACTTCAAAATTTGGCAAAGAGCTATGAAATAAGCCAACTTTACAATGAGACAACCCAAAACGATGCTGGGCTAAAGAAAATCCTTCCTTTAATTGATATTCTTAGCTTAGAGTTTCTAACTAAAAGTGGTTTCTACCAAATGGATTCCATTCATCGAAGGATGTTTTTTTCATCCTATTTTACCGAAGCAAATCGTCCTTTTTTTCTAATACTAAACTCGTCAAACAGCAGATTGCAACTTTTCCCTGAAACTAAGGCGTTAGAATATAAAGACCCGATTGAAGCTTATACAAAGCTAGCACGATTGGTACTTCCATCTTTTCAATCCGAAAATGCTAAGCGCGATATAGAATTACAGATAAATACAAGAATCACTAAAGTTGAAAGACAGATATTTAGCAATAAGAAGCAATTTGATAACGCTTCAAATTTTCAAGAATATGAGAATATAGGCCATATTATTATGGCAAATATGCATAACATACCTCCTAAAATTACACATATCTCACTCTTTGATTTTTATAAAAACAACACAGTCGAAATTCGTTTAGATAAATTATTAAACGCACAAGAAAACGCAGAAAAATACTATCGCAAATCCAAGGCCTTGAAACAGGAAGTGCAAACTTTGATTCAAAAATCGAACGAACTTAATGATCAAAAACTAAAATTAGAAAAACAAAAAGACCTATTGACTGGGCTTTTCGACACAAAAACGCTTAAAACGTTTGCTAGTGAACATGGTTATTTGAAAATTAATGAGGAAGAAGTCGTATTTCCATTTCGCAAAATGCTGGTTGATGACTACGAAATTTGGATTGGTAAAAACGCGGCAAACAATGACTTGCTTACCTTTGGATATGCCAACAAAAACGACATCTGGATGCATGCGAAAGATGTTTCTGGCTCGCATTTAATAATACGAAATCAATCGGGTAAGATTATATCCAAACCTACTTTAGAGAAGGCAGCTGCTCTTGCTGCATATTTTTCAAAATCAAAAAATCAAACCTTGGCGGTTGTTCAATACACCATTCGTAAATTTGTGGTGAAAGCAAAAGGACGGAATCCAGGAGCCGTGCATCTGTTAAGTGAGCAAACTTTAATGGTTAAACCCTTTTGTAATTAGTAGAATTAATTAAAGTCTATATCGCCTCCAACGGCTGGAGAAAAACCTAACACTTGATGGTATTGCAAGGCAAAGCGAAAGGCTATGTTTTTAATTTTACAAGATAACCCGAAACTAATTGGTGAATTAGTGTTTTGAAAACCCACATTAAGCAAAACCCCGGATTTAATTTCATAACTCAATCCGATTTTAAAATTTCGAAGATCCGTTAATCCAAGTCGATATTCAGCGTAAGTATATACTTGAGATGAAACTTTATATCTAATTCCTGAAGAGAAATAGGTTGGAATTCTTTCACCAGTGAAAGAACTGAGTTTTACCGCCGTGGGATTATATATGGTTGCTCCAATCAAAATTAGTTTTGAAGGTCGATATGCAATACCGACCTTACCTAATATATTGTTTCGCGATCCTATGGTTTGCTCAAAACTATTTAACAAAATAAAGGTAATGCCAGCGCCAAATTTATCATTAAGTTTTTTAGAATAAGAAAAGACAACAGAAGTTTGTTTAAGATATTGTGTGCCATTAATTTGTACAGTTATTCCAACTGCACTTGACTTACCAATTGGTCGAACATAACCTAAACCACCTTGTTTTAATCCAGCCAAAGCATACTTATTGAGCACGGAAATGGCAATTACACTCTTAGATTGTTCTAGCATTAGCGCTGCATTTTCAGAAGCATTAAACGCACTAACAAGGTTAGAAGTTTGGCTGCTCAAGGAAATACCTTGTATGGAGCAAGACTCATCGTATTGCTGCGCTAAGGATTTCATATTTATTAAAAACAGAAAATAGAGAATTGAAAGAATTATTTTTTTCATGTTTTTATTAGTTTTTATTATTCGCAAGCCATAGTATCGCGTTCATTAATAGTTTACGATGGTCGCCATTCACATCCTTAAAATAACCATTATAAAGCTTATCGTGTGCATCTCCTGATCCATCATCCATTGGACTGCTGTCGCTTATAGCTATTACCCTTCCTAAACCTAAAGAGCATACAGCAACAAGTACACCATTATTTTTATCTTTACTCTGCTTCGAAACGCAAAGAGCGTCTGCGCCATCGCTAATACTCATTTGAGAACCAGCCGATATTTTCAGTTGTTTTGGTCGGCCATACTTACCATCAAGCACCGGATGTTTATCAATAGCAAAATGGCTAGATGTTTGCGATGTTGAAATAAAATCAAATTTCAAAGGAAGCAAGTGGTCAATATTCAGGTCATTCCAAATTGATGGACTGTCCCATTTATCATTATTTCTATCGCTTTTGTCATGATCTGAAATAATGAATAAGCCACCGCCGTTTTTAATAAAACTTAAAATTGCATTTTTTTCAATTGTATTAAATTTTATGTTAGGTTCATCGACTATATATATTTGATACTTACTTAAATCTTGATCGTTGGTGGTATCGCCATAGCTTATTTTGGATCCATTAGGCAAGGTTTCCACCTTAAAACCTTCTTTAACGCAATCAATAGCCCATCCGCTCAATGCCCCACTCCAATAATCCTCAGTAGTGTTTTCATTAATTTCAGCCTGGTCAGGCGTTGGTAAACGTTGAGGGTTCGATTCGTTACCTTTGCCTACCAACATTAATCCAGTATTATTATATCCTAAATTATGAACGTCAGCATCGATAACCCAATCAGCATTGCCACACATTTCGGCTTTGGTAGCATCGAAAAGTATTTTTAGCGATTTACCTTTCGAGCCATATCCCGCATCTTGATTTTCAACATCATTAGAACATGCATGAAACAGAAATACTATTATAATAAAATAACAATTGCGAGTATTTATCATCGTTTAGTTTTTATCAAAATCAAAGAAACTAAAGTTTCTCAAGGATGAAGGCGGTCATTTTTGAATACAATTGATACCTTGTTTTACCTCCTGAAATACCATGGTTTTTGTTAGGATAAATCTCGGCATCAAACACTTTCGCTTGTTTTTCCATGGCGTCTATCATCATCACACTATTTTGAAAGTGAACATTATCATCAGCAGTACCATGTATTAACAAATAATTACCCTTTAGTTTACTCACCATATTTACAGGAGAGTTATCATCATAACCACTTAAGTTTTCTGCAGGAGTTCGCATGTAACGCTCTGTATAGATGTTATCGTAGTATCTCCAATTTGTAACAGGAGCAACAGCAATGGCAGTCTTAAACACGTCTGCACCCTTTGTAATACATGTACTGCTCATAAAACCACCATAGCTCCACCCCCAAATTCCAATACGCGAAGGATCAACATAAGACCAGCCAGCAATTGTTTTCGCAGCCTCAATTTGATCGTCACTTTCAAATTTACCTAATTGCAAGTAGGTTTTTTTACGAAAAGCCTCTCCTTTAAAACCGGTTCCTGTATTATCAACTGAAACAATGATATAGCCCTTTTGAGCAAGCAACTGATACCAAAAGAAATTTGACCCCATCCAGGCGTTCATCACAGTTTGTGAATTAGGACCACCATAAACATACATAAGAACAGGATATTTCTTTGATGAATCGAAATTGGAAGGCTTAAGTATCCAAGAACTCAAACCATTGATTTGTGTGAACTCTACCTTAGAAATATCATAATCAAGCAACCGTTTTTTCAAGAGTGTATTATCCTCAAGTACCTTAACCACATTACCTTTAATATCGCATAATCGTATTATGGATGGCGTATTAGCCGTACTAATATTATCTGTAAATAAGGAATAGTTTGTGTTAAAAACGACACGATGCATACCATTGCCATTGGTAAGCTGCTTTGTTTTTTTGCCATCAAAGGAAACCGCAAATAGTTGACGTTCGGCAGGAGATTCTTTGGCGGCAGTGAAATAAATCCATTTATTTTTCTCATCAACGCCCTTTACTTCTTCAATATCATATTCACCTGGAGTCAAGCAAAGCTCTATACCTGTTTCAATAGAACGAAGAAAAACATGATTCCATCCGTCTTTTTCACTACTATATAACATGTTTTTCCCATCAGCCAGAAAAGTTAGATTGTCGTTAATTTCAATGTAAGCATTGTTTTTCTCCTCATACTTTAAGATGCTTCCTCCATGTTCAATATTGGTAAAATAAAATCTTAGATTATCTTGATGCCTATTTAAATTAAAAATACAAACTGTTTTATCGTTGCTCGTAAATTTAATTCTAGGGATATATTCAAGAAAATCTTTGGTGGCAAAAAGACGTAAATTTTTTTCAGAATTGATATTATAGCTCCAAATACTCACAAAAGAATTGTCCTCGCCAGCTTTAGGATATTTGTAAATGTAATTTTCGGGATACAATTTTCCATAATTAACGAAACTAAATTCAGGAACATTAGTCTCATCAAATTTATAATAAACCAAAAAATCGCCTGTAGCATTCCATTCGAAGGCGCGAGTAAACTCAAACTCCTCTTCATAAACCCAATCACAATTCCCATTAATAATGCTATTTTTTTTACCATCACTGGTTACGGCCTTTTCAGTTGATGAAATTAAGTCGTAGATATAAATATTATTATCACTTTTAACATATGCCACTTTATTGGCCTGAGAATTAAAAGTAGCATGTAACACTTTATCATTGCTAATTTTCCAAACCTTTTTCGAATTCAAGTCATATACATAGGTAAGATATTTTACACTCCTACGATAAATATTCTCACCTTCGAATTTCATGACAATTCTAGATTCATTGCCACTAAACTCAAAATCACCTAATCGTAATTTTTGCGACTCATAGATAATATCTCCATCATGAATAAGGGTTGAGATAGAGTCGCCAGTCTTTACATCTCTTTTTATTAAGTTATTTTCTTTAACTTCAGTAAAAAAGCTACCATTCTTCATAAAGTTGAAACCCGCAAAACCTTTTGAAGCAAAGGTATTATTTAGCCAAATATCCTCTAAAGTTATAGATTTTTGTGCTGAGGAAGTTAATGCCGAAGAGGCAAAGAGAAAATACAAAATAAATTTACGCATGATACTGATAATAAAATCTAGGAGCTACAAATATGCGAAATGAAAAGGGAAAAATGAAAGCCATTAAAATCATGAACTATTTAACAGCAATAAAAAAACTAAATGACATGACTAATTAGAAAAACGATAATATGCAAGGAAATTAAGCGTTTAAAGCATTTTTCCATTCGATTTCATTAAACCCTAAGAGTATATTTCCATTTTTAAGTTCTAAAATGGGTCGTTTAATCATTGACGGGCTCTCCGTCATCATTTCAATAGCCTTCGATTTCAAGTGTATTGAAGCCTTTTGTGTATCAGTCAGTTTTTTAAATGTTAATCCCTTGGTGTTTATTAATAGCTCAATAGGATAGAGATTCAACCATCTTTTTATGATTATGGCATCAATACCATTCACTTTGTAATTATGAAAATGAAAAATCTGTTTCTCTGCTTCTAAAAAACGCAATGCCTTCTGCATTGTATCACAATTTTTAATACCGTAAACTATCATAAAAAAAAGAAAGTTCTTCTATTATTGAAATTAAAAACTATTATTATAACTCGATTCGGATTCTAAGATAACTGTTTATTATACATTTATTTAAGCTGATCCTTTAATTCTTGTAACTGTATTCTGATTTTTTTAAGTGATTCCAAAACCTCAAAATCACCTTTAGGAATTTTCCTTTGGCCTTTTAAATAATCCTTTGCACCTTGAATAGTGAAGCCACGTTCTTTTAACAGATGGTAAATCAACTTTATAGTTTCAACATCTTGTGGTCGAAATAAACGATTTCCTTTTTTGTTTTTTAAAGGCCGAATTTCAGGGAATTCATTATGCCAATATCGAATTAACGAAGGTGCAACTTCAAACATTTCGCATACCTCTCCCATTGAATAATAGTATTTTTTAGGAACTTCATCCTCTTCTTCAATGTGGTTGGGTAATAAATTATCCATGTATGTACAAAGGTGTTTTAATTTATTTAAAGAAAACACACATTTAATCAACAGTGGCCAATTCCTTCATTAGTGACTACTTTTTATGCCTAACTTCATATTGATAAACCCTACGACCTAAATTCATAAGGAAAGGTTGAGCTATCGTTTCATATTCATACTTGTTATCATTAATTATACCGTCTTTATTAGTATAAATTGTTGCTGAAAGAAAAAAAGTAATATTATTTTTCGAATCAGAAAAAAAAGCAGCATCTGTGGTGAAACCGTACGCTTGACCAACTATATTATATATCCTCAAATTACTGTCGATAGAAGCATTTTTATCCTGACCATAATAGAAGTACTTTTTATATGCAGGGAAATAGCTAGAATCGTATTTCGGAAAATCACTTTCAAAAGGATACATTCCAAGATATTTTTTCAAAAAACAATAATCGTAGCTTTCAAGATGAAATTGCTTGGACTCCGAAAAAACATCAGGAAATATTATTTTTTCCAACGATGAATGTATGTTCATTAACGAAAGGTTGTTGTTAAATCGGAATTGCTTCGGAGAATTAATCAAACTATCACCAAAATAATAGGCATTGCCAACTGCGACATCGTTTAAAGGATTTTGAAAAACTTTAGATGTTTTAGCTTGTGCTAATATTACTCTGGTTGTATCATCATTGGGATAGAAACAAAATTTATTGTGAGCCCTATTTAAATCTGGGTTACACGCTGGATCGAGACGCTGAATTATTCGTGCGTTAGTATCCAAAAGTGCTGTAAGTCTTTCTTGAATATAATCCTGTCCAAGAAAATCGAAAACTCTATTATACGCGTAATTGTCGCTAACCAAAAGCATTCTCTTAATATATTGCTCTATTGAAGGCTTGCCATCACTAGACGTAGAATCATTAAATTCATTAGTCTGACAAGTACCTGCAGCATAGGCTTTTAGGGGTGTAGCTGCAGTAATTTTGTCGTTAAAAACGGTGTGTATTTTTTCCAAGGCCAACGCAGAAATAACAACTTTTGCCGTGCTTGCCGGATAAAAGTACAACCCCGTATCAACATTAAACAAAAAATCTTGAAACGTAACTTTACCTATAGAATTGGAATGGACCCGGGTATAAATAATTTGAAGGCGGTATTCTTTTTTGTTTTTAGCAATATTATTTAAAAATGGGTCTTCTTTTATTATCGTTGCTAAAGTTGATTTTGAACGGCATCCAAGCATAAGCAAAGAAATTAATCCAAAAATCAAGCCTTTTTTCATCATTCGAGTTTAAACTATTTTAGCTGGACGTGTTATGACATTGCCACAGGTTTTGCAAGTGCAGTTTTCAATATTATCATAAAAACGTTCAAAGATTGGAGGCAATTGCGCAACGATATCGGTTACATACTCTTTCTCCTCATAAACTTTTTCGCCACACTGGTCACAATACCACATGAAGCCATCCAATTCTGTAGTTTCACGCTTACGCTCCAATACCAAACCTACAGTATTGGCTGGACGCTGCGGTGAATGAGGTGTTCTCGGTGGCAACAAAAAGATATCACCTTCATTGATATGAATATCTACTGGTTTACCATCTTCAATAATTTTCAATACCATATCACCTTCTAATTGATGATAGAATTCTTCACCTTCGTTAAAATGATAATCTTTACGACTATTAGGACCACCAACAACCATAACAATAAAATCTGTATTTTCATAAACACATTGATTGCCAACAGGAGGTTTTAGAAGATGGCGGTGGTCATCTATCCATTTTTTAAAATTAAAAGGACGTGGTATCATAGCTGAAAATTATATTAGATAAAATACAAAAGTATTGTTTTTTTAAAGAAATGGAAATACACGTACTATTTCTTAGTCATTTTACTGATTTTGCAACTTGAATACAATAATAATATGATGGAAATTAACTATTAAACATTTAAATTTGCTTAACCATGATAAGAGTGATTTTTGCTTTTTTTTCTACCTTTGTAATTACTGTTTCAGTTGCACAAACAACCAATTCAGCGCTTACGGATAGCCTATTTCGTGTTTTCCCCAACCCAGCCATAAATCAATTTTATGCCACCACGCAAGGCAAGGTATATTATGCCATGATAATCTCATCAAATGGCACAATACGACAAGAAGCATCACAATATCAAATCCCAAGTTACTCTAATCAGTTTGGCTTTGGTTGTTCTTTGGCTGGATGCGCCGGAGCTTATGTACCATCAAATTTTATTTGTACGCTGCAAAGGGGAAGCCTAGAGCCTGGATTATATTATTTAGTATTGCTCGATGACCTTGGACACATCTATCATACGTTAATAGTTTTTAAATAACAACCATGACTCAACTTTCAGAGATATTCGAAGCTCTTAATTTTATTCAGAGCAAAGCAAATTTTAAGCCCATCACGGGGATCATATTAGGAACAGGACTTGGCGCCTTGGTAAACGACGTTCAAATAATTCATGAGATAGATTATGCAGATATTCCTCATTTTGCAATTTCAACAGTAGCTGCGCATAAGGGTCGTTTAATTTTCGGCAAATTGAATGGTGTAGATACTGTAATTATGCAAGGTCGTTTTCATTTTTATGAAGGCTATACTATGAAACAAGTAGTGTTTCCGGTTTATGTAATGAAGGCTTTAGGAATAGATAAATTGCTTATTTCAAATATTTCTGGCAGCCTAAATCCCAACATCAAGGCTGGAGAGCTTATCATTATCAACGATCACATCAACTTGCATGCAGAGAATCCGTTACGAGGTAAAAACTTTGATGAACTTGGCCCTCGTTTTCCCGATATGTCCACCCCTTATGATACTGAATTAATTCATCGCGCATGTAGCATTGCAGAAAACCACGAAATCCCTCACCACCAAGGTGTTTATGTTGGTTTGCAAGGTCCAAATTTAGAAACACCCGCAGAATACCGATATTTGCGTTTAATAGGTGGCGACTGTGTAGGCATGAGCACCATACCTGAAGTGATAGCAGCAAATCATTGTGGCTTGCGCGTTTTTGCAATATCTGTAATTACAGATGAAGCTTTTCCAGCAATTCGTCATAAAATTACAATAAATGAAATTATTAAAATTGCACAGGAAACGGAGCCTTTAATGGGGAAAATTCTTCGAGAATTAGTTTAAAACAAGCTATTTCGGGCGATAGCCCGAGTTTTTAAATATTTTAAGTAAGTCCTTTTCTTGCATTAATTCACTCACAGTTACGTTTGGATTAGATTCCATGTATTTGCTAACTATCTGCCATCCTAACCACTCCCCTACCCTTGGAGGCGAATCTTGGCTTACATTAGGAGCATTGGTAAATGGACCTGGAGTAAAATATTTATCGTTTTCAAACCTATCCTTTCCATAAAGAACCTTTCGGTTTACGAGGTCAATCCACATTTCCTGTTCTACCCCTTTCATCCATTTTAATTTCTCTGCGGTATATTCCAATTTAATAGAGTCGGGCATCTCAGGGCACATAGCATCAAGTAAGTAGTAATATCGACCTTGTTGCACTGCTCGCTCAATAAAAACAGCACTTGGTTCCGACTCAAAACGTTGTTCAATAAAAGAAAACAATGTTTTACGCAAGAGGTATTCTTTACTTAAATAATTAATATAATACTGAGGGAAATTCAACCGGGTATCATAATAATACGTAAAAGATTTACCAAGAAACATGTCCAAACCGATACCAATGTAGTTTTCACTTATTGTATTAGGATAAGATAGTACGGATAAAAATGCAATAAACTTTGGAATGGAATCTTCCTTGAAATAGTATTTATAATGTTTTATTGCATCCGATATTCCATCTCGAATATAGTTATCCTCTGAAAATACTTTTTGTGTTGAATCGTAAAGACTTAAGATATCTTTATTTTTAATAAGCTCCAATGTTTTATCAATACAAAAAGTGTCGTCCTTGGTTGGAACAAACCCCATTACTTTAAAAACAAAATCGTCATAGAATCCGTTGTATTTTTTGCGTAACGCAAAAAGGTCTTCAGCGGTTTTGCATTGAAAAAGATCTTGATCAAAACGCATGAAATCTATCTTTAGAGAAACTGAGGATACATCTACATTCAATTTACTATGATTGCATCCGGAACGACAGCTGCAAGCCAATATTACAAGAGTAATAAAAAAAATAAATTGTGATTTTTTTAGGATATTCGCATTCATAAACTTCGTCAAAATTACTTTTAAAAAATGAAAAAATTAATCCTTTTATCAACGTTAATCTCTCTTTTTTATATAGGCAATGCCCAACATGACCAAGTTATTCAGGATTCGAAACAAGAGAACATCTTACGTTTAGGATTGCATTTCACGCCTACCGTAGGATTCATTCAGAGCGACAAAACGAATGTTAAAGGCGGTGGTGCGTCAATTGGATACAATTTTGGGTTATTGGGAGATATAAGATTTGCTGAAAACTATTATTTTAGCACGGGCATCGATGTGGTTTCATCACCATTAAAGGTTCGTTTTATAGATACACTGCGTGATCCTTATTTGAGTAAAAACGATGTAATACTTAATTATAAATTACAGTATTTAGGATTTCCATTATCCCTAAAGTTAAAGACCGACGAGATTCATTACACCAAATTTTTTGGTCAATTTGGCGTCGAACCACAATTTAATATCAGTAAAAAGGTTCGTCCCAATAAAGGAACCTATGCAGGCACAGATTATTATGTACCAGTAGAAACCGCATTTTCGAATTTCAACGACGATATCAATTTTGTGCGAATTTCGATGATTATTGGTGGAGGGATAGAATACTCACTTGGTGGGAAAACCTCATTTGTAGCTGGAATAAACTATAATGGAGGCTTTACCGATATTAATAAACAACCTGCATTGAAGATATCGAACAACTATATTGCCATCAACCTTGGCGTTTTATTCTAAGTTTAATTTAGATCGCAGACACTGTAAGATCGTCATTAATTTCTTGAAGTTTAATTGAAGAAAGTGTATTAACCATATCCGGATTAAATGTAGTTTTAACTTTGATGTAGTTTTCTGTAAAACCATGCATCACACCAAAATCGTGATCAGCCTCCCATAATACGTTCTTTGTTGTTTGAAGATGGGACTCATAAAATGCCCTTTTCTTTTTATCACTTAATATCCGAAGCATCGCATTACGTTCGAAACGATGTCGATCAAGCACCTTATCGGTCATTTCTGCTGCCAACGTATTGGGACGTTCACTATAGGTAAATACATGAAGATAGGAAACATCCAAGTCATTAATAAAGTTATATGTATCCATAAAATCCTCTTGGGTTTCGCCTGGGAAGCCGACGATTACATCAACACCGATGCAGCAATGAGGCATAAGTTCCTTTATTTTCTCCACTCTGCTCGAATATAAATCACGCATATACCGTCTTCTCATCAATTTTAGGATACGATTACTGCCACTTTGGAGTGGAACATGAAAGTGGGGAACAAATTTCGTTGATTGCGCCACAAATGCAATTATTTCATCGGTGAGCAAGTTCGGCTCAATAGATGAAATACGATAACGAGATATGCCTGAAACCTCATCTAGCGCTTTAATTAGGTCTAAGAACGACTGTTCATTGTCGTTGCCAAAATCGCCTGTATTTACACCCGTAATTACGATTTCTTTCACCCCTTGCAGCGCAATCTCTTTTGCCTGCTTTACAATCTCGTTAATTTTCGGACTTCTGCTTTTTCCTCTTGCCATAGGTATGGTGCAATAAGTACACGTGTAATCACAACCATCCTGAATCTTCAAAAAAGTTCGGGTTCTATCTCCAAGTGAATAAGATGGAATGAAATCGTTGACATCGTTAATGTCGCAACTATAAATGGCTCCTTTTTCTCTTTTTATTAAGTTATTTAAATGCTGATCTAAGTTGAACTTTTCTGCGGCACCCAAAACAACATCTACACCTGGAATTTCAGCAATTTCATGTGGCTTTAGTTGAGCATAACATCCAACAACAGCTATATAGGCATTCGGATTATAGCTTAAGGCTTCCTTAACTACACGTTTACATTTCTTATCTGCATGGTCAGTAACCGAGCAGGTGTTAATTACATATACATCAGCGCCATCTTCGAAATTGGCCTTCGAAAATCCAGCGTCATCAAGTTTACGTTGAATTGAGGATGTCTCTGAAAAATTGAGTTTACATCCTAGAGTATAAAAAGCGACACTTTTTTGCATTAATGCGCGAATTTAAGAATAAGAATTGAGTAATATCATAATCAAAATATAACCATGTGTAATGTTAGTAATAGACAAATTTTCTAAATACTTGCTTTATTACACTTTGATTAATTAACAAAATGAAAATTACGATTGATTTTGCAAGCCAAGTTTTATTCCTTCATCCAACATTAATTGATATGCTGCGTCATAGGTATTTGAAATAATTCCGTCGAGAATAGCTTCGCGAATCGCAGTTTTTATAACCCCAACATCTTTACCCGGCAGTAAATTGAATACTTTCATAATTTCCTCTCCTGAAATTGGAGGTTGCCAATTTCGAATGTGATCCTTCTCCTCCACCTCTTTAATTTTTGCTTCTACAATAACATAATTTTCAAGATATCGTCGTTTTTTATTTTCATTTTTAGATGTTATATCAGCACGAACCAATAACATTAAATCATCAAGCTCTTCACCTGCATCAAACATAAGACGTCGAATAGCGCTATCTGTAATATTTTCTTTGGTAAGGGCAATAGGTCTTAAATGTAACAAAACCAATTTTTCCACATAACGCATTTTTTCATTGAGCGGAAGCTTCAACGAAGTGAAAATTCGTTTTACCATTTTTGATCCTTTAAATTCATGCCCATGAAAAGTCCAACCTTCTCCAGGCTCATATCGTTTTGTGGCGGGTTTGGCTATATCATGTAAAATTGCAGCCCAACGCAACCAGAGATCCACAGATAATATCGAAATATTGTCGAGCACCTCAAGGGTATGATAATAATTATCTTTATGCCCCTTGCCATCAATGACATCGACTCCGCGAAGTCGACAAAAATCTGGAAATATTAATTGTAGCAATCCTGCCTCATAAAGAAGATTAAAACCAAGGGAAGGCTTTTTAGAAAGTATTATTTTATTCAATTCATCCGAGATACGTTCTTTTGATATTATACTAATTCTATGCGCATTGCGCTTAATACCTTCAAAAGTATCCGGATAAATATTAAAATTTAACTGTGTTGCAAAACGAATGGCGCGCATCATTCGCAAAGGGTCGTCACTAAATGTAATATCTGGGTTCAATGGGGTGCGAATGGTCTGTAACTCCATATCTTCGATACCAGCAAAGGGATCAAGCAATTCACCAAAATTGTTTTTATTAAGAGATAATGCTAATGCGTTAATAGTAAAATCACGACGATTCTGGTCGTCCTCCAAAGTACCAACCTCAACGACAGGATTGCGACTTTCGGAACTATAGGATTCTTTGCGAGCGCCTACTATTTCTATTTCAATGTCATCATATTTGATTTGAGCAGTGCCGTAGTTTTTAAAAACATTTATGCCGTTGGACTTATTTAGCGCTTTTGCCAAATTAAGTGCATATTGAATGCCATCACCAACGACAACAATATCAAAGTCCTTCCCTTGCCGTTCTAAAAAACAATCGCGAACGAAACCACCAATAACGAAAGCTGGATAACCCATTGAATCGGCAACTTCAGAGGCTTTATGGAAAATTGGATGATCTAGAAAATGGGTGTACATGAAACGCGAAAATACTTAAAACTATGGAATCTAATTTGAATCCATTGTAGGCCAAGGTTAAAAAATCATTCGTTAGTTCAACTAACGTATTATTTTAAATGTATTATCCTCGTTCAATTTGATAATTTTTGAAGGGCTTCTTTGGCTTTTGCTAGTGGTAAAGTAAGGAACAGCATACGCAACTTGTGAAACGACCAAAGAATCAATTTCACTATATTTCTTGGGAGCTGGCATCCCACTTATATTGGCTGAGGTTGAAACAATAGGCTTGTTGAACTTACGTATTAAATCAAAGCAGAATTTCGATTCCTCAGAATTGGATTTTATCAAACGTATAGCAACAGATTCATCCGAATTTATGACAAATTTTGAAAGCTTTTCACCTCTAGGGAATATAATTGTCAATGGTTCGCTGGTCATCTCAATCAAATCTACAGCAAAATTTGGAAAGCTGTGCACATACCTTCCCAACATATCTAATGAGCTTACTAATACAATAAAACTTTTGTCTTCGGATCTTTGTTTAATCTTTATAATTTCCTGAACAGCAGAATTATTGGTGGCATCGCAACTTAAACCCCAAACGGTATCTGTAGGACAAAGAATTACATTTCCTTTTTTTAAATTTTCAAAAGCATCCGTTATATCCACTTTCATAAAGAGTTTATATCATTAATTTGTATGGTTTCACCGCATTTAAAATGTCCTTTCGGACAAGTGTTACGACCATGTATACCGCATGGACGACATTCCAAAATCTCTTTCGTTTGAACAACGATCGCCTTTTCACCTAATGGTCCAAAACCAAATTCAGGTAGTGTACTACAAAAGAAAGCTGTACATTCTGCATTTATAGCGCTACATAAATGCAAAGGTGCTGAGTCATTAACATAATTCATTTTGGCCTCTTTAAGTAACGAAGCCGTTTGCAGTAAAGTTAATTCACCACATAAATTAACAATAAATTTGTTACTCGTTTTTGAAATTATTTCAGATGCCAATTTAGATTCTTCCGAGGAGCCTATGATATAGATTTTAAGATTTGTGCGATCACAAAGTTCTATCCATTTTTCTATTGGTAATCTTTTGGTTGCCCAAACCGATCCAGGTGCGATACAAACAAATGGAGAATCTTTATATTTCTTGGTAGCTTCAAAATCCAGTTGAGATGGATAAACAGCAGGCAATGCTGGTTGAGCATCACTAATAAATGAAATTAGCTGTTGGTTCCTAACAATTTCATGTTCACCATTCCCAACGGAATGATGATATTTGTGCGTATAACTAAATGAAAAAGGATTATTATGAAACCCAGAGGTAAATGGCGCGCCACTAAGCATAGTAAGTAAGCCAGAACTTCCGAAACGATGTAAATTTATAACATATTCATATTGATGCTTGCGCACAATACCGATAAGCTTAATAAGATTTCCATATTTATCATGTTTCTTATCCCATACCAATACATTTCGGATATTAGGATTGTTCTTTAAAACCGATTCATTTCCAAATTTAACTAAGAAATCAATAGCTCCATGGGGGTATATAGAATGTAGTTTCTCGGCAATGGCTGTTGCAAGAATCACATCCCCTAGGAAAGAGGTTTGAATTACGAGAAATTTCATTGACACGCTACAAAGGTATAATCAAATGCGAATAATATTGATTTAGCAATAACAAAATTAATGACTAAATACATTACTTTTCCCATTGCAACTCAACCTTTGCATATTTAACTTTCCCCTTCAATGGTGGGTTCTTTTTTCGAATACATACATTGATGGCTATAAAATGATCATCAAATCGATGGAGTTTGGAATAAATACGATGTGACACATCTTCAATTAGCTTGCATTCCAAACCCATTTCCTTAGTCACAATTGCTAGAAGTGTTTCATAATTAAATGTATTCTGAATTTCATCAGTAGCATGAGATTTCGATGCATTTAATTGAACGCTAACATCAATTATAAATGTATTTTTATTTTTTCGTTCTTTCTTGTAAAAGCCAATTGGAGCTAGAATCTCTATACCTTCTAAAGCAATAGTTTTTTTTATCATACATAAAAAAGCCCTTCCTAATTAGGAAGGGCTTGAAATTAATGTTCGTTATTTTCGAATTAAAGTAATAATTCCCTTCTCTTCAACCTCTTCGTCAGGTTTCGATTTCACTTTATATTTAAAGGTGAAATAGTATTCTCCTGATGGAGCTTCGGCACCATTGTTAAATACCTTTCCATTCCAATTGTTCGGATCACTTGGATTCTTACCATCGCCATCTATTTCGCTATGGAACATCTTTTGTCCCCAACGATTATAAATAGTTAAATTATAGTAAGATTCACCTTCGATGTCGATATCAAAAACATCATTCACACCATCATTGTTAACCGTGAAGACATTTGGAATAATTTTATTAAAGAAATAAGAATTACATACTGTCTTCTCGATAGTATCTTGGCAGGCCAAGTCAATAACCAATCGAACGGTATGGCAACCTGTATCGAGTAAAGCATAAATGTGTGTTGGATTTTTTTCGTTAGAGGTCGCTCCATCTCCAAAATCCCAGAAGTATTTCGTTTTGTAATTTGTACCTATCGACTTATCAGTGAAGATAAATTTAGGCTTCTCGGTACTATCAATACCAAAATCAGCTTTAGTGTCAACGACAACAATTGGTTTACGTTTTGTGCCAGCACATAAGAAATATGTAGGCTCGAAATCCACGTTGTAAGTACCAACAGCAGTATAGGCATGTGTGGTAGAGTAAACCGGTTTATTTACCGTTCCTGTTTGTCCATCGCCAAATTTCCAATTGTATTCTGAATATATAATGGTATCTTGAGTGGCAGTAAATGTTACCACCTCACCCAAGCAAACAGTATCAGGCATAGAGAAATCTGCAAGCACAAAATCATATACTACAACACAGATGCCCTCACAAGTGTCGCATGGGAATTTACGGTTACACGTTAATTTGTTACCTAAATCATCATATACAGTATCAGACGCAATTGCTTTTATACAGAATCTACCTGGTACTTTATAAGTATGTGATATTATTCCGGCTGGCGTTAATGGAAATTGTGCCGCTCTGGACGCCTTTGTAAGTACAGTATCCGTTCCATCACCCCAATTGATATTCACATAACGATAGGTAGTATCAGACATGTTTGAGATAAATAAGTTTACATTATACGGTAAACAACCTGTATCTTTTTGACCAGCAGCCAATTCAAACTCAGGAGCAGGTCCTTCAATATGGATTTTATGTTCTACTGAATCTTGACAACCTTGCTCAGTGAAAATACGAAGCTTGATTACATAATCTCCATTTTTTGCATAAAGGTGCGTAGGGTCCTTTATTGCAGATGCAAGTGATCCGTCACCAAAATCCCAATTGTAACCAACCCCAGAAGGTAAAACACGATCGTATTTGGCACCCAATGTAGTATCTTGCTCAATCCAGCTACTATCTCTAAATTGTACAATTTGATCGCAAGCAAGAGACTTTTGTGGTATATAGAATGCCGCATGTGGTTTTACAACGTGAACTAAGTTTCTTAAAATCAAGGTATCAAAACAACCACTACTATCTTTCCACATTACTTTGATAGTATAGTTACCCGGTGCATTATAAGTATGCTCACGAATAGAGCGAATGGCAGTATCAAATTTAATGAATGATCCTCCATCACCCCAGTTAATCCAATATACCTCTTTATTACTTAATCCACCACTATTTGGGTTTCTTCCTTTATCATTCCAATAGTCGTAAGGATCATATTGTGTACTTGGAGGAGATGGTTTAGACCACCAATAACGAATATCTATTTTGGGTTTCACCGCTTCTCCTAAACAGAAAGTAGTGTCATTGATATTAAAGTCTATTTTATTACCCACAATTACAGGATAGCGAGTTCCTTCGTTGGCCTTATCACATGTATCCGTATTTGTTACATTCAAATTCACTACCCATTTACCATTAGAATTGAATTTAAATTTCTGACATTTAACAGAGTCTCTTGTAAAGGTATCTATACTTTGAACTAATTTTGTTGAAACCCCTCCAATTAATTTATAGCAATAGGTGGAATCGATAGTCACAACACGTGGATATTGACTTGTTACATCATTGGGTCCGATGGTATCTGACATATAGTTACCATTAGCAACGTATTGTTTAATTAACCATCTGTTACGATGATATGTTGGCAAACGATAAATTGTATCTGTATACATATAGGCTGTATCGCTGGCAACAGATCTAAAGTTTGGTTTACCTGGAACATATAAATAGGCGCTCCAAGTTATGGCCAATAAAAATTGTTGTGAAGAAGCTGATTTTGAAGGACAATAGGTTTCTGAATCACCAACACAATATTTATCTTTTACCACCATTCCCGCATCTTGCGTAGCAGCCAAGTCCTTATATTCAATTGCATTATGGTACCAGAAGGTATCGCGACAAGCATAACATACAACTTGACCTGTTGGCATTAAAGCAAGCGCAGCAGCTTTTTGTGCAGCATTAAAGAAGGTAATTTTTGAAGCTTCGTTCAATCGCGCGTAGGCTGGATAACTAGCTGAATTTGGATGTGCCGCTTTACATGATGCTTTTTGGACTGCATTACTAAACGTGCAATTTCCCCAATCACAACCAGTCCAATATACCCAAAGACTATCTTGAAAAGTAACAACCGCACTATCGCAACCGTTTTGCACAATTAAACCAATGGTTATTTTACCTGTTGGATCACAAGTGGATGTATATTGTTTTGTATATTGTTTTGGGAATGAATGACCTTGCTGACTAAAAGGATTAGCTTTTGTTCCAGCTAATGGGCTTCCAGGGTAAGTACATCCATAGGCAGGGAAAGGAGGTGTGAAAATTAATGGATTGAAAGCCGTTTGAGGAGTAAAGTTATTTAAGCCACAAGCAGAGTCAAAATTGAGCCAAACAAACTGATTAGCGCAGAGCGGTTCAGATGCCTGCCATTTCAATTTCACCTTTCGACCATCATTACCATCACTTAAACACTTTTGCCCTTCGAAAGCCAAATCAATAGAATTACTTCCAGTTAACTTTGCTTTAGGTGGCTGCAATGCCAACGTTAATTGTTGCTCATCTTTACATCCCGTTTTCAGATCTTCCAACATTAATTTAACTGTATAGCACTTCTCATTTCCTGGAGTATACCAGTGTTTTGGTAAGGAGTCCATACTATAATTACAATTAATATTTGTATTCATGGTATCCTTAATACGATATCCAAATTTAGCAGGATTGGTAATAGGGTCACTGTAAGTGGTACAAGGAAGTGCTTTTGCTAAATCATCAAAATCCCATAAACGCAATACAGTTGGATGACTTACCGTATTTGGTGCAAGAATAGAGTCTGTTACACCATCTGCTTTTTTCAAAGCGGAATCGCCCTGGCAATAGGTTGACATATTGGTGAAGAAAACAGTATCTTTAATATGACATTGATACCTATTAAGAACACAAATTCCTTTAGCTGGGCTTTGTATTGTTGCAGTTGGCCCCCAAACTTTTACATAAGCACTATCCGTCTTCGAGCATATTACGGTTGTACCATTAGGTTGGTATACCGTAACTACTACTTTTGCCAAGTAAACACCACATCCTGAAAATACGTGATCACGTGTCCAAACAACAGGGTCATCCGCTTTCTGAGGATAAACGTTATTAGGACCACTATTAGGATCGCCAAAGTTATAAGAAGATTTAAATACATAAACAGGATGAACCGGTTGAGGTACTTTAAAATTGAAACTATTACCTTGATAACACATACTATCCGAGTCTCCATAAACACCGGTATGAGAAACTTGGAAATCGGCTTTAGTATAAATATTATCGGCACCTTTCTTTAATAAGTAGGTATTTACACAACCTAGGGAGTCAATTACGGTTAAAGAGATATCGAAAGGACCCATTTTGTTTTTGTACAAGTGTGTATGAATTGACCAATAAGGGTCACTAACACTAGGCCATAATGGACTAGTATAACTAGTACCATCACCATAGTTCCAAATAAATTGTTTAAACAATCCCGGACGATCGGTAAATGCTTTCATCACATCTGTTGAGGTGTTTGTAATTGTCACCGGGGTGCTATCGCATTTAATAGAATATGAAGCAGTGAACGAAATATTTAAACGACCACCAACTGTTATATAACATGGCTTGGCCAAACGTGTTACACAACCGTATTCATCACGAACTTCAATAACTACGGCATAGCATCTTGGTTTTCCATTGTCTGGATCACCTGGAATATACGTGGAATAGGAGTGCGTTAATGGACCCGACCAGGTTGCAGGATTACCAGAAACTTGAGAGTTCGAACCGTCACCCCATTCGATACGCTTGAAAACCAATTTTGCGCCACTAGGACTATATGAAGAATCTTGAATATTAAACAAGTTCCCTGGCTCGCATTGCGGATTAACTGATGTATTTTTGAAGGTAACTACTGGAGGATCATAAACCCTTACGAGATAGGTACAAACGGTGGTTCCTCCACCTTGGCAATGAACGGTAGCCTTAACAGTGTAACCTGTTGTATTTACCGTGGTGTAACTGTGACTAGCAGTTACAGTACCTCCAGGTTGAGTGGATCCATCTCCAAAATCCCAATCCACATTCACTATAGTGCAACCTCCAGTAACCGAAACGGTAAAGGAAGCGGGCGAATTTAAACATGAACGATTGTCGTTCGGGTTTTTGGCGATGTTACAACTTTGGGCTTTCACTTGTGAAAAACCCAGTAGTAAAACTACAAGCAGCGTGAAGGCACGAAGGTAGTTCTTGAAGTAATTTTGCTTCATAAAATTGGCTTTAAATAATTGTGTAAACATATCAAATTATATTTTAATATACAAATCCATAAATTATAGGTTATTAACGCATTAATGTTATAAATCCTGCCTTCTGATGTATTTCGTCGTCATCAGGCTGCATGTATTTAATGATATAACGGTAAACACCACTGCTGCATTCACTCCCAAGATTATTTATGTGTCCGTTCCAAAAGTTTTTTTGTTTATTCGTTTCAAAAACCACAAGTCCTGCCTCATTCACAATCAACATGTGCCATTCTTTTAGATCGGCCGCAGGAATCTCAAAAACATCATTTAAACCATCTCCATTAGGAGTAAAAACATCTGGTATGGCCGTAAAGAAATAGTTTTTAAAGTTAGGATTTCTAACTTCTGTCTCAAAAGTATCATTACAACCACTATTTTTATTAATTGCTATCAGCTTAATCTTATAAACCTGCCTAGCAGTAGAGGAATAATAATGTGTGATGGGGGTTGCGTCAGTAGTTATTAAAGTTTGACCATCATCAAAAATCCAATAATAACTGTTGGCCATAAGTGATAAATTGGTAAGCTTTACTATATTATTTTCGGCTACCGAAGATTTAAAATAGGCTTGAACTTTGTCGTTAACAATAATCTCCCGAGAAATTAAGGTTGCATTTTGAGAATAAACTGATATCAAATAAACACCGGGATTTGGGTATGTGTATGGCACATTTAATTTTGATGTGTTTAGGATAATTTGATGATGATCTCCAAAGTCGAGGATACTATTCAAAGGAATACCATCCAAACGGAAATTTACTAGTTTCCCAATGCAAACCTCTGAACTACTTAAATTCATAGTTGGTTTTATTTTCGACGCTATTACAGATTCAGTTGTGATTGATTTACTTTGCTGGATTGGCTCAATGGGATTTACATCAACATTTACTTTAGCTTCGAATTCATTCGGGTTTGTACTAGAAATTTCACTTTGAGCTTTATAATTTACATTATTGGCCGGCGCTTCTGATGTTTGGGACTCCACAGCGGTTATTTTGTTATCCTTTGACGTTTTACTATGATTTATTGCCTTTTCATCGGTGATTTTCTTATCAATGTTACCATTATTAGAACTATCATTTCCAATCTTACCTACAGATATATTTGAATTTTGAGCAGATGTAGTGGTGTTACTAGAATGATAAAATAAAAAAGCAGAAACTAAGGCGATTGAAACTACAATAGAGAATACAGCCGCTTTAACCCAAACCTCTGAATACCAAGGCCTTTGAACAGAATTTCTAATAAAATCCCAGGCCACTGGCGGAGGTGCCACTTCCCAGGAATCGATTAATTTTTTATATTCTTCATCCAACATGCTGTTGTATTATTATATTTTGTAATATTTTTTTTGCTCTCGAGAGCTGTGATTTAGACGTTGCTTCTGACATTCCGAGCTGATTTGCAATTTCGGCATGAGTAAACCCTTCTACAACATATAAATTAAATACTGTTCTATAACCAATAGCTAAACTTTGTAATGACTTCATCAATGCCTCAACTTCAATTTTCCCTTCTGCCTCATTAGTGACAAAATTAGTATCCGGCTCAAACTCTTCAAAACGCTCTTCAAATTTGTGCTTGTTACGTCGAAGTTGCTCTAAGGCAGTATTAACAACAACACGTCGAAGCCATCCCTCAAAAGCACCTTCAAAATTATAACTCCCAATTTTGTTAAAAATCTTCACAAATGAATCTTGTAAAACATCTTGAGCCTCTTCACGACTGCTCATATATCTTAAACAAACAGCATAAAGGCGAGAACTATAGGTTTCATATAACAATTTTTGAGAACGATGATCTCCATTTACGCATCCTTTAATCAATTGCTCCAACGCGTTAAGATGCTTGTTCTGAGACATTATTTGTTATATGATGCAAAGGTTGGTTAATAGGTTGCATGCTATTATTACGTAAATCAATAGTTGCATAGCGATTCATCGTCAATAAAGTTTCGATTTTACGAAAAAAAACAATAGAAAATCTAGAAAGCAGGAATTATCATCTATTTTATGACGATTACCTTTTGAGTTTCCGTAAGCTGAGAGTCCTTAATAATTGCAATATAATAGCTGCCATTACCAAATGGTATCAGATTAACTTTTGTTGAATTTGTACGAAAAAGTTCCCTTCCGGTTACGTCATATATTATAGCTTGAAAATCACCTGAAGTAATAATTTCAAATAGCCCAGAACAAGGATTTGGATAAACGAGGCTCCTTTTTGCTATATTATTACTAATTTTAATTCCAATTGCTGCGGTATCATTTCGGTTATTAAATGTAGGTTGCCTGAATTGAAATGTACCTACTCCATTTGGAATACGAGCAAATGAAGTATCCGTGCGTTGCATACCAAAAGTAACACTATCAACAATAGTTGAATCGATTTGGGAAAGTATAATGGCCTCTCCATTATTGCTTAATTTAAAGGTGGAATGAATGCCCACCTGGTTTATTTGATTATCGCACCAAACTATAAAATACCCTTTGGGTGCTATAACGATGCCATTCGGGAACCGCCATTTGGTAATATTTTTAATATCATCTGATAGGTACCAACCCGTGAAATCGACAGGATTGGACGTGTTATTGAAAATCTCAATCCAATCGTCATAATCCCCAGCCGAATCTTTAACTGCAGCCAAATTCGAAGCCATAAACTCATTAATCCGAACATCACCAAGGTTTACTTTTGTAGAAGCCGAGGATACGGTATAAAATTCATGCTCGGCACGCTGTGGCGAAAGCATAGCCCCATTTGCATTTTCAGCGTAATAGTAATATTGGCATAATACGGAGCTCATGGTTATAGATGCTCCAAACAGCATATCATTAGCCGCACCATCATTATGAGCGCCATCATCAAACAGCTGAATTTTAGTGAATTTCTGCGTTTCTGAAAATCTAAAATATAGATAAGCAAGATTAGAGTTTTGAATAGTCGCCTTAAAAGAGACAATGCTTCCCAAGGCTGGATTGGAAACACTTGTGCTCGTGTTTAAAATTAAAGGCTGCGAAATTGAGAGCTCATTTGCCAATAAAAAGGATTTTCGAGTGTCCATTAAGTTTCTTAATCCAGGGATAGTGCGTGATCCAAAAACGACATTCCCGTTCATCCCATTTTGAAATTGACTATAGCTAAAGAACTTACAAGTATCCGCTTTAACTGCTGAATCAACAAGAGATTGCAATTGCGTTGCTATTGTATCATAATTAGAATTCACGAAATTTTCATCTAGAATAGTTTTAAGGTGTGCCAGATATCGTTTTTTATAGCTAATGTCACTTAATAAAGAATTCATCAAGGGCCAATCTGCATCATTACTATGTAAAAGTGCTGTTAAATTTTGCATTTGAGCAACAGTAAGAGTACCTAATCCACCACCTTGACTTCCAGCATACGGGAAAGCACCGAAACTCATATTTAAGTCCCAAGCAATGGGATTGTAGTGTTTGGTGTTGTCCTTAAAAACATAATAATTTTGAGAAAAAGCACCGGAATAACTATCTAAATTTATTAAGGCGTTATTAAAGGCAAACATCCATAAAAACCGATCAACATCTATATTGGCAGTAATCCTGGATTGATAATTCGTGACTGTGTCACAAAGTGCAATAAAATCGACCCATCCAATTTTTGATTCCATCTCATAACGTGGAAAATAATCAAGGCTATCCTTGGATATATATTTCAAGCTGCTTTTTGAGTAGGGGCTAGCTACCAACTGACTGCATTTAAACATAGGATTACTGGCGTCACTATAAAAATGCGAACTACAAAAGGTTTTTGAAATTACCTCATCGTTACTGTAAAGCCCATAATAACGACCATTAATAAATACCATGGCAAAGTTTGCATGTGAGGAGTGCATGTATTTGTTTGAAATGGAATAGGCTAACACCTCACGAATCATACTTGGATCGCTATAAATATTGGCAAGCTTAATATCCGTGATACCTTTATAATCGTTGTTTTTAAACTTATCTAATTTTAGGTGTAGTGGATTCTTTTTATAGGTGCTATCATAAGAGCTACTTCCTTTATATTTTACACCCACGCTATCTAGAATCACACCATTAACCATTACGCTTTGCGCCAAAATGTAAGCATCATTACCGTATTTATTGGTATCTAAAATGTAATCCCAATTGCTTTGTGCAAATTGAATTTCAATTTTCTGAATTTTAGAAATACTATAGAAATCGCCTTGAGCTTGGATTTTAGAACCTAAACCAAGAACAAACATCACCGAAGTTATAATAAAACCCTTTGCGTTCATGGATACCCTTTATTTCACTAAATTAAATTTTCGAACGGCTACAATCTGACTTTGTTTGTAAATCTTTATTATGTAAATGCCATTTTCAAAGTCACTTAAATCTACTTCATGGGCGCTCGATAGTAAAACCAATTTACCTGAATAATCAACTACCTCAAAGAAAAAGTCATCATTAGTTTCAATAGTGAACTTGCCGGTAGACGGATTTGGATAGATATTAATGTTCTGGATAAAAGAGAAATCTTGAACTCCAACAAATACAGTTGAATTCGAAGCCAAAGATTCACATCCGTTTGCATCCTTAATTTTCACGGTATAATTACCTGGTGAAGTGGCCTGATAAATCTGTGAAATTGCACCCGGAATTGCAATTCCATTTTGATACCATTGATACGTTAATGCCAACGAGGAAGTAAAAAAATTACCGTTAGCAACAATAGTAGGCGTAAAGGGTATAGGATTAACGACCACATTACAGCTTGAGTTTGCAGCGCTATTGCCATCGTTAACCACAACAAGAAATTGCGTATTTACCATAGGAGTAACTACTGGATTTTTCAAGGTAGATGTGAAACCAGTAGGAACAGAGCTCCAACTATACGTATAATTTCCAGAACCACCAGAACCACTTGCATTTAAATTCGTTGAAGAGCCAAGGCAAAGTCCACCAGGATTGGCTGTTGCCACTACCGACAATAAACCACCAACAACATTTACCGTTACTTCATCACTGTCTATACATCCACCTTCGGAGGTAACGACAACTTTATAGGTTGTTGTTATCGCAGGTGATATTTGAATATTTTGAGTGGTGGCACCGTTACTCCAGCGATAACTTAGTGTGTTCGTGGAGTTTGCCTTTAGAGTCAATGGCTGTGAGGGGGAAATGGTAGTGTCGTTTCCTAAATTTACAGTGGGTTTGGGCCTAATATTAACTACTACATAATTAGTTGCAGTACATGTTCCATTGGATACCTCACAAATATAGGTTGTTGATGCCGTTGGGGTTACAGAAGGGTTTTGGGCCGTTGACGTAAAACCAGATGGATACGAAGTCCATTTATATGTCATGGTTCCACTACCCACCCCATTGCAATTCAATACAATAGATGATGCAGGCACACCGCATAAATTATAATAATATGGAGAACAAGTGGCCAACAAGCCACCATTTAGTTCGCATGCAGAATATCGTTTTGCTTTTGCCGATTTACCACCTGCACTCCAAGTACCTAAAGCACTCCCATTCGAGTCAACCTCATAAATATTCCCAGCTAAAGCTACCGTATACATTAAATTTCCATTTGCGAAAGTTTGCGACCCCCCTTCATTACTTGTGTAACCATTGCAAGCGTAACGTTTGGTATATGTTGAAGGGCCATACTGAGTTCCTGTTTTGATATAATTAAAGCCACTGGATTGCAAAGGCGGATTTACATAATCAACAGACGACTGGGTAGTAGAAATACCATTATTGCCAAAATAGGCTAAGTACCCTTTATACGGACCCACATCAATCCAATGGGCATCATGACAAACATTAATTGTTGCTGCGCCTGTGGCTCCATAGGCTGCTGGATTCCCGAATCTGTATAGTATATCCCCTCCCTTACCTGAGCGTCCACCTGATGATGAGGCGGCCTCTGCCATGGTAGTGCTATGATCAATAATATAAATTTCATTCAAATAATGTGATGAGAAACAGACCTGATCCAACTCCGGATTGTAATCTACTCCATTCATGTGCATCCAATCTTTGGTTTGTTTGTAATTAATATTTAGTTTTTCGGGCACTAACGTAGATTTATAGTTGGGCTTTGCTGTAGAGACATTTTGCTGTAAGTGATCCCAAGCCTTCCACTCCCAAACAACATCACCAGTAGTTGGTCCAGTTTGATTGACTTGCACAATTTTATCAGGCCACATTTCGATGGCAGCACTCCCACCCATTGCTGTTACCTCCGTTGCAGTTCTTCTCTCGTAAGAAATTAATAATACATCACCATTGGGCATAGGACAAATATCATGATGAGAGCAATAGTTGATTGTACTATACGTATAATCCCAAACTAGAGCTCCTGTCCAGTCTGTTTTGGATATTTTACCACAAATTGGTCCACCTGTAAAGCTCACTCCAGTCGCTATTGTGGCTCTAAGTAAAAAACCTCCTGGAAGTATATAAGCAGAATAACCTGAAGAAGATGCAAATCCTGACCAGGACTTATAGGTGTTACCTGAGGTGTCGACGAGCTTAGCACTTTTATTTCCAGTACCTGAGGTGGTATAAATTAAAGTATTACCTGGAGATTTTTGAGCAACAATAATATCACCAAACCCAAGAAAAATAAGAAATGAAAGAATGCGAAAAAGCATAAAAGTAAAATTGAAATTTGCGATAGATTACTACTGGATAATAATTAGTTTAATTTTTTCGGTACGAGAAGTAGTTATGTAATATATCCCTATAGACATATTTTCACTGTTAATGATCAAATGATGTTTTATCTGCGCATACTTCCGAACAACTCGTCCTTGAGAATCGATAATTACTAGATCACGAATGTTATTGTCTCCAAAAAACACCTGGCATTCTTGCTTAAATGGATTGGGGAATACCTTGATATTATTTGACAACTCGTATTTCGAAATTCCACTTGGACAAGCGACACACGAACCCAAGCAGACTAAGGGCATTACAGTATCCTTACTAAAGATGGCTTCTCGATTGGATTGAACATTACATGCAGCAGGAACCGTTTCATATTGAGCCGTATTATTACCGTTGATATAGCGAAACTGTGTCGATGTGGTTAAGGTATCTAAATACGTTATATATTCAAATATCTTACCATCAAAGCTGTACATGTAATTTTCTACTGTATTAAAATTATTAAACGTACCCGCCACATGAACCCCAGCCGAATTTAATATAATTCCTGATATCCCAACACGAAATCGAAGTAATTTCTTTGATAAAGGAGCATTAGTAGAAAAAATCAGGCATGGTAATTTTAAAGTATCATTTTGCAACGAGTCGAGATAAAACCAGCGATTGTCATTAAATAAATATCCAACTCGCGATTCATCAGGCACATATTCCGACTCATAAAACTGATCTCCATTGACATATTTATACTCGTATTTCTTCTTTGCTGGAATATTTACAACCACGCTATATATTCCTAATGCGCCAATTTGAGTTAAAACTGTACTTGCTGGATTCCAATTTCCACCAGTAAATCCAGCCGCAATTTGGAAATCACCAGTGACGTGAATTCCGTTGACACTCGCTACCTCATTATTCATATTTACTGAGAACTCCACATAGCGTGAATTCGCATTAAAAATGGAAAAGAGACTCAAAAGTAAAAAGTAAATACGCTTCATAATTCTACGATTTTATTACAATTTTAGGAAAAAAGGACTAGCATTGAGTCTAAATAGAAACTTTGAAGCATCAAACAACAAAGTTTATACTTTGTAACTTATTAATAAAACAAAAAAATCACTAAAAAAACAATTCTATCTTATGTTAGACGGTCAAAATGATTGATTCCTTCTTTAATAAATAGAATAACCTAAAAATAGAAAGGAATTAAATTTAGTATTCTTTTACATCATATAAATCTAGCCTTCTATCTTTCCAATTAAGCACAGTACCAGTATTTCTGGTTCGTTCTAAAGTAGCTAAATCTAGGTCGGCGATAACCACAGTCTCTAAATTCGGACTACATTCACCAGCGATTGCTTCGGGAGGAAATGAAAAATCACTAGGTGTGTAAATTCCACTCTGGGCATAATTAATATCCATATTATCAACGGAGGGAATATTACCAATGGTTCCAGCAGTGGCGACAAAAATTTGATTTTCGGTAGCGCGAGCCTGAGCGCAAATTTTCACCCGCAGATAACCATGGCGTTCATCCGTACTAAACGGGACAAAAAGTATTTTAGCACCTTTTGCGGTAGCAATTCTTGCCATCTCTGGAAACTCAACATCGTAGCAAACATTGATAGCCACCTTGCCACAATCAGTATTAAAGACATTTATGGAGTTTCCAGCTTTTACACCCCACCATTTTAACTCATTGGTAGTAATGTGGATTTTATATTGTTTTTCAAAGGTTCCATCTCGTTTAAAAAGATAGGCAACATTAAATAAATTGTCGTTTTCGAGTTGTAAATGTGTACCTGCAACGATATTGATATTGTATTCCAGAGATAATTTCGAGAAGAGATTGATATACTCTTCGGTATACTTATCGAGAGAGCGAACACTACTTTCGGGACTTACATCTTTACGTTTTTCGAAAGATAATAGCTGAGTGGTAAACAACTCTGGAAATAGAACAAAATCGGACTTGTAATTACTCGCAACATCAGTAAAATACTCGCATTGCTGGGCGAATTCTTGAAACTTGGTAATCTTTCGCAATTCATATTGCACGCAACAGATACGAACCTTCTTCATCATTACACTTCTTTCGCGTGTTTCAGGAAGGTAATCAAGGTTATTCCATTCCAACAACAAAGCATAACCTTCACTTTCTTTATCATCGGGCAAATAATCTTTTATCACCCTTCGGATAGAAAAATTTTGAGAAAGCTGAAATGTAAGTACAGAGTCGTTTATCTTCTTATCTAAAACCCTTTTAATATATGCCCGAACACCAAAGCTATGCGAATATTTATGAAAATTTGGCAATCTTCCACCAATGATAATTCGACTGCAATTTTTTTGAATGCAAAGTTCACGACGCATCTCATAGAGACGACGACCAATTTTCAAACCATGAAATTCAGGATGAACCATTACTTCAATGCCATAAAGGGTGTCGCCATCTGGATCGTGATTTGTTATAAAGCCATTGTCACATATTTCACTCCACGTATGATCTTCGTCGTATTCATCAAAGTTTATCATTAAAGAAGTGGCGGAGCCTACGATTTTTTTTTCGTAGACAATAATTTGCATCCCGTCTGGAAAAATCTGAGATTGGCTTTTAAGCATCTTCATGGTCCAAGGAGATGTTCCAGGAAAACAAATTTGACTTAATTCAATTATCTCTTCAAAGTCGTCGCTAATGGCGGTACGTTGAATAAGTTTGGGACGCTTCGGGGATTTAGGCTTCATGAAATTAATCCATATTATGAATGATATTGAACAGTCGGTTCCATCGAATTTTTCCAAAAAAACTCGGATTGTCTTTGTCGTAACTATACCAAATTAGCAAAGCTTTTCCTACAACATTTTCTTCTGGAACCATACCCCACATACGTCCATCACTTGAGTTATGACGATTATCTCCAACCATCAAATAGTAGTTTTGCGTGAAGGTATAACTTGTTATTTCTATATCATCAAGATAGTATTTACCATCGTTCTCAAAGAACGTTTTATGGTGTTCGTAATCACGAATTACCTTTTCGTATATTGAGAAATTCTCTTCGTTAATGGGTATTGTTGCACCTGCTTTGGGGATGTATAAAGGCCCAAAATAATCTTTATTCCAATTAATTTTATGACTTCTGGGATAAATCCTTCGCATTGCGCTATTCACAGAATCTGGTTGCTCGTAAACATTAAATTTCATAGATGCAACCTCTGTAATGTCATAAATCTCCTTGTAACGATCCGGGTCTATAATAACGGTCCATTTGTATGGGAAGCTATCTTGGTTTGGACGTAAATCATCAATTGCTATATTATGTTTTAAAAGCGACTTTAAGCTAAACGGGAAAAGAATTGGATCGGGACTATACATCGTTTGCACTGGTCTTCCATAGGCGTTGATAGCATTTTGAGTCAAAGTAATATCAACAGAAAATTGCCAATGTTTGAATGCCTTTTGCGTTTCACCGTTTACAAATATTTTACTATCTCGCAGCTCTAAAGTATCACCCGGCATACCTACACAGCGCTTTACATAATTAACTTTTTTGTCAATCGGATTATGTTCATCAAAAGTGAAGTCATCGTATCGCCTATCTCCTTCAACTGGAAAATTAAATACCACGATATCATTTCGTTTAATATTTTCGAGCGCTGGAAGCCTTCTGTAACCGATGGATGGCCATTCGCTGTATGAAGGAATATCAGTTCCTGGAATTTTATTATGTATAAATGGTATTGCCAAAGGCGACATTGGTAATCTAGCTCCGTAATTGCATTTACCGACAAATAGAAAGTCGTTTACCAACAATGTTTTCTCCATGGAGCCTGTTGGAATCGTATAGGCTTCAAAGAAAAAAGTACGTATTAAAGTTGCAGCAATTACTGCGAATAGAATTGCGTCGGTCCATTCTCTTAATATAGACTTTTTTAATCCTGATTTATCCTTGGTGATAAAATATAGGCAAATCATTATTTGCCACATCACGAAAAAAAGCACACTCCCTGCAAAGAAGTAGCCCGCCAATAAGAAAGTTATTAGAAGTAACACATTAAAAATTGTAGTACCCCAAAACCAACGTTTTTCTGATTGATCAAGTATTTTATAAAACTTCCAATTCCAAGCCATTTTATTACAATCTATTATTAAAGTTTAAAGTTAATTTATTTATTATTTTTATGGGTGTTAGCAAATTTAGAAACTACCAATAACATCGCGCATCGAATATACTCCTTTTTTATTTTGTAAAAACTCGGCTGCCAATACTGCGCCTAATGCAAAACCAGAACGATTGAATGCCTCATGTTTAAGTTCAATTTTATCTACTTTACTTTCATAGGTTACAATGTGTGTTCCATTTACATCGCCTTCCCGAATTGCCTTTACCTGTAGCGAAGTAACATCTTTATTTTCAAACTCATTTACCAGTTTCCAATGTTTTTGCGTCTGCAATTGTTCAAGGATCACCTCTGCTGTGGTGATAGCCGTTCCGCTAGGCGCATCTTTTTTAGCGGTATGGTGAATTTCGGTAAGACTCACCCTATAATCAGGCTGAATTTTCATTAATTGTGCCAACATTTTATTGGCTTCCCAAAAAATATGAACGCCAACACTAAAGTTAGTAGCATATAATAACGCACCATTCTTTGAATTAGTTTCTGCTTTAATCATTTCAAAATCATCGTACCAGCCTGTAGATCCAACCACTATAGGTAAGCCCGCATCTAAACATTTTGTAATGTTCTTCGATGCTGAGACAGGGCCTGTGGATTCAATAGCAATTTCACATCCTGACAATTGATACGATTCAGCGTTAGCTTTTGTTACTTTCAACGTAATTTCATGACCTCTAGTTATTGCAATTTGCTCAATAACCTTCCCCAACTTTCCGTAACCAATTAGCGCTATTTTCATAATTAAAATTTATAAATCAAACTTGCCGAAGGAATGAATGCCCTAGTATAAATGTTATAATCGGGCTTAAAATGCAATGACAAGTCATCTACATTGAAATGATAAAGATGGGCGTAAACATTGGCATCAATAATGTTTGCAGCATAAATAAGCACAAAGCCTATCGCACATTGATCTCTGTATTTGCGATATGATGAAAAGGCATTATGCAAAGCGTCGGCAGAAGCTAATGACAACTCTGGACGGACATTGGTATTTGGATCGTTATCTGTAAGATACTTCCATTGCTGCAAGTAGTCTTTATAAACCTTATTGTTATCTTTAATAAAATAGCTTACGGCTCCAAGCCCTCCATAAACAAAAACTAGTTTCCAGGCTTGTTGGTTATAAATTTGCCCTGCTCCTGGAATGATGGATGAAAAAATGGCAGCCTTTTTAGGAGAGTGAACTTTACAAGAGCTATCGTTATTAAAACCAGAAGGCAATATAGCAGAACTAGTGGTAGCCGCCATTAATTTTGGAGCAGCAACCATACCTATATGAAATACAATAAAAGCAAACGTGAATATCCTCACCATGCAAATATACCAAATGTATAAACAATGCCGTAATTAATGCCTAATAAGAAAAACCAACGTGAGATTTACAATTGAAAATTACAAATAATCAAATTAGTATTAATTTATTCATTGCCTCCTAGCAAATTCATCAAACGTTCGAATTCGCTTTCTGTATTAAATTTTATTACCACTTCACCTTTTCCAACAGCCTTTGTTTTAATATTTACAGGTAATTGATATTGAATGGTTAAGTGTTTTTGTAATTTATCGAATAAAGCAAGATACTCTGCATCCACTCCATTAGATGTTTTTTTGTTAGGCTTCGATTCTGATTCATTTACTTGCTTTACCAAACTTTCGATAGAACGAACAGATAAGTTATCACGAAGTAGATCTTCGTAAAGACGAAGTTGTTCATTGGGGTCGGTTACGGCGAGAAGCGCACGAGCATGGCCCATGCTCAATTTACCATCACGCAATCCCACTTGTATTTCTGTAGGTAACTTAAGCAAACGAAGGTAATTATTAATTGTAGTTCTATCTTTTCCAACGCGTTCGCCTAATTCCTCTTGCTTTAAACTACACTCGTCAATTAAACGACGATAACTTAAGGCCACTTCCATAGGATTTAAGTTTTCACGTTGCACATTTTCGATGATAGCCATCTCCAACATGTCTTGATCTTTAGCGATACGCACATAGGCAGGAACCTCCTTTAATCCGGCGAGTATACTAGCTCTAACCCGACGCTCCCCTGAAATAATTTGGTATTTATCTGGCGCAACCTTACGAACTGTAATTGGCTGAATTATACCATGCAATTGAATAGAGTCCGACAATTCGCTTAATGCTTGTTTTTCAAATTCAGTACGTGGTTGAAACGGGTTGGCTTCAATTTGACTTAATAGAATATTAGAGATAGATCCTGTGGCACCTGTGGTACGGATGGTATGCTCCTTAGTTATTGGATCAGGATTATTGTCTTGTAATAAAGCACTAAGACCTCGTCCTAACGCTGGTTTTTTTACTGTACTCATGGAAAAACGCCTTTATAGTAAGTTGATTTTTTTTAGATTGTTATTTAGAAAGTTAGTTGCTTTATAGTGAAGATGCTATAAATATCTATTCCTCATCTACCTCAATTCGACGATCTTTATTAGGAATTAAGGTCATATTGTTTTTTTGAAGTATTTCGCGAGCCAAATTCATATAATTAATAGTTCCTTTACTCTCAGCATCATGATTAATCACAGGAACACCAAAACTAGGCGCCTCACTTAACTTTGTATTACGAGATATGATGGTATCAAATACCAAGTCCTGGAAATGTGTCTTCACCTCCTCTACTACTTGATTGCTCAAACGCAATCTTGAGTCGTACATTGTAAGTAGAATGCCTTCGATATCTAATTCTTGGTTGAGGTTGGTTTGGATTATTTTAATCGTATTTAATAGTTTCCCTAATCCTTCCAAAGCAAAATATTCGCATTGTACAGGAATAAGAACAGAGTTTGATGCAGTAAGGGAATTGGTTGTAATCAAGCCAAGACTTGGGGAGCAATCGATAATTATAAAATCGAATTGTCCTTTAATTTTCTCTAAAAGCTTCTTCATTAATTTCTCTCTTCCTGAGAGCTCTATAAGCTCCAACTCTGCTCCTACCAGGTCAATATTACTTGGCAAGAGATAGAGATTGTCGAAGTCGCTTTCTAAAATAATATCTTTAGCGTCAATACCATTTATAAGGCATTCATAGAGTCCGGTTTTAATAATTCGAGGATCAAATCCCAACCCTGAGGTGCTATTGGCCTGAGGGTCAGCATCTACAAGAAGCGTTTTATACTCTAATGCTGCAAAACTTGCGGCCAAGTTTATTGCAGTTGTGGTTTTTCCTACACCGCCCTTTTGGTTGGCCACACTTATTATTTTACCCATATTAGTATTTTGATTTTTATATACTCCTTTCGTGAAACATTCAAAAATACATGTTTCACGGAACTCATTTAGAGTTAAATTCAAGTAAAGTTGGAAAGCCTAGAGCCACGCGGAAATTTGTTTTTAACATATCAACAATAGTGTGGATAACTCAATTTTGTGATCAAAGACATAACGAAAAAACAAAACCAAGAATAAAACAATTTAATACTAATACATAAAGTTTCGCTTGCCTGAATTTAGACGAATACCCAGCATTAAGTAGTTATTGGAAACCAGATAATTAATATTGTTAGCAATGCGCTTGCGGCTTGAATAGGTAAAATCGACATATAACTGTGTCGCTAATTTATAACTCAAACCGCACTCGAAAAATGTTAATATTGAATTTAAACCTTGTGCCGTATAATTCCCATACGAAAAGGGTTTTTGATGTGTTGACTTCAATAAATCTGCCCCATAGCTAATCGACGATAAAGTGTCGAGGCCTGACTTTGCGATAAAACAGCGTATTTGCATTAAAAGCCGAGACGATGGTTTGAATTTAATATCCGCCATAATCTCCTTTAAATTTGCACCCAAGGGATGCGCCATACTTTGGTTAAAGTCGGTGTAATTTAATGCTGGCGACGTATATGCGTAGGTATAAGGCCGGATATGATTGTATTCCAATTGAAAATCCAGGCTCGGTGTTCTGAAAACATCAACAAACTTCGCTCCCATTTGTATGGCGTATTTATTACCCCACCACCCCCATTCTGCGTTGGATCGGGAACTAAAAAACTGCGTACGTAATGCCACCATCAAAAACTCATCGAGCACCAACTGGCCGTATAACTGAGCCCTTTTCTTTATATTTAGCTTATAATCCATGCCCACAAGCACATTGTCGGGACTACCTAAACTATGCTCCACGGCCCTATAAAAAATCACTGGATTCAAATAGTTTAATTCAAAGTTGTTACCCTCCCGTTTAAAAATTACAGTTTCAAAAAAACCAAGATTTAATTTATTGGTTACATTTATACTAATATGATGTGTGGCTCCATATTTCTTTTTATAGCTGCCCGATGTAGTAGCAAAAGCAGAGTCGGTGAGTTCATAGAACAAATTCTGATACTCCAATTTCCAAACCTTAGTTATTATACGCAGTGTAAGTTTCGGTTTTGAAAAATCACTAAGGATTAAACTTCGAATACCATCGCCAATAAAATGCTTTGTAGTACCAAACTGCATGGAGATGTGTTTGGTAACTGGGGCAGCAACATATCCTTCGGCATGGAAGAAATCGACACCATTGGTTTTAAACTTTTTAAAGTACGATTCGCCAGGAAGAGCAAATGTACTTTCACCAAAAAGCGAGGTTTGCAGTGGAACCCTCATTTGATTATCGGTGAGAAAAGTATAAAATGATATTTTATCATCAATAATACCTTGAAATGTAGCACCACGAGTATTTATAAAAAGAGCGCGATCGAAATGACTACCAGCCTTGTTGCCAATTTCATAAGCTCCAGCAAAGTAAATCACCGGATTTACACTTAGTTTAAAACCAGCGGCATTTATACTATAAAGAGCGGCATTTTGACTATAAAAGTGTTTAAGTATAGGCTTCTTTCGCTTACCTTTATCGAGATTGTAGAAGAAAGCCAGCTCAGAAAAAGCATTTGCATCCAAACTATCGATTGAATTTCCAAAAGTGGCTTTTTCTAACAAAGGCAATACGTCTTCAAAAGAAAACTCTTTAATTGAAGAATGAAAGCTAGATAAAAAGGTTCCTCCAGATTTTATTTCAATTCGATTGAAGAGATCATAAGCATCATTACCTAAAGGGATGAAAAGCTGTGCTTGTAAAAAATTAAAAGAAAAGATCGCTGAGAGCAGAAAGAGGAAATATATTCTCATTTCTGTTGTTTCTTCCAGGAAATGCTACATCCTTCTGCAGTAATTTCCGGATAGTCAACCTCAATGCCATCCAACGCATATTCGATAGCATCCTCTAGATAAACACTTGTTACTGTATTTTCATTATCCCAACTATCATCGATTGCCCCTTTATAAACCAATTCACGTTTACTATTAAACAAGAACACCTCAGGCGTAACTTTCGCATCAAATGCTTTCGCCAATTCTTGATTCTCATCGTGATAGTAGTTTGGAAATAAACCAACCTCGTGCGAAACAGTTTTCATAGCAGCAAAGCTATCCTCGGAATTCTGATTTACATCATTACTATTTACACACAGTAATGCAAGATTATCTTCTTCGTATCTATCCTTGAGTTTAGCAATACGATTCCAATATGACTTGGAATAAACACATGAATTGCATGTGAATACAACCGCAATAGCATATTTATCTGCGAAATCAAAATTATTGTAATTTACTTCATCTACGCCCATCAAATTAAAATTGGGCATTTTATCTCCGATATTCATGTTAAAAATTTCAATTAAATTGCAGCCAAAAATAACAATAGTTTTTATTATGTGGGAAGATTTATTGAATAGTAAAATGTTTTGGTTGTTTTCAGCCATAATTGCCGGACTTCTAATTGGCGAAATATGTCGCCGATTATTGAAAAAAAAACAAAGTTATATCACAATAGGAATGCCTTTTATTGGTGCATTTGCTTCACTTTTAATTTACAAATTCGTTAAGTTAAATGTAACCTTTTTTGATGTGAAATACACCGTTATTGGCATTCTAATCCTTTTAATTATTGGCTTAATATTGGGGTATTTTATGTATTTGTATGGAGATAAAAAGATTCACTTTTTAAACAATTTTACATTTATTTACACCACATTAACACTAGTAGTTTTTTATGTTTTCTTTAAAACAGAGCTAAAAATAAACACAACCGTTTGCCCAGACAACCAAGACATTATTCTACTGTTAAAAAAAGAAGACGCTGGCTATTTCGACATTAACGAAGATGGCATTGGATATATAGGTCAACAATTTTTCGAGGATGGGTTTCGACCTGTTTTTGTGAAACACGGAATTACTGATGAATCCTATATCCCAACGCCAATAGCTATTGAAATTCAAACCAATAATGGCATTGCGCACGCTCTTTGTTTTAAAAGCAAGAAAGAAAGCCGAATCATGAACCTAGATAATCTTATAGAAAAAGGCATTGTAAAACCCCAAGAATTGAAGTTTGGTAGCTTAAAATCAACGTCGAATTAATGACATTGATTTCACAAAAAAACCTTTAAATTGCCAACTAATTAAGAAATAACAGCCCAATGAAATATAAAGTAATCCTACTCCTTTCAATATGCAATGTATTCTTCATGAAAAATGGAAATTCTCAAATAATTGAGGAAGGAACATCAATTGTAACACTAGGATATGGAACGCCCAATATGGGAAAACTAATATTCAATTTATTGAACAACCTATCGGGTAAAGATAATTTTACCACAACCGGATTTGGGCCATTGAGTTTAAAGTATGAATATATGATTAGCGATAACGTTGGTGTTGGAACTTCGTTCAACTTTACTAGCTATAACACCACCTATACCCGAACAAAAGACAGCTTTGATTTATCCGGAAATTTAATCGGAGTATTTACCACAAAATACAAATACGCCGCAAAAAACTATAGTGCACTCTTTCGATTAAACTATCACTTTGAAACAGAAGACGAAAATTTAGACCTCTATTATGGCATCGGTGCTGGTTTTAGAGGCAACAACATAAAGCTTTCAAGTACTCCATTAGATAAATCCTTCAGCTATAGCTCCAACCCTTTCCCCATTGGCTTTGAGACTTCATTTGGCGTTCGATATTTTTTCACCGAAAAACTAGGCGGTTATGGAGAATTTGGCTTGGGAAAAGCACTTCTTCAAGTAGGTGTCTGCTATTCACTTTAATTCCATTATTTTACGTTTTACTTAATTGAGTAAGTTAGGGAATCGACTTTTTCGATATTCCAAATAACAAAATCTATTGGTACTTGGTTCTTATCTGACGATTGCATCGATAATTTCCATTAATTTTTGGGGTATCATTTCTATAAACTATTTTTTTATGTTACTCTTGCAACCAAATCAAGTCCTATTTTCTATAAACAAAGAAAAATATAATATGAAACATCTTTTTATCGCGATTTTTTGCTTAATACTAAATTTAACATCAAGCGCACAAAACAACTTTAATGAAGTAAAGTCATTGGGTACCTATCCTTATACTACAATAACCAACGATCCATCACAAACACGCACCTACATTCTTAAAAATGGACTAACGGTGATGTTATCTGTAAACAAGGAGAAACCTCGAATTCAAACCTATATAGCCACCAAGGCAGGCAGTAAAAATGACCCTTCCGATCATACCGGACTCGCGCATTATTTAGAGCATATGCTATTTAAAGGAACGAGTAACTATGGTTCATTAAATTGGGTTAAAGAAAAGCCTTTGATCGACAGCATTGAGAAGCTTTACGAATTGTACAATCACACCGCAGATACCACGCAACGCAAGGAAATATATGAACAAATTGACAAAACAAGCGGTATTGCTTCTCATTATAGCATTGCCAATGAATATGACAAAATGATGAGCAGTATTGGTGCCACCGGCACTAATGCTTTCACTAGTAATGAAGTTACAGCCTATGTCAATGACATCCCTTCCAACCAACTCGACAAATGGCTTACGGTAGAAGGAGAACGCTATAGAAACCCAGTTTTTAGGATTTTCCATACCGAATTAGAGGCCGTTTATGAAGAAAAAAACAGAGGAATTGACAATGACTATTGGCAGTGGTACGAGATGGCGTATGCCGAATTATTTAAAAACCATACTTATGGCACACAAACCACTATAGGCACCATAGAACATTTGAAGAATCCATCGTTAACGGCTATTCGCAAATATTTTGAAACGTATTATGTTCCAAATAATATGATTGTTGTTCTAGCAGGGGATTTTAATCCAGAGGATGCGATACGCTCTATCGACAAACATTTAGGTAGCTTAGTGTATAAGCCAGTTCCAGTATATCATTTTGAACCAGAGAAGCCTTTAAACGAAAATATTGAAAAAACGATCTATGGGCCAATGGAAGAATTTACTGGCTTATTTTATCGTTTGCCAAGTGCATCCACCGGCGATACACGAATGATGAAACTCCTTACCTCAGTGGTGAATCGTTTACTTACTTTAAATCTTAACCAAAAGCAACGTGTTCTGCAAACCGAAGCTGGCTTAGATGGTTTATGTGATTATAGTGTTTTTTATGTATCCGGATATGCCCGCGAAGGTCAGGACCTTGATGAAGTAAGAAAGCTGATATTAGAACAACTTGAACTAATTAAGAGTGGGGATTTTGATGATGATTTATTAAAATCGATTATCAACAACTATAAACTTGAACGAATACAAAGTAATGAAAATAACAATGGAAGAGCTACAGAAATACTTAACAATTTCATTTTAAATAGAAAATGGAAAGATGTTTGCGCAGACCTTGATGAAATTTCGAAAATCACCAAAAAGCAACTTTCTGACTTCACCTCAAAAAACCTAAATCATTATATCTCTATTCATAAGAAAAACGGCAAAGCTGAAGATCGAATTAAAGTAACCAAGCCGCCTATTACACCTGTAGAAACCAACCGTGATAGCACCTCTAGCTTTGTGAAGCGCTTTATGGAAACCACCTCAACCCAGATTGAACCAAGATTTGTCAACTTTAGTACCGACATGACAATTAGTCAAATAAAAACGGACATTCCTTTTCATTACATACAAAACAAAGAAAATGGGCTATTTACTCTTTATTACGTCTTCGATTTTGGAAGCTATAACAATAAAAAACTACCCTTCGCCTTTGACTATTTAAATTATGCTGGCACCGACAAATACTCTGCAGAACAAATAAACAAAGAATTTTATACGTTGGCCTGCAGTTATGGAATTAGCGCAGGCACAGATCAGAGCTATGTATACTTAAATGGATTACAAGAAAACTTCGAGCCCGCTCTTAAGTTATTTGAAGAGTTCATTACCAATATCAAACCCGATGAAGATGCTGTAAAGAAGATGATTGAAGCAGAGTTTAAAGTTCGAAGTGACAATAAACTTAATAAAGGACTTATACGCAGGGCTTTAACAGCCTATGCAAGTTATGGCCCAACAAATCCGGTGAACGATGTGTTAAATAAAGAAGAACTTTTAAAAATCACGTCCTCTGAGCTTTGTGAAATGGTAAAGAGTTTGAGAAAATATAAACACAAAGTTTATTATTATGGACCAATGAATTTAGAAATAGCTAGTGCAAAAATTGCTGCGATGCATATTACTCCAATAACATTCCAAACGTATTCCACAGCAAAAAAATATATACGAATTCCGACCATTACAACGAAAGTTTACTTTGCACATTTCGATATGGTACAAAGCGAGATAATGTGGCAACATAATGATGCTAATAGTTATAGCGCATCAAAGACTCCATTTATGAGCGTTTTTAATGAGTATTTTGGAGGTGGCATGGGTTCATTAGTATTTCAAACTATCCGAGAAAGTAAGGCTTTAGCATACAGCACTAACGCATACTATAGTTCTCCATCGAAAAAAGAAGACCCTTATGCATTTTCCGCATATGTTGGATGTCAGGCAGATAAGTTTAATGAGAGCATAATTGCAATGAATGAATTATTGCATGAAATGCCCAAAGCCGACAAACTATTTCAGTCGTCGAAGGATGCAATTAAACAAAATATAGAAACACAACGTACCACCAAGACTGCCATTTTCTTCAAATATGATGCGAATCAGAAACTTGGTTTAAACTATGATATCAATCAAGATTTATATTCTAAAATCCCTACTTTAACTATGGAAGAGCTATATAACTTTTACAATCAAAATGTTAAAGCAGATTTTTTCAATTACTGTATTTTAGCAAATCGCGAGAAAATCAAAAAAGAAGACGTTCAAAAATTAGGGGAATTTGAAGAGATTAGTTTAGAAAAACTTTTTGGATATTAAGCAATATTTAAGCAACAATAAAAAAGGGACGTTTTTTAAACGTCCCTTTTTTATTGTATAAAATTATATACTTGTTTTAAACATCAAAACGAATACCTTGAGCTAAAGGCAAGGAATCGCCATAATTAATGGTGTTGGTTTGTCGGCGCATATAGGCTCTCCAGCTATCACTACCACTTTCACGTCCACCACCGGTTTCTTTCTCACCACCAAAAGCGCCACCGATTTCTGCTCCACTAGTGCCAATATTTACATTTGCTATTCCGCAATCGCTTCCATTAACACTTAAAAACAATTCACTTTCACGAACTGAATCAGTAAAAATAGAAGAACTCAACCCTTGACGAACTCCATTTTGAAGTGCAATAGCCTCATCAATCGATTTATATTTCATTATATATAAAATTGGAGCGAAAGTTTCGTCCTGTACAATTTGACAAGAATTTTCTGCTTCAATAATACATGGTGTTACATAACATCCACTTTGGTAACCTTCACCAGTTAGAACCTCACCACCGGTGAGCACTTTTCCTCCCTGCTGAATTGCCTTGTTAATTGCCTCAGTGAAATTAGTAACCGCTTGCTTATCGATAAGAGGACCTACAAGAATCCCATCCTTCAGTGGATTGCCTATAGCGATATTCGGATATGTTGAAACCAATTTATCCTTTAATGCATTATATTTACTTTCATGGATAATTAATCGACGTGTGGTTGTGCAGCGTTGACCAGCTGTACCCACCGATCCAAAAATAACTGCACGGAACGCCATTTCCACGTTGGCATTTTCGCTAATTATAATGGCGTTATTACCTCCAAGTTCCAACAAACTTTTCCCTAAACGAGCGCCTACTGCTGCACCCACCTTTTTACCCATCCTCACACTTCCTGTTGCAGAAACCAAACCTACACGTTCATCATGACTTATCAATTCTCCAATTCTGTAGTCACCTATAATTAAATTAAAAATCCCTTCTGGTAAATTATTATCCTTTAAAACAGACTGTAGTAAATTTTGACAAGCGATGGCCGTCAATGGAGTTTTTTCAGATGGCTTCCAGATACAAACATCACCACAAACAGCTGCTAACATAGCATTCCAGCTCCAAACAGCAACAGGAAAATTAAAAGCAGAGATAATTCCAACAACACCAAGCGGATGCCATTGTTCATAAATACGATGATTAGGACGTTCGCTATGCATGGTTAAACCATAAAGCTGCCGAGATAAACCAACTGCAAAATCACAGATATCTATCATTTCCTGCACTTCACCGAGTCCTTCTTGCAATAGTTTACCCATTTCATAACTAACCAATTTACCCAACGACTCTTTATTTGCACGCAATACATCGCCATATTGACGAACTATTTCTCCTCGTTTTGGAGCTGGAATATTCCTCCAAACATAAAAAGCCTCTTGCGCCTTTGAAATAACTTGATTGTAATCCTGATCATTAGCCATTTTCACCTTTCCTATGAGCTTCCCATCGACAGGCGAATGAATTTCCTTCACTTCAATGCTACCAGTTGAAATCCAGTTGCAGCCGGTACTTGCTGCCTCATTCAACGAATTTATTCCGAGTTGTGTTAATATAATTTGCATAAATAGAATGCAAAGTTAATAGATAATTACAAATTAACGACCCTCAAAAACTTAATATTGGCTTCGTTTTTTTTTGAATAAATAGAATATTGAAGAAACTTCAACAGTTCTATCGAATCTGATTAATTCATAAATCCGATATTAATTTTTAACATATTTAAAATTAAAAGAATTATCAATGCACGAGCTATTGCTTAAATTTGCAGCAGATGAAAAAACCATTCTTTATTTTTTTTAACTTCCTAATTTTAATTGCCCAAGCACAAAGGCCTAATGGTGGAATGCCGGATACTGCTATGCTTAACAGGATGCCTAAAACTGGCAAAATCTCAGGGATAATCATAGATTCGTTGAATAAAAAAGGCGTTGATTATGCTTCAGTGGCATTACTGCGATCAATGGATAGTGCCGTAATTGCTGGAGCAGTAACAAATACACGGGGTACATTTACAATGGAAAACCTACCCATGGGACGATACCTTCTGGTAGTTACCGCCGTGGGCTATCGTAAACAATTTAGTAAAACAATCTCAATATTCCCAAGAGAACCAGAGGTGGATGCCGGAAGTATTTTAGTTGCCCCCACCTCTCATCAAATTAAAGAAGTTGAAATCACAGCCGATAAACAGGCACAACTGAACACCATCGACAAACGTGTCATCGATGTTAGTAAAAGTATCGTTAATGTGGGCGGAACGGCAACAGAGGTATTACAAAATGTACCAGGAGTAACGGTAGATATTGATGGAAACGTGAGTTTAAGAGGTAATGCAAATGTGATTGTGCTCATTGATGGAAAACCATCTGCTATTACGGGAAGCAGCCGTGCCGCGATTTTACAACAGATGCCCGCTGGAAGCATTGAAAAAATTGAAATCATTACCAATCCAGGAGCCAAATATGATGCCGATGGTATGGCCGGTATTATTAATATTATCACCAAAAAGGATAAAATGCAAGGATTCAATGTTAACGTGGCTATTGGCAGCGGCACGCATGACAAATACAATGCATCCTTAGGGATTAATTATCGAGTGAAAAAAGTAAATTTATATTCCAACTACAACTATAGAAGTGAAGCCAGAACTGGCGATGGTCATAGTGAAAGAAGAAATGATTACAGTAATAATGGCAACGATACTGTTTACTTCAATAACAACATCAGTAAATCCATCAATTATTCATCATCGCATGTATTAAAGTTAGGAACAGATTTCTATATAAAACCGACCACTACACTAGGTTTGAGCGCAACTTTAAACCTTAGAAGTGAGCGGTCGAATGGCGATATAAATTACATCTTTGAAAACGCATTGAAAGAAGCCTACGCTAAACTTTATAGAACCACCGATTCAAAAGATGCAAATATTGCCGTTGACTATTCCTTTGACTTTAAACATATTTTGAAGAAAAAGCAGGAATTCACAGCCTCTGCTACATTAAGCACCTCAAGCAGAGACAACAAATCATCCTATCTTAATTACACTAAAAACATCTACAATAATACTTTAGGTAACCTATTTCTGGATCAATATAATAAGACCGCTGCAAATTTTAATGTATTAACCGCACAAGCAGATTTCAGTCAACCGCTGAAAGGGAACCAAAAATTTGAGACAGGATTAAAAACCACCAATCGTTATATTATAAATAATTATGACGCATTTAATTTCGATACTGCAAACCACATTTACCAAAACGACAGCTTCTTTACTCAGCATTTTGACTATGAAGAACATATTCAAGCAGCCTATTTGCAATACTCCGGAATTTACAAATCCATTTCCTATCAACTTGGAATGCGTGGAGAAATTGCGACCATTTCCGGTAAATCATTAACTACCAATATCCCTTTCAATTTTCAGTATCTTGGACTTTACCCAAGTGCTTTAGCAAAATATACTTACCATAAAACAAATGACCTACAAGTATCTTACAGTCGCCGTGTAAACAGGCCAGATGTTCGTTCACTCCTGCCCATAAAAAATTACGAAGACGCTTACAACTTTATGATTGGAAACCCAGAATTAAAGCCAGAGAGCATCAATTCATTTGAATTTTCTTATTATAAAACACTTAAACAGCATAGTTTTGGTACCACATTGTATTATCGTCGTACTTTAAATATGAACACTCGACTGCGAACCTTGGATACCTTAACAGGTGTGGCTACCACCACCTTTAGAAATTACAGTACCAGTGACAATACAGGACTTGAAATAATTGTAAAAAACACCATCAAAAAAGCAATTCAAATAACGACCAACATAAATTTGTTTCAAAATACCATTAACGGAACAAATATTGATGCCAACTTACAATCTACCGCTTTCAATTGGAATGTCAGAACCAATATTGCTGGTAGGTTGAGTAAGAAACTGAGCCTTCAACTTTCAGGAATGTATATGGCACCGACCAAGATGCCACAAGGTACATTTAAAGGCATGAGTGGAATGGACCTTGGCGGTAAATATGATTTTTGGGCTAGCAAAGCTTCGCTAACAATAAATTTAAGTGATGTTTTAAACTCAAGGCATTTTGAACTTTATAATTTTGGCGCTGGTTTTACCGCTGATAATTACCGTAAAAGAGAAACAAGAATATTAATGGCAACCTTTTCCTACAGATTTGGCAATAATGATCAGCCTCAGCGTAAAAAAGATAGGATGCGTGATTCTGGCGGAGATTCAAGAATGGATGACTTTTAAACTCGTTATAGATTAATCAACATCTTATTTATACCGAGTTTTTCTAAATAGTATTTAGTAAATTTGTAGCTTCTAAATAATCAATGAAAGTATCAAACGAAACCAAAGTCGGTGCACTAACAGTTGTAGCTATAGTATGTCTAATTTTGGGATATAACTTATTAAAAGGTCGTAATCTTTTTACACCTAGCCACACCTATTATACCAAGATGAGTTATAACCCTGGAATAGCCGTTTCTACCCCGATTGACTTGGATGGATTTAAAGTAGGCACCGTAACAGGTATCGAAATGACACAAAGTGCGCATTCGGAAGTGATATTTGAATTTACTGTAAACAAGAAATACAAAATCAGCAAAGATGCCATAGTAGCCTCCTTCTCTACAGGGATTCTTGGAGGGAATGCTTTGAAAATATACAATGGTGATATTAATGGACCATTGTTTAATAACAAAGATACCATCCCTGCTAAGATTGAGTTAGGGATGATTGAAAGTTTGACACCAACTTTGGCTAAAATCAAAGAAAGCTTAACTAGTTTCATCAACAAACTTGATTCAACTTTTACTAAAGATGCTCAGAAAGACCTTAATGCTGTAATTGCAAACATGAAGGACATAACTGAGAATGTTAAACTTGTAACTATGGAAACCAATGCCATTGTGAAGAATGAGAAAGTTAAGCTCGATAATTCATTGACCAACGTTGAGTCCATAACCAAAAACATTAAGGACAACAATGTCGACATTACAGCTTCTATAAAAAACCTTAAAAAAACCACAGATCAACTTGCAGAAGCAGATTTAAAAAAGACTGTTGATGAAGCAAAAAAAACGTTGGAAGAATTAAAAAAACTGATTGACAATGTTAATAAAGGACAAGGTTCACTTGGAATGCTCGCTACTGACAAAAAATTATATGAAAATCTCAACAGTATGGCTTCGCAACTTGACGTAGTATTAAAGCAGCTTGAAAAAAACCCAGGCAAATACATCCCTTTTAAAAAGAATAAGAAATAGATTGTTCCTTCATAAATTCGTCCAGGTGATTTACTGTTTATGTTAAAAGTTACTGTTAGTTCATAATTCAACCATATCAAAATTTAGTTTCAATGAGTTTCATAGTATAACACATTTAATAATAATGACCTCAAAAAATCCACAACAGTCCTTTACGGAAATGAATGAATTGGTTCTTCCCAACGACACGAATACCTTGGGGAATTTAATGGGAGGACGACTTTTACATTGGATGGATATTGTTAGTGCGATTGCTGCTCAAAAGCACAGCAATAGAGTTGTTGTAACTGTGAGCGTTGACTTTGTATCGTTTAAAGAATCTATAAAACTTGGCGATGTAGTAACACTTAGAGCAAAGGTAACACGTGCTTTCACTTCAAGCATGGAGGTATGGATTGAGGTTTATGCGGAGAATATACCTGAAGGAACGCGCAAGAAATGTAATGAAGCCTACTATACATTTGTTGCCGTGGACGGCGGTGGTCGGCCAATTCCGGTAAATGAAATAACACCAGAAACAGAAGAAGAACAAGCATTTTATGAGTCTGCTATTCGACGCAGACAAGTACGATTAATTCAAGCACGTCGGTTAAAACCATCGGAAGCTCCAGAGTTAAAAGACTTTTTTGGTTTCTAACACAAGAAATCAACACCTGCGATAAAGCAAGCATAATCATTTAAATATGATGCTTTAAGATTAATAAATCCAATTGAAATTCACTATGTCGAACTACAATGCAAACCCCAATTTTATTTTAAAGCTTCGCAGAGTCACTGGAATTTTCGACCCAAACAATATCAAAGGTGGGCTGAAAGCCATGGATTACAATGTAAATATATTAACTTCAGAAAATCAATTTCAGTACTTTGATAATGGCCACTCCACAAGATTATTAGAAGTAAAGCCCACCAAACTTGGACTAGACTTATCTCTCCCACCTTTTTCTTCTGCAGAGGATTGGGAGTTTTTACGCGATTGGCTCTTGGTTTTTTTTACGTTTCATTCGGCCATAATAATTGCTGAGAATGACATTATTGAGGATGTTGAAAGTTACTTTAACAATGAAAAAATTGAGGATCAACAATTTCAGTATTTAAGTTTGCTGCATCAGGCCATGAGAAAGGAGGAAACACTACACTTCTTTTCAATATTTAGATCATTTTATGCGGGCACAAAAGTTTATGAGCGCATACGCGATCAGCCTGAAAGCGAGCATTTGAATTTCTTTTACGATGTATTACGCAAAAGCCAATATACCAGCTTACACGCAAACAATAGCGCTTTAGAGAAGATTAACGAGCATTTAAGTTCTAGCTATTGCGTAATAAATAATGCGACCAATATTGTATTGCAGCCTGCCGATATGATAAAAGTTCAAGAATCGCCACAGGAACATTTCTTCATTTCGTACAGTTCAATTGACAAGCTAATTAGTCATGGATGGATGTATCTCGACGAAAAACAAATTTACATCCCTCAAATGAATGGCCAAGATTGGGACATCTTCTGTAAGAGAGGGAAAGAGATGAGCATAAACACAACACTATTTTCGAAATATGTTGATGGCGAAAATGAAGATTAGTATTTTAAGCTTTGCGTTTCAACAATTAAACGCCATATTTTTAACGACAAAACAACAATATAAAGCCATAATTTTAAGGCAATTGTGCACTCAGGATCTATTTATCATCGACGAAATCATCAAATTTGATTGGCAACCCAAATTACAAAATACATTTATTAATACAGATGTTGTAAATAAGAACAAACAAAAATGCAATTAAAGGAATCGTTTGATTGGTGATAGGTAAGTTCCGCAATTCATCAGGCTTGACTAAAAGTACCATTTTAGGGTCTAACCTATCATTACCTGCCTTTTTCTTTAAAATGGTATTTATAGTAGCCTAAAATAAATTCGAATGAACCATTAAACCATTTTTCAGAATTTAAGTTAAGCACCTCCTAATTTTTCAAAATCATACCTCAGAAAATCTTAATAAAAAGTTAAAGGCATTGAAATGGCTGGGTTTCGCGCCATTTTTAGGGAACGAACTGCGACATCTCATAAATATCAACTTACTTTTGCATCAGATATGCGTTTGGTTGTTTTTTTAATTGTATTGTTTCTAACGATTCTAGGATTGAAAGTTAAGACATTGGCAGCAGGGAAGTTCCAAAGTAGTTGCTTGTCCATCTCCTTAAATATGCATCGGCTGCCTTGCGATACCTTTAGCAATTCAAACTTCAGGAGCCCAAGTTTGGCCACTAGTAAGGTGAATCATGAAAATGAAATACTTCTTTGCGAAGCCATAGAGGAAGAAGAACAAAACGATTTTTCATCCATAAAACTTAAAGCAGCGGCGGCAAATTATTGTAATTCCGCTTTTCTAACCTTCTCAAATCCAACTTGCAAAATCGGCAAGGAGGTTTCTTTTCTCACAACACATTTCTCACATAAATATATCGTGCAATGTGCTTTGCGAATTTGAAGGCATCCTAATATTCCATTGCTCGAAAACTAACGGAATGCCAAATAGGTATTAATGTTTTCGTGAATCTCCAACACTAAGGGAAAATATTAAAAAAAACTTACTCCTTTTTATTGAAAGGAATTCAAACCCACCATTAAATTAATCATTTCTATTTATTAAGATGAAAAGAAAATTCATGTTAGCCAATTTATGCGCCATGTTATGGCTCACCAGTTGTGTGCACCCCAAAGAAGAAAAAGAGGAAATCGGAAAATTTCTGATCACCAGTCCCTTACAAGTGGATACCTCCTTTACAAAAGAATTTGTTGCCCAGATACGTTCTATAAAAAACATTGAAATCAGGGCGCAAGAAAAGGGTTACCTCCAAAATATTTACGTGGATGAAGGGCAATCGGTGAAGGAAGGTCAACTCTTGTTTCGCATAATGCCAAAAGTATATGAAGCTACACTTTTAAAAGCCCAAGCAGAAGCCGATGAAGCTGCCATAGAGCTACAAAACGCAACTGCTCTGGTGGAAAAAAACGTGATTTCGAAAAACGAACAGGCCATGGCACAAGCTAAACTGGATGCTGCCAAGGCCGAAGTATCCCTGGCTAAATTACACCTTTCGTTTACCGAAATAAAAGCACCTTTTGATGGTATCATCGACCGAATACCAAAGAAACTAGGCAGCCTAATCGATGAAGGCGAATTACTCACCACCCTCTCCGATAATAGCGAAGTATATTCTTATTTTAATGTTTCGGAATCGGAATACCTGCAATATCAATCCAATGTAAAAGAACGTGGAAGCAATACCGTAGACTTATTATTAGCCAACGGTGAGAAATTGAAATATAAAGGCGTTATCGAAGTGATTGAAAGTGAGTTTAACAGCGAAACCGGAAATATTGCCTTCCGAGCAAAATTCCCTAACACCGGCAGGCTTTTGCGTAATGGTGAAACAGGCAAGGTACTGATGACGTTCCCTTTAAAGAACGCCTTGCTCATCCCACAAAAAGCAACATACGAAATCCAGGATAAGAAATTTGTTTTTGTTTTGGATAAAAACGATGTGCTAAGTTCCCGAAAGATCACCATTAAAGGATCCTTACCCGATTTGTACGTGATCGAAAGTGGCTTGGCAGCCGATGACCGAATTCTCCTGGAAGGGGTTCAAAAGGTGAAGGAAAATGAAAAGATCACCTACGAATTTCAAGACCCTAAAGCTGTGATTGAAGCACTTCGCTTAAAAGCAGAATAAAAACATCTCAAATAAAAAAATATATCAATGTTTAAAAAATTTATACAACGGCCGGTGTTGTCGATCGTGATCTCTCTCATCATCGTATTTATGGGAGCCTTGGCTTTGACGAATCTTCCGGTTACGCAATTCCCTTCTATTTCTCCTCCCAAAGTTAACGTGGTTGCCGATTACCCGGGAGCCAACGGGGAACTAATGACCAAAGCGGTAATTATCCCTCTCGAAAGAGCGTTAAATGGGGTTCCGGGCATGAAGTATATGACTTCGGATGCAGGTAATGATGGAGAGGCAAGCATTCAAATAATTTTTAATTTGGGTACCGACCCCAACCAGGCAGCCATCAATGTTCAAAACAGGGTTGCTTCGGTGGTGAATAAACTTCCGCCCTTGGTGGTTCGCGAAGGAGTGAAAATTACCCGGGAGGAATCCAATATGCTATTGTATGTAAACCTTTATAGCAACGATGGTGGCTCCGATCAAAAATTCCTGTTCAACTTTGCCGACATCAACTTATTGCCGGAATTAAAACGGGTGAATGGTGTTGGGTTTGCCGATATCCTGGGAACCCGAGAATATGCCATGCGTATCTGGTTAAAACCGGATCGAATGTTAGCCTATAAAATTTCAGCCGACGAGGTGATGGAATCGTTAGCCTCACAAAGCTTAGAAGCTTCGCCCGGTAAAACAGGAGAAAGCTCAGGTAAACGCTCGCAGTCGTTTGAATATGTATTGAAATATTCTGGTCGATTTACAACCAAGGAGCAATATGAAAATGTGGTGGTGAAATCGAATGCGAATGGAGAGTTATTGCACTTGAAAGACATTGCAGATATTGAATTTGGAAGTTCGATGTACGATATCTATTCAAACCTTAACGGGAAACCCTCTGCTGCTATTGTGCTAAAACAATCTTACGGCAGTAATGCCAGTCAGGTAATTAAGGACGTAAAAGCGAAACTAGAAGAGATCAAGAAAAACTCTTTCCCTAAAGGAATGGATTATGAAATCAGTTATGATGTTTCCACTTTTCTGGATGCCTCCATCGACAAGGTAATTCATACCCTTCTGGAAGCCTTTATTTTGGTGGGATTGGTGGTATTTATATTTCTGGGTAACTGGCGTTTCACACTTATTCCGGCTATCGCCGTACCGGTATCGCTGATCGGTACTTTTATGTTCATGCAATTTTTTGGTATCACCTTAAATTTAATCACCCTGTTTGCCTTGGTGCTCGCCATTGGTATTGTGGTCGATAATGCCATTGTGGTGATCGAAGCCGTGCATGCGAACATGGAGAAAGAGCATCTCACCGTTAGGGCTGCCACAGAAAAAGCAATCCATGAAATTGCAGGTGCCATCGTTGCCATCACCTTTGTAATGGCGGCTGTATTTGTTCCCGTGGCTTTCATGTCGGGACCTGTAGGTATTTTTTACCGGCAGTTTTCGATCACCATGGCCACAGCGATTATCTTATCAGGGGTGGTGGCACTAACACTTACCCCAGCCCTTTGCGTGATGTTATTAAAAAACACCCATAACAAACCCAAAAAGAAAACGCCACTGGATAAATTCTTAGATTGGTTTAATCGCTTGTTCAATAAAAGCGCCGACCGCTATGGAAACTTTTTAGGTCGCATCATCACGCGCAGGTCGGTTACCTTTATAACGCTTATTGGCTTTTGTGTAGCCACCTGGTTTCTCAATGGAAGTGTTCCATCAGGCTTTATTCCAAACGAAGATCAGGGTATGTTTTATGCCATTATACAAACGCCACCGGGATCGTCGCTGGAGCGTACCAATGAGGTAGCCGAAAGGTTGCAGAAAGCTGCGGAGGAAATTGAAGATGTAAAATCAGTTTCGGCATTGGCAGGCTATGAAATCCTGACGGAAGGCACCGGCTCCAACTCCGGTACCTGCCTGGTAAATTTAAAGGGTTGGGACGAACGTAAGCATACGGTTCAGGAAGTGATGAAGGAACTGGAGGAAAAATCCAAAGACATCAGCGGTGCGAATATCGAGTTCTTTCAGCCACCTGCTGTGCCGGGCTATGGTGCCGCCGGTGGTTTCGAGTTGCGACTATTGGATAAAGCGGGTTCCGGCGATTACAAAAAAATGGAGACCGTAAATAACGATTTCGTGGAGGAACTAAAAAAGAGGCCGGAGCTCTCCTCGGTATTCAGTTTTTATAGTGCCAGCTTCCCGCAGTATATGCTGAAAGTGGATAACGATTTGGCCCAACAAAAAGGAGTCAGTATCGAAAATGCCATGAACACTTTATCGACACTTTTGGGTAGTAATTATGAAATCAGTTTCATTCAGTATGGCTTTAACTACAAGGTAATTGTGCAGGCCGCAGCGCAATACCGGGCTTTGCCGGAAGATGTGTTAAAACTTTATGTAAAAAACAATCGCGATGAAATGGTTCCTTATTCTGCCTTCATGAAAATTGATAAAGTTTATGGTCTTGCTGAAATTACCCGTCACAATATGTATAATTCCTCCGAAATCAGCGGGTCGGCTGCTATCGGTTATAGCAGTGGTGCTGCCATTAAGGCCATTCAGGAGGTAGCCGATCAAAAGCTACCCAGAGGTTTTGGTATTGGATGGGCTGGAATTTCTGCCGATGAGGTGGCGCAAGGAAATCAGGCTATTTTTATTTTTCTGATCTGCCTTGGTTTTGTGTATTTGATTTTGGCTGCCCAATACGAAAGTTTTCTGTTGCCTTTATCAGTGATTCTATCCTTACCTGCCGGTATTTTTGGAGCGTTCTTACTACTCAAATTCACCGGACTCGAAAACAATATTTATGCTCAGGTAGCCATGGTAATGCTCATTGGCTTGCTCGGTAAAAATGCAGTGCTCATCGTGGAGTTTGCTGCCCAGCGACATCGTGCCGGAAGCTCTGTTTTTGAAGCCGCCATGGAAGGTTCCAAAGCCAGGTTCCGCCCTATTTTGATGACCTCCTTTGCCTTTATTGCCGGATTAATTCCTTTGGTATTTGCAAATGGCCCCGGTAAAATCGGGAACAGAACCATTGGCACAGCCGCCGCCGGAGGTATGCTATTGGGCACCCTATGCGGTGTAATCGTAATTCCGGGATTGTACTATGTTTTCGCGAAAATCGCTGAAAAAGGGAAGTATGTAAAAGATGAAGAAGAAAATCCATTAACAGAAGAAATTGATCACAATGTTTAAAATAAAATCCTATTTATACCTCACTATCGTTGGTTCCTGCCTTGCTATTTCGGGATGCAAGGTGCCCGACATTACGCAACGCAAAGAGAACACAAATATGCCATCGGGTTACAACAACCTTAATTCTGATACGAGCAATGCGATGGCTTTGAATTGGCGTACCTTTTTCAAGGACAAAAACCTAATTGCATTGATCGATACTGCGGTGATCAACAATCAAGAATTGAATATAACCTTGCAAGAAATTGAAATAGCCAGAAGCGAAATGATGATACGTCGTGGCGCTATCTTCCCCTTTGTAAAATTGGGAGGTGCTACCGGTGTTGAGAAGGTAGGCACCTACACCAGCCAAGGCGCCGGTGATGCCTCTGCTGATATCACCCCCGGACACAAGGTTCCGGAAATGTTGGGCGATTTTAAAGGAATTGCCATGGCTACCTGGGAAGTTGATATCTGGAAGAAGTTACGCAACGCCAACAAAGCGGCCGTGACGAGATATCTCTCTTCTGTAGCGGGGAAAAACTTTGTCATCACCAACCTGGTATCCGAAGTAGCCAAATCCTATTATGAATTGGTTGCCTTAGATTATCAACTGGCCATCGTGAAGCAGAACATCGAACTACAACAGAATGCACTTCAAATCGTTAACGCGCAAAAGGAAGCGAGTCGTGCAACAGCATTGGCGGTACAAAAGTTCGAAGCCGAATTATACAAATCCGAAAGCATGCAATTTGAGATCGGACAACAAATAAAGGTAACCGAAAACAACCTTAATTTCATTTTGGGACGCTATCCACAACCTATTGTTCGCGATACCGTAAATTTCTTAAAAATGACACCGGCACTGGTAAATACCGGGATCCCTTCTCAATTGCTTACCAATCGCCCCGACGTGATCCAGGCCGAATTAGAATTAAAAGCGGCTAAACTTGATGTAATGGTGGCAAGAGCAGAATTCTTGCCTTCCTTTGGCATCTCCGCTATACTTGGTTTACAAGCTTTCAAACCCTCCTATTTATTAAAACTGCCCGAGTCGATTGCCTTCGCCCTGGCAGGGGATTTAGCCGGTCCGCTCATCAATAAACAAGCGATAAAAGCCGAGTTTTATGCGGCCAATGCCAGGCAATTGCAAGCCATGTATAATTATGAAAGAACGGTTCTGAATGGATATCTGGAAGTTTCAACACAACTTTCTAGTATCTCAAATCTTGAGAAGAGCTATGACCTGAAATCCAAGCAAGTCAATACCTTGATGCAGTCGATTTTGGTAGCTAACGACCTCTTTAAGTTTGCCAGGGCCGATTATTTAGAGGTGTTGATGACCCAAAGAGATGCCTTGGAGTCGCGGCTCGAATTGGTAGAAACAAAGAAAGAACAATTCACTGCCTCTATAAAATTATATACGGCGTTGGGTGGTGGTTGGAAATAAAATCAGGATATAAAAACAAGTGGATGATATTCTTATCTCACCGATAAAATAACCACTGAAATTCAATTCACTTTGCTTCGCCGGTATGTTTATTAATTGTTTAGAAAACACTTCACTTGGAATGCTTTCTGAGCCTTTCTTTCAGGCACAAAAGCAAAAGACTGGGTCTTAACCATATGGTCGTTAAATGACTGTGAGATTAAGGCCTTTTTGTTCAGAATTTATCGTTTAACGGTGCGCTAACTCAAATTAAAACTCGAATAAAAGAATAAGCTTGTACAATCCCTTTAATTTACTGAACTTTGCTAACGAAATTGTATCCTTAAAACAATATATTTGCCTTTTAAGTGCACTCAATCATGGAAGATATTAAAACTAAAATATTATTAGTAGAAGATGATAAAAACCTTGGCTTTGTTATTAAGGATAACCTTGAGCAACATGGATATGATGTAACTCTTTGTGAAGATGGAGATATCGCTTGGAAAACCTTTAACAAAAAGTCATACGACTTGTGCTTATTGGATGTGATGTTACCAAAAAAAGATGGCTTCTCTTTAGCAGAAGAAATTCGTAAAAAAAACGACCAAGTTCCAATCATTTTCACTTCGGCTAAAAGCTTAAAAGAAGATAAGTTACAAGGATTTAAATCTGGTGGCGACGATTACCTTACCAAGCCCTTCAGCATAGAAGAGTTAGAAGCACGTATTGCAGTTTTTCTTAAACGATCAAATACCGGAAAAGTTAAGTCTAACAACATTTTTGAGATTGGCGTATATACTTTAGATTATAATCGCTTGATGCTTAAACATCCTACAGCATCGGAGCAAAAACTAACACAAAAAGAAGCAGATTTGCTAAGAACCTTTGCCATCCATATCGATAAAACGCTTAAGCGTGAAGAATTATTAAATTCAATTTGGGGCGACGACGATTACTTTATGGGGCGAAGCATGGATGTTTTTATTAGTAAAATAAGGAAATATTTAAAAGATGACCCTCGTCTAGAAATTGTTAATGTTCATGGCGTTGGTTTTAAATTAGTATTGCACATTTAGCAACTTAGAAAATAATAGTTTCAAGCAAATATTATTTTATTGAAACTGTTTTACAATAGATTTACCAATTAACTATTAAATAAACACAATCACAATGTCTTTACAGGCCTCCGACTTTCATAAGAGTTTAAAACAAGACACCTTCACTCATCCTGATTTTTATGCTATTGATGAGTTATTTACCGATGAACAAAAGTTGATTCGCGACACCGTTCGTGATTTTGTGAAACGAGATATTTCCCCCATAATTGAAGATGCATGCCAGCAAGCAAAATTCCCTCAATTTTTGGTAAAAAAGCTAGCCGAGATGGGATGTTTTGGACCTCAATTACCATCTAAATATGGCTGTGGAGGGATGGACTATACGACCTATGGCTTAATGATGCAGGAGCTTGAGCGCTGCGACAGTGGAGTTCGAAGTACAGCTTCTGTTCAAGGAAGTTTGGTTATGTATCCTATTTATTTATTTGGCAGTGAGGCACAAAAAATGAAATACCTTCCAAAGCTCGCTAATGGCGAGTTATTGGGCTGTTTCGGACTTACTGAACCCGATTTCGGAAGTGATCCGGGAGGGATGAAATCTAATTTCAAGGATATGGGTGATCATTATTTATTGAATGGCTCAAAAATGTGGATTAGTAACGCACCATTTGCTGATGTCGCCGTGGTATGGGCCAAGGATGAAGAAGGAAAAATTTGTGGATTAATATTAGAACGTGGAATGGAAGGTTTCAGCACTCCGGAAACACATGGTAAATGGAGTTTGCGGGCAAGTGCTACCGGTGAATTGGTTTTCGATAATGTAAAAGTACCAAAAGAAAATTTGTTGCCCGGTGTAAAAGGACTTCGCGGACCATTAAGCTGCCTTAATAGCGCTAGATATGGCATTAGCTGGGGTGCAGTGGGTGCAGCAATGGATTGTTATCAAAGTGCTGTAAAATATTCTAAGGAGCGTATTATGTTTGGAAAACCAATTGCTAGATTTCAATTACAACAAAAGAAACTAGCGGAGATGCTTACTGAAATTACAAAAGCGCAATTGCTTTGTTGGCGATTGGGAAAACTAATGGATGAAGGTAGGGCCACGCCCTCACAAATTTCACTTGCTAAAAGAAATAACGTTGACATGGCATTAAATATAGCCCGAGAGGCACGTCAAATTCATGGAGGAATGGGAATTACTGGGGAATATCCAATAATGCGACATATGATGAATTTAGAAAGTGTAATTACCTATGAAGGTACCCATGATGTGCATCTCTTGATTTTAGGTCAGGAAATTACTGGTGAGAATGCATTTAATTAATATTAACTTTTCTAAGGGTTATAAAATTCTTTTTATTGATGTTGTTATAGATTTTTATTCAAAAACTTATCTAGTACTGAGCACTACACATCAATTCAAATTATTTTAATTCATCCCATCCATTAGCAATGCTAAGGATTTTGGATATCAATGGACGATTAATCCAAACAAATCAGGTAGGCGAAGATGAATCGTCGATTACCATTCAAACCTGCGGCTTCGCAAGAGTTATTTATTTTGTGCAATTACGGGGTGAAAATATTATCGAAAACCAGAAACTTATTGTTGAGTAGGCATAGTTGCTGAAAATAATTTTGCAGATTAGAAATTACCCAAAAAGACTTAAAATTTACTTACGGATTACATCTAAAACTAGTACTTTTAACTGTACTAACCCCCTAATTCTTGGACAGATTTTTTAAAACGGTTGTGTAATATTTCACTCTCCCCACTGTTGTCCTGTTCACCGCTTAGGCGAAGATAGGCAGTTTCTCCAGACTGGTCAAGGTCGGGCTCTGTTTTGAAA
>CAINMV010000006.1 GCA_903850915.1 uncultured Bacteroidota bacterium
AGCCTTCCAAATTCCATTGTTAGTTCTTTTTATTGTCATAGTAATTCTGATAATTAATGGTTTCTTACTTTGGTATCTAAAATCGCCCCAATTACTAGTAGTATTACATATTACACTAGCTGCAGTACTTTTCTGTAGTCAGTTTTATATATATAGTTTTATAAAATTAAAAAAAGGAAACATATAATGTCTCCAATTAACATGCAAGAAAAAGCAATGGCATTAAGCTCTTCAACTGCTTACTCCTTGAAGCACCGCTTAAGGGATTATGGTCAGTTAATGAAGTTTCGTCTATCGTTGTCGGTGGTGTTTTCCTCTGCAATGGGATATTTGCTTGCTTGTAAAGCTGGTATAGTATGGTACGACCTCATCAACTTATGTTTGGGTGGATTTCTTATTGTGGGCTCCTCTAATGGAATCAATCAAATTATCGAGCGCAACTACGACAAGTTGATGACACGTACTGAAAACCGTCCAATGGCAACACAACGTCTAGGATTGTTAGAGGCTGGAGTTTTTTGTTTGATTTTAGGTATCGCAGGTGTTGCAATCTTAGGTCTAGGGCTGAATAAATTAACGGGACTATTGGGCTTATTGTCCTTAATTAGTTATGCATTCATTTATACTCCTTTAAAAAGAGTAACATCATGGAGTGTGCATGCTGGGGCTTTCCCTGGAGCAGCTTCACCAATGATTGGGTGGGTAGCTTATACTGGTCAAATTGATACGGGGGCGATCATTCTTTTTATTTTCCAATTTGTATGGCAGTTTCCACACTTTTGGAGTATTGCCTGGATATTAAATGATGATTACCTAAAGGCAGGATATAATATGTTGCCTTCAAAAGGTGGTCGAAATAAAAATAGTGCTTTGCAAAGTCTTTTATTTTCAGTGGCCTTGTTGCCAATTTGCTTTGCTATGTACTACTTTCATTATGTAGGTATTTACTCTACATTGTTAGCCGCTGCTGTAACGATATACTTTATATATACGGCCTTTGCATTATACAAAAGCCTTGAAATAAAAGACGCTAGACGTCTTATGTTTACTTCATTTTTTTATTTTCCGGTTATTTTCATCGCTTTTGTAATAGATAAAATTTAAAAATGAACGCAACGAAAAACAAAATAGCTTCCCAATCAACGCAGCCGCAGATTATGGAAAATCAGCGATTGATTTTGTGGTGCTTTTTAGTGGCAAGTATTTTAATGTTTGGTGGTTTAACCAGTGCTTATATTGTGCGCATGGCGCAAGGTAATTGGTATAAATTCGATATCCCAAATATTTTCTTCTTGAGTTGTTTTGTGATTATGGGAAGTAGCGCTAGTATGATTGTCGCCTATCGTGCTGCAAAAAACGATGAGCTGAACCAAGTGAAATATGGTTTGTGGGGCGCTTTCGCCTTAGGAGTGCTTTTTTTTATTATGCAAATTCAAGGTTGGAAAGATTTAGTTTCTCACGATATATTCTTTTCGCCCAAGCGCACCGACAATGGTGACTTAACACCACTGATATCCGGTTCTTTCTTCTATGTCATCTCAGGTATCCATTTAGTGCATGTTATAGCGGGATTAATTTTCATGCTTATCGTATTGGTGAAATCATACCAATGGAAGGTTCATAAAAAAAATATGCTTACTATAAGTCTTGCGAGTTCCTTTTGGCACTTTGTTGGGATACTTTGGATTTATTTGTATTTGTTTTTAAAATATTGGAATTAAAATTATAAATTATTAAATTATTTAAATACGATGTCGCACGCAGCCGAAAGTACATTACCTACTAAATTATGGGGAGGAGGCCGTTCTCCTTTCAATGTAGAATATGGAAAATTAATGATGTGGATTTTTCTCCTATCAGATGCTTTTACATTCTCTGCATTGTTAATTTCCTATGGAACCATACGCTATAGCTTTCCACCAGCGGAAGTTCATGCTTCAATCCCATTTGGTTCGCATATAGAGATGGAAGAACTACATCACTTTTTCACACCATCTACACCGGGTGCTGAATTAGCAGTTGGGGTGCAACCGCATTGGCCTAGTCCGGATTTAGTGTTTAATCACTTCCCATTCTTGCATGGTCATCACTTGCCATTACTTTTCGTGAGTTTAATGACTTTTATTCTCATCTTCAGTTCGGTGACAATGGTATTGGCTGTTGAAGCGGGTAATCGAAACGATAAGCAAACAGTAGCCAAGTTTATGTATTGGACCATTGCTGGTGGTATCGGATTCTTAAGTTGTCAGGCTTGGGAGTGGACACAATTTATACACGCAGGGGCTAACCTACAAAATAATCCCTTCGGGCCAGTCGCGTTTGCTGACTTGTTTTTCATTGTAACTGGCTTCCACGGCTTCCATGTGCTTTCAGGTGTGGTATTAAATATCGTAATTACATCGAATGTTTTAAAAGGAACGTATGAGCGCAGAGGCCACTATGATATGGTAGAGAAGGTTGGATTGTATTGGCACTTTGTAGATTTAGTTTGGGTATTCGTATTCACATTCTATTATTTGATCTAAATCAATCTTCAATCTAAATTTGAACGCGAAAATTAAAAACATCAACTTTTATACAATTTACAAATAACCATAAACAATATGTCATCATCAGTAGATTTTCAAGAATTTGAACGCCACGCTCCAGATCCTGAAGCGAAAAAAGATATTTGGAAAACATTTTGGATTCTTCTCGGCTTAACTCTCGTGGATTTGGCCTTTTATTTCTTTATTCCTGTTGGGATGACTAGAAACATTATCTTCATTCTATTGGGAATAGTAAAAGCCTATTTTATTGTTGGTACCTTTATGCACATGAAACATGAGAAAATGGCGTTGATTTTAATGATTATTGTACCTGTGATTTTCATTTGTGCCTTAATCGGCGTTTCTATGTATGAAGGAAACTTCTGGTTTAATTTACACTGGAAATAATTCGAATTAACAATTAAACCCAAAAGCCCAGATGTGTAGAACGATGGGCTTTTTTTATGTGCTATGAGCGGAAGAATAAAATCAATTGTCGTTACCTTTTTTATTATTGGAATCCCGATGCTTTTTATGTTTATGATGAAGTGCGGTCGAACTGTTTATCATCCGCTTCCTCATTTAGGCGAAATTCACGGGATAAAGGAAAATGGCGACACGCTGTTTCATACCATCGATAATTTTGAGTTTACAGATCAACTTAATCGCAAGGTAACCAATAAAAATTTCGAAGGGTGTATTTATGTGGCTAACTATTTCTTTACCACCTGCACAAGCATTTGTCCTCGGATGAACGCTAATTTACAGCGTGTTTACGATCGTTATAAGGACAATCCGAAGGTGAAATTTATTTCTCATACAGTAGATCCAGACCACGATACGCCCGAGGCACTGCTGCAATATTCGAACAATTTGAATGCCGACCCTAACAAATGGTATTTTGTTACAGGTGTCAAAGACAGTTTATATACAATCGCTTCTCGAAGTTATTTAATTCGCGCCGGTGAAGGCGATTCCAAGCCTGTTAGCTTTGGTCATGATAATAACCTTACCCTAGTTGATCAAAATCGATATATTAGAGCTACTGTGGATGGACTAGCTCCAGAAAAGATGGACGAGCTTATTGATGCTATTCAACTGCTTTTGACTGAAATGAAGAATCAAAAATAAATCAGATAACATTATAACATGAATCAATCTCCAACTCAAGACAAACAGAATACCGATAAACTTGTATTTAGAAGTGTTCTAGGTATTTCAATTTTCGTATTTATTACAGTCGTTGTTTTAAATAGGCAAGTGCTTCCTAAACCCGAATTAATTCCATCATGGACTTACTTCCTTCCCAAACTCAACGCATTCATTAATGGCACTTGTTCTTTGTTGCTTTTGTTGTCACTTTATTTTATCAAACAGAAAAACATCTCAGCACATAAAAACATCAACTTGCTTACGTTTGGCTTGTCGAGTGTTTTTTTGGTAGGCTATATCTTATTTCATTGGCTAGCTGGAGACACGCATTATCCTGAGGATGCTCCTTTTAGAGGCCTTTACTTCTTCATTTTAATTACACATATCGTGCTAGCAGCTACGGTGCTTCCGTTGATTTTACTTTCGTTTTATAGAGGCTTGCAAATGCAAGTCGATAAACACAAGAAACTCGTTCGTTTTACATTTCCAATTTGGCTTTATGTAACAGTAACTGGAGTGATTGTTTACTTAATGATTTCACCATATTATCCGGTCTAATCTATCAATTCAACGACTTTGTTAAATTATGAATAGGCTTTCTTTGGCTAGCAATGACATTTTTCCATGGCGCATTAATTAACGCTAATTCATAGCTGAAATAAACTAAAATTTAGTTTATGCCCAATTATTTCCACCTACAAAATGGAGATTGAGAAAACTAGAAATGCATGGTTGTATGCTTATTCCCAACGGAAAACTCTTGAGGCTGTATAGTAAATTATAATACCCCAAAGTATTAATGCTCCTAATGGTTGCCATATTTCGATAAGGTTATATCCGTCATATGCAATTTTGCGCAGTGCATCGTTTAAGTGCGTTAATGGAAGTATATTGCATATTGGCTGCATCCATTTCGGAAAGGACTCAATAGGGAAAAATGTACCTGAAAGCATTAATTGTGGCAATGTAATTAAGTTTGCGAATGGCGGAATGACACTTTCTGTTTTAGCCAATCCGGAAATCACAAACCCAAAACCCATAAAAACCAAAAAAGCAAGGGAAGAAACAATGGTCATATTTAGCACCGTAACCCAACCATTCACGAGTGTAAAATTAAAGGCATAATGTCCTACAAAAAGTATTATTAAGGTGGTTATCACCTGAAAAAATAATCGGCTAAATGCTTCTCCTAAAATGATATACTGTCGCTTAATTGGTGTTGCGAAAAATCGTTTTAACACCAATGTGTTTCTTAAGAAAAAGAAAGTGAAGGCGGTGCCAAAAATAGCTAGGCTTAATATCGAAAATCCAAGTTGGCCGGGCAATACAAAATCTATTGCTTCATAGGTTCTATCTGTGCTAACATCGGGGATAATTTGTGCAATTTTATTGCCCTGAGCATAAATGCCTAAACGGTCTTTGTTTTCAATAGCCGCAAGGCGCGTCATAATGCTTCCTGCTGTATTTCCTTGCGCTGCATTAAATCTAACTTTTACTAGCATAGGCAGGCCTGGAGCTGTTTCATTAATTGTAATAACGGCTACAATATCTTTTTTTGTTAGCATTTCATCACAACTATCTTTCGATAAATTGGGTGTAACCTCAAACGCTGTGTCAGCTATAAGTGCATCATATATAGGGTTGCTTATGTTGCTCTCTTTTGAAATAGCCACATGATATTTGCCAATTCCTCCTTTTCCCAAATAACCGAATATGATAATAAATATCATCGGAAAGAAGACACCGAAAACAATGCTGCTTGGGTTTTTGAGCTGGGATCTTAAACTCGCTTTGGTAATAGCGAGCATTGCTCTTGCTTGATTGTATTCCATAACGCAAGAATAGCTATTTTTCAGTAGAATTGCGTAGAATGCTTGGTCTATTTTATCTGTATAAAATGTTAAATCTTTGGAAAATTAGGTGTCTTGAGTTGATTTTAAAACTTACCTGCACTTGTTTTTAATTTCACAACAAGAGCGGTTTATGATATTAAGCCGTAACATATCTTTAGCCACTAAGCCCTCTAATGTCTTGAGATTTCCAATCGGTATCCTTACATTTGCTCCATGAGCAACACAATCATCTCGGTAAGAAATCTGGTAAAAAAGTATGGCGCTTTTATTGCCGTCAATGATATTAGTTTTGATGTGAAAGAAGGTGAAATTTTCGGCTTGCTTGGCCCCAATGGCGCAGGTAAAACCACAACACTAGAAATTTTAGAAACATTAAAAGAAAAAACTTCAGGTGTGGTATCAATTAAAGGTTTTTCTGTAGATAAAGATCCATCAGAAATAAAAAAGATAATCGGAGTTCAATTGCAGTCGTCAGGATATTATCCGAATATAAACTTACTAGAGATTTTGGATTTATTTGCGGGGCTATACAACAAGAAGATTGATCCGTATACTGTACTAGATAAAGTGAATTTACGCGACAAGGCCAAGAGTAAGTTTAAAGAAATGAGTGGTGGCCAAAAACAACGATTTAGTATTGCTACTACCTTAATTAACACACCTCAAATAATTTTTCTCGATGAACCTACAACAGGACTCGATCCTCAAGCCCGTCGAAATCTTTGGGATCTAATTCGTGAAATACGTAGTAATGGTTCTACTGTCATTATTACAACGCATTATATGGATGAGGCTGAACAACTTTGTGACCGTGTTGGTGTAATGGACGCAGGAAGGATTATCGCCATCGATACCCCTGATCAGCTCATCGACAATTTAATTGCAAAAGGGTTTAAACGTGATAAGCAAGTGAAGGAAGCGAATCTAGAAGATGTGTTTCTTGATTTAACAGGTAAAGATATACGCGACGAAGAATAAAGAGATTGTCGTTAAAAACTGATGCTATTAAAACTGGTAGGTAATCCCCAAAGAAGGTAATACGGGAAGTTGGTTTACACGTTTGTAATTTACTCGGTCGAAATAAAATATATTGTCTCTATTGTATACGTTGGTTACGCCAGCAGTTACATGCAATTCATCTTTATTCTTTAATTTATACGTTAGTTGATAAGAAACATCCATGCGATGAAACCAGGGCAGTCTGCCTAAATTCAAATCAGCATAAATTATCCCTAACTTGCCATTGGCGGTGGTATAATTTGAACTCACACCGTTGGTCATCGGAAGGTATTCAAAAAAGGCTTGTGTCTCGGTGAAAGGGAATCCTGAACCCAAACTCCAACGGGCATTAAATTCTTGTTTTATTTTCTTTCCAAAATGATACGATCCTACTAAATTCACTGTATGTCTTCTGTCAAAATGAGGCAAGTATTTTCGAACTCCATCATAACGCCACACGTTCACATAACTATAAACCATCCAAAGATATACATGTTTGTTGTCGTATTTGTAGGTAACATCAAAGCCACTAGCACTGCCTTCCTCAATAATATAGTCGATCCGCTGATATGCAGGACGAGAGGCATTGAGGTCGTTATCATCAAAAATTTTATCCCTATTAACATTGGTGATTTGATCAAAACGCTTTACAAATGTTTCGATGTTAATGTCTGAATTTTCGGTTACACTTATTTCAAATCCTGCTACAGCATGACGCGATTTCTGCAATGCGTTTTTTACTTTTTTTCCGTTGAATTCAGATGGCAAATCATCCGGACCAGATAAGAATCCATAAAATAAATTCACGACGTCTTTATCGCTAACAGCACTCATTAGGTTTTGAGAATAATAGCCGGCACTCGCTTTGAAACGGAATCTTGGATTGATAATGTATTTTAACGCAATGCGTGGTTCTAACGTTTGAACGCCAAGCGAAGAATAACGCATTAGCCGAAGACCAGGTTCTAATACAATTTTTTCGGTCACATAGCGATATTTAGCAAAGCCACTCAGCTCCATTGTATATTGGTCTTCATCAATTTTGCGATTAAGGTCATTGTAAATCTCGTAATTAGTACTTATACCATTAATTTCGATGCCATATTTCCATTCATTTTTGCCATTATATGAGGTGAAGTTCAATGCTGTGTTAAAGTTGCTGATTTTACTCGAGCGAGGCTTACTATCTAATTCTGTTTGGGTGATGCCATATTGTGAATAAGCGAAAACGCCATTCACAACTGTTGGTGAACCATCGGGTATCAATAGGAAGTTGGAACCAAAGCCATTGGACTTCCATTTATATGCCGTGGATCCGGGATAGTTGACCGCATCGTTGAAAGAAAATCCAAAAACATTAAATTTACTGCCATTATTCGAGTTGAAAGCTAGTTTCCCATAAGCATCTTGAAATGAATATGGTAAAGTGGCTTTTATGTATGGATATAAGATAGGCGATGACTTATCAAGGTATGAGTTTTTATATGAAACTAAGAAGGAACTGGAGGTGCTGTTTTCCTTGAATTTTTTGAGCGGACCTTCTAAAATTATTTTCGAGGAGAACGGATTTACTCCAATTTTACCAGACAGCTTTTTTTTGTTCCCATCACGAGAGGTAACATCAATGACTGCCGAAACACGACCACCATATTGCACATTAAATCCAGCAGAATACACATCTACGTTTTTAATAATGTCGCTTTCAAAAACTGAGAACAAACCAATGGAGTGAAAAGGATTATAAATAATCATGCCATCCAACATTACTTTATTCTGTACCGGTGACCCTCCTCTAATATAAAGCTGACCACCTTGATCACCAGTAAAAACTACACCAGGAAGCACTTGGAGGTATTGGGCTAAGTCGGGTTCGCCAGCCACAGTAGGTAACATTTTAAGTTCTTTGGGTGTGATTTTATTTACGGACACGCTTGGGTCTGTCTTTTTACGTTGCTTGTCTGCTTTTACCTCTACATCTACCAGCTCGTATAGCTTTGGTTTGAGGTAAAAATTCTTTGAGGTGATTCTTCCTGATTTTATTAGAACGCTCTGCTGAACTGAATCGTAGCCAATAGCAAAAACTTTAATTTGATACTCGCCTTCTGCAATTTTATTGAAGTTGTATAACCCGTTCAGGTCACTAAGGGTGTTGAGCTTGGTGTTAATTAGGATAACATTGGAAAAGGGCAAGGTTTCACCATTGTCGGTATCATATATAAAACCACGTAATTCTCCAGTTTGAGAAAACAAGAAATTAGTAAATAGCGTGGCGGCAAGCAGAATTAGCTGACGGAAATTTAAATCCATTATTTTATAAACGGCGAATGTACTAAAAAAACAACTTTGCGACTGCTTTAATGACCAATTGAATGTTAAAAGAAAAGAAATTTTGGAGAATAAATCGATGTGAAGTTAATATTTTAAAACTCCACCAAGTCTTCCATCTCTAGCGTTAGGATTTCCGGCCCACCCGATTCGGTGATGCATAGTGTATGCTCATATTGTGCAGAAAGCTTACCATCAATAGTTCGCGCGGTCCAATTGTCCCACTTGTCAATTTTTGTTCTTGCTTTACCTGCATTAATCATGGGCTCCACAGTAAATACCATGCCTGGTTTCAAAGTATAGTCGCGATGGGTTTCACTATTATGGCAAACCTCGGGCTCCTCATGAAAACTTAGTCCAACGCCATGACCGCAAAACTCAAAAACAACGCTACATCCGTTGGCTCGTGCGTGTTTTTCAATTGCTTTGCCAATATTACTAAGGCGATTGCCATTATAACATTGTTTTAGTCCTTCATCCAAGCAGCATTTGGCTACCTTCATTAAGTTGCTGGCGTAGGCACTAACTTCTCCAACTTTAAACATAGTGCAGGTGTCGCCAAAATAACCATTATAGATCGTTGTTACATCAATATTTAAAATATCTCCATCTCTTAGCACTGTTTTATTGTCGGGAATACCATGACATACCACATCATTGATACTAGTGCAGCAAGAAGATGGAAAAGAATGGTAATGAAGCGTGGCAGGAAGGGCTTGATGATCGAAGATAAACTCTTTGCATTTTTTATCCAAATAAGCAGTTGTTATTCCCGGTTGCACCAAGGGTTTAAGATAGGCCAGTGTTGAGGCCGCCAATTTCCCACTCTCGCGAATACCAGCAATTTGCTCAGGTGTTTTAATAATGATTTTTCGGTTACTGTCGTTAGCCATAGCAGCAGCAAAGGTAACAAATATGGGGCGCACATTGCAACCATTAGAGAGTTAAAATTCAAGATGTCTCGATGGTAGAGAGAAAACTAAGAGTGCAAAAGGTAGTATAAACAATTGCAAAGTCTAAATCACATATAATAACCCAGAGTGGTATTTAGTTTTCATCTCTTTTTTTGCAGATTAAAACATTGTAGTAGGTGTCTTCCTGAACTTTAAATTCAATGAGCATACTTCGTTCGATAACGGTTTGATGTCCTTTATGAAGCAATAAAATGGTAAACCCGATTCTTTCAAAGAAATCAAAAAATTCTTCCTTGCTTGATCCTGCTTTTTGCAGTCCATATGGCCAAAATTCAGAAATTATTTGGATATTCGGGTTGGACTCAAGCAGCTTCTTCGCACCACGGTAAACCGCCATTTCAAAGCCTTGAACATCTACCTTTAGGAAATTTGCGTGCAAGATGAAATCGTCGAGGCATAAGCAATCTACCTGATATTTCGAAGCATACGTATCAGGTGCATAGGCACGATGATCTACATTTTTATTTGCAGAGGTGTAAAACTCAAGTGATCCGGAATGGCCCCCCACAGCGGCATTTTTTATTAGTATATTCTTGTGGCTTTTGGTTGCTTGATGTAGTCGCTTGAAATTATAGGTGTCGGGTTCAAAGCTATAAACCTTGCCTTGAATTCCAACCAATTTAGAAAACATCAGGGAATAAAAACCGATGTTCGCGCCGACATCAACTATTGTGTCGCCGGGTTTAATGATGCTATTAAAAAGTTTAACTATTTGATGATCTTGATTTTTTTTAAATGCAAAATACATTACACGGTAAAGACCAAAGAAATGATGGAACAGGAAATGAGTGAATTTATAAAAGAATTGCGAACGCAAAGTTAGTTCAATTAAAAAGGTCCAATATCGCACCGCTACAACCTACTACCCTTGCTGTATTCCTACCCTGGGGGAGTTCATAAGGAGCTGGTCGTATCGGACCCGTTGCGAAGATATTATAAATTTTCGGATTAGACGATTTTTTTTAAGATGAAGCTAAGTAAAATTGAATTCTATTTTTTTAATTTCCAGTCTCTTAATTGTGTTACAAGACTAAAATTATTATTAGAAACACCTGGAATAAAAAATGCGCCACCATAGCTAAATTGAAATTTACTTACTTTTATTCCGATACCCCAAGAGAAGCCGGCCATGCCCTTTTTTGAAAGTCCATCACCGCCGAGTATCAGTTCTTTTCTTCGCTGATAGTTATAGCCAAATCGTATGTTGAAGTTTTTGGTGAATAGAAATTCACCTCCAAAAACAATATGACGCATTAATTTTTCTGGAAAGGTTGGAACCAGAATATTGGGTTCATTGGTGGTTAGGTTAATTGTGGTTCCAGATGCATTAGAATCGATGTAGGTGATATTAAACTTTTGCAGGTTGTTCGCCACCAAGAAATAACGAAACGGCATGTGGGCAAGCTGCTTGCTAATCCCTATCTGAATCTGACAGGGTAATGATTCTTGATTCTTTGCATAGCGCGAAAGTTGATATCCTAAGTTTCGAATTAAGAAAGATGCCACAAATCGCGACGTATCGGAATGATGATAGGTGGCGGCAAAATCTGCCGCAATACCTGTAGATTGATAACTTTCGATACTGCTATAAATAAACTTCAAATTTGTGCCAAAATTCCAGTGCTTCAAATGTTTATTATAGCCTAACTGGAAGCTATAGTCTGCTGCCGAGAAGGTGCCTTGCTTTTCGCCGGTGGCATCTGCACGTGTGAAGTTTCCATAATTATAATACTGCATGCCAAAAAGAAAAGTGCCGACACTGTCTTTGTGCCAAGCATATGCTGTTGAGCCGGCCGAGATGCCCGCTGGCAGATGAATATAGTTTAATGTTGCTTGGCCATTCATCGTGGCTTGAAGTAATGCGGGATTTTGAAATCCAACATTTAGGTCGTTTGCCCAAGTAACCAATGTAGTGCCTCCATAGGCTACACTTCGAGCGTTTGGCGATGTATTTAAGAACTTAAAAACGCCTTGTCCACCAAGCTGTCCGAAGCACAACATGGGTGTAAAAAACAAAAAAGAAAGTATTCGAAGCATAGCTGTTTGAGCATTCAATGATAAGAAAATTGTATCATTTTGAGCGCATTTTTTATTTATGAAAGTTAAATCTCAGGCTAACCATCTCATTTAAGAAACTTGAACCGCCGTTAGCTCGCCAAAATGCCTAAATTAACATTGTAATATTATTTTAAAATATTAACTTTGTATTTTTATTGTTAGTCTGTAGTTGTTTATGTGACTGACGTGGCTTTGCTTTGTAATATCATGAGAGTTTTAGTTACCGGTGGCGCCGGATTTATTGGCAGTAATATCGTGGAGGCCCTCTTGAAAAGGGAGGATGTCACACAGGTCATTGTGCTCGATAATTTTAGTACAGGTTTCGAGAAAAATATAATGTCGTATCTGAAACATTCCAAATTCAACTTCATTTTTGGAGATATTACCGATTGTAAAACGTGCAAAGATGCTTGTGCTTTAGCAGATGTGGTTTGCCATCAAGCTGCGCTTGGCAGTGTTCCACGAAGTATTGTTAACCCACAAGCTACACATGCGGTAAACGTTGATGGTTTTTTTAATATGCTTGATGCAGCGCGATTGCAAGGTATTAGACGCTTCGTTTATGCTTCATCATCGAGTGTTTATGGCGATGCTAGTTACTCGCCCAAGGTTGAAGATCATGTGGGTGAATTGCTTTCACCTTATGCTGTTACAAAAAAAACGAATGAGCTCTACGCGAATAATTATCACCTCAACTATGGAATGGAAGTCATCGGGTTGCGTTATTTTAATGTATTCGGCCCAAAGCAAGACCCCAATGGAAACTATGCGGCGGTCATACCATTGTTTTTTAAGGCAGCACTCAATAATAGCTCACCCAAAATCTATGGTGACGGTTCTATCACACGAGATTTTACCTATATTGAAAATGTAGTTAATGCAAATTTAAATGCTCTTACAACGGATAATCGCAAGGCATTTGGCAAGGTATACAATATTGCATGTGGCCATACCACCACATTAACTCAAATTTGGAATCATATTAAAGAGTTGACCAATTCTAATGCCATTGCAGTATATAAGGCCCAGAGGCCTGGAGATATTTTACATAGTTTGGCGGACATATCACTTGCGAAGGTCAATCTTGAATATATTCCGCACATTGATGTAGAAGAAGGGTTACGAAAAAGTGTAGAGTGGTACCAGCAGGAGTATTAAAATTTTTCAACAATCAAAACAATCGCACATCATTAACAATCTAAAGTATATTGTTGTTATTCTTGCTCGGGCGGGCAGCAAGCGCTTACTAAATAAAAATACATTGTCGCTTATTGGCAAGCCTTTACTTGCACATTCTATAGAATATGCGCAACAATGCAATGCAATTCAGGCAGTTTTTGTTTCTACCGATGATGAAGCAATTGCCGATGTTGCTAAAGGCTATGGTGCAAAAGTTATTATGCGTAACGAAACATTATCTAATGATAAGGCGAAGTCAAGCGACTCTTTGCGTCATGCAGTTGAAGAAATAGCATTGTTAAATGTCGCATTCGATGCTGTTGTATTATTGCAAACTACAAGCCCATTTCGACCTGCCGAACTCTTGGATAACTGTATCAACAAATTCGAAGAATCACTATGCGATAGCTTATTTACTGTTAGTACAGTGAAAAGGAAATTGGGTGAAATTCGGAACAATATGTTTTATCCTTTAAACTATGAATTTGAACAACGTAGTCAGGACCTTTCGGCTTGTTACTTTGAAAATGGGTTAGTCTATATTGTTAAAAAGGAAGTAATTAATCAAGGACTAATATTCACACCACAAGCATTCCCTTTCGTTATCGATGGATGGGAATCAACAATCGATATCGATACCTTAGACGATTTCGAATATGCATCGTATCTCTTTCATAAGCACGAAAAGCAATAAGTTTAATTCATAAAATATGGCTCCTTTTATTCAAATAGCGCATCGTAAAATTGGTGCTGACTATGATCCGCTTGTCATTGCCGAACTTGGAATTAATCATAATGGGTCATTACAAACGGCGAAAGTCATGGTAGATGCAGCTCTGCGTGCTGGTGCTGAGGTTATTAAACACCAAACGCATATTGTTGAAGATGAAATGAGTGGGGCCGCAAAAAATGTAATTCCTGGCAATGCGGATATATCAATTTATGAGATAATGTCTCAATGTGCCTTAAATACGGCCGATGAATTGGAGTTAAAGAACTATGTGGAATCTCAAGGAGCAATTTTTATAAGTACACCCTTTTCACGCGCAGCAGCAAATCGTTTGCATTCATTTGATGTGCCGGCTTATAAAATTGGTAGTGGAGAATGTAATAATTATCCGTTACTCGAACATATTGCTGCTTTTGGCAAGCCAATATTATTGAGCACGGGAATGAATACCATTGAAAGCGTGGCGAAAGCAGTGGCCATTTTCAATAAACATAATACGCCCTTTGCATTATTACACACCACAAATTTATATCCTACACCCAATCACCTAGTGCGACTTGGAGCGATGCAAGAGCTAGCCGTTGCTTTTCCAGAAGTGCCTTACGGACTTAGCGATCACACGTTAAATAATCTGGCCTGTTTGGGTGCGGTGGCCTTGGGAGCTTCAATACTTGAGCGTCATTTTACGGATACCATGAAGCGTGAAGGTCCAGATATCATTTGTTCGATGGATGAACAAGCATGTCGAGATTTAATTGAACAAAGTAAAATAATGAAGGCGATGCGGGGTGGGATAAAGGAGCCTGCAAAAGAAGAACAGGTGACCATGGATTTTGCCTTTGCAACGGTAGTGACAATTAAAAATGTAAAAGCGGGTGAGCACTTCACCAAAGATAATATTTGGGTAAAAAGGCCTGGTACCGGACCAATCAAAGCGGTCGATTTCGAAAGGGTACTCGGCAAAATTTCATGTGCCGACTTAGGCAACGATCAATTTGTTGATTGGAGTCATTTTGTTGATGGGTAAAAAAATTGTTTTTCTTACTGGTACTCGTGCTGATTTTGGTAAGCTGAAATCACTGATTGAAATAACACAGTCTAACTCAAACTATGAAGTTTCAATTTTTGCCACAGGAATGCACATGCATCATAAATATGGGTATACTGTAAACGAGATTGTAAAATGTGGTTTCCCCAACATTTATCGATTTATCAATTTTACGTCAGAAGAAACCATGGATCTTACGCTCGCCAAAACGATCGAAGGTTTTTCAGCTTTTGTAAAGGAAAATCAACCGGATCTAATTATTGTACACGGCGACAGGGTAGAGGCATTGGCGGGTGCTATTGTGGGTGCGTTGAATAATATTTTAGTAGGGCATATCGAAGGCGGAGAGGTATCTGGAACCATCGATGAATTAATACGCCATTCGGTAAGTAAATTGTCACACATCCATTTTGTGTCCAACGACCAGGCAGGAAGGAGGCTTATTCAAATGGGCGAAATGGAATCGTCGGTATATAGCATTGGCTCTCCTGACATTGACATTATGTTCTCCGAGCATCTTCCGAAAATTGAAGAGGTGAAACGATATTATGAAATACCATTTTCAGATTATGCCGTAGCTATGTTTCATCCTGTTACCACCGAGGTGAAACAGATTAGAAACTATGCAGAAAACTTCTCAAAATCTTTGTTAGATAGCAACCTAAACTATATCCTGATTTATCCCAATAACGACTTAGGCTCGTCAGAAATACTAAGCGTTTACGATAAAACAATGTTGAATTCAAAGATTCGAATTTTCCCATCCGTACGTTTCGAGTATTTTTTGGTCCTACTAAAATATGCTAAATTTATAATTGGAAATTCGAGTGCTGGAATTCGCGAGGCGCCTTACTATGGCATTCCAAGTGTAAACATTGGCACTCGGCAAAACAATCGCTCTTTAAATACCGAAATTCTTAACTGCAATTATGACATCTTTAGTATTAGTTCCTCAATTCAAAAGGCGATTAATTCGCCAAAGCTTGCATATTCTCAACATTTCGGTGCCGGCGAAAGTGATATAAAGTTTATCGGGATTTTGAATAAAGAATCCTTTTGGGCTATATCCAAACAAAAGGTATTTAAAGATATTTAATCTGTAGTTTTTATGGAAGAAAGTAAAGTGGAATGGGATTTAGTTATCGAACCAACGCAATCGTTGTTTGTACTTAATTTTCGAGAATTATGGCGTTATCGCGATCTTCTCGCCATGTTTGTAAAGCGCGACTTTGTAAGTTTTTACAAGCAAACAATATTGGGTCCGGCATGGTTTTTTATACAACCAATTTTCACTACGCTTGTTTTTGTTTTTGTCTTTGGCAATCTTGCCCATATGAGTACTGATGGATTGCCTCAATTTTTATTTTACTTAACAGGTATAACTGCATGGAACTATTTTTCGGATTGTATAACCAAAACTAGCAATGTGTTTGCCGCGAATGCCGGTATTTTTGGAAAAGTATATTTCCCTCGTTTAATAATGCCATTGAGTATTATTGTTAGCAATTTGGTTCGTTTCGGAGTGCAAATGTTATTACTTCTTTTTACAATGCTTTATTTTGGATTGAAGGGTGCCGATTTTCATATTACCTGGGCTCTTGGGCTTTTCCCCTTGCTCGTATCTATAATGGCATTGTTAGGGTTAGGGCTTGGATTAATTATCACATCACTCACCACTAAATATAAGGACTTAACCTTTTTAATTGCCTTCGGTATGCAACTATTAATGTATGCCACCACAGTTATTTATCCATTAAGTTCAGCTCCTGAACGTTATAAAGATATTATTGCACTAAATCCAATGACATCTATTATTGAAGCCTTCCGTTTTGCATTTTTAGGAAAAGGGGAGCTCACGTTGTGGAGTATATGTTACTCCACTTTCCTAACACTTATATGTCTTATCATCGGAGTTCTTGTTTTTAATCGAACGGAACGCAATTTTGTCGATACCATTTGATGTTTTGTAGAATCGCGATGGAATAAAACAATTACTTAAATTACGTTAAATGTAAGTTTTATATCGCAATGAAAAGTTGAAATGTTAGAAATTTACAATATAATAAAAAGCCATCTTTCCATTTATGAGTAGCGCAATACAGGTTGAGAATTTGTCAAAAATTTATCAGCTTGGTCAGTTTGGAACCAAGACTTTATCTAAAGATGTTGAGCGATGGTGGGTTACCAAGGTAATGGGTAAAGAAGATCCCTTTCTGAAAATTGGCGAGGTGAACACTCGTGATTCTAAGTCATCTCAAGATTGGGTTTATAGTTTGAAGGACATTAACTTCGAAATTGAGCAAGGGGATGCCGTGGGTATAATAGGCCGCAATGGAGCCGGCAAGAGCACCTTGTTAAAGATTCTGTCAAGAGTAACAAGTCCTACTACTGGTAGAGTTAATATTAAAGGAAGGGTAGCTAGTTTATTGGAGGTGGGTACAGGCTTTCATCCCGAATTAACAGGGAGGGAAAATATATATCTTAATGGTGCAATTTTAGGTATGAGAAAGAAAGAGATTGATCGCACTTTTGACGCGATAGTTGATTTTAGTGGCGTAGAGCGTTATATTGATACCCCTGTAAAGCGCTATAGCAGTGGAATGTATGTCAGATTAGCATTTGCTGTGGCAGCTCATTTAGAAAGTGAAATATTAATAGTCGATGAGGTGTTGGCCGTCGGTGATGCAGATTTTCAAAAGAAATGTTTGGGTAAAATGGGCGCAATTAGCAAAGGCGAAGGAAGAACGGTTTTGTTTGTCAGTCATTCAATGGCTTCTATTATCGCATTGTGCCGCAAGTCTATATTGTTACAGAATGGAAGCATAGCTGCATTGGGTGAAACTGGCACTATTGTTAATAGGTATATAAATTTGAGCGGAATTGGTAAGTCTGAGTATATGGAGCATGAAATTATTTTAAATCAAGCATATGAATGGGCTAAATTTAAAACAATACGCACTTCGGGAAATTCAGGAATTACGAATAGCTTTAGCATTAATGAGGAGATAAAGATTGAGATAGAGTATGAGGTGTTAAGAGACAACGAAATCATCCATCCCAGCATTCATCTACTCGATAATTTAGGTACCACCATTTTAGCAACATTTAATGGCACATCTGCAAATTTAAATAAAGATCCATTTTTCAGTATGCCACTTTCAAAAGGCAACTATAAGTCCATATGCTCCATCCCTGCTTTTTTTCTTAACGACGCAAATTATAAAGTCAGTTGTTTTTTGGTGCCGGAGAACGCCTCTAAAATGGCAATTGCAAAGGAGATATTATTGTTTTCTGTTTCAGAAACTGGTGAAATGCGTCAAGAGTTTCATGGCGGTTGGGTTGGTTTAATAAGGCCTAGGATGGCGTGGATGACCTCAAAATTGTAGTTTTTCCACTTACGTGATGTGCCTTTTTTCAACAAATTAAGCGTTTCTAAATTGATAACAGTTGCTATAATTACCTACAATAGACCGCTATATTTAAAGGAAGCCATTGAGGCTGTTTTGTCGCAAACATTTGTAGATTTTGAACTACTTATTTGTGATAATGGATCAGATATTGAAACCCAAAAGCTCATTAGTTACTATCAAGATGAAAGAATTGTTTTAGAAACAAATCCAACGAATGATATCGAATTTTACAATGTTCCTTTTAGTAAATTAACACGCCCATGGCTTCTTATTACGCATGATGACGATATAATGAACGCGGACTTCTTAGAACGTATGTTGCCTATTTTAGTCAACACTGAAATTATTGGGTTAGGTTGTAATATGGCCTATATCAATGAGAATTCGGTTTTAACAGGTGATTTCTTTAAAAAGGAGGAGGATAGTATATTGGAGATAAAATCAAGTTTTGTTTCGCATTATCTTAAAGGCGAGTCTATTCCATGTCCGACCGTAATTATGCGGAAGGATTTTTTTACTCAAAATAAGATTAAAATGGACTTTAATGTTGGTCGCGCGGCTGACCAATTTATGTGGTCGAAGGTTATTAATGCTGGAGGTATGTTGGCAATGTATAACAAATCGTTGTATAAATATCGAATTCATAATACACAAGAATCGAATATTAATAAGGGTATAATGGAATGTGAGCTTTTGATAGCTTGGTTTAACGATACTCAAATTTGCAGCAAAATAGAAAGATTAATGTTGCTTAGAAAACTTCGAAACTTGTATTATTTAAACTCTGAGCTAGTTGGTGAAATTGACATTCAGTGTATTGCATTTTTCACAACATTAAAATACCGCAGTTTTATCCCGGTGCTCTTTTTTTTCGAGTTGAAAATACATGGGTTGTTTCACCCAAGCCAAAAAATCAAAAGTAAATTGCAGTTGCTTTTTTTGCGAATTAATAAAATTGTTTCAAATTGACATTAGTATCTATTATCGTTCCGTGTTACAATCAAGGTCAGTTTCTTAATGACGCACTTAATTCTGTTTTTAACCAATCACATTCAAATTGGGAGTGTATAATTGTAAATGATGGCTCTTCAGATTCAACGGAAGAAATCGCGATGGTGTGGATTAAAAAAGATGCTCGGTTTAAATTGACAACAACCTTAAATGGTGGGCTCGCTATGGCCAGAAATAATGGCATTAAGCATGCTAATGGTGCTTTTGTCTTGCCTTTAGATGCCGACGATAGGATTTCAGATGATTATATTCAGATTGCGTTGAAGCTTATGGAGAAATCAGATTTGGTAAAGTTGGTTTATGCTAAAGGATATAAGTTTGGCGTTGAATCAGGCATTTGGAAATTGCCAACATTCTCGTTGCTTAATTTAGCAAGAAGCAATATGATTCACTGTTCTGCGCTATTTCGAAGGTCCGATTGGGAAAGGGTTGGTGGTTACGACACAAACATGAAATATGGTTTAGAAGATTGGGAATTCTGGATCGCTATTTTAAAAGATGGAGGGGAGGTTAAATTTATAGATAGGGTTTGTTTCTATTATCGAATAAGGGCTAATTCTATGGTTCGAAGTATTAATTATGAAGAACGAAAATACACTGAAGAATATGTTGCCAAAAAACACATTTTCTTTTTTCTTAAAAACTATAGTTTATTACTCGAAAGTAATAGTCAAGCATCAGCTATTCTATCAAGTAGAAAACGGATTGCAATAAGGTTTATTAAGTTGATATTCTCTAGATAGCTTAATTAATAGCGTTTCATTCTCGATTCACAATGATAAAATCGGAAATATTAGTATCGTTTATAATTGTTAACTTTAATACCGAAGAACTTGTAATAAAGGCGATTGCTTCGATTCTTGAAAATTGCCAGGCAATTCGTTTTGAAGTAATTGTTGTTGATAATAGCTCTACTAATACCGAGTTTCGTTCAAAACTAAATCTGATTCCACATGTTTATTATTGGCCTTTAGGAAACAATGTTGGTTTTGGTCGCGCTAATAACTTTGGTTTTGATAAGTCGATTGGAGATTTTGTTTTTTTGTTAAATTCTGATGCCTATTTGTTGGATGAAACCACAATTCTAGCTATGATGGATTTTCTAAATGAGAACAGTCAAGTCGCTTGTGTAGGTGGATGTTTGCTAACCGAAGATTGTAATATCAATATTTCCTTTGGTAACTTTTATACTCCTCAGAGAGCATTTTACGACTTAGGGTTATATCATTGTTCCACTGATTTCTTTCATAAGCATTTGGCAACGTCTTTGTATTGTAGTTTTACAAAACCCACTGCGGTTAATTATTTAACTGCTGCTGCAATTATGATAAAACGACACGTGATTAAAGAGTTGTCTTTTTTTGACCCCGACTTTTTTATGTATTATGAAGATATGGAATTGTGTTATAGATATAAAAAGGCTGGTTATGATTCTGTGATTTTACCTCAGCTAAAAATTGTTCATCTTGGCGGCCAATCAATTTCAACTTTGGATAACAATTATTTAAACAAGGAAATTATGCGTAGCCGATACTTATTCCTCAGGAAGTCAAATGGGGTTTTTATCGCAAGTTTTCTCTATTCACTCTTTCTCATACAAAGGGCTTATTACAACGTTAGAAAAGCGCTACGTCGTATTTAAAATTAGAATATCAATATTTGGGAAATAATAACATTTTTAAACTTATCTCAAGTCCACACTAATCGGAGTGTTCATTATTAAAAAAATGGTAGATAAACGATGTTTAATATACGCTAATGCTAAGGAACAAGGGGAGGGTGGGGGCTTTACTTATTTGGATGCGGTGACCCACTATTTAAGTGAAAATGGCTTTATCCTCGATTGGCCTGAAAATGAAAATCAAGTAGGTAATACAAACAGATGGCTTGCAATACTAGGCCGTATATTAAAGGAAAGAAATAACTATCAAGTAGTGCTTTTTAAAAGCAACTATATCCCTTCTTTTACCCTCAACTCGAATGCAATACTCCTTGTTGATTTTCCATTTAAAAATAATTTAAATTGGTTAGATAAATTAAAGTTAACACGAATTCGGCACATAGTTTGTAACTCAATTTTTACTGCACAAGCTATAAAAAAGTATTGGAATGTTAAAGCGGAGGTGCTTTATCCACCAACAATGTTATCTAAGAATAGTTGGGATGGCAAAAAAAACAAGATTATACTCACGGTGGGTAGGTTCGTTAATTCCAATCGAGCTAAGCGGCAAGATGTATTAATTGAAGCATTTAAAACGCTTTGTGCTCGAGGCCTTCTAGGCTATCGCTTAGTATTGGCTGGCTATGTTCAGGATGAGCAATACATTGATTCGCTTAAGCAGCTTTCGGAAAATTATCCCATTGATTTTTATCCGAATGTGTCGAGGGCCAAGTTAATTGATCTTTATGAAGATTCTATGTTTTATTGGCATGCTTGTGGCTATCAAGTTAATTCTGACTTGAATCCTGAGCATGTCGAACATTTTGGAATAGCCGTTGCTGATGCTTTAGCTTTCGGTTGTATCCCTTTTATTTATGGAAATGGCGGGCCTTTAGAGATAATCGAATCAGGAAAGTGTGGTGAGGTTTGGATGACAAAGCAAGAGTTAATTCAAAAAACAGAAATGTATTGCAGTGCGCCGATATTAGTAAACGCGAAACGTAAAATAGGGTTAATGCGAAGTCAATTATTTAGCCTTGAAAATTTTGAAAATAAGTTGGATTTTATTTTAGCTGATGCATAATAGAAAAAGGTGGCTGGTAATTTTCGGCACGCGCCCTGAAGCAATTAAAATGGCACCTTTGGTGAAGTTAATGGAATCGCACACGGAAATCGATTTTCGTGTTTGTGTCACCGCGCAACACCGTGGTTTATTGGATCAGGTGCTTTCGTTTTATCAAATTACGCCGCACTATGATTTGGATTTGATGCAGGCAAATCAAAATTTAAATGAATTTTCAGCGAGGCTTTTTAATGCTATTAATGAAGTTTATTGTAAATGGGAGCCAGATTTGGTATTCGTTCATGGCGACACTACAACGTCTATGATATGCGCTATTGCCGCCTTTAATCTTCAAATAAAAATAGCGCACATTGAGGCGGGTTTGCGAACGTTAGATTTAAAATCACCCTTCCCCGAGGAGATGAATCGACAAGTTACAGCGCGCATGGCCGATTTTCATTTTGCACCAACAGAGAAGGCTACAAAAAACTTAATTAATGAAGGAATACATCTTGCTAAAATTTTACTAGTCGGCAACACCGTTATAGACTCATTGTTACTAACTATTGAAAAAATTAAGACAGGCTATGAAAATGATGAAATAATTAAAATTAAAAAAACGATAGATTCAAATTTACCATTCATACTTGTTACAGGTCATAGAAGGGAAAACTTCGGAGACGGCTTTTTAAATATTTGTAACTCCTTGAAGGAAATCACGAAACAAAACAAGGTTCAGATAATTTATCCAGTCCATTTGAACCCTAATGTGCAAAAGACTGTGATGGCAATCCTTGGTGATGTTGATAATGTACATCTAATAGCACCTGTGAGTTACCCAACTTTCGTTTGGCTTATGCAAGGTTCTAAATTTATAATTACTGACTCTGGTGGAGTACAGGAGGAAGCGCCTGTTTTAGGCAAGCCCATAATTGTATTGAGAAATACTTCAGAACGTCCGGAAGTAATTGAAGCAGGAGCCGCCGTCCTGGTAGGAACCAACGGTGAAGCTATCCTTGAAGAAGCGAATCGGCTTCTTCAAGATGAGTTGTACTTCTTTAAACGCGCTGTGACAATTTCCCCTTATGGTAATGGTGACGCTGCAAATAAAATTGTAGATTATTTACTTGAAATGAATCCGTAACCAGCTTTTATAGTCATGTCATTGAAAAACATTCTTGTTGTTGCCGAAAATTTAGATGTGGATGCTAGCAGCGGCGCCAAGGCAAACCAAGCCCTAATAATGAATTTTTATAGAGCGGGTTTTAACGTTCGGGTATTACACTATACCCGTAAAGATATTGTTTTGAAAGGGATAGAAGTTGTTTCTATACCTGAAACAAAGTTTACATTTTTTTACTTTTTAAGTCGGTCACAAAGGATTTTGACAAGGATGTTGAAGTTTAATATGCATCATTGGCTTGAAGGTCTCTTTGGTTTTTCGTTCACCTTTTTTAATGATTGTAATAGCATTGTTAGGTCAATAAGAAATGAAAACATAGAAAATGTTGACCTCCTCATTTCACTTAGTCAAGGTTCAAGCTTTCGCCCACATTACGCCTTACTGAAAATGCCAGAGTATCATGAAAAATGGATGGCTTATATTCATGATCCTTATCCGTTTCATTTTTATCCGCGTCCTTATAATTTTGTTCAGCCTGGCTTTAGAAAGAAAGAAGAATTTTTTCTTAAGTTGTCGCAAAAAGCTAAATATTCGGCATTTCCTAGTATGTTGCTTAAGTCATGGATGACTAGCTATTTTCCTGCGTTTAATGATACGGGCATAATTCTGCCACATCAACTTACACAAGAAGTGGCCATATCTTCGGAATTCTCAACGTTGATTCTAAGACGTAAATTCACAATGCTTCATTCGGGTAATATGATGCCTCAGCGAGATCCATCGTTTTTGTTAATGGCCTTTGTGAAGTTTCTTAGTATGCATCCAGATGCAATCAATGATGCTGCTTTAATTTTTATAGGTCCTTTGCAAACAAATGATGCCGTCATTAATAAATATAAGGCAGATTGCGAGAACATATCTTTTGTGAATAAGCAAGTTGCATTTAAAGAAATCTTGAAGCTTCAAAACCAAGCACAAGTAAATGTTATTTTGGAGTCTGTTGCCGAAATTAGTCCTTTTCTGCCAGGGAAATTTCCACATTGTGTTGCTGCTGATAAGCCTATCTTACTTTTATGTCCCTACTATAGTGAAAGTAAAAGGTTATTGGGCGAAAAATATCCATATTGGGCAGAAGCCAATGATGTTGATAAGATAGCTGCAATAATTCTAGAACTTTTTCTTTCTTTTAAGGAAAGCAAATCAGAAGTATCTTTAAATCGGCCAGATCTTTTGGCGTATTGCGACTATAAATATTTGAAGGAGCAATTGGTGAAAATTGGCAATTAAGATACAGCATACTTCTCTATTCTCTAAGCTTTAAAGGGTTCACGTCAGTGCTGGACTTAAAATTGTAAAGTAGGTAATTTACGTATCCAAAACATATTTCATTTTTAATATAAATACTTATTGAAAAAGTCAAATAAATTAGGCGTTGTAATCACAGATGGTGTAGGTTTTAGAAACTTCATTTTAAGTGATTTCATCAACGAAGCGAAAGTCCAATTTGATGAGGTGGTGGTATTATCCTGCCTTGCCAAAGAAGCATTTCAAAACATAGATTGTAAAGTGATAGAATTGGTGGTTTTTGAAGAGTCATCATTGACTTGGTTTTTTCGCAAGCTTAAAGAGATTGCACATTTACAACGTCACCGAAAGGGAAATTTTGGCATTCAAGATAACTTTGAATTAAATAATACGAAATCGAAATCTTTACGAGGCAAGGCCACTCGGCTCGCTTATTTGATTACGAATTTATTTTATAGTGAATTTTGGATTCAGTTTTATTTTCAATTACAGTGCCTATCATTTAAAAACAATAAAATATCAAAAAGTTATAATGATATTCTAAAGCAAGAGGATTTCTCACTTTTGTTCTTCACGCACCAACGTCCTCCCTATATAGCGCCACTGATCGCACAAGCCTATTCTCTAAAAATAAGAACGGCTACTTTTATATTTAGCTGGGACAATCTGGCTTCGAAAGGCAGGATGGCCGGTAATTTTGATTATTATTTGGTTTGGAATCCTTTAATGAAAAGCGACCTAATGCAGTTTTATCCATCGGTAATGGAGGATTCAGTCAAAGAAGTTGGAACGCCTCAGTTTGAACCTTATGTTTTAGAACGCTTTGCATCAACACAATGTGCTTTTTTTGAGAAGTTTAATCTTGATGAGAATCTGAAAACGATCTGTTTTAGCTGTGGCGATATTTCCACTAGTAAAAATGATGCGTTGTATATTGTGACTGTTGCTCAAGGGATTGTCGATGGTCGAATTCCGCCGATTAATTTTTTAGTTCGAACCTCGCCTGCGGAAGACCCATATCGTTTTAATGATCTCATTGCTGCTTATCCGCTTATTCGCTGGAATTTCCCTAAGTGGATTCAAATTAGAGAAAACCATCAGGAAGCCTGGTCTCAACGTATACCTTCAATTGAAGATATCACGGATCTAAGAAGCATTTTAACCTATACCGATATAAACATCAATATGCTATCTACAATGAGTTTAGATTTTATGTTGTTTGATAAACCAGTCATTAATACAGTGTTCGGTGACGGAATAAATGGGTTATACAATGATCAACGTTTTTTGAATTATGCACATATTATAAATGTAGTGAAAAGTGAGGCTACGCAAATTGCAAAAAATAAAGACGAGCTATTCCGGTCAATAAATTATTATTATAATAATCCAAATGCAGATCGAGCAAAGCGGGAATACTTATTGAAACTTCAAGTGTGTAATTCTCTTGAAGGAACAAGTGCAAGAATAACGCGTGCTTTATTAGAATGGACTCACGTTTGAGAAAAAAAATAGCTGTTGTTTGTAATTATCGACTGATGCCAGAACGTGTTGGTGGTATGGATCGTTTTTTTTGGACTTTCGATGCCTCCTGCAACGAAGCGGGCTACAATGTAATTTGGTTTTTCCCGAATTCTGCGAATCATGAAGGATATGAAAAACTAAATATTGTCTCTGCGGATAAACATAGTTTAGAATCTGCGTTTTTAGATTATATAAACCACAATGCTTCTTTTGATACGTTGATTACTCACTTCGTGGAATTATGTTCGCCATTCTTTAAGAAAGTGAAAATGGCATGTAAGATTAGAACTGTGGTGGTTGATCACAACCCAAGGCCTTTAGGTGGGTATTCTTTGAAGACCATGGTTGTTAAAAGGGTTAAAAGTCTACTTTATTCGCAATATATCGATTTGTTTGTTGGAGTTTCTCAATATACTGAAGCACATATTATAAAGGATTTTGGGTCATACTTAAACTCAAAAACTATAGTTGTTTATAATGGTATTGAATGTGCTTTGTTTTTAAAAAGGCGTATTAGAAATAATTTCAAACCCACTTTTATTGTGGCAAGTCATTTAAGGGAGTCAAAAGGAATTCAGGATTTAATTCAAGCAGTATCCATTTTGCCAGATGAGATTAAAAGTGAACTAAAAATTGATATTTATGGAGAAGGACCATTTAAGGATTCTTTAGCGATGTTAATTCATAGTCTCGATTTGGATTCTGTTTTTGTTTTTAAAGGAAGTGTCCCTAACTTATATTCAATTTATTCTCAATATGATTATTTATTGCAGCCCACGCACATGGAATGTTTTAGCATGTCTATTTTGGAGAGCTTGAGTGCGAATGTTCCGGTAATTACCACTTCAGTTGGGGGTAATGAAGAAGTAATTACAAATAATGAAAATGGGTTTATTTATGAACCTCAAGATATCTTAGCATTAGCAGCAATTTTAGAAAACATCTTTTTAGGGAAGCATATTATCTCGGGTAATATAAATAATGCCATCGAATCAAGGTTTTCAATAGAAAAAATGGTTCAACAGTATATAAAAATAATTTGAAAATAGCATTTCTAACACCTGAATATCCCCACCCATTAATAGGGAACTCTGGAGGCATAGGAACAAGTATTTGGGGCTTGGCGCATAGTTTAGCAAGTTTAGGAAACGATGTTCGCGTATTGGTATATGGGCAAACGAAGGATGATATCTTTAGTGATAGTGGGGTGCTGATTCAGCAAATAGAAAATGTAAAGTTTAAAGGGTTATCTTGGTTTCTAACGCGTAAGAAAATCGAAAGTGTTATTAATCGATTGTATAGTGACCGCAAAATAGATTTAGTAGAAGCACCTGATTGGACAGGAATAACATCATTTATACAAACGAGCTGTCCTATTGTAATTCGCTTACATGGTAGCGATACGTACTTCTGTCATTTAGACAATCGTCCTGTAAAATGGTTCAACCGTTATCATGAGAAAAGGGCATTGGCAATGGCGAATGGGCATATTTCGGTAAGTCAATATACAGCCGATACAACGAATAAATTATTTGGATTGAAAATCCCTTTCAAAATAATCCCCAATGGAGTCGATGCTTCTTTGTTTTTTTCAAAAACGGAGCAAAACTGTGAAAAGCCGACTATCTTATATTTTGGTACAATCATTCGCAAGAAAGGAGTGCTAGAATTGCCATCTATTTTTAGTGCTGTTGTTAAACAGATTCCTAATGCGCAACTGTTGCTTATTGGAAAGGATGCGCCAGATTTAATTTCCGGAAATTCATCTACATGGGCTTTAATGGCTTCAGAATTTAGTGCGGAAGCAAAAGCAAATGTGAGCTTAGTTGGAGCGGTGCCGTATGGGAATATCGTTAGCGAAATTCAACATGCAACGGTATGCATCTTTCCATCATTTGCTGAAGCCCTTCCTTTAGCTTGGCTTGAGGCGATGGCTTCAAAAAAAGCTATGGTGGTAAGTAACATTGGATGGGCAAATGAAATGCTTGATGATTGTAAGAGTGCATACCTAGTAAATCCAAGAGATCATCAATTATTCGCATCTCGTATCATTGAATTTATTCGCAACAGCGAACGCCGTCAACAATTTGGTGATGCGGCACAAAAGAAGATTTTGGATGTTTTTGATTTCTCCGTTGTTGCACATCAAAATATTGAGTTTTACAACGCGCTGTTGCTTAAATGACAATTCTGGTCCATAATAAACAAAAAGTTATTGGAGTGTTCGATAAGAATTTCCAAAATAAACAACAGAGTATAAGCGAAAATTTTTCTGAAGCACTTTTTCAATTGGCGAAACTACATCCTGGTGAAGTTGTAATTTGGTGCGAAGAAAAGTATTTTGCACAAATTGCCTTCGAACAGATTCTAACATTGTTTCATCATGATAAGATGATGCTTTCTTTTGCAATCTCCAGGGATTATTATTTTTCGGATCTCCTTGAATATATTGATCAAAGTCCTTTTGCAAGAATTAGCCATAGTTCGCGCTCGGCAACTTGGATTATGAGTGCAGATATTGGACTAGTTCATGCTTCAGTTTTAAATGTCTTAAGCCCTTCTGATTTCTTTCATCGCGATGCAAATTATTTTTTAAGTTCTTTGGCTAAAATGCTCATGCCTCTTGGGTTAATGTGTTATTCAGAGCCAGCGCTCTGTCAGGTTGTATTAAAGAATAACGCAGAAATAGTCAAGGCCTCATTATTCCAACATGCTAAATTTATAGCGCAGCATTACCGGCACCGTTGGTTGTTATTGTTTACATTGAATTTATTTATTTACGATAAAATTTTTTCTTTATTGCCAATTATTGCGAGTTTAGTTTACAGGCAAAAGCGAATCAATTCAAATTTGTTGGATTGCATTGTTTTGGAAAAATCCAAAGTCCTGTTATCCTCAAAAACAATTGATGTTTTAATCCCCACCTTGGGTAGAAAAGACTATTTATTCGCATTTTTAATTGATCTTTCAGAGCAAACACTACTGCCAAAAAATGTTATCATCATTGAACAGCCTATTGATGGTCAGTTAGAATCTCAGTTGCCTTTTCTAGTTTCGCAAAAATGGCCATTTGTCATCAAGCATGCGTTCATAAATCAAAGAGGTGTATGCAATGCTCGTAATCTTGGCCTTTCAATGGTTAGCAGTGATTGGGTGTTTTTCGGGGATGATGATATCCGAGTTGAAAATGATTTTTTGGAGGGCATATTGCAAAAATCGCTTGATTTTAGTAATGGGGTAATTACGGCTTCTTGCCTGCAGGTTATAGAACAACAAAAGTTAAGAACAACTGCACAGTGGCCTACCTTTGGTGCTGGATGCTCGCTTGTCAAAGCTAACCTTTTAGTGGGGCTTAAATTTAATATGGGGTATGAGTTTGGTTATGGAGAAGATGATGATTTTGGACTGCAGCTAAGATCAAAAGGATTGGATGTTTTGTATGTTCCAAATCCAGCCATATTGCATCTAAAGGCACCGATAGGTGGCTTTAGATGCAAACCGGTTTTGGCTTGGAGTAAAGATTTGATACAACCGAAACCATCACCGACCATTCTATTGAAATTTCTTCTTCATAATTCAGAAAAACAACTTTTGGGCTATAAGACGATTTTATTTCTGAAATTAATGCTCAAAAATAAATCTTTTAATAGTCATAAATTCTTCAAGCTTTTTGTTCTTCAATGGAATCAGAGTATGCTTTGGGCGAAAAAACTAAAAGTACAAACTTCTTATTAAGTTAAGTTCTTTTGCTTGAATCAAAAGATGTTGAAATCAAAAAAAAGGATTCGATTAATAATAGACTCGATAAATTTCAAATCAAGAAGTGAAAGTTAGTTTGATAATCTGCACCCACATGCGCCCTTCATCTATTAATGGGCTACTAGTTTCATTGCAGAGTCAAACACTTCAGCCCGATGTAATTATCATTATTGATGGCTCAACCAATAAGGATACCTATGAACTATTAAATCATCGATTAGACACAAGGTTGACTTATTTCCTCGTACCACCTGAATTAAGAGGACTCACCAAGCAAAGAAACTTTGGTATTAGCAAGGTAGCAAAGGATATTGACGTTGTCTGTTTTTTGGATGACGATGTGTTATTAGAATCTGATTATTTTGAGCAGCTGATTAAAACATATAGTATTTATCCAGAAGCATTAGGTGTTGGCGGTTATATTCAAAATGAGGTGGTTTGGAGCAAGGCCAACAAAAGTGTTACTGCGATAACGCAATTTCAATTTGATGGCTGGGTTCGAAATGAGAGTGTCCGATTTGTATTACGGAAAAAACTTGCTTTGGATAGTGATTGCCCACCAGGTTGTATGCCCCAATTCGGGCATGGCAGAAGTCTCTCCTTTATACCACCATCAGGTAAAATATATCGTGTTGAACAATTGATGGGAGGTGTATCATCATTCAGGAGGAGCATTTTTGAGGAAGTCAAATTTTCTGAGTATTTTGAGGGCTATGGCTTGTATGAAGATGCGGACTTTACAATTCGAGTATCTAAAATTGGTCCACTATTTATTAATACAAATGCAAAAATCAATCATTATCATGAACCTTTAGGTAGGCCCAATCACTTTCAATTTGGCAAAATGGTGGTTCGAAATGGTTGGTATGTTTGGCGTGTTAAAAATCCGAATCCAAATATCATCGAAAAAATAAAATGGCATAGCATAACACATATCTTGCTTCTGATACGTTTTTCAAATTGCTTCTTTACCTCCGCTCACCTGGACGCTTTCTCGGAATCCTTAGGAAGGAAATGGGGTTGGCTTACTTTATTCTGGAACAAACCTAATATTAGAAACTAAAAATATTGAAATTTACTATCATCACTCATGTGAATCATGGCTTCGACAATGAAGGGTATTTTGCTTATGAGCCTTATGTGAGGGAAATGAATATCTGGTTAAAATATGCCAGTGAGGTAGAGGTTGTTGCGCCTCATTCAAAAATAGTAAAGGAGCCGATTCATTCGCAATATCTTCATTCAAATTTAATTTTTTCAAAAGTTTCACTGTTAGATTTTACCTCCTTAGCACGTGTCTTAAAATCCATATTTGTACTTCCTAGGATTATTATAACTGTTTTTTTAGCCATGCGTCGAGCAGATCATATTCATCTACGCTGTCCTGGTAATATGGGTTTAATAGGTTGCTTTCTGCAAGTTTTTTTCCCACGTAAAATTAAAACAGCAAAATATGCCGGTAATTGGGATCCGAAGAGCAAGCAACCTTGGAGTTATAGGTTGCAGCAACGAATACTGAAGAATTTATTTCTTACGAGAAATATGCAGGTATTGGTATATGGCCAATGGCCTAACCAAACAAAAAACATACTACCATTTTTCACAGCTTCATATACTGAAAAAGAAGCAGTGCTTGTTCCTTTACGTTTGTTGAAAAAAAGCAGTCAGTTTCGGATTATATTTGTAGGTAGTCTCACAAAGAATAAAAATCCATTGTTAAGTTTAAAAGTTGCCCTTAGACTGCGTGAAATCGGATTGTTGCCAGAACTTCATTTTTATGGAGACGGATTAGAGCTCCAAGTGCTAGAGAATTTTGTGTATGAAAATCTTATGGAGTCTTATGTTAGCTTTCATGGGAATTGTGATAAAGAAACATTAAAGCTAGCTTATCAGGAAAGTCATTTTTTAGTTTTCCTTTCACGCAGTGAAGGCTGGCCTAAGGTAGTGGCAGAAGCAATGTTTTGGGGTTGTGTGCCTATTACAACAGCTGTTTCATGTCTTCCCGAAATGCTAAATGGTGGAGTGTGTGGCGACTTAATCGCCGCCAATGCGCAAGAAGGCGTGAAGGCAATTTGTAGCTATCTTGAGTTGAATAAGGATTACCAAAAAACGGCACAAGAGGCAATGCATTGGTCTCGAAAATTTACATTAGATAATTTCGAAACGGAAATAAAAAAACAAATATATGCTTAGGCAAGAACCCAAAGTTAGGGTTATGCAACTCGTAGATTCTTTACAGTTGGGTGGTACCGAAAAAATGGCGGTGCTAATTGCAAATGAATTGAGCGGTCAAGTTGGATTTGAAAGTTATCTATACGTTACTCATGCTGGAGGCCAATTGGTGCATGAGGTAAACAATAAGGTGGCATTAATACAAGGCGATAAATCGTCCTTTTTCGATTTACTATCTTTTTTGAAATTGCTCCTTGCAATTCGTAAAAATAAAATTCATATACTGCATGCACATTCGAGTTCCTTGGTGTGGGCTTCATGCATTAAGCTGTTTTGCTTTAGAAGAGTTTTTTTGGTTTGGCATATTCATCATGGTGCTATTGACAAACTAACCAGCTGGGAGATTAAAATTTTATCCTTCGCTGCGAAAGCAGTTAATGATACAATTGTTGTAAACTCAAGTTATATATCTATTGCAATAGAGCGTTTTAATATTAAGAAAGAAAAAATTAGCTATATCCCTAATTTTACGAATATAAAAGTTAGTAAATCGGAAGTTATAAATTGGAATGTAGGCGAGCGTATTAAAATAATTATGATTGCAAATCTTAGGCCTCAGAAGGATTTTGATTTGCTCATTGATGTTGTTAAGTTATTAAAGACTAAGAACCTAAATTTTATTGTTCGAAATTATGGATTCGATCTTAATGATTCTTATGCTAAATATATCAAGAAGAGGGTTTTAGATGAGCAATTGGATCATTGGTTGCAACTTTGCGGGCCATGCAATGATATTGCAACTGTTGCTGCTGGAGCCAATATCGCAATTTTAACGTCTGAATCCGAGGGTTTGCCTCTTACCTTATTGGAATATGGATTGATGAAAATACCTGTTGTTTCTACAAATGTAGGAGAGTGTAAATCAGTTCTTTTAAATGGGGAAGGAGGAATTTTAGTTGATGCAAAAAATGCCTATGATTTTGTTGAAGCCATATTGTGGATTACTTCTAATGTAAATTTCGCTCAAGAAATGGCTAACAATTTATATTTTAATGTTATTAAAAGCCATAGTAAGGAGGGCTTTATGAAACGACTGCTAATAATTTATAGTGCTTTGAAAGGCTAATATTATAAATGAAATTAACAAATAAAGCAAGACATGCGTTAATAGCATTGCATTTTTTACTTGGCTTAATTGCAGTGTATGCGGCCTCGTTTTTTAAGTTCTATTACCTAGGTTTTTTCATGGTTTCCATTTTCATAATCGTATTTAAAGAGACAACAAAAAACCGTATAACACCCTTTATTATTGCCTACTTCGTAGGCATGGAGTTGTTAATTCGATTGTCGGGTGCAATTTTACTTGACCAGTTTGGCAAATATTCCATAATCCTTCTGATATTAGTTTCTTTAATAAAAACCAATAGAATCTATCACATAAAACCTAAGGTATTTGTTCTATTCATTATGTTAATGTTAGTCTCGTTGCTTTTCATGAATGAATCATATAATCGAAATGTTGAATTGGTTAGTTTTTATCTTTCAGGACCAATTTGCCTGGCACTATGTGTGATTTACTTCTATCAGATGAAGATGGAATTTAATCGCGATTTCATGGGGATTTTGTTCGTATCTATGCTGCCCATTATGGCTTCTTTGGTTTGTATTTTTTTGAAGTCAAAAAGTGTCCAGATTGATGATTTGATATATGGGGCAAATTCAAGCCAAAGTGGTGGTTATGGTCCAAATCAAGTTGCGGTTGTTCTAGGCTATGCCATCGTAGTTGTTATAGCAGCTGCAATGTTTAAAAAGCCAATAACAGGATATTTTCTATTTGATATTATTTTATTGCTAGTATTAGTATATCGTATTTTAATTACATTTAGTCGTGGGGGGTTTATCTCTGCCATAATCTCAATTGTAATCGCGATGGCTTACGTTCGTTTTAAAAACAGAAATTTTTTCAACACGAATAAGAGAGCCGTCTTTTTCGTTCTGTTTGGTTTTGTTTTAATTGGATTATCTTGGTATAAAACGAACGAAACAACTGGCAATAAACTTGCAGAGCGTTATGATGGATACACGGGGGATACGAAATATTCTGATCGTCGCGAGTTCTCTAGTGGACGAGATAAACTAATGCTCATCGAGTTGGAGGTTTTTCGTGATAACTGGATTGTAGGTGTAGGTCCAGGTATGGCAACGCCATACCGCAGTGCTTTGTTTCGTCGAGGTGAGGAAACCGTAGCAAGTCATACCGAATTCACAAGGATGCTCGCTGAACATGGATTGTATGGCTTATTAGCACTGCTAATTTTGTTTCTTTTTCCTCTAGTTCGATTGCGAAAAGTAAACAACAGTACCGAAGGATTTGTGCTGGTATTGTTCGTTACGTTAAGCATCTTAACATTATCTCATAATTCTCATCGACTTGTTCTTCCTTCGTTTTTATACGGAATGGCTTTTGTGCATTTGTATTCTGGGGAATTAGATTCTAAACGTGTTAAACTCGGAATTATAAACAACGATTTAGAAAGAAAAAATTGAATTGTTTAAAAACCAACTATGATAATTCAGTTCGGAAATAAATTAAGTAAAAAAGGAAAATCCGAAAGTTTTATGGAGTCGTTGAACCCAAAACTTAAGTCAGAAGGTTTCGCATGCTCAATGTATTCTGATAAAAGGAGTGTTTTTTTTCGAATGTTAGACATGGTTTTCGAATTGTTAAAGCACCGGAAAATGGTTGAATTGGTTATTATTCACTCCTTTAGCACCTTGGCATTCTGGTATACTTTTTTCATAACTTTGATATCTAAAGGTTTAAATTTGCCATTAGTAATTGTGCTTCATGGTGGCGACTATCCAAGGCGATTAAAAAAATACCCAGTAGCATGCCGCCTTATCTTTAAAAATGCTAATTTAAATATTTCTCCTTCACTTTATTTGCAAAGGGCTTTTCAAAAAGAGGGATATGAAGTAGTCTATGTCCCGAATTTCGTCGATATAACCGCTTGCCCATATATGGTGCATCAGTCAAATTCAATCAATTTGTTGTGGGTGCGGGCGTTTAGCGAGATATATAATCCGTTATTATTTGTTGAAATAGTCCAACTATTGTCTTCCCAAGGATATGAGGTTAATGCCGCGATGGTGGGTCCGGATTCGGATGGCTCACTCCAAAATGTTCGGATGAAAATTATAGAACTTCAGCTGGAAAATAAAGTCTTAATTACAGGCAAATTGGAAAAGCAGGAATGGTTTGAGCTATCCAAAAATTATAGCTATTTTATAAATACCACAAATTCCGACAACAGACCCATCAGTGTTATCGAGGCTATGGCACTTGGGTTACCAGTTATAAGTACAAATGTAGGCGGTCTTCCTGATTTAATCGAACATAATGTCAACGGTGTATTGGTTAATCCAAATCAAGCGCCGCTTTTTGTAGATGCTATCTTAAAATTATATGAGAATCCTACATTATATAAAACGTTAGCGGAAACTGCGCGGCACAATGTAATGCAATTTGATTGGCGTGAATTGAAAGATGTATGGCTTAACTTAATTTATACTCACAAAAGAGATCTTGACATTAAAGGATAAGATTTATCAAAATTCTCCGGTATTGATGCAGAATGCATTAGTATCGGCATATGGCTATTGGTGGAAAAAGAGGAGATATGGTGGTGCATTTGAAGATGAATTATATAAATGTAAAAATCATGAGTCGATGACTATCGAAGCTTTGCATGAGTACCAAACTCTAATGCTACGAAAGCTGCTTCAACATGCCTTTCAAAATGTCCCTTTTTATTCTAGAAAATACAAGGCCGCAGGTTTTATTGCTGATGATTTCAAACGCTTTGAATTAGAGGATCTGAAAAAATTACCAATTCTGGAAAAGGAGGAGTTACGGAAATTTGGAAATTCAACTTTGCTATCATCAAACAGAGATAAAATGGGCTCGTTTTTTTTAAGTAGTGGAAGTACGGGCACTCCTGTTCAAGTTTATTTAAGTGAGTTTGTACATCAAAAAATAATGGCCGCTTATGAGGCAAGGGTGCGCAATTGGGCTGGCTTGGATAGGGCAATGGCGCGTGGGATGATTGGTGGAAGGCGTGTGGTAAATGATGCAAATGCAGAACCTCCCTACTTTCGATATAACATCTTTGAAAAACAAGTGTATTTTTCCGCTTATCATATCAACAATAGAAACAGCGAAAATTATTTATACGGTATGCGAAAGCATGGCATAGCATATATGTCAGGTTATGCGATGAGTAATTATCATTTGGCTCAGTTCTTTTTAGAAAAAGGATTGACACCTCCACAATTAAAAGCTATTTTAACATCTAGTGAAAAACTAACAGCACCGATGCGCTTGTTACTTAATAAAACATACCAATGCGAAACTTTCGATGCGTATAGCAGTGTGGAAAATTGCGGGCTGATTTCCGAGAATGAATTTCATCAAAAGCTTATCAGTGAAGATATCGGTATCGTTGAAGTGCTCGATGAGTTTAATAATGATACAACAGAAGGGGCATTGATCTCTACAGGCTTCTTGAATTTTGATCAGCCATTAATTCGATATCGCATCGGCGATTTTATTAAGCTTGCAGACCAACAAGAAACAAAATGCAAGCGGCCTTTCCGTATCGTTGAAGAAGTAATTGGTAGAACTGAGGATGTGGTGTTGGGTTTGGATGGTCGTAAAATGGTTCGCTTTCATAGCTTATTTCTCGATATCAAAAACCTTCAAAGAGCTCAAATTATACAGCAAGGTGATGGTGAAATTGAAATTATTATACAAGCGCAACAGCCTATAAATAAAGAAGGTATAACACTCATCGAACAGCGATTAAAAAGTCAACTCGGTGAGGTAAACACAACGTTTACTATAGTTGATGAAATCCCAATAACTTTAAATGGGAAATTTAAAGCAGTAATCTCTAATATCAAATTACGTTGAGTCCAATCGAAAAGTATTTTGAATGGGATGTGCACCACTGGAGTAAGGCGATTCCTGTTTGGGAAAAGGTGCTCGAAGGCAAGGCATACAATGCTGCGCTTGAACTTGGTTCTCGAAGTGGCGGACTTAGTCTATGGTTGGCGGAACGTTATAACGTAAAGGTTATTTGCAGTGATATCCAATCACCGGAAATGGCGGCCAAGGAAAGGTATAAAGGGCATACATTGAAAGGTCAAATAACATTCGATTCATTAGATATTTTAAAAATTGCATATCCTTCCAATTCATTTGATATTGTCGTCTTTAAGTCAGTGCTCGGAGCGTTGGGTTCATTCTCGAATCAGCAGTTGGCAATGCAGGAAATATATCGAATTTTAAAGCCAGGTGGAGTGCTTTTGTTTGCGGAAAACTTAAAGAGCTCTCGCCTTCATGCGTTTGCACGCAAAATATTTGTGCCATGGGGTGCGCGTTGGTGTTATTTAAATGTCAATGAGATTAATGCTCTCACATTTCCTTTTGTTGAGAAGGAAATACAAACAGCGGGCTTTATCTCCATTTTACTGCCGAATAAAATTAAAAATATGGGGTATATATTTGATGATTGGCTTGATCGAAATAATTATTTTAGCCGACTTAAATATATTTGCTTCGGTTATGCAATTAAATAAATGATACTAAGTGTCCTTATCCCAGTTTATAACGAGAAGGAGTATATTCATAATCTAATTGGTAGCCTGTTGTCGAATTTGCCTTCCGAGAGTGAGGTTTTTTTCATCGATGGTAACTCCACGGATGGCACTATTGAAGTTCTTATGGACTATTCTATTAATGACGACAGGATTCATTTTGTGATGAATGAACTTCGTTATGTTAGTCATGGTTTTAATAAGGCTTTCCCTTTAACTACAGGAAAATATGTCTGTTTGTTGGGCGCTCATGCTGAATACTCAAAGTCTTTTTTTGAAGCCGGACTAAACAATCTAGATGACGATAGTTGCGATGTGGTTGGAGGCCCATTAATTCAAATAGGCAAGTCAAAGTGGGGTGAAGCCATCGCCAATGCTATGAGCTCTAAGTTTGGTGTTGGAAATACTGAATTCAGAACAGAATCAAAGAAGAAGTATGTAGATAGTGTCGCTTTTGCAATGTATAAAAGGGAGGTTTTTAATGCAGCGGGATTGCTTGACCAGTCGCTTATTAGAAATCAAGACGATGAATTGCATTACAGGTTAAATTCGCAGGGATTTCGTATTCTGATGGTTCCCGAAATGGCATGTAAATATTATGTGCGAGAAAACTTATCACAGCTTTTTTCTCAATACTATCAGTATGGCCTTTATAAGCCCATGGTGCTTAAAAAGGTAAAATCTTCCATGCGGATACGTCACTTAATCCCATTTTTTTTTGTTATATACCTAATATTGTTGCCAATAGTTACTTTTGTTCCGGTTTTCGTGTTGCCACTGGTCGTATATATTTTGCTCGTTGGGCATTTTGCATATCACAATCCGTTATCGTGGTTGCAAAAAGGCTATTCCATTTTTGTATTTCCAACATTGCATATTAGCTATGGCCTCGGATTTATGCTTGGACTTTTTAAAAAGTAAATGTATGTCTAGTTATAAAAATATTCTTGTGCTTGCTCCACATACTGACGACGGTGAGCTAGGTTGTGGAGGTACCATCGCTCGTTTTTTGCAGGAAGGTGCAAATGTATATTACGCCGCATTCTCCACAGCACAAGAAAGTGTGCCTTCTGGCTTTGATAAGGATATTTTAAAAACAGAAGTGCGCGCTGCCACCAAGGTTTTAGGGATTCCAGAAAAACAGCTCTTTGTTTATGATTTTCAAGTGCGCAAACTTAATTACGTTCGACAAGAAATTCTTGAGGAATTAATCCAATTGCGTAAAAAAATAAATTTTGATTTGGTTCTGATGCCTTCCTTGAAGGATTTACATCAAGATCATAAAACAATAGCTGAAGAAGGACTACGCGCCTTCAAGCAAACGAATATCTGGTGTTATGAGCTGATTTGGAATAACCTTTCTTTCAATACTCAATGCTTTGTAAAGCTCGAATCAAAACATATTGAAAAGAAAGTAGAAGCATTACAAGAATATCGATCTCAAGCATCCCGCGATTATATGAGCCGTGAGTTTATCTTTGCCTTGGCTAAAACCCGCGGCGTTCAAATTGGATCTTCGTATGCCGAAGCATTTGAAGTCATTCGGCTTATACTTCCTCAACCTGAATAATTAAGATACCTCATGCACAAACTTTTGCTCACCGGCGCAGGTGCTCCAGGCGGACCAGGAATTATAAAGGCATTGCAGGAGTCAGGTCAATTTCTATTGGTGGTAGCCGATGCAGATTACAACGCTGCAGGAAGATTTCTCAATCCACTTTTTGAAGTTATCCCTAAGGCCGATGACCCTATTTTTATTGCAGAGTTAAAGCGCATTTGTGAAAAGTATGAAATCGAGGTTGTCTTACCCCTAGTTACAAAAGAACTGTTTTCATTGGCAAAAGCAAAATGTGTTTTTGCTACGCAAAATATTAAAATCATTGTAAGCAATCACGAAGAGCTTCAATTAGCCAACGATAAAAGTAAGTTGTATCATCATTTACGCAAGCATCAAATTACCGTGCCTGATTTTTATGTCGTAAAAACGGTAGAAGATTTTGTGGCAGCAGCAACGAAACTGGGATATCCAGAGCAGCCATTCTGCTTTAAACCTTCCGTTGGTAATGGAAGTCGAGGTTTTCGAATCGTATCAGATGCTATAGATGCCTCTGATTTACTCTTCAATCACAAACCCAACAACACCTATATAGGCTACGATCAAGCGCTGTCGATACTTACGAAACAGTCATTTCCAGAGCTGTTGGTTTCCGAGTATCTTCCGGGTGAAGAGTTTTCTGTTGATACCATTATAAAAGAGGGTGAACCTCAGTTGATACTTCCTCGACATCGTACAGCAATGCGGGAAGGCATCAGCATACGTGGCGAATTTGTAAATCATCAAGGAATCATCAACTATTGTAAAGAGATCTTGAAGTGCTTGCCATTGCATGGCCCTGTCGGCATTCAGGTGAAACAGGCTGTGGATGGAAGCTATAAAATTTTAGAAATCAATCCACGCATACAAGGCACCTCCACCGCTGCTTTAGGGATGGGTATTAACTTACCACAGTTGTCGGTGTTGCAAGAGTTCGGGCCAATAGCCTTAATGCAACCGAGTAATATTCTGTGGGGAACGCAGTTTATTCGCTACTATTCAGAGGTCTTTCCTCCATTTCAACCTACTAATTCTTGATCATCAAAGTCATGCCCCCAATTTATTTCGCCGTTCTTGGTTGCGGACATATCGGTAAACGACATGCTGCAATGATTCTGCAAAATGAATCCGCTTGCTTAAAGGCGCTAATCGATATCAATATTTCGATGCATGATGAGCTTGTCGCAGCATACCCTGGAGTGCCAGTTTTTAAAAGCTTGGAAGAGTTTTTAAGCGCAAAAATCTCCATCGATGTACTTAATATCGCCACGCCTAACGGACTTCATGCTGAGCAAGCCTTGATAGCGCTCGAGCATAATTTTCATGTGGTAATCGAAAAGCCTATGAGCCTAAGTTGTCTTAGTAGTCAACAGGTTATATCCAAAGCAACACAAATGAAAAGGCAAGTGTTTTGTGTTATGCAAAACAGATATAGTCCGCCTAGCCTATGGTTAAAAGAAACAGTCTCTTCAGGTGTGCTTGGTAAAATTTATATGGTACAAGTCAACTGCTTTTGGAATCGTGATGAACGCTATTACAATAAAAAAGGATGGCATGGCACTCGCGCATTGGATGGTGGAACACTATTTACACAGTTTTCGCATTTCGTTGATCTAATGTATTGGGTGTTTGGAGATATCACAAACATCAAAGCGCGATTCGACGACTTCAATCATGCTAATCTTACCGATTTTGAGGATAGTGGTTTTGTGAGTTTTGATTTTGTAAATGGTGGAATGGGAAGTTTTAACTATAGTACTAGTGTTTGGGATAAAAACCTGGAGAGTAGTATGACCATCATCGGTGAAAATGGTACCGTAAAAGTAGGAGGGCAGTACATGGATAAGGTGGAATATTGCCATATCAAAAACTACGAATGGAAAGAATTGGAAGTAACCAATCCCCCCAACGATTATGGTCAATACAAAGGCTCTGCTGCAAATCATCATTTTATTATCGAAAATGTAATCGATGTATTACGTCATGGCGAAGCCATCACCACCAATGCCATGGAAGGTTTGCAGGTGGTCGATATTATTGAGCGTATCTATAGCTTCAAAAACTAAACCTGTTTTGTGCTTCATAGTTCTATTGCTATTTTGATGTTTTCAATGGCATCATTTTTTCTCGCGATTAAACATAATTAGGCATTCTATTCCATTAGCAATTTAGAATGTATTTGGTAATTTCATTTCTGGTTACAATTACGCCCCTCTTTTTTTAAATCTCCCTCAAAATTATTTGAATAAAAAATTATAAAATGTTACCATTTTCACCGCCACGAATAGACCAGAAAATAATTGACGAAGTGATAGATACCTTGCAATCCGGATGGATTACCACCGGTCCTAAAACGAAACGATTTGAAAGGAATCTTGAAGCGTATGCGGACTGCCGGCGTGTATTGTGTTTAAACTCGGCTACGGCCGGATTAGAAACAATGCTGCGCTGGTTTGGCGTAACCTTAGGTGATGAAGTAATACTCCCAGCATATACCTATAGCGCAACGGCAAATGTGATAATTCACTGTGGTGCCATACCCGTTTTTGTAGATGTCAATGAACACGATTTCAATATCAACGTAGAGAAAATTAGAGAGGCAATTACAGATAAAACAAAGGTGATTATGCCTGTCGACTTTGGGGGTATGCCATGTGATTATGATGCTATAAATGAGATGGTACGCTCCAATGCCATCATAAATAAATTTATTGCAGCCACGCTCGAACAACAGCAGCTTGGTCGAATATTAGTTTTGAGCGATGCTGCACATTCGATAGGTTCTAGATATAATGGCAAAAGGGCTGGATCGTTTACTGACGTTTCGATTTTATCGTTTCATGCTGTTAAAAATTTAACAACCGCCGAGGGTGGCGCAATTTGCCTTAATTTACAGGAATTTGACAACGACATGATTTATAATCAACTTAGCATTGCCACCCTGCATGGCCAAAATAAAGATGCCTTAGCTAAAACACAACCTGGAAATTGGCGTTACGACATTGTGGAGGCAGGTTACAAATACAATATGACCGACATTCTAGCAAGCATTGGTCTCGTTGAACTTGCGCGCTATGAAGACGAGACGTTGCCAAAACGAAAATTGATTTGTGAGCGCTACAATTTCGCATTTGCGCCTTGTTCATGGGCTATTCTTCCGTGTTTTGTCAGCGATGAAAAGGAGTCGTCCTACCATCTTTTCCCATTAAGGATTAAGGGGGTTAGCGAGATGCAACGCGACCAAATTATTACGACTATAAGTCGTAATGGTGTTAATGTTAATGTTCATTTTCTTCCAGTTCCTGCAATGAGTTATTATCGAAAGTTGGGGTATAATATTGAAAATTACCCGCAGGCAAAAGCAAATTATGAAATAGAAATTAGCCTTCCTGTATATTTTAACCTTGCTGAAACGGAAGTGGAATTTGTGATAAAAACAGTTAAAGATGCGGTATATGAAGTTTTGGGTTAAACGAATCGTAGATTTTATTTTTGCTTTGTTGGGTTTGGTGATACTAATTCCATCGTTTGCTTTAATAGCGATAGTAATTAACCAAGATAGTAAAGGTGGTATAATTTATAAACAGGTGCGTGTGGGCTTAAACCGACGGAATTTTAAAGTATGGAAGTTTCGCACGATGTATACTATGTCGGATAAAGTTTTGAATTTAACCGTTGGCAATAACGATTTGAGAATCACCAAAGTAGGTCTTTGGTTGCGTAAATATAAACTCGATGAATTGCCTCAGTTGGTAAATGTACTGGTTGGAGATATGAGCTTTGTTGGTCCGCGGCCGGAAGTGGTAAAATATGTCGATTTATACTCGGAGGAGCAACTGCAAGTGCTATCGATGAAGCCCGGTATTACTGATTTAGCCTCAATCCGCTACCGCAATGAGAATGAGCTATTGGCGAGTGTTGAGGACCCCGAAAATTATTATATCAACGTGCTTATGCCGGAGAAACTGAATTTGAATTTATTCTATATTAGGAATCAATCCTTGTTATTGGACATAAAGTTAATAATTAAGACCATAATTTTTATCTTTGTAAAAAGTTAATTGTTACTTGATTCTTATTTTTAGCTTATTTTCGGATGCAAAAAAAGAACTTGCGCGTATAGATTACAATCGGGTAAAAATAAAATTTTAACTCACTCAATGATGAAACAACGTATACTTATTCTTACTTTTCTCCTGCTGATATCCATTCGGGGATTGTTTGCACAATGCGGTACCATAGCGTTTTCGGGTAATGACACTTCTGGTTGTACACCCCTAATAGTAAAGTTTACGGCAATAAATTTCCCTGTCGGTTCAGAGTTTGCCTGGGATTTTGGTGGTGGCTATAGTAGTCAATCGGCAGCCGACTCCACAAAAACTAAAGTTTACAATACACTAGGCTTGTATAACGTTACCTTAAAGGTATTTCTACCAACTGGTGGCACCTGTGTGCTCACAAAAAACAATTATGTCTTTGTTTCCTCGCCTCCAACAGTGCAATTCACAATAAACAAAACAATGCTTTGTAATGGAGGCGATACGGTTACATTTACCGATGTTACATCGCGTTCGCAAAGCCGTGATTGGCTGATTGATGGTGTGAGTTATATTAATGGTCCGAAGATACTTAAGCATTATTTTGGCTTAACAGGGTTTAAGTCGGTTTCACTTGCTGTACATGACTCTTTAGGTTGTAACGCTGTTAGCAATATCGACTCGGCGGTACAGGTGGTTAACGCACCAACATTAAGTTTTGTGGCTAGCACAATCACAGGTTGTACACCTGTAAACGTTACATTCACGCCCACAATCTCTGGATTGGGAACACAGAAAATTGTCTCATATTCTTGGGTTATAACTGGCAGTACCGCACCATTTAGCACGGATTCAATTCCATCAGTTACCTATAATTTACAAGGTAGTTATTCTGTTTCGCTTTCGGTAACTACCGATTTGGGATGCACGTATTCACTTACCAAGCCCAGCTATATCAATGTGGGAAGTGCCATTACAGTGAACTTCCTTGCGAACAACGTAAATACCTGTCGCAACCAAATTGTTAGATTGGTGAACACCACGGTTGGATTGCCTCTGCCTGGCATCTTCCGTTGGGTTCTGCCTGCCAATGCCATTGTAACCGGTGGCGATACCACGAAAGATACCATCTACTTGAAGTTTAATATAATAGGAACTTACGACATTTCTTTGAAATATATACGCAATGGATGTGTCTCCATAAAAACAGTAACTAATTACCTTAATGTTCGTTCACCATTGGCAAGCTTCACTACCGCCGATGCGGTGAGTTGCACTTTTCCAGATACTGTTTTAATGAATAATACCAGTACGGTTCCACTAACTGGCGTAACTTCATACAGCTGGATTGTGTATGATATTAATAAAGTTACTACATTACTTTCGTCCACATTAAAAAACCCAACTTTTATCATTAATAAATTAGGCAAATTTGATGTCCGATTAATTGTTTCTAATACCAATGGATGCTCAGATACACTGCGTGTCGCTAATTTTATCACGGTTGATTCAGTGAATGCCAATTTCTTACCTACACCTGCTATTGCTTGCCCAAAACAAAAAATTCAATTTACAGATCTTACCAATATCTTCTCATCTAAGGCACCTGCACGATATCGTTGGACTTTCTATAGCTTGGATAGTATACACACGCTTGATTTCTCAGCCAACGGTAACGATACCATCGCTAATCCAGTTGTGCGATATGATTCTTTGGGAACATACAATGTGCGTATGATTGTGTTTAATAAATTTGGCTGTGCTGATACCGTATATCGTTCAAGTGCGGTAACTATAGCTACGCCAATTGCCTCCTTTTCCACCGCCGACTCTAATGTGTGTCATGGTGACTCAGTTGCACTAAACGCGCAAACAGCACCTTTGATGCCAAATTACAGCCACTTTTGGACAATACAACATAAGGACAGTAATATTACAATTGCAGGAACCGGCAGTACATTTAAAACACGGCTTACAACACCGGGTGTTTATCACGTTAGTTACAAGGTATTAAATGATACTTTTTGTTCGGACAGCATACGTATATTATCGTATTTAAAGGTCGGAGGTGTTAAGTCCACGATATCTTCGGATAAGTTAACTTCCTGCGCTCCTGGAATAATAAATTTCACATCAACCACAGTCTATAATTTCCATTATAAAGATACCGCTTCTGCCATTACTTACCAGTGGAATTGTATTCCAATAAGTAATGGCGCAACCATGACCGGATTCACCATATTAAATCAAGGTATGGGTATTACGGGTATCAACTTCACCCAGAATGGAACTTACACCATTAATTGTTTAGTAACCAACAGCGATGGTTGTCGTTATATTGATACCGTGAATGGCCCAATTACGGTTAATATTGGTGCAAAGTCGATGTTTATGTTGAATAGTGTTTATTGCATCTACGACACCGCCAATGTTATTGACTTTTCAGCATTAAATCCGGTAACATATAATTGGATTTCAGACGGTACGATAAATTTTTTACCTAATACCTCTGTTCCTACTCCCAGACTGGCATTCTCAGCCGTTGGACCGCATACTGTAAAATTAATTACCACTTCCATTGATGGATGTACTGATACAGCTTCAATGACGTTGAATATTTCCAAGCCTCTTGCTGATTTTATTAGCACAGATACGTTGAACGCTTGTGGACCGGTTCTTGTTAATTTTAAAAGTCGTTCATCGAGCGATGTAACTTTATTTACCTGGAACTTTGGCGATGGATCACCATTATACACCACTAAAGATACTGTGATTTCGCATATCTATGCTATTGTAAATGGACAATCTGTTTTTAGTGTGACGCTAAAGGTAGAAAATGCCTTTGGATGCAAAGATCAAATCACAAAGACCAATTTTATTAAAATTGTTACGGCGGTGCCATATTTTAAAATGTCGAACAATAAAGGCTGTGAGCCTTTAAGAGTGCACTTTGTAGATAGCAGTAGAAATGTAATGAAATTCTATTTTAATTATGGTTTTGGTCCGATAGATTCAACCACCATAGGTGATAAAACATATACCTTGTCAAGTCCGAAGGCTTTGTATTCAGTATATAAGCCATACTTAATTGTAACAGACCGTTCAGGATTATGCTCGCAAATTTATCAGCCACTCGATAGCATCGTTGTATATAGTAACCCAGAAGCTGGATTTTATGTAATTGATAGCACAGATTGCTCCCCTTTTGTAGTAAACTTTATTGATACTTCCCACGGAGCAACACGTTGGAAATGGGATTTCGAAAACGATGGTATTATTGATGATACCATACAATCACCTTCACATTCATACACTATCGGCGGCGTATACTCTGTAAAACTTATTGTAACCAATGCCTATGGTTGCACCGATACCTTGATTAAAAATAATTACATCACCGCATTTGGTAAACCGGTAGCCGATTTCTCGGCTTCTGATACTGTGGTATGCCCGCATACTGCTGTTACATTCAACAACAAATCCACCTTCTCGAGTCCAATAACAACCTACCATTGGGATTTTGGAGTTCCTGGGATATTATCTGACACTTCTGATTATGCCAACCCAGCGCCATTTATTTACGATAATCCGGGTAGCTATACCGTAACATTATACATTAAAGATGCTAATGGATGTTCGGATACACAGATTGTTACCAATAGAGTAATCGTTTTGGATTCATTCCCACCTTCCCAGCCACAGCTTTATTATATTACGGTGGTTAATGACAATGATATAAAAATGGTTTGGAGTGGCAACACTGCTCCCGACTTCAAAGCATATAATGTATACAGAAGTGCCGGTGCTGCCTTCACTCCATTGGTTACAAAATCGGTAGTCACAGATACTAGTTATACCGACAACACGGGTATCAATGTGAAGTCGCAACCCTATAGCTATAACATGGATGCCGCTGATATCTGTCAGTATCGAACAGCGCGCAGTATTACCCATAGAAGCATTTTTTTGGATGCAACAACACTTACCCAGAATAGTAATTCAATTACGTGGACGTCATATCAAGGTTGGCCTTCAGGTACCTATGCATATAAGCTATATCGAAGCAATTCCTATGCAGGTACTTATCTGTTTTATGCGCAATTACCAGATGTCGATACCGATTTCGTAGATGTGAATCTCTGCGATTCGGACTATTATTATTATGTTGAAGCATTTCAGCCAGCAACCGGATTGATTTCAAGAAGTAACATCGATTTCAACCATCCTCCTTTCTATATTCCGAACTTGCCATTGGAGTTATATCGAGCCACGGTAATAAACGATAAAGATGTTTATTTAGAATGGGATTCAACAAGTGCAATAAGCACCAATATGAAACGTTACTTGGTTGATAAAATGGATGCCTCTGGTACATATAAAAATATTGCGGCTGTAACCAATGGCAGTTATGTCGACAAGAAGGTGGATGTGCATGCGCAAAGTTATTCTTATCAAATTAGAATGGAGGACTATTGTGGCAATGTCAATCCAGCATCTAACGTAGGAAAGAGTATTTACTTCGCAGTTTCGAATGTCGATTACACGCTATATTTCAATTGGACCCCATATCTCGATTGGGCAAATGGAGTGCAATCATATCTAATTGAAATGTTCGATTTTAAAACCAATGCATATAAGTTGATAACAGTAGTGCCTGGAACAGAAACATCATTTATCGACAATAACTTCTACAATACGGACACGGCATATTGCTTCCGTATCCGCGCTATCGAAGCTGTTCAAAGTATTCCTGATACTAGTTTAAGTAACACCGATTGCCTTCAACTGCCTCCAAAAATTAACATTCCGAATGCGTTCAGTCCAAACAACGATGGTATCAATGATATTTTCTTTGCGCAAGGGGTTTTCATTCAAAATTTAACAGGCAAGGCGTCTATCGATTATCAATTGCGTATTTATGATCGTTGGGGGATGTTGTTGTTTGAAACTAACGATATTAATAAAGGATGGGATGGCACCTATGGCGGCAAGCCATGTGAACTCGGGGTTTATGTTTATGATCTGAGGGCTACTGGAATCGATCGACATCGCTTTAATTATAAGGGCACTTTGCAGTTGTTACGATAGTATTTAAACGTAATAATACTGAATAAAAAAAATCAATCCATGGCTTACCAGGGAACGATTTTTTTTATTTATGCCTAAATCTCTTGTGTGCTTTATTTCGTGAGTTTCATTACCGCATCAGACAGTAGTTTTGCCTGATGTCGGCTTTCATAGCGAGATAAATCTATTGTATTCAGATCCAAATTCGAGTTCGTATTCCATGCATGAGCAAGGGCTGTTAAGTACAGGTAAATCGCATCTTCTTCGGCGTGGTCGAAACTTTTTCCTCTCTGGTTTTCCGCAATTAATTCTGCTACATCGCCATTTGGATTGGCAAGGGCAAGAATGGGTTTCTGGCTAGCAAAGTATTCGAAAATTTTACCTGGTATTATGCCTTCATTGTTTTCGTTCTGTGGCACAATCAAAAGTAAGGCGGTACTTTTCATTAAGTAATTTATCGATTCGGAATGACTTACCATACCTGTAAACTCTGTTAAAGAACCTAATCCATTGGCTTTAATAAGGTCATTTATACCGTCGGATGCCATACCCACAAAGCGAAGTTGTAAGGGTGCAATATTTTGGTCAGCCAATCGTTTTACCGCACGAAGAAAAGCGACGGGATTATAACTGTCAGCGATGGTGCCGGTATAGGTAATTGTCAACGATTTCTCAGACGGCGCAGACTTTCGGTTTGTAAAATGGTCTGCATCATAACCAACATAAAGTATCTCGAAGTTTTCTGATTTAATCTTTGTGCTTTTCTTCAAAAATAATTCCCTAAAATTCTTACTACAGGTTATAAGTTGATCGGCCTGCTCTAAAACATCCAACTCCATTCGTTTATTCATGCGAAGGGCAAACGGAAGGTGGTATAGCTTTTTAAAGTAATAGATGTCTGTCCATGGATCAGTGAGGTCGCATATCCATTTAACGCCAAGTTTGCGCTTAAGCTCCAATCCAATTAGATGAGTAGATTGGGGCGGACTTGTGGTGTATACGATATCAATATTTTCTTCTTTAATTATTTTCTCGGCTTGCGCAACTGCAAAGTCAAACCAACCTTTGCGAGGGTCTGGAAAATAAAAGTTGCCTCGAATAAAACGCGCTACTTTCTGAAGAAAGCTAGGATGGCTTTCATTAGCAAAACCGGCTGTTGGAACGCTTTTTTTAACGAATCGCTTATAGTATTTATAATGTTCGTTAGTGTTGGTGCGGTACACACGAATGCGTGCAGGAATTTCGCGCAATAGCCCCTCGTCGGTGCCTTGGTAAGACGCGACATCCGGATTAACAGTAATTACAATAGGCTCAACACCAAATTGCATTAAATTCTTCACCAACGTCATGGGGCGTTGCACACCAGCACCTACTGCCGGCGGAAAATAATAGGTGATGAAGAGGATTTTTTTCATAATAATAACCGTGAATAAATCCACTGTAGACGAATCGAATTTACCGGCTTAGGTACATGCTTTTCTCTCGATAGAGCTCACGGAAGGTAGGGTCGTTAAGGTCTTTTATAAACAAAATGGCTTCGCCAGTGGATTTCATCTCTGGGCCAAGTTCTTTATTCACACCCGGAAACTTATCAAAGCTAAAAACAGGTTGCTTTATGGCGTAGCCATTTTGCTTTGGAACGATGGTGAAATCTTTAATTTTGTGTGTGCCAAGCATCACTTTCGCTGCATAATTTATATATGGCACATCATAGGCTTTTGCAATAAAAGGCACTGTTCTGCTCGCTCTTGGATTGGCCTCTATTACGTATACCATTTCATTCTTAATGGCAAATTGGATGTTTAATAATCCTTTTACATTTAAGGCAAGCGCAATGCGCTTGCTGTATTCGGTCATAGTGTCTTTTACTTTTTCGCTTAAAGAAAATGGAGGAAGCACAGCACTACTGTCGCCACTATGTATTCCTGCAGGTTCAATATGTTCCATCATGCCGATGATATGTACATCTTCTCCATCACAAATACTGTCCGTTTCAGCCTCTTCTGCGCGGTCTAGGAAATGATCGATTAGTACCCTATTGCCAGGCAAATCGCCAAGAAGCGATATTACTGCATTTTCGAGGTCTTCGTCATTAATTACGATCTTCATCCCTTGTCCTCCCAACACGTAGCTAGGGCGAACCAACACGGGATACCCTACCTCTTTGGCTACGCGAAGCGCATCATCTGCATCTTCTGCCACACCATATTTTGGATATGGTATTCCTAAGGCTTTCAGCAAGTCGCTAAACGAACCGCGGTCTTCTGCACGGTCCATATCATTGTATTGTGTCCCAAAAATGGGGATATTGTTTTCGTGCAGTTTCTGTGCTAATTTCAGGGCAGTTTGTCCGCCGAGTTGCACAATAACACCATCAGGTTTTTCGTAGTCGATAATTTCACGAAGATGTTCCCAATAAACAGGTTCAAAATAAAGTTTATCTGCAATATCGAAGTCCGTGCTTACCGTCTCCGGATTGCAGTTTACCATTATAGTTTCGAAGCCCACTTCTCGTGCTGCTAAGACACCGTGAACACAGCTATAGTCGAATTCAATGCCTTGCCCAATTCTATTGGGGCCGGAACCTAATACCACTACTTTTTTAAGTGAGGTTACTTTACTTTCGTTGTTGCTCATAGATGACTGCGAAGGTAATTAAAGTGCGTTGCATTTCAATAGGGGGTATGGCTGAATTTTAGGTGAGTTTAGGAATTACGACTCTGTGCATAACTTGTTATGACTTAACGCACGAAATACGTGATTTTCGCCGTTTAATTCATACACTTTATAGCCATGAAATTTTTTATTGATACCGCCAATCTTAACCAAATAAAAGAAGCGAACGACCTCGGAATTCTTGATGGGGTGACCACAAACCCAAGCCTAATGGCAAAAGAAGGAATCACCGGTTCCGCCAATATAATTAAGCATTATACCGATATATGTGCTATGGTAAACGGAGATGTTAGCGCTGAGGTAATTAGCACCGATTTTGAGGGTATTGTGCGCGAAGGCGAGATGCTTGCTGCCTTGCATAAAAATATTGTGGTGAAGGTTCCTATGATAAAAGAAGGCATAAAAGCCATTAAATATTTTAGTTCAAAAGGTATCCGCACCAACTGTACGTTGGTGTTTGGGGCTGGGCAAGCCATCCTTGCTGCTAAGGCGGGTGCCACTTATATTTCACCTTTCCTAGGGCGCCTCGATGATATTAGTTATGATGGAATATCCTTAATCGAACAGATTGTACATATATACAACATACAATGTTACGATACGCAAGTATTGGCCGCATCCATTCGTAACCCCGTGCATATTATTAAATGTGCTGAAGCTGGAGCCGATGTGGTTACTAGTCCGCTCGATTCAATTTTAGCTTTATTAAAACATCCACTTACGGATATTGGTTTGGAGAAATTTCTTGCCGATTATAAAAAAGGTAACCAATAGTTTTTTTAATGATATCCAAACCTGTGGTTTTGAAAACACCATTTATCTGGCTTAAACCTTATTATTCGCTAACGTTTTGCACGCTGTAATCGACCTTGGTACAAATACCTTTCATTTGTTACTAGCAAAAGTTGTTGGTGACAATGAAGTGCAAGAGGTTTTTAAATTAAAGCTTCCGGTGAAACTTGGCCAAGGGGGTATCAATAATAAAACCATTACCCCGGATGCCTTTGAACGGGGTATAAGCGCCCTGCACGACTTCAAAAAGATTATAGAAGAGTACGGGATTACCAAAGTTTTCGCTTTCGCTACCTCCGCCATCCGTGGTGCCGACAATGGATTCGAATTTGTGCAAGTAGCAAAGCAAGAAACCGGTATCGAAATCAATGTCATCAGTGGTGATGAGGAGGCTGACCTCATCTTTAACGGGGTACGACATACAATAGCGCTCACCGAAGAAAAAGTGATGGTGATGGATATTGGTGGTGGAAGCGTAGAGTTTATTATTGCAAATAAAAATCAGACTTTTTGGAAACATAGTTTTTTGCTGGGAGCTGCCCGTTTGCTCGAAGTTTACCATACTACCGACCCCATCTCTATGGTAGAGCAAAATGCGCTACTTGGTTATCTCGATCAAGAATTGCGGCTTTTAAAAGAGGCCGTGGCCATCCATCCAGTTGAAACCTTAATTGGTTCTGCAGGATCGTTTGAAAGTTTGGTGGAGATGATAGAAGCCAACCTCGACAAAAAACTTAATTTTAAACACAGCTGTCCGGTTTCTATCGAAGATTACAATGTTATACATGATCTGATTTTAAAGTCTACACACGATGAACGCATGCGTTTTAAGGGATTAATTCCTTATAGGGGAGAGATGATTGTGATGAGTTTTATGCTTATCGATTTTGTGCTTCGAAACTTTGACATTAAATGGCTTTTTGCCTCCGACTACTCTTTAAAAGAAGGCGCCTTATTTAAAATGAACGAACAAAAATAGACGACGTGTTGAAAAATAGTTGACATTCACCCCATAACTTCACCGCATAAACAACAGAGAACTATCAATAAATTTTTTTACTTTTGCCTTTCATTTATGAATAGATTTAACAATGCCACTTTTACCCTACTGGGTTTAATATTTTTAGTAGCAGCTTTGCGTATCACCCATGTGTTGCCAAACAATTTTGCACCTATTACAGCTTTATGTCTTCTTGGGAGCGCATATTTCACCCGTCGCTGGATGGCATTTGTATTCCCTGCAGCCATTATGTTAGTTAGCGATTTTGCTTTAGGTTTCGATAGTGCGATATCCACATTCGGAGTTTATTTTTCCTATTTCCTTATAGTAATTATGGGGTTTGCCTTAACTAACAGCGTAAAAGCGAGTCGTGTTTTGGGTATCACAATATCTTCTTCTTTTTTGTTTTTCGTTGTCACCAATTTCATCTGTTGGATGGGCAATCCAATTTATTCCCAAGATTTCAGTGGTTTAATATTTAATTATGTTGGTGCTATTCCATTTTTCAGATCTTCTTTTATCAGCGATATCTTTTTCAGTGGCTTATTTTTTGCTGCTTTCGAATTCATCAAGATAAAGTTTCCGAAGTTCGCTGCGGTGCCTAACTCCAAAAAATAGTAATAGTTAAGGTTTTCTTTATTTATTCGCTTTTCCGAACTGTATTTTTTGTAAAATCTGCTGGAGTTTTTATTCACCTCTATCGAGGCATTCTGTTTCCAGAATTGTGATTTGGTGATACGATTAGCGTCGCAGGTGCTTCCCGTTTGTAGCATTGCGACCCGACGAACATTTAGCGCCTTTATTGAGTCCGGTTTGTAGCGCTTTAGGTGCAACCTGAAAGCCTGCTAGCAGTTAAAAATGCTTTCGGTCGAAGAATTCGAATAAATATTTTTCATTATATGCAATTTTAAACTTTTGCAGTAATTCAAGATGTTTTTCTTTAAAGGTTTTCTTATGATGATGATGTTCCTGGTTCAAAATTCAATTTGCAACTCGGTCAATTTGGCTTTTTGAATATGAGAATGTGCCAAACACTTCCTGCCAAAAGAATTTACTATTTAGTCATTGGCTATCATTTATGAAATCGGAAGAGTCCGTTTTGACATCTCTAATTAAATCGGAAATGGCGATTTTAGGTTCCCATTCAATGAGAATGTGTGCATGATCGGGCATGCAAAAAATAGATGATATTTTTAGTTCTCTTTTCTGAACTGTTCCAGAAATAAATTTGTGAAAATTATCTCTGTTTGATTTAGGAATAAGGCTTTACCTTCCTTTAACAGCGAAGACCAATTGAACGTAAATTTGCGAGTACGTATTTGCCATAGGTGTATTTATTAAGGCAATTATAGTTAAATTCAATTTAACTAGTCGCACCTAAGATGCTAAAATTTTTGACGGGATTTCGAAGATTTTCGCACCTCTAACCTGTAATAACAAGGCAACCTAAATCCCCCACGTTTTTTGGGGTATAAAAAATCCAAGTATATTATCGAAACATCCTTTATTTTGCACCTTGAAATAAGAGAAAGACATGCAAAATAAATTTGACCTACTCCAGCACAAGCGTGCCGAAAGCCTTTTAGGAGGCGGAGAGAAACGCATCGAAGATCAACATAAAAAAGGGAAACTTACCGCCCGCGAGCGCCTGCAATTTTTGTTAGATGAAGGTAGTTTTAATGAAATAGGAGCCCTTGTTACCCATCGAAGCAAAGATTTTGGAATGGAAAATCAGCAATTTCCTGGAGATGGCGTCATCACTGGCTACGGGAAAATTAATGGTCGATTGGCATATGTTTTCTCACAGGATTTTACCGTTTTTGGAGGTTCGTTGAGCGAAACTCATGCAGAGAAAATTTGCAAAGTGATGGATTTAGCACTTAAAAATGGTGCGCCCTTAATTGGTTTAAACGACAGTGGTGGTGCTCGCATACAAGAAGGTGTGGTGTCGTTAGGAGGATATGCAGACATTTTCTACCGCAATACTATTGCTAGCGGTGTTATTCCTCAGATTTCTGCTATTATGGGCCCTTGTGCCGGAGGAGCTGTTTATAGCCCCGCCATCACCGACTTTATAATGATGGTAGAAAACACCAGCTATATGTTTGTAACTGGGCCCAACGTGGTAAAAACGGTGACACACGAGGAGGTTACTAGCGAGGCCTTGGGAGGAGCTAGCGTTCACAGTGCTAAAAGTGGCGTTGCCCATTTTAGTTGCGTCAATGAAATAGAGTGTATCAACAACATTAAAAGGATACTTAGTTACATGCCTTCCAACTGCGAAGAAAAGTCGCCGATGGTATCGTATTCTGGAGGCGACGAGAAACGCACCAAGCTGAATGGTATAATACCTAAAAATCCAAATCAGCCTTACGACATCAGAGAGGTTATTGAAGAAGTAACGGATGTGGACAGTTTCTTTGAAGTACATAAAAACTTCGCTGAAAATATCGTAGTAGGCTTTGGGCGACTTGCCGGCAGAAGCATTGGTATTGTTGCCAATCAGCCGGCCTTTCTTGCCGGTGTTTTAGACATTAATTCCTCTACCAAGGCGGCCAGATTTGTGCGTTTTTGTGATTGTTTTAATATTCCACTTTTAGTGTTTGAAGACGTTCCAGGCTTTTTGCCAGGAACCGATCAAGAGTGGCATGCTATTATTACCAATGGAGCCAAGCTTTTGTATGCTTTTAGCGAAGCCACAGTGCCACGAATTACCGTAATTACCCGCAAAGCCTATGGCGGTGCATACGACGTAATGAATAGCAAGCATATTGGTGCCGACCTTAACTTTGCATGGCCTACTGCCGAGATTGCCGTGATGGGTGCAAAGGGCGCTGCAGAAATAATATTCAAAAAAGAGATTACCGAAGCTGCCGACAGCTTGGCTAAGGCGGTCGAAAAAGAAGCCGAGTATGCAGAGCTCTTTGCCAATCCGTATCGTGCAGCAGAACGTGGTTTTATCGATGATGTAATATTCCCAGAAGAAACACGCACTCGTTTAATTGCCGGATTTGAGATGTTACAAAACAAAGTAGTAAACCAACCCCGAAAAAAACATGGCAACATCCCACTCTAACTACTATCGACTCAATACTATCGACTTACTGCTCAAAACTATCGCCTAACCACCATCCTTGAATCTCCTTAAAAATAGTACCATAATTATTATAGGCATCGTTATCGCGAATGTATTGGCTTATGCTTTTCATTTTATTTCTGGGCGTATGTTGGGGCCAGGGCAATATGGAGAGGTTGGGTCACTAATGGCTCTGTTTACATTAGTGTCAATGCCTGCATCTGCATTAGCGGGTTCAATTTCAAAGTTCACCTCGCGTTTTTTTGTGGATGAAGAGTATTCTAAAATAGCAGCGTTGAGAAAACGCATGCAACGAGATGTGTTATTGTTTTCTGGTATTGTAATCATAGTTTTCGCTGTTTTCTCTTCGTATATCGCTAGCTATTTAAAAATAGATTCTGTGTTTCCAATCATTATAGTTGGTATTACGCTGCTTTTTTCTTTGTTACTTACATTAAACAGAGGCGTTTTGCAGGGGTTGAAAAAGTTTAAGGCCATTAGTTTGAATAGTATTATTGAGGCCTTTGCACGTTTAGTTCTATTGGCTTTATTCCTTTACTTTGGAGGCAGTGTAAGCGCCACTGTGATGGCTTATGGATTTGCCTATTTTGTTGCTTATTTGTTGGTGTTTCCTTTAATAAAGGAGGTTTCCATGGCAACCAAGGAAGGCGATCTAATTGATATGAAATCCGTATATCGGTTTAGTATTCAGGTGTTCTTAGTAAATATAACATTACAGTCACTTACTAATCTTCCGTCGTTGTTTATCAAGCATTATTACTCCAATGAATTTAACGGATACTGGACGGCTGCCTTGAATATTGCCAGAATATCACAATTTGTTACAGGAGCCATATCTATGGTAATGTTCCCTGAAATTGTAGCAGAGAAAAACCATCAACTAAGAACAAAGATATTTCAAAAATCGATGTTCTTTGTCTTTCTATCCTCCTTAGCAGTAACGCTGGTGATGTTTTTAATGCCACAGTTTATTATTATGGTATTGTATGGCAATAAGTTTCTTGGTGCAGCCCCACTTCTGGGTTGGTTGGGCCTTGCTATGGCGTTTATCGGTTCCATCCAGGTCTGGATAAATTACAAGTTGGCAAAGCTAGATTAAGTAAGGGTTGGTTAGCCATATCTTTAATATTGCCTAGTTGTTAGGCTAAAAGTTAGCTAGATTAAATCTATAAAAAATCAAATAAAAGGGTTTGACTTTTTTTTACTACTTCAAATTAAAACAATTTAATATACATGTAATCACAGTAGTGTCCGGTAAAAATATATAAAAGTTCTTTGAAATTCTAGACAGATAAGAGTTATAGCCGAAAATATGACGGTGACGATTTGAATTGGATTCCATCCTTTTCGCGTATAATTCACGATGAATCAGGGTAAGTATGTTTTCGCGCAAGTTGTTACTTTTTTACCAGCACGAATTTTTGATCGGTGTTCGGCTCAATTTAACGGCAATAAGTGGACGAAGCATTTTTCATGTTGGAATCAAATGATGTGCATGATGTTTGGGCAATTAAGTGGAAGAGAAAGTTTACGA
>CAINMV010000007.1 GCA_903850915.1 uncultured Bacteroidota bacterium
CCCAAAAATAACCTTTTGGGGTTTGAAATTACAAATAAATGAAACGCCGAAACCCATATCCAGTTGGCAATATAATGCAATCAAATCTGCATTCCTTTGGTATGCTGATGAAGGAAAGGACGTTTTCGAGTGAAACTTATAGATATGGCTTTGGTGGACACGAGAAAGTTGATGAAGTAAACGGAAATGGAAACACCGTTGACATGGGCTATAGATGGCTTGATGTAAGGTTAGGAAGAACTCCGAAACCTGATGCGAAAGGTACAATGTATCCTGCATTAAGTCCATATTCCTACGCAGCCAATAATCCAATTTTCTTTATTGACCCTGATGGAAAGGTAATAAAAGTACATTACGTTGAAAATGGTGTAAATAAATATTATACTTATAAGCCAGGTATTAAACCAACAACAAGTAATGCTTTTGTTCAGCAGGTTCATGAGGCTGTAACTGCTGTAATGAAAAATGATGCTAACAAAACATTTCAAAATTTATCTGATTCAAAAGAAACGGTTATATTCAATGAGATTAAAACTCATGATGATGCAACTACTGGTAACGTTAATGGAACAGGTACCAAAGTAACCGATGTAAATGTAAATTGGAATCCGACAACGGCACTAAAAACTGCTAATGGAGGGCCTTTGTCTCCAGCAACAGCATTACCGCATGAGGGGCACATGCGGAGAGGTACATTAATGCTGATACTAAGGTTGAAGTTGACGCATTATTAAATGATTTAAAACCTGACGGTACTCCGTATGATAACCCAGAAGAAAAAAGGGTTATTAATAATATTGAAACACCATATATAAATGCAACAAATAAAAATCAATCTTTTAATATAATGGTAACACCGCAACAAGAGGGAACAAGAACAGATCATGATCAAGGTACAACTTATCCATCAACTGGTGTTAACTCTATTACCCATGCGGATGGTTCAACACAAAAAGGACAAAGCGGACCTTTGGAAACGGCTAAAAAGATTGTTGTTCCTGCAGATAATACAAGAGTTGTTAAACCAATTCCTTTTAGATAATGGTAAAAATGGATATAGCTTATATATTATGTTCAATTTTTCTTTTTAGCTGTATGGGAACAAAATCTGAATGTAAAATGAACAATGAAGTGTTAGATTTCCTAAATAAAAAGGAGTATAAATACTCTGTAAATAAATCGGATATTCCTGTCATAGTTATAGACAGCATTAGTAGTCTAAATAAAGAGCCTTTTAAAGTAGGAGATAGCAATGATATAGGTAAAATTAGTTTTTCGGATGCACGTTTACTGAAGGAGGGAAAAGATATATACGAATATAAAAGGAAATTACATTTTGTACTTGTTAATGATACCTTCTGTTTAATCGCTTACACCGAGGGTGGTTTAGGTACTCATGATGTGATAGACTTCATCCAATATCAAGGTGGGTTTAATCACACAAGATATGTAATTACTAATATATTGAATGATACTATTAAGCTCGAAAGATACTTAAAGAGCTTACTCAAACCTGTAAAAATCGAATAGCAATCATAACAAATCCCTGAAAAATCGCAGCTTTTTTATTTATCATCCTTCAATTCATAAGAAAGAGCATCTTTTAATTTACGTGTAAACATATTTTAGGACGAGTCACTATCTCGATTTAATTGTTTTCATGAATTCCAATACCTTCTTTTCCTCGAAAAGCACCTTCCTTCCAATGCGGTAATAAGGCAAACCTGCCTTTTTGTAATTGTGAATGGTGGGTGGTTTGGAGCAGCTTAGGTATTCTGATAGTTGCGTGATGGTGAAATGTTCAAGTGCTGTGGTCTTCGATTCAAGCACGGGATATACTGAAGGCTGCTCTTTTACCCTTAGCTGCAAAATTCGATTGTGCAGACTAATTACTTTAATTCCTGATTGACGAAAAGTTAATAGGGGTTTTTAAACATCTAACCCTTTGTTTTTATTGCTTGTAAGTTTTGCTCCAGAGGTGGTTAGTGTTTTCGAAAATAGGTGGTCAATCGTGTCGGAATTTGCAGCTGATTAAAGTAAATCCTTAATCATCAACGCTGAACAACGATGAACATCGCTGTTCAGCGCCTATTTTCATTGAAAAGCTTCATGACATTAATTGATGGATTATCGAGAGTTAATTTTAAAGAGCGGTTGTAATCGATTATCAACGATGATGAGCGATGAAAACCCTTTGGAATACTGATATGTTACCAGCATTTTAGCAAACACAGAGTGTGACACGCATTTCCATTTTATCAGAGAACTTCATTCATAAAGAAGCGCTTATGCATAATGGTGTTAATTTAAGAGGATGAGATAATTGAGAAGTAAAATTTTAAGCCATGACTTATGGCAGGTAATTTGTGTATCAATAAATAATTGCTAATTCTACTTACAGGAGTCTTAAATCACGCTCCTTCAATCAACCGCTTAATATTCTCTGTGCTAAAGGAATTCCTGATTGTATTGTCTATATAACTACTAGCCAAGTTTACATACCTTCTGAAATCTTTTTCAGATTTATGACCTGAAACATCCTTTACAACCCGCTCAGGAACGCCAATGATTAGACTATTGGTGATATATGATTTTCTGGCTACATGGGTGGTTAGAACCTCATAGAAGGGCACATAACTTTCTTTGCGTTTGCCATCATGAAATTCGATAACTTTCGTTTTCTTGTCGAATCCGGAGATTTTCTTCTGATGGTCTGCGTCGTTGCATACTAGCTTTCCTAACTCTTTGAGATAGTCATTTTGCTTTTGATTCGACATCACCGGCAATGGGCGTTCATCGTGGATATACTTTTTCAATATTTTATCAGCATATTCTAGGATGGGGACTTTGATATTGTCGCCTGTTTTAATGGTATGAAAGTCCCAGAATTCTTCTCCTCTATCGTTTACTTTAATATCTTCCCTTCGCATGGCTTCGATATCACTATATCTTTGACCTGTCCAGCATTGAAAGCAAAACACATCCCGGCATTGTTCCAGCCGCTTATTATCTAATTTAAACTCCTGCAATTGTACCAATTGCTTTAAGCTTAAAATATAAATCTCTCCCTCCTTCTCTGATGTTTTTACTTCCGAAAGATTCAGCGGTTTGATAAACTCGCCATTGATATTAAATCTTATAAAGGTCTTTAGTGCTTTAATATATTTGGTTACTGTATTGTCGCCAAATTTTTTCTCGTTCACAAGATAATCCTTAAAGTCGGTTAGAAAATGAATATCGATCGCTTCAAGCTGCAATCGTATTCTTTTCTTCTTACAAAATGTTATCAGGTGCTTGTGTAATGCATTATACTTTTGTATGGTAGCCCTTTTTTTAGTGTGACCATCGCCGGTTTTGTGTTCAATCAAAAATCTCTCGAAATGAGTTTCGAAAGATTGGTCTTGTTTTTTTGCTGCACTTACTGTTATAGAATCCATGAGCTGGTGTAACTCCTCTATTTTCGTGCTTATTCCAGCGCTCTCATTCTTGCTGTTTTGTTTAATAACGGCTTCTTTCAAACTATTGAGCCAGCTATTGATTTCCGTTCCGTTGATTTTGTTTTTTCGGGTGTCTACTTGTTGTTTTTCTTTATTCCACTCGTATTGCGATATTCTTCGTTTAGTATAAATTTGAATTCGTTTCCCTAAACCTGAAACCTTTAGAAAAACCTGAAGCGGATTATTTAGCATGGTAGTTATTCCTGCATTTTTCTCTTTTCTTAGTTGATTTAATGTCTTGTCTGAGATTGCCCCTTTCAGGTAATAATTAATGGTAACCATAGTGTATTTAAATATTATTTATGAAGACGTTTAAATGGGTAGATTAGGGGTGTTATCGATTTTTAATTCCTCAACAAAGATAAGAGATATCGCCGAAAAAAGTGGATACAAAAGTGGATACAAATATTCTTTTCTTGGCTTAATTTATATTACTTGCAAATTTTCATAAAATCGCTATAAATCAATGAATTCAATACTTTTAAGCATTTTTAAGAAAAAGATAGATTAAGTAAAGTTAAGTAAATGCGGTCCCGATGGAGCCACAATTTAACTTCTTAACTCTCTGATAGCAAGTGCTTTAGGTGAATTAAGAAGCAAAGTGGATACAGAAGTGGATATTGGTTCTCGAAAATAATTTAAGTGAATTTTCAACTTCGATATTTTTCCCCTAATGTATTTATTTAAACACTCAATGTGAAGCAACCGCTTCCCAGACTCTGTTTGTTATTCGATGAAGCGAATATAATCCGAGTAAAAAAGGTATTCTGGTAATTTAAATCTAAGATGAGAATTTTAGAAACCAGGAAGCAGCATATTTTATTGTTGGCATTGTTGCTTTTATTATAGAAAGGTTAGATCCGCTAGAGGGTTCTGTTCTTATGCTGGCAGGCAATGCACTACTTGCAGTGTCAACTTATTTAACCGGAGATAGGCATCGGAAATTATTTTTAGTTTCTTCACTTCTAATTCTTGTTGGTTTTTTTTTCTGTTTTATTTTTCGTCAATAGGCGGTTTTGGTGGTACATCTTCGCTTTCGTGTTGGTGGGGTTTACTTATACTTCCTTATCCTATTGGGTGGATTATCGTTTTGTTTGTTTTAGTTTCTCGTTCTGTAAAAAAAGCAAAGCGTAATTTCTAAAGCTATTCAGTATATTTTTATTTAGCCTTAAGATCTATCAATTTTAACATCGTTATATGTACAAAGGGAAAACAGAACGGCTTCAATTCGAGCATTACCTTAAAATCTCCCTTTGTTTTTTAAAAGTTATTTTTGCATCTTATCATATTTTGGATCTCCTATAATTTACTTTTCCTCATGGACATAAATACTATTCTTTCAAATTTTAAAATAGAAACGCTGAATGAAATGCAATTGGCGGCTTTGGCAGCTATTCCCAAGCCCAATGACGTAGTGTTAATTTCTCCTACAGGAACTGGAAAAACACTCGCGTTTTTATTGCCAATGTTGCCCTTAATTAAAATGGATTCGCAAAGAGTACAGGTGCTTATTGTAGTTCCCACACGCGAGCTCGCACAGCAAATTGAGAATGTGTTTAAACAGATGTCGACGGGTATTAAAATCAATTGCTGCTATGGCGGACATGCCGTTAAAATCGAAAAAAATAATTTACAACACCCGCCTGCAATACTTATCGGCACTCCCGGTCGAATTGCCTATCATATCGGAAATAAGAATTTTGAAACTTCAGCAATCCATACGCTCATTCTCGATGAATTTGATAAATCACTTGAGGCTGGATTCGATGAGGAAATGTCGTATATTATTGGTGAACTTAAAGGATTATACAAACGGGTTCTTACCTCCGCAACAGCGCTCAATGAAATTCCGGCGTTTGTAGGCATAAAAAACAAAGTGGAGGTGAACTTTTCTGTCGCCAAAAGCAAACCAAATCCATCGCTTCAAATTAAAGTGGTTCGCGCTACCGGCATGGAAAAGCTGGATGCGCTTATGCTCTTAATTAGCAAACTCGGACACCAATCAAAAATTGTGTTTTGTAACCATAGAGATGCCGTCGACCGCATTAGTGAACAGCTTTTGGAATTGGGTGTCGAACATGGATTCTATCATGGCGGTCTCGACCAGATGGAACGCGAAAAAACCCTTATAAAATTACGTAACGGAAGCACTAGGCTTTTAATCACTACCGACCTCGCGGCCAGGGGCTTGGATATTCCGGAAATTGAAGCTATTATTCATTACCAGTTGCCAACTACTGAAGATATTATGATTCATCGTAATGGAAGAACAGCTCGAATGAATGCCGAAGGAACAGCCTATTTTATGTTAGAAGAAAAAGACCATCAGCCGAAGTTCTTACATGTGATACCTGGAAATATGCCATTACCGCTTAAATTTAAGTTGCCGTTGGCTCCCGAGTGGAAGACCTTATATATTGCCGCAGGTAAAAAAGACAAAATAAATAAGATGGATGTGGTGGGCATGCTCTTGCAAAAAGGGAAGCTTGCGAAGGAGGATCTTGGTAAAATTGAAGTGCTAGACCATGCAACCTATGCTGCGGTAAAACGAAACAAGATCAATGCCACTGTAGCAATCATTCGAAATGAGAAGATAAAAAATCGCAAGATAAAGATGGAGGTAGCTAATTAATGCCTATCTAAAATTGCAATTCTAAGGGTTCCTGACGAATAGTTTGCCCTAAATTCACTATTTTCGCGCATCATTATAACGTTCATACCATGAAATTTTTAAGTACTATTTTATTTTCTTTTATTTTCTTTATTTCTAGGGCATCTAGTCCTCCTGATGAAGGGATGTGGTTGCCAATTTTATTGGGCAATAACCAAGTAGAGATGCAAGCCCATGGCTGTAAACTCACTGCCGAACAAATTTATAGTATTAATAACTCTAGCCTTAAAGATGCCATAGTTTGGTTTGGTGGTGGCTGCACTGGCGAGGTAATGAGCGACGAAGGTTTAGTTTTTACCAATCACCATTGCGGTTATGGAAGCATCAACGAACTTCGTTTTGTGAAAGGGAAAGACCACGACTTATTGGAAGATGGCTATTGGTCGAAAAGCAAAGCTGAAGAAATTCCTGCTCCTGGATTATCAGTTGCTTTCGTTCGCGAAATGCGCGATATCACTTCTTTAATACTAGGTAAATTGGAAGGTGTTAGCGAAGCGGATCGTGCTGCAAAGTTAGCCGAGATATACAAAGCTGTGATTGCTGACGCTACCAAGGAAAATAAATTCGAAGGCTTGGTCCGTGAAATGTATAGTGGTAATGCATATTATCTATTTTTGTTGGAGAGATATACAGACCTTCGTTTGGTAGGAACACCACCTTGGAGCATCGGAAAATTTGGTGGCGAAACAGACAATTGGATGTGGCCTCGTCATACTGGTGATTTCAGTGTGTGGCGTGTATATGCAGGCAAGGATAATAAGCCAGCAAAGTATTCAGCTGATAATGTGCCTTATAAGCCAAAACATTTTTTACCCGTTAGTTTAAAAGGTTTCAAACCAGGCGATTTTACTATGATTATGGGATTCCCAGGTCGCACCAACCGTTACGAGTTTTCACGAGGTATCCAATACCGTACCGATATTTTTGATCCTCATGCTGTGGCGGAACGCAAAATTCGTTTGGACGAGTGGAAGGTGGCGATGAACGAATCGAAAGAGAACAATCAAAAGTTGAATGCAACGTGGGCGCAAATTGCTAACTACTGGAAAAACTGGGATGGTGAAAAAAGAGATTTGCTAAAAAACAACACCTTCGAAACAAAGAAAGAACTAGAGTCTAAATTTAATACCTGGGCTGCGGATAAACCAGAATATAAAAGCATCATTTCTGAAATGAACACCTTGTATGATGCTTATTTGCCAATTGCTATTCAAATTCCACTAACACTAAACGAAGGTTTGTTGGCACCTAAGCTTGCTTCTGTTGCATTCTCTATGGCAGTGCTAGATACAATGTTGTCAAAGAACGATACCGCTGGTATTCGTAAGCTAGTGGCTCAAATGAAGTCAAATTCAGGGGCAGCCTATGCAACCTATGTGATGAGTGCTGATAAGAGAATTTTCGCTCGTTTATTAGACTATTATTATTTGAATTGTCCTACTGCTCAACGTTTGGAGTTTGTAAATCAGATTGTTAAAAAACACAAGGCAGCAACTACATTGGAGAGTTTTCAAAAATATGCTGAAGTTGTTTACGCTAAATCAATTTTCGCCTCACAGCAAGGCTTTGAGTCGTTTTTAGCCAATCCAAATTTAAAGAAGTTGCGTAAGGATTTGGCCTATGTGCACGTCTCTGCAATTTATTCAAATTATTTATTGAAATACAAAACTACCATCGATGCTTTTAATGCAAAATATGCTGCATTAAATAGAACCTTTATCAAGGGCTTAATGGAAATGGAAAAAGGGAAAGCTTTTTATCCAGATGCCAACTCATCGTTACGTTTAACCTATGGTGCTATTGAGGATTATGAGCCTAAGGATGCAGTTAAATACACCTATTATACTACATTAGATGGTGCCATGGAAAAATATATACCAGGCAACGAAGAGTTTAATTTACCCCAAGGCTTAATCGACCTTTACAATAAAAAGGATTATGGTCGCTATGCGATGCCAAATGGGAAAATGCCTGTGGCTTTTTTAACCAACAACGACATAACCGGAGGAAATAGTGGTAGCCCCGTTTTAAATGCCGATGGCGAACTAATTGGCTTGGCCTTTGATGGCAATTGGGAAGCGATGAGTGGCAATTATAATTTCGACTCTAAATTAAAACGTACCATCTGTGTTGATGCACGCTATGTATTGTTTTGCATCGACAAATTGGGTGGCGCATCTAATGTAATCAACGAACTAAAAATAGTTCAATAAATTTTATATCAACCTTTAATTCTCAATTATCATCATGAAAAATTTATTATTTATTTCTATTCTTGCTGTTGGATTTACAGCTTGTAATCAAGCTTCTACGGTAGCTTCAAATGAAAAAATAGACAGTTTTGCTGTTGCTCCTAAAGCCGAAAATGGTTTAATGGCTGGCGACAGTTTATATGGTGCATCTTTTGATGCTCAGGCAGCTGTGAAGTTAACCGATTTAATGACTGATGTATCTAAGATGGACACTACGAAAGATATTGCTGTATCGGCAGTTGTTACCACGGTTTGCCAACAAAAAGGATGCTGGTTTCGTGCTGAAGATGGAAAGGGTGGCGATGTGTTTGTGAAAATTGTTTCTAACGATGAAAAGAGCGAGGAGGTAGGAATACCAATGACAACACCTGCAGGAAGCAACATCGTATTTTATGGTACACCGAAACTTCGCACAGTGAGTGTGAAACAACAAAGACATTATCTTGAAGATGAAGGAAAATCGAAGGCCGAAATTGAAGCCATCACGAAGCCTAAACAAGAATGGCGCTTTTTTGCTACAGGAGTAGTCGTAAAAAAATAATTAGCAATTAATACTAAAAAAAGGCTGTTAAGAATTATTCTTGACAGCCTTTTTTATTATAAAGTATTGTGAGCAAAGCGTCGGCTTTTTAAATATAATCAACGGCCGGCTTAGGGTAATAGCCTTTTTCATTGTATGGTCTTTTGCGTGGATGTTCCTTGCATTCTGTTGAGCAACCTCCGTCATAGTCAACACCGCATTTCTCACAAATTGTAGTGTGTATATTGCATTCCGGATTAGCACAGTTAACCATTCTTGGTGATGGCGTATTGCAAACAAAACAGCGAGATATTATTGTTGGATTAACCGCATTTACCTCTACTTTAATGCGACCATCGAATACATATAGCTCTCCATCGAAATCAACACCTCCGGTTTCTTGTGCATATTTCACTACCCCACCGTGAAGCTGATATACATCTTCAAAGCCATTTTCTAATAATAAGGCAGAGGCTTTCTCGCATTTGATGCCACCGGTACAATACGTAAGAATTTTTTTATCTTTATACGTAGACAGTTTATCCAAGTGTTGGGGCAGGTCTCTGAAATTTTCTAAACCCAGTGTTACCGCATTTTTAAATTTCCCTAACTCATATTCATAATTACTGCGCATATCAACAACTACCACATCGTCGCGGTCTTTCATGGCTAGAAACTCCTGTGGTGACAGATGTTTTCCTGTTTTTACATTCGGATTTAAAGTGCCACGTACTCCAAGATGAACAATTTCCGGCTTGTGTCGGACATGCATTTTATGAAACACATGTGCCTCAGCCTCGTTAATTTTAAATTCAATGTTTGCAAAACGAATATCCGAGCGCAGATGGATCATATAGGCTTCACAAGCTTCCGGAGTACCGCTAACGGTTCCGTTAAGACCTTCTTCCGCCACGATAATGCGACCTTTCAAGCCCAAATTCTTGCAAAAAATGAGGTGCTCGGCAGTGTAAACCTCCGGATTTTCAATGGGGGTATAGCAATAATATAATAAAACGTTATAAGCAGCCATATCAGTCGCGAAGATAATGATTTTCAAAGTTTTTAGGAATATGTGATATAAAGCGATGGAACTCCATTAAATTTGCTTTTTTTGCAAGTATAAACCATGGAAAGCACAATTTTAAATAACCATCAGGTACGTCAAAAAATTCATCGCTTAGCGTATCAAATTTTTGAGGAGCACCAAGATGAACATACATTGGTAATTGCCGGTGTAAAAGGTAATGGATATATACTTGCAACAGAAATCAATACCTTTTTTAAAAGTATATGTGAAATAAATACCATTTTATTAGAGTTGGATATTAATAAATCACAGCCATTCTCGCGCGATGTGATTTGCGCTGACCAAGGGGTTGAAAACTTTGCCTTGGTATTGGTAGATGATGTTTTAAATAGGGGCGGCACATTAATTGCTGCAGTGCATCACTTTATTAAGAAGCCCATGAAAAAAATTAAAACGTTAGTCCTTATAGATCGTAACCACCGCTCTTTTCCAGTGGCAGCAGACTTTGTAGGCATGAGCTTGGCAACCACCATGCAAGAGCATGTGGAGGTGCGAAGCGAAAATGGAATTCTTACCGAAGTTGTTCTTTACTAGTCACCACATTTTCTATTTTGCAATTTCAAGTTATTATTATTGGTGCCGGTCCAGCAGGGTGTAGCACATCTTTGTTTTTATCCAAGCATAAAATCCCTCATTTAATTATTGATAAAAGCTGCTTCCCACGCGATAAAATTTGTGGGGATGCATTGAGTGGCAAGGTGATTGAAGTATTGAAAAAATACGATGAAAATATTGTGCAAAGTATGGCCGCCGATTCTTCCCATTTTTTAGGAAGCTGGGGAGTGAAGTTTGTTGCGCCTAACGGCAAAGCACTCGATATACCATTTAAACAAAATACGAATGCCGAACAACATGCGCCCGGATTTATTAGTAGACGAATGCATTTTGATGCGTTTATGGTGCAACAGCTAGATTTGAATTATGCCACGTTATGGACTGGCGTGGAAGTGAAAAATATCACATCCATCCTAGAAAATAAATGCATAAATATTATTAAAGAAGGTCAGGAGCAGATGTTGGAATGTAAGGTTGTTGTGGGATGCGACGGCGATCGCAGTATAGTTGAGAAATCACTTCTACCGCGTTCCATGGATCCCAAGCATTATTGTGCCGGTATTCGAGCATATTTTAAAAATGTAAGCGGTTTGCATCCACAAAATTTCATTGAATTACATTTTCTAGAGGAGTTACTTCCTGGATATCTTTGGATTTTCCCTTTAGGTGATGGAAGCTGTAACGTGGGTGCTGGCATGCTTTCCGAATATGCTGGTAGCAAGAAAATAAATTTACGCGTGCAGATGTTAAAAGCGATAGCGAATAATAAGAATATTAATGAACGCTTTGCAGATGCACAATTGGAAGGAAAGATTCAAGGTTGGGGTTTGCCTTTAGGAAGCAAGAAAAGGAAATTGAGTGGCGATGGTTTTTTATTGGCCGGAGATGCAGCCTCCTTAATTGATCCATTTACCGGTGAGGGTATCGGAAATGCTTTATATAGTGGCTATTTTGCTGCAGAGGCAATTGCTCAGGCTATAGCGCTAAACGACTATAGCGCTAAATTTTTTGCAGTGCATTACGACCAGCCACTTTATAATCGTTTGTGGGCGGAGTTGAAATTAAGTCATAAGATGCAGCAACTGAGTAAATACAATCAGCTGTTTAACTTTGTAGTTGATCGTGCTCACAAAAGTGCAACCCTACGAAATACGATAAGTTGTATGTTTGAGGACCTCGATCTACGTGCTCAATTTAAAAATCCTGTTTTTTGGTGGAAGATGATGATTGGTAAGTAATCTGTAAACAAAGAAGGATAATGAATGGCAGCTATAAAACACCCATTGGAACGCGTGTGCCTCTTTTTCCATTGCATTTTCTAGGATGGCTTTTATTACTGCAGGCGCTTAGCAAAAGGCTAAGTCCAACAAAAATTACAAGTGCAAAACGTAGTACTTTCATAAATGAAAAAAAGCTAGTGAAATTTACTTCATTGGTTTTTAAATTATCCTTTATTAGCAAGCTGACCGCATGCCGCATCAATATCCCTTCCTCTGCTTCTTCTAACCGTAACAATACGACCTTTGCTTTCTAGATAACGCTGAAAACGATCAATTTTATCGATGGAGGCATTTTCATAGGCACCATCACCAATCGGATTATATTCTATCAGATTTATTTTGCATGGCACATTAAGGCTGAATTGATATAAGTCTTCCGCATCTTCGAGCGAGTCATTAAAATTATCGAATACAATATATTCTAATGTAATTTTATTCCCAGTTTTTTGATAAAAATATTGCAAGGACTCTGCTAAAACATCAAGTTTATTTGATTCGTTGATATTCATAATTTTATCACGTTTCTCATCCGTGGCCGCATGGAGGCTAAGCGCTAAATTAAATCGCACAGCATCGTCGCCAAGCTTTCGAATCATTTTAGCCACACCAGCGGTGGAAACGGTAATTCTACTAGCTGCCATGCCTAGGCCTTCAGGTGATGTTATTTTTTGAATTCCAGTCATTACATTGCTGTAGTTTAACAAAGGCTCGCCCATTCCCATAAACACGATATTTGTAAGAGGTTTATTATGCTGTGTTAGCGCCTGATTTCGAATATGCACAACTTGGTCATAAATTTCATCAGCATTTAAATTACGCATCCGATCCATTTTTCCAGTGGCACAAAAAGTACATGCTAAACTACATCCGACCTGACTACTTACACAGGCAGTCATGCGCTCTCTATCCGGTATTAGCACGCCTTCTACAAAATAGTTATCATGCAGCAAAAACCTCGATTTTATTGTTCCATCATTGCTTAATTGCTTTTTATCTACTTTAACGTTGTTGATGATAAAATTATTGTTCAACGTATCACGTAATTCTTTTGATAGGTTGGTCATTTCTTCAAAAGTATGCGCGCTTTTGTTCCAAAGCCATTCATATACCTGCTTTGCGCGAAACTTCTGTTGCCCTAAGGCAGTAAAAACAGGAATCATTTCATCGAGACTTAATGCTCGTATATCTTTTTTTGGGCTTTCCATTGCGATTCACAAAGATAATGAATTGACGTTGGATGCAGAACTTACGAAGTTAAAAACGATAAGGTAAATTTAAAATTTGGAAGCCAGCCAAGACTTCCACATTTGCTTCTCCCAACTATATTTTATAGTAGAAGGCAACGCGGCAAAGAAATAGCCGTTTATTTCTGTGGCAAAACTAGGTTGCATAGCGCAATTAATGGTGCATCCCTGACATCTATCGTGGGTGCCTTCTTGCGAAATCAGAGTTTTTATTGCATCACTATTTCTTAGCTCTATAAGATTGTTATGAATCGGTATTGATTCCAAGCCTAAGTGGTAGCAGGGAAGCAGTAATGAATTTTCAGGCGAAATCACAATGGTCGTGCTTGCTGCTTTACATATGGGTTTCTGAATTTGATTTCCACCTTCCCGACGTAGTTTTAAAAACCCGTCATTAATATAAATTCTTTTTTTTCGCCCCCACATGTTTAAGCTACGAATGGCGTGTTCACTAATTTGACTACCAACATCATTGTAACGGAATATTGGGTTAAGAATTAGTATTATTTTGTTTGGGGCTGTTATCTCTTCATACATTTGTTTTATCTGATGCACATTTTCTTCATGCACTGTGAAAAGAATATCCGGTTTTTCGCCCAGCGAAAGTGCCAAAGCGATGCTTTCAATAACACGATCGAAACAATCGACACCTCGGCTTTTATTATGCTCCTCTCGCACAGGACTATCTAAACTAAAATGAAGCATATCCACGTTGCCTTGGAGCTGCCTCGCAAACTTAGGATATAACAAGGCATTGGTGGTTAAGGTAGTAATGAATTTTTGTTTTTTAGCCAATGCTAAAAATTCTCCAATATCACGATGAAGAAGCGGCTCACCGCCGGTGAAGTCAACCACTTGAACACCTAATTTTTTAAGTGCTTTCAAATTTTCCTCCACATTTTCAATGTTGACATAGGGGGATGGTTTTTCCCATATATCACAGAAACCACATTGCGCATTACAACGATAGGTTACATAATAATTGCATAAAACAGGATGACTAAAAATTTTCAAAGGCAAGAATTCAAGAAACAACCAGAAGAAACAACCGTTATTAAACTGCTTTTATCGCAATATACGAATTGACAATTTTACGTCTCTCAACGGACGATCATTTAGTTCTCGGGCTGTTGTGCTGTTGCAGATGCTGTCAACTACATTTAATCCTTCAACCACCTCACCGTATACGGTATAATTGCCATCCAACTGCGGTATACCGCCAAGAGTGGTGTAATTTTTAATTTGCTCTTCTGTTAGAGTTAAATTGCGACTCGCAGCGAATGCATTAATTTCGGCTATAGTGAATACCCGACCTTGCGCAATATAAAATTGGGTGGCACTAGAAGCCTTTGCTGGATTGTTATCGCGAGCGGCACAAAGTGTCCCTTTTTTATGGTATAACGAAGGCATAATTTCGGCAGGCACTGTATAGTTGCTGTCACAATTGCCTAGCGGAATTCCAGGTTGGGCGTTACGCGTGTCGCAGCTTCCACCTTGCATCATGAAATTTTTTATAACACGAAAAAATAAGGTGCTATCGTAATAATGTATCTTTGCCAATGCCATCATATTGTCGCGATGCTTTGGTGTTTCGTTATATAACTGGACAACCATATTGCCATAGTTCGTAGAAATGCGAAGGTAATGCAATGTCTGTCCTTGGGCATCTTTGGTTGGATATTTGAAAGATTTGCAACTAAAAAATAAGAAGATGCCTGCACTAAAGAGTAAAATTAACTTTTTCATAGGTAGCGAAAATAAGAAAAAGAAAGAAAAGAGAATAAAGTCTATTCTACTCTGTTAAATTGAATTGTTTGCTTTCTATACATTACGAGGCTTAAATGCCAATAACTAATCCTCATTTTTGTCGTTAAACCCTTTGCTGTATTAAAATTTGTACTATATTTGAGGGCTCTCGACGGATTTTAAAAGTTACCTTTCTTTCAAAATGGTGGTGTTTTTCTAATCGGTCAGTTATTTCATTTACAAAACATGACAGCTCGTTTTACAAAATTGCATTTTGCAACAAAACAAATACTAGGATCCCAGTTTGGCTATTATGCTATATCACAAAAAATTGACATTCAAAGGGTACAAGTGAAAGTTCATGTAATATCATTATTTAATTTGAGTTTCGCGTCATGATTTCTTTTTCCGCATCGATTTTAATACCTATAATGAACGAAACTTTTTCGTTGCGCGAAACGGTGGACATTATTCTTAATGAAAATCCAAGGTCGGATTTGAAGGAAATAATCATCATTTATGGCACGAAAACAACATCTGACTGTATGCTGGTGGCGCAATCGTTGATTACAGAACATCCAGATTTGATTATACCTTGCCAACAATCGCTTCCATTCTTAGGCGGAGCCATCAGGGCTGGCTTTGCTGCTTCCAGAGGAACGCATACACTTATGATGTCGAGCGATTTAGAAACAGACCCTGTAGATGTTAAGCATTTTATTGCCTTAGCAAAAGAAAATCCTGAAGTAATAATTACGGCATCACGTTGGCGTAAACAAGGTAAGTTTGAGAAATACAATCCAGTGAAGTTGTTTCTAAATTGGATATTTCAAAGAGCATTCTCTATTATCTATTTCACATCATTAAGCGATATGACGTATGGATATCGTATTTTCCCTACAGCATTAATTCAGAGCATACACTGGACGGAACTACGCCATCCATTTTTATTAGAAACCATTGTTAAGCCCTTGCGACTCGGTATTAAAACCATTGAAATTCCTACCATCTGGAAAGCACGAAAAGAAGGTGAATCTCAAAACACTTTTTTACGCAACTTTGAATATTTTAAAATCGGACTCCAAGTGCGATTTATGAATCCCAATAAAATTAAAAATCAATCTCAAAACTAGATCCATGAAAAAGGTTATTGTAACCACGACAATTAATCCGCCAACCAAAGCCATCAAAAAATTTGATGCGTTATCCGATTGGGAATTGGTGGTAATTGGCGACCTAAAAACGCCAAAAGACTATCACTTAGATCGCGGCATATATGTTACACCTGAAATGCAAGAGGCCTTCGATAAGGAGCTCTCTGATGCTATTGGCTGGAATTGTATTCAACGTAGAAACTTCGGACTACTTTGGGCCAATCAATTAAATGCAGATATTATTGCCGTTATCGATGATGATAATATCCCTACCGAAAATTGGGGGCAGAATTTGCTGCTTGCACAAGAATCGGACGTGAATTATTATGAAACTGAACTTCCTGCTTTCGACCCAATTGGTGCCACCAACTATCCCCATCTTTGGCATCGAGGTTATCCATTGCAGCTTCTTGCCAAAAGAGATTATTCTCAAAAGAGCAAAAAGAAAGTAACGGCCGATATTCAAGCTGATTTCTGGAATGGAGATCCAGATATTGATGCCATTTGTAGAATGGAACACGCACCTGAATGCACTTTTGATGCTTCTTTTTTTCCGATGACAGCCAATAAAATGGCTCCCTTTAATTCACAAAACACGTTCATTACGAAAAAGGTTTTAAAAGACTATTTCTTATTTCCTCACGTAGGTCGTATGGATGATATTTGGGCAGCCTATTACGTACAAGCTAAAAACAATACTGTTGTTTTTCATGAAGCTAGTGTTTATCAGGATAGAAATATTCACGACTTAATAAAAGATATGAAACAAGAGTATATGGGTTACGAAAACAACCTAAAGATGGTGAACGAGCTTCCTCAAAATCCAGATGCAATTTTGAGTTATTTGCCCGAAAAGTCGAAGCATGCCTTCGAATTATATAAAAAACATTTTAAATAATCAAGAGCGTAAGTTTTAGTTGTGACAATGAAAAAGATATTAGTTACTGGAGGTGCCGGTTTTGTTGGGCGTCATTTTATTGAGCGTTTACTTCAAGCAGGACACGAAATACATTGTGTAGATTCCGTAGTTGAATTTACGGGAGGCCTCGACCCAAGTAAGGGTTGGCCATTATTTAATCCCATGGATTATAATAATTTTCATTTCTATAATACCGACTGTCGCTTGTTTTTTAAAGAACATAAGCATGACTATTTTGATTATGCATTTCACCTAGCAGCTATGGTGGGAGGGCGTTTAATGATCGAAAATAATCCACTCGCAGTAGCGGAAGATTTATCCATCGACGCAGAATATTGGCAATGGGCTAAAGAATCCAAACCGGGTAAGAGCATCTGCTTTAGTTCGAGTGCAGCATATAATATTAATTTACAGAAACAAGATCACTATGTGCTGTTAAAAGAATCTATGATTAATTTTAACGGAGATATTGGAATGCCCGACATGAGCTATGGATGGGCTAAACTCACTTCCGAATATTTGGCGAAACTAGCATATGATAAGCATGGATTGAAATCTGTTACGTATCGCCCTTTCTCTGGCTATGGCGAAGATCAAGATATGGCGTATCCTTTTCCTAGTATCTGTAAAAGGGTAATTGATAATAAAGGCAACAACAAATTAACGGTATGGGGAACGGGTGATCAGATGCGTGATTTTATACATATCGACGACTGCGTAACTGGAGTGCTCAGCACGATGGACTTGATTGACAATGGCGATGCATTAAACTTGTCGACAGGCATCTTCACCAGCTTCAAAGAATTTGCGGGCAAAGCAGCTCTTATTGCCGGTTATAATCCTTTTGTAACTGGATTGTCGGATAAACCCGAAGGCGTATTTGCTCGCGGTGGATGTACCGACAAACAAAAGTCTCTTGGATTTACCTATTCCATCTCTTTTGAGGAAGGTATAAAAAGAGCTTTAGATTATTTTGAAACCCAAGCATTTTAAGGGCATGGCATAACGTATTAATACTTTTAGATTTTATTAATAACAAATTTGTTTTATGGCAAGCAAGAAAAAAAATATTGAGCCCACTACAAAGCCTAGCAAGAAGGAACTTAAGGGGGAGTTTAGTTTGTTTAATGTACTTGAAAATTATCTTGAACTTCGACTCTCAAAGTTGTTTTATCTGTTGTTAACGCTCTCAGTTCTTACTGGATTAATATTATTTGACATGCGTGTATCTGTTGGTGGAGATGACTCTACATACATTCAAAGAGCGTTTGATTTTTTAAAAACAGGTGCTTTCCCATTTGAGCAAGGCCCGCTATATCCACTATTGCTTACTCCATTTGTAGGTATGTTTGGGATTAATTTATTTGTATTAAAAATAATCTCCTTTGTATGTATAAATCTCGCATTCATTATAACTTACAAGGCTTTAAAGGGGAGAATTCCGAATACAGCTTTGATTTTAATATTAGCTTTCATTGCCTTAAATCCATTCTATCAATATTTTGCCAGCGTAACCTATACCGAGGCTTTCTTTCTTTTAATGCAGTCGCTTGCTATTTACGTAAGTTTATTGCTCATCGATAGGAGCCAGGTACATCGCCTGAATATTAAATTAGATTGGAAACTGTTACTTTTAGTAGGCTTACTATACCTTTTGGTTTCGTTAACTAAAACAGTAGCGATAATTTGTACTCTTCCGTTGTATATTTATTTCATTCTAAATAAAAAATGGGACTATATGTTTGGAAGCTTCCTTGCATTTATAGGCCTAAAAGTAATTTATGAGATAGGAATACGAGCTGCCTTTGGTGCTCCGGGAATGGGCCAATTTCAAAGTATGTTTCTCGTTGATCTTTATAAACCACAGCTCGGTTATGAAAATGTGGAGGGCATGTTAAATCGATTTATGAGCAATGCAAATACTTTTATTTCGGCACGGTTTTTTAGTATTATTTACTTGCGCGATTTTAATGAAAACTACATCGTGTATTTGCCTTGGCTCACATATTTGGTCTTTGCTCTTATTGCTTTTTTTACATACTTAGCGTATAGAAAAAATAAATTTGTATTTTTCCTCAGCCTATATACCTTGTCGCTTGTAGGGGCTGTTTTTTTTGGCATTCAGGCTAAAAACACGCAGTACCGTTTGGTGATAATTATCGTTCCTTATCTTCTTCTCTTGTTGATGTTTGGTTGCTATCAGTTGTCAAAAAAATTGGTAGTACTTCAGTTGTTTTTCATTGGAATTTTCGGATATATTGTTTTTGCTTGTTTCTATAATGCAGGTGCCAAATCAGCGCGCAACTTTCCAGTATTAAAAGAAAATATCAAAGGCAATCGTTATGCTGGTTTCACTCCAGATTGGGTTAATTATTTAAAGTGTAGCGAATGGTGTGGTGATAGCCTTCCTTCAAATGAAGGTGTTATTGCTAGGAAACATTCTATGAGTTTCATTTATGGTAATGGTCGCACTTTCACACCGATCTATCAAGTGCCTACTATTGACGATGCTGATAGTATGATTGCATTTGTGAAAAGTTTTAATTGCAAATATGTTATAATGGCACAGCTGCGTGCAAATCCAGCAAAGAAAGATGGTCAAATTGTAAATACAATCAATGTAATCATGGCTCGTATTCATGAGAAGTATCCAAATAAATTTAATATGGTGCATCGAGAAGGTAACGATGAAGCCGCTGAGGTTTACGAGATGCTCTTTTAAATGAAAGGTGCCTTCTGAATAAAAACAAATGAAATTAATAAAAACAGCATTTCTCTTTCTTCTTTTCTTTTCCTCACAGCACTATTTACTGGCGCAAACCATACCTAGCTCGCCAGTAGATGAAAGTAATTCCTCTGCTTCAGGAATATCTAATGCTGCAGATTATTCGGAGATGATGGAGCGATATTCAAATCATACCTTAAACGTTAATACTGCCGATAGAGGCGCCTTAAACGAATTGCAGTTGCTTACTTCAATTCAAATTAGTGCCTTAATTATACATCGTATGCAATATGGGCCATTGCTTTCAACTTACGAGCTGCAGAGTGTGCCTGGTTTTGATGTGGAGACTATAAAAAGGATATTACCTTATATTAATGTTGGAGAAAACCAAATATTATCAAAAGAAAATCTTAAGCATTTAATAAAAGGTGGAGAGCATTTACTTATTTTATACTACGAACAGCCAATGCATAAATCACAAGGATTTTTAAATGGAAACGATAGTAATGAAATCAACGACTATTTAGGCCCTAATCTAAAAACAAATTTAAGGTACCGCTATAGTAAAGGCACTAAATTTAGTGCCGGCTTCAATGCAGATAACGATGTTGGAGAACCTTTATTTAATGCCAGGCAGCCAAAAGGATTTGATTTTTATTCGGCACATTTGTTTATTAAGGATTTAGGTATCATTAGGCAGCTTGCTATTGGCGATTATCATTTAAGTATTGGTCAAGGACTGGGAATTGGAAGTGGTTTTGTGTTAAATAAAAGTATAGAGGTATTACAAATTCATCGGTATGCCGCGGGTTTGCGCCCCTACCGTTCGATGAATGAATTTGGATTTTTTAGGGGCATCGCCACTACATTAGGAAGTGAAAAGTTTTCGGTATTGTTATATAGCTCGATAAAAAAAGTCGATGGAAATGTCACTTTGAAGGATTCTTCTTTATTTGCTGTAGAGCGTTACTATAATTTAGTGGAGAGTGGATATCATCGCACGAATAAGGAGCTCTTATTAAAAAATACAGCCACGCAAAAGGTTTATGGTGGTTATGTTCAAACTCAACTTAAGCGATTTCATGCTGGAATAGGCTACAGTGCTCAGGAGTTAAATTTAGTGACTCGATTTTTACATGCAGACATAAATTACACGACGAATAATTATACTTTTTTTTGTGAAGCAGCCACACAACAAGGAGGCGGAAAAGGTCTATTAACTGGGGTTATGGCTTCTCTTCATAAGAATTTAGATTTTGCGATTATCTATCGTAATTACAACTCGAAATACAATAATCCATTTAGTAATGCGTTTTGCAATGGCGCCTCTCCCTCCAATGAGAAAGGCATCTACTTCGGAAGCACATTAAAGTTAAATAAAGGTTTTAGGATATTGGGTTATATGGATTTGTATTCGATGCCCATGCCAACAAGTCGAAACTATGGCTCTTCGCATGGCTACGATTACTCATCGGCAATACAATACCAACCGAGTAAATCTTTTCGTTTGGAACTGAGATATCGTGTGAGTGGTGAGCAGGTCAATATTACATCTGTATTGATAAATACTGTAGGTTACTTAATACAGCAGCAACGAGGCACTTGGCGTATACAATGCGATTATTCCTATTCTAAGGAGTTGGTTTTTAGAACTCGGATGGAGCAAACATGGGCAGAAAATGAGGTGGGTATGACGCAAGTTGGAAATCTGATATTTCAAGATATTCATTATAACGCGCCGAAAGGAAAATTTGGCGTTGATTTTCGCTACGCGCTCTTTAATATTAATGGATCTAATGCTAGGATCTATTCCTTTGAAAATGATGTACCCTATACATTTAGTATGGTGCAGCTAAGTGGGGTTGGATCGCGTTTTTATATGATGGCAAGCTATAGAATGCGAAGAAATGCATCTCTTTGGTTGCGTTATTCCAACAGTTTTTTTCCTTATCAGAATGAGTTGGGTAGCGGACTAGATAAAATTTCAGGAAATACAAAGGAAACCATTAAATTGCTGCTGAAAATAAGTTTCTAGAAAATGAAGTTGAAGTTTGTTGAGAATATTGCTTTTTATGAAACCGGCGACGGCTCGAACACGTTAATCAACAAAACGACCAATGAAACTTATCACTCCAAGCATGGAGCAGTGCAAGAGTCACAGCATGTCTTCATTGTTAATGGTTTAGAATTCGCACTCCGAGAAGGTCATCGACCGCTAAAAATACTCGAAGTAGGTTTTGGTACAGGTCTAAATGCCATGCTCACCGCTGATTATCACTGCATCGACCCCTTTATCTACGATACGTTAGAGCCTTTTCTGGTGCCATTGGAGATGCTTCAAAATACCAATTATACCCGTTACCTCAAGCAAAAACATCTGAAAGACTATCTGGTAGAGCAGTATAAAAAGCAATCCGAACTCGATTTAAATCCAATGCTTGTTTATTTAGGTAATTGTGAGGTTCGAATTTTCAATACCACTTTGGAAGATTATGAATCCTCTTACAAGTATGATTTAATTTTTTACGATGCTTTTTCTCGGCATAGCCAGCAAGAAATGTGGGAAGGCGAAACTATTAAAAAAGTTATTTCGCTTCTTGCTGAGGGTGGAGTTTTTGTAACGTATAGTGTTACCGGCGACTTGAAACGCGCTATGAAAGAATTGGGGTTAAAGGTAGAGCGCATGGCTGGAGCGCCTGGCAAAAGGGAAATGCTTCGTGCCACAAAACCAAAATTATGATTTTTCGATTTAAACAGTTTGAGGTTAAACATAGCGATAGCTTGCTTAAGGTGAATACCGATGCAGTGTTGTTGGGCGCCTTGTTATCATCAAATTATGCTATAAAACGGGCGCTAGACATTGGAACAGGCTGCGGTATTATTGCACTTATGGCTGCACAGAAGTTTACCGATGCCACGATAGATGCCATTGAAATCGATGATATGAGTTTTCAGGAGGCGTCCTATAATTTTAAAAGTTCTCCCTTTTCTAATCGATTACAGGCATTTCATAGTGCCTTACAGGACTTTATTACCATCAATAAATACGATCTTGTTTTTAGCAATCCTCCGTTTTTTGAAACACCCGATTTTAGTAAAGGAAAGAACAAACAAGATATCTCCCTAGAACGTAAAAAATATGCCACCCAATTCACATTAAACTTTGATGAATTAATACAATTTACGTTACCCTTACTCGCACCAAAGGGCATATTTATGGTGATATTGCCCAAAGATGCTGTATTAAATTTCACCCAAAAGGCAGCTGTAAACGGACTGTTTCTTTCAAAAGAGGTTGACATACGAAGTAAGCCAGACCAGGATTTTAAGCGTTCTGTGCTTTGTTTGGAGATGCAACCGCCCATTAAGCAAACGCAAGATCAAATCACTATTTATAACAAAGACGGAACGAGGCATTCACAATATGCGTCCCTCACAAGTGAATATTATCTTTAATAAAAAAACAAAAGGCGGATGAAGAACTCATCCGCCTTTTAAGCTTTTAAAACATCAAATTATTATTCAATAACTAAACGTTGAACGGCTTCGCCATCAGCAGTTTTAATTCGGATGATGTATAATCCTGGAGCTAATGTTCCTTTACCGAAGCTAACAGCGTCAGTTTGTGAATTAGAAAGTGTCAAAACTTCTCTTCCAGATATGTCAGTTAATGTTACATGTTGAATTTCTGATTCAGCTTTTACATTAACAATATCTCTTGTAGGGTTAGGATAAACGGCAAATTTCACTTCACCTCTTGATTTTTCGATTCCCATAAATTGCATGTAACCATTAATTTTTAAGGCTACCATCATGCGTGGTGAAAGATAATTTAAGATAGTATCAATATAAGCAACTGCTTTTGTTTTACTCATCAATTGATTTGTAAGTAAACCATTGGTGTGGCATTGTGTAGCTGCTGCTGCTGCTGCTGCTGCGCTATAACCGAATGCCATATATGTAGGTGTTCCAACGGCAACGGTAGTAGTAGAATCCCACCATTCCCATGGCGCTGCTTGTGCACCCCCTGGCGCAATTTTAAAACGGTAGTAACCTTCGATGCCTTCATTGTTAATTTTTGAAGCTACTGAATATGCGTCTTTAAAAGAAGCAATTTTCCAATCGTTATTTAAACCTAATGTATTTGCAGTTCTGCAAACGTTACGGTTTCCATCAGCAGGAATTACAGGCTGAGGTGTGGTTCCTGGTACATAAATCATACCACTAGTATCGGGAGCAAAAGGGTCAGTGTAACTGTGGAAGCCAACAACAGGTATTTCGCCTTTTTCCATCCAGTTGATATCACCGATGGCACCACCCAAATTAAAAATCATATTTACCTTAGAGCTATATGTAGGATTGTTTACATAGTTAATGACTCCAGCAGTAATTCCATCGATATCGGCTACCAAGGCGGTATCAATATATGGTTGGTTTGTTGAAGAGTTGATGAATTTCGAATAACGAGTTTCAGCAATGCGATCAACATAAGCACAGCCCATAGCGATATAAGCACCTGTGCCTTGTCCACCGATAACAACTTTATTTTCATCTATTTTGTATAAAGCAGCATTTTTGCGCATGTAACGTATTGCAGCTTTTGCATCTTGCATACCACGATAAACGGCATTCATGATTGTTCCACGACGAATATCTACCGTTGAACCCGCTGGGTTCCATCCCTGACGATACGCTGGTGCGCAAACAACATAACCACGCATAGCAAGGCGTTTGCAAATCTCAATAGTTGCACTGTCATCCTTGTATCCAGTGGCACTCTGATTGATGTATTTTGGCAAGAAGTTACCAGTATGTAACATAATAATTAAAGGTCTTGCTTGTGCAGTATCACTAGCCGGAGGTAGGTAGATATCGCATTTTAAGTCTTTTAATACAGGTGCACCTGTTAACACCTCGAAATTCTTAGCGTATACAGAGTCTTTGATTTTTTGATATGAAGTAAAAACTTCACTTAGGTAGCGTTGCTGTCCCCAACTATATGTGAAGGCAAACAAAAGTAGAATAATTACGGGTAAATTTCGTTTCATGATAATAGTAGAGTTAATTAGTTAGTAGCAATATTAAGAATTAGTTAATGGAAATCAAAATACTTTTTATTTGGATAGGTCAACCACTACAGAAAAGTATGCCAACCTCCCAATCGAAGGACCACCATAAACCTGATAAAAGTGTTTGTTAAATACATTCGAAGCACCTAGCTTGAAGGTAGTTTTTAATTTGGTATAGTTGTAGTTAATTTGCCCATCTACCATGTCATAGGTTGGCACATAACCGCTAAATTGAGGTGAACCTTCAAACACGAACCCTTGTACCCATTTGTAATTTATATTAAAGCCCCATCCTTTTAGGTTGATTTTTTGGAATAGTTTTCCTTCGAGGTCCCGCGCTCCTATGCTTAAATTAAATTTATGCTCTGGCGTATTATAAGCTGGAATAATGGAGTCTGTTTCTTTGCGTTGGTTGAGTTTATTCCAACTATAATTGCCGGAGAGTGTAAAGTACTTTTTGAAATAATAATTAAAATTCATTGCAAACCCTTGGGTGGTAACCAACTCTTTGCTGTTTGCGGCAACGCGATAAACCTGAAGATAACTTGGCAAACTTAAACTATTAAATAAAACATCGGCGCCGATTTTGTATCCTATAAAATCGTGATAGAAACTATAATAATAACTAGCATCCACATAAACACGTTTAAATAAGGTGCCTCGATAACCCACTTCAGCCGTTTTTACTTTCTCTGGCTGTATAGGTGCAACATCAAAATAGTTAACTAGGGTAGTATCCAGGTTGTCCATAGCAGAAATTAACGATGGAATGCTGCATAGATGTTTGAAACCATCGATATTGCCTTTTAAAATGGCAGGCCCTACGTTGTAATTTAAATATTGATCAAGCAAGGTAGGGTTGCGTATAGCCGAAGAAACAGAAACGCGAAACACATTATCTTTGTTATGCGCGTATACCATTGATGCTGCAGGGGAGAAGTTGAAATTAAAATTCTCATTTTTATCCAATCGTGTTGTGATATTTATTTTCAACTTCTCATCCATCAACTTCTTTTCCACCCCTGCAAAAAAACCAAATTCGTAATTTTTAATGATCCTGTCGCCAGTGTCAATAAATATAGTTCCTTTTGATTTGGGTGCATAAATTCTAATGTTACCGCCTGTGGTAATTTCTCCAAACTTTGGCGTAAATTTATACTCACCACGGACATGATACAATGCTGATCGGTCATAGAAGCGAGATCCGTATTTGTTTTTATCGAAGGACAAATTGCGCGACGTAATTAGGTTGAATAGGGAGTCAAATGCGCGCGTTCCTGGCGCATAATAATCAGCGGTGTTTAAAAAGGTCTGACCCTTATTGGCAAATGCTGCTGCATCTTTATGCCATTGCGTTATCTGGTCATTGTTCGCTTTTATTACTGAATCAGCAGCCGAAAAATTATATGGATTCGGCCATTGATACATTGGGAACCCAGGCAGTGCTTTAACCTTTGGAACTATGTTGGAACCCCAATAAGAATAGTATGATTGAGCCCAGTTTTCGAAACTACTTGATTGCTGTTGCATAAGCAAAGCAGTAAAAACAGCATCGTAGCTGTTGCCTGAATTCTCATTGGTGGCATACGACTGAATAAACCATTTGTTCTCTTTCTTTAGTTCAAGTCGATTTTGATAAAAGGTAATATCTTTTAAACTTAATCTGTTTTCACCTTGATAAACGGTGGTACCATAGCCAAAATTAGAGGCGTAAATTAACTCTAGCTTTGGTTTTATGCGGTAGTGAAGGGAGGCACCAAGTTTTACATTTCGACTATTATAATCCACCAAGTCTTTTTCAAGATAGCCTGTACGATAAATTTGGCCGAGTCCTGGGGAGCTTACCTGCGACGTTTTATCAGAGAAATCTTGTAAAGGTGATTTATATTCATCACCATAACGATTTACGGCATCGTAGCCTCCAGGATTATCTTTCCCAACTTTACTGTTGTCAGTTGGGTTGTAGTTCGTAGCCTCCCAATCGTGGGCGCGCATGTAGTAAATATTAAATTTATAGGCAAAAACATCGTCTCCTTTTTTATTTTTAAATTTCTGGGCAAAACGAATGGCGGTTTCATTTAAATTTCGTTCACCCACTTTTTCCATAACACTCAACCCGGTATATTTAAAAGGATCTTTTGTGGTCATACTTATTACACCATTAAAGGCATTCGGACCGAAAAAAGCGCTGCTTGCACCCATAATCAAATCCACGCTATGTACGTCAATTTCTGAGGCTCCTAAAAAGTTGCCTAAAGAAAAGTTCAATCCTGGAGCTTGATTATCAACACCATCGATAATCTGTAGACTACGAACAGGTGAAGTGCTATTAAATCCTCTTGTGTTAATTACCTTAAAACCGATGCTAGCTGCAGTAATATCGACTCCTTTCAATTGGCCAAGGCCATCATAAAAGTTCGCTGCAGGAGTTTGTTTTATCGATATCAAATCAAATTGCTCCACGGTAAGCGGGTTTAGCTTTTGCTTTTGTTTAATGCGGTCGGAGGCCACCTCCACGCCACTTAGACCAATACTTGATGGAGACAACTTTAATAGAAGTGGTCTGTATACATTGCTTACCACAATAGATTTTTTTTCATATCCCATGAGTGTAATATCGAGTGTGATAGGGAACTTGGTGGTGTCTTTTAAGGCAAGTTTAAAGGTTCCGTTACTTTCAGTGGTGGTGCCAACTTGCGATCCTTTAACTATAATGGTCGCAAAACTAATGTCTTCTCCCGTTGTTGCATCTTTGATCGCACCACTAAGAAACAATTGACCGAAGCCGATTTTACAAGCCAAAACAATAAAAATAGTAAAAATATGTCTCATATAGGAAAGAATTGGATGCAATATAGTATTCTAATTCGAAACTCAAAAAGGGCATGTTTATTCTACGTTTAAGATTACTGCAATTTAAATTATCCTAAATGCGCATTGTTTCAATAATCAGAAAAGGAAACAGCTGTAAAAAATACAATTGTTCGTTTGCCATTCAAAGTCAATAGATAAAGCCTATTTTCAAATTTAAGTAAGGCTGCCAATGCCCTATTTAATGAATATCAGGTAGTTATAAAAGCGTCAATTATTACCGTCTATCTTGCCATGAAAATTCCGTACCTTCGCACTATGAACTCACGCAAACCTCGTCGGGATGACGACAAAAGAAGCGGTGGAAGGCCAAGAATATCCTCCCCAAAAACATCAAGCTCTTATTCTAAACGCGACAGCAATGCTGCTCCAAAGAAATTTTCTTCTAGCGATTTCAAGGACACCCCGCAGCGGCGTAACAACGCAGATAGTGGAAACGACTTTCCGAAAAAAAGAAGTTATACCAAACGCACAGAAGGCCCTGTAAACCAACCGTTTAACAGAAAACCGTATGGCGAAAACAATAATGCGGATAAGCGCTCATTTGCCAAACGTAGCGAAGGTGGTAATGACAAACCTTTTGTGCGCAAGCCTTACGGCGATAGAGACAATACAGAGAAGAGACCATATACCAAACGCAGCGAAGGAAGCAACGATCAGTCTTTTGTGCGCAAGCCTTACGGCGATAGAGACAATACAGAGAAGAGACCATATACCAAACG
>CAINMV010000008.1 GCA_903850915.1 uncultured Bacteroidota bacterium
AATAAAAAATTATCAAAATACAGCTTAACATAATCTTTGAATTCAAATTCCAATTCGGAGGAAAATTTCGACCTCCATTTAACTGCGTCGAAAAGGTAAGATTTAACCTTGCGTTTTTTATCTTCAAATGTTTGGTAATAATCATAAACACATGGCTTTAAATTATGCATAATAACCCCTTTTAAATACCAACGTATCCATAGTTCATATTCCCACTCCCCTTCCAAATAAAAACCATAATTTAAAAAGGCTTCACGCCGTGCAAAAAGGGTCGGGTGAGCAATAGGACTTCTCCATTTAATTTCCTTGCCAACAGCAGGTGCATTCGAAATTTCAAAATAAATTTTACGATCGACATCCACATATTGTAGAGTAGCACCCAACGCATCAACATTTGGGTTAGCCTCCATATATTCAAATTGCAATTGAATGCGATTAGGGTAAGAATAATCATCGGGCTCTTGACGCGCAATGTATTTCGCCTTTGCCATTAATATCGCCTCATTACAACCATAAGAGATACCCGTATTTTGGTTATGCACTTTAACCTTTATTCGGGAATCCTTTTGTGCATAATCGGAAATTAATTCAATCGCTTGTGCATGATTTGGGTTGTCGATTATTATAATAAATTCAAAATCAGACAATGATTGGGCTAGAATCGAATCGATTGCTCTTCGAATACCATGAAGGGATTCGTTATAAACAGACATTAAGACTGAAACAATAGGATTATGCATAAGTTATTTAAACCTTAATATAAATCGAGACATCCAATTAATTAGACAACCTAAACTTACTACAAATATAAGGTAACAAGAATAATTTTTGAATGCAATTAAACAATTATTATCAAACCAAACTAATTAAAGTAACACCAAAAAAAAAGACTACGTTATTAAAAGCAATGGTATTAGAATTACCATGAAATGCATTTACTATACATTCAATTGCGGCTGCATTGGTTTAACTAAAGGGGGTGTAAATAATTCAAGATCGTTAGATTCATAATCCATTTAAAAGTAAATTAAAATTGATACATATAACGGTTTGTTAACCAAGATGGCTTGTCCATTTATCTTCTAATTTAACTTAAGAGCAAAAAAAATAAAAAAACTTAATCAAAATAACAAAACAACAAAATAGTTTACATTTAATTTCGTATAATTGCTTGGTTTTTTCTGTTTTTTAAGTAGAGAAACAAAAAAAAGCAACCGTAATTAATGAATCCTGACCAAAACAAAGTAATAAAGCCAGAGAACAATAAAAAAAGCTTGTATACTATAATTGAAGATATAGTTCCAGCTCCGCAATTTATTTTCGTAATTTTAGCATTTTTGTTTGGATTTTTCTTAATTTTTATTACTCCACCTTTTCAGATGCCAGATGAAGCATCGCATATGTTTCGCGCCTATAAGCTTTCGAGCTTCGACCTTAAGACTGAATTGAAATTTGTTGGCAATTCCGATAGCTTGATGTCAAATCCACATTACTATATTAGAGCAGTAAATCTACCTGCCAATTTAGATAGTTTTCAGCGATTTTTCTCCAAATTGAAATTTAGGCCCGAAAATAAGACATCCAAAGAGACAATACGAGCCACCTCCATGATAAGGCTGGAATCTAAAAAGGAGAAATCCATTGAAATCACATCTAATTATTCTTTTCTCAATTATTTACCTCAGATACTTTCGATTTACGTGTCCAGGATTTTCGACTTCAATGTTTTATGGATGTTCTATCTTGGTCGAATCTTTGCACTTATGTTTTATGTTTATTGTGTTTATTATGCAATTAAAAACACCCCTATTGGTAAATACATCCTGCTAACTTTAGCATTAATGCCAATGCCCTTATGGTTAGCAGGTTCATACTCTGGAGATAGTGTTATAAATTCATTGACATTTGTTTCGGTAGCATTATTTTTAAAATTAACCATACAAAAAGAAATCAGCTATAAGAACAGGGATTTAATTTTGTTTGTATTAATTCTAACCATGTTTTGTGTATTAAAAGTAGTTTACTACCCACTTATATTGTTAATAGTTTTAATACCTGTGAAGGCATTTATAAGTAGAAAAATGTTCCGAAACATCGTCGTTTTAACCTTCGTCGCATCGATTATTCTGTATTTAGGCTGGAATACCATACTAAGTCATAATCTGGTCGCTTTGGAATACAAGCCATTGACTTCGCTTCCACATAGCAAAGTGAGCCAAACTAATAATATCATTGCAAACCCATTACTCCCCTTTAAAATAATAAAAGAAACCCTAAAGACAAAGGCTTTAATTTATGCAGTTACTTTGTTAGGCTCTTTTGGCTATTTAGACACCCTAATGCCAACTTGGATTTATATTTTTCTAGCACTTTTACTTACTACACTTGTAATTTCCGGAAACGATAAAGAAGTTGAAATTTCAAAAAAAACCAGATGGGTTATTTTAATTCTCTCGGTAATTATTGTCTTTCTTGCTATAATTTCGATGTATATTATTGAAGGATTAACAAGCAAGAACAATTTGGTGGCAGAAGGCGTTCAAGGTCGCTATTTTATACCTATTTTAATTTACATCTGGCTTTCATTTTATGGATTAGTGCCATATAAACCAACAAGAATAATAAGCAAAAAATACCTTGGATTGTTTTTAATTATTATGTTTTCAATAATTTACTATCAGATTAATTATACTTTATACTTACGATATTTTATTGAGGGTGATAGTTATTTTAGGTATATTGGAGGTTAAAGTGAGTAAAATATAGATTGGTTATTAACAATACACCACCATTGAATTATTAGTAACATTCCACCTTGATTTTTTTAATTCCAATAGATGTGAATACATTTGCGTTCTTGAAAAACATAGACCAAATTGCTCATAGCCAAAAATATATCATACCACGGCGCAGATTAAATAGAAATTAATGACATTTACAATCATCACCCCATCATTTAATCAAGCGGAGTATATAGAACGCACTATACAAAGCGTTTTGAATCAGGTGGATGTTGTACTTGAGTACCTTATTATTGACGGCAATTCAACGGATCATACAAAGCATATTATATCACAGTACGAAAATCGAATAAAATTAATTTCAGAAACCGATACTGGGCAGTCGAATGCCATTAATAAGGGGCTAAGAATGGCAACTGGAGATATCATAGCATTTTTAAACTCCGACGATGTATATTTTCCGGGAACGCTAAAGCAAGTTGAAAACTACTTTAGCAAGAATCCAGAAAGCAGGTGGGTATATGGAAAATGTATAATAATTGACAAGCAAGACCATGAAATCAGAAAACCCATTACTTGGTACAAAAACCTGAAATTAAAAAAATTCAGTTATAGAAAGCTATTACGTGAAAATTACATTTCGCAACCTGCCACTTTTTGGCGGAGAGAAACAGTTGAAGAAATTGGACTTTTAAACGAAGATGAGCATTATTGCATGGATTATGATTATTGGCTAAGAATAGGAGCAAAATATGATGCTGGAGTAATAAACGTTAACCTTGCTAAGTTTAGATATTATTCAAACAGTAAAAGTGGTAATAATTTTAAAGAGCAATTTCAGGATGAACTTCGATTGGCTCAAAAATATGGCAAACAATATCCATTTTCCCTTTTAATGCATAGGATAAACTATTACAAAATAACATGGATTTATCATTTATTGAAAATTATAAATAAATGACGATACTTTTCCTTTTCCCGCATTTAATTCAGCCTGGGGGAGCTTCGAATACGTTATTTAAAATGGCAAGAGGCCTTACAGAAAGGGGCTTTACAGTTAAAATTCTGTGCGCAAATGCATCCGAGAAAATACGGATTGAAAATTCTGATTTAGTAATTGAAGAATTAAAGATACCCAATAGCAATAGTATGTTATATTGGATTTTCTTCCTCTTTTGGCAAATAAAAATCAACCATGAAATAAAAAAAAACACAGGAGCGATTCTTATTCCAAGTGTCCTACCTTCAAATTGGTGGGCATGGCTTTATGCAATAACAAATAAGAAAGTGAATATTATTTGGTGTTGTCATGAGCCTAGTGCATTTATTCATTCTTCAGAATGGATAAACGCGATTCCGAATATAGTAGTTCGAACATCTGCAAAGCTAGTACGCCCAATTTTTAGAGCTTTAGATTTATACTTAGAAAGACGGAGTAGCAATGTATTTTGCAATAGCGAATTTTGCAAAACGCTTTATGAGAAGACCTACAAGAGAGATGCTAGTGCCGTAATATACCCATTTATTGACATCAAGCAACATACACCCATTAATCTTAAGAAAGAATATTTTTTTACGGTGAGCCGACTTTCGAAGTTTAAAAATATCGATCGATTAATAATTGCATTTAAAGATATTACATTAAATCATCCCAACTTTAAATTAATTATCGCAGGTAAAGGAGAAGAAAAGGGAAATTTAATGAGGCTTAGTAAAGCATTAAACCTAGAAGATAAAATCGAATTCACTGGAATAGTAGACGATCAAACCCTACGAGAACTTTATGAAAATGCATTAGCCACCGTTATTTGTTCAGAGTATGAACCGTTTGGCTTGGTACCTGTAGAATCGATGATGTACTCGACTCCTGTAATTTCGCATAATAGTGGTGGACCTATGGAAACTGTTTTACCGGACAAAACTGGCTATCTTTACAATGATATGCCTATGCTTATCAAAAATATGAATAGTATTATTGAAATCTCTAAAAGCGGCTATCAAAAAATGCAATTGGAATGTGTACTTCAAGCATCAAAATTCGATTCACTACATTCGCTAGAAAAACTTATTGATTTAATCATTAAAACATCGAAAGTTTAAACTTCTCAAGTATAAGAACAAAAAGTATAATGGCGATTTCACAGAATACAAAAAAAGTATTAATACTGCATAACATAATTGTCCCATATAGGGTTCATCTTTTTAATGCAATGAATGTCTTTTATACACGCAAGAATATAAAATTTAAAGTTATTTTCCTTAGTGAAAGCGACAAAAACCGCCATTGGGAGAATTTCGATATTAAATTCGACTTCGAAGTTTTGAAGAGCAGCGCTATTCGTGTAGGCAAAAAAGATGTTTTTACTTTCTTTATCAATTTAAATATTTTAAAAATTTTAAACCGTGAGAACCCTGATAAGATAATTTGCTTTGGTTGGGACCATTTAGCAAGTTATGTCGCGAATTATTGGACAAATAAAAATGATAGAGAATTTATTTTATGGTGCGGAAGCACAGCACTAGAAAAGAGCTGGAGAAGAACATTATTTAACCCTTTAGTAAAATTCATAGTGCGTAAATCAACGATATGCGTTGGAGATGGCTCCATGCATTGCGACTATTTGCTGCACCTAGGAGCTAATCCAAGCAAAACTGAGGTTTTTTATTGCCAAGCTGATATCTATTATTTCGAATCGAAAATTAGTGCTTTTACTTCCATTGAAAAACATGCATTCAAATCAAATTTAGGAATCAGAACTTCAAAATTAATTTTATTTAATGGCCAATTAATACACCGAAAAGGAATTTACGAATTATTAAAAGGATTTAAGCTATACCAGCAAAACGATCCAAGCACATCGTTACTCTTATTAGGAAGAGGACCCGAAAAAAATAAAATCATAGAATTTATTCAGTTGAATTCTATTCAACAGGTTTTTTTTCAAGATTTTGTGCAATATGATGACGTATATAAATTTTACACTATATCGGATCTTCTTATTCTACCTTCAAATGAGGAAGCTTGGGGATTAGTAATTAATGAGGCTATGATTTGCGGTTTACCTATAATAGCAACTGACAGGGTTGGAGCAAGTGTGGACTTAATAAAAGATGGACAGAATGGCTATGTTATTAAAGTAAATTGTCCTGAGTGTATTGCTGATGCAATTGCAAAAATTTACGTAAACCAATTAAATACAAAAAACAACTCGAAAGAAATAATACGTCAATTCAGCTTTGAGAATATGATACAATCAGCTAAATTTATGCAACTATAATTTCTCTTGCACAATTAATCAATCAAAACTGAAAATAATATAGCATATAATTAAAGATGAAAGCAAGTGTAATAATTACTAATTTCAACTTCGCTCAGTTTCTAGTAGAAGCCATTGAATCGGTTTTAAACCAAACATACCAAAACCTTGAATTAATAATAGTTGATGATGGCTCCACCGATAATTCTATTGAAGTAATAACACGTTATATGAATAACGCAAAAGTCAAAACACTCTTTAAAGAAAATGGTGGTCAGCTTAGTTGCATTAATCAGGCCTTTCCACTCTTAACTGGCGACATTTTATTTCTTCTCGATTCAGACGACAGCTATAAAAACAACTATGTAGAAGAAACAATCGCACTTTATCAATCAAAACCTTCTATTGATATTATAAGTTGCCAACATATAGACGTTAACATACAAGGAACAAACTTACCCAATATCAAACGAGACAACTTACCAGAAAGCAGTGGATTTACTTTATTAGCCACGTATTACTTACAAGATTTTATTGGGAATATCACCTCAACCATGAGTATGCGGTTTTCACCTTTAAAGAGATTAATGCCAATTGACCTTGAAAAAGATTGGTCCAATTCAAGTATCGATACGCTGTTTCACTTTGCCTTCTCCTTATCCGGAAATAAGGCACTTAAAACTACTGACTGTTATGTTTTTCGTAAAAGACACGATAAAAATAACACCTTCAAATTAGATGACGGAGAAGGCAAAAAGCTCACTTCAAGATATAGAAGACATTGGCAAATTATACGGCTATTCAATTCAATTTTCAAAAAACATGATAGTAATATTAAATCTCTTGACTATCTTATTGCAAGAGAATACGTATCTAGAAATCCCAAATCCATTAAATTATCACTTCGCTATTTGCATATATTGTTTTTAATGGATCAAACCATCACATTTAAATTTAGCATGATTGCCATGCTAGTAAAAGTGTCATTATTCGATAAAAAAGAATAACATAGGTTATAAAATTAAAATTGAATATTGATAATTTGAATATTGATAATTTGAGTGCACAAGGTATATTTTAATTAATATTAAGCAAGAAGTTTAAACGAATTCAAAAACAATCCAAAAACGCAACATTTCATATGTGCTGATTTTTTCTTAGTAACGAACATCAAATAATTCTGTTAAATGACAAACACTTTGAGAAGAAAAAAAGTAATATTATTACATTATATTCCCACGCCATATCGTGTGTATCTTTTTAACAAAATAAACGAATATTACCATCTTAATAACATTCAATTCAAGGTGTTTTTCTTGAGTGAAGGTGACAAAAATCGACATTGGAAAAAATTCGACTTTCAGTTTGACTATGAAATACTAAAGCCTAATGCGATTCGCCTAGGTAAAAAAGACCTTTATACTTTTTTCATAAACTTAAATATTTTAAGTAAAATAAAATCCGAGAATCCAGATAAAATAATTTGTTTCGGATGGGATAATTTAGCTGCCTATTTTACAAATTATTGGGCAAGAAAGAATAAAAGGGAATTTGTTTTATGGTCGGGCAGCACGGAATACGAGAAAAGTTGGCGACGCGTTATATTTAATCCTTTAGTTAAATATATAGTTCATAATGCTACATGGTGTGTTGGAGATGGAACACGACATAAAGAATACCTATTAAAACTTGGATCCAACGCTAAAAAAACAGAGAAGTTTATAATACAAATAGACATTAATTTATTTAACGCAAAACTTGCTACGTTTACTAAAAATGAGAAAAAAAACTTAAAAGTCAATTTGGGTGTTACAACCACAAAATTATTTTTATTTAATGGGCAATTTATTGAAAGGAAGGGAGTTCATGACTTACTAGAAGGATTTGAAATATACCAAAAATATGACATGGACGCATCCTTGCTTTTTTTAGGCACCGGTCAAGAGGAGGAAAACTTATTAAAACGCGTAAACCAGAACTACATTAAAAACGTATTTTTTCACAGCTTTGTTCAATATGAGGAAGTTTACAAGTACTTTGCCATCTCAGATTTATTAATCCTTCCATCAAGAGAAGAGGCTTGGGGACTTGTAATAAACGAGGCCTTGATCTGCGGATTACCTGTGATTACAACAAATAAAGTTGGTGCGAGTGCGGACTTAATTCACCATGGCGAAAATGGCTATGTTATACCATCACATAGCCCAGCAGATATTGCGGAAGCAATTGCAAGGATTTTTGAAAACAAATTAAATGTCGTAAACAAATCTAAAGAAATTATATCCTCGTTTGACACAGTTAAAATGATTGACGATGCGGTCTTTTTGAAGTTTTAAAACACCAATATCGCGAATAGTTAACTAATTTTATTATTCATACAACTGCAAAATAAAAAAAATTAATCATGGATAAATTAAAAAGGCAAATCAACAAATTAATTGCAAAGCTAATTACTCCGATGCAATCCACGGTGATTTTATTTCTTAATTTGACAAAACTAAGAAAACTAGAAAGAACGAAAGCAAAAAACTGGGTTGCAACTGGCTGTCCAACGCCAGTGCCACATTTAATAAAACAACTTACAATTATTGATAATAAAATTAAATACGACTATTCAATATTTGTTGAAACAGGAACCTACTTAGGTGAGATGGTGGAGGCCATGAGAACACACTTTCATAAAGTTTACTCCATTGAATTGGGAGAAAAATTATATCTCAATGCCATTAATCGATTTAGAGGCGATACCAAAGTTCAAATTCATTTAGGCGACAGCGGTAAGGTATTACCAATTCTTCTAAAAGAAATTACTGAACCTGCTATATTTTGGTTAGATGGTCATTATTCATACGGCATCACAGCGAAGGGAGAAAAAGACTGTCCGGTTTTTGAAGAATTAGATGCAATTCTAAAAAACAAATTACCTCATGTAATATTAATAGACGACGCTCGATGTTTTAATGGAACCAATGACTATCCATCAATTGAGCAACTGTATCAGTTTATAAAAACCCAAAACCCTGACTATAAACTTGAAGTAAAATATGACATTATTCGATTTTCCATATAAACCATTTTTTGCAAATCTATCTTCCTTTTTATGAAAAATAAAAGTGCCTGGTTGCTAAATTTTAGTGGCAATATTTATTCTCAAAATGGAGAAGACGGTATTATTTCAAAAATCTTAGACACATTACCTGAAAGAAATAAATGGTGTGTGGAATTTGGAGCATGGGACGGAATTCACTTGTCAAACACGCGAGTACTTATCGAAAAAAAAGATTACCATGCCGTATTAATTGAGGGTAATAAGAATAAATATAAGGACCTTTTAAAAAACAGCGCCCATTACCCCAAAATAATTACAATAAATAAAATGGTGGGCACCACCGGGAGAAACAATTTAGATAGCATCCTAGCGAATACAGAAACACCTTTAAATTTTGACTTACTGTCGATTGATATCGATGGAAATGATTATCATGTATGGCAGTCAATTTCAAAATTCACACCAAAGGTGGTTTGTATTGAATTCAATCCAACCATCCCTTCAGAGGTAAATTTCATTCAGGAATGCAATCCAAATATCAATCATGGATCGAGCATATTTGCGTTAAACAACTTAGCAAAGCACAAAGGTTATGAATTAGTTTCAATATTGTCTTGCAATGCGATATTTGTCAAGTCAGAATATTTCAATTTATTTGATATTAATGACAATTCAATTTACAACTTAAGACAAAATGTTGAGCACATTTCATATCTATTTACGGGTTATGATGGAACATTATTTTTAGAAGGATATCCAGAATTGTTATGGCATGGCATTCCATTGCGAAAATCAAGAATTCAACATCTACCAAGGTTACTTCGTAAATACCCCAAAAACTATACAGCACTAGAAGCTCTTTTGGTTAAATTTTATCATTTCGCTACTTCTCCACTAAAAGTTACAAAATCAATCATCAACTGATTATTTAATAAATAGTAAAATCGGATTTATGTGCCTTGTTTTTCGTTTACAAAGTCTTTTGCTTTAGATTGAATTAACTAAACGAACAATTAGCTTATTAAATCGAGCTATTACCCTTTTCAAGAATGGAATTTTATTTACCCAAGAGCGTATATTAATATAGGTGTAATAGACAAAAAACAACCATTTCGGAAAGTGCAATTTGTGAATTATTTTTCTTTCCTCTGACAACAAGCGTTTATTCTGCAATTTACTGCTAATGCCCGACAAGTCATATACGGAGATAATAACTGGAATGTGTTTAAAGGTGACAGACCCGTTAAAGAACATTTTTACAGTGAACTCATAGTCTGAATTTATCAAATAACTATTTGAATACATTCCAAATTTAAGAAATAGATCTCGCTTAATTAATTGCGATTGATGAACTATACAATTTACCATGAGAAATACTGTGGATATCGACTCAGGGCTTGTTATTTTATACTTCATTTGGCCATTATTTTCGGTCATCGTATCACCATAAACAAAGTCCGCAGTTAAAATGCTCAACGACAAATCATGAAGCACATATTTATTATAGAGGTAATCACCAGAATTAAGAAATAAACAATATTTACCCTTAGCCACTTCTATGCCCTTATTCATTGCCTCATAAATTCCAGTATCCGATTCCGAAACCCAATAGTTTATTTTATCTTCATGTTCCATGATAAGATCCTTACTTCCATCATTGGACCATCCGTCTATTACGATATATTCAAACTCTTTAAACGTTTGCGAAAAAACGCTTTCCATGGTTTTTTTCAAGCCTTTATAGTTGTTTAAATTCACCGTGATTATTGAAAGTAAAGCCATGTTTTGCGCCATTATAATTTTAAATTTCGCTATTACTTATCCCTAAACGCCATTGATACCAAACTTTAATCTCATTTTCGTGAATAGGATTAAAGCCAAACTTTTCGTATAGCTTTATTGCTGCAAAATTAGATTTGTCAACTGTTAAAAAAACAAATTCTAGCTTCATTAATTTTGCTTGTATTATCAACTCCTCCATCATTCTCTTTCCATACCCTCTGCCAATATTATTCTCTGCTACACAAATGCCAAGCCACACCTTTTCGTGTTCTTGCTCTAAATGCCCATATGCTATCGGATTGCCAGTTGCATCTAATAAAAGAACGGTTATAATGTGATTTTGAATCGTTTTTAATGGCCTATGATTAAAATATCGAAAAGTATTTAATGATGTGCCACACTGGTCTATGAAATCATTTAGCAGTGCTAAATCACTGACCTGTAATTTTACTATTTTCATTTAGTAAGAAGTTCATTATTGAAAGAAATCAAGCACTTATCAAAAGAATAATTGTCAACAAGCATATCTTTATCTATATAGAAGTCATCTTTATTCTTATGGAACAATTCACTTAACTTTAAAACGGAATCTTGTAGATTTAATACATCAATGCGAACACCATTAGAGTGGTTAACCTCTTCGCTTGCGATGCCTCCAATAATTGGAGTGCCACATAATAGTCCTTCCTTTAATGGCCAATTTGCTGGTTGATTTATACTCGGCTGGCATACAAAATCAACTCCACTATAATACATCGGGAGCTCTGCTTTAGGCAAACAACCTAGTAAACGTATATTTCTACTAAGTTGCATCTCATCGATTAAACGCATTAATTCAGCCGTAGCTTCAGGCTTATTAATATATATGGTTACCAATAAAACTAATCGAGGAAAATGCCTTAACAAAACCTTTATAATATGCAATAACGGGATAGTGCCTTTTGTTCCTCCTAAATCAGTACTATGAAAAAGCAAAGGGGAGCCTTCATGTTTACCTCGGAAATTTGCTATATCCTCCTCATTCGCTCTAAAATAAACGCTGGCATCAATACCGGCATAAACAACCTTAGCATCAATGCCATAAATCGACTTGATTTTCTTGGTGTTTGTTTTATTAATGGTAATTACTTTTTTAAAATTAGCTGCGACTTTTATATCATATCGACTATAGAAGAAACCCAATAATTTAAAAAAAAGCCTTTGCGATTTTGTAAAAGAACTTAGATAGTCTTTATCATAAAAAAAAGCAAACGGCTCGTAACAAAGCCAAACTTTTTCAATCTTAACTTTAGATGACCAGATGTTAGTTGGAAAGATCCCGGCAATTAAAATATCAAAATTAGACGCTACATTCCTTAATTTATGTCGCGATTTAAAAATATAAAATGGCAAAAATAGCCAGTACATTGGACTATTTGTTGAATGCTTTCCCAACTCAACAAGCCCAACTCCAAGCTTTTCAAATTCAATACGCGACTCCTCTGAAGCGCAATCACAAAAAACCGTAACCTGATGCATGAATTTGTCTTGAAGTCCAGAGGCATAGTCAATAACAAAGCGACTGCCCCCGCTATTGTGATGCAAAAAATGTGAATGATACCAGGCAATTTTCATAGCAGTGAATCCCTACATTCCTTAATCATATCACAAATGTAAATAATTTCTGTTTGGTTCATTTTTGATGAGGTTGGAAGATTGATACCTGATTTTGAAATTAATTCTGTGACTGGAAGGCTGCAACCTCTATTTTTAGCACTATCTTGATAGGGCGGTAAGGTGTGTATTGGTATAAAGAAGGGACGTGTTTCAATGCCCTTTTCATCTAGAAATGCAATTAGCACATCTCTATTGCATCCAAATTTCACTTCATTAATTGTAATTGAAAAAAGCCATGGTGCTGGATTAGCCCACATAGCTATAGGTTGAAATAATATGCCTTTAACATTACATAATTTAGAATGATAAATTTCAAATGCCTTTTTCCTCTCCTGAATCATCAAATCAATGCGTTCGATTTGGGCGCATAGTATTGCACAGGAAACGTTGTTCAACCTATAATTGTAACCAATGGTTGAGAAATAATATCTTCTTTCTGGATCCATTCCCTGACCTCGTAAAAGCTTCGCCCTAGATGCAAATTTGACATTATTTGTTGTCAAGGCCCCTCCTTCACCACATGTAATTATTTTATTGCCGTAAAAGGAGAACACACTTACGTCTGCTAAACTTCCGGATTTGCGACCTTTATACAACGCAAGATGAGCTTCAGCAGCGTCTTCCACCACCCACAATCCGTTATCCATAGCAATGGCGTTGATTGCATCAAAATCCGCGGGATGGCCATACAAATCAACGGCTATAATACCTCTTGTTTTCGAGGTAATAGCTGCGTGGATTAAGTCAGGATTCAAACACCAAGTTTCCGCTGAAATATCAACAAAAATAGGTTCAGCACCTACATAGCGCACTGCATTTGCTGTGGCTATGAAAGTTAATGACGGTATGATAACCTCATCACCTGGCTTCAAATCAAGTGCAAGCATTGCCAAATGAAGTGCAACAGTTCCATTACACGTCGAAATAACCTCCTTGGATTCGGTTAGCTTACCGAATTCAGACTCAAACCGATTTACATATTCTCCTGTTGAACTTATCCAGCTACTTCTAATTGCATCTACAGCGTAAGTTTCTTCGTTACCTGAGAGATCAGGTATAGTTAATGGCACTATTCTTTTATCGTGACTTTCCATATATTGCCAAGGTAATTCCAGGTGTTAGATTTTTAGAGTAACTTCCTCCATTCATCATGTACATTAAAAGCAAAATTGCATGAAAAAACGATTGAATTAAAATTCTAATGACATTAGTTAAATTATCTGGTGGAATTCTGAATTTTCTAATTTCAATTTGATGGGTTGAGATCTCAGCATATTTAACCAATTGTTTTAATGAAAGGTCAGTAAATCCAGTAACATGTGTTATATCACCATAACGTTCAAACAATGTGAAAGGATTTGCCATGTTAGGAACTGTAATTAAAATTATACCATCTTGATTTAAGTGACTAAATAATATTTGCAGAAATTCCTTTTGTTCGGAAATGGGGATATGTTCTAAAATATGAGTCGCCAAAATAAAATCATATCTATTCAATTTCTCTTCTATTGCAAGTAAATTTACACCTAAAATGCACTTGCCGATTTTGAAATTTGATTCAATATGCTTCAGAACTTCAGCATCATTATCAATAACATCCGCATTTAAAATACCCAAATCGTTGAAATACTTTATAGCCTCACCTCTACCAGGACCTATTTCTAATATTTTGATATCTGACCTTCGTTTTTTCCTTAGAAAACTGCCGAAATTATACTTCACATATCCATACTTCCTTGAAAAAGTCTTCTTTGAAAAATTCGGATTAAGTTCGTAGTAATCAAGATAATTGGCCATATGTTATTAAGATAATATTTGAATAAAATCAGTTTTAATGTTATTACGTTGCAAGTTATCTATAATCCTTGAAATAAATCCAGAAAACTTAATTCCTTATTGCATTTTACCAAGTTTATAGTTTATCCATAAGTCAAGTAATCCTATAAAAACCATTGCTACTCCCATCCATTCAAGTATTAGCGCGGCTCCGAGACAACCATTGTCATATAAAATTTTAATTGAAGTAGTAGGAATTCCCAAAAAAACCAATGACCTGGTAATTTTTGCAGCCAGAACTAGTAAGGCTGTCTTATGAAAAATTTTCGTTCTAATTGCTCTGCTTTGTTCAGAAATTATTGCAGGAAACATGACAATTGAACTTTATATAAATAAAGAAATCCTGGAAATATTTAGTCCAGCTGTCCTACACCCTTTGAACTCGCTGGAATAATAGTGTTTAATGTAAAGCGAAGGTGCATTAATAATTATTTGAATTCAATAGTGTCCGGTTAATTTAGGTCCATTTTTAACTGTTCGCTGTTTTGTTCTTTGACATCCTGACAGATAGGGCTTTTCAAATGGTCTTTTAAATGAGTTTTATCAAACATGGAAGCGCTTAATATTTGTAAAATTTCAAATGTTGATCGACTTATTTTAAGTTTACTTTTAATGATTGCCACTAAAGTGTAAGTTATAATTGCAATATAAACTTGTGTTTTAACGGCATTGATTGAAGTACCCCAAAATGATTTTATCTTTAAGTGTTGTTTTATCCATCTGAAGAATAATTCGACCTTCCATCTGTATTTATAGAGTAATGCAATATCGGTTGCTTCTTGAGTAAAATTGTTCGTAAGGAATACAAAAGTCCTTTGTTGTTCTTTATCGAAAAATTTTATTCTTCGCATCTTTTCCGGGTATGACCGTTTCGAATAAAATCCATTAAGGCGTATTGTTTGGTCGCAAATAATTCCACTTTTTTTATCTGGTTTAGAAGATGAAATTCGCTTAAAATTGAGATTATCTTTTGCTCTTGTAACAAAGAATGCCTGTGCTTCATGAATGGTAAATAGTCTGACAAAATCGACATAGGCTTTGTCCATAACATAGAACCCACTTGCTTCATAGGTCAGCACATCTAATGCGTTAACATCATGAATTGCTCCTTCGGTTATATGTATAAAAGTTGGAATTGATGTTTTAATGTCAAAAAGAGTATGGACTTTAATTGCGCCTTTTGCCTTTCGAAAACTAGCCTACCAAAACACATTCAAACAAAGATCAATCGTAGTTGAATCAAAGGCATAAACGTTTCCAGTTATTGCAAGTGCAAAATCATTTTCTTTTATAACACACCCTCTGGCAATCGCGATCATTTCATATGCAAAAGCTTCATAAATTTTATAATCACGTTGTTCATTTGCTTCTGCTAAGTTTGAACGGGAAACATTTTTTCCGAATCCAAGGTGATAATATTTTTTTTGGTGAGCACTAATGGTTACAAGTAAATCTCGTAAACTTTCTCTTCCACTTAATTGCCCAAACATCATGCACATCATTTGATTCCAACATGAAAAATGCTTCGTCCACTTATTGCCGTTAAATTGAGCCGAACACCGATCAAAAATTCGTGCTGGTAAAAAAGTAACAAC
>CAINMV010000009.1 GCA_903850915.1 uncultured Bacteroidota bacterium
TCGTAAACTTTCTCTTCCACTTAATTGCCCAAACATCATGCACATCATTTGATTCCAACATGAAAAATGCTTCGTCCACTTATTGCCGTTAAATTGAGCCGAACACCGATCAAAAATTCGTGCTGGTAAAAAAGTAACAACATGCGCGAAAACATACTTACCCTGATTCATCGTGAATTATACGCGAAAAGGATGGAATCCAATTCAAATCGTCACCGTCTTATTTTCGGCTATAACCTGGAAATTCCGACACGATTGACCACCCATTTTCGGAAACCACTTACCACCTAAAGCATAATTTGATTAACATTATAAATAGAGGGTTGTAGGTTATAAAATAAATTTTTTCCAGTGGTCAATCACCAATGAAAAATAGGTGGTCATGCCACCGAATTTTCCAGCGTAATATTGCTTTTTAAAGATTTTGTATAAGTTTAGTCATTCGTCTGTTTTGCCATGCGACGAATAAAGACTATTTTCGTTGCATATTTTGCTTCGAATGAAATTTTATATACATCAGATAAAGGGTTGGCCAAATTTTATATGGGATTCAGAAGACATTGTCAATTTGTTAAGTGAAGCAAGGAACCTTCAAGGAAGACTTCAAGGAAAAATGGAATCATTAGGCTTTGAACTCAGAAATGAAGCAATATTAGATACATTGACGCTAGATGTTATAAAAACATCTGAAATTGAAGGAGAACTATTAAATCACGATCAAGTTCGCTCATCAATTGCAAGAAAGCTTGGGATGGAGATTGCTGGTTCAGTTGAATCTGATAGAAATGTTGATGGTGTAGTTGAAATGATGTTAGATGCAACACAAAATTGCTTCGAACCTTTAACAAAAAGTAGATTATTCGATTGGCACGCTTCATTATTTCCTACAGGTAGAAGTGGGATGTATAAAATAAATGTTGGGAATTGGAGAAAAGATATCACAGGGCCAATGCAAGTCGTATCAGGTCCGATGGGAAATGAGAAAGTTCATTTCGAAGCACCTAATTCAGATTTGTTGGAAAAAGAAATGACTAGCTTCATTCACTGGTTTAATCAGAAAGACAAAATTGACTTGGTATTAAAAGCCTCAATGGCTCATCTATGGTTTGTAACTATTCATCCATTTGATGATGGAAATGGTCGTATTACAAGAGCTTTAACAGATATGTTATTAGCTCAAGCTGATAAGAGTAACCAAAGATTTTATAGTATGTCTGCTCAAATCAGAATTGAGCGAAAACAATACTATGAAAATCTAGAAAAAACACAAAAAGGTGATTTGGATATTACAAATTGGATAAAGTGGTTTTTGCAGTGTTTAATAAATGCGCTTAATTCAACAGAAGAAATACTTGTTAAAGTGTTATTTAAAGGGAATTTCTGGCGAATACATTCAAAAACAATTATCAATGAAAGGCAAAAGAAACTAATAAATGAACTTTTAGATGGTTTTGATGGTAAATTATCATCATCTAAGTGGGCTAAAATTGCGAAATGCTCAAAGGATACAGCGATACGTGATATAAATGATTTAATAAAAAAAGAAATATTACAAAAGGATGAAGCAGGAGGAAGAAGTACGAACTATGAAATAAAAATTAATGCCAGCAGTTAACAGCTCACAAGCGCAACCGGAAGAGGGTATGCGCCAATGCGCGGCACGTTGCAGGGCATTTAAAAAAAATGCCGAGAATTCACGTTCTTAAGCAAATACAACAGAAGTTGAAAATGAAATAAACGTATTGGTTTACCAACTTTACGACCTGACAGAAGTAGAAATAAAAATTATGGAAGGAAATGGATCAATCCATTATGAATATACAAGTGGAAAATTTGGTTGTCAATCGTGTCGGAATTCCTAATGTAGTCGTAAAATTACATTTTCTTGTAAATAATGAGCATTATGTCAGTTTTTTTTGCAACTTTGTAAAAAGCAGGTGAATTCATTTTTTTATTGTCTTACATGAAAAGTTGAAAACAAAAGCATTTCTACTTCTGTTATTCCTTCTATGGATAACTTCCCTGGTCCAGGCGCAGGGAAATAAAATTTCCATAACCTCGTCTCTTCCAGCTTCTCTAACGGTTTGCGGTGCTTCAGACACATTCGCTATCAACCTTTTGAATATTACGGCAGGCACTATCAGTAATATTACATTCACAGTGCAGTTTCCAGGTGGCATCAGTTATTTGCCCTCCTCCATCCTTGGATCAGGTGTAATCGAATCCAACATTTCAAATTTAAATGCTCCAGTATTCTCAATTCCAACAATGGGGGTCGGGGCATCGTATACATTTAAGTTTAGTGCAAATGCTTCGTGCGGCGTAATAGCCTATTTAAATGGGGGAGGGGCTATCTCCAATGCATATACAGCTAATTATACTGGCAACTTCGATAAGTTGGTGAGTAACCCTTATACCATAAAAATCCCTAATCTCGTTATAACAGCAATCACAAATCAAACGTATACAGGTAATTTGTTTGATGTTTTTGTCCGAACGTTTACCATAACAAATACTGGGCAAGGGTCTGTATCCGGGTTTGCCTTTAAACAGATTAACAAAAGCGGCTTACAGCTAATTTACACTAATGGTGGAAGCACGGTTAGCAACGTCGATACAATAACACATAACTACGCTGCTGCAAATTTTACAGGGATAGGGAATTTTAATTCCACCTTTGACTATCTCGAAAGTGTCGTTATTCGAGATACCATAAAAATTATTAATTGCACCAATCTTACTTCATCGTATTCCGCTTGGTGGGGATGTAATAATTCTATTTGTCAGCAAAACACAAATGCGGGAAATGTGATATTGAATCAGCAGTTACCCAATCTTACCGTTAGTACCCAGCCATCACTCAACACATGCTATGGAGGAAATAATATAAGCTTGCAACAATTAACGCTTCGAAATGCTGGCAACGGACCCGCAAAAAACTTGGTGATGAATATCTTTCATCCAGGTGCATATTATTCCAGGTTTGATACTTCTACCATTTATACTAAAAAAGGTATCAATGGCACCTTTTTTCGATGTTATCCTACTTCTGTTACAAGTGCAGTCAATACGGGCACATTGAGCTGCCTCGGTAGCAATGCGATAGGTGGATTTGTAGTTTCAATTGGCAATATCAATGCGGGTGATACTATTTATATTAAATGGAATGCATATACCTGCTGCCCTCAAGTTTGTAATGGTTATCCTGCTACCATGGGTTGGCAATTTAATGGAACGTATAAAGACCAATGTTTGAATACGACCTACTCTATTGTAAATACTTGGGGAAGAGTTTACGATCAATCGGGGATGTCATTACTGCAGGCAACACCTTCGGATATTATAACAGGTCAAACGAAAACATTCCGCTATCTTGTTACCAACTACGCACTTTTTTCAATGAATAATTCGAATACAGATTTCGAATTAATACTCACGCTTCCTGCGGGCATAAAATGGATTTCTGGAAACATTGCTAATGCTAATAGCACTGCATTTTGGAATGCAAGTAGCAGCAGTTATGTTGGTAATGTATATCGTGCTTTTTTCACTGGGCCACCTCCCTTTAATTTGCTTCAAGCTGAGTTTTTATTTAACCTGCAGGGCGATTGCAGCATGAATGGGGCCTCCACTGGAAACAAAAACATTAACATTACGTTTAGCCATCGCCCGAATCGATCGTGTTCTGATTCCTGCAGCATTCCTTTGTTTTGCACAGCTACTAATGTTTACCTTCATTGTGGTTCTAATTGTCCTTACGGAGGAATGGTTTTTCAGAATTATGTAGTACAACGTACTTCTTTTGGCAAGCCAGATAACAACAATGATGGGATTGCTGATACCACGGGATCACTTGATTTTACAAAGGTACGAGTTGAACGTGCTATGGTAGGCGATACCATCACAGCCACTTTTTCGGGTGTTGTGAAAACTGGTGGGCCGAATCCTAATTTCCAATACGGTTATGCCCACTCTGCAATTGTAAATGGAAGTTATTTAAGTAATGTTGGGGCAACCATGAAGGTGAAACGAGCCGCTAGCGGAGTGGTTTACACATGTAATAATGTAGCGGTGACATCTTCAACGGTAGGTGTAACGCGCACATTTGCCTATGATTTTAGTGTCCCAACAATAGGGTCATTTGGCGGTTGTATCATCCCAGCCTTTAGGTACAGTAATAATGATACGATAACACTCATTGTGAAATATAAAGTTGGAGCACTTCCATCAGGTGCAGTGCTAGCGTCGACAGTCTCTAACGATTATTTTTTATGTAATGTAGCGAACCCAACACTTGCTGGAAATATTTTTGAATGTGATACCTTCTCTGGTAATTTTACTTTAATCGGTTATTATTTTACGAATTATGGTAAGGATGTTTTCTCACATAATTCATGTTCTAATGTTTCTATTTCTCAAAATTATTATTTAAGCATTGGAAATTGTTGCAGCAATTATGCAGGTGGAAATTTGTTTCCTTTTGAATATCGCAACTGGGCCCATTTGAAAAAAGCTGTTTTTATTAAACCCAAAGGATATAATTTCGTAAACGCCTCTATAAATCAAGTAAGAACTTCTGGCACATTATCCACTGCAACACAATCGGTTGCCTCTATTGCTCCAGTTAATCCACTTTCTGATACCTTAGTGTTTAATGCGGAATCAATTTATAAAGGGTACGGAGGTTTAATTGACAGTAGCGACGATGGTTTTCATGGTACACTCACTGTAAGCTTGTCGCCAACTTGCGAGGTGACCCAAAATACGGCCATGTATTTCCCAACATACTATTGGTTTAAGGAAAATGAGATGCTAAGCAACGACACCGTTGGTTTTCCGCCAGCAGCACAAACTGATGAAGGGACTTATTTAGGACCTAATATTTCAATCGTTGCATCATTAGATACCGTGAAAGGATTATCGGATACGGCATTTTGGGATATAACGGTTTTTAATAATTCAGCCTCTTCTTCTGCCAGTAATGTCTGGGTTGCTTTTCAAACTACCCCAACAACGACTATTACAGGTGTGATTAACAGTCTTGGTTTGCCTGTAACAGCAGTAAATGGAATTTATCAGCTAGGCACGATGACGGCCTCTTCACAAAAAACATATCGAATTAAGGCCACTTATCGAAGCTGTTTTAAAGATAGCATTCAAATATTTACCGGTGCTAATTGTCCGGCATATCCAACAAGTTTGGCTAGTTACAATTGCAACACCGCTAATCGTGTTCTCTATGTAACACCTCAAATGCCAGGGTTTCAGGCGAACATAACGGATAGCGTTTCTACCTTGAATTTATGCACTATATCCCCATACACCATCACGGTAAATAATATTCAAGAGGCCTCCGCGTATAATTTAAGAGTTCAGATAACCTTACCTGTTGGGCTTACTATTGTGCCTGGAAGCACAAGATTATATTATCCATTTAGTTCTACCGCCAGGGTAGTCAGCGGACCGACTTTGCTTTCGGGAACCACATACGAATGGAATTTAAGCGCACTTGATACAACAATAGGCAAGAATGGTGTTAAAGGGGTTCTAGATACGTCAAGGAGTTCTGTTAAAATAAAAATCTATGTAAAGACTGATTGCAATTATTCTTCTGGTGGTTTTGTGAGAATTAAAATCCTCAGTACTTCCGCTTGCGGCGCGCTAGCTCCACAACTGCAGGCTGTAAGTAATCAATTGAAAATTATTGGTATCACCACACCATACTTTTCGTTGGTACAAATGAGTGGTGATACAATAAATCCGTGTTCTGCGAATGCTACGTTGCTTAAAGTCCATATTTTTAATATAGGAAACGATAGCACACGCTATGCAGATTATTATCAGGTGATACTTCCTTTAGGGGTGCAATATGTATCGGGTAGTTTTAGCCCAATACATAACTCTCCCGTAAGTGCAAGTCCTACTATTTCCAATATTAATGGTCAGCAGATGCTGGAATGGCAGATTCCACCGCTGATTCCACGTGTCGACTCTGTAGATTTTACGTTTAGAATAACGGTGTTGGATCATCGCACGCTGCTCTGCGGACGCAACGATATTTATTCTCAGGCTGTGGTGAAACAATCGGTTTTATGTGTGGCCACAAATACGTTTTGCACCATCAATAGTATCACTGGTTACAACCTAAATCCAATGATTATTCAAAAGGGTTCATTGAGCTTTAGCTCCTTTACGGGCAATGCACAGGCGAAAGCGCCGGCTTCAGAAATACTTTCTTTGAATTATACGTTGTTAAATGCTGGTTCAAAAATTGATTCCACAAGCACCATTTTCATCAAAATATATTATGACTCCGACTCAAACGGGATTTATAGTGCTGGTGACTATTTGCTGAATGTAGATACGGTGAATCAGACCCTATTTTTAAATTCTACACTAAACAGAAGTAAAACAATTATAGCCCCAGCTGGAAAAACATGCACGCTAATTGCGGTCGCCGATACGGGCAGTTGTATTTGCGCCACCTCACAAAAGTTGTTGTTGAATCCACCATTACCCTTTGCCGGGTATGATAAAATTCAATGTTCCTATTTTACGGATACGCTAGGCATAGATTCGCTTAATGGGTACAGCTATTCTTGGTCGCCAACAAGTGGGCTCAACAACTCCTTAATAGCTAGGCCTCGTATTTCAATTATAAATACAACATCAAGCACTCAACTGTTAAAGTATATGGTAACGGCAAAAAGAGGTACGTGCAGTTATACAGACACGGTAAGTATACAGGTATATCCTAAGATCAATGTAAATGCAGGCAACGATCGTATAATTTGTCCAGGCGATAGTTTACAGATAGGCTCTAATGCCACCGGAGGCGTTCCTCCCTTCCGATACAAATGGCTTGATACAACTGGAATGAAAAATGATACGATTGCAACTACATGGGTGAAGCCCCTATCAACCAAATCATATATACTGCGTGTTACCGATTCGAAACAATGTGTTAATTATGATACGACTATTGTAAATATTAGCTCATGGCCAGTTGCGAAATTCAAAGCATATGATGCTTGTGTTGCCGATAGTATTGCATTCAACGATTCGTCTACCGTAAGTTCGGGAGCTGTGGTTGGGTGGCTCTGGTCTTTTGGAGATGGTGTAACATCAACATTGAAGAATCCAAAACATAAATATGCAAATGCCGGGAGTTATCCAGTCAGGCTTCTTATTCAAAGTAATTATGGATGTAAAGATAGTGCTATGGATACGTTGCACGTGTTTTCAATGCCAAAGGCCGGATTCACATCTTCATATAATTGTTTTCAGGATAGTACAATTTTTAACGACACCTCATCTACTTATTCAGGCTTCCTCAATTCATGGTTTTGGGATTTTGGCGATGGTGATACTGCTGTTATTGCAAATCCGAAACATTTATTTGATACCATTGGCACTTTTAGGGTAACACTTACTGTTTTCTCGAATAAAGGGTGTGCTGACTCTGTAAGTCACATCATTACCATTTCCCCAAAGCCTATTGCTGGCTTTACTGCAATTGCCAACTGCAGCTATGATAGCGTTGTTTTTAATGACACAAGTTCTGTGGTAACAGGAAATATAATTCAATGGTTGTGGCGGTTTGGCGATAGCACATTTTCAACGGTGAAAAATCCGAAACACCGATATTTGTATTCAGGCAGTAAAAATGTTTCACTTTTAATAAGGTCTTCTAGCGGATGCGAAGATAGTATTACGAATGCTGTTAATGTTAATCCAGTGCCTGTTGCTGGTTTTACAATGAGCGATTTATGTTTAAAAGACTCTGCCTATTTTAGCAATAATTCAACGGGAGCTTCAACATATTTCTGGAGTTTTGGTGATGGACAAATATCTAATTTTGCTAATCCAATGCATTACTATACGACCTCTGGAACGTATTCTGTGAAGCTCGTAGCGTCAAATTCGTTTGGATGTGCTGATTCTATGGTGAAAAGTATTACAGTTTATCCTAAGCCAAGTGCGTCTTATTTTGTGCCCTCCGTTTGCCAATATGATAGTGCTGTTTTTGTTAACAATTCAAATATCAATGGTGGCACTATTGTAAAATACAATTGGGATTTTGGCGATGGGCAAACTTCAACACTCGTTGCGCCTAAACATCTATATGCCTTAGGTGGATCTTATATAGTAAAACTCAAAATAGAATCAGATAATGGCTGCATTGATTCGATGTCATCATCTCTTTTAATTTATTCAAAACCACGAGCAGCCTTTACCACTACTATAGCCTGTAATAACGATACAACTTTCTTTTACGATAAAAGTAATGCGATGGCAGGTAATATTATACTGCGCACCTGGAGCTTTGGAGATGGAAGTAGTTCCAACCTTGCGAATCCGATCCATATTTATAATGATACCGGTTATTTTTTAGTCAAACTTCGAGTACTTAATACAACCAATTGTATCGATAGTGCGCAAACGCTTATCTATGTAAATCGTCCTCCAGCGGCTAATTTTAATGTGTTTCAGGTATGTGAAGACGACATAGCCATCTTTTCAGATAGCTCTTCTATCACCCTTGGAAATATATCGCAATATCAATGGAGTTTTGGCGATGGATTTACTTCAGCATTAAAGAGTCCTATTCATGTTTATGTAAATCCAGGATTGTATAACGTTAAATTGAAAGTTTTTTCCGATAGTTTATGTGAGGCCTCGATAGTGAAAAGTGTCCTTGTGTATTCGAAACCGAAACCCGACTTTAAAATTCTATCAACGTGCTATATCGACTCTGTAACTTTCATCGATTCTGCATCAACGGTTATTGCCCCGTATTCCATTATTAGTTATTTATATCGATTTGGCGATGGATTTACCTCCGTAAAAAGAAATCCGAAGCATAAGTATGCATCGCCCGGTTCTTATAATGTTACGTTAGTTTGCACTACCGATAAGGGCTGCATTGATTCCATTGTGAAAACCATAAGCGTAGCGTCCATCCCAATGGCAGGGTTTTACTATCGCAACTCATGTTTAAATGATACAGCTCAATTTATTGATACTACTATTAGTGGTTCTCCAATAACCTTCCGCAAATGGTACTTTGGTGATGGCACATACTCGTTGCTACAAAATCCGCAGCATTACTTTTATACAGCTGGAACATATATTATAAGTTTGGTTTGCAGTAATGGTAACAACTGTAGTGATAGTGTATCATTTCCAGTTACTATTTATCCTAAGCCTTTGGCCCGATTTAGTACTTTGGATGTTTGTCCAGGCAGCCCTATTACAGTAGTTGACCAGAGTAATGGAAGTGGCTCTGCAATAACAAATTACTTCTGGACTTTCTCAGATGGCTATACAGACACGAACAAAACCCCAATACATATATGCCCGAACTTGCCTGGAAACAAACTAACCATTAAACTTCGAATTACTACCCAATTTGGATGCACAGATACTACATCTCGAACAATAAATATTTTAACACCTCCCAAGGCGTTCTTTAGTTTCGATACGGTATGTCTTGGTGAATTCTCGCATTTCTATGATTATTCCGTGGCGAATGCATTTAAGATGGCCTCCTGGAAATACATTTTCGATGATTCGACATTTTCAACGAATAGAAATGCTGTTCATAAATTTAACACCTCGGGCTGGCATCTTGTATGGCTAAAAGTAATTAACGAAAATGGTTGTTTGGATAGCATTTCAAGAAACGTTCTTGTTGTTGATTTGCCAAAAATTAATTTCTCTGCATCCATGATTGAAGGTTGCGTCCCGCTTACTGTTCAATTCACGGATAGCACTATACTAACGTTTGGAGCCAAGGTAAAATGGCATTGGGATTTTGGAGATAAAAATACAGACACGATACCTAATCCTATTCATATTTATAAGAAGCGAGGTGTTTATTCTTGTTCTCTATCTGTGACATCAAGTTTTAATTGCACAATGAGTGCAACTAAATCGAATTATATTACAGTGTATCCCATGCCAATAGCAGATTTCGATGCGATGCCCGATTCTACTTCCGACTTCACCCCTGAAATTAATTTCACCAATCACTCTTCTGGTTCAACACAATGGACTTGGGATTTTGGGAATTCTGTTATTTCAAACGACGAGAATCCGTTGATAAATTATGCCGATACAGGGCACTATACTGTTCGGTTAATTGCTGAAAGTAAAGATGGGTGTCGCGATACCGCATATAGAAGGGTTATCATAACACCTGGTTTCACCTTTTTTATTCCTAATGCATTTAGTCCCAACAAGGATCAACATTTGCTAAACGAAACCTGGGGTCCTGGCGGCACATATCGAGGGATGAGGCAATACAAGCTGAGGATTTTTGATCGCTGGGGCTCTGAAATATTTGCAACAGATTCTATTCAAGAATTCTGGGATGGAATGATGTATGATAAAAAAACACCAGCCCAAGAAGATGTATATGTCTATATGATTATGCTAGTTGACTATTATAATAAAGACCACTATTATAAAGGCACTTTTCATTTGATTCGCTAGCTTGAGGACGTTGTTTTAGGTGAATTCAGTCTAAAGGTAATTTGTATTCGTTAAGTTAGGGCGTTAAGTTTTATCACTCACAAGCAAGTAGATAAAATAATAAATGCAATGTAAATTTAGCAGCCGAAATGTAAAAGAATATTTTTTAGTTGATTATCTGGGCACGTACGTTTTATTGCCATTGGAATTAATGTAGTACTTGCCTCCCTTAGAGCCCGTTTTCAATGACTTCCCTCCACCCATAGCTCCGACATCACTCATATTAGCGCCTAAACTTGCCGCCTTTTTATAGTAAACTTGGGCTATATCTATCTGATGTAGGAAAAAGTAGCAATGTCCAATAGCTTTAAATAATTCCCCATCATCTTTTTTATAGGTGGCTGCCTTTAGCATTAATTTCAGTCCAATTTCTCTAGCTTTCTGCCTGCGTTCGTCGCTGCCAGCACTATGGTCATCTGAGTTATAATCTGCATAGTAATAGCCAAATTCAGCGATTATATCGTAACCTACATTTAAGCTGATTTTATTTTGATCGATTGCATTTAACACAACCTGATAGTCTAAATTAGAATAAATTTTGTACTCCACGAATTCAACCATACTCTGAGCTTTCAACTTCTTAAAAGCCTCTAAAAACAATTGAAGTTGGTCTTTATTCAGCTTTTTATCTACTAAATCGGCGCAATATGACCAATCGATGGAATCGCGAATTGGCCAATACGATTTAATAAGGTGATTGAATAACAAGATGTTAGTATCAACATCTTTTTTTTCTGACACTTTTTCCAACATGCCATTGATTACCTCAAATGACAATTTTTCTTGGAATGCGTTGTCAAAAAGTTTTGTAGGGTCTTTTTTACTCCAATGGTTAAAGACAAGAAAAACATGACAGCTTTCTAACAAAGAGCTACAGTCTTTGCATTGCCCATTTCCAATGAGATTTTTCTTGATAAAGGTCTGCGCATTCTCATATTGTCGCCCTTTTATTAGCAGTTCAGCATAGGATCGCATTAACGCATAATCACCTTGAAAAAGTCGTATTCCACGTTCTAAATTTTGCGAGAAATAATTAATAAATAGGGGTGAACGATCATCAGGTAAAATTACCTTTGCATCATTAATGATTTTGCCAATCAAAATTTCTGCTTGGTTCTTGTTGTTGTTTAAGATTCCCGAATATGCCGTAGGTTTAGATTGATTGTTTTTTTCAGGGGAAATTAAATCATTTATAGCGCCAATAAGTAGTTTGTAATTTTGGCTATTTTCAGAGTCTAAGTTAATCAGAGTATTATAGCAATTCGCTTCTTTAAAATGCTCTTCGAATTCATGAAATGCGGTTCCGAGATTTTTTGCTGATGCTGCTTGTTTCGTAGTCTTCAGTTTTTGGTAGTTAATTTCATTTTGCTCTTCTTCAAGCATGTATTGACCTTCGGTTTTGGGTATAGATCCCCTTCCATCAAAAGCCACGTTTGGAATTCTTCGATTTAAAAAGTCATACATTGCAATGGAAGCGGTATCGTTTAGTCCTTCCATGTTAATATATAGCCGGGCTATTTGTTGCATTTTTAGCGTGTATTTTTTGCATTGGTTCTCCATTACGTGCATTTCGCTTTGGTAAGGACGATTTAATCGAATATCGTTGTAGTAATTGAAAAGGTTTCCGAGTATAGGTTTGGTTGTATTTTCGTCAACCATAATGTATGCCGCTAGTTGGTCCAAAAACACTGCATTTCGAAGGAATGTTTTTTCGTTAAAAAACGAACATAAAGTAGCTAGAATTTCCGGGTTTAATACCTTTCTATTCTCTATTGTTAAGTTATTATAAAATGGCTTAATCCTGTCAGTTATTTCGGCATACGATTTTTTACTATAGAGGCTTTTAATTAAAAAGTTAAAACTGCACATATCACTCGGATTGTCTTTTAAAATTGCATCAGCAAGTGTTATCGTTTCAGTAAATTTATTTTTTGAAAACAGTACTTCTAAATCTTTGCAAGTGTAGGCTTTTGAGGTTTGCGCGCCGATTATGGCAATTAAAAATAGGATGGCTTTTTTAATTTTTTTTTTCATTGTAGTGTCTTGATTAGTTTGGCTCTATTTAACGTTGTTGCTTCTGCTGAAGTTTTTTTTAATAATTACAATTTAAAAAGTTTTGTGATAACCCAATACCAAAAGGCTGAGATGATTATCATACCTAAAATTACACCAAAAACACCAACAACCTTTATTAATTTAACTCCAAACACATCAATTTCTTTTTGAATTTTTTGTTCGTTTGTGTTTAGCTTTTCTTTGTTTGCTTTATTTTTAATGAGTGTCATGCAATTTCACTGGTTTTGAAAACGGTGATTAGTAATATTAATAAAGCCATTGCATTAGTAATCAGTGATCCGAAGCCGATATAAAAATAAACGGCGTCATGGTTAGGGCTGGAGGTTCGGAATAATGAGAACGACAAAACACTAAAAACAGCAATGCAAATTAGAGAGAGCAATCCCCACCAAAAGCTATTTCTATTTCTGCTTTTCGCCCTATATGCAAAGATGCTGAAAAGCAAGCCAGAGAAGAAAGAGCTAATTAGATAAACAAATAAGAGTAAAACAGGTGATCCTGAGTCAGAAGTTAAAGGCTTGTTTTTTGTCATTTTTTAAACAATAAGTTTAGCACCTTTCTTCCAATTTTTCGTTCCATTCCGCCTTTGGTTGTTGGTATGCCAGTCTTACGAGCGATACTATTTTTTAGGCTGCTAACACCGAGAAGCCTAGAAAGGGAAAATGAAAATCCATATTTGCCTTTAAATCCGAGCATGTTTTATTTGTTTAGTGGTTTTAGAGAAACATCTTTTTTGCTGAAATTCAAGTGAATGATGAATTCTAATCTCGAATAATGATAATAGTTAAAGCAAATATAGTAATTTTTATTGCTAATTTATTAATGAAAAATGTCAGTATTATCCTTCAAATTGTTCTTTGGGTATTTTAAAAAAAACCTAATTTTCCCGAATATAAAAGTATTGATTTATGGATAATGGTTATTTTAGAGGACTGAAAAACAGTAAAGTGCTTCAAGGTATAAAGCTTCTTATTCCGATACCTTTTGATTTTATAACATTAAAAAGAAGATATCTTTTTCTCTTTGAAATTATTATTAATGTAAGGTATTTTTTCTTTTTTTATAGGTCGCTTCCGCACAACGCATATTTTGAGAAGATTAAATCAAGCCCATTAGTAATTTATAAATACTTTGGAAACTCAATTTCATTAGGTTTTTCCGTGTACGATAAAATCAAAATATATAAATTTCATTATGATGTCATGATTAATAGGTTAGAGGAAATCCATTTGTCATCTATCGGTATATCCTCAGTTCAATTGTGGCATAAAAAAGTTGAATCTGACATTCATGAGATTATTCTTTTTAGTACTTCTAGTTTGAATTCAGAATTAGAAGGGGCGCTAACCATGGCGTATCTTTTTAATGGTACGACATTGTTTAAGCTCATCTTCACGCATATACCTGGTAATATAATAGAAGGGCTGCAAAAAGATGGTGTTTTTGTGGGTTGCTCGCAAGGAACAACCGGAAATCGAGAATTGTGGAAGCTAGCCACTAAACAAAACTTGAGATTGTCGCCTGATGACATTTTGTTGTTAGCGCTGCAAGCATGGGCTATAAAAAATAACGCCCAAAGTATTGTAGGGGTTAATGCGGAGAATCAAGTCTCTGAGGAGGTAATTGTTGGAGGGCCTTCGAAACATCTAAGAACTTATCAAACATTTTGGATGCATAATAGTGGCGAGCGCGTTGGTGATTATTTTTTATTGCCAATCGAACCTGTATTGAAGGAGAAGAAGGATAGGAATAATTATAGTTCTCGAGATAAAAAAATTCACGCGATGCGTATCGAAATTTATAATCAGATTCAACAGAATTTAGTTGGTGTGATAAGGGCAATAATTCATGTTTAAGTTTGGGCTATGAATTTTTTATCTTTGTTTTTTTATCTTTGTTTTTTTATCTTTGTTTTTTTTAGTTGGAAATACATTCAGGTATAAGAGATTGAAAATACTACATATAATTAATAGCTTAGGTATAGGAGGTGCTGAAAATTCGCTCTATAATCTAGTTCGATTAGATTTAGAGAATTCACATATCGTCGTTTCATTATCAAAAGCTGAGGCTAACGTAATTCCAATTTCATCACTCGGTGTTCAAGTTTATTTTTTAAACTTTAGAAGCCCATTTTTCTTTATTGAATTTGTTAAACTAATTAAGATAGTTCGTTATGAAAAGCCTGCAGTAATCCAAACGTGGTTGTATGTTTCAGATTTAATTGGTTCATTGGCAGCGGTTTTTTTTCGAAAGGCACGTTTGTTTTGGAATATACGGAATGGTAGTTTGAATCCATTAATCGTGTCCAAAGCCTCAATATTAACTGCGTATTTGTGCTCTTATTTGGCTAAAAAATATCCTCAGAAAATTATTTGTTGCTCCAATGCAGCCATTAAAGTGCATGTTGATTTTGGATATCAACGGAGTAAATTTTACATAATTCACAATTCGGTGGATGTGGGGAAGTTTAATATTTTAAATCACACGACGCATCTGCAACGTAAATTTAATATTGAATCCGATATACTTACTTTTGGATATGTCGGACGATATGATCCGCAAAAAGGGCATTCAGTTTTATATGCGGCGTTAGCATTATATAAATTAAGTTCTAATTTAAAGTTTAAATTGTTATTAGCTGGGACAAATATCACCAATTGTAATTCAAGATTAATGGACGAAATACATAAATTTTCATTGCAAGATAATGTTATTCTTTTGGGTCCTCAAGATAATATTGTTGACGTATATCAGGTTTTGGATATTCATATTTTACCCAGTTTAAGTGAAGGTTTTCCAAATGTTGTTGCTGAGTCTATGGCTTGTGGTATTCCAAATGTAGTGTCAGATGTTGGTGAGGCAGCCTATATTGTAGGTGATTGTGGTTGGGTTTGTGAAAAAAGTGATCCTGAATCGATGCTGAAAAGTATAATTGAAGCAGTAAATGAACGAAGCCATAGGGAGAAATGGCAAAGGCGAAAAGAAGCGTGCAGAAACAGGATTGTCACAAGTTTCGCAGAAGAGAAAATGCTTCAAGCCTACATTAATGTATGGAATTCGTCGACTTGAAGGTCAAGTAATACTTTGTTTTAATTATTTCGAGGACTCTAGGCTTGAAAACACCAGTGTGTTTAAAAACTCAACCAGTTTTTTTTCATTAATGTCTTTTGGGAAGTCTGTTAATGAGGGTAAGTTTTTTTTGAAAAAGTTTTGACTATGAGCAATCTCAATGATAGTGCTCGCCAATGAATGTGGATATTTATACTTGGAATTGTATTCTGAAATTACCGATGCAATTCTCCCACATAAGTCCTTATATGGCTTGAATAACCTGTCTTTATTGTCTTTTGTAATGTTTCTTGAAAGGTAAGTTTTGGATCCGTCTGAAACCACCAATTTATAGGCCTCACTTTCAGATATAAATTCGAGTTTCTTTTTTTTAGTAGTTGGCTCTTGTGCAATAAGCTTAATTATAGTTTCTAATTTAAGTTTTTCGTCATTTAAATTATGTAGATAATATATTACCTTATATTCTAAATAACTCCAATACCAAGTGATTATATAAACTAATAACCGGTGTTTGTTTTCGAAATACCGATATATACTTGCTTCCGTTGTGTCAATTTCTATAGATAGCTTTTTAAATGTGAAGTTTTCAAAGCCAATTTTGTTTATAAGAAATAAGCCTTGAGCCACTATTTTTTTTCCTAAGGTTGTCTCTTCTGGATTCCTTAGGAATAGCTTGTTATTCATTTTTATTTTAAAATCTAATTCCATAGAAACGGCTTTTGCCTGCAAATTTAAATATAAAGTAATACAATCAATAATAATAGTATTACTATTTTTGAAGTTTTATTTATTATCTTTGCACAAATTATTATAGATGCAAAAGGCAAAACTACTTTTTACTTGGCTTTACAGGGAAAGGAAAAGTTTATATAGTATTTATTTACTAGCTTTACTTCAAGGGGCAATGTATTTGCTAATTCCTATTGGTATCCAAGGTATTGTCTCTTTTATTATGGTTGGAGAGTTTTCCGCATCTTTAATTTTACTTAGTTGTATCACAATATTAGTTGTTGGTTTTATCGGATTTTTCCAGATATGGCAAATTCGGGTTAACGAAACAATGCACCAAAAAATATTTGGAAGATTAGTGTCGAAGTTAAATGATTATTTAATTACGGCTAAGCCAAAGAAAAACCTACTGAATGAAATTAATAAATTTAATGAAGTAGTAACACTTCAGAAGGGAATTAGCAAGATTCTGTTGGACTTTTCATTCTCATTAATTAGCATTGTTTTTGGCATATTAATTTTACCTACATATAGTACCTGGTTTTTATTGTTTACCATTTCCTTAGGATCCGTATTTTATTTTATTATTCGTTATTATGGATCGAAGGGGATTGAAACGAATATTGAAACATCGAATTATAAATATAAAATTATAGAGGGGTTTCAGAAAACTGCAGTGTTAGGTGTCGACGAGGAGAGGAGTAATGAAACGGATATTCTTTTAAATAATTATTTTAGCTCCCGTAAAAGCCATTTTAACATACTTGAGTTGCAATATAAAGGCATTATTATTTTTAAAGTTGTTTTCATAAGTGTGCTTTTGTTTCTAGGTGCTTTTTTGGTTCAAAAAGGTCAACTTACTATTGGTCAGTTCATTGCCTCTGAAATTTTTATTTTCTTGATTATTAATGCAGTAGAAAAATTAGTAGAAAGTCTTAATACATGCTATGATATTATAACTGCATTATATAAAATAGAAGGGATTTTTTCCGAGCATGCTAATCTTTCTTTTATTAAAGGAGAAAGTCATTTATTAAGTAGTGTTTCAAACATTTATAACCATCCATATTCAAGGGTTCTAAAGAATTCGATATTTGTTATTTTTCTTGCTTTCTTTATAATCTTGCTGATGCCTTGGACTCAGAATGTGAAATCCAAAGGGAGGGTTACAACTATAAATCCGCAGTATCGACCTCAGGTTATAACATCTCGTATTGCTGGCAGGGTTGAAAAGTGGTATATCAAGGAAGGTGATTTCGTAAGTAAGAATGACACAATTGCATTTATATCTGAAATAAAAGATGATTATTTCGATACCCAGCTAATTCAAAGATCAGAAAGTATAATTAAGTCGAAGGAAACAACAATTGCCGCATATAAGGATAAAATGGGTGCTGTGAATTCTCAGATTGATGCTCTCTATCAAGCAAGGCAATTTAAGTTAGAGCAGGCAAAAAACAAAATAATGCAAACGCGATTGAAGATTATTGCGGATAGCATTGATGCTAAAACCTCTTTTGATAATTTCAATATTGCCGTTGCCCAATACAACAGATACAATGATTTGTTGGCTAAAGGTATTGTATCTAAAACTGAATTAGAGAATCGAAAGGTTAAAATGCAGGAGGCTATTTCCAAAAAGACGGCGTCAGAGAATAAATTTTTAGCGACTAAAAACGAATTGTTAAATGCTGAAATAGAGTTGAATTCCTTAAACCAAGAATATCAGGAGAAGCTAATGAAGGCTGAATCAGAAAAGTTTTCTGCTCAATCATTGCAATTTGAGGGTGAAGGTTCTTTGACGAAATTGCAGAATCAGTTATCTAATTATAACAAACGTAAGGAGTATGGTTATGTGCTTTCTCCTCAAGATGGATATATTTCAAAAACTGATATTCAAGGCCTTGGTGAGATAATAAAAGAGGGGTCAGCCTTGTGTAATATAGTTCCGAAGCAAATGGAGCAGGCCGTTGAATTATACGTAAATCCAATTGATTTGCCTTTGATACAGATCGGACAAAAGGTTCAAATTCAATTCGATGGTTGGCCGGCTTTTGTGTTTTCGGGTTGGCCTGGTGTAAGCTATGGAAGTTATTCGGCTGAAGTTGTGGCTTACGATAGGGTATTGTCTATTAATGGCAAATTTCGAATTCTTGCGAAAGGAGTTGGCGATAAATGGCCAGAATCGATTCAGTTGGGTGGCGGTGTAGAAGGATTTGCCATGCTTAAAAATGTGCCCTTGTTTTATGAATTATGGAGAAAGTTAAATGGATTCCCACCTGAATTTTATGCCCATCCACCTGATGTTAAGGACGATAAAAAATATTCAAAATAATGAAGTTTTTTCTTTTCACCTTTTTGTTAATGACTTGTTTTTGCAGTGCGCAAATACCATATCAACTTCGGTATGAAGAATTCCTATCGAACGTGCTAAAGTTTAATCCGCTGTCGATGCAAGCCGAGAATGAAACACGGTATTCAAACTACTTGCTTAAAGCCGCAAAAGGGAGTTTTGATCCTCTGCTATCAGGAAATTATAATCAAAAAAAGTTTGGAGGGGTAAACTATTTTACAACGCTAAATAGCGAAGTTAAACAACCGATATTTTCATCGCAATATTTGAAATTTGGATACGATTTTGGTTCAGGTATGTATATAAATCCCGAACAAAAAACATCAAGCATCGGATTGCCTTATCTTGGAATTGAAGTGTCTGTTCTGCAGGGCTTAATAATTGACAAGAGAAGGGCAGAACTTCTAAAAGCAAAAGAGTATTTGAATTACTACTCCGCAGAAAAGAATGTTCAACTAAATTTACTACTCTTTGAAGCATCTCAGCGTTATTTTGAGTGGTTGTTATCAATAAAACAAGTGTCATTAAATCAATATTTCATGGAATTAGCCGGGCAAAGGCTTAAAGGTATTGAAGAGCTCGTAAATTACGGTGAACGAGCATCCATTGACACGGTGGAGTCAATGCTTTATTATAAAAGTCGGCTTATGGATTATCAAAATGCCCTTATAAACATTAAAAAGGCTGAAAACGATATGACAGCATTCAATTGGAAAGATAATACATCATCTGATTTCTCCTTAAAATATAAGACATTGGATAGCATCGAAACTTATTTTATTAAGGCGAAGGTGTTTTTTTATCAGAATCTTAACGCTGAAGAGCCATCAAACCCAATATTAATAAAATATGCCTCGTTTCAAAAGGTTTTGGAAATTGAAAATCGATTTAAAAAGGAGCTGTTAAAGCCAAACCTAAATCTAAAATACAATTTATTGTCGAATAATGCTGTTGCCTACAATTCAGATTTTTATGTTAACAACTGCAAGTTCGGAATTAATTTATCTTTTCCAGTTTTTTTAAGGATTCAAACGAGTGAATATAAAATTGCGAAATTAAAATCACAAAACAACAATTTGGAAATATTGAATAAAACGAATGAGCTTAACAGTAAAATAAGTACTGTAAAAAACACCATTGTTATTTTAACAAATCAATTAGAAATTGCGGCTTACATCTCGAACAACACGAAGTTATTGTTGGATGCAGAGCAACTGAAATTTGACAATGGAGAAAGCAATCTTTTTATGTTAAATCAAAGAGAGAATAAAGTGCTTGAATCTGAAATAAAACTTGCTGAATTTAAGTTAAAGTACATTGTGGCGGTCTTAAATCTTATTTACCTAAATGGTAGTTTAAATTATTCTTTTTAACCTTTGCAAACCACTACATTTTTAGTGTATGGGGTGTCTTTTGTAAATCAAGTTTTGGAAAAGGATACGTTTTTTAAGGTAAATATCATCGGATAAAAGTTTGTTCTTAATATGTTTTTTATTCGTAAGTGAACTTTGTAACTTCGTGCTTGATAAGTGTACCTTTATCATAAGTTAAAATGAAAGTAAACGAAAAAACAAAAGCCGTATTTCTACTTCTTTTCTTTGGAATCTTTAACGCATGCTCATCGCATCATCCCGCCAATGGCCTATCAGGTAATTATTTACCTCCCCATGATTCAGAAATCATAAATATAGATAGCACGACTAGATTAACACCAAATAAAACTGCGGTTACGGAAGTAAGCATTGTTTCATGGAATTTAAAGGATTTTGGCGCTTCAAAATCAGAAGTCACTATGGAGTTTATCGCAAATACCGTAAAGGATTTCGATATTCTGATAATTCAAGAAGTGGTAGGTAAGGATCCGGGTGGAGCCCAAGCGGTAGCAAGACTTTGTAGTGTTCTAAATCGTAAAGGTGCCAAATGGGATTATGCAATAAGTGATATTACCTCTAGTACTACGTTTAAAGCTGAACGATATGCATATGTTTGGAAGCCATCGCGTGTTACGATTAGCGGACGCCCATGGTTGGAAAAACAATATAATTTAGAAATAGAACGTGAACCATTTTTTGCCACCTTTGCATTACTCGACAAGAAATTTACGCTTGTAAATTTTCATGCGATAACAAAAAGCAAACAGCCTGAAACAGAGATAAAATATTTCAAGTATCTACCTGAAGAATACCCAGAGTTGAACTTAATTTTCGTTGGCGATTTTAACTGCCCGCAATCTCATTCCGTGTTTATTCCTTTGCGCAAAATGGGCTACGCTTCTGTGTTCACCAATCAAAAGACGTCGTTGCGAAAAAGCTGTATTAATTTAGATTGCCTCGCTTCGGAATTCGATAATATTTTCTACGATAGGTCGAAGGTGAACCTGTTAGGCTCCGACGTCATTCATTTTTATAGAAACTTTGGATCACTTAAAGAGGCTGAAATGGTGTCAGATCACATTCCAATTTTCTTTAAATGCACATTAAAGTAAATACAACAACAATAAAAAGAGCCTCTGTTTAAAGATGAATACACTCGCCATAGGCTTGTGCAACAGCTTCCATTATTGCTTCGCTCATGGTTGGATGTGGATGAACACTTTTTATGATTTCGTGTCCGGTGGTTTCTAAATTACGGGCAACGACCACTTCTGCAATCATTTCTGTAACTCCGGCACCAATAAAATGTGCGCCTAACCATTCGCCGTATTTGGCATCGAAAATCACTTTTATCATGCCATCTTTTGTTCCTGCCGCTGATGCTTTTCCGGATGCAGAGAATGGGAATTTTCCAACTTTAATATCGTAGCCTTTTTCTCTGGCTGCTTTCTCTGTTAGGCCTACCGATGCTACTTCCGGATTGGTATAGGTGCATCCTGGTATATTTCCATAGTTTAATGGATGAGGTTTTAGTCCTGCGATATTTTCAATGCAAATAATTCCTTCTGCACTAGCCACATGTGCCAAAGCAGGGCCACTGGTGATATCACCAATAGCATATACCCCTGGAACGTTGGTGCGATAGTATTCATCAACAAGTATCTTGCCTTTGTCAACAGCTACTTTGTTTTCTTCTAATCCAATATTTTCCAAGTTGGTAGTTATTCCTACCGCAGATAGAACAATATCACATTCTAACACCTCATTTCCTTTCGGTGTTTTTACATTTACCTTACATGCTTTTCCTGCAGTATCTACACTCTCTACTGAAGATGAAGTCATTATAGTAACACCATTCTTTTTAAAGATGCGTTCCATTTGCTTTGAAATTTCTTCGTCTTCGACAGGCAGAATATTTGGAAGGAATTCAACTACCGTAACCTTGGTTCCCATAGAGTTATAGAAATACGCAAACTCCATTCCGATGGCGCCGCTACCCATTATCACCATTGATTTTGGAAGGTTTTCTAAGGCCATTGCCTTTCGGTAGCCTATTATTTTTTCATTGTCAATTTTGATATTCGGAAGCTCTCGGCTACGTGCCCCGGTGGCTAAAATAATATGCTTGGAGGTATGGGTTTCTTTGGTGCCGTCTTCTTTAGTTACCTCTACCTTGCCACTTCCGGCAAGTTTCCCGAATCCATTAATGACTTCAATTTTGTTCTTTTTCATTAAAAACTGAACGCCTTTGCTCATGCCATTGGCTACCTCACGGCTACGTTTTACCACGTGTTTAAAATCTGCACTATACTCTTGAACAGTGATTCCGTAATCAGGCGCATGCTTAATATACTCGAATACCTGTGCGGATTTGAGAAGCGCTTTTGTTGGAATGCATCCCCAATTAAGACAAATGCCTCCGATCTCAGCACGTTCTACAATACCCGTCTTTAATCCAAGTTGTGAAGCACGAATCGCAGCTACATATCCACCAGGACCACTACCGACAATTATTACATCTAAATTCATAGTAATAGGATTTAATGATTTTTAAATGGCAAAAGTAAGGAATTGCTTGTGAAAAAATTAATTTCCTAAAATTAACTAATCCGATGGCGTTAAGCCTTTTAATATCAAGTTTAAGCACGATGATTATCTTCTAGCGATTAAGCCATCTGTTTTAAAAAGAAAAAAGAGGGTGGCGAGAAATCCTAATTTTAAAAGAATCAGGCGTTGCTCAACTGATAATTATTTCTTCTTGAAATTGTCAGCGAACACTAAGGATGGATTTTGGGCCACGAACTTGGCACCACTTTCATGCACAATATCAATAATTTTATAGTTCATCTCTTCTTTTACCGCAGCCAATATTTCAAAGTCGTCGGAATTGGCGAAGTAAATGACATCAATACCGAGGTAGTTATTTTGCAATTCAGCAAAGGTAACAAGGTAGTTTTTTTCAATTCTATCGTTGGATTCTAATTCTTGATTTATTCGATTGATAATGCTTTTGATTTGATTAGCACTAGAATCGTAGGTAAGGCATAAGGTAAAACGAACTCTTCGGATTTCTGCTCTGCTCAAATTATTAAGGGCACTGTCGACAAGCTTTTTGTTGGGAACTGAAAGAAGTGTTTTATCCATGGTGCGGATGCGTGTGCTTCTAAATCCAACATTTTCTACCACCCCTTTTAGTTCTGGGGTTTCTACAAGGTCGCCTACTGTAAATGGCTTGTCGCTAAAAATAATAATACTGCCAATAAGGTTGGCAATGGTTTCTTGCGCTGCCAAGGCAATGGCCAAACCACCAATACCTAAACCAGCAATTACACCAGCAGCATCTTCATGAAAAACGTTTCTTAGAATAATAAAAAAGCTGATTAGGATGATTGCAATTTTACCCAAATCTTTGATGAACAAAACCATCTGCGGGTCAATATGTTTTAAACTGCGTGTGCGGGTTTGAAATACATAGCCAATATAGTCGGTCACACGCATCACACTCCAGGCAATGGTGCCAATCATATACACTTTAAATAGGCCTATGATGTATGGACTAAATTCAAATTCTTTGTTCATCAAAACCAAATCTTCGGAATACTTTAGAATATTAAAGATGGCGATGATAACCATGCCCATAAAAAAGTGCTCGGCGGGTTTACGAATCAGTACAATAAACTGCTTCGCATGCAAGTTTTTAGAGTATTTTCTGAAAAAAGTGAATAGTAGGGCACTTAATAATTTAGCGCCATAGCGCTTTAGAAATAATCCGAGTAAAAGCAAAATGGATGCTGTAATATACACCCAAATTGGATTGTCGCAGAAGAACTGTGAAATTTCTTGTCGCATTATTGTTTTTTTTGATTCAAAGGTATTGCAAAATTAAATTTTAATGTTAAGTTTATTTCATCTATTTTCGTTTTATTCTTTGGCTTTTTTATTATAACATGAAGCAATATACTTTATTCAATAGGCGGTTTTTGTTTTTATTACTCGCCATAAGCTACGTCTCATGCACAGAGATGCGTTATCGTTCAATTCCAAGAAATGATACAAACATCGGTATTTCGATTGCCAATACATCGAAGGATAACGAAGCAAAACCAATCGTATATACGATCAAGAAACCGAGAAAAGGAATAGAATTATTTGCTGAGATAAAAACACCAATAAAAGCGGATGCGTTTTTTTTGCCTAATCTTAAAAAGGTTTCAATAGCCGCTCCAAAGTTTTCAAAAATCACAACTGAACCCGAAGACTCTATTGAGGTTGATTTGAAAGCGGAAACTTTAAAAGCAGAGCGACTAGGTAAACTTGGTTACAGCTTTGCACGAATAGCTACATTAGGGTTGCTTTTTTACCCATTTTTATTGTTGTATATCATTGGTTTTACTCTAAGTGCTATTGCATTGTACAAAATACAAACGTATGACTTGAAGGTGAAGAATTATCGAAACGTGATCAAAGGATTTGTAATTAATCTGATAGGCTTGCTCATATTAGCTTTAATTATTGGATTAATATTTCTATTGCTAATTTAAAATTTCCAATTTAAACATAACGCCATATAATTAATTCTCCGTTTTGTTGAATAGTCGTAGTTTTTGTATATTAAATTCTGAATTAAATTCTTTAATTGCATTATCTAAATCAATAGTATATGCGTGCTTTATTACTTTTATTTTTTTGTTTTATACTTTCTTTTTCAATCGCCCAAGATTCAACAATTTTGAAGGAGCTGAATTTTAGGAATTTAGGTCCCTATAGAGGCGGTCGCAGCACTGCTGTTTGCGGTGATCTTCAAAACAAACAACTTTTCTATTTTGGAAGTACAGGAGGTGGAGTTTGGAGAACTAAGGATGGTGGTAGCAACTGGACCAATATTTCTGATAAGTATTTCGGCGGAAGCATAGGAAGTATTGCCGTTGCTCCATCGGATAATAAAGTGATCTATGTTGGTACCGGTGAAAATTCTTTGCGCGGTAACGTAAGTGAAGGTAATGGCATTTGGAAGAGCGAAGATGCGGGGCGAACATGGAAAAATATTGGTCTTACGGATTCACGTCATATAACAAGAGTTCGTGTGCATCCTAAAAATCCAGATATTGTTTTTACCGCGTGCCTTGGACACTTGTTTGGAGCTAATGAAGAACGTGGCATTTATAAAACAACAGATGGAGGAAAGTCATGGCGAAGGGTGCTTTTTGCTAATAAGTATGCAGGTGCTGTCGATCTTATTCTCGATCCCATAAATCCGAATATACTTTATGCTAGCACTTGGCGCGTGCAAAGAACCCCGTTTAGTTTGGAGAGTGGAGGCGAAGGAAGTGGATTATGGAAAAGCATCGATGGTGGTGAAACATGGAAAAACATTTCTCGTAATAAAGGGTTGCCCAAAGATACGCTTGGTATCATTGGAATTGCGATAAGTGAAAATGCAAGTGAAAAAATATATGCTATCATCGAAAGTGCCGACGGAGGCTTATTTAAAAGTGACGATGCAGGTGAAACCTGGATAAAGCTCAATGATGAAAATAAAATTAGACAACGTGCTTGGTATTTTAGTAAAATTACGGCCGATCCTAAAAATGAAAATGTGATTTATGTTTGTAATGTCGAGTTTTATAAAAGTACTGATGGCGGGCAAAATTTCAGTACGATTTATACTCCTCATGGCGATCATCACGATTTTTGGATAGACGAGAATGACCCGCAACGCATGATTATAGGTGATGATGGAGGAGCGCAAACAAGCTTTGATGGGGGTAGAAATTGGAGTGCCTATAATAATCAGCCAACTGCCCAATTTTATCGCGTTACCACCGACACCCATTTCCCATATCGTATTTATGGAGCCCAACAGGACAATTCTACCGTGCGTATCGCCAGTCGTACTTACGGTGGTTGTATATCGCAAAATGATTGGGGAAGTACTGCAGGTTTTGAAAGCGGTTGGCTAGCTCCTGACCCGCTTAATGATGACATTGTATACGGAGGTAATTACTTTGGCTTTATCTCTCGACTTAATCATAGAACAGGTGAAAGTAGGGTAGTGAGCGTGTATCCCAATAGCAGTGTAGGTTGGGGAGCCGACTCCTTAAAGTATCGTTTCCAATGGAACTTTCCGATTTTCTTTTCGCCACATCAGAAAAAGCGACTATATGCTGCAGGTAACGTGCTTTTTAAAACCGATAACGAGGGGCAAAGTTGGGAGGCAATTAGTCCTGATTTAACGCGTAATGATAAGACACGCCAGAAAGCGAGTGGAGGTATCATCACCAAAGACAATACAGGTGTAGAATATTACTGTACGATTTTTACAGCATTCGAAAGTGCCAAGCAAGAAGGTTTGCTTTGGTGTGGTAGCGACGATGGTTTAATTCATGTGAGTCAAAATGGTGGAGTTAATTGGAAAAATGTAACACCAGCAGGATCACCCGAATGGCTGTTGATGAATAGCATGGAGGAAGATCCATTTGTGAAAGGTAGTTGTGTGGTGGCTGCCACGCGATATAAGTCCGATGATTATACGCCTTATATTTATTATACCCAAGACTATGGTGCAAGTTGGACGCTATTAACCTTAGGAATAAGCAAATCCGATTTCGTGCGTGTGGTTCGTTGCGATCCAAACGTAAAAGGGTTGTGGTATTGTGGCACCGAACATGGCATGTACATCACTTTTGATTCTGGTGCGCATTGGCAAAAATTTCAAAATAATTTGCCTATTGTTCCAATTACAGATATGTGTATAAAAGAAAATCAGTTAGTTGTCGCTACGCAAGGTCGCAGCTTTTGGATTCTCGACGACTTGAATGTGTTGCAACAAACAGGTAATAATAATCTCTCGAAAAAGGCAATGCATCTGTTTGTACCTCAAATTACCTATCGCATGAATGGCTATCAATATAAACAAGCGAATACCGGCGATAACCCTTTTAATGGTGTGGTGGTGCATTATTTTTTAAAGTCTAAAATCGACAGTGTAAATTATAAAGTTACCATTTACAATAAAGAGCATCAAGTGGTAAAAACATTCGCAAGTAAACCTAAGAAAAAAGAAGTTTTACTGTTGCCAGAAGCGGGATTAAATACGTTAAATTGGGACATGAATTTTGAAGGTGGGGAAGTCATCGATGGCATGATTCTTTGGAATGGCGTTCCTGGAGGGCCGAAGCTAGCACCTGGAAATTATACGGTGGTTTTCTCGGCAGGTAAGGATAGTAGCATTGTGGATTTGCAAGTTAAACCTGACCCCAATTACAATACAAGCATTGCCGATATTGAAGCCCAGACTGCATTTTTACTTGCTGTGCGAGATAAATTCAATGAGGTTCAAAATGGAGTGAAGCGCATCCGTGAAATACGGGAACAGCTAAACTCCGTGACTTCAAAGTTAGGAGATGCTTGCCCTAAGACGTTAAAAGATAACGCTGCGGTAATACATAAAAAGATGACGACCATAGAGAATGAGTTTTATCAAACCAAAGCCAAAGCATTTCAGGATGTTTTGAATTACCCTATAAAATTAAATGACAAACTTTCATTTGTCTATGATGCAGCCGCATCAGGAGTTTCAGCACCTAGTTTGCAAGCACGAGATGTGTTTGAAGAGCTAACTTTAAAGGCGGATTTCTATTTGGCGCAATTAAAAGCCATTGTTGACCATGACTTAAAGGAATTTAATGCCATTGCAAAAGAAATGGATGTGCCAGTAATCTTATTAAATCAGAAGGATTAGCTAATTCGTTAATTAATAACACGATATAAAATAACGAAATGCTTAATTTAAGCTAGCCCTTCGATCCCTTTCCAATAGTGATGTACGGCCATTCCAGTGAGTGCTTCAATTTTTGAATTTAATGCTTCATAGCGAGCATCTTCTTTATGGTTGCCTTCACCAGTAACACGCAGTAAAAGAATGCGTTTCCCATTCTTTAAAACCAAGCGGTAAAAGGCTCCACATATTCGTGGTTCTTGATAAATTTCCAAGTCAATAAAGTCAATTTCTTGCAACGAGAATACATTTTGCGTTTTGCCATAAATTCGGCACGAAACGATTTCAATGGCATCCTTTTTAAAGTGTATTTCGTCGCTTTTTTTAGAGTTTAAAAGTAAAGTACCACTAATAACTAAAAACACCATTGTGGCTAAGGTCCAAGTTGTTAATGAAGGGTCTTTTAAGACATAGATTACAAAAAGCACCAAAAAGACCAAAAGTGGTAATACCCTTGCCATAATGTTGCTTTCGATTTCATCATTATGCTTCAATTCTAATTGAAGTAGGTCATCGCTAGGGGTGACTTTTGCATATGGTTGGTAAATATTCAAAATATTTTGAGTGTAAAAAGGTTGGCGGAATTCATGGATAATATTACATAATACAACATTAGTGGGATTTTGAATTTGATAGCGTACAAGTTACACACCTTTTGGCGTGACTAGAGTATAAAAATACTTTAAATTGAACACAATGTTTCACCTTTTTGCTTTTTAATGGCTGCGGTAGAAACTGCATCTTTTTCATTGTTTATTAAAAACAAGTGTTACTTTTGTATGTAATTCCAATTCATCGTGAAAATCAGGCTACTCTCCATGCTTTTTTTGTTGCTTCAGGGCAGCCTTGGAGGCTATGCCCAAACATCAGATCAGAGTAAGATTAACAATACGCATTTTTTCAGTTTCGCCCCTGGGTTGCGCACCAACGGTTTTGGAATTAATCTGAAATGGGGTTCGGCAACCAACCCTTCAAGATTTTATTACTATACCATCGACTTTGGTAAAATAAAGCATAAGAAAGAATTTAGGTATCTAGGAAATGGTCGCTATAATGGGTTTGTTTTTGGTCGTAAAAATGTATTCATGCCGCTTCATTTCGGTATTGGCGATTATCGCATTTTAGGTGTTCGCAATAGCAAAAACGACGTTGGAGTGGCATGTACATACCAAGCCGGGGTGAGTATGGCGTTATTGAAGCCGGTTTATTTGTATGTTGATGAAAAGCCAGGAACATTAAACAGTAGTGAAGTCTTGGTGAAATACAATGGCGAACGAAATGTCGACCTCTCAAATATTTTAGGGGGAGCGCCCTTTTTTACGGGCATTAATCAGATAACAATGGTTCCAGGTGCCTTTGGAAAAGCATCATTGCTTTTTAGTTGGGGTAAATACTATCGCGATTATCATGTTTTGGAACTTGGATTTTTAGCTGAAGCCTATACCCGAACATTACCTTTAATGGCCAATACCTCTAATAACTTTATTTATCCCTCTTTTTTTATCAACTTTAACATGGGGAAGTTTTGGTAAATCATTAATTTTGTATCAATTATTTTAAATGGCAGAGCAAGTAGAAATCGTAGCGCGTGTAAAAAAACCATCTTGGTTAAAAGTAAAACTACCTGTTGGTGAAAACTACGCCAATGTGCGTAAGTTGGTCGACAATTACAAACTTCATACAATTTGTGAGAGTGGTAACTGCCCTAACATGGGTGAATGTTGGGGTGCCGGCACTGCAACCTTTATGATTTTGGGAAACGTATGTACAAGGGGCTGTTCCTTTTGTGCTGTTGCAACTGGAAGACCTACAGAATATGATATGGATGAGCCACGTCGTGTTGCAGAGGCTATAAATCTTATGAAAGTAAAGCATGCGGTGCTAACCTCAGTGAACCGAGACGAACTTAAAGACAAAGGAGCTACTGTATGGGCCGATACGATCAGAGAAGTGAAATTACTGAACCCAGAAACCACCATGGAAACGCTAATTCCTGACTTCAAAGCCCAATGGGAGCTTCTATATCAGGTAATTGCTGAAAAGCCAGAGGTGATATCTCATAACATGGAGACGGTAAAACGTCTCTATCGCCTAGTTCGCCCTCAAGCAAAATATGAAAGAAGCCTCGAGCAGATTAAGCGAACCAAAGAGGATGGACACCGTACAAAAAGCGGTATTATGGTGGGCATTGGTGAAACTCAAAAGGAGGTTTTTGAAGCTATGGACGATCTTGCATTGCACGGCTGCGATGTGTTAACCCTTGGGCAATATCTTCAACCTACTAAAATGCACCTCAACGTGAAAGAATTTGTGCACCCCGATACTTTTGCCATGTATAAAGAGGAAGGCATGAAACGAGGATTTAAATTTGTTGAATCAGGCCCACTAGTGAGGTCATCATACCATGCAGAAAGACATCTGTGATATTTAGAAATTTTTTATTTATTTGCATACCAATAAAAGCAACGATTTAGAATTTAATACGATTTGTACTATATAAAATTTACCCCACAATGAACGTGAAACACATTACAAAATTTGGATTGGCCTTTTGTGCGTTATTTCTTACTTTTCTTGCTGTCACAACAGTAGGAACTGAGAATGAAAAATCTTCATTTAAAGAGAGCGAGGAACACGAAAATGAAAGTGCTGCTGGATATGTTAACTGGCGTAGTCGTATTTTAGCGAATCAATTTACAGGTACCGTAGATCAAGCCGAAATATTGCGAATCAATCGCGAAATTGATGTTAAGGCAGCATCCAACAAAAGTGAGGCAGGGATGGATTGGACAGAAATAGGGCCAGACAATGTTGGTGGTCGTACACGTAGCATTTTGGTGGATAGAACAAATAGTAATATTGTTTTTGCAGGCTCTGTTGCAGGCGGAATCTGGAAGTCAACAACTGCTGGTGCCTCATGGACTCGCGTTAATGATCAGATGGCCTCTTTAAACATATCATGTTTAACTCAAACTAGCGATGGCAATATCTTAGCCGGAACAGGGGAGTCTTCTTTTGCAAACCAAGGTGGAAATACCCGTGGTAGCTCAGGTTTTGATGGCGCTGGTGTATTTAAATCAACTGATGGTGGAACGACATTTACATTGTTAACTTCAACCGATGCCTCTGCATCTGGAAAAGCCAATTGGGCAAATACCAATGATATTGTTGCTGATCCTAGCAATGCCAATCGAGTGTATGCAGGTAATACAACTGGTTTATATGTTACTAACGATGGCGGAACAACATGGGCTAAAGCTTCTTTGACGCCGACTAGCAGTGGTAATTGTACCGATATCGATATAAGTAAAGATGGAAGTGTTGTGGCTGCAGTAATTTTAAACTCCATTTACATCTCTGTTGATGGTGGAACGTCTTTTAATAAATTAACGCCTACCGCCGGAACATCTGGTGTGTGGGGAGGAACTCCTGGTCGTGTTACAGTAGCAATTGCGCGTAGCAACAGCAATTATATTTATGCTATGGCTGCCAACAGCACCACCAACAGAACATTGGCGATGGTACAAACCAAAGACAAGGGTCAAACCTGGACGCGCATTATTGCAGGATCAACGCCTTATGTTGATGTTATGGGAAGTGATTTGCAAGGACAAGGTGGATGGAATAATATTACAGCAGTAGATCCAGATAATGAAGAACATGTTTTCTTTGGAGGTATCGATCTTTGGGATTGGACTCCAACAGCTGGAGTTGCTCCTATTTCTGTTTGGAGTAACTCCACACTATCGCCAAAATACGTGCATGCAGATAACCACACCATTGTTTGGGATACCAAAACAACACCAGCAACGATGTATATTGGAAATGATGGAGGTGTTTTCAAATCGCACGATAAAGGCAAAACATTCTATTCTTCAAACCATGGCTACAGTGTAACTCAGTTTTATGCTGTAGGTGCCGCCTATATCAGTGATGAGCTAAGAAATGGATGGGTTGTTGCCGGAGGCTCTCAAGACAATGGAACTTGGGTGGTTGATGGGAAAGGAAATTCGGTAATGAGTGGAGTGAAAACCAAAGGTGGCGATGGTTTTTATGCAGAGTTATCCCAGAAACTTCCAGGTTATGGCATCTTCTCTACCTATGATTCGGAGTTGTCATCATATTTGAAATTCACTTCTCGCGATAACGACTTCTCGCAGAAATACGATCAAACTTTTTATGATGCTCGTGTAGCTGCCTTCTGTAAAGACTCGGGTGTTTTTAATACACCATTTACCTTATGGGAGTCAACCAAAAGCGATAGCAATTCGATGTTTTTATTTGCAGCGCAAGGCGCCGCTTGGTTAACAAAAGACATCTATAAAGATCTTTCTAAAGTTCCAACATGGTATCGTGTTGCTAAAATTAGTGGACAAGGAACATGTGTTGACATCTCTAGAGATGGAAATACTGCCTTAATAGGAACAAGTTCTGGCGTGGTTTATAAAGTAGATAGTATCTTAACCAAAGGCATTTTTGATTCAGCAAGTGGTAACTTATACAATGCGAACGTATCTGTGGTGTTTACTTCTTCTCAATACATAAATGGTGTCTCATTTAGTAAAACAGATAAAAATAAAGTCGTTGTTACTCTTGGAAACTATGGTAATGCTGATTATGTTTTCTATAGCACTAATTTTGACAGCAAAACACCTACTTTTAATTCAATACAAGGTAACTTACCTAAAATTCCAGTCTATGATGCTGAAATCTTATGGGATGACGTAAATACTATGTTATTAGCAACCGAGCGCGGTGTTTTTGTTACACATAATTTAAGTTCTGCAACACCTACCTATGCTCTCGAAAATAATGGTATGGCTAATGTACCGGTGTTTCAAATTCGTCAGTATAAATATAACAACTGGCCAGGATCTACTTTCTTTATTGCTACCCATGGACGTGGATTCTTCAAAAGCAGCACATACGCCCGTACAGGCATAAATAAAGTGGCGGAATCCACTTCATCAATTTCAGTTTATCCAAATCCATGTAAAACAGTAGCTACAATTTCGTTTCAAGCAAAACATGCCAACAAAGCATCGGTTAGTATTTACAACCTGCAAGGTCAGTTACTTCGCAACGAAGTGTTAAATACCACTAGTGGCAATAATAACTATAGTTTCTTTGTGGAAGGTTTGCAAAACGGCAATTACATTGCTATTGTAAACCATGATGGCATTAAAGAAGCGCAGAAATTTATCGTTTTGAAGTAGTCGTTAAGGCCAATTAAAAAATATTATCCTGTCCTTTCATTTTAAATGTAAAGACAGGATTTTTTTTATTTCAAATATCTTGCGATGGAAACTTCCTTATGAGGTTGTTGGTTCAATGTCATTAGTTGTAGTAATTCGTTGGCATAATATGGTGCTAGCATCACACCTTTGGTTCCTAAGCCATTAAAAAGAAAAAGAGAAGGATGGCTAGGGTGCATACCTATAATGGGGCGACGATCTGCAGATGCTGGACGCACGCCTGCCGTTTGTCGCAGTACTTTAAATTTAATTTGAGTTATTTCACGTATGTTTTTAGAAAGCTCTTCAAGGCCTTCAGTCGAAATCTCGTCATTTAGTGTGTTCCAATTGTAAGTGGCACCAACAATATATTGTCGGTTTTCGATAGGTAGCAGGTAGCATTTTTTATTTAAGATAAGCTCTTGTTCTTCAGTAGGTAAGTCATCTTCGAATTCAACAATAAGTATTTCTCCCTTCACGGGTTTCAGTTCGATGGCATTAAAAAAAGGATTGTTAGCAATAAGGTGCCCTTCACAGAATATCACATTCTTCGCTTCAATATCATGATATTCCACCCCGTCGTGGTTATGCTTAAGATCGGCATATTGGAAAGTTTCGTTAAGCCAATATGGTTTAAAATACTCTAGTGAGGCCGAAAGAAAGGTTTCACAGTCGAGACTGCCAGTTTGATTGACGAGTCCAAAACCGAAAGCGGAATTTAACCTATCGATATCGCCAACAAAAGGTACATGCTCGCCGAGGTAATGGCCAACGCCCTCTTCTCTTCTTTTCTCCCAAAGTTGTGATTCGTTTTCGTTGGCAAAAATCTTTGCTACAGGATGAGGATAAAGCAATTTTTGCATTAGTTTCAACTCAATATTTCCATAAAAAGAAAGAGCAAAAGGAAGCACAGCATCAGCCATATAGCTTTTAGTGATACGATAAAACACTACAGGATTGTATATTCCGGCGGCTACCTGGCTGCATTTCGATAGTTCTGGCTTTGCAATGATTTTAAAACGTAAGCCTTGTTTTTCGAGCGTATGCGCTAAGGTCATACCAGCCAAACCACTTCCAACAATTAAATACTCCGTTGATTCCATGCCAATTTGTTTTTTTCTGTTGTTGAATGCTATGTTTTAATATTCGATAGGTTACAACCCATGAGACTAAAAGTAGCCAAAGGCAATACCCATAAGCCAAATACCGCAACCCATAAATATCAGCCCGTTAACGGTGCTAATCATGCGGATAAGTTTGGCATTTAAAACTTTTGTGATACGAGCTGCAAAGTATGAGACCAGAACCTCCGTTCCGAAAATTGAAATTAAAGTAGCGCTATAAAAAACAAATCGTTCTGTAGCGTGAACTGGAATTGGGAATTGAAGATTTACGCTTGAAATTACCACTACCCAAGCAAAGAAATTCAACGGATTTAAAAAGTTAAGTGCAAACCCCCTCATAAAATACATTACTGGGTTGTGAAAGAACTTAAGTTCATTGGTTTCCTTCACATGCTTCCGTATAGTAAAAAAGCCCATAAGAAGTAATATACTTCCACCTACCATCTCTACCCAAAAATTCAAATTGTTCTTTCCTGAAATATCGCCCTCCATAAAAAGATGGGTGCCAGTATAGGCTGCAGTAAATAATACGATATCGGCTATGATTACCCCTAAAGCAATAAAGAAAGCGGATCTAAAACCATTGGAAATGCTATTTTGCAAGAGGGCAAAAAATACGGGTCCTAAAGCAAAACACATGGGCACACCAACTGCAGCGCCAAGAATAAAAGCTATAAAATAATTTATCATTCTGCTAATGCGAAAATAGAGAAAGAAAAGCAAAATGAAGTAGAATAAATTTAAACTTTATCATCTGCCTCATCCATCGTATTTTTGTGGTATAAAGCGCCAATCTTTTGCATCCAAATTTAAATACCGCTGCCTCCATTATCGAGCCATTGCACTTGCCCATTTTTGCTGAGAAGCAACTTCAGGTTTTTATAAAGCGCGACGACTTAATACATCCATTTATAAGTGGAAATAAGTGGAGGAAATTAAAATATGTGCTACGCGATGCAAAAGCAAAGCAAAAAACAGCATTGGCTACATTTGGAGGTGCATTTAGCAACCATCTACTCGCGGTAGCATCTGCGGGTGCTACCTTTGGTTTTAAAACTACGGGCTTTGTGAGAGGAGAGGAGTTGGAAATTAAAAATCCGGTGTTAAAGATGTGCCATTTGTTCGGCATGCGCTTGGTTTTTATTTCACGCCACGATTATCGTGAAAAGACCTTTTATTATCAAAAATACTTTACTAACGACGAGAGTGTATATTATGTGCCCGAAGGTGGAAGTTGTTTGCATGCAATTCCGGGTGTTGCCGAAATTGCTTTAGAGCTTATTGAGCATTATGATCATATTTTTACAGCAACAGGAACAGGTGGTACATTAGCCGGACTTGCTCAGGGTGTATTTGAAAGGCAATTAAAAACCCAAGTTCATGGTGTAGCGGTAATTAAGGGTGGTGATTACCTTCATCAGGAAATTAAGCAATGGATAGGAGAGGTTCCATATAATTTGCATGTGGACTTTCATCGCGGTGGATATGCGAAAACCGATAACGAGCTGGTTAATTTTGCGCGTAGTTTTATTCGGAATACCGGAATTGTTATTGAACCTATATACACTGCCAAAATGCTTATGGCTTTAACACAGCTAGCCTCAAGCGATTTTTTTAAACCCCACGAGAAGATATTGTGTATGCATACTGGCGGTGTATGGGGAGGACACGGATTGCTGTTTTAATTCTTATTGTAGGTCTTATTGAGTTTAAATAGGCTATTGAAGAAACAACTTCATGCCCACCTTAATATCTTCAGAGGTTAACGAATTAAGTTTTTTTATTTCTTCAATGGCAATATCAAATTTATGCGCAATTGAATAAAGAGTGTCGCCACTTGCCACCACATAAAAAGCAGGACGAGCTGCTGGTGATGATTCCTGTTTTACCACCAATAGTTTGTTTCCTGGAACAAGAGTGTCATTGCTCGAAATTAGATTTATTTTGGTGATTTCAGCAAGCGAAAAATTAAAATGAGAAGCAATATCGGTTAAGCTATCTCCCCCTTGAATGAGGTAATAACCATACTTGTCGATGGTGTAATTTTTTTCAACTAAAGCCTCTTGTTGCAAACGACTTGTAACTTGCAGGCGTTGGCCAATTTTTATGGTGTTTTCTATTAATGAATTCCAGTTCTTTAATTCATTAATAGTGATATTGAATTTTGCTGCAATAGCATAAAGCGTCTCACCTTTGTGCACATAATGATAGAGCTCGTTTCCGATTACTTCATCTGGCTTATCTTCTTCCTTCTCTTCCGCTTTTTCAATATTTCCCAAATATGGCTTTTCGTCAGGTGACGGTTCTATTCTTGCTAATGCCGTGTCGAGGCTACGTTCTATTTTTACTCTGGCATTATAGCGGGCCTCCATTATACTATCTGCTCGGGTGCTTTCGCCCATTGACACGCGCATATCTACGTTACGTCGGCCTAAGGAAGGATCTCTTTTTTTCTTAACTCCTTTTTTATTTTTTTTATTAAGTAGTATTGTCTCTCCTGTACTCGGTTCCTCTCCTGGTTTCAGACCGTTGCGCTGCAAAAGCAGGTCGAGTTTTATACCATATTTTTGAGAAACATCGTGCATGGATTCACCTGTTTTCATCTGGTGTTTCTGAAAGTTCTTGTTTTCATCTTTTTTTGGCTTGATATACACAATATCGCCATAATGTAGGTCTCTAATTTCTTTGAGGTCATTTAGTTGCAGGAGTTCAGCCACCTTCATCTTATTTTCGCTAGCGATGCGGCTATAGCTGTCGTTTATTTTCGCTTTGGTGGAGGGTATGCCATTAGATTCGATGACGGGATGCTTATCTGCAGTATCCCTCACACCATCAGGCATTTGCACATATCGATCGTATTGGTTGAGGTGGTATTTTTCGATAAGGTCGACGAGCTGCGGTGCATAAGTAGGATTTGTAGCATAGCCAGCCTTTTTAAGTCCATAGGCCCAGCTTTTATAGTCTGTTATTTCGTATTCAAACAAAAAGGCATAACGAGGTGATGTGGTAAGAAAGTCGGAGTGGTCGCGATAGGATTCAAAGGCATCAGCATAATTTCGAAAGCACTCTTGAAAGTCGTCATCATCTTCGAGCAGCACCTTACCTGTCCAAGTGCTTTTGCATTTTATTCCAAAATGGTTGTGTGCTTCTTTCGCTAGTCGGCTATTACCATTGTTAGATTCGAGCACCCCTTGGGCCAGCGTTATGCTTGCTGGAATGTGTGCCCGAAGCATTTCGTAAATTGCGATATCTTTATATTGATTAACGTAATCCACCACTTGTTTATTGATGCTGGATACCTGCCCAACAGCACTGTTACATAGCGCTATAAAATAGGCCAATACAAAAAGTCGAGAGCGGAATGTCATTGATAGAAATAAAGGAGCAACAATTTTGTCCTTGTTAACGCAAGTATACTTCATTCATCAAACATCTCAAAAGGTAAATTGTTAACGGGTTTAATTAATACTTGTGAAAAAGAAAAGGAAAGCGTACCTTTGTACTCTAAATAATGCGGGATGGAGCAGTGGTAGCTCGTCGGGCTCATAACCCGAAGGTCGTAGGTTCGAGTCCTGCTCCCGCTACAAGAGAATCAAAACCCTTACCTAGTAAGGGTTTTTTTGTTGAGTGCGAAAAAGTGCGAAAATTTAAAACTATGGAAAAGCTAAAGTTTAAAAGCCGGTACATCAATTTTGGATGCAAGCGCGACTTCTCCAAAACCGATGCTTACCAGCAAAAAGACATCACCAAACGATGGTTCGTGTACTACGAGTATCTTCTCTCCACTTCAATCCAATATCAGAATTTCAATTTCTTCAAATGCCTCTGAACTTCCCGTTCCACTTTATCAAAGTCGGGTAAGTCTTGAATTTGCTCACTCATAGAGCTTTTCCAACGTCCTTTATACTGTGGAACCCTTTCTGCTAATTTCTTAGGAAAATCATGAGGATTTAATCCCTTACTCTTACATTTATTAGAGAACTCATTTAAATAAAAATTGACATCCATTTCATATATATCCAGCAAATACCAAATATCATAAAAATCCCGGGCTTGCATTCGCTGCATCACTGTTCGCATTTTTTCTACAAGCACTTCTTCCAAAGGATAACACAAAAGTTCGTGTGCTTCTATATCAGAATAGCTTAAAATTGCTTGGTTGATAGCCGGTGGAAATTCCAGCTTTTCGCTTTTTGAAATATCAACTTTCACTTTTTTATTCGAACCTGTTCCGCCCAATGGCCCGGAATAACTGATATAAAAGTTTATGCTTCCTTGTCCGTCAAGCCGGTGGGTATCCTCGGATTCGTTGTTATCAATAATCCCAAGCGGAATATTTACTTCTTCCATTACATATTCAAAAGTTTCTCTGAACATGGAAAATACCCGATCATTAGAAATAGAATTATCGAGCAAAGTAAAATCAAGGTCTTCCGAAAAACGATAACCTTCAAAATAGATTTTCTTCAAAACAGTTCCGCCTTTAAAAACGATAATTTTTGAAAGTTGCTCATGCTTTGCAATTCCTTTCAAAATCCACGAAAGAATATAATCTTTTTCTATTTGTTGGTCACGCACTCCGATTTCTCTGGCCTTCTGTTGTATTTCTCCCGGTTTAATCATGAATAAATTGCTGCTTTAATCGTTTCCGTTTCCAAATTTTGCTGAATACTCCATCGGCTAATCATTTTCCCCGACTTCAGCAGTTCTGTATCTAATAAAACATAAGAAGCTGTTTTTTCTTTTTGTAATTTATCAATGATTGAATTCTGTATCTCTAGCATTTCCAACAAAAACCCTAACCGCTTAAGTACCGCCTGTGATTTGAATTTTTTCGTATAGTCGAATAGTTTGTCAAAATCTATTTTGTTTTTAGAACCATGAATAGCCTTTGCAATTTCAACAATTCCACCGGCATAGTCAGGGCGAAACAAACAATCAATAATCGTTTTTTCCAAATCGGAACACCATACTTTATTAAAGTTATCGATCCATATTTTTTTAGAACCGAAAAAATGATTTTCGTTATGGTAGATAAATTGAAATGAAATGTTTTTTATTTTAATTTCGGAAGGTCTGATTTGTTTCGATACCACAATTTGTTCCTTCAATGATGGCTGCGTAATCAGATTATGAATTTGCAGAGCGGAATAATAACCAATATAATATTCCGCATCGTTCACCAAATGTTCTGCTATCAAATGCCAGTCGGGCATAAATAATTCTGCATTTTCCTCATAGGGTATAATATGATAAACTCCGTCTTTCAATCGCATCAGCAAGCCCCTTTTGGTCATATCACTGAGTAATTCCCTAACCGTACTTTCCTTTGATTCAGGTAATGCTTTAAATGCTTCCGAATAGACAAAACCTGCCTTATTCCGTCCATTGAAAAAGGACAGTAATTGATTTGACTGGGTGGAAATGTACTTAGGCTTCATAGCAGAAATGTCAGGTTAAACCTGACTGCAATGATACGAAAGATAATTGAATATTTAGTAGGTTTAGAGTAAATATTTATGTTTCATAGTTAAATTGTCAGGTTTAACCTGATACTTATCATATGAAACATAATATTTAGAAGAAGAATCCAATAATCCATTCTTATTGGGTCTAATCCGTTACTGTCCGTTATTTGAATTGTGTTTGTACACTTTTGAAAAGAGTATATAATTTATTGTTGTACCAATTTTTCAATAATCTTATCCGGATTTGAACTTGGTCTTGGCGCATCTGCATTAACGATGTTACCTGCCTTGTCAATTAGAAAATAGTGAGGAATAGCGTTAATTTCATAGAGATTTGCGACATCGGAAGCAAAACCCTGAGGGGCATTAAGTTGAATTCCGTTGAACGAATTCTTGTTGAGAAACTGTTTCAACTTTTCATCAGAATGATCAAGTGATACATAAATAAAGACGACATCTTTACCTTTAAATCTTTCACTTAGTTTTTTAGCGTCAGGAATTTCCGCAACGCAAGGAGCGCAATTCGTAGCCCAAAAATCGAGATAAACTACTGTCCCTTTGAAATCCGACAACCTAACTTGCTTCCCATCAATGTCTTTTAGAACAAAATCAGGTGCAGCTTTAGAGGTATCCTTGAGTTCATGGAATTTTTTGCTTACCCTTTTATATAATGTTTGGTCAGAAAAACTAGAAGCGCATTGCGAAATAATACTATCCGAAGTGTGATAATAAGATTCAAAGTAAGATTGTCCTTTCATGAGCTCAGCAGTCCGAATTTGTTCATATAGAATCTGATACAAAGCAAGTTCATAACTCTTTCCTGTAAAATATTTTTTCGCAATCGAATCCCTAAGGTGTATTTGGTTCAGCCAGATATAATTTCTATCTGAATTTTCAACTCTTGGGTCTGAAGTCATTGCGAAATATATATTCGCTGGAAGCTCTCTTAAAAAATGAAGATAGGTTCCATGAGTTATGGCATTCGGGTTGTCGACTGGGATAAACTCTAGGAATTTTAAATAGACACTATCCTCTAAACGGTTGGATGATTTTACGTTTTTTGTTGAATACTGAAGAATAGCAACTGCATAGGAATAATTAATTTCATCTTCCATCACTTCCTTAAATAAAGAAGGCAATGCCTTACCTTTAAAAAATTTATTAAAGGAATTTAATTGATCTGTTCTTCGTTTATTCCAGTATTCGATAAATTCTTTCGGTTCAAGTCGTCTAGCACTCGAATTAAATTCTTCGTTTACAGCTTTGCCACTCCAAAATTTATTCTCCCACTCAAACATAAATCCAATACAATCTTCACACCTACCAGTTACTTCAGTTACATTGCCTTTTTGAATTTCAAACCAAAGGCTATCCCCGGGAGCCACATATTTATTGATAAAAAGCCAATTGTCACCGTTAATCAAATGGAAATTAAGTGGAATGTCAGTTTCAATTTCAAACCGGAAATTATTTCGACTATCAATTGGTAATTCCTGTTTTGTTGATCTACTTTCAATCATATTAATAATTGAAGCATAATATTGAATAGTAATAGTCTTTGTGGAAGGCTTATCAAAATGGCCGCCGATGTGGGTTATTGTGCCAAATGATTTTTGTATTAGGATGATTCCAATAAGTACGAGGAATATTTTCTTCATGGGGTTTTATTTTTTTAATAATCAAATTTACAACTTAGAATATATTGCATGCTTAATTTACTATTGCAGGTGCGTTCAGATGTTGAATTCATTATAAAACAAAAATACTTAAAATTAAGTAGTTAGAGGGTTTAGTTTCCAATGTTTTTGTTTTTCTAAAAAACTAAAACAGTCACAGCCATTTTTCTTTTTTATACCACGCCGCAGTTTCGATGAGTCCGTTTTCTAAGTTGTAATGTGCAACAAACCCTGTTTCGTCGCATAACGTTTGGTTGTCGCATTGCCAATTTAAACTTCCCAGTTCATTTACTTTTTCGAAATTCAAGATTGAAGTTTTTCCTGACAGCGTATTTGCAACTTCATTAAAAAAAGCTACGATACGAACCAGCCCCAGCGGTATGTTAATACGGAATGTTTTTTTGTTTAGTGTGGTTTTAATAATTGCACCTAAATTGCCTCTGTCATAAACGTGGCCATCGGTAACAAAATACGCTTTTCTGCTTTTGCCTGTCGCCATGGCATCGAATACAGCATTGGCTAGGTCTTTTACATAAACAAAGGTTAGCGCTTGGTTTTTGAGGCCAATATACGGCTCTATGTGTGAGTTAATGAGTTTGAATAGGGTATATAGGTCTTTTTCTCTTGGCCCATATACGGCTGTCGGACGTATTATAAGATATGGGAAGTTGGGTAGATGTGTGATATATTGTTCAGATGCTAATTTGCTTTTGCCGTAGGCCGTAATTGGCGCCGGACTACTAGTTAGCTTCACCACCCCCGCGGTGGTATGGTCGGCCGGACCGAAAGCGGCCAAGCTACTCATATAAATAAATTGTTCTGGGGTTTTCTTTTCTTTCTCTAATGCTTCAATTAGGTTTTTTGTGTATCGAAAATTTACAGTAAAATAGTCTTCTTTTTTCTCAGCCTTGGTGAGTCCAGCGTTGTGAATTATATGATCAAAATGGGGGGCATGAACGATGCTTTTGCACAATGTTTCAGTGCTGCTGTAGTCGAGTTCAAGAAATGTTATTCTGTTGTCGATGAGGTAATCGGTATTGCAGTTTTTACGAATGCCAGCATAAACTAGATAGTTTCTATTTAACGCTTCTTCAACTAAAAAGCTGCCGATAAAACCGTTGGCACCGGTAATTAAAATTTTTTTCTGGGTATTCATAATGTTTATATTTTAGTGCTCACACCTTGCTTTGGAGAGGATTCAGTACATCAAACATTTTGGCGGCATGCTCAATTTTCTCTAGGGCTTCGTCAATTTGTGCTTTTGTATGCGTTGCCATCAACGAAAGGCGAAGGAGAGAAGAGTCGCTTTTTACCGCTGGCGTTACAATCGGATTAACGAAGATGCCTTGCCGCATTAATTCATTGGTCATCTGAAATGTTTTCGTGTTATCACGGATATAAATTGGAATAATTGGCGACTCGGTATGTCCAATATCAAATCCCATTTCACGTAAAACTTGCGATGTATAGTTGGTGTTATTCCAAAGCAGTTGAATGCGTTCTGGTTCGGTTTTAATAATATCGAGAGCGGCCAATACGCTTGCTGCATTAGAAGGAGCAAGGCTTGCACTGAAAATAAGAGCTCTTGCATGATGTTTTAAATAGTTGATTGTTTCGTTGCTTGCCGCAATAAATCCCCCGATGGAGGCCAACGATTTACTAAAAGTGCCCATAATTAAATCAACCTCATGTGTGACTTTAAAATGCGCCGCAGTACCTTCTCCTTGTGGCCCCAATACTCCCAACGCGTGGGCATCATCCACCATAATATTGGCTTGGTATTTTTTTGCTAATGCGGTAATTTCAGGTAATTTGGCGATGTCGCCTTCCATACTAAAGATGCCATCCACCACAATAAGTTTAATGCTTTCCGGCTCCATTGCTTTGAGTTCTTTCTCTAATGAAAGCATATCATTATGTTTAAACTTTAATACTTTAGAAAAAGATAAACGTGCGCCATCAATGATGGAAGCATGATCCTGTTCGTCTAAAATAATATGGTCGTGACGGCCGGTGAGCGCTGATATAGCACCAAGGTTGGATTGGAATCCGGTACTGAAAACAATGGCCGCATCTTTTCCAACAAAGTCGGCAAGGCGTTCTTCTAATTCATCATGGATGTTGAGCGATCCATTTAAAAATCGGGATCCTGCACACCCAGTTCCATATTTGTCGATTGCTTTTTTTGATGCTTCTTTTATTTTAGGGTGGTTGGTGAGTCCAAGATAGCTGTTGGAGCCAAACATAAGTACACGTTTACCTTGTATAGTTACTTCTGTGTCTTGTGCCGATTCGATACTTCTGAAATAAGGATAAAGCCCCGCCTTTTTTACCTCCTGTGGCATGGTATAATCCTTCATTTTTTCTAGTAATGGGTTCATAGGCATCAATGTTATTGATTGGTTGCAATAGTCATCATAATTTACTTGATAAATATATGACTTAACTCATAATTGAATTCGCGATGTCGCATAAGTCTTTTTAGTTATTATGCGTCTAGTTTTTTCAAATAGCAGCGACGTTTTAGATGCTGACGTGCGTCATAGTCGCCAAACATTAAATATGCGCTTGTATTATTTTCGAGTGCGTGGCTTGAAATAGCTGTTTCTATTCCATTGTCGATATAGGCTTGCATCATCTCAGAAAAGAATATAGCAGGTATTCCTTTGTTGTGGTAAGCTGGTTTCACAGCTTGTAATAGCATATCAACCTTGTTGTTCTTTTGCAATCCACGAAGTATATGTATAAATCCGAAAGGGAATAACCTGCCTTTTGCTTTAATAAATGCTTCGGAGAGCGACAGCAGAGAAATTCCAAATCCAACGACATCATCTTTTTCATCTACAATAAAACACACATATTTCGGATTTATCATGGAGAAGTATTGCTTGGTATAATATTCAACTTGTTTGTCGGTGAGGGCTACAAATCCATATAAATTATAAAAAGCTTCGTTAAGTGTAGCGAACATGCTTTTGGTGTAGGGGAGGAAATCCTTAGCACTCTTTGCTTTTATCGTTCTTAGTTTGTATTTCTCTTTTACCAAACATGCTATCCGTTTTATCTTTTCGGGTACTTGAGCCGGTATTTTTATTTCGTATTGAATCCAGTCTGCATCTTTAGCATAACCGTTTTTTTCGTAGTGTGTTGGATAATAGGGGTAGTTATATATCACAGCTTGCGTTCCTACTTCATCAAAGCCTTCTATAAGTGCGCCTTCCAAGTCCATATCAGTAAAGCCAAGCGGACCATGAACGCCAACCATACCTTTTGCTATAGCCCACTCTTCCACTGTTTTTAATAATAACGCTGACACGTCTAAGTCATCAATAAAATCAATCCATCCAAAGCGGGCGAATTTTTCACCCCAACGTTCAATAAACTTGTGATTTATTATGCCTGCTATCCGTCCAACAATTTTACCATTGTCTATTGCAAGCCAATAGTCGGCTTCACAGAAGTCGAATGCCGGATTCTTTTTGCTGTCTAAGGTGCCTTTTTCGAATGTATGAAGCTGAGGCACTCGATACAGATTGTTTTTATAAAGCGCATCAGGAAAGGCAATAAAGTTGGAGAGATCTTTTTTAGATTGTACTTTTTTAATCTGAAGCATAGTGTTGGATGAATAGAATGTTAAGAATTTAATATCAATTTAAACAAAAGTACCTGTTCTGTAATCGTTTAAACAAATGAAATTTATTTCTAGCGCATTAAAAATGACTGAAGTCATAAATTATTCTTGCCGAAAAAGGTATTGTCAAAAAGCATTGATCATGTTTTTCTTTAGGATGAATTTTATTCAAGATGTGAAAAAGGTCATGTTTAAAAATGACGAGGCTCATAGTACAACATTGGCATTAAAAATATTTTTGCCCTGTTTTTAATCATCAAGAAAATCATGACATCACCAAAATTAATTAAATGCATCGGTATTTTCACCCTAATTTTGTTTATAGTAAATTTGAATGCGCAGGAGAAGAAAGTTGAATTTAAGCGTTGTTTAGGTGTTGGATTGAGTTTGCCCTTACTTCAAATTCACGAGATGGCGGAAGATGTAATTCCAGGAAAGCGATTACTCATTGACTATGACCCCTTTGAATGTCTTCGGGTTGAAGGGCATTGGTCGATGTATGACAAGGATCATATAACGAACTTTACCTATACACCTTCTGGAAGAGTAATAACTTTAAATATGAAGGAGAGGTCGAGTTTGATTGGGGCTGGTCTCTTTGGTGTTTATCCCAAAAATCATTGGAAGTATATCGCAGGATTTCGATTTTCAAAAGACAATTATGATGTAGATGAAGTAGAGCTCTCCGAAACAGTTCCAGAGGTGGTTAAAGACCATGGAAGTGTAAAAGTTATTGCCGGTGTTTTGGCAGCCGAATATTATTTTAATCCATGGTTTTCTTTAGGAGGGGAGTTAAGTATTATGCAAATGAACAATTCGTTTTACACCTCTGTTACTTCCAACCTAGTGAAAAGCACACAAAAGGGCATTCTAGAATTGGGTATTGCGCTTACATTCTATCCTTTCTAAAAAGTATATTTATTTTTGCAAACTTCATCCTATAATTTTTTGGATTGGAAATGTTGCAACTGTTTGTTACAAGCGTATCGTCTTGTTTTATTCTCATTTAGAGTTTCGTCGGTTTTTTTAAAATTTAGGCAAGAAAATGCCGGCTAAACGATACGCCAAAAATGCGAAAATTGGAGCTGCTATGACATCAATCGTGTAATGTACATGTTGTAATAATAGCGACGCAGCCACAAGTATTGTTGCAATTAAAATGAATCTTTTTGCTTTACGGCCATGCACTATTAAAAAAAACAGAAACAAGGTTGACACATGTCCAGAGAAGAACAAGTCCTTGGTGACATTAATCTCCGAATAAAAAAAACGATCCACCAATGGGTCTTTAAGTGGAACTAGCATTGGATGAGGTTCAAGGCTGATGAAAGTAAGTGTAGTAATACGCAATATTAGCAGTAAAGCGTAGGACAGCATAAGCCGAAGAATTCGAATAGGCAGATGAGATATATAATAGATCGAAAAAACCGCAACTGAATAAATAACAGCGAAAATAAAAATAGAAAGATTCAAGGGCGGAATCCATTGTAATAATAGGTCATTTAATTGCATTCCTTGCCTTGCTTGAATATATCGAAAGAAGATTGGAATAATGACGACCAATGCCATTAACAAGATCGAGATAACTATTAAGTATCTAATAAAACGTAAATCTCGAAATGCAATCCTCCAGTTGACAACAAGCATCTCTCTTTTACGTAATGGTTTCGATATCATGTTATTAATTATATATATTACGAGGTAGTTATTTCAAATTAAGCAACTTCTGCTCTTGTTTTATTGTATAGTCGTAACCAATATTTATTATCTCCTTCGATTTTTTAAAGTCGAACATAGAATAGTTTTGTAATTCAGGAGGCTCAATATATACAGTGCATTTCTCTTTTTTTTCACTCACTTCATTATATAGTGCCAAATGAAAACTCCTATCGAAGATCTCCATCATACCTAGTTTCCGATTTGTTTTTTGCACGGAGTTTACATAAACCCCAATTATTGCATCGCATTGGTTTAAAAGAGGTTCAATTGGGAAGCAGTTGATTGCGCCACCATCGATATACGTTTTGTCTTGATATTGAATTGGTTCAAAAAGAAATGGAATGGCCGACGAGGCAAGAATGGCAGTGACAATATCGCCTTTAGAAAACAAAGTTAAACATGCGTTCATAATGTCGGTGGCTGCTATATAAAGAGGAATTTCCAATGATTCAATGGTGCGATGGTGTAAGTATTTTCGAAACGTCTTTTCATTAGAGTTGGTGCTTAATAAACCTGAGCGACTCCAGGCAAAATCGTTAAATTTTAAAAAGCTATTCTCAGTAAAAATAGATTCAATTTCATCGATGTTGTATCCTGCTGCGTATAATGCACCTACCGCTGCGCCTGCACTGGTGCCTGAAATAATATTAGGTTTTACCCCAAACTCCTCGAGGGCTTTAATTGCACCAATATGCGCGAAGCCACGAGCACCACCACCTGAAAGTACGAGTCCTATTTTCATGCTAATTTTTTTCGGGCTTTACTTCGGGTTCTGGAATAGGGAATTCTGGATGAGGCAATATCGGAGTTGGTTGCTCAATTGTTGGAATTATTTCTGGTTGCACCGGTAGTAGAGGCGGATTGGTTATCGGCACAATTTCAGGTAGGTGTTTTTTTGGGTTGTTCTCTTGCATATTCAAAGTTATGATTGTTTTATTACAAAGTGACGTTATTCAATACATTATATATTTATATGACTTTAAACGTGTTAAATTATAGAGGTCATATAAAAAAGCGAGGTGAGATATCCCACCTCGCTTTAGGATAGTTGGGTTTTAATTGTCAATTATTGGCTACCCCGCGCTGATTATGCACTAGGCATACAGCGATATTTCTGTTTCAAATACTAAAAGAAGAAATTTGAAACATCAATACAATATTGTATTCAGTGGGCAAAATTATACGTATTGCAATACAATTACCATGACAATAGGCACAATGAGAACTGATTTTTGTCATCTGTCTTAATCTAGTCTCATAATTTAAAAAAAAGGTAGTTCCTAAAATGTATAATTCTATTTAGCAATGAATTCCCAGGATAATGACATTGGTCATATTTTCTAATAAACTTGACAACTAATTTACCGCCAAATTCTATTGTGTTACAAACGATTAGTCATGGTTAAACAGAGGTATTTTCTTTTATTGTCGGGAGTTGGGATGATGGCTATCGCTTTTTTAGTTGATAATAAATACATACCGAGTGTTTCTCAAGGGCTACTTTATTTGCCATTAATTGTACTTACCCTGTTTCAGACTGAAGTTTATTTTACAATTATTGCTGGTGTATTGGCTGTTTTTTTTGTTGGCTTAGGCCACTTTCTTGATTCTGGAAATGATGCCTTTGCCGGCATTGCCGATCACCTATTGTCGCTCTTTTCGATAGGCATCACAGTGCTTCTCGTATTTTTATTTAAGCAGACGAAAGCTACATCTGAATTTTACAAGGAAAACTTGAGTGTCATCTTTAAGCACTCTAATGAGGGGATAATAATGTTGGAGGAAGGGGCTGAAATTATAATGATCAATCCAAGAGCAGTGGCTATGTTTGGGTATAATGCAAACGAAATTATCGGCAAACCTTTACACCTTTTATTGCCATTTATAAAGTCTCAAAATGGCAATGAAGCCTTTGAGATATTCAATGCAGATGAGTTGGCTTCTCTTGCCGAAAAAGCATTAGTAGTTGAAGCTAGGAAAAAAGATCTCACCTATTTTCCAGTCAATGTGCATAGTTTAAATTTTAGCATAGGTGGCAAAAATTACTTTGTTTTTTTCTTTCTTGATGTGTCCGATTCGATGAAGCAAAAGCAGGACTTAGATCAAGCGCATCGCGATCTGTTGGACTATTCGGATGCATTGAAAAAGACGAATTCGGATTTGGAGGTGCGCGTGGTAAGCAGAACCGAAGACTTAACCAATTCGATCGCCGAAATTGCATTTACGAATGAAAAACTGCAACAGGAAATAATGAATAAAGAGAGCGCGTTGACAGCACTTAAAGAAAGTAGAACAATGATGGAGACCATCGCTGAGAATTTCCCGAATGGCATTGTGAGTGTGCTTAACCGCGAGTATATACTTGTATATGCCCACGGACAAGAAATTGAAACTATCGGATTGCAAAAAGAAGACCTGATTGGAAAGTTATTTTTGCCATTACGGAATATTGCTGTTGCCCATGAAATTCGTTTGATATTAGAGAAAGCATTTTTGGGAGATAAAATTAGTTTTGAATATCAAAATCCAGGCAATGGATATTATTATCTTTTTAATGGTTCGCCATTATTTGACGATCATAGGAAAGTGTCGCAGTTACTTATTGTGTCTCAAAACATCACAAGGTTGAAAACAGCAGAAATGGAGATGCGAAAATCGTTAGAGCAAGAGCGAGAGCTGAATGAATTGAAGTCGAGGTTTGTTTCAACAGCATCGCATGAATTTAGAACCCCCTTGGCTACTATTTTATCTTCTGCTTCGCTAATATCCATGTATAATGGAGTTGATGAAGGTCCCAAACGCTTAAAACATGTGGGTCGTATTGCTGCCTCAGTAAATAATCTCATTGAAATTCTCAATGATTTTTTGTCGTTAGGGAAAATTGAAGAAGGGAAAGTTCAGAGCCAACCGAAGTGGTTTAATGTAGCTGATTTATGCGAGGATGTTCGCGAGGATATTGGCCTTATGCTAAAACAGGATCAATTTATTTCTATAGAATTAGATTTGGATTATGATGAAGTTTTTTTGGATAAGCAGCTATTGCGCAATGTGATGCTTAACCTACTTTCTAATGCAGTGAAATACTCTAACGAAGGAAGTGAGGTCACTTTTCGATTAGCATTGAAAGAAAATAAATTTACCTGTGAGATTTGCGATCAAGGTATTGGTATTCCAGTGGTAGATCAGAAGCATCTTTTTGAAACATTTTTTAGAGCGAGCAACGTGGAAAATATAAAAGGAACAGGCATGGGGTTGCATATCGTAAAGAAATATATCGATATTATGAATGGGCAAATATCCTTTAAAAGCGATCAGGAGAAAGGAAGTTGCTTTACTGTGGTTTTTAACGTTTAATTTGACGTTAGGTTTAATTGTTTATTAAGCATAAAAAAAGCCATCCTGAACGGATGGCTTTTTTTAGATTGGTTTTCTATTAACCGTTCTTTTCTTTGATAAGATTAAGAGCGCTTCCTGCTTTAAACCATTCAAATTGATTTTCATTATAGGTATGATTTAATGCAATTTCTTCTTTGCTTCCATCAGCATGATTAATAATGCCTTTTAAAGCTTTAGAAGGGTCGAAATTTTCAAGTCCAACAATATCAAAGGTGTCATTTTCCATGATTTTATTGTAATCCTCTTTGTTCCCAAACGTTACTGCCAACATACCTTGTTTCTTAAGGTTGGTTTCATGAATACGAGCAAAGCTTCGCACCAATACCACGCGTGCACCCAAATGACGAGGCTCCATAGCAGCGTGCTCGCGCGACGAACCTTCACCGTAATTTTCATCTCCAACAATTAGGCTATAATATCCAGCGGCTTTATATTGGCGTGCAACTTGCGGTACACCTTCGTAATTGCCAGTGAGTTGATTTTTTACGCAGTCTGCTTTATCATTAAAGAAGTTAATGGCACCAATTAACATGTTGTTACTTATATTGTCTAGGTGTCCGCGGAATTTCAACCATTTACCAGCCATTGAAATATGGTCAGTGGTACATTTTCCTTTCGCTTTAACTAGTAATTTTAGTCCTTTTAAGTCCTTGCCATCCCAACGTTGAAAAGGAGATAATAATTGTAGTCGATCACTTTCCTCACTCACTTTTATGTTTACGGTACTGCCATCTTCGGCTGGAGCTTGGAAGCCAGCGTCTTTAACATCAAAACCTTTCGCAGGCAACTCTAAACCTACAGGTTCATCAAGTTTCACTTGTTCTCCTTTGGTGTTGGTAAGAGTATCTGTAATCGGATTAAATGTTAATGAACCCGCAATCGCGAATGCTGTTACCATTTCGGGAGAGGCAACGAAAGCGTGTGTATTGGGGTTTCCGTCGGCGCGTTTGGCGAAGTTTCTGTTAAATGAGGTGATGATTGAATTTCGTTCACCTTTCTCTGCATTATGCCTACTCCATTGCCCAATACAAGGTCCGCAGGCATTGGCAAGTACCACACCACCCATTTTTGCAAATGTTTCTAAGTATCCATCACGATCTACGGTATAACGAACTTGCTCGCTTCCTGGCGTAATCGTGTATTCGCTTTTAGCGATGAGGTGCTTGTCAGTGGCTTGTTTCGCTAAAGATGCGGCTCTAGTGATATCTTCATAGCTGGAGTTGGTACAACTTCCGATTAATCCAACATCAAGTTTTTCTGGCCATTTGTTTTCACGCACAGCATCAGCAAACTTGCTTAATGGCCATGCTAGATCAGGAGTAAAAGGCCCGTTGATATGCGGTTCAAGTTCTGATAAATTAATCTCAATTACTTGGTCAAAATAAAGTTCAGGGTTAGCGTAAACTTCATTGTCGGCAGTTAAGTGCTCAGCTACCACGTCGGCAGCTACTACAACGTCATTTCGTCCTGTCGAATTAAGGTAACGACGCATACTATCGTCGTATCCGAAGATGGACGTGGTAGCTCCGATTTCTGCACCCATATTGCAAATAGTTCCTTTTCCTGTGCAACTTAATGCTTCTGCACCTTCACCAAAATACTCCACAATGCATCCGGTTCCTCCTTTTACAGTAAGTATTCCAGCTACCTTTAATATTACATCCTTCGCGGAAGTCCAGCCATTTAATTTACCAGTAAGTTTTATTCCAATAAGTTTTGGGAATTTTAATTCCCATTCCATACCTACCATCACATCCACCGCATCAGCGCCACCAACACCAATAGCAACCATACCCAAACCACCGGCGTTTACTGTGTGTGAGTCGGTTCCAATCATCATTCCACCGGGGAAGGCATAGTTTTCAAGTATTACCTGATGTATAATTCCTGCTCCTGGCTTCCAAAAGCCGATTCCATATTTGTTGCTTACACTTGAAAGAAAGTCATATACTTCTTTGTTTTCGATATTCGCCTCGATTAAGTCATTGGTTGCGCCATCTTTAGCTACAATTAAGTGATCGCAATGCACTGTACTTGGCACAGCCACCGTGGCTTTACCAGCCTGCATAAATTGTAATAAAGCCATTTGTGCTGTCGCATCTTGCATGGCTACGCGGTCTGGCGCAAACTCTACATAACTATTACCACGCTCAAAAGCAGCTTTTGGAAACTCATGATACAAATGTGTGTACAATACTTTCTCGGTAAGGGTTAAAGGCCTTCCAGTAAGGGTACGGGCAGCATTAACTTTCTGAGCATACTGCGCATAAACTTTTTTAATTAAATCTAAATCGAACATGGTATAATATTTTAAAGTTGAGTGAAAAGCGTAAATGAAAGATTTTTAATGTTGGGTATCTAAATTACCTTCATTTTTTCGGCAAAGGTACAAAAATTGATAGAAGTATTACCGCTTCCTAATAGGGAAATCGTTGTAGTAAAAAGGAATACCATGAAGAAAGTTTTTTTAAGTATTTTTACCACCTCATGCGAAATATTATTCTCGTTTTACTAGGTATTGTTAGTTTCCTGAGCTGTAAAAAAGGATTTCTTGGGGAACATAAAGGCAACCAAGCGCCGGAAACACATACCGTGGCAGATACTATTATTCGGTCGGGTTCGAATCGTTTTATATCTCAAATTAAAATAACGTGGTGGGGTGATGATAAAGATGGTTTTATCAAAGGATTTGAATTCTCCTTCGATGGTTCAAATTGGGTTTACACCACCAAACAAGATAGCCTCTTTAATTTATCCTTACCACTAGGCAGCGACACGGCGAATTTTAATTTCTATGTTCGTGCCATCGATAATGAAGACTTGAAAGACCCATCGCCTGCTACTTTGGTTTACCCGGTGAAAAATTCACCTCCCGTGTGTAGCATACTTAATGCTATTGGTACTGCTGCTTTCCCATCAAAAAATGCCATTAAAACGTATCCGGCGTTTAAATTTTATTGGAGTGGATCCGACCCTGATGGCAGTAACAACGTAGATCATTTTGAATTGTTTTTGAACGATACAACCGCTGCTCCTTATATCGTACCCTCAACATTCACAGAGGCGGCCTTTGTGGCCAAGGATGTGTTAAGTAACACCCCAAATTGTGACGTGTATTCTATGTCAGGACAAAAGTTGACCGTCGAACTCAAAGGCTTGAAACTAAACGCAAATAATATTTTATATTTAAAGGCAGTTGATAACGTGGGTGCAAAGTCTGTGGCTGCAGTGTCATACACTTTTTATTGTAAGAAGCCGATAAATAAAATTTTAGTTGTTAATGCCACTTCTCCATATACCCCAGCCAAATTGAATTTTTTTCAATCCAATATGGCCAATGCAGGTATAACTGTTTTTGATACTTTAAATGCTTTTGTAAAGAATAACAACAACTACGATGAACTCTCCCCAGACTTTTTTACGCAAAATAAAGTCTTGCGGTTTTTTGATAAAATAGTTTGGTTTAGTGATAATGATTCAGTTTCCTTGGCTTTGGCACAGCGCAGTCTGGGCGAGTTCTTGGCAAATAACGGTAGGATCTTTATGGCTTTAAACTTCTCTCAGTTTTTCTATGAGCAATCAGCATTACTCGATTTTACACCAATTAAAGAATTGGTTCCCGACACACAGGGTATCTTCCGTATGAATAACAATGCGTTGATGCTTCCTTTGATTAGTGGCTACCCAACGCTAAAATCTTCAAGTATTATAAGCTCGGCTCGACCGTTTCTGAAAGCTATTGACAACGGAACCTCCAAGTTTGTTGATGTTTATACCGGCGAACTAATTGTAAGTACTCCAACGGGACCAATAAATTGGAATGGACCTTCTGTGGTTTGCGCTAAACGCACAGACGCAGCCAATGCCACTAATTTCATTTTCACTTCAATGCCCTTAGAGCGAATGAATGGCAATTTAAATATAGATTCTCTCTTTAAAAAAGCTTTGAAATTGGAGTTGGGTTTTTAGTATAATGTTTTGGTGCTTATGGGAATTTTGGATATTTGCTAAAGTCAGGCTTTCTTTTTTCCAAGAAAGAGTTCTTCCCTTCTTTAGCTTCCTCGCTTAAATAATAAAGTAATGTTGCATCACCTGCAAGCTGCTGTATCCCTGCTTGGCCGTCGAGTTCAGCATTGAAGGCTGATTTCAACATTCGCAGTGCAATCGGACTTTTTTCTAACATTTTTTTGCACCACGCAACGGTAGTCTCCTCCAACATTTCTAAAGGCACTACTTTGTTTACTAAACCCATATCCAAGGCCTCCTTCGCATCATATTGTTCGCATAGAAACCATATTTCTCGCGCTTTCTTTTGCCCTACAACACGTGCCAAATATCCTGCGCCAAAACCACCATCAAAGCTTCCTACTATCGGCCCTGTTTGTCCGAAGCGTGCATTTTCTGCTGCAATGCTTATATCGCAAATTACATGCAGCACATGACCGCCTCCAATAGCCCATCCAGCCACCATGGCTACTACAGGTTTAGGGATACGACGAATTTGCATCTGTAAATCCAAGACGTTTAAACGAGGAACACCATCTGTGCCAACATAACCACCATTGCCACGCACACTTTGATCGCCTCCGCTGCAAAAGGCATTGCCTCCTTCACCAGTTAATATTACTACACCTACGCGTTCATCCTGACGTGCAATTTCCATTGCTTCGCTCATTTCTTTTACGGTAAGGGGTGTAAACGCATTATGCTTATGTGGTCGGTTGATACTTATTTTGGCAATTCCCTCGAAGAAGTCGAATTTTATTTCTTCAAATTCTTTAATGGTTTCCCAGGCGTATTTCAATTGCATTGTTATTGAGAGATTAAAATTTTGTCTGCAAATTTAACGCTTCAGTGGTTCTTTTTTATAAATAATTTAGTTAGCCAAAGAAAGCAACGATAGCAACTTTTTTGAGGTTCAATGAAATTTAAAGTGGTAGGGTTTTGTAGTCGAATGAAATTTAAAACGTCGTTGATATTGAGAATACATCGATTATTTCTTTAATCCTATTTCAGTGAGTCTTTCTTCGAGGAACTGCCCTGCAGTGCAATCTTCGTATTGTTTTGGATTTTCGCTGGTTACACAGTCAGGAAGGCATGCCAAGCTCATGTTGCTTTTAGGGTGCATAAAAAATGGGATGCTATAACGCGACGTATGCCATAGCTCACGTGGCGGATTTACAACGCGATGGGTGGTAGATTTGAGCTTGTTATTGGTTAAACGTTGCAGCATATCACCTACATTACAAACTATTTGCTCTGGCAGTGCCGTTACTTGAATCCACTCATGCTGCTTATTCAGCACCTCTAATCCGTCGGCACTAGCGCCCATTAACAAGGTTATTAAATTAATGTCCTCATGTTCGGCAGAGCGCACTGCATTTTCTGGCTCACCTGTAATTGGGCCATAATGGATTGGTCGGAGGATACTTTGACCTAATTTCACCTTTTCGTCAAAATAAAACTCGTCTAAATTTAAAAACAAAGCGATAGCGCGAAGCATATAAACCCCTGTTTTTTCTAGCTGATGATACGCTTCCATTCCCGCAGCCATAAACTCTGGAACCTCCTTAACATATACGTTGGGAGGATATTCACTTGGATTCATATTTGAATCCTTGGGAAGATCTTGACCAAAATGCCAAAACTCCTTAAGGTCGCCAGCCAATTGGCCTTTAGCATGTTCTTTGCCAAATGAGGTGTAACCACGTTGGCCATGCATGCCTTCAATTTCGTATTTGAGTTTTGCTACATCGGGGAGTTGGAAAAACTTTTTTGCGCCTTCATAAAGTCGACCAGAAAGGTTTTCGCTTAATAGATGTCCTTTAACGGCTACAAAACCAATGGTTTGATATGCATCGCCTAGTTGGCGCACAAACTCCATTTTTTCCTCTGCTGTGCCATGAATAAATAAATTTAAGTCGACACTTGGAATTGATTGCTTGTAGATGCTCATATGCGAGTTAAGTTGTTGTTTAATCAGTGAATATATAATGCAAAATTAATTTTTTTATGCAATAAACATTTTGTTAAAATCTATTTGGTAATTATTACTAAACTTAAAAATATCTTTGTTTATTATTACACCTATTATGAACAAACAATACGAAGCACTTCTAAAACATGTAATGGATAACGGGACCTTTAAAGAAGACCGCACCGGCACTGGGACAAAGAGTATCTTTGGGCATCAACTTCGATACGATTTAAGTGAGAGCTTTCCTTTGATAACAACAAAGAAAGTACATTTAAAAAGTATCATTTACGAGTTGCTTTGGTTTTTGAAAGGAGACACCAACACACGTTATTTAAAAGAAAATGGCGTTTCAATATGGGATGAGTGGGCAGACGAGCATGGAAATTTAGGCCCTGTTTATGGATATCAGTGGCGTAGTTGGCATACTGCCGAAGGTAACGTGATAGATCAAATTAGCGACGTAATCCATCAATTAAAAACAAATCCAGATAGTCGGCGCATGATTGTAAGTGCATGGAATGTTGGAGAGTTGAGTCAAATGGCGTTGATGCCTTGCCATGTTATGTTTCAGTTTTATGTGGCTAATGGTAAGCTAAGTTGTCAGCTTTATCAAAGGAGTGCTGACTTATTTCTGGGAGTTCCCTTTAATATTGCCTCCTATGCCTTGCTTACGCTGATGATGGCGAAGGTTTGCGGATATGCTCCTGGCGATTTTGTGCATACCTTAGGCGATGCACATATTTACACCAATCATTTTGATCAAGTGAATTTGCAAATAAGCCGCGAACTGCGTCCTTTTCCGCAGATGAAAATAAAAACGGAAGTTCAGGATATCTTTAATTTCGATTTTAGCGATTTTGAGTTGATGGGGTATGACCCACATCCAGCAATAAAAGCACCTGTTGCAGTATAAATCTTCCTGCATTTAAGACTCTTTTTTTGAATTTCACAAAAAAGCATTTCAAATGTGGAGTACCACAAGCATTATCATTAGAGCATTTTCCAAATCGCCATTGAGTGCTTCCAATGAGCTTGGGCGCAAATAATGCTCCTTAAATTAAGATCGGGCGGTTTTTATTCTCTTGAAAACATTGAAAATGCCAAGAAACATTTCTTTTTTTAATTAAAAATTTTGTAAAAAGTAAAAATCGCGTATATTTGCACTCCAATTTCGGAAATCGGAGAAAAAAAATATGTTATACATTCAAATAAAAGAATCAGAACCTTTAGAGAAGGCCTTAAAGAAATTCAAAAAGAAATTTGAAAAAACTCAGGTTGTAAAGCAATTACGTAGCCGTCAGGCGTTCACTAAAAAATGTGTTCGTTTGCGTGAAACGAAAAAACGTGCGGTTTACCGTGAAGCTCAGAAACTGAGCGCGGCAGCCGAAGCATAAACCGCCGTTTCTATAATTTAAAAAGCCCGTTGTGAAAGCAATGGGCTTTTTTCGTTTTGCCACTATCAGAAATCGATTAAAAGCGCCTTCCATTCGTTGAGGTTTCAGTATCAACAAATATCAATCCTATGTATGACAAGAATGAAAGTTTATCCTAAATTCAATCATTAATTTCTTAATGTTTACAAAACGCAAAAAAATAGTATTAACTTCGCATCACTTTAACGGGGTGCTTTTGCAAGTTTGCAATGGCTGAGATTAAACCCGATGAACTTGCGCAGGTAATGCTGCATAAGGATTCTTCGAGCCAAACGCCAGCACCCTTTTTGTTTTTAATATTATTTGTCAAAATGAAAAGATTCGTGTTTTTTGTTTTTTTTCTTAGTTTACTTTCAAATGCTTTGGCACAGTTCGAACTGAGAGGTGTCGTTCATATTTCACCTGCATTAAACACATTGGATAAGTGCCAAGTTACGTTGCTCGATAAAAACGAAAACTTGGTTGAGAAGCTAAACACTAATTCGAAAGGTTCATTTGCATTTCAAAAGGTGAAGTCAGGTCGTTACCTAGTTCGTGTTTATTTATCTGGATATACTCCGGCCCTGCAATACATTTCGGTGGATGCCAATACTTCGAATTTGGTTTTTGAATTAGTGCCCTTGCATGCTGTTAGTGAAGAGGTGGTAATTGAAAGCATCAAAAATAAAAACATCCTAAGCTCCAGCCATACTAACCTCGATGCAGAAGATATAGGTGCATTTAATATTGCACAGGATTTACCATCAGTAATTAATAGCACCCCAGGAGTGGTTTCAACAAGCGATGCTGGCACAGGTGTGGGTTACACTGGTGTTCGAATAAGAGGAGTTGACGCTACACGCATTAATGTTACAATAAACGGAGTTCCTTTAAATGATGCTGAAAGTCATGGCGTTTACTGGGTAGATTTACCTGATTTGGCAGGTAATATAGGCGGGCTTCAAATTCAACGAGGTATTGGAACCTCAACAAATGGGGGGGCAGCATTTGGAAGTAGTATCAACATACAAACAACTAAAAGTAGTATCGATCCTTACTTTGTTTATTCAACGGCCGTTGGATCATTTAGTACATTTAAAAACAGTGTAAAGTTTGGGACGGGGCTATTACATAAAAAATGGACTATGGAAGGCTCTTTAAGTAGTATAAATAGCGATGGTTATATTGATAGAGGAAGCAGCCGATTGAAATCAGCCTTTGGCTCAATTTCAAGATATGGTGACAAAAGCTTGCTAAAGTTGGTCATTATGAATGGAAATGAAGTTACCTATCAGGCATGGTATGGAGTTCCTCAAGAATTGTTAAAAACCAATAGAACCTACAATTACTATAACTATAAAAACCAAACAGATAATTATGCGCAAACACATTATCAAATGCTCTATACTTATGCATTTAGCCCTAAGTTAAACATTAATGTAGTAGCCCATTATACCAAAGGTAAAGGGTATTACGAGAATTACAATGCCTATGCGGCGTTGGCAGCATATAGCATGCCTGACTTCAAAATTACGGACTCTTCTTCGCAAAAAAATGCAGATATTGTCGATCGCAAGTGGCTCGATAATGATTTTTATGGCGTTGTTACTTCCGCTGTTTATAAGCAGAAAAAGTATGAGTTAAATGCTGGAGTTTCCTATAACAATTATATAGGAAGACATTATAGTGAAGTAATCTGGAGCGATGTTTGGACTGCCCCGAAACCTAATGGAAACTTCGAGCCTTTTCTCTATGCCAATGATAAAGGGATAAAAAACGATGGTAATGCCTATTTTAAAGTATACTATTCATTATCTAAAAAAATAATGTGGTTTGGCGATTTGCAATTACGTGCGTTGAACTACAATTTTAATAACACACAGCTCAATAACATTACTAAAAACTATATTTTTTTCAACCCAAAGGCAGGTGTGAATTTCTTCTTTAACGATAGCAGTAATTTGCTCTTTTATATTGGTCGATCGGCGCACGAGCCAACACGTGATGAGTTTGTAAATTCAAGTAAATTGTCAATGCCCCATGCAGAATATTTGAACGACATCGAATTGGGGTATTCCAAGCATTGGAAACACTGGGAGTATATTGCGAATGCGTATACTATGAGTTACGATAACCAGCTCATCTTAACGGGCCAGCTTAACGACGTAGGAAATCCAGTGCGTGAGAATGTAAAACGGAGTTATCGTAGGGGTATCGAATTGGTAGCGAGAAGAGCCTTTAAAAATCGATTTTCCTTGAATGTAAATATCTCATATTCTAAAAGTGTCATATTAAATTACAAGGAGTATGTATATAATGAAACTTATGATACAGCATCAGCCTATTTATATGCCAAAACCCCAATTTCTTTTTCACCCGATTTAGTATTTGGTTCGTCATTAAAATACAAATTCAAGAGCGCATTCGAGATGGAGTTTGTTTCGAAATTTGTAAGCAAACAATTTCTAGATAATAGTGGCAGTGAGGATCGGAAACTTGATGCTTATTTTGTTAATGATTTCTATGTGAGATGCCATTTTAGCCATTGGAGAATTATGAATAATTTCAATTTCAATTTAGTAGTTTATAATATTTTTAGTGAAGTATACGAAAGCAATGGCGCCACGTATGCAGGCATGTATCAAGGCGTTCGTCAGAGTTATAACTACTATTATCCACAGGCTCCTAGGCATTTTGCATTGCAAATGCAAATGAAATTTTAAAAATCACTATAGTTAGCCTAAGCCGCCACCTCAGTTTTTATAGATGTTGCCTAGTGCATTATATTTCATGATGAATTGGCGTTAATTTCTCCTATTTTTGTGGCATGAAAATTTCAAAGCCGAAACGTGTTTTTTTGCCTCAAGATTTTACAGTAACTAACTGGGAAGGTTTAAAGCCGTTTTATGAAATACTATCACAGGCTGTAATAAAATCGGAAGCTGATTTGATTAAATGGTTACATCATCGCAGTGAACTTGAGAGTGTAGTGAGTGAGGATATGGCATGGCGCTATATTCGAATGACATGTGATACCACCAATAAAGAATTTGAAGCGTCTTACTTGTTTTTTGTGCAAGAGATTGATCCTCATATTTCGCCTTATAACGATACGATGAATAGGCTTTTGGTGACCTCTGATTCGCAGTTTCCATTAGATGTCGAAAAGTATTTTGTTTATTTACGTGCCGTGAAAAAAGAAATTGAGATCTTCAGGTCAGAGAATATACCATTGTTCACGGAAATTGCAACTTTAGCACAACAATATGCAGCCATAAATTCTCAAATGACCATTACCTATGATGGCAAGGAACAGACGTTACAACAAGCTTCCAATCATTTAAAAAATCCAGATCGTCTTATCCGTGAAGAAGTTTATCAGCTTATTTGTAAACGTAGGTTGGCAGATCAAGATGTGTTGGATGAGCTATTTAGCAAGTTAGTTGCGTTGCGCCATCAAGTAGCTATTAATGCAGGGTTTCATAACTTTCGTGATTTTATGTTTGCTTCTTTGGGCAGGTTTGATTACACACCGGAAGACTGCGCAAAATTCCATGAGAGTGTGCGTGAGCAAATTGTTCCTTTTATGAATGCTCGTGCACAGAAACGCAAGGAGGCGTTAAAGTTAACGGCACTCAAACCATGGGATATGGATGTAGATACTGAAGGCAAGCCAACATTGAAACCCTTCACCGATGGACATGATTTAACAGATAAAGGCATCGCTTGTTTCGCCAAAATAGATTCATATTTTGCCGACTGCCTTCAAACGATGAAGGAGCTTAAACACCTTGATTTGGATAGTCGTATTGGTAAAGCACCGGGCGGCTATAACTACCCATTAGCAGAAATTGGTGCTCCTTTTATTTTTATGAATGCTGCTGGCAACATCCGCGATTTGCAAACTTTGGTTCATGAAGGCGGACATGCAGTGCATTCCTTTCTTACCAAAGACATGGAGCTTAATGCGTTTAAAAATACACCGAGTGAAGTAGCAGAGTTGGCGAGTATGAGTATGGAATTAATTAGTATGGATGGATGGGATGTTTTCAATTTTGATGAAGATGAGTTACGCCGCGCAATTATCGATCAGTTAGAAAACAGTTTAGAAACATTGCCTTGGGTGGCAACTGTTGATAAATTTCAGCAATGGATTTATACTCATCCAACGCATACCACCGAGGAGCGCACCCAAGCTTGGGTGGAGATATTTGATGCCTTTAATATGCAGGAAGTCGATTATGTTGGTCAAGAGAAATACAAAGCAGCATCATGGCACAAGCAATTACATATTTTTGAAGTGCCATTTTATTATATCGAATATGGATTCGCGCAATTGGGAGCCATCGCAATGTGGAAGAATTATAAAGAAAATAGAAGCCAGGGCCTTGAAAACTACAAAGCGGCCTTACGCTTGGGCTATAGCAAGCCTATAGGTGATATATATAAAACCGGAGGGATTCAATTTAATTTTAGCAACGAATATGTACATGAACTAAAGGCGTTTGTTGAAACAGAACTTTCTAATTTAGAAAACTAATTCATATGAAAATATTTTGTATTGGCAGAAACTATGTGGATCATATCAAAGAGCTAAATAATTTAGTTCCGGATTCACCAGTTATTTTTATGAAGCCAGACACGGCATTGCTTAAAGATAATGAACCATTTTACCATCCGTCGTTTAGCCAAGATATACATCATGAAGTAGAGTTAGTGGTGCGAATTGATCGTGTAGGCAAGAAAATACAAGAACAGTTTGCTCATAAATATTATAACGAAATTGGCCTTGGTATTGATTTCACCGCTCGTGATGTTCAAAACATTCAAAAGCAAAAAGGCTTGCCATGGGAAATTGCTAAAGCCTTTGATGGCAGTGCGCCCATAGGTGCCTTTATTAACAAAAAAGAGATTACAGACTTAAAGAATATCAACTTTAGTTTAACCAAAAATGGTGTTCAAATGCAACAAGGGAATTCATCGCTAATGATTTATTCTGTCGATTTTATCATTCATCACTTGTCGCAGTATTTTACATTAAAAGTTGGAGATTTAATTTATACAGGTACTCCAATAGGGGTTAGTAAGGTTAATATTGGTGATGTTCTAGAAGGCTTTATTGAAGGCGAAAAGTCGCTACATTGTGAGGTTAAGTAGTAACTTGTTTTTCTTCGTTTTCATCATTATAAGTAATTCAGTATTACCTCAAAAGATATATTAGCACATCTTTTCATTATTTAAAGCGAATCGGAAATTGTGCTTTTATGCTCATGTTTCTTCCCATATTGTAAACTCCAGTTCTCCCAGTGGTGTGGTTTTCTGGAGCATATTTTAATCTGCTTAAGTGCGATTGATAGGCGCAATTGGTAATATTGTTTATTGCAAGTACAATGCTACAAATGGGTTTTCTTCTTCTGCTTATTATTTCACTCCCAACAGCTGCATTGAAGAGAGCGTAACCGGGCGTGCTCGTCTCTGTATTGTTTGCAAGTAGTACTTTATTTTGCTTTAAGAATGCTTGAACGTTTAATAAAAAATAGCAGTTCAAAACATTGGTGTTAAGCTTTTTTATGTCGGCTCTAATTTCACTTGTGATATGTGTCGGAGGGGTAAACGGCAAGTATTTGCTACTATCGCCTTGGTTTTTGTTTACAGCATTTACATACGAAAATGTGTTCTCAAAATGAAGCCAATGAAAAGGGTGAGGATGAAGGTCGATACTAATTTCGCCTCCATCAAGTTTGGCATCACCTTGCACAAATTGATAGCTTGGAGTTGGATTTAGAGGGTCGGAAATGCTATCTTGGCCCATTATATTTAGTAGCCTGTTAAGATAAATATAGTTGTGAATATTGTTGCTAAACACAGCCGCATCAATAGTTAAATGAGGCGTATTATAGAGTATTCCGAGGTCTGCTTGATACGAAGTTTCGGGGTTTAAATTGATATTTCCAATTTCATAACGGAAGGTTCCTTCATGTAATCCGTTACTGCTTATTTCTGCGGCTTGTGGCGCTCGATAGCCTCTTGCCATATTTACTTTAAATACTAGGAACTTATTAAACGCATAAGTAAATCCAATGCTACCGCTCATATTTTGAAAGGTTTTCATGGTTGCAAAAAAGCGAGTGATACTGTCTATTTTTAGCAAGTCACTCTTATAGTTACGAATATCATAACGAAGGCCTCCAGCAATATTGAAATGCGTGTTGATCTCTTTTTTATAATATACAAAGCCACCATAGTCTGCTTGATAGTATTCAGGTATTAAAACTTCATCTCCAAGATTTTTATTGTTTTGAAACATGCCATTCGAACCTAAAGTTATTTGCCTGTTTTTTCGTTCAGGAAAGAAATATTTCAGGTCGTATGTCCATGTATTCAGCGCGAGGTTTAACCCTGGAGTATTAGGTTCAAGCACGTCGGCAAATTCCTTTCGCGAATTTTGCTGATAGGCTGCAAGCAGCGACAGTCGTCCTTTAGTTAGAATCAGAGAGTTGTCGCAAGCAATCTTGGTGTGTGAGATATGCTGGTTGGGAATGTTTAGTACGCGCGAATTTAATTCTGATGCTGTAGCAATAGCACTTTCGCTGGTACTATCGGTACGTTTAATTTGCCGTACAAAAAATCCGGAGCTACTATCGCGTTCTCCTTCAATAAGTCCAATGTTTTGATTGAAGGAACTAAAAATAATATGTGAATACCCCCATTTTTTATTTATTCCCAAATTTGCACTTGCATCATATTCATTGTATGCCGAATTGAGTACACGACCATCAAAATTGTTTTTGTAATTGCCTGCATTTTTAAAGCTAACCCTTGCCATCCAACTTATATTTTTAATATTGCCATTTTGCATTCCGGAAATACCACACAAGCCATTGTTGGATTGAATGGTTGTTGTAATGTTCCCACCAATGGAACCTTCTGCGATATTTGGTGCACTTAAAATGTTTATTACTCCAGCTATAGCGTCGCTTCCATACATTAAGCTGGCGGGGCCTTTTAATATTTCAATTTTAGAAGCGCTAAATTCATCAATTTCAATACCATGCTCGTCGCCCCATTGTTGTCCTTCTTGGCGTATGCCATCATTTAAAGTAATTATTCTGTTATAGCCTAGCCCACGAATTACAGGTTTTGAAATGCCCGCCCCAGTAGTGATTTGGGCAATGCCGGGCTTCGATGTTAAAGCATCGATGATGTTTATTGAGGTTGTTTTAAACAAGGTGGCGCGATCGATAGTGGTAACAGCGCTAGGCATTTTAAGTAGTTCAGTAGCTTTTGAGGAGCCTGTAACTACTACTTCCTGAGTTTCTACCACTGATGGAGAAAGGGTGAAATTAAGTGTTGGGTTTTCGCAAACATTAATAAAGCTACTTATCGTTTGATACCCGAATTGTTTGATTTCGGCAAGGTATTTTCCGTTGGGCAAGTTTTCTATTTTAAATTTCCCTGAAGCATCCGTTATGGTGCCTTTCTTTAAGTCGGGGAAGTAAATTGATGCGCCCGTTATAGGGCTATGGTCCTCCGAATCGCTGATTTGCCCCGACCACAAGCATTGAGTGAAAGCGGGTAATGACATACCGAGTGAGGCTAAAATTGTTATTAGTGATAATTTAAATTTCATAATAAAAAAAATAATGCAATAAAAAATGAATTCACATCGCATGAAGCAAGGCGAAAAAATCAAAACAAAAAAAATAAAATTATGAAACTGAAGGTGGCCCTTTATTGTAAATCCCACTACTTAATACCTCATTTAAAGGCAAAGTGAATTCAAAAATCAAGCTTTGATTTTGTTGAATAGAGAAGTAGGAGGTGCTTGCTGTTGAAGTATGAATCCAATTGCAATGATTGTCGCATCCAAGGCAATGCGCCTTTTTGGCATGTAAATGATATTTATGCGCGCATTTGTGCTCATTGCTAACTGTAATATTGTAAATCACATTGTCGCAATGTTCTGAAATGGTGTGATTTTTATCGCGAATCAATTCATGATCATGACCCGTATCTTTAGGCAAGAGAGCCCAAAGGTAAAGGCACAAAAATAAAGGTGCGTAATATTTACGTATAGCGGTGATATTGCGAAGATATAAAAACTAGGAATAATGCACAAATGGCGCGGGCGGATACTATATTTTGAGAAGCTGATTTTTAGGCATCGATATTTGCGTATTTCGCATTAGCTTCAATAAATTCACGACGTGGTGGAACGTCGTCGCCCATGAGCATGCTAAATATTCGATCTGCTTCCGCGGCACTATCCATGGTAACTTGTTTCAAGGTACGTTTGTCTGGGTCCATTGTAGTGCTCCACAATTGCTCTGCATTCATCTCTCCTAAACCCTTATAACGTTGAATGTGAACACTATCAGTCTTGCCTTCTTTAGCCAGTTCTGCAACGGCTTGATCACGTTGTAGTTCGTTATAGCACCAACGTTCTTCTTTTTGTCTTTTAACGAGATATAAAGGAGGTTGAGCTATATAAATATGTCCGTTTTCAATGAGTTCTTTCATGTAACGGAAATAGAAGGTTAGGATTAAAGTTCGGATATGACTTCCATCGACATCGGCATCTGTCATAATGATAACTTTGTGGTAACGAAGCTTATCCATATTTAACGCAGCGTGGTCACCTAATTTCCCACGGCTAACGCCTAATGCGGTAAACATATTTCTTATTTCTTCGTTTTCATATATTTTATGTTCCATCGCCTTCTCTACATTCAATATTTTACCACGTAAAGGCAAGATGGCTTGAAATTTACGATTACGTCCTTGTTTCGCGGTTCCACCTGCGGAGTCCCCTTCGACCAGGTAGATTTCACATTTTGCGGGATCTTCATCGCTACAGTCACTTAATTTACCGGGCAATCCGGCACCGCTTAAGCCGCTTTTTCGTTGTACCATTTCGCGTGCTTTGCGCGCAGCTTCACGAGCTGTAGCTGCTAGCACCACTTTATTAACAATTGTTTTTGCTTCTTTCGGATTCTCCTCAAGGAAGTTATTTAATACCTCTCCAACAGCTTGGTCTACAACACCCATTACTTCGCTATTTCCGAGTTTGGTTTTTGTTTGACCTTCAAATTGTGGTTCTTGGACCTTAACGGATATAACGCCGGTTAATCCTTCACGAAAGTCATCACCTTGGATTTCAACTTTGGCGGTCTTCAATAGTCCGTTTTTCTCGGCATAGCTTTTTAATGTTCTAGTTAAAGCCCTTCTAAAACCAGCAACGTGCGTTCCACCTTCATGGGTGTTAATGTTATTTACATAAGAATGTAAATTCTCGGCATATCCAGTATTGTATTGAAATGCAATTTCTACAGGCATTCCAAATTTAGTGCTTTCCAGATAAATAACTTCTGGGATTAATTTCTCACGAGTTCCATCTAAGAAACTAACAAATTCTTTTAATCCGCCTTGACTATAGAAGTTTTCTTTTCTGAATTCTCCTGCTTCATTTTTCTCTCTTTCGTCGATGAGAATAATATTGATGCCTTTATTAAGGTAAGCTAATTCACGCAAACGAGCTGCAATGGTGTCGTAGCGATATACGCTTTCGGTGAAGATGGAAGTGTCGGGCCAAAAGCTTACCGTAGTTCCTGTATCAACTGCATCGCCTGTTACTTTAACGTCGAAGAGTGGTTTACCGCAGGAGTATTCTTGAACGAATACCTTCCCTTCACGGTGCACTTCGGCCTTCAATAGAATACTTAAGGCATTTACGCAACTTACACCAACACCATGCAATCCGCCGGAAACTTTGTAGGTGTCTTTATCGAATTTTCCTCCTGCGTGGAGGATAGTCATCACCACTTCAAGAGCGCTTTTACCTTCTTTTTGGTGCATTCCTGTGGGGATTCCACGTCCGTCATCTTGAACTTGAATGTGATTGTCTTCAAATATAGTGACAGTAATGTTTTTGCAATAACCGGCTAAGGCCTCATCAATAGAGTTGTCTACTACCTCATAAACTAAGTGATGTAAGCCTCTAACTCCTACATCACCAATGTACATCGCTGGACGCATTCTTACGGCCTCTAATCCTTCTAAAACCGTAATATTGTCGGCTCCATAATTACTTCTGTCTTCCTTTTTTAATTCTTCCATCTTTTGTGATTGTACGTTACTTTCCTTTTAATATTTGTAGGAACTTAATTTATTAATTTTATAGCACACGAAAGTACGTAAAAAAGCCTGTATTTTTAACAGTTTAGTGGATGTTTATTCTCCTTTTTTCCACACTGCAATGCACTGAAAAACAATGCGTTGTGATGGTCGTCTGCGATTTTTAAAATAGAGTCGAAGAATATGCTTTAAAACTCGCGGTTTTTACACTTCCAAATAAAAAAAGTAAAAAATAAATTAAAATAAGACCGAGATTTTTCTTGACTTAATATTGCATCGGCAATCCATTATTTGGGCGTTTAAAACGGCTATTAATTTTTACCGCACTACCCATTTCACCTCCTCTGCCTCGTGCTTAAAGGCAATAAAGCGTGCGAGTACAAAAAGGTAATCACTGAGTCTGTTAAGATATTTAATGATGTCAGCTTCCACTTCTTCTGATTCAGAGAGATGAGTGGCGCAGCGTTCAGCACGACGGCAAATACAACGTGCAACGTGTGCGAAAGAGCTTGTGATTTGGCCTCCAGGTAAGATGAAAAACTGAAGCTCAGGCAAAATCTCGTTCATCGCATCAATTTGAGTTTCTAGCAATGCAATTTGTGCTTCCTCAATAGGTGGCAATTTCATATTGGACTTTTCCTTGTCTTCAGCTAAATGCGACCCAATAACAAAAAGGGTGTTCTGTATTTGAAATAATACGTCTCTAGAATTTCCATCATCAAAACTATCTCGCACCACACCGATATAGGAATTAAGTTCATCTACGGTGCCATAGGCCTCAATTTTTAAATGATGTTTGGGCACGCGTGTTCCTCCTATTAAGGATGTTTCGCCTCCATCACCGGTCTTTGTATATATCTTCATTGAAATAAAATTGTAGTGCAAAGGTAGTCATTCTGTGCATTTATGCTTATATATAGCCACTAAAATGAATTGTGTATAGTCTGTTTATATTTTCCATGAATTGATCTTCACATAACAGTATTTTTGTTCCTTAATCGTATATCGATTTTCTAAATTTGAAAGTACAACTATTTATCCCTTGCTTTATTGATCAGTTGAAGCCGAGTATCGCCTTCGATATGATTAAAATATTGGAACGCGTTGGGGTGGAGGTTTCCTATAACCCGAACCAAACCTGCTGCGGCCAGCCTGCCTATAATGCCGGATACTGGGATGAAGCCAAGACCGTTGGGGAGAAATTCATCAAAGAATTTGATGGTGAAAGTTATATTGTATCGCCATCTGCTTCATGTGCTGGCATGGTGCGCAATGGCTATAATCATTTGTTTCATAATACTGCATTGCATAACGAATGTAAGAATGTACAGAAAAACATTTACGAGCTTTCGGAGTTTTTAATTGACGTTTTGAAGATTGAAGATGTAGGAGCAACCTTTAATGGTAAAGCTACCTATCATGATAGTTGCAGTGCTTTGCGCGAGTGTAATATCTTATCTCAGCCTAGAAAGCTATTATCGAATGTTCGCGGTTTGGAACTTGTTGAATTGAAGGACAATACCGTTTGTTGTGGTTTTGGGGGCACTTTCGCTGTGAAGTACGAATCTATTTCGGTGGCGATGGGTGAACAAAAAATAAACAATGCTATGGAAACAGGCGCAGAGCTTTTGATTAGCACCGACTACAGTTGTTTACTTCATCTGGAGTCCTATGCGAAAAAACAAGGATTACCAATTCAATGTATGCATCTGGCCGAGGTATTGGCTATGCAATAGGTGTTCGATGTTTTTTCATTATTTCGAGTTTAGTAGTTGTTAAATCTCTAGCTTTCGAGATTATATTTAGTAAACTTTTTTACTCATTTATTCATCTCAATTACTCAATTGTCCTTATTATCTTTGCTCCAATCATGGATGAATTAGATTTTGAAATTTTAGATGCCATCTATTTTGTGGAGCCTTTTAATACTATTTTGAAGGAAGTTTCCGAAAAACGAATTGGTGTGGTGAAGGAATGTCTGCGAAATCTAATTCGAAAGCGTTGGGTGCAAGTAATGGTTTGGAATGAAACTCGACAAGAAATGGCAAGTACAGCATTTTATGATTATGACAAGATGGAAGACTTTCATTTTTTAGCCACCAAAGAAGGTTTGATGGCGCATAATAGAAAGTAAATTTAGCGTCTTCACCTTAATTTTCAATTAGATTTTTCTCAATTCTTACGCCAATATCGTGAATGCCTTTGAGGTGGTCGATACGCATGTTCTGCTCTAAAGTAAATTGATATTTTCCCACTTGATTTAACTTGCTAATTCGTGGAATTCGATAACGAATAAAAAACAAATCACCTAAGCCCTTTCCTAGAGGTAATCCTTCTTTATCGAAAAGCTCGCATTCAATTCGCTCTTGTTTTTTAGTGCCATCAGGCATTATAACATTGAAAAGAAAGAAAAGGTTGCTGTAGTTATATTCTGCTTCAAAACGAACATTTACAAAAACGGAGTATGTGGTATTGGTGTCACTAATATCAACAGAAAACGAAGGATTATCCATGTAGTTCCATTCTGCTTTTTCCATGCGTAGATTTTGATCTAGCAATACGTTTTCTTTATTGCAGCTGAGGAAAAAAAGTAAGAAGAGGCAGTAAAAAGTGTTCTTCATAAAAACGATAAAGATATTGGTTTTCTGTTTATTGGGTTTTGTTTAAATAACGCATATTGAGCGCTAACCATAACGACCTAGATAGCCGGAAGTTAATGGGTGCAAGCAATACAATTAAAATAACGTTCGGTAAAATCAGCGCCCACATATCCCATCCAAAGAAAAAATGAATCCAAATTAAATTAAAAAGCACTAAACCAACAGTTATAGCATAGCTCACATACATTGAACCCCAATAAAAACCAGGTTCATTACTTTTAAAGGTAGCGCCACATTCGCTGCAATTGTCGTACATGTCTGCCATCTTTTTATAGTTGTATGGATTGGGCTCAACAAAGAGGTGCCCTTTGCCACATTTCGAACATCTGAATTTTAAACTTGAAACAAGGATGTTAGGTTGGTTATTCATTACTTTTACTTTTTAGTTGATTCGTATTTCGTGTATGCTTCTTGCAGCTGATATTTTAATAATATTACGAGCTCTATTTCGTTCAGTTAGGTTGTATATTTTGCCATCTAGATTATATTCTTGAGCATGAAAAGGGATGCCATGAATAAGCAAGCGATATTTGTCGTATTCGGTGGTGAAATTACCATTTATTGTTTGTCGGATACGTAAACTTTTTTTATTGCCTTTCACTTCAAATAGAACGACATTGAAATTTCCATTTTTATAGCCAAAATTATCTCCCGCATCTTCATAGATTCGACTTGTCCATTCGCCATCTTTATAAAATACATACAGCGTAAGTTCTTTAATTTCCTTTTCGCCTACAAATTGAATTTTAGGATAGGTTGGAATCACAGCCCCTGCTCTGATAAAGATAGGTATCTGGTCAATTGGTGTTGGGATATTTACTTCTTTACCGCCATGATAGAATTCGTTGTCCCAATTAAAATACCATTCACCTGCAGGTAGATAAACATTCTTGTTTTCTTGGTTTTCAATTACCACAGGTGAAATCAGTAGATGATCACCAAACATAAATTCCTCGTTTCTGGCATGTGTCTCTGGGTTTTCTTGGTCTACAAAACTTAGTGGTCGCATCATCGGTGTTCCATGCTGCGCATGTTGCCAAAACGTAGTATAGATATAGGGAAGTAATCGATAACGCATTTCGATGAATTTTTTGTTGATGCGTTCATGTTTACTTCCAAAGCTCCACGGTTCTTGATCGAAGAGATCTTCGTTGCTAGCGCTATGGGTGCGCATAAAGCCATTAAAAACGGCCATCTGTAACCAACGTGTATATAGTTCTCCGGAAGGCTGTCCCACAAATCCACCGATGTCGCTACCGGCAAATGAAACCCCACTTACACTTAAGCGCTGTAGTTGCTGCGATGCAAGCCAAAGGTGTTCCCATGTAGCCGAATTGTCTCCAGTCCAAACGCTAGTGAACTGCTGAACTCCAGCATAACAGCTTCGTGTGATGGCAAAGGGGCGATGAGGCATAAGAAACTTCTTCAATCCATCTACGGTAGCTTTTGTCATTAGATGCCCATAAATATTATGTGCTTTGCGATGGCTGCAAGGAGAGCCGTCGTAATCATGGCGAACATCTTCTGGGAAGGTACCTATTTCAAAAACAGCGGGTTCGTTCATATCATTCCAAACACCACGAACACCAATATCTACTAATTCATCAAATAAATTAGCCCACCAAGTTCTCACTTTCGGATTTGTATAGTCAGGAAATACACATTTACCGGGCCATACATCACCTTCCATTAAGGCACCATCTGCACGTTTGCAAAAAACATCATTTGCTAAACCATCTTTATAAATAGGGTAATCGATATCTACTTTGATGCCCGGATCAATAATTACGATGGTCTTGAAACCTTGTAATTTTAAGCTCTCCATCATAGCTTTAGGATTGGCAAAGTTCTCTTTGTGAAAAGTGAAACATCGAAATCCATCCATATAATCGATGTCTAGATATAAAGCATCACAGGGTATTTGTCGCCTCCTAAACTCTTGTGCCACTTCCAACACTCGACCTTCGGTTAAGTAGCTCCAGCGGCATTGGTGGTAGCCTAAAGCCCATAATGGAGGTAGCTCTGGGGTTCCGGTAAGTTTGGTGTATTCTTGCGTTACTGTGAGTAATTTAGGTCCATAAATAAAATAATAATTCATTTCGCCTCCACGTGCCCAAAAACTACTAACGTTATCACGCTCATGTCCGAAGTCGAAGATGGTGCGGAAGGTGTTATCGAAGAAAATGCCATATCCTACACCATGATGTAGGCCATAATAAAAGGGTATGTTTTTGTATAGCGGGTCCGTATTTCCCCCAAAAGCATAGGCATCGGTTCCATAGTTTTCAAAGCGTTTGCCTCTCACATTAAAGGCTGTTGGTTTATCACCCAAGCCGTAAAATGCTTCGTCTGGCTGTATCTTTTTGCTTTTAAAAACTATTTTACCTCCTTTTGCCAAATAATGCATCCAATGAAAACCACTTTCGTCTTCATTTATTACAAAACCTTGAAGATCCGTGATCGTTACCTTTAAATTGTTTTTGTTTATTCTACAATGAAGCAGTGCTGTTGAAATACGATAGTTTTCTTCTTCTTCATTCACCTGCAGCTCAATAATTGATTCAGGATAGTTAGGTATTACCGCATAGCTAAAATCGCGTTCAAAGGTGCCTTCTGTGGCATAGCGAAATCGAATGATTCGGTCGCTCAATACTTTAATTTGAAGGATTATTTCGGAACTTGTATAGAAGTAGAATACGCTGCCTTCTCGTCTAAATTTAGTAATGTTATCTGGAAAATACTTTATCGAATATTTCGCATTCTTAGCTTCTATCTGCATCTTAAAAATATAAAAAAAGCGATGGCTTCAAGTATTCAAGTTTTTATACTTGGTAATTGTGGTGGAAATTCACCAACTCTTTGATTGGAGACCGCAAAATCGATCCAACTTTCATGTGGTATTTGTTTTCACTTAGGTCTATGAGTATATCTTTAAAGCTATACGCTACGCTACCGATACAGTTGAAGCTGTGCTTGCTGTAGTTAGGGTAATGCGATACAAGATTTTTAAAGAAATCATCAAATGACTCCCGAACGATTCCATGGATATATTCGTATGAATCGTGTTCAGAGGCAAAGCTGCAGAAGCTAGCTAACGTTCTATTTGGGAAAGGTTTGGAATAAAGGTCAGAAAAAATCTGTTCATTATCGGTGTAGCCATATTTTTCACGAAAACTCTTGTCTAGTGTTTCAGGAAAATAGCCGCGCATAAAATCGCGTAGGAGCTTTCTGCCGATATAAGAACCGCTGCCTTCGTCGCCTAATAGGTATCCAAGTGAGTCTATATTATGAGTGATAACATAGCCGTCGTACAAACAGGTATTCGCTCCTGTACCGATTATAGCGGCAAATCCACTTTCACGTTTTAGTAACGCTCTTGCCGCAGCGAGTAAATCGTGTGTTACTAGAATTTTTGTGTTGGGAAAGTTCTCCGCCATCGCGAGTTCTACGATATGGTTTTTTTCGGGGGTGCTGCATCCGGCCCCATAAAAATAGATATGGGATATTTCATCAGGTTTCACCTGGTTTAATAACTGCTTTTTTAAGGATTCGGAAATCTGTTCTTTCGTCCAAAAATAGGGGTTATAACCCTCGGTTCTATATTCAGCCAAGGTTATTTTATTCTCATCGACCAGCGACCATGCTGTTTTGGTTGAGCCACCATCCGCGATTAATATCATGTTACGAAAATAGCGATTATTTTAAATTACAAAAAAGGTGATATAAATTAGGTTTTATTTTTTATTTGCCATTGTATTTGTTCATGGCTAGCTCTAAACCGCCTAACATAAACTCCTTTATGGCCGCGATACATTTTGGAATTCGTTCCTCAAGTTGCTTAATTTCTTCTTCATTCCAGTTTCCGAGCACATAGTTTACCTGTTTGCCTTTTGTAAAGTTATTTCCAATTCCAAAACGAAATCTTGGGTATTTTTGAGTTCCAAGTACTTCCTGAATGTTTGAGAGACCATTATGGCCCGCATCGCTGCCACTACCTTTGATTCGGATTTCTCCGAATGGTAAGGCCAAATCGTCAACCAAGGTGAGGCTATTCACAGTATCTATGCCGTTTTCCTTTATCCAATAGCGCAAGGCGGTACCGCTCAAATTCATATATGTTGAGGGTTTAATAATATGAACTTTTTTGCCTCGGAAGCTGCCTTCAGCATGGGCGGCCAAGCGTTCGTTTTTGAAGGTTAGCTTCAACTCCTCAGCTAGTGCATCAGCAATCAGAAATCCTATATTATGCCGAGTGAGCTCATATTCAGCGCCAATGTTCCCAAGTCCGGCAATCAAAAATTTTTGCATAATTTAATCTTTAAACAATTTGAAATAAGTAAACGCAGTGTTATTTAATGCTGTATTTCCATGCATAGCTCTATCAACACTCCATTAGTGTTTCGGGGATGCAGAAAGGCCACCATTTTATTGTCGGCCCCAGGTTTTGGGAATCCTTTTAGAACTTCAAAACCTTCTTTAGTTAGGCGCTCTAATTCTGCTTGGAGGTCGTTTGTTTCAAAGGCAATATGATGTATCCCTTCGCCTTCTTTCTCGATAAATTTTGCAATTGCAGAGTTGTCATCCGTAGCTTGCAACAACTCAATTTTAGTTTGATTTACCTTAAAAAAGGAGGTAATCACATTTTCGCTTTCAACACCTTCGCTTTTGTAAGGTGGCACACCCAATAATGCAGTATAAAGTGCATTTGAAGCGTGCATTTCTTTAATAGCGATTCCAATATGTTCGATGTTTGTAAGCATGCTGCGAAGATAAATAATTAGACGGTTTTCAATTCAAAGATACTTTCATATACTTCACTCCATCCTTTCCAATCCAAGTAGTTGCTAAGGCTTTCGTTATGCCAAATGGAAATAAAGTGTCCGTTTACCTTTTGAATTTCATCAAGCATGGTTTGAATTGTTTTTATCGCTTCTTGTGACGATAGGTTTAAGTAGTTTTTTAGGCTAACGTCCATAATGCAGAAGGGATGAATTTGGAGGGCGGTCACTTCGTTTCTTTCAAGGTCGAACCATTGAAAAGGGAAGGAGGTGCCTGCTCTAAACCCAATAGTTTCGGCATAGCCTAAGCTATATTCATGGCGAATTCCTGCTTCAATTAGGCTGCGGTAAGTATTTGGTATAGTAAAGCGCAAGTAATGTTGTCGGCTATTGTAAACTTCTTTTTTTTGAATGCCTTTAAGAAGATTAATTTCTTGCTTTAAAAACATGGTCTTTTCCTTGGAGTAATAAGATGGATGGATGCCTAATTCTACATTTTTTTTTAATTTTTGAATCACCTCAAGGAATTTAGGATTCGAAGGGTTGATGTTTTTATCGAAGTTGCTGTTTTCTGCCAAAAGTAAAAATACAAGTGTGCTTGGATTGTGTTTTTTTTGTATCGAGAGTATTTTGTCAAAGGTGTCATAGGGGTCATCTTTCGCACCCATCAATACTAAAATGCGATTTATAACTTGCTCTATTTTAAATTGCACTAAATCTCTGAGAAGACCACCGATATTTCTTTTTAGACCTTTACCGCTGTAGCAAAATGCTTGATCAATATCAAATGTATTTATTATCTTGAAACTTTCATTTTTTATTTCGAGGGTCGGATAATATGAGGTTAATAGCAATTTGAATTCTTCAAGCCACTGATCCACAATGGGCGTTTGAAGCACATTTAGTTTATGGAGCACGGAGTTGGTATGTAGAAATCTTCCATGCGAATCCAGAAAACATTTGCCATACTCTTCCATGCGTGATATACAGTAAAATACTGCGCCCAAAATATCAAATGGAAGCTCGTGGTTATTGTTTTTGAAAATTGTTTTTAGTCCTTTCCATTTCCCGATTTCTCCAAAGTTTTCATGGATTGAGCTATCATTTAAAATTGAATCGGCGTAAATGTTTATGCAATTGCCTATGTGTTGGTTACTGTAGTTTATCTTGGCCATGCTTGTATTGTCAAACTCTAGTATAGAGTCTGTGATTTGAAAGTCAAGGCCCATGCGATTTTGGAACACCCAAAACAATGTATATTGCAAGCGAGAAGAGCTATGAGGACTATAGATTAGAATTTCCTTCATAAAGGGGCAGCAAAGCGAGGCGCAAATTATACAAATTGTGATTAAATTGAAATAATTTGTCTACCGAAGGATTTTAGCCTTCCAAAAGCATTAAATTACGTAGGGTATTCGTAAATTCGCCCAATTACAAGCATTTAATAAAGAAAGATATCGTTTATCATGAAAGTAGCATTAATTACAGGCGTTACAGGGCAAGACGGAGCCTATTTGTCAGAATTTCTTTTGAATAAAGGTTATATGGTTCATGGCATAAAGCGTCGTTCATCTCTAATTAACACCGACCGAATTGATCATTTGTATTTAGATCCTCACGAAAAAAATGTAAGATTCAAAATGCACTATGGCGACCTAACCGACAGTACGAACCTCATACGTATAATTCAAGAGGTGCAGCCAGATGAGATTTACAATTTAGCAGCGATGAGCCATGTGCATGTTAGTTTTGAAACTCCTGAATATACTGCAAACGCTGATGGAATAGGCACACTAAGGATACTTGAGGCCGTTCGGATTTTAGGTTTGACAGCTAAAACACGTATTTATCAAGCTTCAACCTCTGAATTGTATGGCTTGGTTCAGGCTGTTCCTCAAAGTGAAACCACACCGTTTTACCCGCGAAGTCCTTATGCAGTGGCAAAAATTTATGGCTATTGGATTACGGTAAATTACAGGGAAGCCTATGGAATGTATGCCTGCAATGGAATATTATTTAATCATGAGTCGCCAATACGAGGGGAGACTTTTGTTACACGGAAAATTACACGTGCAGCTGCCCGCATTGTTTTGGGCATGCAGGACAAGGTATATCTCGGAAACCTAAGCGCAAGACGTGACTGGGGTCATGCAAAAGACTATATTGAAGCGATGTATTTGATTCTGCAGCAAGAAAAAGCAGAAGATTTTGTAATTGCGACTGGAATAACAACTCCGGTTCGAGAATTTATACGAATGGCGTTTCATGATATTGGTGTAACGGTAGATTTTAAAGGGGAAAATGAACACGAGGTAGGTGTGATAACATCCATCGACAGGGCTCGTTTGGAGTTTCTTGAGCTTCAGGATGCTCCTGTTAAATTGAATCAAGAGGTGGTGGCGGTAGATAAAAGATATTATCGCCCAACGGAAGTGGATTTGCTCGTTGGCGATCCAACAAAGGCCCAGACTAAGTTAGGATGGAAGCCGAAATATGATTTAAAAATGTTGGTGAACGATATGATGAAAGGTGATTTAAAGCTGATGAAGAAGGAGCTGTTTTTAAAAGAACATGGCTTTAAAACATTAAATTACTTTGAATAGTTTTTGCGCGTAATGGAAAAAAACTCGAAAATTTATATTGCTGGTCATCGAGGGATGGTAGGAAGTGCTGTTCAACGCAAGTTGGAGTCGGAAGGATTTCACAATTTTGTTAGTCGCACATCCGCGGAACTCGACCTCCGTAATCAACATGCTGTTGCTGATTTTTTTAATTCTGAAAAGCCTGAGTACGTTTTTCTGGCTGCAGCAAAGGTGGGAGGTATTTTAGCGAATAATAGCTTTCGTGCCGATTTTATTTATGAGAATCTTATGATTGAATCGAATATCATCCATCAAAGCTATTTGCATGGAGTGAAGAAGCTTATGTTTTTTGGGTCATCATGTATATATCCGCGCATGGCACCTCAGCCAATTAAAGAAGAATACCTATTGTCTGGGTATCTCGAACATACCAATGAACCCTATGCGATTGCGAAAATTGCCGGAATAAAAATGTGTGATGCCTATCGAGATCAATATCAATGTAATTTTATAAGTGTAATGCCAACGAACCTGTATGGTTTAAATGACAATTACCATCCAGAGAATTCTCATGTGATGCCTGCGCTAATTCGTCGAATACATGAAGCAAAGGAAAATAATTTTCCGGAGGTTTTAGTTTGGGGCAGTGGCTCTCCATTGCGTGAGTTTTTAAACGCAGATGACTTAGCTGACGCTTGTTTTTTACTTATGCAAAACTACAATGAAGCTGGACTTATTAACATCGGAAGTGGCGAGGATTTGAGTATTAAATCCTTGGCACTGTTAATTCAAGAAGTGATCGGATATAAAGGGGTATTGTCTTTTGATACAACTAAACCAGATGGGACACCTCGAAAATTGATGGACCATGCGCGTCTCGCTGACTTGGGCTGGAAACCAAAAATTTCACTCGCAGATGGTATTGCAATAGCCTATGCTGATTTTTTAAAGAAAAAATAATTCAAAGGAGAAACGTTGTTTTAATGTACATTATCTTTAAGCTAACTCGTACTTACAAAACCCAATATTATGAAATCTAAATTTTACCTGTTTTTCCTGTCTGCTTTTATTATTGCAGCCTGCTCCAGTGGCAAGAAAGCCTATAAACATGGCCAATACGATAATGCTGTTTATCAATCGGTAAATCGTTTGAAAAGCAAGCCATCACACCAAAAAGCAACAGCAATACTTCGTGATGCATATCCTATGGCGGTGCAGTACCATCAGGATAGAATTAAAACGATGCTTATAAGTAATGACAACGCTCGTTATGAAAATATCGTTACTGAATATCAGGCGCTAAATAATCTTTACGACCAAATTCAATTGTGCCCAGCGGCGAAAAAGCTTGTGATTACCCAACGCTATACTGCAGAGTTGAATGATGCAAAGGTTAAGGCTGCAGAGCTTCACTATGCGCTTGGTCAAAAGTACCTCGACAAAAAGAATAAGAACGACGCAAAGATTGCCTACAATGAGTTTGAAAGAGCATCACAACTTATGCAAGGGAATTACAAGGATTGCGACGCAAAGATGAGAGAAGCAATGGATTGGGCAATAACGAAGGTTATCGTGTTGCCTGTTGAAGTTCATAGCAATAGCTTAAAAATGAGTAACGACTATTTCCAAAATAAAATAGTGCAGTATTTGTATGAACATAAGTTGAGTAAATTTGTTATGTTCTATAGTGAAGCAGAGGCAAATAATACTAAGATTCGAGTTGATGAAATATTAGATCTAAGCTTTGATGATTTTGTTGTAGGGCAATTAACTACAGATAGATTGCAACGCGAAGTGACCAACGATTCTGTTTTGGTTGGTGAAACGAAGGTGTCGCTTCCTGGTGCGAAAACAGATACTATAATTAAAGTTTATGGTAAAGCAAAAGCTACGCTTTTTGTTACTAAAAGAACTATTGAAAGTAAAGGTGTGCTCGACATGAAGATTATTGACAAATATTCAAATGCAGTTTTACAAGAAGAAAAGATGCCCGGTATTTACATTTGGACAAATCAGTTTGGATATTACCAAGGCGATGTAAAGGCTTTGAAGGCAGAAGATTTGGAACTAACTAAAGGTAAAGAATTACAGCCACCTCCTCCACAGGATTTTTTTGTGGCATTCACACAGCCAATCTTTAATCAACTTATCGGAAGAATAACGCAACGTTATAGCGGGTATTAGTGGAATCAGTAATTTTGCACAATTTGAAATCGCGTAGTTTTTTGTGGGTTTTATTAAGTTTATGGTTAAATTAACTCAATTAATTTAATTCGTTGGTCTATATTGCAATCTCATGCGGGAAGCAGTTTTTTTAAAACAAAATCAAGAAAAATGGCAGTTGCTTGAGCAGCAGATGAATAATCATGAGGCGAGCGCCGATGAATTAGCAGAGCTATATATTAAAGTTACGGATGACTTAGCCTATGCTCGCACTTTTTATCCGGATAGTCAATCTTTGCAATATCTAAATTCCTTAGCTGTAAAAATACACAGTAAAGTTTATCGAAATAAAAAAGAAAAGGTGAGCCGCTTAATTACTTTTTGGCAAAGTGAGTTGCCTGAAGTTATTTATCGTCATCGTTTTAAAATGTTGTTTTCCCTAGTTGTTTTTGTTTTAGCAACTGGTATTGGTGTTGTTAGCGCCGCGAATGACAATCAATTCGTGCGCTTGATTTTGGGTGATACCTATGTTGATATGACCATCAACAATATCAAAGAAGGGAAACCTATGGATGTTTATGGGCATACCAATGAAGGTGATATGTTTTTTTACATTGCATTTAATAATATTCAGGTGTCATTTATGCAGTTTGTAACAGGAATAACAGCTTGCGTTTATACCCTTATAATAGAAATGCAAAACGCAATTATGCTTGGCGCATTCCAGGTTTTCTTTTATAAATACAGGTTGCTTACAACATCAATTCTTGCCATTTGGATCCATGGCACATTAGAGATTTCGGCTATTATAATAGCCTGTGGCGCTGGCTTTGTCTTTGGTTCCGGACTTCTTTTTCCAGGCACTTATCGTCGTCGCGATTCTTTTTTGTCTGGCGCAAAAGATGGTATAAAGATTGTCATCGGCTTGGTACCTATTTTTCTTTTTGCTGCCTTTTTGGAGAGCTTCATTACTCGACATTATCAGCTTTTGGCGTATTGGTCGTTGTCTTTTATTATACCTTCATTAGGTTTCGTAATTTGGTATTTTGTTTTTTATCCTTTTAAATTATATCATGGTGGAACAAAAAAAGAAATATATTGAGTTAAGGCAACAACGCGACTTTGGACAGATCATAAGTACGACTTTTGATTTTTTATTTTCAAATTTCGCGAGTTTTTTTAAAACTGTTTTTGCTATTACAGGAGTTGCTTTTGTGCTTTCGATGGCAGTACTTTCGCTTTGGATTTATAAGTTTTTTGGCTCATTATTACAGGGTACTCGAAACTATTCCCGTTATTCTGGCGCATCAAATTCCATTGAAAATATTTTAGATGGATATAATTTAGCGTATTTAATTGTTGGATTTGCGATCTTGTTGGTGGCTGTAATGCTTACTTATATAACCATTTATTGTTATATGAAAATATATGTTCGACTTGGCCGAATTGAAGAAATAAGTATTAGTCAGGTTTGGTTTGAAGTGAAAAGTAATTTCTTACGTTACTTAGCTGCCGGTTTCTTGTATTCTGTTTTCTTAATTGTGTTTTATGCAATTGTAATGTTTTCAATTACCTTAAGTGGTTTTGTTTTTACGTTTCTGATGTTTGGATTCATCGCCGTGGTCTATTATTTTTATTTGTACTTCAACGTCGTAATTAATGAAGAAGAGATGCGTATTATTGATGCCTTTTCTCGTTCTTTTAATCTTGTGAAGGGTCATTGGTGGCTTACTTTTGGAGTTTATTTCGTGTCTTATCTACTTTGCTATGTGGTAACTTTATTACTTGGCCTTGCTGCAACTGTAGCTGGTAGTGCAGCCTCTACCTTATTTGATATGCGAGATGTTCAATTTCTACTTTGGCCATTAGGTATAAGTGTCTCGGTACTAGGAGTGATATATGTTTATATGGTTTTTTGTTTTTTTATCATTAAAAACTGTGTGCTCTACTATAGCCTTGTTGAGTCAAAGGATAATACTGGACTACTGCAAAAAATACAAGCAATCTCGAATTCTACGAATGAAGGGAATAATGAAGTGAAGATAGAGCGTAACAATCAACAATATTCTAATGACGAACCTGAAGAAGAATTTTAAGTTTTTTTTGTTCGTTTCCCTAGCCTTTCTTAGTCATGGGCTATTTGCCTGGACTGTAGATACTTCCCTCTTGAGTTTTAATATTCTCGATTTGGACAGCGCTCATCAACGGCAAGATTTCGCTAGAATTGATTTTTGCAATTGTAACGGCAATCAATTTGCCCCGATGGTTGCTAGGAGGGATGTTAACATTAGCGTATTGGAAAAATTTAGGTCAAAGCCAGAATTTCAATACGAGCGAACTATAAAAGATGAGGCGACTTCCTTTTGGTCGAGTTTCTGGTCGTGGTTGGCTAAGAAATTGTTTGGTAATATTTCTGAAGACAACACGAATGAATCGCGCAATTTTGTGTTTTGGTTAATCGGCATTTTCTTTACCATCCTTGTAAGCTATTGGCTATACAAAAGCGATTTTCTCGGTTCACCCATGCGCCGCACAGCTAAAATAGATCAAGGCCTTTTTGAAGAAATAGGCCGATCTGATGAGGATATTGAAAGTCAAATTATGAGTGCTCTTGTTCAACGTGATTATCCACTTGCAATTCGATGGGTTTATATCAAATGTATTAAGAATCTTGCCGATGAAAATGAAATAGAAATACAGCAAAACAAAACCAATTACGATTATATACTAGAAATAAAAAGCTACGACCAACGTGTCTCCTTTTCCGAGCTTACCCGCTTATACGAATTCACGAACTATGGTCGCTTCACTACCAATGAAGACCATTATCAAAAGGCGCAATCAATTTCTAAAGCCATGTTAAATAAAAGATAAATGAAATCGAATAAGAAATTTCTTTTACTTATCGGTGCGGTGTTTTTGCTCCTTTTTTGGATTGAGTCGAGTCAACCTAAGCCCATCGATTGGAGCCCAGGTTTTAGTAAAGATGAAAAAAAGCCCTTAGGCGATTATCTGCTTTTTGAAATGTTGCCTGCGATATTTAATGGTCAAAACATTCAAAGTGTAAATAAAAACATTATTGACCAGCTTGATGAAGATAAACTTCAAAACTCCAAGGATATTAATTATATCTTTGTTAATGATGTAGTTGATTTTAATGAATACGAAGCTACACGTCTATTAGATTTTGTGCAACAAGGGCATCATGTTTTTATCGCTTCATCTAGCTTTTCAGACACACTGCTTTCCTTGTTGGCTTTAAAACAGATGTCTATTTATGAGGGCGAAGCTTTTTTATATGCAACGTCTATTAAAGATTCCTTATTTCATTTTAACTTTTGTGATAATATAAAAACAATCGATACAGGGTATGCAATTTCTAAAGAATTCTCTTCTGTAAGTTATTACTTTGATTCGATACAAGGTCAGAAGAAAATGCTTGCTGCAGACACATTGCATCATTGCGTTTTGACAGAAATAAAATATGGTAAAGGCCATGTTATTTTATGCACTCTACCGCACGCCTTTACTAATTATTATATTTTAAAGCCAAGTAATCTTGATTTTATCCTTCAAACGCTAACACGAATGCCTTTGCAAACTGTTTGGTGGGACGAGCATTATAAATCAGGAAGAGCAAAAGATACACCATTACGTTATATCTTGGATAATAGTAGTTTGAAATGGGCCTATTATCTTATGTTAATTGGATTGATGCTTTTTGTTTTATTTATGGGTAAGCGCCGTCAACGTATTATCCCTCGTTTGGATCCCATGAAAAACACTTCATTAGAATTTGCAGAAACCATTGGACAGGTGTATTATGAGAAGGGAGACCACATCAATTTAGCACAAAAAAAAGTAAATTATTTCAAAGAGTACCTTCGTGCTAAATACATGCTTAATTTAACCCAATACCCTCATCGGAATTCAACTGATTTCCTTGTTAACTTAAGTAACAAAACAGGAAGGTCTGTTTCAGAGTTAAAGACGCTATTTGAATATATTTCCTACATTGAGAACACCTTAGACATTAATGAAAAAGAATTAATATATCTAAATACACTTATTGAACGATTTAAATCACCCAGCAAAAGCAATTAAAAAGTAAATTATATATGACAAACGAATTTAATTCTCGCATTGACTTGTCGCCACTTCATCAAGGCGTTCAGCGTTTACGAAGTGAGCTACAAAAAGTTGTAGTAGGCCAACATGCACTAATTGACAATCTTATTGTAAGTGTTTTAAGTAATGGCCATGCACTTATCGAAGGTGTACCAGGTGTTGCTAAAACATTATCCGCTAAGTTGCTTGCACATAGTATTTCATCGGGGTTTTCCCGCATCCAATTCACCCCCGATTTAATGCCATCAGATATTTTGGGTACCTCTGTTTTTAATCAAAAAACCACGGAATTTGAATTTAAACAGGGACCTATTTTTTCTAATTTGATATTAATTGATGAGATCAATAGAGCTCCTGCTAAAACCCAAGCCGCACTTTTTGAGGTGATGGAAGAACGACAGATAACGCTAGATGGAAGGCAATATAATATGCAGCTTCCTTTTTTGGTTTTTGCAACGCAAAATCCAATTGAACAAGAGGGCACCTATCGCTTGCCTGAAGCCCAGCTAGATCGTTTTATGATGAAGATTGAAGTGGCTTATCCTACAGATCAAGAAGAGCTTTTAATTTTAAAAAGTCATCACACGCGAACCAACAACAATCCTTTGGCAGGTATTGAGCGTGTTATTTCTGGACAGGAAGTTCTTGAATATCAGCATCTCGTTCGTCAAGTACATGCTGAAGAATCTTTACTGCAATATATTACTGCGATAGTAACGCAAACTCGAAATTTTTCTGGTTTATATCTTGGAGCTTCACCAAGGGCATCTTTTTGGTTATTGCAGGCTGCCAAAGCAAAAGCCGCTATAGCAGGGCGCGATTTCATTACACCTGACGATGTTCAACATATGGCCTTTCCTGTCCTTCGGCACCGCATAATGCTTACTCCAGACAAAGAGATGGAGGGATCCAACACTAACGAGGTTATAAAACAGATTCTTGAAAAAATTGAGGTGCCTAGATAAATGATACAGCGGTTTTTTTCTTCATTGTATTTGAGCTCCCGCTTTTTTATTGCGGTTGGAATTTTATCGACGTTTTTTCTAGGAAGTTACTTTTTTTCTGTGACATTTGTTTTGGTAAAAACGATATTTAATTTAATCATATTGCTTTTTGCTATTGATATTTTAATGTTGTTTAAAACCTCACATGCAATAGATGCAAAAAGGATAGCATCAGATAAGCTATCCAATGGAGATGATAATGCATTTACAATTGAGCTTTTTAATCGTTATCCATTTACTGTGATGGTACGAATTTATGATGAACTTCCTCCTCAATTTCAATTACGCGACAACTATTTTCAGCGCAATGCGCCTGCAAAAAGTACCATCTTTATTAATTATAGCCTCCGTCCATTAAAACGAGGTGTTTACAATTTCGGGGCATTGAATGTTTTTGCGCATACTTTTATTGGGCTCGCAGTAAGGCGTTACCGACTCGATAATGATAGGAATATGCCTGTGTATCCCTCATTTATTCAAATGCGCAAATACGAGTTTTTGGCGATTCACAATCGATTACAAATGGCTGGAATCAAGAAGATAAGGCGGCTAGGAAATAATCAAGAATTTGAGCAAATAAAAGAATATGTGCAAGGCGATGATTATCGAACAATCAACTGGAAAGCTACTGCTAGAAAGGGTATGTTTATGGTTAACCAATATCAAGATGAACGTTCGCAGAATGTTTATTGCATCATCGATAAAGGACGAATGATGAAGATGCCTTTCGAAAAGCTTTCCTTGCTAGACTATAGTATTAATGCTGCATTGGCATTAAGTAATATCGCGATACGCAAGTCGGATAAGGCCGGTATAGTTACGTTTAATGAAAATAAAATTCAGGTTTTAAAAGCAGAAGGACGCAATAGTCAAATGATGAGAATCGCTGATTTGTTGTATCAACAAAAAACCAGATATCTAGAAAGCAACTATGAAGCGCTTTATGTTCAAATGCGACATCTAATAAGTCATCGTAGTTTATGTTTGTTGTTCACCAACTTCGAAAGTTATAGTAGTATGCAACGCAATCTAAAATCCCTGATAGGTATTTCCAAACATCATACTTTGGTCGTGGTTTTTTTTGAAAACACCGAAATAGAAAAGCTGCTAAAGGAACCGGCGCATACATCAGAGGATATTTACATTCAGACGATAGCGGAGAAGTTTGCCTACGAGAAGAAGCAAATCGTTTTGGAGCTTCAACTTCATGGTATTCATAGCATATTAACCGCACCGCAGCATCTAACCGTTAATACTGTTAATAAGTACTTGGAATTAAAATCACGTTGTGTGATTTAGCCGTTTTGTCTCAAAAATCCTTAATATTGGAACTATCAATATCTGTATTAATTTTGCACTATGAAATATTTAAAAACCAAAGATAATTTTTTAAGCATTCCAGATGAGAAGCACTATAGTTACAAAGATTCAAAATATGTAATACAGCAGGTGCCTTATGAATACACATCAAGCTATTTGGCTGGAAGTGAGAAAGGACCAAAAGCGATTGTAGGTGCCTCTCAATTTGTTGAACTTTATGACGAAGAACTCGATCAGGAAAGCTATTTAAAAGGTGGTATCTGTACCCTTCCTCCATTAAACTTTAAACATAAAACCGATAAAAAAGCGGTTGATTATATCGCAGAGGAAACCGCGAAACTCCTTGATGACGGAAAGTTTGTGGTAAGCATTGGTGCAGAACATACAGTTACGGCTGGCTTTGTGCGACCATTCGCAAAGAAATATAAAAATTTAACCGTATTGCAAATTGATGCCCATAGCGACCTTCGTGAGAGTTATCATAATAACAAATACTCTCATGCTAGTGCAATGGCACGTGTTCGCGATGAAAAGGTGAATTTGGTTCAAGTAGGTATTCGTGCACAGTGTATTGAGGAGAGTGAAGTTATAAAAAAATCCAAAGACATTCACACGTTTTACGCTCACCAAATCCGTGAAAATGCAAAATGGATTGAAGAGGTATTGAAAGCCTGCACCAAAGATGTTTATATTACCATCGATGCCGATGGTTTTGATCCAAGTGTAATCCCTGCAGTTGGAACTGCCGAGCCTAATGGCTTAATGTATAACGAAGGGGTGAATTTGTTGAAGAGGATTATTGCAACGAAGAATGTGGTTGGGTTTGACGTGGTGGAATGTGCTCCAATTAAAGGAAGTATATTAAGTGAATATACGCTTGCTAAGTTGATTTATAAAATGATAGGCTACATTACAATTAAGAAATGACAAAAATAAAAAAAGGCGATAAGGCCCCTAATTTTAAGGCAAAAAACCAAAATGGAGAGTGGGTAAGCTTATCTGATTTTAAGGGGAAAAAATTAGTGCTTTATTTTTATCCTAAAGCAAATACGCCAACATGCACGGTTGAAAGTTGTAATTTAAGCGACAACCACCAGCTACTGCAAAAGGCAGGCTATGCCGTTTTGGGTGTGAGTGCCGATAGTGAAAAGCAGCAACTTAACTTTAAAAATAAATTTAAATTCCCGTTCGATCTGCTTGCCGACGAAAATCAAGAAGTGATTAAAGCTTACGATGTATGGGCCGAAAAAAGTACGTTTGGTAAGACTTACATGGGTTTGGTAAGGACCACATTTATAATTAATGAGTTAGGTAAGATAGAGGAGGTAATAGATAAGGTGGAATCAAAAAATCATGCCCAACAAATTTTAAGTCTTTAAAAGGTATTATCTGAAAATGCAAAACTTAAGAACCCTTGTTTTGAATTATTTAAGTTGCAGGAAAAGTTTTTTTGTTACGTAATTTGTTCCGAAGGGATATTCTAATTTGTTAAATCCTCAACCTATTCAATATTATTATTAGGCTTTATAAAAACATAAGTTGGAATTCTTTCTTTAAGAATTCTAAGGCTTTGTGATTCGGAAGCTCATTTCGTTGTATCACATTTTCTAAAATAGCTTTACTTAAGTCAATACCATTGGCATCAGGTCGCAATGGAATAAAGGATTGATTAATAAGGTTTATTGTTTGCTCTTTTGCATCTTTAATTACAATCCAGGCTTGGGTGGATAGGTACATTTGCATGGCTACATTATGGGCATACTCTGTGTTTATCTCGGTTATTAGCGCTTGTTTTAAATCCAATCCCATGTGATTTGCAGGGTTATTACGCATCAAAATACTATCCGGCTGAATGCGTTCTAAAAACAATGTCATTCGTTCATAAGCCTGCATACGAGCAGGGAGGATAATGCTTTCACCATGCTGTTTCAACTCGATATTTCTTTTCTTAAGTTCGTTTTCGAGAAACATATGTGTGATGAAATATGCAGACGCTAAAGCCACTAATGATGGGATAACGTAGCGGCTAAGTTCTATTAAATAATCGGAGGTGTCCATTAATAGTATTGAGGTCATATTGAGCTGTTTTGAAATTAAATTAGTAAGTGTAAAAAAACAAAAATAGTTTATTCGATGTATAACGCAATAGTAGTGTTATTTATTTTTTTCGTGATAATATGATGCTGCCTTACGAACATTACCAAATTCATTAAGCAAATTTGAGGCCTCTTCCTCTTGGATTTTTAGCTCCTGCATTAGCATTTCCACGCCACGTCGGATGAGTTTTTTATTGCTAAGATGCATATCCACCATCTTATTGTCTTTAACATGGCCAAGTTGTATCATCACGCTGGTGCTAATCATATTCAAGATTAACTTTTGGGCAGTACCCGCTTTCATTCGTGTACTTCCAGTCACAAATTCAGGCCCTACTACACATTCGATTCTAAAGTCGGATTCGGCCGCTACTGCGCTCTTTTTATTACATACAATACAGGCGGTAGTAATTTTTTTTGTTCTGCATTGTTTCAGGGCCGCAGCAACATAAGGGGTGCCACCGCTCGCCGCAATACCTACCACAACATCTTTATTCGTAATTTTATGTTGTTTCAAATCCTTAAATCCTTGGTTGCGATTATCTTCTGCGAATTCAACAGCTTGTCGTATCGCGCTATCGCCGCCAGCAATAATTCCTATTACCTTGCCATGTGGAATGCCGTATGTAGGGGGGCATTCACTTGCGTCTACAATTCCTAATCGTCCACTGGTGCCAGCACCGATATAAAATAAGCGTCCTCCGCTATTCATCTGTTGCACAATTTTTTTAACTAGATTTTCAATGGCAGGAATGCATTTCGCTACTGCAAGTGGAACAGATTGATCTTCATGATTTATCGATTTCAGCAGTTTTTTTACAGACATCTTTTCGAGATGATTGTAGTGGGAGCTTTTTTCTGTTGATAGGGTAATAGAATCTTTCTTCATTGATGGATGTAAATTATTTTTTTAGTCTCGAAAAATTCAGCGTCGAAGAATTTTTTTAACGAAATCTCTTCATGACGGAATTGAAAACGTTGATGAGCCTCATTAAGTTCGTTTTTTAATTCACCACCTTTAAGAAAAATAAACCCGTTGCGAATGGTGTTAATACTTTCAGCTTTTATCTTGCCTTTACTCCAAAAAATCAGATCAAGTGTAGGTGCAACAGCGCGACTAATAATAAAATCAAATTTGTCTTTTATCGTTTCTGCTCGAGCGTTAATTGCAGTAACGTTTTTTAAATCCAGTGCGGTTGCTATTTCCTGAACAACTTTTATTTTTTTGCCGATGCTATCTACACCTAAAAATTGTACTTGCGGAAATAATATGGCGAGTGGTATTGTTGGAAAGCCACCACCACAGCCAATATCCATTATTGTGGTATTTGGTTTGAATGATACTATTTTAGCAATTGCCAAAGAGTGAAGCACATGCTTCTCGTACAAGCCCTCTATATCCTTGCGTGAGATCACGTTGATTTGTGCATTCCAAAATTCATACAAGGATTGCAACTTTTCAAAATGCTCTTTTTGCAAAGGCGTGATGTTGGGAAAATAACGTTGAATATAATGCAAAGTTTAGGTTATTTGATAATTATTAATTAAAACAGCAAAATGAAAAGTGGTGAAATGCATTTGGTGTTTATGCCATGTATTGCTAATAATGATGAATTAGAATCCTTTGACAATATCAATAAAACTTCTGGCTTGTAAAGCAGCACCGCCAATTAATCCACCATCTATATCGGGCTGACTAAATAATTCTTTAGCATTGTCTGGTTTTACGCTACCTCCATATAAAATACTGATGTTCTCGGCTAGCTCATCACCAAATTTCTTGGCTATTATTTTTCGGATGAAACCATGCATTTCTTGGGCTTGTGCTGAGGATGCTGTTTGTCCGGTTCCAATAGCCCACACAGGCTCGTAGGCCACAACTACTTGTCTCATATTTTCGGAAGGTAAATGATACAAAGCCTCGCTTAACTGTGATTCAATTATTTCAAATAGTTTTCCGCTATTGCGCTCATCTAAAGTTTCTCCAACACAGTATATGGGTTGTAATAAATTTGTGAGCGCGATATCTATTTTTTTTGCGAGTAAGTCATTGGTTTCATTAAAATACTGACGTCGTTCGCTGTGTCCGATGATAACATAATCACAACCTACCGATTTTAGCATTGCAGTCGATATCTCGCCAGTATAAGCGCCGCTGCTCATCTCACTGCAGTTTTGAGCTCCTAACGCTATCATTGGCATGTCAAATAACAAAGGTTGTATTTTATGCAGGTGTATATATGGTGGTGCAATCACCACATATGTTTGCGACTTTACTTCTTGCGCGTAAAGCTCAATGATTTCTTTTACAAGTTGAATTCCTTCGTCAAAGGATTTGTTCATTTTCCAATTGCCGGCAACAATTTTCTTTCTCATGAGGTAGTTGTAATTTTACTTAATTTTAAATTGCAAATATAGTTAGTTCGTGTAGTTTTCTCTTTGGTTAAAACTTTCGGTATTTGGCGGTTTGTTCGAAAACGTTTCCAAGTATAGCTTTGTCGTCATCGGTAAATTCTACATGCCTTCGGTCCATCACCAATTTTGCCACATCATATACTTTGTCAGGTGCATACACTTCCATCCCTTGGGCTCCACCCCAGCTAAAGTCAGGAACAAAGTTTCGTGGAAATCCAGATCCGAAAATATTGCACGCAACACCAATAACGGTGCCTGTATTAAACATAGTATTAATAGCACATTTACTGTGGTCACCCATAATGAGACCGCAAAATTGCAAGCCAGTTCGCTCAAATCTATCGCTTTTATAGCTCCATAGCTTGACCTCTGCATAGTTGTTTTTTAAATTACTATTGTTTGAGTCGGCACCAATATTACACCATTCTCCTATTACACTGTTGCCTAAAAAACCGTCGTGTCCTTTATTGGAATAACCAAATAGCAGGCTGTTATTTACTTCACCTCCCACACGGCATTCCGGGCCAAGTGTGGTGGCACCGTATATTTTCGCTCCCATTTTTAGAACACTATGGTCACCCATGGCAAAAGGTCCACGGACCATACAGCCTTCCATCATTTCTGCGTTAGATCCAATATAAATCGGCCCAGTTTTAGTATTTAAAATACTTGCATTTACTACAGCACCTTCTTCAATAAATAACTGTGAAATATCTCCTATTAAAGCGTTATTCGATGGTAAAGGTTGTGATTTCTTATTCGCTGTTAGTAACTTATAGTCCGCTCGAAGCTCTTGGTCGTTAAAGGTAAATAGGTCGCTCAGCTGTTTAATTATGTTCACTGATGTGGCCTTTGTTTCAATTAATTGTAAGGTGCTAAAGTCACTTTCGTCTATGTTTGTAAATGCTGCTGCAATAAGGGTGCCTTGGTATGATAAGGCGAATCCAGGCATTACATTTTTAATTTCCGAGGCCAATGTTTCATTGGGGCAAACACAGGCATTAACGAATATACTTTTTGCATTTTTCGTACATGTAAATTTCTTTTGGATGCGAGCAGCGGTTTCAAAACTCACCTCGCATGCGACATGATGTTCCCATTTTTCCTTCAAGGTGAGAATCCCAATTCTAAAGGCACCTATTGGTCTGGTGGCTGCCAAAGGGAAAAACCGTTCGCGATCTGAAGGGTCAAATAGAATTATATTCATAGGATAATAAACTAGATAAATTTATAGTATGGCGCCTAAAGTAGCTCGAAGTTGAGATTTCAATAGTGTTCAGGCGGTGCAAATTACGAAAATGCGGACAATAAAAAACCCCACTGTATGCACAGAGGGGTAATAAGTATGTCGTTGGGAGTATAGTTAAATTATACCGTTTCTTTCTTTGCGTAACGTTTATTGAATTTATCGATACGACCTGCGGTGTCAATCAAATTCGATTTTCCAGTATAAAATGGGTGTGACTTATCAGAAATCTCTAATTTGTATAGAGGATATTCGTTTCCGTCCTCCCATTTAATGGTTTCTTTCGTTTCTACAGCACTTTTAGTTAAAAAGGCGTGGTCGCAACTCATATCTTTAAATACTACTAAACGGTAGTTTTTTGGATGTATTTCGGGTTTCATATCAGGGCTATCTTTTAAAAAAGGAGTGCAAATATACTATTTTTTCATTAATTATCAAAACATTCCTATAAAATACTGTTTTTCACGGCATTCAAATGCCAATTTAATGCTATGGAGGCCTTATTCTTGTAGCTTCTCCTCGGTTTGGTTAAGATGGCGAGCTAAAAAATAGCCCATGCTGAAGCTGGCTTGAAGGAGGTAGCCACCAGTAGGAGCGTCCCAATCTAGCATTTCTCCGATGGCGTAATGTCCTCTCATTTTCTTAAGCTGGAAGTTTTCATCCACTTCGTCCAGCGCAATTCCGCCAACGGTTGAAATGGCATCATCGAGAGGTGCCGTATCAGTAACCAATAATGGGAGTCGTTTAATGTAATTGGAGAGTGTTGCACTATCGAGGAATTCTTCTTTTTTAAGATGCGTTTTTAGTAAGGCAATTTGTACTTTCGATAGATTTAGTTCGCCTTGTAATATTACAGTGTTCGACTTGATGCCTTTATTTGAAAGGGCTTTTTTTATGGTCGACAAACTTAATCCTGGCTTTAAGTCAAGATAGATTGTAGCGACTGCCTTATCTTTTAATTGCTTTCGTATTTCATGGCTAAGGGCATAAATTGCACCTCCTTCCAAGCCTAAGGATGTGATTACCAACTCACCAAATTTCTCTTTGTCGTTGCAATACACCACAATGTTTTTAATCGCTGTCCCTTCTTCTTCGCGAAGCGCCTCGGGCCACTCAATTTTATAGGCGCAATTCGAAGGCAGGAAAGGGAGTGTAGTAATTCCATGCTCGGCAAATAGGGATAGCCAACTACCATCGGATCCTGTCTTCGACCAACTTCCACCACCAAGGCTATAAACCACAATATCGGCTTTCATCACGTGGTCTTGAAAATGATGTTCAATGATAAGGTCACCTTCGCTATTCCAACCTTTCCAAGTGTTCTTCACTTGTATGGTTACTCGGCGATGAGTTAGTACTTTAAGAATGGCATTTAAAACCTGTATTGGCTTAATTCCTTCCGTAGGAAATACGCGTTTACTCGAGCCCACATAAGTTTCTATATGCAAGGTGTTTAACCAACGACGTAGGTCGCTATTGTTAAAGGCTCTGAGACTACGTTCAAGAAATGTAGCAGGTATATACCTTGCTATAAAAGGTTCCAGTGGTTCGGAGTGTGTAAGGTTAAAGCCCCCCTCACCAGCCACTAAAAACTTACGCGCCGGTGCTGCATTTTTTTCGTAAATTACAACGTCGAAGAGGCGATGATCAAGTTGTGCGGCGAGCATAAGTGCTGCTGGTCCGCTGCCAATAATGGCTATTGTTTTTTTGTTATTTGGGATGCTCAAATTGCTGTATTTTTATTTGTAGATTCGAATACCCTGTTTTGGATTCGTGCTATATGTTTTAAAAGTATACGTAACGGTCAAGAGGTAATAACGTTGTAAAATATTGGTTTGCAAATCTTGAATATAACTTTCGGTATTGGTGCGTTGGATGCTTTTGTTTTGATTGAGTAAGTCATACACAGAAATGCGAATTTCGCCTTGTTGTTTTTTTAGAAATTTACAACCAACACCAGTATTCCATAGGGCAATCGATTGATTAAATGCGCTGCTGAGTCCGCTAAAACTTGAATACGTAAATTCACTTTGCAACACAATATTCTTTATTGGTATCATTGTTATTTTAAACTTCGAGGTTTCAATGAAATAAACATTGTTGGTGCTTTTCTGTAACGTATTGTTTACATTGCTGTAAGTGGAGTTTGATGCTATAGTGAAGTCTACTTTGTCACTAATATTGCTTGTGAATATGAAGCCCAAAATGCCTGTCGTAGTATTGGCAATGTTTTTTTCTTCGTTTATCATTCCGGGTACATTTGAGTACGCCACTGTTGCGTTGACGCTGAAGTTTGTTTTTATTTTTTTGATTGGAACAGTATAATTAACAAAAGAGCGCAGTGAAAAGTAACCTTGTAGGTTCACGGGGCGTTGTATTTGCGATCCTCTAGGCAAAATAACATCGGTGTATACCACCGTGTCGCGAGAGGCAATTAACGTGCTATTGCCGATATAATTGGTGGCATAGTTTCCATTGAGCAAGGCAAAGAAGGAGTTTGCTTTTTTGGTGTCAACTTTTGAATAGCGTATATTTAGACTATGCTGGAAATCTTGTTTCAAATAAGGGTTACCTGTGCTTAATTGAAGTGAATTTGAGTTGTTAATTACATTTTGAAGCTGATCGATGCTTGGGGCATTATTTGAACTTCTATAATTAATACGTAACGTTTTTTGTGCGGTAATTTTATATTGCAGTTGTGCCGATGGAAGCAAAGATTGAAATGTTCTGCCTAAAGAATAATAGCTTGGAAATTCTTGTTGCTTATTCAGTTGGGCCCATTGGTATGCGGCATTAATGGCAATATTTATTTTTTCTTTTTGATAACGAAATCCGATACCACCTGATTGCGTTTGATAATCGTTTTTAAAGATGCTCGTTAGGATTGTGTCGATGACGGTGTAGGTATCTTGAAGCAAGGGGTCTTTAGTAAATGTTTTTCTAGAAGAATAATTTTGAGAGTAGCTGCTTGAATAGCTAAAGGAAAGAAATTTTAATTTACTTATAGGCTCCGTGTAAACAATATTTCCAATTACCCCGTTTCCGTTTTTGAGGTTTTTAATTTGCTGGTCAACAGTGTCGCCTGTGAAACTTGTATCGTTGTAATAAACATTGTTGGCATTGTTTTTACTTTCGGAATTATTTAGGCTGAATGTTGGCGACACATTAACAGAAAATGTTCTTCCTCGTTTACTGAAGGCATGTCGATAGAGTATTGGAGCCGAAATCATATAACTAAAAACACGGTTACTAGAATTGTTGTTTGTCTTACTTAGTAGTATTAGGCTTTTAATATTTTGCCCGAATAGAGTTTTACTGCCGTCGTTTTGTTGAAATGAAACTTTGGGTTGAAAAACTATCGAATTAAAAGAGTCTATTTTGGTTTCTATCTTGAAGTTAAATCTGTTATTGAGGTTTGTATTGTCTGCAACGTTGGTTTCAGAATATATCAAGCCCTTGGTGTTATTCAGAAGATACTGTTGCAAGAGGTTGGACGAGGATTCGTTTTTTGTTTGATTGAAGAAATAACTACCCGATACGTCAGTTTTCTTTCCCCATTTGTCGGCGTAATTTACCCCAAAAGCGCCTGTAGAGTTGATGCCATTTTGTGTGTTTATAATAAAGTTATCTGCATTGTTGGACTGACCTCCAGGACCTCCTTGTCCTCCGCGCATTCCTCCATGACCATGACCGCCACCACCTTGTCCTCCAGAACTGCTCATAACTCCCGCCAAGTCATCGGCTGTAAAATTCTGTTCGTTTACATCATTAGCTTGTGTAAGTATTGTAATTCTGCGGTTGCCTTTAAAAATGTTGATATTACCTCCCATTCGATATCTTCCTTGATCGCCATAGCCTATAAAGGCCTTTCCAAAAGTGCCATTGCGAAATTGTGGCTTCGTAACTATATTTATTGTTTTGGCGGTATTCCCATCATCAACTCCAGTGAATTGTGCTTGGTCGCTTTTTTTGTCGAATACCTGTATTTTGTCAATTACCTCAGCGGGTATATTTTTCAAAACGGCATTTGCGTCATCACCAAAAAATACCTTACCATCTACTAAAACCTGCTTTACATCTTCGCCTTGAGCTTGAACTTTACCGTCTGTAATAATTACTCCAGGCATTTTCGTTACTAAATCTTCTGCAGTGGCATCTTTGTTTACCTTAAAGGCACTTGCACTATAACTTGTTGTATCGCCATTTAAAATGGCTATTGGTAGTTTGGCTGAAATGGTTACTTGGTTTAGGGAGGCCGTATTTAAATTTAGTGTGATGATGCCTAATTTCAATGGGATTTCTGCTGTTTGAATAGAACGAACATAGGTTTGGTAGCCCATTGCCACAATTTTCAATGCGTATTTTGTATAGGCTTTAATTTCATTAATCCGAAATCGTCCGCTGTTATCGGATGAAGTGGCTGCAACGAAAGAGGAGTCAATATTTAGAAGGTAAATAGAGGCGGCCTCAATAGGCATATTATTCGAATCCGCAAGTTTGCCTCCTATTGCAATCGATTGCGCTTGCAAACTATTAAATGCAAATACAATGCACATAAAAAAGAGGCATCTATAACTGGAAATCATGGATAAGATCAAGGATGATAAGAGTCGCAAAGCCAATAATAATTATCTGTCAAAGATAGTTTATTTAATAGATCTGCTTGCGAGGGCTTTTGTCAAATTGTTTGGTTTTTCGGTATTAGGTCTATAAACCAAAAACCACGCATATTCCCTAAGTTTTCGCTTGTATTGACGTAAAGCTCTTTATAAATATGCTCCCCTAAATTAAAATTGATTTTGTTTTTAAATAAAGGTCCATCATAGCAGAAGGTATGGTATTCGCCATTCTCGCCACATGGGTCAACTTCTCCAGGCAATTGAACGCTAAATTTAGAATCTAGCTCCCGCCCTAGCCAAGTTTCATTCAAGTATCCATCATTAACGCAACAAAGCAAGGAGCGGAAGCCAGCTTTAATAAATTTATTCAAGATTACATTTGTGTTTCTTTTCCATAGCGGAAAGATACAAGTTATGCCAATGGCTGACATGCTTTTTTCACGGTACTCTCTAAGCTCTTCTAAAAAAATGTCGCCGAAAATAATATATGTGATGCCTTCTTTTTTCTTTAGTAAAAGAGTTTCTTTCATCTTATTCTCATATTCCAAATTTGTTCCTTCGTTTACAAAAACTTTAAGCAAAGGTAAACCTATAGATTGTGCCTGTAGATCTAAAAGTTCCTCTCTTACCCCATGCATCGAGACCCGCTTATATTCCTCATTAAGTGTAGTTAAAAGATAGCTTACTTCAAACTTCTGCTCAAGTAAAGTTAAATGCAAGGCATAGGTGGCATCTTTGCCTCCACTCCAACAGAAAATCGCCTTGGGCATCATTAAATTAGTGACCGGAGTAATCGATAATATGCAATTATTCCGGCCTAGTAATCTTAGTTTTTTATAAAGCGGTACAATTTTGATTTGTTATCTCCAATGTTAAGCATGTATGCGCCTGAAGCCAGACTTTGAAGGTTTATTTTCTGTAGCTCTGAACTAATAGTTCCTTGTGCTAAAACACGTCCTAAGTTATCGGTAATGGTATATGTTAAGCCTATCTCCAATTGGTTCGACTTTAATTCGATGAATTCATATGCTGGGTTTGGAGCGATTGAAATATTATGATACTTTTCTGTTTGTGTGATGCCAATTTTCGACATGACAACACAAGATGAGGTGTCGGTGCAGGTGCCAGTCTTTAATATTACGGCATAACTACCATTTTTAGTTGCCGTAAACGATTGCCCAGTTTCTCCACTAATTGGCTGTTTGCCATTATTACAGTCAATCCACTGATATGATAAACCTGTTGCAGCTGCACTAATTGTAAATCCGTTCACTGTAGTCGCTTTATTTATTGATGGGTAAATAGTGGCATCTACAGAAGTACGAGTTGCCGACACGCATCCACTATCGATGGCATCAACATAATAGGTGGTAGTTAAACTTAAAACAGGCGTTGTCAAAGTGCTTCCGGTGCTTATTACTGTTCCGCCAAAGGCCACATTATACCATCTAGTATTTCCAGCGCTTGCTGCTGCGCTTAGCGTTACGGATGCAGGTGTGCAACTATAGCCTGGGGTGGTGCTTGTAACCGTAGGTATTTTTTTAACTTTAGCAATCACTGCGATACGCGGATAGGAAGTACAACCATTGTCTTTGGTGTCTATATAAAAAGTATCGGTAACTGTTAAAGGTGAGGTTGTAAATGATGGGCCATTCCCTAATAATGTCCCTCCAATAGAATCGCTATACCAAGCAATTAATCCGCCACTTGCTGAAGCGCCTAAGGTGATGCTACCTGCTCCACATACCGATGCTGAGGTAAAGCCAGTAATGGTTGGCAATGGGTTTATGGTGGCTTTAGCCGGAGTACGAAAGGCTGTCACACATCCATTATTTGTAGCGTCAACATAATAGGTTGTAGTGGTAGTTAGCGATGGTGTAGTGAAGGATGTTCCTGTTGCTATTGAAGTACCACCAGTTGAAGTGGTATACCAGTTAATAGTACCAGCACTGGCAGCGGCTCCAAGTGTTACCTTATCTCCAACACATCCACTGGCAGAGGTGGTTCCGTTGATTGTAGGATTGGAATAAACTGATGCAACAATGGTTGTTCTTGTTGCTGATGTGCAAACGCCTGAAACTACTTCTAGATAGTAAGTTCTTGGTGAGAAAATAACTGGAGTTGTGTATGTAGTTCCTGAATCTATCAAGGTTCCGCCACTTGAAGTAGAATACCAGTAAATAGTACCCGTGTTACATGTTGCATTAAGCACCACACTTCCTGAGCCACATGTTCCCGCAGGGGTGGTGGATGTAATAATTGGTAATGGAATAATTGTTACGGTTATGGGTGTGCGAGATGCAGAAACGCAGCCATTGGCTGTTACTTCAACATAATATGTGGTAGTTGATGAAAGGACCGGAGTTGAATATGTAAGTCCACTAAAAAGCGAGGTGCCTCCTGTTGCGCTGCTATACCAATCAATTGTTCCTGCGCCAGTGCTCGCCGATAATACCGCGCTTCCAGGTCCGCATAATGTTGCTGGTGTAATTCCCGTAATGGTAGGGATTGGTTTTATCGTAGCAACAATAGGAGTTCTTGTGGCGCTGGCGCATCCCTTATAAATAGCATCAACATAATACGTTGTTGTGGCTGTTAAGCTTGGAGTAGTAAATGTAATTCCCGTGTCAAGTGCCATGCCTCCAGTAATATTTGCATACCAGTTCACGCTTCCCATAGCAGCGGTAGCGCCGAGCACTAAGATTCCTGGGCCGCAACGTTGCGCTGCAGTGGTAGCCGTAATTTGTGGATTTAATATTGTTACTTTTTTTGCTGTAGAATTAGAGGATGATGGGCCAAAGATGCAGCTTACAACGCATCGGAAATATGTGGTGTTTAGAAATCCAACAGCTGTAAATTGATTTTGCGTTGCTCCTGAAATATCGCTATAGTTAATGCCATTTATAGACGACTGCCATTGATAACCTGTTCCTACCCCAATTCCTGTTGTACCTGATAAGCTTAGTAAAAAGTTGTTCCCTACACAAACAGTATCAAAGCTTGATACGGTGGTTCCTGCAACCCCATTTAAGCATATTGGTCTAGGTACACCGTCAAACTCGTCAGCGCCAATATCCACTCTTGTTCCTCCTCCCTTGGTGCTTCCTGTTGGTCCAGGTCGGGTTTCATTATCAATGTCGGTGGAGATACCGCTTATTGCAAGCCCTCCAGATTCTAAGTAAGAAATTGCAGTTCCTGCGGTGTCAATGTGAAGGTTAACGTTGGCACTAGTTCCATTTGCATTCTTAAAGAGAGGATCTACGTTCGCGCTTAAAGTATCTTGGCCAGTGGCTATTTTCCAGTTGCCAAATGTGGTATAATCTGTTCCGTTTAGTCTTGATAAAAAGGTAATTGCACCATTCCAGTAGTTGTTTGCGGCAATTGTTTGACTTGTAAGTCCTGCTAATCTTAAAGCAAAGTTTTTGCCGGTGGAAAGTCCATTGCTTCGTGTATTACAGAAAATGTTGTTTTTCAATTCTCGTGAAATCGATGTTACGGAGCTTGCAAAGGCGATGGTGTTATTTGTTCCAGCGCCGACGTTACTTCCATTAATGCACACAGTATTAAAATAAAGATTATTTGTCCCACCATCTTCATTTATTCCAATCATTAATAGCGAGTTTGTAATTGAAGTGCCAGTTTCGTCTGTCCCAAGACGTATCATATTATTGTAAACATTAACTGCTCCGGAGGCGATATCAATACCTCGCAAAAAGCCCGATGATGTTGCTGATAGTGCTGAGAAACTGTGAATGGAGTTTTTATCAATTGTGTTTGTTCCTGCAGCGCCACTGTAATAAATTCCAACAATTGTAGGTCCTGCAGAAGTAGACGTGTTGGTTAACTTTAAGGTATGAATTGTATTTCCTGAAATAATTGCAGGCCCGGAGGTGGATAGATATCCAATTCCCAAAATTGCATTGTTCCCGGCCGTTGCCGATGTTTGAATTGCACTAGTTAAGTTTCTGATGGTGTTTCCTGAGATGGTAAACGCTCCGGCAGTAGAGGCAACCAAGATGCCAACCAAAGAACTAGCTTGAGTTCCTGCAGATAAGGCATTACTATTTATATTGGCAATTAAATTTCCAGTGATAGTTCCTGATATACCCGTTCCATTTAATATTATTCCTCGAATACTTTGAATAGAGGTACTTGTTGTTGCGCTAATGGCATTAATACTATTTGGAATGGTTGCGCTTCCAATTGTATTGTTTGTGATGTTTACCGTGGTTCCTCCTGAGGCTGCAATGCCATTGAAAATTGGAGTAACTGTGGTTGATGAATTCAACACAATACCAGCTATAATATTGTTAGATATGTTAATGACATTATTGGTTCCACCGCCAGTTCTAATACAAATTGGCCCACCGGTATTGGCTGTGGCTGTAAAGGTTATTCCTGGTGTGGCTGTAGTCGATCCAATAATATTACCTAATATAGTTCCTACGTTAGCATTTCCATTTGCAATATTTATTATTTCCATCGCAGTAGACCCTGCGTTTCCAGTGGTCATGTCGATATTTGTTATTGTATTGTTTTGCAGTGAAGTTGCTGCTCCTAAGCCTACCGAAATATCCATGGCCCAAAAGGAATATGTTGACGCTCCAGTTATAGTATATGTTCCACTACCAGCAGCATTGTTACCTCCAATGAAGTTTCCACTTATATTAAAGCCATTGGCTGCATTCGAAAGGTTAGCTACATTGGGCGTAATCCAAAGTACGCGATGCACTGAGGTGCTACTTAGGTAATCGATGGCGGTGGATTGGTATAGATGATTATTGGTAACACTCCATGCCGTATTTCCAAGGTCAACTTTTACGTGTGTAGAACCTGCAGTTGCGCTATAAATATCATAAATATTACAAGCGGTTATGGTGCAACTATCGTTATAGGTACCTGGGGTGGTTTGTGTTCCGTAAGCACAAATACCGATTGCTGGGAAAGTGGATGTCGTAGTTCCTGTTCCATGTACATTACAATATGAGATGGTGTTAAAGTCATTACCCAATAGTCCAGTGCTACTTGCGCTATTAATAAAAATTACCCCTGCTGCTGTAGTTAAGGCTGGTGATGCATTGGTATTTTGTCCTTTTACATCACAGTATTTTATTGTATTGTATAATGCATCGTTGATTAAACGAATAGCAACACCAGTTGTACTTGTGTTTATAATAGTAAGCGCAATATTGCTGCCCGTAGCACCAGGACGGCCGTCAATTGTGAAATTCTTCGCACCATTTAAGTCGAATGTAGCTGTTGTGTTAGCACTAGTAATGGTTACAGCGGTTAACGATAGTGATGGTCTTATCGTTACTGTATTTAGTGCTGAGTTTCCAGTATAGTTGCCAATTGCAATCGGGAATGTTTCACCAGTAGAATAGGAAGCATCAGTTAAGGTAAAGGTAACAGCAGCGCTTACGCCTTTGCTCGTTAAATCGGCTATGGCAGCGGTGATGGTAACATAGGTTTGTCCGCTACCAACATTGTAATTGCCAGATAAAGGTTGTGCTTTAGAGATTACGCCTAAAAAAACTAAGAAAAAAACCAGGTGAATTGCTTTGCTGTTGCAAAAATTACGTAGAAAGGTAAAGTAAATTTGGCTCATATATTAAAGTTGTAGTAAAGTTATTTATGCGATTAAAAATTGGTTTATTATTAGCAATCAACGAATATAACAAAATGTTTGATTTGCAATAAAAGTTAATTTATGGTTTTACTGTATTATGACACCAATTTGTTGATTGCCAATCATTTTTCGCGAATTCGTTAAATAAAGCCATTATTGTGGGGAAGTGTAAGTTTGTTCTGACAATCAATTGTCGCACTTTAATGACTTCATAATACTCTCAGACACCTCATATCCGAGTGATTTTGCCTTTAAAATATCCTGACATGTGTTTTTGTTGTCGTTTAAATGGTTGTATGATATGGCTCTATTGTAATAAAAAGAAGGATTGGGAGTCGATTCTATGGCTTTTGAAAATGAGATTATTGATGCTTCATAATTGTCAATTTTCTGATAACAGGTGCCAATAAGATTCCAAATATTACCGCTGTTATCATTTACAATGGTAAGATGTTTTTGAAGATCGACAATAGCATCATTCTCTTTGTTCATTCTGTCGTATACCAAACCTCTGCTTAAATATCCATTTTCGGTTTTAGGGTTCAATTCAATCGCTTTATTAAAATCAGTTAAAGCCGAATCAAGTAGCCCCAATTGAGCATAAGCGCCTCCTCTGTTTTCTAATAATTTAGGAAAATTTGGCTTAATACCATAACACTTATTGTAATCGTCAAGTGCTTTTCTGTATTTTTCTAATATAAACCAAATGTTTCCTCGGTTTAACAAGTCTTCTGTTTCCGCTTTATTTATCGAAAGAGAAATATCATACATTTCAATTGCTTTGGTGTAGTTTTTCTCTGCTTTGTAAATTTTACCACGTTGCCCATAAGCCCTACTGCTTGGCACTGCCACGATGGCATGATCCCATAAAGCGGTGCTGTTTTTCCAGGTTTTTACTTGGGTATAAGCTATTGGTGTTATTGTTAGCACAATCAACGTCACAGTCAAATAAAGCGCTATCGGTGCTTTGCCATTGTTTTTGTCTACCCAACGTTGCATGGCATATCCAAGCAGAAAAAAGGGGCCTAGCAAAGGTAAATAACTATACCTGTCAGCTAGAATGGCACTTCCTACTGGGAAGAACTGGAGAACCAAAATCAAATTCAGTAAATAAAAAAGTATTGAAAATACAATCACTTTGTTCTTCTTGAAATAAATTAAGATCAGAGCGATTAAGCCAATAGAGAGTAAAGGTGAAATTAAATATGAAGTTGGTAGTGCAATATTTATAGCAGGAAATGGATAAAAAGTGCAAAGGTTTATTGGCACTATTGTTTTTGCCAAGTACATCAAAACCCCATAATTGCCGAACAGAAAACGTGATGTTGCTGGAAATACGGTGGCTGCAAAGACGGCTCCTTGTTGGCTTTGCGCATTCACAGTAAGCAGGCCGAATATTAGTGAAAGTATGAAAAAGGGTATTTTTTCTAACGCTGTTTTTATTGAAAACAAGCGGGAATAATAGTAATCGATAGCCAATAACGCTAAGGGTAACACTACGGCAGCTGGTTTAGATATAATGGATAAAAAGAAGGCTACAAATACAAGTGCAAGGTGCACGAGTTTACCGCTTTTTATATAGTTAACGTAAAGTAGCAACCCACCTAAGAAGAAGAAGGCATACAAAACATCCTTGCGTTCTGAAACCCAAGCGACGGATTCTACGTGTAAAGGATGAATGCCAAAAAGCAAGGCTGTAATAAATCCAGGCCAATTTTTACCGTTCGATAGTTTCTTGAATAAGAAAAAAACCAAACATACATTTAATAAGTGCAAGAGCACGTTTGTTATATGAAAGGAGGTTGCTGACTTGCCGAAAATCGTATAGTTTAAAGCCAACGAAAACATAGTAAGAGGGTGGTAGTTTCCTTGAACTGGCTTTGAGATAATTTCTTGTATGTGATTAAGAGATTGAATAGAAGTGTTGTTTACAACATAATCATCATCATCCCAATTAACAAAACTAGCGTTGAAGGTTGGAACATAAACAAAAAGTGTAAGCGCGAGGCATATTAGCAACATCAGAAATTGAACATTCTTCTCTTTCGCAATAGGCTGTTCTTTTTTTGTGTTTTTCTGTGTTTTTGTTTTGTTCGAAGCCATAGAATTTTTTAAGGAAGAATATGTTTCAAATGTATAATTTTTTGACGAATATCGTTTTTTCGTTAAGGTTAAAATGCACTAACTATGGCTACCTTGCCTTTCCCAGAGGCAATGAGGAGCTTGCCATTTCTTGCCTTTCTGAGGGTATGGAAGTTTTTTTCATTTGAAAGGGGAGCCCAGCTTTTACCATTGTCGATGCTTAAATCTGACCCTCCGGGGCCTACACAAATCCAACGGTTTTTCCCCACAAATTCAACACATTCTCTATAGCCTCTGGTCGGTTTATTTGGCGCTTTCCAGGTTTTTCCATCGTTATTAGAATAAAAAACGTGGTTGGTTTTTAAAGTGTCAATTAAATAATCGCCGCCAACAATGACAATCCGGTTTTTAGGATTTCTTGCCACAGAAAAAATCCCAGTTGTTTTTCTACCTGCAAGCATAGGAGTGGCGATAGTATCCCAAGTTCTACCTTTATCACAAGAGGTGTAAAGTCGTGTGTTAAATCCTCCTGTGCTGATTATTACGTGCTGTTTGGCAAAACATCGTATCCCCGTTCCACTTGCAGCGAAGGAAGATTCGTTTGGTCTTAATGTTGGCCTACTAGCATCACAAACATTCGTCCATTTTTGCCCACCATCAGTAGTGGAAAGTACTAGCATCATACCGTTTAGGGGGTCGCCGTAAATAAGTCCTTCTTGACGATTCCAAAAATCGACGCCATCAATAAAAATATCAGAATCATTGCTGTAATAAACTAATTGCCAGGATAAGCCCCCATTTTCTGTTTTTAAAATGGAAGCCGGTGAACCCGCATTTGCAATGATGGCCTTTTGCGAGTCGAAGGCGTATATGGATCTGAAATCCTTTGATTCATAGTTTGCAACTTTGCTTAGAATCCAGCTGTTCCCTCCATCGGTAGTACGGCCAACTGTTCCAGAGCCTCCACTAATCCAAGCAATGCTATCATTTATAACCGAAATCCCCCTAAAGCTCACATTGGTATTTAATGGTATTGTTTTCCAACTGTTTGTCTGCGCAAAAGTAAACATTGAGAAGAAACAGAGAATGAATGTAAGTCTCATAACGTAATCTATATTAGTTAATTTAATAACTTCATAATTGCATTATAAATAACATCACCAGAGCTAGGTCTTGGTGCATTGGTGTCTATTATTTTCCCCGTTTTGTCGATGAGCATATAGCGTGGAATTGAATTGATGCCAAAGTAATTCACAATAGGTGAACTCCAATCTCCTGGTGAATGAAGTAGCAACCCCTTCATTCCAATCTGATTAACAGCATTGCGCCAGCTGCCTTCATTTCCATCGATAGAGATGTATAAAAAAACGATGTTCTTAAGTTGCTTCTCTGTGAATCTTTCATGAAGCGCCTTTGATGCAGGAAACTCTTGCCTGCAAGGGCCACACCAGCTCGCCCAAAAGTCAACAAATACTACCTTATCTTCGATGGATTTCGGATTAAATGTTTTACCATTAATATCTTTTAAGGTGAGGCCATCAAATGGGTTTTTGGTGTTTTCATTTTTAACATCCTTTTGCGTTTTTGTCTTTTCTATACTTGTAACTGCCTTTGCTTTAATGCGGGCTTCGCATTTGTTTTTTGTTAATTGAGAATAAGTCCCATCGTGCTCAATATTTTTAAGCTCAGCGTACACATGTTTTACGGTGAAGGAAGAAAGCTTGTCACATTCTGAATTAAGGAAGTTAGCGATATACCAAACTTGTGTTTTTCCATTCAATTCTTTTTTTGCAGTTGTTACTTTCTTCTCGATACTAATATTGTAATCCGTGAACTTATTAAAATCATTGGCTTTTGAAGTAAAGTAAACAATGTAGTTGGTGATAAAGTCGCAGTATTGTGAATTTATTAAAGCGCCGTCATCAAAAAGTTTTGAGCTTAATCCATCTAACATTACCTCAGGTAGTGCATTAACACGTAAAATGGTGTTCGCCTGATTCGCATTTACAATTGGATAACTTATCAAAGATGAGAAATAGCAGTAACGAATGGTTTGCTCCAAAAAGTTTTTAAAGCCATTACTAAAACTGCTCTGGTCTTGTTTGTTATAAAATTCAAGTTGTTTTCTGCGTTCTCTAAAGAGGTACATTTCATAGGCGTCAATGGGTGTACTAACCATTTTTTGTTTCACAAGTTCTTTATCGAAATTGCTTTTAAATTCCGAATAAAAACTAGTTAGAAAAGCATTTTGTTGAGCCCCTTGTCCAGAAAAAACAAATCCATGTTGGCTTGTGTCTTTGCCGATTTTAATGGTTATGGCATCGCCGGGCTCGAGATACAAATTAATTTGTTTTTTTTTGTAATGTAATGAGGCCGAAGTCTTGTTTTCTGAAGGTATACTGAATTTGCATTCTCCTTCAAACACTTTACTTGAAATGGTTGTGTTGTATTCTTCAATAGCATAATAATTTACATATAACTGACATGAATCCGGTGCTTCGGATTCGAATAGTAAATTAATTTTTACTGGGTTTTGTGAAATAAGAATACTGGGTAATAAAACAAATAATAAAAGTAGCTTATTCATAGTTATTGCATGAAACGACTTTAAGGAATTGAAATGTAAAAATAACAAAAAATTGTTACTCGTTTCTTAAAGGTTTAGCATGAATAATATGTGCATTCTCCAATTCTATGTTGTTTCTGATTTTAGAACTGAGTGTTAAAAAAAGGTTTTATTAAAATGGTACTCAGTAATTTAATAATATTAAATTACTTTCAAGTAATAGGTGAGGCGCAAAATCCTTGATTTTTTTAAGCTTGCTCTAGTGCTTTGGAGCTTCTCAACTGCAATTCTCGATCATGATTGTTGTCCAAGAAAATTTGTTTTTGAACTAAATCTGCAATTTGATGATAATACTGTTTTATAGGAACCTCTTCTTCCTTGTAATGGCGTAAAAACGTATCATCAAACGTGTTGATGGTGAAGTTGAGTGAGCTCTTTCTTACTATGTTTTCTAGCGTGTTTTTAGCACTTTTCTCGTAACTCATCGAGAAGATGTTTTTGATCACCACATTTTCACCATCTCCTTTAAATTGAGGAAGTGCTTTTTCGCCAAAACTAAAGAACACTAATCTACTTGCCTTATGTTCATTCATCGCCTTGATAATGTTTTGAATGGCATCCCTTAAATAAAATAATTTCCATAGGTGATAATATGAATATAAAGAGATTACAGCTTGATGGCTTTTTATCGCATCCGAAACACTATAGATATTAAAAACATCACCTTTGATATATGTGTAATTATGATGGACAATTTTAAAGTCATTTTCACCATCAGCAAAAACGCTAACTTGAAATCCGGATGTTAACAATTGCCGGGCAATAATTTGCCCCAAAGTTGAATCGCCGCCCAAAATAATTACCTTTTTCATAATATGAATAAGAATGTAAAAGTAGTTTAAGTGAAATTCTATCGAGATTAATTTTAGGTTAACAAAATGTGAAGTTGTTGTTGAATTAATTTCTTAATATTTACAAAAAGCTTACCTAACATTTAATAGTTACGTTTGAACTTAATATGTATAAGAGGTATCACTATTTAATCGCAGTTCTGTTTTTTTCATCTACTGTGGTTTCTATGATAAAGTTCGATTCTATCAATCCATCGTTGTGGGCATTATGCGCATACTTGTATCTTTTTAAGGCGGATCCATCCAAAGGAATAAGAGCGAAGTTCTTCACCACCATTAATCTACTGGGCATACTTTTTGGATACATTCTACTTCTTTACCAAATTGTATCAAACCCGATTCACAAACAGGTAAGTAAGGATGAGATTTATGGTTTAACAATTCAGCAGGGAAAATGACAATAACTTTCCTAGTTTCTTTCACTTATTGAGGTTAGCTGCATTAAGTTTGCAATAAAAAGAATCGATATAACGCAAAAAAAATCGCTCCGAATTGGAGCGATTTTTTTTATTGAATAGTTCGAAAATTAATTTAGAGTATAACGAATTCCAAATTGCATTTGCCAAACATCCTCTAATAAAAAACGAGGCTTTGTTACTGTTGTAGGCAACACCCCAGTTTGATTGTCAATTTGCATTTGATAAACAGGTTGATTTGTTAAAGCATCACGTTTTACAAACTTTAGCGGCACGTTATTCACTACTGAATTTCCAACACCCCAAGTTTTATTAATTAAGTTACCTAGGTTGTAAACATCAGCATGTATTTGAAGGTTGTGCTTGGTGTTTTTTACATGTATACCATAGTTTTGAGCATAGCTTAAGTCGATGGTAGTAAACATTTTTAGAAGAGCACCATTACGTTCAGCATATTTCCCTCTATTAGACTTAAGATAATCGTTGCTATTTATTAAGTTGTCAAGGGCTGTTTGTTGGTCAGCAGCTGTATATGTTTTTGTGCCAACAGTTAATGGATTAAATTGCAAGTCAGAGGCTTTTGCTGGAACAAACATCAAATCATTATTGCTAATTTGATCGCCGTTGATGTCTCCATTGATTATGAATGAATATCTTCCTTGGCTTCCACTTTGAAAGAACAATCCAAAGGTTTGAGAGAAATCTTTGGTATGCTCATGTGTATAAGAAAGTGCCGCAATAATACGGTGTCTTTGGTCAAAGTCTGAATAGGCTAAAGTAGGTGAGTTGTTTCCATTTACAGTTAAATTTCCAGCCCAAGATGAATAAGCAATAGAGCTTGCACTTGTTAAGTCTTTTGCGCTAGCAAAGTTGTATGCAGCCATCAGATAAAGTCCTTTCTTAAAGGTCTTTTCTAGTTTCGCAGTAACAGACATCGACGAACCAGCGTTGTTGCTTCGTAAAACGGTAGCGTCATTTATCGATTTGTTGATTTTGTTCGTGTCGTTTTTGTTAGCCGCTGTAGCAACTAAATTGCCATAATAAGGTCGGGTATCAACACCTGCATAGTTTCCAACAGTTGGCTTAAGATTGGCATTGATATAGTAAACGGCATTAACATTTTTGCTAAAAATGCCTTCTAATGTTGCAACAATTCCGAACGGTAATTTCGCATCAACAGCAATATTATTTCTCCATAATTGAGGGAATTTGTATTTGTCATCTACCACCGCAATGTTATATGTTGCAGGCAATGAAGCTGTTGCAGGAATGTATTTATTAACATTTGGGCTAAATTGATATGCTGTTGTGTTGTTAATATTAATGGCTCCAGTTAATACTCCATTGTTTCCTACTTGATTTGATATATAAACAAATGGAGGTGTTCCGCTAAATAATCCTGTTCCGCCTCTAATTTGCAGCGAACGGTCGCCTTTTACATTCCAATTGAATCCTAATCGTGGTGAAATCAAGATGTTAGTTCCTGGAAGTTTATCTGTATGAAGTGCCATTGACGCACCTGTTTCATCCATGAATTTCAATGTATCCACTTTTGGATTGTTTAGCGCAGTGTTTCCATACATTGGAATGTCAAAACGTATTCCTCCAGTTAATTTAAGTTTTTTAGTTACATTATACTCATCTTGAATGTATATTCCTGGATAGTTAACTTTGGTCGTTGCAGTTGGTAATGCATTGTTGGCCAGCGCTGAATATGTAAGTTGATATTGACGCACAGAAACAACGCCTCCAGTTGTATCACCATTTGCCGATTTGTAAAAGTCGTTAAGTGAGTTGAAAGCAAAGTTTCCATAATAGCGAGGCGTAAATGTATTCTCAAATTTGTAAGATTGGAAATTTATGCCTGCAGTAATAGTATGTTTTTTGAAGTATTTGGTGAAGTTATCTTGGAATTGAATAATATCGGTATTCAAGCGGTTGTTCGGAGTGAATAGTTCATAACCAAAGGAAGTCAATGTTTTTCCACCTGATAAAATATCTACAAATGGGAAGGGTGTTTCTTCACGTGATGATCGGAAATCGCGCATGGCTGTATAGCCAACTTGAACTGAATTGGTCATGCTATTGCCGATTGTTGTATTTAATTCACCTATCACAGAAATTAGGTTGTTGTTAATAATATAGTTAGCGTTTTGGAAAGGTAGTGCATCTGTATTATTAGAACGATTTCCACTAATTACACCGCTATTACTCAATGGAACTTCACGAGATGAGGTTAAGCTGTTATATCTAACACTTACACGATTGTTTTTGTTTACGTTCCAATCTAATTTGGCCAAAAATTTATTACTTTGTGTTAGCAATGAATAATTTTCGTACTTCCCAGCATCATAACCATATTTATTTAATAGGAAGTCATGTAATGAGTCTAATGTTGCTGCAGAAACTCTTGTAACGTTTGATCCCGACAATCCTGGACGTGCCGCTACATATTGAGTAGCAGGGTCGCTACGACGCTCAAATTCACCATTTACAAAGAAGAATAATTTGTTTTTAATAATTGGTCCTCCTAAACGGAATCCTGTTTGGTTTACACTGAATTTATTACTGGTTATCGTGTTTTCACCTGCATAGCGTCCAACCATAGACTCATTTCTTGAGTTTCTGAAAATCGATCCTTCAATTTTGTTTGTTCCTGAGCGTGTTACTGTGTTAATTCCAGCACCAGTAAATCCGTTGTAACGAATATCAAATGGAGCTAAGTTAACTTGAATTTCTTGTATCGCATCTAAAGATATTGGCGTCGAGTTGGTTTGTCCTCCTGGAGCAGAAGCCAAGCCGAAACTGTTGTTAAATACCGAACCATCGATAGTTAAGTTATTATAACGGCTATCCTGACCAGCGAAGGAAATACCTGCGCCTGCAGTAGAAGCTACTGAGCTTGAACGTCCTTGCGGTGTTAAACGTAGGAAGTCATATAAGCTTCTATTAATTGTAGGTAATGTTTGAAGCTGTTCTTTGCTGATGTTTGTAGATGCTCCAGTTCTTTTGTCGTTAAGCAAGCTGTTCTTGTCAGCAAAAATTTCAGCTTCTTTCAAGTTTACCGTGTTTTCCGAAAGTGTGAAATTCGCTTCATAAGCTTGGCCTAGGCTTAAAAAAACATTCTCAAGCTTTTGAGTTTGCATACCAAGATAAGTTACAGTAACGGTGTAAGGACCGCCAATACGAAGTGACGGTAAATTGTAAGAACCATCATTACGGCTAGTGTTTCCAGAAATACTTCCGGATGGTGTGTGAACGGCAGTAATAATAGCTCCAATTACAGGCGCTCCTTTACTGTCGTTAATGTTTCCAAACATGGAAGACGAGGTTGCATTCTGGCCGAAGCTGAATGCCACATTAAAGATTAAAATTAAGGTTAGTAAACGTTTTAATAAATGCATATAAAAAGGGGTTTAGAGTGAGTTTGCTTTTGATAATTTAACAATATGAACTTTATTTAAAGGATGCAAAAATAGATACCTTGAGTTCTCAAATAGTTAACATAGTTTTAATTTAATAAGACCAAAATGTGTCGCTAGTGTTAATAAAAAAATGTTGTTTCATCACCTTCATTTTACTTGAAAACAAAATTATGTTTCCTGTTTTATGGTCAAAATGAATTTGGGTGAATTTATTAACATTTTATTCGCATTTAAGTTTTTTGCTTCCCAAGAAAATTTAACTGAGTGTTTAAATTGCCTTTACAATGCCTTTATAACAGGTAACTTATTTGCGTTATTTATTTAACGTGATGGATAAAAGGGAAATCGAAATTGTTGTAGTGTCTGATGTTCATTTAGGTACTTACGGTTGCCATGCCATGGAACTAAACATTTATCTCAATTCCATAAAGCCTAAAATTCTGGTTTTAAATGGCGACATCATAGATTTCTGGCAATTCAGCAAGTCGTATTTTCCAGATTCGCACATTCGAATCATTACAACCATTTTAAAGCTAATCGAAAATGGAACCACAGTTTATTATATCACAGGTAATCATGATGAAAAACTTAGAAGTTTCACAAACTTACATCTTGACAAGTTAATTCTAACGGATAAGTTAATTATGAATGTTGATGGGAAGTCAATGTGGTTTTTCCATGGCGACATTTTTGATTTTACCATGAAGCATGCGAAGTGGTTGGCCAAAGTTGGAGGGAAAGGGTATGATGCTTTAATTGTGTTTAATAGAATTGTGAATTATATATCCATGAAAATTGGACGTGGTAGGATTTCACTTTCAAAAAAGATAAAAGATGGAGTGAAGTCTGCCGTTTCTTTCATCTCTGATTTTGAAGAAACGGTAATCGAGCTGGCATTGGAGCAAAACTTTGATTATGTGCTTTGCGGTCACATTCATTCTCCAGTCATAAAAAACATAAAAAGAGAGGGGCGAGAGCTCGTGTATTTAAATTCAGGTGATTGGATAGAAAACTTAACAGCGCTAGAGTACAAAGATAAAATTTGGCGGATATTTCGATTTCATGATGAAGTAGAGCAAACGAATACTCCGCAAAAGGCAAATAGACAAAAGGAGGTGAAGAAAGAGTTGGAAACGATACAATTAAATTCAAACAAATTCTAAATCTAAAATCATGAATGTACTTTTTGCCATTCAAGGCACTGGCAATGGCCATTTAAGCAGAGCCAAAGAAATAATACCATATTTGTTGAAATATGCGAATGTGGATTTATTGGTAAGCGGAACTCAATCACAAATTGAGATGCCATATATTATTAAATACAAAAAACGGGGTATTTCATTTTCTCCAGGAAAAGGCGGTGGCATCGATTACTACGATACTATCAAGAGCTTTAAGCCGTTTAATTTTCATAAGGATATTGTACAACTTCCGGTTGAGAATTATGATTTAGTACTTAATGATTTTGAGCCAATTTCAGCTTGGGCCTGTAAGCTAAAAAGAAAAAGATGTATTGCAATTAGTCATCAAGCCTCTTTCTTATCGAGGGCAACGCCAAGACCTGAACAGAAAAATTTATTTTGTGAAAAGCTCTTTAAACATTACGCACCTTGTTCTGATTATGTTGGATTTCATTTTCAGAAATATGATCAATTTATTAAGACACCCATCATTAGAAGTGATGTGCGAAATCTGGAGATTGCAAATGGCAGTCATGTCACCGTTTATCTCCCAGCCTTCAGTCACACAATTTTAATCCCTTTCTTAGAGAAAACAACCAATGTTACTTGGGAGGTTTTTAGTAAGGAAGTCAAGGAAGAAATAATTCTTCCCAATATACGCATTATGCCAATCACCAACGAAGGCTATCTTAAAAGCTTGGCAAGCAGTCAAGGACTTTTAACAGGTGGTGGTTTTGAAGGTCCTGCAGAGGCAACATACCTGCAAAAAAAGGTGATGATGATTCCAATTGCAGGCCATTATGAACAGCAATGCAATGCCGTTGCGTTTAAGCAGCTGGGTGGCACAGTAGTGAAAGATATTAATCATGATTTTCGAGTGAAGTTAAATCAATGGTTAACTTTCATTGAGCCTGTAAAGTTAAGCTTTCCAGATATCACAGCCGAAATTGTCTATCATATTCTAGAGTCGAAGTCAGCAACTCCAGCATTGGCTTTTCACTATTGAGGAACTTTCAACATTGCAAAATGTAAGATATGCAGTTTTTTGCCATGTTTTTCAAAGTCAATGATGGCTTAGCATTCACTTCCATTTCCTTACATAGATATGCCACAATACCTTTGCCAAATCGCGGGTGTTTAACTATATAATCCAGTTCCTTATATAACTTGTAATGAGCGATCGCCTTTTACATTCCAATTGAACACCATTGTGGTGAAATTAAGATGTTAGTTCCTGGAAGTTTATCCTTATGAAGTGCCATTGACGCACCTGTTTCATCCATGAATTTCAATGTGTTCACTTTTGGATTGTTTAGCGCAGTGTTTCCATACATTGGAATGTCAAAACGTATTCCTCCAGTTAATTTAAGTTTTAAGTTACATTGTACTCATCTTGAATATAAATCTAGGATAATTTTTTTGCAATTGCTTTTGGCAAATCATGGTTTGCTAGTGCCGAATAAGTTAGTTGTTATTGACGCACAGAAACTACGCCACCTTTAGTAGTGCCATTTGTGATAAGAAATCACCACCTGTATTTTATCCAAGATGCTTGCTTTGCTTTGGTAAAGAAGGTCCAGGCAATAAATCGGCTAGTTTTATTGCCCTGATGCATGGTAACTGTTTTGACTTCTTGAACATCAACACTTTCTAATTTGTTGTAAAAGTTTTTTAAATTGTATTCTTTGGAGACTAATGTCGAATACCAAAGGCAAGAATTTGAAAATTTTTTGCTTTGGGAAATCATGGTTTCAATAAATGTAATTTCACCCCCTTCGCACCAAAGTTCTTTCGCTTGTCCACCGAAATTCAAAGATGTATCTCTTGTTTTTTTCTGGTTTAGATTATTTAATTTACGAATGTTTCCTGCCCTAGCTTCTATTTCAGAGGCATGAAAAGGAGGGTTGCAAATGCTAAGGTCGAAATATTCATCGGGTTGTATGACGCCTTCAAAAATATCCTCGGGGTTGGCCTGTAGGCGAAAGGCTACCTTGCCTCTTAAAGTCTCGTTCTTGGCAACAATCATGGATGCAGACTCAATAGCTTCTTTTGCAATATCAGAACCTACAAAGGTCCAGCCCAGCATTGCATTTCCGAGTATTGGATAAATACAATTGGCTCCAACACCAATATCTAAACATCTTATTTTATTTCCATTGGGTATCTTACTATGATTGCTGCTTCCTAGCATGTCAGCAAGGTATAGGAGATGATCTGCTCTGCCTGGAATGGGCGGACATAAATACCCTGTCGGTATACTCCAAAAATTAATATCGTAATAATATCGTAGCAAAGCTTTATTAAGAGTCATTACTGCTTCTGCGTTCGAAAAATCAATGGATGCATCACCGTATGGATTAGGTTTTACAAATGCAGTCAGCTCCTCGCAATGTTGAATGAGTGCCTTGAAATCATAAGGTTGACGATGCTTGTTGAGAGGATGTAAATTGGTTTTCTCATTTGGATGCGCCTTTTTTTCTTGCAACATTTATTTTTTATTGGATTAGGTTGATATTTGATTTATGGAAAATAATTGTAGTGCATTTTTACACTATAAGGAGATGCTCGTTTTCCACGTTAATGATCAAAAATAACAAGATTACATTTTACGACACCATTTTATTTTTACAGCACTTAGGATATCGGTTTCAATTCTTAAATGTTTTAAAATTTCAAATTCGTTTTTGATGTAAAAGGGTAGCGGAGATACGTAGGCTGTTCCATTTTGCTTTTGATAATTATCGTGGTCTATGACCCATCCAAAAAGTATTTTATTTTCGTCTTTTAGTGTCTTCAATAATATTCTTCCAAGTCCTTGGCCTTGATGTTTCGAATGCACTATAATTGAAAACCGAACTTCATTTTCTTTTTCAAAATCAACAGCCCATGCAATCACTTTTTGATGGATCTCTTCAATAATATAATAGTTGTAGTTTTCAACATCATTTAATAAAGTTGAAAATCGGCCTTTCAATTTTATCGGGTATTCGTTATCCCATAATTCATTGATTTGATCTTCTTGATTTTGAGATAATGTTTTAGTTTTAATGACATTCATTTTTGATGATGTAGGCTATGCGAAACCAAAATCAGATCTTGAATTAAGTCTTTTCACGACCAATAAATCGCTTACGGCTTAATAAAAAATTAATGGCTCTTCCAATATTCTTATTCAAGGAGCATAATTTTGTTCATTGGCATTTTGTATTAATCGTATCCGAATTGGTTTTTGTTGGGCCAATTGGGTTAAAGGAAGCGATTTCAATTTTGGATTACCTTCAATTTTGCAAATCTCAATATCAATACCTTTTTGCCATATTGTTCAAAGTCGATGATGGCTTTGCGTTCACTTCCTTTTCCTTCCATAGATGCCACGATTCCTTTGCCAAATCGCTGGTGTTCCACTAAATTTCCGGTATCTAGATTTTCCGTATTGTCTGCTTCGAAATTCGTTGGTTCGCTTGGCTGTGCTTTATGCAAGGGTTTGAAATTAATGTCGGGTAGTATCAGTTTATTGGTGTTGCCCAACTGTGCCTTCAAAGAATTTGGCTTGAAGTTGCTGCGTTCTTCGTCTAAATTGAATTTACGTGTTGGTATATTAGGCTTAACAGGAGCCATAAACTGTGTGTATTCCACGGGTATTTCGTCTAAAAACCGACTCGGTTCATTACTAATGCGTTGCCCAAATCTAAAGCGGGTGTCAGCAAAGCTTAATGTTACTTTACGCTCGGCTCTGGTGATAGCAACATAAAACAACCTTCGTTCCTCTTCTAAATCATTGCGCGATGACAATGCCATTTGACTTGGAAATAAATTCTCTTCCATTCCCACCAAATATACATGAGGGAACTCTAAGCCTTTTGCAGCATGAATGGTCATTAATGTCACCTGATCAGTATTCTCACTGTCTTTGTCGGCATCGGTGAGTAAAGCAATATCTTGTAAATACAAATCTAGTGTAATCGGCTCTCCACTTTCATCTTTGGCCTCACTAAATTCTTTTATACCGTTTAAAAGCTCTTCTACATTTTCGAAACGGCTCATACCTTCCACGGTCTTATCTTCGTAAAGGTCTTTTAATAAGCCACTTTCTTTAGCTACACGATAGGCCACGTCGTAGGCGCTCTTTCTGGTGAGTTCAGAAGCGAAACTTTTTAAAAGTAAAACAAACTCATGCACTTTATTGCCAGAACTTCCTACTTTGTTTAATTCATGGCTATTAATTATTTCCCAAATGGATTTATTTTGTTCGTTGGCCAACAAACTAATTTTATCCATGGTGGTCTTTCCAATTCCTCTTACTGGATAATTAATAATCCGCTTTAACGCCTCTTCATCATTAGGATTGACGAGCAATCGGAGGTAGGCAATTAAATCTTTGATTTCTTTTCGTTGATAGAAACTCATGCCACCATAAATTCGATAGGCAATATTCATCTTACGCAACGCTTCTTCTAATGCTCTACTTTGTGAGTTGGTTCGATATAAAATCGCAAACTCTTTGTTGAACATCTGATGTTGCATCTTGTCTTCGAAAATTAAATCAGCAACAAGCTTACCTTCATCATTGTCTGTAAGTGTTTTGAAAATTTTAATCGGATCGCCTTGAGCATTATCGGTCCAAACGTTTTTCTCTAATTGATCTTTGTTCTTTTTTATTAGTTCACCTGCAGCCTTTACAATGGTTTGTGTGCTTCTATAGTTTTGTTCTAACTTAAAGGTTTTCATTTCCGGATATTCCCGGTTGAAATTTAAGATATTACGAATGGTGGCACCACGAAATGCATAAATACTTTGGGCATCATCACCAACAACACATATATTATGGTGTACTGCCGCAAGCATCTTTAAAATCATGTATTGTGAGAAATTGGTATCTTGATACTCATCAACCATGATGTACTCAAACTTATGCTGATAGTGCTCTAATATTTCAGGGAACTTGTCGAGTAGCTCGTACATTTTCAAAAGCAAATCATCGAAATCCATGGCCCCCGATTTAAAGCAACGTTGCGCATAAGTGGCATATATCTCGGCCATTTTACTTAAACCTGCAGTTTGGTCGGAAGCCTCTTTCTCTTTATCCTTATAATAATCGTAAGGAAATATCAACGCATTTTTTGCTTGTGAGATTCGCGTGTAAACAACATTGGGTTTATATACTTTATCGTCCAGACCCATTTCATTGATGATCGTTTTTAACAGGCTTTTGGCATCATCAGTATCATAAATTGTAAAGGTCTTCGGATAACCAAGTTTATCAGCTTCAATACGCAATATTTTAGCAAAAACACTATGGAAGGTGCCCATCCACAAGTTCTTTGCTTCGCCGCCTACCACTTTCTCAATGCGAAGTCGCATTTCTTTCGCTGCTTTATTGGTAAAGGTTAGTGATAAAATACGAAACGAATCGATATTTTGCTGAAGCATATACGCGATGCGATAGGTCAGTACACGAGTTTTGCCAGATCCGGCACCTGCTATTATCATCACCGGACCTTCAATGGCTTTTACTGCTTCTTGTTGGGCGGGATTAAGTTCTTTTAAATAGTCTACTGAAGTTTGCAATTCTTTACTCACGGCACAAATTTAAGCAAAAGCAAGCAATGCATTCCACAATTGATCCCCAAAGACAACCTACTTTTTGACTTTTCAAAAAAAAAATCTATGTTTGAAAACTATGAAGCAATTTTACCCGAAGTTTATTTTAGTGCTTTTAGCTGCCACGCTTTCAGGAATCGTTTTCTCGACGAAGGAAACAGAAAATGAGACGCAAAGCATTCTTAACTATTTTGAACTGATTTTATCGCGGCAAGCTGGTCCAACGGGCAAGGTGGAGGCTTCCGATGTGTATCAAGTAGAACAGCAAATTCAAAATTTAAGTTCTTCCCAAAATAAAACCAACGGATCAACGCTAATTTGGAACGAACTTGGACCAGACAATGTTGGTGGTCGCACACTTGGCATTCTTGCCGATAATCAACACAACGGCTGGATTTATGCTGGCGCTGCCAGCGGTGGTGTTTGGCTGTCTAAAACTGGCGGGTCTTCATGGTATCATATCTCAAACAATAGCGACTTTTATGAGAATTTATGTGTGAGTAGCATTACGCAAACACCAAATGGAGACATCTATTTTGGAACAGGCGAAGGTAGCTTTGGTGGATTAAGAGGAGGCGGTGTTTGGCGCAAGGATAAAGACAGTACTGAATTTCGTCGTTTGAATAAAACTAATCCTGCGGTAGGTGGAACCATTTGGAACAACACCAATTTTATGGCGGCCTCTTCAAAAAGAAATAGGGTATATGCAGGCAATGAAGGTGGACTATATATTAGTGATAATAATGGTGCTTCTTGGACTATTGCCAGTGGGGCAACTTCGGGCAACTGCACAGAGGTGAAAGCGGATTCTGATGGCACTGTGGTGGCTATCATCAATAAGAAAATATACATAAGCACAAATGATGGCGACGCATTTACCTTATCATCCAGTGGCCTTCCTAGTGTTGGTTTAGTAGGTCGTTCCACAGTTGCAATATCCTCGAAAAACACAAATTACATCTATTGCGTCTATTCCAAAACGGGAACTAATGATTGCTATGGTGCTTACCGTACTATAGATAAAGGGGTTACTTGGAAATTAATCGAAGCAGGAAATCCATACTTTAATCCGTTCAATGATCAAGGCTGGTACGACATCTGTAGCGCTGTGGATCCAGAAAACGAAAATAGATTATTTCTAGGTGGTGTTACATTTTGGGAATGGAATGGCCCGGGTACAAATTTTATGCGCACAGGCACAAATATCCATTCGGATTTGCATAATATAACCATCGATCGACGTACCAATCCATATACCATTGTTATCGGAAGCGATGGAGGCGTTTACAAAAGTAACGATAAAGCAAAATCATTTTATTCTGCCTTAAAACTTTATACCACTACACAGTTTTATAGCATGTCGGCCTCGCGTGAAGAAAATGTTGTAGGAGGCACTCAAGATAATGGAACGCAATACATTAACAAACTCGGTAATACAGTTAAGTCATCATACAATATTTTGGGTGGTGATGGTTTTTTTTGTGAGTCAGGTTGGCACGATGTGGCTGAAACAAAATTCGCTGAGTCGCAGTTTGCAAATCTAAAAAGGAATAAAGGCAATGGAGCTATGCAGCCTTTTTATGATGACGAGGCTTTAAAATATATTGGAGATGCCAGTGGTGGTTTCTCTGGAAGTGGAAATGGTCAATTTAGCTCTCCATTTACGCTATGGGAGCATACTACCAACGATACCATTTCGTATTTTGCTATCGGAGTGCGAGGGGCAATTTACTTTACAAAAGGGGCAACCAATTTTGCCGCTACTGGTGGCTCAAAATGGTATAAATTGGCTTCTTTTAATGGTAATGTCAATTGTGTCGAATTTAGTACCGATGGAGATATGTTGTTCTTTGGTGTTGGCAATGCGCTATATCGCGTAAGTGGGATTAATACCGCCGTGTTTGATGAGACGTTTAGTGCTAATCCTGCAACGCATGGCATCAAATTTAATTCACTTTCTCTTAATTCCTTAGGAACGAGTGTGCAGGGTGTCGCATGCGACTTGTTGTATCCAAACCGGATTTTAATTGCCACAGGTAACTATGGTTTTACCGACCATGTTTTTATTTCACGTAATGCGGATGACATTTCTGCAAATGTGAAATTTAGTTCGGTGCAAAGTAATTTACCTGCATTCCCATGCTATGATGTTGCTTTCGATTATGGAGATAGCAGTACCTTTTTAGTTGGCACGGAATATGGATTATTTGCCACATTTAATAGTGGGTTAAGTTGGAGTGAACAAAATACGGGTATGTCGCGCGTTGCTGTTTATCAGGTTCGTCAATATATCGACAAACGTCAGCCTTGGAAGGGCTCCACGTATTATTTGGCTACCTTTGGCAGAGGTATGTTTAAAAGCACCTCGCTTACAACAGGCATAAATAAAAATACACCGAAGGTTATTCATGAGTTTTGTGTTTTTCCAAACCCTGCTTCGCTCGTTCTATCTATGCAAGGATTGCATAGTGGAGTAGTAAACATATACGATATGCAAGGCTGCAAACTATTCTCACAGTCAGTGCAAGCCAATGAAACAACGGATGTTTCGCAGTTGAAAAAAGGAAACTATATTTTTGAGCTCATCGAAAATGGCCAACGAAGTGTAACCAAATTTGTGAAGTTGTAGCACGTTTTTAATGTTCTAATTTTCCGTATTTCATTTTTTACACCTTACCTTTAAGGATTGTGTTTTAAGACTTACCTTCGCGCCTTAATTTTTTTCTCTATGAAGTTTGAAAATGTTAGTATCGAAAAAGCGGTTAACGAAGGCAAGTGCATTACTAGAATCGACAACATGGTGGTTTTCACCGAACGCACTGTGCCTGGCGATGTCGTGGATTTAGAATATTTCAAGAAACGGAAAAAATTCGCAGAAGCGAAAGTTACTCAATTTCATAGCAGGGGAGATGATTATAGTGCACCCTTTTGCCCACAGTTTAACCATTGTAGTGGTTGTAAATGGCAACAAATGAAATATGCAGCGCAGCTTAAACTAAAACAAATTACCGTTGAGGAATCTCTTGTGAATATTGGTAAGTTGGCGCTACCCGAAATTAACACTATTTTAGGGTCGGAAAATGAAACCTATTATCGAAATAAAATGGAATATTCCTTCACACACAAAAAATGGGTGCCCAATTTGGCGCAACTTGATGTGGAGGAGCATAAAGCATTGGGCTTGCACGTTTCCGGACGATTCGATAAAGTGCTCGATATAGAAGACTGCCATCTCCAGGCAGACTTAGGTAATCAGATTCGTAATTTCGTGAAGGCCTTTGCTATTGAAAATGGTTTTACCTTTTTTAACTTAAGAGATCAGGTGGGTTTATTACGAAATCTTATTGTTAGAAATAATCAAGCAGGCGAATGGATGTTTATTTTGATGTTCTCAGAGGATAACCAAGAAGCGATAGTGACAATTCTAGAGGCCGTGAGGCATAAATTCCCTCAAATAACATCGTTGCTTTATGTTATTAATTCGAAGCGTAACGATACGATTACGGATTTAAAAGTGAATACCTATTTTGGCAATGAATACATAATGGAAAACATTGGTGCGCTACAATTTAAAATTTCACCTAAAGCTTTCTTTCAAGTTAATGTGCCTCAGGCAACGAAGCTATATGAGATAACAAAAAAATATGCAGCATTATCGAAAGACGATGTTGTTTACGATTTATATACTGGAACAGGAAGCATAGCCTGTTTTATTGCAGATAAATGCAAAAAGGTAATTGGCTTGGAATATGTCCCGGAAGCTATTGAAGATGCTAAGGTGAATGCTACGTTGAACGGAATAACAAATACTGAATTTTATTCTGGCGATATCAAAGATTTGCTCACCGCTGCCTTTTTCGAAACCCATGGTGCGCCCGATGTGATAATCACCGATCCTCCTCGTAGCGGTATGCATACCGATGTAATTGCTGCAATTATGAACGCGGCACCTAAACGCGTTGTTTATGTGAGTTGCAATGCCGCCACGCAAGCTCGAGATTTGGCATTGTTAGATGAAAAATATAAAGTTATGCAGGTGCAACCAGTTGATATGTTCCCGCATACAAGTCATGTCGAAAATGTGGTATGCTTGGAGTTGAAGTAAGTGTTTTTTATCGTAACTCTTTTTTTAACATATAACCTTGCAGAATAATAACCGCAGCGGTTCGGTCAACTAAACTTTTATCACTTCGTTGTTTCTTATTTAGGCCGGCATCAATCATTGTTTTAAATGCCATGCGGCTTGTGAAGCGTTCATCCATCATCTCTACTGGGATATTGGGAAAATGTTTCTTGAAAAGGTTTATAAAAGCTTTCAATGGTACCGCCGAATCAGAAGCTGTTCCGTCCTCTTGCTTGGGTTCTCCAAAAACGATGGTTTCTACCCTCTCTTCTTGAAAATAAGTTTTAAAAAAGTCAAGGGCGTTTTTAGGATGAATTGTGGTGAGCGGTGTCGCAATAATTTGTAGGTTGTCGGTAACGGCAATACCCATGCGTTTCGTGCCATAATCGATGGCCATTATCCTACTCATAGTTACAAAGATAAGGTAATTCTTGATTCTCGTTTTTAGGTAAAAAAATAAAAATAGCATCAGATATTGTCTGATTCTCATGCGTTTGGATGCATTTGATTTGTTTTTTTTGTGATACTAGACTAGGTTTAAAAGTTTATTCAGTAAAGGGTTTAAGCGTTGTGCGGTGCAAAATAGTTATATTAATTCTCTTGAAAATGTAATCTTCATTTTGTAGATAAATGAATTATTGGTATCTTTGCAACCTCGAAAAATGGAGCGGTAGCTCAGTTGGTAGAGCACAAGACTGAAAATCTTGGTGTCGGCGGTTCAATCCCGCCCCACTCCACATCCTTAAAAGCTGCAATTTTAATTGCAGCTTTTTTTGTTTACTTTACCTTGTATTCGTTTCCGTTTTAATCTTTATTCTTTTTATTATGCCCACCAAAGAAATTGAATTTTTAGAAGGACCGCAGTCACGTTGGGAAGAATTTAAGTTCCTAAATGCTGTGCTTTTTGAGTTTATGAAAGGTTTACGTGCTCTGCATTTTGTCGGGCCCTGTGTCACCATTTTTGGTTCAGCACGTTTTAAAGAAGAGCACCCATACTATAAAGTGACCGAAGGGCTCTCCGCTTTAATAGCACAACTTGGTTTTACTATAATGACTGGAGGTGGCCCTGGTCTAATGGAGGCTGCGAATAAAGGGGCCAAGTCGGTAGGAGGGAAGTCGGTAGGTTGCAATATTGTGTTGCCAAAGGAGCAATATGCAAATCCTTACCTCGATAGAAGTGTCAATATTCGATACTTTTTCGTGCGTAAAACGCTACTCATTAAATACTCTTATGCCTTTGTGGTTATGCCTGGTGGATTTGGCACTCTCGATGAGTTTTTCGAGGCGTTAACCTTGGTACAAACAAAAAAGATTTCGAGTTTCCCGATCGTTATTTTCGATAAAGAATTCCATCAAAAACTGATGGATTATGTGGAAATTTTGAAACAGAAAAACACAATTTCACCACTCGATCTCGGCCTTTATATGGTAACTGATAATATTGAAGAGGCGGTAACATACATCAAAAACAATACTATAGAGCGTTTTGGCCTTTTACCAAAGAAGCGTATCAATCCATTATCATTTCTTGGAGAACGAAAGTTGAAATAACTAAACCTTAATGTTTAATGGTTGTTCCTTAACGATTTCGCGTTCTTCGTTTAATAAATATTTGATTGGCCTAAGAAATGCCAACATAATATTTCTTACGCAACCAAAAGGCAACGTTTACCAAGGCTATTAACGCAGGTACTTCTACTAAAGGGCCAATCACGCCTGCAAAGGCTTCGCCACTATTTATTCCAAAAACACCAATTGCAACAGCTATGGCCAATTCAAAGTTATTGCCGGATGCCGTAAATGCAATTGAGGCGGTACGCGAATAGTCAGCTCCTAAATATTTACCAAGAAAGAAGCTTGCTAAAAACATTATTATAAAATAAAGCAAGAGTGGAATAGCAATGCGAATCACATCTAACGGAATTTGCACCATAAGTTCTCCTTTTAAACTAAACATAATGAGGATGGTAAAAAGCAAAGCAACTATAGTGATCGGTGAAATGCGTGGGATGAATTTCTTTTCGAACCACTCTTCTCCTTTAATTTTTATAAAATAGTACCTGCTAATTATACCGGCGGCAAAGGGAATGCCAAGATAAATCGCCACTGACTTCGCAATTTGTGCAATAGTAATGTTTACCTCAAATCCCTGAATTCCGAAGAATGGTGGTAAAAAGGTAATAAATAGATAGGCATACACACTATAAAGTAAAACTTGGAAAATGCTATTTAAAGCGACGAGACCAGCTGCATATTCTCTATTCCCCTCTGCTAGCTCATTCCAAACAATCACCATAGCAATGCATCGTGCAAGTCCAATAAGGATTAATCCAATCATATAGGATGGATAGCCTTGCAAAAAGATGATGGCCAATACGAACATTAATGTCGGGCCAATTACCCAATTGAGCAGTAAAGATGCGCCTAAAACACGTGTATTTTTAAAAACCTCACCCATTTTTTCATAACGTACTTTTGCTAAAGGAGGGTACATCATTAAAATTAATCCTATGGCCAAAGGTATATTAGTTGTACCGGTTGCAAACGAGTTGATAAGGTTGGCGGAAGAAGGGATAAAGTAACCAATAGCTACGCCCAAAGCCATGGCTAGAAAAATCCATAAAGTTAAAAACCGATCAAGAAATCCGAGCGTCTTTCTTTGCTGGGTTCGAGTGCCTTTATTTAATGTCATAGTAATTTTTAGCTTTGAGTTAACAGCAGCCGGCACCTGGAGTGCATAACGATGCAGCCGGCGTTCCAAGGTCAGCTAATTTTATTTTTCTTTTTTCAAGAGGTATCCCGCATTGATCCTCGGCCAAACATGCGGTTTCTTTTTGTGTTAAAACAAAGTCTTTTCCATTAAAATCTAAACCGTATTTCCCAATGGTATCCGACTGATATTCTACCTCTACCTCAAAATCACCCATCGCCAACATTTTCTCTGAAAGGTCGATAATGTTTAATAGTTTCTGAGGCTTGAGGCGGTGGTCAATATCATTAGCTTCCCAAAATTGGAAGTTTACCACTTTCTCCTGACGCATGGTTCCACCACAGTCAATAAAGTCTTTGGTAATTATGCCAACTTCGGTAATGTGAAAGTATTCAGGAACATAGGTTCCATTCGGTAAACGAAAGTTTAGAGCCTCGGTAGTGGCTAGTTTGTTTTTGATTTCTGAAAGTTTCATAGTTGAGTAATTTAAAGTTAACGTGTTGCAAAATTTAAGTTTTTCGAATTAACAGCATTCCTTTTTTTGCGTCATTTTAAAATTTATATTGGCGAAATAGGATTGGAGTTTAATCATGTTTTTTTCATTGATGCAATAGCAGATGGAATTGCCTTCAATATTGCCTTTAATAAGCCCTGCGTTCTTTAATGCTTTCAGGTGTTGCGATATTGTAGCCTGTGCCAATGGCAATTCGCTAACGATGTCATTGCAAATGCAGGTATCGGCTTTTAACAGAAATTCTATTATTGCAATGCGAGCAGGGTGTCCCATGGCTTTTGCCATAAGGGCAATATCATTCTGCTTTTCTGTGAAATTTCCAGCTTTACTTGCTCCCATAACTTCCGTAATCTATAACGCAATATTACGATAAAGATTTCAGAGTAGAAGATATTATTTTGAATTCCCTAAAAAAGGAAAACCCTTCCGGTTCACGGAAGGGTTACGATTATACATGAAGAGTTTTTTACGAAATTATTCTATTTCAATTTTTTGAGTAGCAATACCATCGTTAGTAAGTATTTTCACCAAATAAAGTCCTGTGGTCAATGTCGTTTCGTTGAAATTGATGGTGTTAATTCCGTTTTTGAAAGATGCAACTTGCGAAGCAACCATTTTACCTGATAGGTCATACACGGTAACCATCACATCGGATGGTTGATTCAAATTTACTGAAACAGCGAAGCTTCCATTTGATGGATTCGGGTAAACTAAAGCTTTGATAGTGTTTATCGTATTGTTGATACCAATTGATGCTGGTGTATACGAATTAGCGGCTATTAGTCCGTCGGTGAAGTCTGCACCTGTAGCTGCTGCTGATGTAGTAGCTGGACGATAATCAGGAGTTAAAAAGTTGTAAGGTGTAATTAATAAGCCAGCCGTAGAAGCTAATGTGTCGTTACTTTTACCTGCAAACCAATTGTAAATGTTGAATGTTCCAGCATTTACTTGTAAGTTTTTTCCTGTGGGCATTCCAGCAATAATATTGTTTTTAAAACGTAAGCTATCTGTCGATGCGTTTAATTCGCATGCCGTACCATCAATATGATAACCAGAAGTCCAATCCATTAATAGTGAATTATAAATAGAGATATAAGAATTACGACGGATGCGAATTGCTCGACGGAATTTAGGGTCTATTGTATTGGTTGTGCTTCCTCTGTATGGTCCTATTAACGTTACATTTGAGAATTTAGCAGAAGTATAAGGTTGAGCTTCAGATCCTGCAGCATCATTATCTGATTCAAATCCTTCTGATGTTGAAGATGCAGATTGGTCGGCAATTGAAGGGTCGCGAACACCCAATAAAAATTGGTTCATTCCACCGTAACCGAAGTCAGTATCAAAGTCGTCATCTAGGCCACGGTAAGCCACTAAATATTTGCAATTAACTGCACCACCAAACCACTCAAATGAATCGTCATTAGTAAATGAACATTGGATATGATCTATTTGTGTTAAAGAACCTACACCGCCAAATGTTAAACCGTTAAGTTCTTTGTCTGGTTGAAAAGGAAATCCTGCAAATTCTATACGTACATAAGAAAGTACACCTGAACTGTCATTATTGTTATTACCTCCATAATTTGCTTTTACAGCGTCTAAACCTCCTTCAATTATTGATGTTCCGCCAGCAGCGTTAATAAGACCTGCTCCACACAATACTACACCACCCCAATCTCCTAATCCTCTTGCGCCTGCAGCGAAGTTAGATGTGAAAATAATTGGATTTGTAGCTGTTCCTTTTGCGTTTATTTTTGAACCGCGACAAACAATTAAAGTTGCTTCTGTAGCTTTCTCACCACGAATAATAACACCAGGTTGAATTGTTAGTGTTGCACCACTTGTAACATAAACTTTGTTTTGCAATAAAATAATATCGCCTGTGCTCCAAGTTGTGTTGGTGGTGATATCTGCGTTTACTGTTTTGTTGGTAGCTCCATAAACGGTGTTTTGTGGATCCCAATTACACCAGCCTTCAGTCCACATGGCTTTACCTGGGGCAAATGCACCTCTGTAGCTTACTTTTTCAAAAAATTTAACTTGCGAAAATGTAGTAGCGCAAATTAACAATACGATTAAGGTTGAATAGAATTTTCTCATTTTAAATAATTTCTTTGTGATATTTGTACTGCAAAATAACTCCCTCAACATGTTCCTAAGGTTAATGCCATGTTATGTATTTGTTATTAAAGGTTTTTTGCGAATTGTTTAATCTTGCAAAAAAAGTCGCTAAGAAATTCTTAGCGACTTAGTATATTATAGATTTTCTTTTGCTTAAAATTTGTAAGCAGCGCCAACACTAACAACTCTTCCTGTTGTTACATCGCTTATAATATTGTCGGAGTTGCTGTCCATTACTTTATTCTTGTTGGTATCCTGATAGAATATTTGTTTTTGAGCGAAACCATCTTTGATGTTAATTTTAACTTCAAGGTTGTTGTCCTTTAAAAAAGTTTTTGCAAGTTGAAAATCAATAATCGAACGTCCGTTTTCCCATATATTTGGTTCCAGGGCATTACCCACAATAGCAATACGTCGTCCAATAATATTATAGGAAAGTGATGCGTTAAAGTGTTTTTTGTCATTAGCATATTGCAAGCCTGAGTTAATAATAAATGGCGATTGGCCCTGTAGTGGTCGTTTCTCTGCTGAGGAACCTGCAATGTCTGCCACGCTTATATCCGATTTAATAAGTGCAAGGTTCGTGTACACTGTTAAGCTATTTAATAAAGTATTCGTTGCTTTTCCTTTGAAGATACTGCTAAGTAAGATACGAACCTCAGTTTCCATCCCGTAATTCTTAGCATGGTCTACGTTGCTGAAGTTAATCTCTGGGGTGGTATTGGCAATGGTTACTTGCTCTATGGCATCTTTAAACGATTTATAGAACAAGCTCACAGAAAATATTTGACCTTTTCCTGGGAAGATTTCGTAGCGTGCATCAAAATTATAAATCAACCCGCGTTTCAAAGAAGGGTTTCCTCGAACGGTATAGTTAGTAACGAAATCATAAAAACCGAAAGGTGCTATCTCTCTATATTCTGGGCGAGATACGGTATTAGAATAGCTCAAACGAATATTTTGAAATTTTGTTATAGCATAAACCAAATTTATAGATGGAAGCACGTCCACATTTTTAAAACTAGTATCGATAGGTGCTCCATCATCTTCAAAGGTATGCAAAGCCATATTAAAGCTTTCCAAACGAGCACCATAGATAATTCTTGTTTTTTCTCTTATTCGGGTATCCATCATTACAAAGCCATTAATTAAAGAAGATTTGGCTTTATATGAGTCGTTTAATTTGGTTTGTTCTTCTAATTTGAAGCCACCCATGCCATTAGAAAGTATACCCATATTGGTTGTATTGAATATTTGGTCTTCAGGCAGTAATAGCAAACTTTCATCAAAACGTGTTCCTCCTCCAATAATCGCATATTTTGTTAAACCTAATTGACGAACATTGAAATCACGATTACGATATTGATAACCACCTCCAACTTTGAAATCCGATTTTATTGTTTCTTTTTTGTTATTGATAGGAAGAGTTAAATCACCATTAAAACTATAAAGATTCTCTTTATTATTGGAATAGAAGATGTTTCCACCAGTGGTGGGCGTACTTCCGGAAAGTGGTATAGACGCTTGGAATACTGGCGCAGGTTCACTAGGGTCAGTTGCTGCCGAAGGTTTTGTATACATCATACGACGTAAATTTGGAATAGATCGATTAATGTTGCTCATCGATCCAATCCAATGAATTTTTACTTTCGATTTTGTCAAGAAATGGTCTCCGGTAAATTGTCCTGTGTAAAGTTTATTTTCTGTAAACCAACGTGCATCACTTACTTCCAAAAGTTGAGGATTCGATTCATAGTCACGAATTCCATTTCGCCTTGTTACTTTATCTTCTGCATTAACATTGAATAAATTTTTAAATCCAAGGGTATTGTTTTCATTAATTCGCAATGAGAAATTGGCTAATACCCCAGCTAATATTTGTTTGCTGTAAATTTTGTCAGACAGTTCATATTGCTGTTGCGCCTTGCTTCCAACCGTGGTGGCATCATCGAATTCCCGACGTACAGAACTGTTGAATGAATTTGTATTGTTGTAAGTTGCTGCAATGATACTCCCAAAATCCATTTTGCCAATTTTAGCAGTATGCGCATTCGTAAATTGAAAACTTAAGTTTGGTAGGGCATTAAAGGTTTTTAATCCCCAATCATTGGATAAATACGAGGCATATTTCCCCTTTTCTATGATGGAAGCTTTTCCCATCTCCTCTGAAGATGGCAAGTTAGAAGGCAATGCTCTTTTTCCATTGTCAAGTCCTATCCAATCTGTTTTACCTCCATTGTAGGTATAACCTTCTTGAAATGTTGTTATTGAATTGTAGCCACTCGAAATAGAAAATGAATTGTAGTTTTTATCCGGAATAGATTTGGTGGTAATATTAATGATACCTCCAGCAAAATCTGCAGGTAAGTCTGGGGTTGCTGTTTTTATAACAACAAGGTTATCCAACAGGTTAGCAGGGAAAATATCAAAGGAGAATGCCTTTCTATCGCTTTCAGAACTTGGTAAAGGTGCACCATTAACAAACGCAGCATTATATCGGTCATTTAAACCGCGTATTATAACAAATTTATTATCTTGTATACTGGCTCCGCTAACACGTTTTAATACGTCACTTGTTGTTTTGTCTGGTGTTTTTTTAATGCTTTCAGCCGAAACGCCATCACTAACCGTGGCACTGTTTTTTTGTGCTACAAGTAATGCCACGTTTTTCTCTTTATCCACTGTGGCGGTTATTACTACTTCTTTTACAGCTTCGCTTTTGGGCTCTTCCATGGTTATATTTAGTACCAATGGTTCTCTGGCCGTTATAACTACACCCTCTATTTTTTTGCTTTGATATCCTAGTGATTTACATAATAATGTGTAAGTTCCAGCAGGAATATTTTTGATTAAATAATTGCCTTCTACATCTGCAGCGGCTCCTAAATTGGTGTTTTCTATTGTTATAACCGAACCCGTAAGTGGTTCTGAGGAGGCTAGGTCAATAACTTTACCTGATATAGTTCCTTTAGGAGTAATTGTTTGGGCCATCATTAAAATGTTGGCAAATAATAAAATCGCAATAAAAAATTTCTTCATTTGTATGGATTAAAAACATTTCGAATTTACCGGCCTGAGGTTAGTGAACCTTTAACTCAATGTTATCAAAATGTTACCAAAAGGTATTCGGATTGTTGCTTTCTTAAATTAGGTTTATAAATTCTGCATGTTATTTTTGCAACCGTCATGAAAATTGCTCAGGAAGAACTTCGTTTTTTTACCATTCAAATTTTTGAAGCCATGGGTTGTAATAGACAACACGCTGCTTTGGCTGCCGATGTTTTGCTAAAAGCAGATTTGCGCGGAATTGACTCTCATGGTGTGGCACGCTTGTCAGGGTATGTGCGACTATGGGAAAAGAACAGAATAAATACGAATCCTGTATTTTCTATTGAACATGAAACTTTTACAACTGCAACGCTGAATGCTGATCGCTCGTTAGGACTAATCTCTGCGCCGTTCGGGATGGATATCGCAATTGAAAAGGCAAAGGTTTATGGTTGTGGCTTTACAGCGATAACGAATAGTAACCATTTTGGGATTGCGGCTTATCATGCCTTAAAGGCACTGCCACACAATATGATTGGTATTGCAATGACAAATGCTAGTCCGCTCGTGGCACCTACGCATAGTACACAACGAATGTTGGGAACAAATCCGATGTGTTATGTTTTCCCTGCCGGGAAACACAAACCAATGGTGGTGGATATGGCGACCAGTGCTGCCGCCAATGGCAAGCTTGAAATTGCGCAGCGCAAAGGGAAGGATGTGCCATTAGGGTGGTTACAAACAAAGGAAGGACATGACACGAGTGATCCAAATGGGCTGAAAAACGGAGGTTCTCTCTTGCCTTTAGGTAGCTCGCTCGACAATGGCTCGCATAAGGGATTCGGTTTAAGTGGCGTAGTCGATGTTTTTTGCGGAGTGCTTAGTGGTGCAAACTACGGACCATGGGTGCCTCCATTTGTTGCTTTTTTGGAGCCATTGGCCAATTTACCTGGCCAAGGTTTAGGTCATTTTGTTGGTGCTATTCGTGTTGATGCCTTTCGTAAAGCCGATGATTTTAAGCATAACATGGACCAATGGATTGATGCCTTTAAAAATGCAGAACGTAAAAGCGCAGATCAGCCTATAATAATACCTGGTGAGCCGGAGTTTGAAATGGAAGAGATAAGAGCTATAGAAGGCATACCTTTGCACGAAAGTGTAGTTCAGGATTTACAACAACTCGCCCAAAAATTCAGTCTTAAATTTTAATAGTTTATAAATTCCAATTTAGTAAATGATTGTATCGAAATTTGAACGCCGTGGAGCGCAAAAGAAAAAAGAATTAAAAAAGTTTCTTAAGAAAATTGAAAAAAAAGCACCAAGAGGGTTAATAAAAACAAATGCCGAAGTGGCCAAAGAAACATGGTCGGAAGTGGATTGCCTAGCTTGTGCCAATTGTTGCCTTAAAATGACACCTACATTTAAAAAGGTGGAAATAAAAAGAATTGCAGCTCATGTAGGAATGACCACCAAGGAGTATTTTGATAAATATTTGGAGGTGGATGAAAGTAATGGCGATATCGTAAACAAAAATACACCATGTCAACACCTGAATCTAAAAGACAATAAATGTTCTATATATGAAATTCGTCCGGCCGATTGCCGACTATTCCCGCATTTTGAACGTAAGGACTTTAATGAGGTGTCGTATGTAATTGCCGAAAATGTGCCACGTTGCCCCGCCACACTTGTTTTTGTAGAGAAACTTAAAGAACGCTTGGATTCCGTTCAGGTCTAAAAAACAATTTAAATCCCATTTAATCTCATGCCCTTTGCTAAATTTTTAACCAGCGCAACTGTCGTTGAAAAGCTAACACCGCCCGACAAACCGGAATATGCGTTTATTGGAAGAAGTAATGTCGGAAAGTCTAGTTTGATAAATATGCTGATGGGGGATAAGAAATTGGCTAAAGTTTCATCCACACCAGGAAAGACACAAACAATAAATCATTTTGAAGTAGATGGAAAATGGTATTTGGTGGATTTACCTGGTTATGGTTATGCCAAAATATCAAAATCTGACAGAGCGAACTGGAAGGTGATGATTGATAACTATTTGATGCAACGTGAAAATTTGATGTGTGTTTTTGTTTTGCTCGATTTGCGACTGCCGTTGCAAAAAAATGATTTGGATTTTATGAATAATCTAGGCGAAAATGGTGTGCCATTTGTTATCGTATACACCAAAGCCGACAAAGTGGGTAAGGTTTCCTATCAAAAAAACACTAAAGTAATTACAAATGCGCTCCTAGAATATTGGGAGGAATTACCCCAGCAATTTCTCACATCATCTGAATTGCCGTTTGTTGGGCAAGCAGAAATTTTAAAATTTATCAACGAAACAAATTTGCTTTTCTAAGCTGTTTTTAAGCGCAACTTTTGAAATTTACATAGGGTTCTGTCACCTTTAAAGGTGCCAAATCTGACAAAAACGCATATATTTGGCATGGCATGGCTATTGTTTTGTCGTGTTATCTTATAAAAAATTAATTATTCATGAGCAACGATAACAAGGAGCCGGTAATCATATCATCAAATATTATTGACGACGAAAATGAGAGTTTTGAGTTTATTCCCATTTCTGGTGACGACTTAAGCAACACGAACATCAAGGTTCCTGAGGTTCTTCCAATATTAACTTTAAAAAATACAGTGTTATTTCCAGGGGTTATAATACCCATCACTGTTGGGCGCGATAAGTCGATAAAGTTAATTAAAGACCATCACAAAACAACTAAAATTGTGGGTGTGGTTTCTCAAAAAGATGCCAATGTAGAGGAACCAACAGTGGAAGATTTGAACACCATTGGAACGGTGGCCGTTATTTTAAAAATGTTTCGATTGCCTGATGGAAACACCACGGTTATTATTCAAGGTAAGAAACGGTTTCAGATTAATGAAGTGGTAACCACCGAGCCATACATAACCGCCAAGGTAAGCGAGCTTAAAGAAAGTAAAATTGATAAAAAAGATCGGGAAATCAGTGCCCTTTTGGATTCTATCAAAGAAATTGCAAATAAATTTATTGCACTTTCGCCGAATATCCCTTCCGAAGCTGTTGGAGCACTTCGTAATATTAACGATCCCATTTTTCTGGTGCATTTCATTTCTTCCAACCTTGGTGTAAGTCTATTAGAAAAACAAAGTATCCTAGAAATAGCTGATTTTAAGGAGCGTGCCGAAAAAGTCTTGAACTTAGTTACGAAGGACCTGCAATTGCTGGAAATGAAAACCGAAATTCAAAATAAAGCGCGACAGGAAATCGACAAGCAACAGCGGGAATACTTTATTCAACAGCAAATTAAGGCTTTTCAAGATGAACTGGGACACGAGACTCCGGATCGCGAAATTGCCAATATGAAGGAGCGTGCTGCTAAAAAACAATGGGCGGAATATGTTGCAAAACATTTCCAAAAAGAAATGGAGAAAATCCAACGGATTAACCCCATGAGCCCGGAATTTGGTACGCAGATGAATTACTTGCAATTGCTTTTAGATTTACCTTGGAGCGAAAAGTCGAAAGATAATTTTGACTTAAAGCATGCTAAAAAAATCTTGGACGAAGATCATTATGGATTAGAGAAAATCAAGGATCGTATACTTGAATATTTAGCTGTGCTGAAGTTAAAAGGCAATATGAAGAGTCCTATTCTTTGCCTTTATGGGCCTCCTGGAGTTGGGAAAACTTCCTTGGGCAAGTCCATTGCCAGAGCAATCGGTCGCAAATATGTGCGCATGAGCATCGGTGGCTTGCACGATGAAGCTGAAATTCGTGGACATCGTAAAACATATATCGGCGCCATGCCTGGTCGAATTGTTCAAAATATAAAAAAAGGTGGGACGAACAACCCCGTGATGGTGCTCGATGAAATTGATAAAATTGGTCGTGATCATCGTGGCGACCCATCATCTGCACTACTTGAGGTGCTAGATCCAGAGCAAAATTCAACTTTTTATGATAATTATTTGGAGTTGGATTACGATTTAAGTAATGTGCTTTTTATCGCTACGGCCAACTCCTTAGATACCATCCAGCCTGCATTGCTAGACCGTTTGGAGATAATCGAAATTAATGGATATACACAGGAAGAAAAAGTGCAGATTGCTAAGAAATATTTAATTCCGAAACAAAGAACAGACCATGGTTTGAAGGTGAAGGATTTTGCTATAGGCGATAAAGTGCTCGAAACTATTATTAACGAATACACGCGTGAAAGTGGTGTTCGTGGTCTCGAAAAACGCATTGCAGCGCTTACTCGTGCCTTTGCTATGCGAATAGTAATGGATAAAAAAGCCAACAGGAGTGTAAGCGAAGAGGATGTGGTTAAGGTGCTTGGTGCGAAAAAAATAGAACACGATTCATACCATAATAACGATACTGCTGGCGTTGTAACCGGATTGGCATGGACGCAAGTAGGTGGCGAAATTCTCTTTATCGAAAGCCGTTTAACACCAGGAAATGGCAAACTTACCTTAACAGGCCAACTTGGTGATGTGATGAAAGAAAGTGCCATAACCGCACTCACTTATCTGAAGTCGAAGTCGGAAGATTTGAATATCGATTACAAGATATTTGAAAAATATGATATTCATATTCACGTTCCTGCTGGTGCTGTTCCAAAGGATGGTCCAAGTGCTGGAGTGACGATGCTTACTTCTTTGGCTTCGGTATTTACACAACGTAAAGTGAAAGATAAATTAGCGATGACAGGCGAAATTACACTTCGTGGAAAGGTGCTTCCTATTGGAGGTGTAAAAGAAAAAATATTGGCTGCAAAACGTGCCGGAATTACAGATATTCTTCTGTGTGAAGCCAACAGGAAGGATATCGATGAAATAGATGCGTCATACCTGAAAGGACTGAATTTTCATTTTGTCGACAATATGATGGATGTGCTTAAAATAGCTCTTCTTAAACAGAAGGTTACAAATCCAATGACTTTTAAACTCGATGTCGAGAAAAAGAAATAATAAATTGAAGAGCCGTTGAATAATCATCAACGGCTTTTTTTACCTTCTTTTTTTAGTGTCAATGACGAGGCTCACTTTTTCTTGTTTTACTTTTAATTAAATTTGTGAAGCTATTTAAAGCAAGGGAACCATGCAAAAGCAACTCGAAGAACAAATTCAAACAGAAGTCGATACGGCTTTTTTTTATAAGAAATTGGCTGCGTTAACCAAAGACGAAACAACAAGTAAAATTTTCGAAAAACTTTCGGCAATCGAAGATTCACATGCACAGAATATGCTGGCTAAAATCCATTCAATGAGTCCTGAATTTCTAATGCCACCGCCAAGTAGGCGAGCTAATGTTCAAATAAAACTGGGCAAGGTTTTTGGGTACGATTTTATTCTAAGTAGCCTAACGGATACGGAAAAGCAAATCGCTCATGCTACTATAAGAGGCAAGTTGAATGTTGGTGAAAAGCCGAATGGATTTGAAACAAATCATCTTCAAATAATGCAAGAGGTAACGAAACGTCATTCATTGCCTATAACCGGGAGTATAATTTCGAAGTTCGAAGGTCGCCATAAATCTGTAGGTGGCAATGCACTTCGAGCGGCAGTTTTGGGCGCCAACGACGGATTGGTCTCGAATATGAGTTTGGTTATGGGTGTTGCTGGAGCCGCCGTTTCCAATGGTACCATCCTACTCACTGGTATTGCAGGGTTATTGGCAGGAGCAATTTCAATGGCGCTGGGCGAATGGTTATCAGTGCAAAGCTCAATTGAATTGCATCAAAAACAAATTGCGTTGGAGGCGGAAGAAATGGAAAGCTCGCCAGAGCAAGAACGTCAAGAATTGGTTTTGCTATATCAAGCCAAAGGCATGGACTTTGCTGCTGCTGAGGCGCTCTCGCATAAAGTTTTTGAAAATAAAGAAACCGCCTTGGATGCCATCATTAAAGAAGAACTCAATATCGATAAGGATGAATTGAGTGGGTCGGCGTGGGAGGCCGCAATTGCCTCTTTTGTTCTTTTCGCTTTCGGTGCTGTTCTTCCGGTATTGCCTTTTATGTTCACTAGTGGTGAAACAGCCATACTCTTAAGCCTCTCTTTTAGTGTTGTCGGACTCTTTGTTATCGGAGCATCAATTACGCTCTTCACAGGTAAAAGTGTCTGGTTCTCTGGGTTACGTCAGGTTTTTTTCGGCCTCACAGCAGCCCTAATTACATACGGAATTGGAAGACTTATTGGCGTCTCCATTGCAGGATAGCCTTATCGGACCACATGTGCTCAAACATAATTGACCATTATCTCACATATTTTGACGATTTTTGCAGGATTAATTTAATCAGTAAAAAATCATAAATGAAGTTTATATCATACGGTGCTGCGCGTCAAGTGACAGGAAGCATGCACTTGTTAGAATTGGAAAATGGGTTCAGGGTTTTAATAGATTGTGGACTGGATTACGAAACCAAGAAGAAATCACTCACAGACAATAATCGTTTTTTTGATTTCGATGTAAAAAGCATCGATGTCGTTATTCTTACACACGCTCATATTGATCATAGTGGCAACTTGCCTAATTTGGTGAAACAAGGTTATGCAGGCCAAATTTTATGCACGGCTCCTACCTACGACTTTTGCTCACATCTTTTAATGGATAGTGTTAATGTGCAGTTAAGTGAACTAAATAAAAACAATACGAAAGGAAAGCGTCGGAAGCCAAAAGCAACCAATGCATCCGACTTATTATATACACCAAAAGATGTTATGGAAACATTGCGCCGAATGGTGACATTTAATTTCAATAAAGAAATAGAAATTGCAGATGGAATGCACTTTACCTTTGTGCCTGCCGGCCATATACTAGGTGCAGCGAGCGTTTTGTTTCGTGTTGAAGAAAAAGATAAGGAAATAAAAATAGGGTTTACTGGTGACTTGGGAAGGGTAAATGCGAATCTTGTGGTTGACCCATCTCCAATGCTAAATTTGGATTATCTGGTTTGTGAAAGCACTTATGGTGGCAAGCTTCATCACGATACGGAAAGTCCAGAGGATATTTTAATGCGCCACATCCAGGCTACATGTATCGATAAAAGCGGCCGCCTTATTATTCCGGCTTTTAGTGTAGGACGCACCCAAGCAATTTTATACTCACTTCATAAGCTATACAAACAAGGGCGGTTTAATAATATTAAGGTTTTTGTGGATAGCCCATTAGCGATAGAAAGTACGTCCATCTACACTAAATATCATGAGCTTCTCAACGATGATGCACGTGATTTTTTGCGAACAAATGGAAGTCTCTTCGATTTTCCACTTATGTTGGAAGTCGAAAACATGCGAGAAAGTGAAGCCATAATGAGTCATTATGAACCTTGCATCATTGTCTCCGCTGCTGGTATGGTTGAAGGTGGTCGCATCGTGGAACACGTTTATAATAATTTACAAAACCCACAGAGCGAAATCCTAATTGCTGGATACTGCGCAGAGGGTACTCTGGGATGGCAGTTAAAACAACCAGACCCATACGTGACAATACGCGGCAAACAAATACCGAAATATTGTACCATCGCAAGTACAGATATTTTTAGTTCCCATCCTGGCCATCAAATGTTAATGGATTACGCGAAATTATACGATGCGAAATCACTAAAAAAGCTATTTCTAGTGCATGGCGACGAGAAATCTTTAGAGGCATTTCAATTGGCGCTTAAGAAGGATGGTTTTAACGCTGAGGTTACTGAAAAAGACTTTACCTATAGGATAAACTAAACTTTAACAATAAAGAAAAGTTAGCTATAGATAAAACGTCGTGTGGATGCCTAAATTTATTATTTGTTAATTACTGCTTTTCTTGCTTTTCAATTCTTATTTTTGAAACAATGAAAAAGTTATTTTTATTTTTTCTCGGTTTTTGCTTAATACTTAAAGTTGATGCGGCTTCAATCTTGGTTCCTATGGACGAGGCGCAGAAAGATCATTTAAAATCGTATGGTGTTACGTTTTGGATTCTTCAAAAGGATTTAGAAGCGGAATGGTTGCTGAATTATCGTGGAGGTAGTTTTTTGCTGCCCTTTAGTGACGAGATCGAAAAAGAATGCTTGATTCGCGGTATCACCTTCGAAAAAATATCCGACAGCAAAGTGCTTGATATTCACACTCAGATTGCGCAGCCTGAAGTAAATATGGAGACTGTGAAATTGCAAAAAGCACCACGAATTGCGGTGTATTCCCCTAAAACAAAACAGCCTTGGGATGATGCCGTCACTCTTGTACTATCCTATGCTGAAATACCCTATACCGTGGTGTTCGACGACGAAATATTAAACTCGGATTTAGCAAAATACGATTGGTTGCATCTTCATCATGAGGACTTTACCGGTCAATATGGAAAATTTTATGGGGCATATCGAAACGCCTCTTGGTATCAAGCTGAAGTAAGGGAGGCCGAAGCCATGGCTTCAAAACATGGATTTAAAAAGGTGTCCGAATTAAAGCTAGCAGTTGCAAAAAAAATCCGTGAGTTTGTAAGTGGTGGCGGGTTTTTGTTTGCCATGTGTAGTGCCACAGACACCTATGATATTGCTCTTGCTGCTGATGGTGTCGATATTTGTGAGGGTGTTTTTGATGGTGACGGCAGTGATCCGAATTCAGAAAATAAACTAAATTTCAATAACTGCTTTGCCTTCCACGACTTTAAACTTATTAAAGATCCAATGGTATATGAATATAGTACTATTGATGTGCCAATGGAAAGAGCCGGGCAGGTGCGCGAAGAAAATGATGTGTTTGGTTTGTTTGATTATAGTGCCAAATATGATGTAGTTCCGGCTATGCTTTGTCAAGATCATACCAAAGTAATAAAAGCTTTCTATGGCCAAACAACAGCGTTTAGGAGTAATGAAATAAAAACGGATGTGCTCGTAATGGGAGAAAATAAAGCTTTGGGTGAAGCACGCTATATTCATGGTGAATTTGAAAAAGGCACTTGGACATTTTATAGCGGCCACGATCCGGAAGATTACCAGCATCAAGTGGGGGAGCCACCCACAGACTTGAAGTTGTTCCCCAATTCTCCAGGCTATCGACTTATCTTGAATAATGTACTTTTTCCTGCAGCGAAAAAGAAAAAGCAAAAAACATAGAGATTTAATTTGGTGATTTTTTATTCCCAATGAGCTCTTTATTCTATTCCATGATTTAATGTATTTTTGACTCCTTCATGCAGCGATCTCAAAAAATTTTCGTTTTTAATGTCGTACTAATTCATCTGGCATACTTTATTGGCAGCTTGTTTTTTAAAACGTACTTAAATAATGATAGCTATGAATATATCAATCAAGCGAATAATCTTATTCATCATGGTAGTTTTTATGCGGCTCAATGGAGTCAGCTCCCTCATTTGCCAGAGTACTACTCTCTTCGCCCACCGCTTTATAGCATATTTATATTAATCACAATGTATGTCACCAATAGTGCTTATGTACTATTGTTTTTTCAATCGTTGTTGAGTGTATTCAGTTGGTTGTTGCTCCGTCGCTACATCTTAAAGTTTATTCCGCATACAAGCGAGGGGAGGCTTTCGGTTTATTTAATTCTGGCCTTAGTTTTAAACCCAGTGCAACTTGTTTTATGTAATAGTGTTTTTAGCGATATCTTGTTTCAAAGCTTGTTAACCTTGGCTTTCTTTTCTTTTTTAGAAGGTGTTGCTGGTCATCGTTCAAAATTCTTTTTTTATTATACCTTGTTCTTAACATTAGCGCTTCTTACCAAGCCGGCTTTAATGTATTTTGCTTATTTAAATATTTTGGTGGCTATTTTTGTTTTTTTTAGAATTAGCAGAAAAGGAGGCATACTGGCATGTGCACTTATTATGCCGCTCGTTCTTTTTTGTGTAAGTGCTAACAATTATAAAAATACAGGTTATTATCATTATAATTCGAGCAAGGTTTTTAATGTTTGGGCATATAACACTACCAATTTTTTAAACATGAAATATGGAAATGATAGTGGTTATGTTTATAAGAATGAAATTTACAGATTGAGTTTAAGTCAGCCCGATTTCAAACGCCAGTATGAATTCGTTGACAGTGCGTGTACACATGTTTTAATTTCCAATATCACAAGTTATTCCATGTTTCATGCGCAAGGTGTGGTTAACTTTTTTCTTGCTCCGGGCCGAGAGTTTGTTAATGGATATATGGGCATTCCCGACTCTCAACCAAAAAGCTTTATAAAAGAATTAAATGTAAATGGTTTAAATGGCATAAAAAGCTACGTCTCCGGCCAACCCCTGGCTCTTTTTGCTATTAATGTTTTAACTACACTATGGAATGCCATGCTGTTTGTAGGCTTGGTTGTTTTTGCTTTTTCAAAGCGAGTGCCATTGAATATTAAATTACTTGCCTTGATAATAGTGTTCTACATTGCAGGTGTTTCATCATTGGCTATCGGCACTGCCCGTTATAAAACGGCTATTTATCCGATATTGTTGTTTTGTAATGCTTGGATAATTCATAAAAAGCCAGCAAAGCTGAACAAGTAAACGGCTCCAACGTCATTCGCAATTACAACCTCTTTCACTACCTTCGCATCATGGAATTTCAAAACACACCGGAATTTGCAAGGGGCCTCGATGCTCAGGATAAGTTAGCCTCCTTTAGAGATGAATTTCATACCTTAAAAGATAAAGTATATCTCTGTGGAAACTCTTTGGGTTTGCTGCCAAAAGCGGCTCGCGCAGCTGTAGAGCAGGAATTTGCTGATTGGCAGGAACTTGGTGTTGAAGGGCATTTCGAAGGTAAAAACCCTTGGTTTCATTATCATAAATTTTTAACAAATGGAACTGCCCATGTTGTAGGTGCTTTGCCTCATGAAGTGGTGGTGATGAATAATTTAACCACGAACTTGCATTTGATGATGGTGACTTTTTATAGACCTACACAAACGCGTTATAAAATAATTATGGAGTGCAGCGCCTTTCCATCGGATCAATATGCTATGGAAACGCAAGTCCGCCACCATGGTTTTAATCCTGACGATGCTATTGTAGAAGTCTTTCCACGTGAAGGAGAGTACACACTTCGCACAGAAGATATCATTAATGTAATTCATTCGCATGGCGATAGCGTTGCCCTCGTAATGTTTGGCGGTGTTAATTACTATACAGGTCAAGCCTTTGATATGCCCGCAATTGTTGTCGCAGCACATGAAAACGGAGCCTATGCAGGTTTCGATCTTGCTCATGCCGCCGGAAATATTTATTTAAAATTGCACGATTGGAATGCAGATTTTGCATGCTGGTGTACGTATAAATATTTAAACTCCGGACCAGGAGGAACCTCTGGAGTTTTTATTCATGAGCGAAATGCAACTGATGTAACGTTACCTCGTTTTGGTGGTTGGTGGGGATATGAAGAGTCGACTCGTTTTCAGATGAAAAAGGGATTTAAGCCTTCGGCAACAGCGCAAGGATGGCAACTAAGCAATGCACAGGTGTTTCCAATGGCAATACATAAAGCCTCTTTAGAGATTATGGAACGCGCCGGAATGCAAAACCTAAGAGCTAAAAGCGAGCTCCTCACCGCCTATCTGGAATATGTTTTAGAGGATGCCAATACGCAAAATGAATTCGTGATTATAACTCCTACGAATGCCCCGGAACGTGGTTGTCAGTTAAGCTTGTTGTTTAAAGCAAATGGTAAAGGCATGTTTAATAGGTTGCTCGAAAATAATATTATTGCCGATTGGCGCGAGCCGAATGTAATTCGTTTGAGCCCTGTTCCGCTTTATAATGCTTTTGAGGAAATTTGGAAGGTGGGGCAAGCATTTAAAGTATAAGCTACTATAATCTTTAGTTCTCCGAACTTTTTACTTTTTGCCAATCTCCAATTAATCCTGCTTTTGCTATAAATATAGTGTCAGGAGCTTCGCAATAAATATGCAAACGCTGCTGGTAGAGCATAAAATACGGCGTTTTCATAAATGTCGTAACATCAGGAACTTCTTCTTTATTATAGCTTGCAAGTATCATACGTGGTGGTATAAATGCATTGTCAAGAGCATTTAACCAAATGATATCTTGGCGACAAAAAGCACCAAAAACTCGATACATCGGAGCTACAGGATAATGATCAGGTAGCTGCTTAGCAATGGCAGCGGCATCTTTAAATTCTGGATTTAAGGTAAATTCAATGTTGGGCTGAAAAGCCTCTTTAATATTTTCAACTAAATCCAGCCTAGTCACAAAACAGTTTCGAAAGAAAAATATTTGGTATGCAAAGACGAAAATTCCATATCCTGAACACACCAATGTTCTCAGCATCTTTGGGTAAATGTAAACTGCAGGTTTTAAGGTAAGTGCAATGCATAAAATACTTAACCAATAGGCCCAATATTGACTTAAGCGAGGGGTCCAGAGTATCGAGAAAAAGTTCTTTATCATGAAGTCTCGGCCATCGAAATAAAGTGTGCCCGACAAAAAATTTAATATAAGAATTGGAACAGAGATAATGATGGCACCTAATGTGAACTTCCAGCCGGCATAAAAATAAATTACTAATATAACGAGTGCCGTAAGTTGTATTCGAAGTTTCACTAAATAGTTGAAGGAAAGAAGAAGTGTCTCTCGAGGCTGTTCTTGCAAGGATTGCATTACCCAGCCCATACGTGTTTCACCGCCATTGTTCATGTGTTTGAGCCAGGCGAAACCAAATATAAATAGCAAAGCGCAAGCAACTGACATTAAAAAGAATTCACGAAGGTAAACACCCCAAGAGATAGCATGGCACTGCTTTTTTATTAATAATATTGCGGCCCAACAGCTCCATAAAATGGCTGCTCCATCTTCTTTAACAAGTAAAATAAAAATCGCCCAAAGCAAATACCAAAGTTTATTTTGAAGCAAGGCAGAGGTAAAGAGTAATCCTAAAGGAAGGAGTAACATCTCCACATGAAAGCCATAATGTTCATTATGTAAAATAAAATAGGTGAGTGGCGATGTGTAAAAAACAATAAACAAGAGTTTCGTCTGAATGCTTGTGCCAATTCTTTCCAACATAACTAGGATGTTATACAATGCCCCTATGATGAGCGCAAAAAAAGCCACAAAAAGCCCGTAAACACCCATTAAGTATGTGAATGGAGCGAGTAATATGTCAATAAAATAATTGTGAAACTTATTATGATAGCCATAGCTATTTTCGTAAAACAATGGCTTTCCGAGGAGCCAATCTCTGCTTAGTTGGAAATGAGTGAAGATATCGCCAGTATAGTCGGAACGATAAAAATGAAGGCATTTTACAATAAAAAAAAACAGAAAGGCCGCGAGCGATGCTAGAAATAGAAAAAAGGTGTTTGATTTAAATCGCACGAGGTAAATTAATTTAATTTACAAAATTACATTTTCTATTTTTGCCTTTCATGAGTATTTTAGATTTAAAACATTCTACCCATTTTGATATCGATGATCCGCGTCGCACTTTGCAGCATAGAGAAGTTATCTTGTCGAAACCTTTTCTAAAAAAAATATATACGGAATGGTATAGTATTTTTCAAAAGCATATACCGTTGGTACCTTTGGGTAAATGGGTGGAACTAGGCTCTGGTGGTGGATTCTTGAAACAAGTCATACCGCAGGTTATTACCTCTGATATTCTCAATATTTCCGAAATTGTTGATCAAGTCTTTCTTGCACAAAACATGCCATTTGAAGATAATAGTGTTGCCGCCATTTTCATGACTAACGTTTTTCATCACATCCCAGATAGTACAGCTTTTTTAAAGGAGGCCAATAGGGTATTGGTTCCTGGAGGGCGCATAGTAATGATTGAGCCTGCGAATACCTGGTGGGGTAAATTTATTTATACAAAGATGCATCACGAACCTTTTGATGTTAATGGAGATTGGCGGATCGCTGAAAGTGGCCCGATGAGTGGTTCAAATCAGGCATTGCCATATATTGTATTCGAACGCGATCGCAAACGATTTGAACAAGAGTTTCCACATTTAGTCATTAATAAGATAGAATATCAAATGCCTATTCGATATATTTTAAGCGGAGGGGTTTCGAAAATTCAAATGGTGCCTTCGTTTAGTTTCGGGTTTTTTAGGGTACTAGAAAAACTGGCATTACGAATAACTAAACAATTTGCGATGTTTGTAACCATAGTTATTGAAAAGAAGTAATGAAGGATCAAATTTTAAAGTATTTTAATTCCATTGCGAACCAGCGATTACTGATACGCAAGAAGAATAGATATTATTGGGATAATATTACGGAGTATTGCAATTATTTCATTCATCCTGAATCTAGTGTTATTGAAATTGGTTGCGGTAACGGTGAAATGCTCAACGATATGAATGGTTTGCGTAAGTTAGGACTGGATTTTAGTCAGGCCATGATTTCAAATGCGCAAAATATCTATCCTCATTTAGAATTTCAATTGATGGATGCTGAAAATTTCATTTTAGAAGAAAAGTTTGATGTCATTATTATATCGAATCTCACCGGTTATCTCGATGATATTCAAAAGTGTTTTCAAAATTTACATCAATTGTGTCATCGCGACACAAAAATTATTGTAACATACTATAGCTACCTTTGGGAGCCACTTTTAAAACTTTCTGAGAAATTAGGCCTTAAATTAAAAACACCCGACCAAAATTGGCTCACGCAGGCCGACCTATCGAATCTATTGTTTGTTGCTGGTTTCGATGTTTATAAAACGGCGAAGCGCCAAATTTCACCGGTCAATATCCCACTTATTGCGTGGATTTCAAATAAAGTACTTGCGCAACTTCCGCTGTTTAATCTATTATGCATCAATAGGTTTCTTTTTGCTCGTCAAAACACTGAAAGTTTAACCACTTCCGAAAAAGAATTCACGGTTAGCGTGGTTGTCCCAGCTCGCAATGAAGCCGGTAATATTGAGAATGCCATTACTCGACTTCCAAAAATGGGAAAGGGAGTGGAGCTTATATTTATAGAAGGAAACAGTACTGACAACACTTGGGCTACTATCCAAGAAATGGCGGACAAGTATAAAAACACCCATACAATTAAAATTGGCAGACAGCAGGGAAAAGGCAAGGGTGATGCCGTTAGGATGGGCTTTGGTATGGCCACAGGTGATATTCTGATGATTTTAGATGCCGACCTTACGGTGCCTCCTGAGGACCTAACGAAGTTTTATGACGCCATTGCCTCTGGCAAGGGCGATTTCATTAACGGATCTCGCCTGGTGTATCAAATGGAGAATAATGCAATGCGTTTTCTAAATATTCTGGGGAATAAATTTTTTAGCTTGGCATTCACATGGCTTCTATCGCAACCATTCAAGGACACCCTTTGCGGTACCAAGGTGATTTTTAGAAAAGATTATGAGAAATTAATCTCAAATCGGAAGTTTTTTGGTGATTTCGACCCTTTTGGCGATTTCGACCTCATTTTTGGCGCCTATAAGCTAAATTTGAAGATAATAGAGATTCCAATACGTTACAAGGAAAGAACCTACGGAAGCACCAATATCAGTCGTTTCAAGCACGGATTGATTCTACTTCGCATGTGTATCTTTGCGGCTCGTAAAATAAAATTCTACTAAGATTTCATTATTTCGTTAATTTTTCTACCTTTGCACTCCCATTTTTAAATAGGCAACAAATTAAAGTATATCGAATATGTCAATTACATTCCAACCATCAAACCGTAAGCGCAGAAATAAACACGGATTCCGTGAACGTATGAGTACTAAAAATGGCAGAAAGATATTGGCAGCCCGTCGTGCACGTGGCAGAAAACGCCTTACCGTTTCTGATGAAGGAACTCATAAAAGATAATTTGTAAATAACTACACTTAAAGGGCAGTTAGCAGGAAATGTTAACTGCCTTTTTTATTTTTGAAAAATCGTGCGACACACTTTCGCTAAAAATGAGCGGCTCTGTAGCCAAATCCTTATCGATGCCTTGATGCAACGGGGCAATCCCTCATTTTTAACTTTTCCTATTATCTTTGCTTGGCGCGAAGCACCCTTGCCGCCAAAATTACATTCCCAAGTTTTAATTTCAGTAGCGAAGAAAAGGTACAAGCGCGCCGTAGATCGTAATCACGTTAAACGGCTTTTGCGCGAGGCATACCGATTAAACAAGCATGTGTTGTATGACGGAATGAAAGAAAAACAATTGTTGCTTCATATTAATTATATTGCTCCAGAAATACTCTCTTTTCAAGCCATCAACGATGCCATGGTTAATTCTATAAATAAGCTCATTAAAGAAATTAACAAGTCATGAAATGGACATTAATAAAGCTTTTCAGGCTATACCAACTCTTACTATCTCCATTGCTTCCCAATGCTTGCCGTTATGCGCCTTCGTGCTCACAATATGGAATTGAGGCCGTGAAAAAACATGGTGCTATTAAAGGGGGGTACCTTACAATAAAACGAATTTTGCGCTGTCATCCTTGGGGTGGTCATGGCTACGATCCTGTTCCATAATAACGAGTAATAATATTGCAAAGTAAAAAAAAGGCCAGTTAATCAAAACCAGCCTTTTTTTATCTTAGATTTAGCGAAAGGTTATTCAATTACAATTCTTTGTGTTGAAATCTTATCATCTGCCTTAACCTTTAGAATATAAATTCCCGAGGTTAATCCTTTGCAATTAATTTGTTGCTCCATGGTGTTCTCTAAATTCATGGTTGCTAAGCTTCTCCCTTGCAGGTCAATTACTTCGGCAGTAGCGCCTTTAAGGCTTTCATTAGTGCGTATGGTGAAGTTGCCACTGTTGGGATTTGGAAACACCTCAAACGAGAATGAATTTCCTGAATTGTTAATACCCACCCCAGTAATATAAATATAGTTGGTTTTCACTTTAGGTGCTACTGTGAATGTAGGATGTGACACATTTAGAGTTACACTGTAATATCCTCCTGTCGTAAAACGCACTTGAGGGTTAGCGCTGTTTTGGGTGGTAGAGTTAATATATGCAATAGTGGCTGGATTAAAGGCCCATGAATAAGTGCAACTAGCTGTGTTTGTAGTTTGATTTGTAAAAGTAAAGATAGTGCTGGCAGGCCCCCATAATTTATCGGCAATAAAATCAGCTGTTGGCTGCCCCGTGCCATTGCTTACAACAATGTAAGCTGGTTTTATTTTTACAGCAGCACCATATGGGTTATTTACGGAGTCTTTGATGGTATAGGTTCCAGCGGTTAGAAACTTTATTTGTGGATTTTGACTCGTTGCGGATGTTGAATTCGCAAATTGATAGTCTGTATTTAATGTGCCAGGAGTAATGGTCCATTTCCAACTGTTTACCATACTTAAGCTGGTGTCGGTAATGGTAGCAATCGCTCCTGTTGATAACGAGGTGTAGTTAGAGCGGAAGTCAGCAACAGGACGCAAGTCTATCGAGCGAATTAGTCCATTGGTGTTGTCGCATAATATCATGGTTGTTTTATCAGGCGTTAAATACATGCCCATCGGCAAGTTAAAACGAGAGTTGGTATAAAAACCATCATTATCAGCGGCAACCTGATGAGAGCCAGCTAAAGTTAATACATTGCCGGTCGTTTTTTCAATTCTACGGATTGTGTTGGCGTTGTTGCTCGAACTAAAGAAAATATTTCCTTGATAGTCGATGGCAATACCTTCAGTGCTGCGAGAGTTGGCGGTTGTTAAGCGATTTCCATCGTTACCCATAAAGCCATTTCTTGATCCTGTTGTACTACCTAAATATACCGAAACGGTTTGTGCTGTTAAATCGATTTTTCTGATTCTGCCATTGCCATAATCGCAAACGTAAAGTGCATTTTCGGAGGCTGAAAAGGCAATGCCACGTGGCCATTTAAATTTAGCTGTAGCAAAACTACCATCAACAAGACCGCCTACAGTGCCACTGGCGCTTCCGCAAAGGGTAGTAACTGCACCTGTTGAAATTACAATTTTACGAATACTACTGTTGTTTTCATCGGTAACATAAAGGTTGCCTGAGTTGTCCTTACAGATGCCATTAGGGCCATCAAAACGCGCTGCTGTACCAACACCATCGGTAGTGCCTTTGACTGCAATTCCAGTTGTTTCTGGGGCACCGCATAAAGTAGTAACGCCTTGCGAATTTCCAATGGTTGTAAATGCATCAATCCTGCGAATAGCGTTATTATTATAGTCGCATACATAAATTACGTTGTTAGCATCACAAACAATGCCTTTCGGGGCATTAAATTTTGCCGATGAGCTATAGGCATTCGCATAGCCGTATGCACCAGGTGTTCCTGGAATAAATTGAGACCCAGCACGATTATAAACGGTGGTGCCTTGAATCATTTTTACACAATGATTGCCATCGTCGGTTACCCAAAGGTTGCCATTGCCATCTGCACATATACTGTTAGGTTGCGACCATAAGGCGGCTGATAAAGATACGTTGTTGCTGTTTCCTGCTGACCCTCTAGTTCCCGAAAAGGTAGTTACCGTTTGGGCAGTTATTTGAAGCGCCAAAAGGCTTAATAGCATAAGTTGTAAGATTCGTTTCATTGGGTTGTATTTGATGTTTGATTGATTTGCAAATATAGTTTTTTAAAATTTATAGCCAATATCTTGTAGGCAGGCCAATATATTGTTTTCAATACGTTCAGTGGCATTTGTGTAATCCGTTTTTTCAAATGCCTTGCCCACAATCTTCTCAAATAATTCAATATAACGATTGGTAATCGACGATACAACGTCATCAGTCATGGTTGGTATTGTTTGACCATCCAAGCCTTGAAAGCCTTTTTCTATTAACCATTGACGGACAAACTCTTTTGATAGTTGCTTTTGAGGCTCATTATTTTTTTGACGTTCTTCGTAGCCTTCTAAATAAAAATAACGCGAGGAATCAGGGGTGTGAATTTCATCCAATAAATAAATCTCGCCTTGTTTGGTTCCAAACTCATATTTGGTATCAACTAAAATGAGTCCTTTTCGATTCGCTTCTTTATTGCCATAATCATAAAGTTGCAAAGCGATGTTCATTACTTTCTGCAATTGCGCTTCCGTCATTAAGGCTTTGTCAATTATTTCCTGTGGCGTCATATCAATATCATGACCTGTTTCAGCTTTAGACGATGGCGTTATTAATGGTGTTGGAAATCGATCGCTTTCCTTCATGCCATCGGGCATAAGCGAGCCACAAATCAAGCGCTTGCCACTTTGATATTCTCTCCAAGCATGGCCACTTAAATAACCACGCACTACCATCTCTACTTTAAATGGAATACACTTAACACCAATAGAAACGTTTGGGTCGGGCGTGTGGGTTAGCCAAGTCGGGACAATATGGGTTACATCTTGCAAAAATCGCGATGCAATCTGATTTAATACTTGACCTTTATATGGAATGGCTTTTGGGAGCACATGGTCGAAGGCAGAGATTCTGTCGCTAGTAATAACGACCAAATGCTCTTCTCCAATCTCGTATATATCTCTCACTTTCCCGCGTATGAAGTTTTTTTGATGAGGGAAGAAAAAGTTAGTTGACATTAATGCTTCTGACATAATAAATGGGTGGTTTTAGGTGAATAATAATATTCTATTTCTCAGTTCGGCTTTTAAATTTCTTTCTCCGGATTGGTAAAGTTGTATGCTTCAATTATTTGTTTTACAAGTCGATGTCGCACAACATCTGTAACATCTAGATGCTGTATTTTTATGCCTTTAATATTACTAAGAATTTGTATGGCGGTAGACAAGCCACTCATGCTTTTGCGAGGAAGGTCTATCTGCGTAAGGTCGCCCGTGATGATGACTTTGGCATTGGGCCCCATCCGGGTTAAAAACATTTTAAGCTGGAGTTGCGTGGCATTTTGTGCTTCATCTAAAATAATAAAGGCATTGTCGAGGGTACGACCGCGCATAAAAGCCATTGGCGCTACTTCGATGGTGCGATTTTCGAGGTACATTTTTAATTTATCCATCGCAATCATATCCTCCAATGCATCGTAGAGTGGTCGCAAATAAGGGTCAATTTTTTCTTTTAAGTCACCGGGTAAGAAGCCTAAATTTTCGCCTGCCTCCACTGCTGGCCTAGCGAGTATAATGCGTTTTACCTCTTTGTTTTTTAAAGCTCTAACAGCTAAGGCTACAGCAGTATAAGTTTTGCCAGTACCTGCCGGGCCAATAGCGAATACAATATCATTCTGGGACACATGCTCTACCAAGCGTCGTTGGTTGGCAGTTCTCACTTTTATTACCTTGCCCGCCTGACCATATAGCAAAACATCACCATCAGCCTGGACAATATCAGAATCTGACTTTTCAAGAATCTCATTTACCTTAATTTCGGAAAGTGTACCGTTGTTTTGTAAGGAGTTCATTAGTTGTGTGATTTTATGTTGAAGTTGCTCAATTTCAAGAGTTTCGCCCATTACTTTTAAGTCGTGCCCTCGTGCTACTAGCTTCAATTTCGGAAATTGATTCTGAAGATGCCTTAAGTTTACGTTGTTGGGGCCGAAAAATGCCGCAGGCTCGATTTCTTCTAGAGAAATGGTTTTTTCTATCAATGTTAAATTTTATAAATTAAAAATGAATAAATATAATTTATTTTTGCCACAAAGATAGAAGAGAAAAATTATTGTGATAGTTTTACCGTCACAGTTTACCCACACTGTTTAAACAATGCACCACCATATTACCATTACCACCGATGCCGGACGTGAATCCGTTTATGTTTCAGCATTCAAAGGCATATTATACCGTGCGTTTAGTGAGGTTGTAATCACGGAGATAAACACAAATATCGCTTCTAGAAATATTCAGCAGGCCGCCTTTTCTTTGCAACATTCATTTACTTATTTTCCTGCGGAAACGCTACATATCATTGATGTTGATAGTAGCTTCGTGCTGTATAAAAGACTGTTATATACAAAGCATGAGAATCAGCATTTTATAGCACTCGATAATGGCGTACTCTCGTTAGTTCTCCCCGATGTCCAAACACAAGTTTTTGAAGTTGTCACTTCGTCGATTGAAAATCAAAGTCGATATGAGAAGTTTGCTTTTGCGGCGAAACATATTCTGAATGGCACAAAAACAATTGAAATGTTTAAACCGATAGCAAACGTTGTTACCTTTAAACATCAACTACCGGGTATCATTGGAAATCGAATAACAGCCCAGATAATTGCTATTGATAATTATGGTAATTGCATAACAAACCTTCATTTTGACGAACTTAATCGCCATCTCCGGGGTAGAAAAGTTGTAATTCGTTTGCCAATGGATATTGTTTTTAAAGGTGTAATGAATAGTTACTATGATGTAGAAGATGGAGAATGCGTATGTATTAAAAATAATATGGGATTATTGGAAATCGCTATTCATAATGCCAATGCTAGTCAGCTTCTTGGACTTCACGAAAAGTCGTCCATTATTTTTGAAATGGAATAATCCCCTAAGCAGGATTAAAAAAACATTATCAACGCTTTAAATATTAAATAGTAAACTAGGATGATTATACGTATCGTGAAAATGCACTTTAGAACGGAGGAAACCAATGCGTTTATTAAGCTTTTTGAATCGGTAAAATCAAAAATTGCAGCACAGGAAGGTTGTGAAGGCGTTAAGTTAATTCAAGATGTTTCCTGTTCTGATGTCTTTTTTACCTTAAGCCATTGGAAAACGCCTGAGCATTTAGAGATGTATCGTAATTCCGAATTATTTGCAACAACCTGGAGCACAACAAAAGCCATGTTTAAAGAAAAAGCAAAAGCATGGAGTACAAGTGAACTAAGTGCTGCTGGATTTTAGAGACGTTAACTTCGGATGCGAAAGTTGCTGTAATTTTTGTTAAAAGCTTTGCTGCGCTTGTTCGGTGATCATTAGATGCTATTTTTGAACTTTAATTTTATTTCAATGAAGAAATTCTACACTCCAAGATCAATCGTGTTTTTTTTATCCCTTATAGGATTTTGTTTTATAGTTAACAGCTCGATTTCCAATGCAGGTGGTCCGCCTGTAGGCTACACAGGCGCTCCAGGTGAAAGCAATTGTACGGCTTGTCATTCAGGAATCAGCCTCAATGGCGGCGCATATAATAGTAGTGTTCAAATAGTATCTAATATGCCAAATGGTCGATATGCGCTAAACACCACATATCAAATTACAGTAAAGCTAGCCACTCGAAACTGTGTTCGTTATGGTTTCGAAACGATTGCCTTGAATAGCTCAAACACAATGGCAGGTTCGTTTACCGTTACAAATGCCACGCGAACCAAACGGGTGCTATCTGGAACCAAACAGTATATGGAGCAAACAAACAGTGGAACAACTTCATCGTACACAGATAGCACTGATTGGAGCTTCAATTGGACTTCTCCGACAACCAATGTAGGGAATGTTACTTTTTATTTAAATGGCAATGTTGCAAACAATAATAACAGTGACACTTACGATACCATTTATAGTAAATCTTTTACATTTCAACCCTATACACCTCCAGCGGCAACTATTGTTACCACTGCTAGTAATATTTGTGAAGGTGACTCGGTGAAATTTACGGCAAATGGCACCAATTCACCTACCGGATATGATTGGACTTTCCCTGGTGGAATTCCAGCTACATCAACTTCACAGGTGCAATGGGTTAAATTTAATTCGGCAGGAGCAGCTGTTTGTTCATTATATATTACCAACACTTCAGGAACATCACCGCAGGCTGTAAAAACAATAAATATTAGTGCCTATCCATCAGCCTCTATTAATGCTACTGGCGCTAACACATTTTGCCAGGGCGACTCTGTGCTTCTATCAGGGAATACAGGCGCTGGATATACTTATACTTGGTTTTTAGATGGCATATCAATAGGTCAAACTAATAGCTCTTTTTATGCCAAAACCGCAGGTAACTACACACTAAAAGTAACCAATGGAGGTGGTTGTAGTGCTCTTTCATCGGCCATCGCAATTATCGTAAACCCAAAACCTACATTAAATTTATTGAGTGCGGGAGCAACCTCGATTTGTTCAGGTGATTCAGTCTTGCTTACTGTTTCTGGAGCAAATGCTAACAATCGGATTTGGTATAATGGTACTTCCATATTAAATGGAGTTAATGATACGTTTTATTATGCTAAAACACCAGGACTTTATACTGTAAACGCAACAAATAGTTCAACGTGCCAAACTACGTCCAATGGTGTTAATGTAAGCGTTAATAGTTACCCTACAGCATCAGTGGCTAGCACACCGGTTGGCTGTATTTATACCTTAACAGCAAATAGTGGAGTAGGTTATACCTATCAATGGTACAAAAACGATACAGCCATGGCGAATGATACTGCTATTAATCATACGGTGAATGCTAGTGGTGTTTATAAAGTTAAAGTTACCAATGCTAATGGATGTTCTGTGATTTCACAACCCCAAACGTTTAATGTAGCCAACTTGCCAGATGTAACATTAACTCGGTTAGGTAATCCTACGTTTTGCATCGGCGATTCCTGCGTTATTTCCGTGCCACAAGGACCATCATATGCCTATCAATGGTATAAAAATGGCATCTTAATAACAGGAGCAACATTGCGAAGTATCACAATTAAAGATTCTGGCAGTTATTTGGTTAAAATAAATAATGGAACTTGTGAAAATATCTCATTAGCTGCAATAATAAAAGTACTTGCCATACCAGATGCTACAATAACTAAGAGCAATTTGGCTTTTTGTGTAGGCGACTCCTGCGTTATTTCTGTGCCACAAGGACCATCATATGCATATCAATGGTATAAAAATGGCATCTTAATAACAGGAGCAACATTGCGAAGTATCACAATTAAAGATTCGGGTAGTTATTTTGTTAGAATAAACAACGGCGCTTGTGAAAATATCTCATTAGCAACAATAATAAAAGTACTTGCCATTCCAGATGCTACAATCATTTCGAGTAATTTGGCTTTTTGTGCTGGCGATTCTGCAAATTTACAAGCAAAAGCAATTTCAGGTTTTATATACGCATGGTTTCGAAATGATTCGATTATCCCAAATGCATCTTTACCTTCGCTAAAAATATTTAATGCTGGACGGTACCACGTAAATATTTCAAATGGAGTTTGCAATCAATCGGGGAACGATATCGTGATTAAAGTAAATCCACTACCTTCGGTTCCTTTTATTACACGTGATAAACAAACGCTAGCAGCATCAACAGCATTCCAGTATCAGTGGTTTAAAGATGGGTTAATCATTCCTGCAGCGCAGTCGCAATCGTTCACGCCCATTTCGGATGGCAAGTATTATGTTAAAATAACAGATGCGAATGGATGCTCGAACGTTTCTTTAGAATATAATTATACGTTGACCGCAGTAAAACATTTAAGCAATGCCTTTGATGTAAAGATTTATCCTACCCCAACAGATAAATACTTGAATGTTGAATTTAATGGCTCGGAAAGATATGTTATTGAAATTATTGATATGTGCGGTAAGTCGATATATAAAAACACTAATATGTCCAATTCGATGGTTCTAGATGTTAGAGTTTGGGAAAAAGGCATGTATATTGTTATAATAAAATCAGCAGAAAAAGAGTATTATGCTAGGTTTTTAGTTAATTAAGTTTTAAATGAAAAAGTCGTTAAGCATCTCTGTTAATTAAACATAAAAAAAGGGCGATTCTTCTGAATCGCCCTTTTTTTATATCTTAAAGTTGCTTTTGCCGGGATGGTTTAAGCAAGTACTTGGCTTACCAACTCGGCAGCTTCTTTCAATTGAATAGCAGAATGAACTTTTAGTCCACTTTCGTCGATAAGCTTCTTGGCTTCAGAAGCATTAGTGCCTTGCAATCGAACTATAATAGGCACATGGATATTCCCAATATTCTTGTATGCATCAACAACACCTTGAGCAACACGATCGCAACGAACGATGCCACCAAAAATATTGATAAGAATGGCTTTTACATTCGGGTCTGAAAGGATAATACGAAATCCAGCTTCAACAGTGGTTGCATTTGCTGTTCCACCCACATCAAGGAAATTCGCAGGTTCACCCCCGCTTAGTTTAATAATATCCATCGTGGCCATGGCCAATCCAGCACCATTTACCATACATCCCACATTTCCATCTAGTTTTACGTAATTTAGATTGGATTTCTTTGCTTCTACTTCAGTTGGGTCTTCTTCGCTTTCATCGCGCAAAGCCATCAAATCAGGGTGTCTTTCAATGCCGTTATCATCAAAGCTTAATTTTGCGTCAACAGCAATAATTTTATCATCACTGGTTTTAAACAATGGATTTATTTCAATCATTGCGCAATCATTAGCTAGGTATGCTTTGTAAAGGTTGGTTACAAATTTCACCATTTGCTTGTTGGCTTCACCGCTCAAGCCTAAATTAAATGAAATTTTGCGGGCTTGGAACCCTTGAAGTCCAACACGTGGATCTACATGTTCTTTGAAAAGCTTTTCAGGAGTGTTATGAGCGACGTCCTCAATATCCATACCGCCTTCGGTGGTATAAATAATTACATTGGTTCCAGTCGCTCGATCAAGAAGCATACTTAAGTAAAACTCTTTAGTTGGGTTAGGTCCTGGATAATAAACGTCCTGTGCAATTAATACTTTGTTTACCATTTTCCCTTTTTCACCGGTTTGAATGGTAATTAGGTTTCCTCCGATTATTCCTGCTGCTTTTTGTTTTAGGTCATCGATACTCTTTGCTACCATTACTCCACGAAAATCAGTGCCTTCAATTTTACCTTTACCTCGTCCTCCGGCGTGAATTTGTGCTTTTATTACAAAAAACTGAGTTCCCGTTTGGGCTTGCAAAGCGGTTGCAGCGGCAACAGCCTCTTCTGTGCTAGAAGCTACAATACCTTCCTGTACGGCAACACCGTATTTTTTAAGTAAATCTTTAGCCTGGTATTCGTGAATATTCATGGGTAAGGTTAAATAATGAATTAATAATTATAATTTTGCGCAAAAATAAGGTTTGAAACGGTATTGGCCGTAATTTTTTTTCTAATCAGGCTATCATGAAAAAGTTTGTAATTAAAATTTCGCTATTTAGCCTCTTTTTGGCGTTCTCTCTTTTCGGGATAAACTATATTATTCCAAAATTCACGATTGTTCCGTTCTATTTTTTTAGTATTTTGTTTTTCACCGCATTAACAACGCTGGTCTATTCTATGCTGGTTCGTGGGATAAATAAAAACAATAAACAGTTTATAAATGCCTTCTATTTTACCACGATAATCCGGTTATTTGGGAGTTTGGTGGTGGTTTTAATTTACTTTCTTGCCAACAAAAAAAGTAGTCTTTATGAGGCTGTAGTTTTTATTGTTTTATACTTTTTATACACAGGGTTTGAAATTGTTAATCTTTTTCCTACCTTGCGCCCCGAAATAGAAGAAAATCCAAACAAGTAAAATTCAATGGCAGTAAAGGTTTCATATTTTTCAAAAGCAAAAGTTTTTACACTTTTAGTGCTGTTCCTGACGTTTTTCAGCGTAAATGTTCGTGCTCAGGAGCATGAAGTAGGTGCTGTTGAGCCAATAGAACACCCAGTGAAAGAAGCGAAGTTTAATGCTGGAAAAATGATCCTCGAGCATATTGCCGATGCACATGAATGGCATGTTGCTGGAAATTTCACGATTCCATTACCCTGTATCATTTATTCTCAAGAAAAGGGATTGGATGTTTTTATGTCATCTCAGTTTCTGCCGCATCACGAAGAAAAACGTGCTTATGGCGATTATTTAATGGAAGAAGGGAAAGTGAAACTAGAGAATGGAGGGAAATTATATGATTTTTCAATAACTAAAAATGTACTCTCTTTATTAGTAAGTGGTGCGATGTTATTATTGGTTTTCCTTACTGTAGCTAGAAGTTATAAAACACGATCTGGTAAAGCACCAAAAGGATTGCAATCGATGTTGGAGCCTATTATATTGTTTGTTCGTGATGACATTGCTAAGCCAACAATAGGACCTAAATACAATCGCTTTATGCCCTTGCTGCTTACGATTTTCTTTTTTATCTTCTTTGGTAACTTGTTGGGTTTAATACCTGTATTTCCAGGAGGGGCAAATTTAACGGGTAATGTTGCAATTACAGGTTTCTTAGCAGTTATAGTTCTAGGTGTTGTTACGTTTATAGCAAACAAACACTATTGGGGACATATTATTGCAATGCCAGGGGTACCGAAGTGGGTATTGATAATTTTAACACCTATTGAAATACTCGGATTTGTATTACGTCCATTTGTATTAATGGTGCGATTGTTTGCGAACATAACAGCGGGTCATATTATCAGTTTAGCCTTTTATAGCTTAATATTTATTTTTGGTGCTAAAAGTGCGGTTGCTGGATATGGAGTGTCTATCGTTTCAATTATGTTCACTGTTTTCATGTTTGCTATGGAGTTGCTGGTAGCATTTTTACAAGCGTTTGTTTTTACATTATTAACAGCTATTTATTTCGGATCTGCAATAGAAGAGCCGGCACATCATTAATTTCAAATCGAATTTCAAAATCAATTATAACAACCATTTTAATTTTTTATTTTTATGACACTTTTCAACATCATCTTACAAGCTCCTGAAACTGTTTCTTCTGCTCTGGGTTATGCTGCTATGGGTGGCGGCATTGCTGCTATCGGTGCAGGTATTGGTATCGGCAGAATCGGTGGAAGCGCATTAGAATCTATTGCTCGCCAACCAGAAGTAACAAGTGATATCCGTACCAACATGATTTTAGCTGCTGCCCTCGTAGAAGGTGCTGCTTTCTTCGCGATGGTTATCGCTCTTTTGGTAGTATTAAAATAATTCTATCACTTTTTATTTCAATTGTTTCTTTTGGATTATAGTTAGGCTATAATTCGTAATAGGCAATTTACAATTAACAATTATACAACATGGGTTTAATTACACCTGAAATTGGTTTATTGTTCTGGATGTTTGTAACATTCGGTATAGTATTTTTCATTCTAGCAAAATTTGCTTGGAAGCCAATTATGAAGTCGCTAAGCGAAAGAGAAGACTCTATTGCAGAAGCGTTGGATAAGGCGGAAGAAGCAAAGAAGCAAATGGCAAACCTAAAGGCAGATAACGAAAAGTTATTAGCACAGGCTCGCAGTGAGCGTGAAGCAATATTGCGTGAAGCTAAGGAAATGAAAGAAAGCATCATTGCTCAAGCCAAAAGTTCTGCTGATACAGAAGGCAAAAAAATGATTGCGAGTGCAAAAGAAAATATTGAACGCGAGAAATCCGCGGCGATTGCTGACTTGAAAAATCAGGTGGCAGCCTATAGTATCGAAATTGCAGAGAAATTGATTCGCAAGAAATTGGAGTCTAACAAAGAGCAAGACGAACTGGTGAATAAAGCTATCAACGATTTTCATTTAAACTAAGAAGGGTTTCAAAACATGTCTGAAGTAAGAATTTCCGCTCGCTACGCTTTATCGCTTTTCGATTTAGCAGTTGAACAAGGTAATCTGGAGTTGGTTTGTGCCGACATGAAATTGTTTGCCTCGGTTTGTCATGAAAATCACACCATGGCTAATATTTTGAAAAGTCCAGTTATCGATGGCGACAAGAAGATGGCGGTAATCGATGGTATTTTTTCCAAACATTTCAATAAATTAAGTTTGGTATTTATGAAGACGGTAATAAAAAAACGTCGTGAGAAATACCTTATTGCCATTGCTAATGACTTTATTGAACTTTACAAGGAAAATAAAAATATAGTTACAGCTCACATCAGTACTGCAGCGCCATTAAACGATGAGGCGAAAAAGCAAATTGTGAACAACCTTCAGCAGCAAACAGGAAAATCAGTTGAATTGGATTTTATTACAGATCCAGCTTTAATTGGAGGTATAAAAATTAAAGTAGGCGATAAACTCTTCGATGATAGCATCGCCAGGCAGTTGAATAACTTAAAACTGCATTTATTAAATTAGAATTTCAAATCAAATTAAATTATAACGTACAATGGCTGACGTAAGACCAGATGAAGTATCGGCGATAATTCGCCAACAGTTATCGAACTTCAAATCAGAAGCTGAATTGGAAGAAACCGGAACCGTACTGCAAGTAGGGGATGGAATCGCCCGTATTTATGGCTTAACGCAGGTGCAAAGCGGGGAGCTCATCGAGTTTGGAAACAAAATCAAAGGTATCGTATTAAACCTCGAAGAGGATAATATTGGTGCTGTATTACTCGGATCAAGCCAAGGGGTGAGAGAAGGGGATACCGTTACTCGTACCCGTCGTATCGCCTCCATTAATGTGAGCGAGAAGATGTTGGGTCGCGTAATCGATACACTTGGTAATCCAATCGACGGAAAGGGTCCTATCGAAGGCCCTTTTTATGAGATGCCTCTCGAGCGTAAAGCTCCTGGCGTAATTTATCGCGAACCGGTAAAAGAACCATTGCAAACTGGTATTAAAGCAATCGATGCGATGATTCCGATTGGTCGTGGACAACGTGAGTTGATTATCGGTGATCGTCAAACAGGAAAAACAGCGGTAGCTATAGATACGATTATCAATCAAAAAGAATTTTTTGAAGCGGGTAATCCTGTATTTTGTATCTATGTTGCAATTGGCCAAAAGGCATCTACCGTTGCACAGGTGGTTAAAGCACTCGAGGAAAAAGGAGCGATGCCATATACCGTAGTCGTTTCCGCAGCGGCATCTAGCCCTGCTCCAATGCAGTTTTTTGCACCATTCGCAGGAGCTGCCATTGGTGAATTTTTCCGCGATACCGGTAGAGCAGCGCTTATTGTTTATGATGACTTGTCTAAACAAGCTGTAGCTTATCGTGAAGTTTCATTGTTACTTAAGCGCCCTCCTGGACGTGAAGCATATCCTGGTGACGTATTTTACTTGCACTCTCGTTTACTTGAACGTGCAGCTAAAGTAAATGCCAATGACTCTATTGCTCAAAAAATGAACGACTTGCCTGATTCTTTAAAAGGAATGGTAAAAGGTGGAGGTTCTTTAACAGCACTGCCAATTATTGAAACTCAAGCAGGTGACGTGTCTGCATATATCCCTACAAACGTAATCTCCATTACGGATGGACAAATTTTCTTAGAATCTAATTTATTTAACGCAGGTGTTCGTCCCGCTATCAACGTTGGTATTTCGGTATCTCGTGTGGGTGGTAATGCTCAAATTAAATCGATGAAGAAGGTTGCAGGTACACTTAAATTAGATCAAGCGCAATTCCGTGAATTGGAAGCATTCTCTAAATTTGGTTCTGACTTAGATGCTGCTACAAAAGCAGTATTGAGTAAGGGGGTGCGTAATGTGGAAGTTTTAAAGCAAGGTCAATATAGTCCTGTAACTGTTGAAAAACAAGTGGCCATAATATACCTAGGTACTAAAGGGTTAATGAACGATATCCCGGTATCAAGAGTGCGCGAATTTGAAGCAGAATATCTTCAAGTGCTAGAATTAAAACATAAAGATGTATTATCTGAGTTGAAAAAAGGAAACTATAACGACGATATTACTAATAAACTTGAAGCAGTAGCGAAAGACTTAATGCCAAGTTTTAAAAATTAATTCCAGCGCGCCTGTCAAGTATCAATTATCCATTAACAATTAAAACGTGGCCAATTTAAAAGAAGTCAGAATCCGAATCGCAAGTACAAGTAGTACACAGCAAATCACGAAAGCGATGAAGCTGGTAAGTGCTACAAAGTTGCGTAAGGCGCAGGGTGAGATTGTTCAGATGCGCCCTTACGCTAAGAAAATTAATGCCATTTTAGGTAGCTTAGGAGAAAATGTAAGCAGTGATGTATTAACACCTTACATGGAAAAACGTGCACTTAATCATATTACTTTTGTTGTTGTTACTAGCGATCGTGGTCTTTGCGGCGGATTCAATGCTAATGTGGTAAAACTTACAGTCAGCATCATTAAAGAGAAATATCAGGAACATGCCAAGGCCGGTAAAATAAAATTCATCTGCTTCGGTAAAAAAGGTTACGATTTCTTTTCTAAATCAAGTTATAACACTGGTAATAATAATGTAACCTTGTTTCAGAAGTTTAATGCTGAAACAGCCTTTGAAATAGGAACAGACGTTATTAATACTTTTTTAGCTAAATCAACCGATGAGGTATTAGTGGTGTATAACCAATTTAAAAATGCGGCAACGCAAATTTTAACTGCGGAGAATTTGTTGCCTGTTGATGTTAAAAGCCTACAAATTCATGAAAGCAAGGCCGAACATAAGTCAAAGGTAAAGAAGGATTATATATTCGAACCTGGAATGGACGGAATTCTATCAACGCTTATTCCAATGACACTTAAAACACAACTTTACAAAGCTATTCTTGATAGTCAGGCTGCTGAACATGGAGCCCGAATGGTGGCGATGGATAAGGCAACCGACAATGCTGGTGAACTTTTAAAATCATTGCGTCTACAATACAACCAAGCGCGCCAAGCAGCAATTACTCGCGAAATTAGTGAGATTGTGGGCGGAGCGGCAGCGTTGGCATAAGTAGAAAAATTCTTGGTTATTTTAACCTTAAAGAAAAATTTAATAAAGCCATTCTCAAAAAGAGAATGGCTTTATTATTTGGTGCTAAATTAATTTCGCGATTAACAGTTTCAGTAATTTGAAACACGTTAAAAGTTAAATTCGATGTATATTACTTATTAAAATAATTATTGTAATTCATTTATCAAAGCACAGCAGTTATTCAATGTATTTAACCTATAGAAATAATTCAACTGAACAGAACATACGATTAAAATTTAACTTTGCAGCCTCAAGTGAAATCATTATTAGCAACAAATAAATATTTCTGGAAATACAAATGGCTTGTATTCGGAGGTGGTTTATTTATCTTTTTTTCAAATTACTTTTCTGTTTATCCTGCGCAGTCGTTGCGCGATGCCATTGACGCTGTCGTTGAATATGTTAGCAATGAACAAACAGACAATTTAATTTATATTAAGTTATTGTGGTTTACTGGAATGATAATTGGCTTCTCATTATTGCGAGGCATCTTTATGTTTCTCATGCGCCAAACATTGATTGTAATGTCCAGGCGAATAGAAAATGACATGAAGAATGAAATTTTCCATCACTATCAAAGGCTCTCGGCTTCCTTCTATAAAAAAAACAACACCGGCGATTTAATGAATCGTATTAGCGAAGATGTTAGTCGCGTGCGCATGTATACAGGGCCAGCACTTATGTATGCGTTAAATACATTGTTTACGTTTATTCTTATTATCGGCGCCATGTTTAAAGTGAATGCCACGCTCACATGGTATGTGATAATTCCGTTGCCTCTCTTGTCCGTTCTTATGTATTTTGTTAATGATATCATTAATAGAAAAAGCGAAGCCATTCAAGAGCAACTTTCAAATCTCACCTCATTTGTTCAAGAAAGTATTTCGGGAATTCGACTTGTTAAATCGTTTGCTCGCGAACCAGCGATGCGCTCAAAAATGGAGGATCAGATTATGGATTATCGTAAAAAGCAACTTTCGTTGGCGAAAACGGATGCGCTCTATTTCCCAGTTAATTTGTTTTTAATTGGTATGAGTACATTAATCACAATATACATCGGAGGTGTTCAATATATTAGTGGCAAAGGATCTCTAGGTAATATTGCGGAGTTCGTATTTTATGTTAATATGCTAACATGGCCTGTAAGTTCTTTGGGGTGGGTAACCGCAATTATTCAAAGGGCTTCTGCTTCTCAAAAAAGAATTAATGAATTCTTAGATACTTCATCCGAAATTGAATACAAACCCGGAAATGACTTTATATTTAAAAAAGAAATTCTGCTTGAAGACGTTTCATTTATATACCCTGATAGTGGAATTATTGCATTGAAAAATATTAATTTGAAGTTGCAAAAGGGGAAAGTTATCGGAGTTACAGGAGCTACTGGTAGTGGTAAAACAAGTTTAGCGCAGTTGCTTTTACGTATTTACAACACTACTTCAGGAAGTATTATGGCTGATGGTGTAGGAATAGAAAAATATAACCTTCAACAATACCGAAGGCAATTTGGTTATGTGTCTCAAGATGTTTTTCTTTTTAGTGAACAGATAAAAAACAATATTGCTTTTGCTGATGAGGCGCATATTGGTATCGAAAGAATTGAAGAGAGCGCAAAGAAGGCTGCGGTTTATGAAAATATAATGGAGTTTGAAGAGCAATTTGAAACCATGATTGGAGAACGTGGTATTACCTTATCAGGGGGGCAAAAACAACGTATTAGTATTGCTAGGGCTTTGGCAAAAGACCCATCCATACTAGTCTTTGACGACTGCCTTAGTGCCGTCGATGCCATTACGGAAAAGGAAATATTAGGCGAATTAAAAAAGGTAATTCACGATAAAACAGCATTAATAATTAGCCATCGTGTTTCTTCGGTGCAGTTGGCCGATGAGATTATTGTTTTACATCATGGCGAAATTGTAGAACGCGGAACTCACGAAGAGCTTCTGAACAATGGAGGCTATTATGCCGATATAAGCCAGCGGCAACAGCAGGAAGATTTTTAGGTTTTTTTAATGTTTTTTGGCATTAACAGAGACAAACTAAATCTAGCTTTCTGCTAAACAATAGCTAAATTGTTGTCTAATTTGGAGATTATCTCACATTATCGTAGGTTTTCTAAATGATTACTTTTTTACAAAAAATTTGGTAATCTGAATTTCATTCCGTTATATTAGCAACTTAATTAACTACCTAATTACCCGGAATGGAAAACGACTACAACAAACAAGACAGAGAAGCTGTGTTCTCTAAACGCGTCAGAGCAGGAAAACGTACCTATTTCTTTGATGTGAGAACAACAAGAGCAAACGACTTTTACCTTACAATTACAGAAAGCACCAAACGACCGGGCGAGGAGCGATTTGTAAAACACAAAATCTTTTTATACAAAGAAGATTTCAAAAAGTTCATGGACGGACTTAACGATTCTACCTCTTACATTAAGGAGCAATTGCCGGATTACGATTTTGATAATCCGCCACAACGCGAATATATTGATCATGGAGCCAACCAAGAAGGGCATGACGGTGCAGAGAACACCCAAACTGGAACCGATGATATCACTTTAGGGTAATCTAAAGCATAATTGAAAGCCTGCGATAATGCAGGCTTTTTTTTGCGCTAAAATTGGGTTGTTACTTCTTGTGGAGTTTTGACACTACAAAACTATTAGTATATATCTTAAGGTTATCGATATATCGTTTTTTGAATAATACTTGAAAATCAATGATTGACCGTTGTTCGATGCATATTTAACGATTGGATTCACGGTGAAAGTGAAATTCAAATTTAATTTTTTGGTGACTCCCAAGTCCAAGCTGCTAATAAAAGAGGTGTTCCAGCGCTTTGCCGTAACTTCAAAACTTGCAGGGTTGAAAATATTTAGCGACCCACTCTCACTGGTGAAGGCGGTTGCTCCGGCGATGGTGGTTTGCGTTTTCTCAGAATACCTCCCGATAAGAATATAACTTACATTGATTCCACCATTTACACTGAATTTTACTTTGCGTTTTAAAAGTTTATAGCCAATTGTCAATGGCAAAGATAATTTGTAAAAGTGTTGCGTTTCTTCTACGTCATCCGTAAATGCGAGATTGTTTTTTATGTTTACTCCTTCTTCATGAAAGTTAAATTTCACCCCTGATTTACTGTATTGTAATCCCGTATTGAGCGCGATTTTTTTTGCAAAGTCGCTTTGAAGTATAACTCCTATTAATACCGCGTTATTGGGAACGCTTTTGCTCTTCATTTGGTAGCCTAGTGTTTCATAAGCGGTATAATGGATGTTGCCTGAACGGCTGAGGCCTATTTCTGGACTCAGGGTTAAAACATGATGAGAATAGAGAGATTGCAGTGTGCAAAAAGTAAAAATAATTGTAATAAAGAATTGTTTTTTCATTAGTGTATTCGAAATAAATTTTATTACAGCAAACGTAATTAAAAGATACTGATTTGCAAATAACTAAAGGTTGTGTTTTTCTTCTTGTTTTATATTCTTTTTTATTAAAGGGATATAGAGGATTTATGCTTGTTGGTTTTATTATCCTACAAAAGGGCATTTTATAGCCTTTCGTGTTTTACGATTAAGAGGTGTTACAGTCGGATTTACAATCAAGAAAAAACTTTATATTGCAACTTTAATTAGATTGGCTCGTCCTTATTGCATGAAGAAACATTCCAAGTATTTTATTTTGTCACTACTGTTGATTCTCGTGGCATGTAACAGGAAACAACTGTCAGGCTTTGAAACAGATGTTTTAGTGCCCTTGGCAAGTGCATCGATTGGCTTTGATAAACTTATCGCAGATAGCACTGCCAAAGTAAACGCGGATAAAAGTATTGATATTGTTTACCGTTATCCTTTTTATGATTATGCAATAAAAGATATCTTATCCATTCCCGACACCTCGGTAACGGTCTCCGCTAAATTAGGAACGGCGAACCTTTCAAATAATTTTTTAGAACAGAAAATTACTCTTGGACGAATAGCGCAGGGACTTGGAACTACGGGTCAATTAATAACACTTCTTCACGGTCAAACTGCAGTAATACCTGCAATCCCAGCAAATACATCCAATCAGGTTACGGACATCGATGCGAATACTTTTTTTCAAGAAGCAGATTTGACCAATGGATTTCTAGATCTTTCTATTTATAACGACCTTCCAATTCCTGTATCAGATCTCGACTTTAATGTGAAAAATAAAATAGGCGGACAGCTCGTGTTTTCTGATACATTTTCTTTGATTCCTGCTGGAGCTACAGTAACGCGAACCTATAACTTAACAGGAAAGCATATCGAGGGTTTTATGGTCGGTAATATCGTAAAAATCGGATCTCCAGGCAGTTATGGATCGCCTGTTCTTATCGATACATCCAAAGCTATTATTATGCAACTCAAGGTTCGGAATTTGACGGCGAATCATGCCATCGCGCGCTTCCCCAAACAAGATTTAATTGTGGTGGACGACTCCGTGATTTATGAATTGGGTAAAGCCAAAATTCGGCGTATGCTCATTCGTAGTGGTAAGGTGCGTATGAATATGTATAGTACGTTGCAAGACACGTTGTATATAGATTATAAAATTCCAGGGACAACAAAAAATAACGATACTGTGCACATGTTTTTAAAGGTTCCTCCGGCAAAAACAGGTGGTGTGCAAAATGTGTCGCAAGAAGTGGATCTGCAAGGGTTCACCATCGACTTACAAGGTAAAAGTGGAAAGGCGTATAATTCGTTTTGGAATATCTTTAGGGCTAGTATTGATAGCTCTGGAAGGCTAATCGCATTATCTACCTCCGATAGCGTTTGGATAAAATATGGGCTATATGATATTGTTCCTCAATTCGCCGAAGGTTACTTAGGTCAGGATATCATGGATATTGGTCCCACTAAAACAACGATTGAGGCATTTACTAAAATTATCGGTGGTACATTAGATCTTAAAGATATTAATGTTTCGGTGAATGTGGAAAATGGAATTGGCGCCGATGCTTCTCTCGATTTTGACTACCTAACCTCGAAGAATACCAAAAGTGGAACAACAATAGCATTAAATTCGCCGCTGATAAGCAGCCCATTTGTAATTTCTCGGGCAATTCGTTCTGGATTCACCTCCAAATCTGTGAATAGTGCGCTTAATTTTACTATAACCAATTCTAATATAAAAGCATTTGCAGAAAATCTTCCAGATGAAATGAATTACAAATTTACGGCTAAATTAAACCCAAATGGTAATCAAGCATTTTCGGATTTTATAAATTATGATAGTAAATTGTCTGCAAGTCTTGATGTGAAAATGCCATTAGCATTCAAAGCAAGTCAATTGATGCTATGCGACACCATTCCTTTCTCATTAGGAAATACGCAAAATGATAACACCATAGACAATGGTATATTGAATTTTATTTTCGAAAATAATTATCCTATCACGTTGCAAGTGAAACTATTTTTCCTTAATAGCCAAGGTCAGGTTGTTGATTCTGTTTTTGAAGGCAATGGCGCCACCGTTATCGCTGGACCATTAGATCCGGTTACATTGCGCACCACCGGTGCAGGTAAGTCTATTTTAAAGGTGGCGATTGATGCAGCAAGATTCGACCGATTAATACAAAGTTCAAAAATCGTATTAAAAGCAGTGATGAACACAAGCGGTAGCTCGCCTATAAAGCTTTATAGTGACTATAAATTAAATCTAAAACTAACAGGAGAATTTAAGTATCATGCGGGCAAACGTTAAACCTATTTTCATTGCATTTTTTGTATTTTTATTTCGCATTTTTGCCATTGGAAATACGCTAGATTCAATTCCAAAGCAATTACATTTGCCTAATGTCGGGTTTGTTTTTAATTGGCAAACTAACGCTTCTGCATTCACCAATACTTTCATGCTTCAAGCAGTTCAAGGGGGAATTGATGTAAATTCAAAAGATAATACGTTGAAGAGACTTGGCAAGCATAATTTTTTTGTGAACCAGATTGAAGCAACAGCTTATGATGTAATTCCGTTGAAATCAAATTCTTCATCAGGTATAATCGTTGAGTTTGGTGCGGCCTCTTTTATGGATGCCGCTTACAGTAGCAGTTCATTAGAGTTAATAATGAATGGCAACGCGCATTACAAAAACTCAAAAAAAGAGATAGGGACGTTGTCATATCGTAGTATTTCGTATCAAAAACTTGGTGTTGGACTTCGTAAATATTCCAAAAATAAGTCGCACTGTTTTAATGCAACTATTGATTTTATTTCCGGAAATCAGGCACGTGATCTCAACGTAAATCGAGGAAGTATTTTTACAGAAGAAAATGGGGAGTTTGTCGATGTGGATCTTGCCTTTAATTATAAAGCATCACCAGAAGGCTCCAAATTAATAAGTCCTAAAGGTTTTGGCGCAGCGCTGAATTTAAATTGGATGACATTGTTTAATAAAAACAAAGGCACGTTAAGTATCTCTATTAGTAATATAGGCGTTGTAAATTATAAATATACCAACTCAATTCGTTTAGATACTTCCGTACATTTCACAGGTTTTAATTTGGGCACCTTGAATTCGCAATCAGTATTGCATGGTTTTAATTTACAGGACTCTATTTCTAAGAACTTCCATTTAGATAGCTTTACTTCAGTATATAATTTTACATTGCCGACATTACTCGAGTTTAATTTTGAACGTGTCTTAAACACAAACGATATCATTCAATTGCAAGGTACAGCTTACCTTTACAACGCATTGCCAATGGCTAAATTCGCGTATCTGCATAAAATAAAAAAGCAATGGTATTTCGGTGCTGACACTAGAGTCGGTGGTTATGGCAAAGTTGACTTCGATATTCTTTCTCGATATAAATTCAAAAAGCTATTTATTGATGCTACACTAAGAAGTATAGAAGGAATAATACTGCCGCAACATTCTTCGGGCTTAGGCCTTTTATTTCATGTGGGTCTCTTTTTGTAAAGCATTTCTAATGTCACGTATTAACCACAATGGTTAGAATTTGAAACCTAGCGATACCGTGAAGTTGGTTGTTTTGTTTTGTGTTTCCGAGGTGTAGTATTTTGCTACCCCACCAGCGTTGAGAGAATACGGGGCGTAAAAGCTAGTCGCGTAATGTCTCGAAATAGCAACGTCAAAGAAGTAGTCCCCAGTGCGAATTCCGAAGCCACAAGAAAAGAAAGGTGTAGTTGTTTTAAAATTGTTCGGTGAATTTGCCGTGCTCTTGTATGGTGATCCCATAAAGCCTGCTCCGGCTCTTATGCTGTAAACGTCTTCAATAATATATTCAGCACCAACACGTAAATTGTTTCCTGCTTGGTATTGTGTTTGAACGTTGTTGTTTACACCCAAGGTAAAGGTGTCTAAAGAGGTGGCGTTTTGGTTTCCAGTCATTAACTTACCATTTCGGTAGTCTATATGTTCAAAATCTACGCTAATAAAGCCTCTCTTATGATACATAAAAGCGCCACTAATAACTAACTTTCCTGGCGTGGTGATAGAATAATTGTAGGTGCCGTCAGGAGTTATTTTTTCACTCGCTTTTCCACCAAGGGTGCAGCCTAAGCTACTATTGTAGCTGTCTTCTAAATAAATTCGAGACGGGGTATGGTATGCTATGCCAACACGGCTGGTTTTGGTTGGTAAAAATATTGCACCAAATTTAGCACCAACACCGGTACCCTTGGTTTTTATATTGTTGGTGTACGTTAAACTTTGATAATAATCAACAGAATTGTTAAGTACATTTTCAAGGAAGATGTTTTGTTCCGAAAACTTTACTTTGTAAAAGTTAATAGAGCCACCAATATATACCTTGTCATCATAGTTGCCACTCATTGCAATGCAGATGTCGTTCATGCCACCACTTTGCTCAATGGAATTGCGTTGGCGCAAGCTGTAAGCACTATCGTAAGTAAAATCGCTAAAATATTGGCTTCCTGATGTCGATTTATTATCAATTAAGTATTGGCTCCAAGCTAATTTTGAGCCCGACATTGGGCTTAAATCAGAGGTGTCAGTCCCATTGGCACTTTGTTCAAAATGCTGTACAATACTACTTTTGTTATTTACACCTTCCATATAAATGGATCTGTTGAAATTTGCAATTCGGTTGACACCAAAACCAATGTTCACATAGCGCCATCCACTCGTATTTTCAGTAGGCAAAGCAACAGCTAGTCCTAGGTTGTTTATGTTTATATTAAATGAATTGTCAGTACGTTTATTGTCGATATAAAAAGTATTCGCTTGGGTGTTGAAAAAGTTAGTTGTTATACCGAGTTCTGAATTACGATATCGTGCAAGTCCCGCTGGGTTGGAAACTAAACTGCTGTAGTCGGCACCTAGTGCACCAAAGGCATTTCCACATGCCATACTGCGTGCGCTTCCAACTACATTTGTGAAAGAATATCGCAACACGTCTTGTTCGCTTTGTGCTTGGGCGCCCAAGGTGATTAGTATAATCGCAAAGATGGTAGTAACGCTTATTTTATTCATCGGTAGTCTTGTTGGTTTTTGTGTTGTGATATCTCCAACTAGGATATGTTTTTCTTGGAATTATTAATTGTCTTTTGTGTGTACTATTGTCAATTTTTTTTTGGGTTTTGCTGAAACTAGTCTAATGTCATGGACTAAAAACACGCTATAATCGCAATAATAAAGTGTCGGATTGCATTTGGTTAACGCGTTCTTCTGCTTGAATTGTTGCTCGTATTTCCTACACTACGGTTGCCTTCCACATGCGATGCTTGGCTGTTTGCTCTTGGACTCTCTGTTCGGGTAGTATTGGCTCTTGGTGTTTCACTTGGAGCCTTGGCTCGTGGTGTTTCATAACGTGGCGACTCAACCCTGGTGAGGGTGCTTCTAGTCTCTTGACGTACGTTTTCATTTCTAGAAGGAACACTTCGTGAAGGTTGTGTTTCATTATAATTTCTAGAATCCGAATTGCCAGCTTCGTATCGTGGACGTGCATTTCGTTGCTCTTGTCTTGGACTTTCAGTTCTAGGAGAGCTTCTTGGTTCTTCTCGTGGAGTCGTTGTTCTTGGTTCCTCGCGTGGGGCTGTGTATCTTGGTTCTTCGCGCGGAGTGCTAATTCTTGGTTCTTCGCGAGGTGCAGTATATCTTGGCTCTTCTTGAGGTGTGGTTGTTCTTTGCTCTTCTTGTGGTGCTGTATATCTTGGTTCTTCACGTGGCGTTGTGTTTCTTGGTTCTAACTTTGGAGTTGTAGTTTGTGGTGTTGCGTTTCGTGGAGTCGCATTGGGAGTTGATGCAGGAGCTTGATTTCTTGGGGTATTATTACGATCTCCAGTCCCAATAGGTGTTGCATTGGTCGGCTTTGAACCTCCCGATCCCGGCGTTGTCGGCGCTGTTGTTCCACTTGGTCGATTATTTCGGGTTGGGTCAGCAGGACTTCTTACCGGTAAGTTATTGGAGCCAGCGGAATGCGGACCATAATATGTTCCATTCGGATGGCTTACCCCCGAACCTCCCGAGCCAGAAGCACCTCCTTGATTATTGGCTTGAAAATGATGGTCGTAGTAGTTGCTGCCGTAATATCCATTGCCATAAGAACCATAGCCGTAGCTGTTATAACGATAAGGATTAGAGTGACATCCATATCCATAATTATAAGGATTGTAGGAATATTGATAAGGATTATAATAGCCAAAATTACCCCAACATAAATTGGGTTGGTAATAGTAATTGTTGTAATAAAACTGCGGATAATAAGAAGAATAACTCCAACTTCTATAATATGGATCGTAACCCCAGCCGTTGCTGTAAATGCTGCTACCCCAGAAATTAGGATTGTTGTTGTAATAATAATAATTGGTATAAGGCGAGCTGTAAAAACCAAAGCCAGAGTATGGGCTATAAAAACGTCGAATACGCGATGAGTACATGTAGTCATCGTAATAATCGTATTCATCATAACTAGATGTTAGACTCGAATTGGTGTAAGTACTCTTTTTCTCAATATAGTCGCCATCTTCTTCCGTAGTTGTTGGATTCTTGTTTTCTAGAACAGGATCTGAATCATTTCTTTGTTTGTACTGTGTATTCATCGTCGGCGCTTTCGTGCTGATATCACTGTAAACGTCGTCGGTTACTCCTAATCTTGTGGTAGAGCAGGATTGAATTGCAAAGGCAAAAAAGGCCGTGCAAACAATGGATTGGATTTTGATGAGATTTTTCATTACAATGATCGATGAATTATTTTCAAAGTTAAAGACTTAAATTAACTTTGCAGTGTTGGTTTGATAATAATTTTTTAGTTCAATAAATTATAGTTTGCACTTCGATTGTTTCAAAACACATACCAACATCAATTTTTATTTGTTAATATGAGTGAATTTAAAAAAGTTAGTCGGTCAGAGAACTATTCAGAATGGTACAACTATATTGTTGATGCTGCCGAACTCGCACAGCATTCCGCAGTGAAAGGGTGCATGGTAATTAAGCCTTATGGTTATGCTATTTGGGAGAAAATGCAAGCCGACCTCGATAAGCGTTTTAAGGCAACAGGGCATAGCAATGCTTATTTTCCCTTGTTTATCCCTAAAAGCCTGTTCGAAGCAGAAGAAAAAAATGCTGAAGGCTTCGCCAAAGAATGTGCGGTGGTAACGCATTATCGACTGAAAGCAGATCCTAATAATAAAGGCAAACTAATTGTTGATCCAGAAGCAAAGCTAACCGAGGAATTGGTTGTTCGACCAACTAGCGAAGCTATAATTTGGAATACTTATCGTGGATGGATTCAAAGTTATCGCGATCTCCCAATTTTAATCAATCAATGGGCAAATGTTGTGCGTTGGGAAATGCGAACACGTTTGTTTTTAAGAACTGCTGAGTTTTTATGGCAAGAAGGCCATACTGCGCATGCCACTAAAGATGAGGCGTTAGCGGAGACAAAGCAAATGCTAGAGGTCTATGCCTCTTTTGCTGAAGATATTATGGCAATGCCAGTTATTAAAGGGGTGAAAACAGCCAATGAACGTTTTGCAGGAGCCGACGAAACCTTTTGTATCGAGGCTATGATGCAGGATGGAAAGGCCCTACAGGCTGGTACCTCCCATTTTTTAGGGCAAAATTTTGCCAAAGCCTTTGATGTTAAGTTTACTGGAAAAGATGGAAAGCAGGATTTTGTGTGGGCTACAAGTTGGGGCGTTAGTACGCGATTAATGGGTGCACTAATTATGACGCATAGCGATGACGAAGGTTTGGTGTTGCCTCCAAAATTAGCACCAATTCAGGTGGTTATTGTTCCTATCTTTAGAAGCGAAGAAGACCTTGCCGCCATTGCTGCAAAGGTAGAAGTCATCAAATTTCAGTTAGAAGAAAAGGGAATAAGTGTAAAATTCGATCAACGTGACACTTTAAAGCCTGGATTTAAGTTTTCTGAATGGGAGCTAAAAGGTGTACCTGTGCGTTTGGCTATCGGTATGCGCGATCTTCAAAATAATACTATTGAAATTGCTCGTCGCGATACAAAGGAAAAAAAGTCGCTGAGCATGGACAATCTAACACATGAAGTGCTTACCTTGTTGGATGATATTCAAAATAATTTATATCAACGTGCACTAAATTTTAGAAGTGAGCGCACTAAGGTGGTAAACTCCAAAGAAGAGTTTGTAAAGGTTTTGGATGAAGGCGGCTTTGCTCTTGCCCATTGGGATGGATTGAGCGAAACAGAAGACAAAATAAAGGAAGAGTTTAAGGCAACTATACGTTGTATTCCTTTGGATAATATCAGAGAGGTTGGGGTGTGTTTTTTTACAGGAAATCCAAGCCAGGAACGTGTTGTATTTGCTCGAGCATATTAAACAATATATTTAATGTAACATTACAAACCCGGATTATTCATTAGATAATCGGGGTTTTTATTTTAAAGTTATATTATTTTCGTATCAGCGGTTTTTTATTTCCATATTTGTCTCCAAATTTTTTTATTTAAAATCGAATCTTACTGTGGTTAATCTCGAGCGTAAAATATCTTTCTATGGTTTAACTATGATTGCCGCAGGGTCTTGTATCGGATCCGGAATTTTTCGTGCACCAGCAGAAACAGCAACGTACTTGCCTAATGATGCTTGGCTATTAACGGCTTGGGTTGTAGGTGGGTTAATTGCCATGGCAGGGGCGTTATCGCTGGCAGAGTTGGGTGCAATGTTTCCGCAAGCTGGTGGTGTATATGTATATGTGCGCAAGGTTTACGGCGATGTTGCTGCATTCCTATATGGTTGGGCGAGTCTCACCGTTATTATTTCAGGTTCTTTGGCTGCGCTTGCTTTGGTATTTTCATCATATGTTGGAGCGCTGTTTAACCTAGTCGAAAACGAGAAGTTTGTTTTGTCGATAACTACCTTAATTGTTCTCTCTGTTGGAAATGTTTTTGGAGTAGGTATCGGAAATGCGTTTTCAAGTGTTATCACTACCGTTAAACTTGTAGGGATTGTTGTGGTTATTCTGATTGGTATTACTTTAGGAAAAGAAAATGTTGACTTGAATTTTGAATTTGCCGGTTTTCAAAGCATAAGGCATCCGACTATGAATTTCTTCAGCGCTTTTGGGTTGTCTTGCGTAAGCATTTTCTTTTCTTATGGAGGGTTTCAGCATGCTTCGTTTTTAGCAGGCGAAGTAAAAGAGGCCAATAAAACATTGCCAAGGTCAATGATTTTGGGAACGCTGATTGTGATTATTATTTATATTACTATTAATGTTGCGTACTTAAAGTTATTGCCCATCAAATTAATGGCAAGCTCGGATAAAGTGGCTAGTACGGCGGTATCAACTGTGTTAAGCTATGGTGGTATTATGGTGACTATATTAATTGCCATTTCTATATTGGGTACAATCAGTATTTATTGTATGAGTGCTCCCCGGATTTATTTTGCATTGGCCCAAGATGGTTTGTTCTTTAAACAACTTGCTAAGGTACACTCAACATATAAAACACCGGCCAATGCTATTTTATTGCAATGTTTTATTGCTTGTGTTATTCTATTCTTTTGGAGGTCCTTTGAAGACGTTATTAATTATATCATCTTCATCGATTTTCTGTTTCTCGCTTTAGCTGTTTTTGGAGTAATTATACTTCGAAGAAGATTACCACAACAACAACGTCCTTATCGAACTCTTGGATATCCAATTGTGCCTCTCGTATTTGTTTTTTTTACTGCATTTGTATTGGTTGTGACGTTTATCGAAAAACCACTTACAGCATGGGTTGGCATTGGTTTTATGGCACTTGGATTTCTCGTGTATCTGTTTTTTAAGCGTTATTTTGCCAATGATGTGCATCACAAATTATAATTGTATTTTTAATTTATGGACTTAAGTTATATTTTAAATCAGCTTGGAGAGGACCGCCATCAATATTATAATGCAGTGAGTCCACCGTTAATACAAACAAGTAATTTTGCTTTCGATACCGTTGCCGCTATGAAAGAGGCATTTACTGACGAGCAAAAGCATAGCATTTATACTCGAGGTAATAATCCAACGACTACCATGTTGAGTCAAAAGATTGCGGCACTCGAAGGCACCGAAGATTGCCTTGTTTTGGCCAGTGGTGCTGCCGCTATTTCAATAGCTGTGATTTCACAATTAAAAGCAGGTGATCATGTGGTTTGTGTAAAGCATCCATACAGTTGGGCTTTTCATCTTTTCACTGAAATTCTGCCACGGTTTGGCATCTCCACCACTTTTGTTGATGGGTGCGAAACTGAAAATTTTAAGTTAGCGATATTGCCGAACACACGTTTGTTTTATCTCGAAAGTCCAACAACAATGTATTTGGAGTTGCAAGATTTAACTGCTGTTTGCCTGCTGGCAAAGTCGAATCAAATAAAAACCATTATTGATAATAGTTATTGTTCGCCATTGGGGCAGCAACCTGCCAAGTTTGGGGTCGACCTAGTAATACACTCGGCTACAAAATATATTAATGGACATAGCGATGTTGTCGCTGGGGTAATTTGCGGTTCATCGGTACTGATTCGAAAAATTTATCTAAGTGAATATTTGAATTTTGGTGCTATTTGTTCTCCTTGGAATTCGTGGTTGATGTTACGATCGCTGCGAACCTTGCCATTACGAATTCGTCAGTCATCAGAAAGTGGTCAAAAGGTAGTAAGTTATTTAGCCTCACATCCTAAAGTAGCGAGGGTTTACTATCCGCATCATCCGTCGCATCCACAATCTTTGTTAGCACAAAAACAAATGAGTATTCCGATGGGGATGTTCTCTATAGAATTAAATACAAAAGACGAGGCTTCGATTGTGCGTTTTTGTGAGGGTTTAAATTACTTTCTAATGGCAGTAAGTTGGGGTGGGCATGAGTCGTTAATTATGCCAGCGTGTGCTTTTGGTTCTAAGAGTGAGTTGCCTATCAATTTCATTCGCTTTTATATCGGCTTGGAAGAGGCTGATATACTAATTCAAGATCTCGAAGCTGCATTGGTCTTGATTTAAAAACGGCAATGTCAATTGCTATTCTAATTAGATTACCTTTGTAGTCTCTATTTTTATTGTAATCATGCATTCTATTCACGACAATACTGAAATCTTTATTACTTGTCCCAATCGTTGTCAAATTTATCTCCAAAAAGAGCTTGAAGATCTCGGATATGAGCCGCTCGATTCATCTCGATCTGGCATTACCATCAAAGGATCTTGGAATGATTGTATTCGTTTAAATTTTCACCTCCGCACGGCAGGGAAAGTTCTTTATAAAGTATCCACCTTTCGTGCTGTAAATAAAGATGAGTTTTATGCAGGAAGTAAAGCTATTGCTTGGGAAGAATTTTTGGATATCGACAAGGAAATTACTGTTCAGTCGGTTACCAACAACGAAGAGATAGATAATACTATGTTTACTAATTTGCTTACCAAAGACGCCATTAACGATCGCTTTAGGAGTAAGGGGATGGAGCGATTAATTAGCAGTAAGGAGGGAAAGGAAGCAGTTGTATTTGTATTCTGGAGTAGTGGTGAAGCCTCAATTTATTTGGATACAAGTGGTGAAACTATTGCCAAGCATGGATATCGTAAAATAAGTTTCGTGGCGCCACTTTCGGAAGCCCTTGCAGCATCCATTATTTATAGTACCCAATGGAAGCACGATCAGCATTTTATTAACCCGATGTGTGGCGCTGGTACGTTAGCTATTGAAGCTGCATTAATGGCCACCAACAGGGCCAATGGCTTAATGCGCAGCAATTATAGCTTCATGCATTTTAAAGGATATGATGAGAAGTTTTACGCACAAGTGCGAGAGGAGGCAAAACGAAATGCACTGCGCAGTATTAAAGGAAAAATTATTGCTACCGACTTCAGTAACGAAGCTATATATAATGCCAAAAGGAACGCACAAACTGCTGGTGTAGATCATTTAATTGAATTCGAATTGTGTAATTTCGAGGATACCCCAATACCAGAAGGGCAGGGTGTGGTTGTTCTTAATCCTCCTTACGGATTACGTGTGGGTGAGGAAACAGAGCTAATTGCTTTGTATAAAGGTATTGGCGACTTCTTTAAACAAAAATGTAAAGGCAAGTATGGTTATATTTTTACAGGTAATATGGACTTAGCCAAGAAAATTGGTCTGAAAGCGAAACGTAGGATTGAGTTTTTGAATGCAACTATTGAATGCCGCAATCTGGAATACGAGTTATACGACGGGACAAGGGCTGTTGAGAAAGTGAAGCCAGAATTAGAAAGCTAATTTTGATCGCTAGCAGCAAATAATATTTCCTTCTCCGCTTTGTTAAGGCTATCGTAGCCACTTTTCGAAATTTTATCTAAAATCTCATCTATCTCTTGCTGGTTGGGTTTGACTCCTTTTCTGTGGTATGGAGCCTCATTTCTTGGTGTAAAATTGCTTCTGCGGTGCACCACTTTTAATTTTGTTTTTGGTTTAAAAATGGTGGAAATTAGATCAATGAAATTGTCGATGTAGGCATGTTTGTAAATATCTTTGATATAGAAATATCCAAATATAGCACCTGCCAAATGGGTGACGTGACCGCCCCAATTGTCGCCATTGGCCAAGCTTAAAAGGTCGATTAAAAAGTAAAAAATAAATATATATTTTAATCGAATGTTAAAAACAAATACCCTCAAGCTATAATCTGGAAGTAGGGTGGCAGCAGCTGCGAGAACTGCCATTACAGCGCCAGAGGCTCCAACAGTGTAGCCAATCGGATATTCATTAACGGCAAAACGCAGTATTTGATATGCCGCGATTTCTGCAATTCCACTTATTACAATACCTGCAAAAAAAACGGTAAGTAGCTTTTTATTACCCAAGTACTCTTGTAAAATATTGCCGAAATAATACAAGAATAGCATGTTGTAAATAATATGCCAAAAGTCGTTATGCAAAAAACCATAGGTTAGTAAGGTCCAAGGTCTCCAAACGAGCTCTTCAATATGAATGGGAAGTGCGAAAAAACGATACACCACATTGAAGTCAAAGCGAAAGAGTTTACTAAAAAGAAAGGTGAAATTGAATGGGCCACCATTAAGCAATAAAAATGCAATAATATTGGCAACTATTAGTTTAGGCACCAAATTTTTTTGCTTTTCGAAGGTGTTTTTCACATCGCCCCAAATGCTATCAAACATATTTTTTATCGTTATTTATTTTAATACAAATTTAAGAAAGAAAAGTTACGGAGTAGAGGAATGTTTTCTTAATATTTTATATGAAATTTGTCTTTAAAGAAAATCATAGGTAATTTATTTCGAGCCCATCTAAGTTTAAGAGCACTTTTCTAAGGCCATCTTTTATTAATAGAGCGTCCTTCTGTTACTCTTCCTCCAATATAAAAGAGTTAATAGGCCAGCTGCCATACCACCTAAATGTGCAAAATGTCCCACATTGTCAAGATTAAGCAATCCGAAAATAAGGTCGTAGCCTGCAAAAATTAACGCTAGATTTTTTATTTTGATAGGAATAGGAATAGGTATAATCATAAACTCAGTGCTTGGGAAAAGGAAGCTGTAACCCACCAATAGACCAGAAACAGCACCGGAGGCTCCAATGGAATAGGAGTAAAGATCAACAAGGCCTGCATATCCAGCAGTCCAACTTAAGACTACCGAACCTAAGCCACATATAAAATAAAAGAGGATGAAACGCTTCGTATCCCAAACATTTTCGAGCTTGGTGCCAAAAAGCCAAAGTCCGTACATGTTCACTGCTATATGCATAAAACCTTCATGCATAAACATGTGGGTGAATATTTGATACCACTTAAATTCAGGTGTAGTAGGGAAATACAAACCTAGCATTTGACGCAAGTCTACAGGGGATTCCTGATGTGCGGTTTGTTTGGCAAAGGCCCATGTAGCAAGGAATAAAATGCCGTTGATGAGTATTAAATTTAACACTCCTTTAGTTATCCTTGCCGGTCGAAACTGTTGATACATTGTGGTGCAAAGTTAGAATAATTGCAAGGTATTGCTTAAAAAAACTATTTTTTATTGTTAAATGAGTCGCATTTTAGTTTCGCTATCTCCGAGTTCAGCCAAGTAGGGCAGGAAATTAGCAAGGTAGATTGTTCGTGTTTTTAACGTTAAACACACAATGTATTGTATCTAAAGAAGGAGAATTTACTATCTTTGTATCCTATGTTAAATATTAAAGCCACCATCGATAACAACTCAGGATTTTGTTTCGGAGTGACCTATGCGATTGATATGGCAGAAGAAATATTGAATGAAGAAGGGCAACTATATTGCTTAGGCGATATTGTGCATAATGATGAAGAGGTGCAGCGTTTGACCCAAAAAGGATTGAAGATAATTAGTGTTGAAGATTTGATTGACATCAAAGATGCAAAGGTTTTGATACGTGCCCATGGAGAGCCACCAGAGACGTATATGTTGGCTTTAAAAAACAACATTGAGCTTGTTGATGCGAGTTGTCCGGTGGTGCTTAAGCTTCAAAATAGGGTGAAAGAGTCGTTTGATGACGATGAAGCTCCAATTCTAATTTATGGAAAACATGGCCATGCAGAGGTAAAGGGTCTCTTGGGGCAAACCAATGGTGAAGCTAAGGTATTTACAAATCAAGCGGAACTCGATGAAATTCAGCTTCCAAAAAAGGTGAAGTTATTTAGTCAAACCACCAAAAGCACGAAGTCACTCTATGCATTTCGAGATTATCTCGTGTCGAAGGGGCATGAGGTGGAATTTAACGATACCATTTGCCGTCAGGTGAGCAACCGCGACCTTCAATTACGTGAATTCGTTACACAATTCGATTTGGTTGTTTTTGTTGCTGGAGTTAAATCATCCAACGGGAAAATCCTATATGATGTATGTAAAGAATTTAACCCAAATTCATACTTTGTTTCCGATACATCAGAAATAAGTTCAGTATGGTTTAAAGAAAACAATACCGTTGGTATTTGTGGCGCCACATCAACACCGCTTTGGCAAATGCAAGCAGTGAAGGAGTTTGTGGAGAATTTACAATGATAATTGTCAGTAAAAAAACATGATTTTACCCGCTTAGGATTAACTAGATATAGTTAAATTTGCAACTCATTATGTGGATACGAAAATATTGGTGGAAGTTACTCGGTGCGGGCTTTTTAATGTATGCTCTGACTTATGGTTTATTATGCCCGGTTCCAGCGCTCGATATTACCAATGAAACTATCAGAAATTTATTTTATCATGTGCCGATGTGGTTTACCATGTATGCGCTTTTCACCTACTCGGTTTACCATTCCATTCAATATCTTCGAAGGGCTGTTGACGATCACGATATTCAGGCGCGTACGTCTGCCGAAATAGGGTTCTTATTTGGCGTAATGGGTATTGCAACGGGTAGTATTTGGGCTAAATATACCTGGGGTACTTACTGGGAACCGAAAGATCCCAAACTCAATGGTGCTGCAATAGCGTTGTTAATTTATTTAGCTTATTTTGTTTTACGAAGTGCCGTAGAAGACGAAACTAAACGTGCGCGTTTGGCCGCAGTTTACAATATATTTGCCTTCCCAATGCAACTCGCAGTTACGTATATAATGCCGAAATTTATGCTGTCGCTGCACCCTTCGAGTGCCGACACGGTTAGCTTTAAGCAATACGACTTAGACTCCAAACTTCGTCTTGTTTTCTATCCTGCAGTAGCAGGCTGGGTTATACTCGGTTTTTGGATATTTACGCTTGTATATCGTTATCAACTTTTAAAAATCAAATCTGAAAATGAAGAGAATTAAACTCTTGGTCTTAGCCATGTTTGCGTTTCTACTTGGCAATGCTCAAGATGCAGTGCCGGAAATGTCCGATGCCTTGCGTCAAAACGGCAAAATTTATGTAGTGGTAACAGTTATTGCTATTATCTTTACCGGTATTATATCCTACCTTATTTCCCTCGAACGTAAAATCTCTAAACTAGAAAAATAATAATATGAAACCACGTTATATCATTGCCCTTGTTTTTATTGCAGCTTCCATGGTTGCCGTTTTCAGCATTTATGGTAAAACAAGCACCTATTCTAACTTCACCGACTGTAAATCACATCCTGGCAAGGAGGTTCATATTGTAGGCATGCAAGTGAAAGAGAAAGGTACGGTTTACAATCCTCAAGAAAATCCAAACTATTTTGCTTTTTATATCAAAGATGAGAAAGGCGATGAGTGCAAAGTAGAATTGGGAGACGCAAAGCCACAAGATTTTGATAAAGCGGAGCGTGTAGTGGTTATTGGCAATATGAGTGGTGATGTTTTTAAAGCATCTCAAATACTGATGAAGTGTCCAAGCAAATACAACAAAGAAAAAATATAATTTATTTAATTCCATACCTTGTCGATTCTAGCTCTATTATTCAAACTGTAATTTAAAGTAGGCGTAGTCTTTCATATTTTAAGTTTTAGCTAAGAATCCCCTTCATTCATGCAAAATCAAGTTAATTTTATAGGCGAACATCTTACTATAGGCAACATCGGACACCTTGCTGTTGTTCTTTCCTTTACGCTTTCGCTATTGTCGTCGATAAGTTATTTTTTCGCTACTAGCGAGAAAGAGGAGAATACCACTTGGCTTAAGTTAGGGCGTTATGCCTTTTGGATTCAGTGTTTGACGGTGGCTACCGTTTTTTTTAGTTTATTTAAAATAATTTATAGCCATTATTACGAGTATCATTATGCCTGGTCGCATTCTTCAAATTTGTTGCCTGTAAAATACATGATTTCATGTTTTTGGGGTGGCCAAGAGGGTAGCTTTCTTTTATGGATAATTTGGCAGGCATTTTTAGGAGCCATGGTTATTTGGAAAGCCCCGAAAAGTTGGGAGCGACCAGTGATGACGATCGTAGCTTTAGCTCAGGTGATGCTAACCTCTATGATTCTAGGATCGTTGATAGGAGGTCTAAAAATTGGAAGTAGTCCTTTTACTTTGTTGCGCGAAGCAATGACTGACGCGCCAATTTTCCATCAAGCCAACTATCTTGAATCGGTAAAAGATGGCAGCGGATTAAATCCCTTGTTACAAAACAATTGGATGGTTATACATCCACCAACCTTGTTTTTTGGCTTTGCTTCTACTTTAGTGCCATTCGCCTTTGCCTTGGCGGGTTTATGGCAAAAGCGCTTTACCGAATGGATTAAACCTGCTTTACCTTGGGCATTAATAAGTTTAAGTGTTTTGGGAACAGGTATTATTATGGGTGCGATGTGGGCCTACGAAAGCCTCACCTTTGGTGGCTATTGGAATTGGGATCCTGTTGAGAACGCATCTATTTTGCCTTGGTTGATTTTGGCTGCAGGTATTCATGGGATGGTAATTTATAATAGCACACAGAAAACAGCGCATACTACGATATTGTTGATTGTGATGTCCTTTCTTTCCGTACTATATGCTACGTTCTTAACTCGTAGTGGTATCCTTGGTGATTCTTCAGTTCATTCCTTCACCGATCTTGGTTTGTCGGGTCAATTGCTACTTTGGCTTTTTGTTTTCATTGGCATCACAGGATATCTTGTGATAAAAACATGGAAATTGTATGCTTCCAATAAAGAGGAAGACCAATTGAGTTCTCGTGAATTTTGGATGTTTATAGGCTCATTAGTACTGCTTTTGTCGGCTATTCATATTGTGGCTGTTACTTCTATACCGGTTTATAATAAGATTGCAGCGCTGTTTAATATTGATTTAAAGATGGCTCCACCAACAGATCGCAATGAAGCGTATCATTTTGTTCAGATACCAGTTTCGATTTTGATTGCTCTTGGATCTGCCTTTGCGCAATTTTTCAAGTACAGAAAAACCAACTCTTTGAAATCCTTTGGCATAAAAATGGGGATTTATTTTGGAGTTGCACTTATTGCTGGAGGTTTATTGTTTTATTACGCACAACTCGAAAAGTTGATTTATGGCATTTTGCTTGTTACATCTCTATTTGCTGTTATTGCAAATACAGCCTTTATTTTTGATGTGCTAAAGCGAAACCTAAAGGCAGCAGGTGCTGCTATTTCGCATATTGGCTTTGCTTTAATACTCATTGGAGTTATATTCTCTTCAGTTAAGAAGAATGTTATCTCACAAAACAATTCAACTTTTTCTTTAGGGGATGAAAAGGCAAATCAGGAGAATGTATTGTTGGAGAAAAACATGCCTATTCGGATGAAGAATTTTAAGGTAACGTATCTTGGGGATAGTAATGTGCCGCCGAATATTTTCTATAAAGTAAACTACAAGAAAATGGATATCCATGATAGCGTTTTGGAAGAGTTTACTTTGTCGCCAAATGCTCAAATTAATCCTCAAATGGGGTTGATTGCCAACCCAGATACCAAACACTATTTAAGCTATGATGTTTTTACACATGTAACAACTGTTCCTAAAAGCGAAATTGAAGGTAATGATACCGCGGGCCTAAAGAATGTAAAGACACTTTGGGTTTCACCAGGCGATACATTATTTACGAGCTTGGCTTATGTTGTTTTCGACTCAGCAGAAATATTAACCAACACAGCAAAGAATAGATATGGTGCCGATCATCTTTTAGGTGCCAAATGTAGAATCTTCACCAAAAGAGGAGAGGAGTTTTTTATAGAGCCTTTGTTTGGTGTCAAAGGCGATGAAGGGGTGTATATTGATGATAAATGCAAGGAAGCAGGTGTTTTGATGGGTTTTTTAAGTGTAAATCCATCCAATCAGCAAGTTCAACTTGCTATAGGAGAGAAGACTCCAGAACGTGATTTCATAATCATGAAAGCCATTGTTTTTCCATACATTAATATTCTTTGGCTAGGCTGTTTGCTTTTAGGTATCGGAACCTTTATTGCCTTTCTGCGCAGAGCTAAATTGGCGAAGAGTGAACTTTAATCTGTTTTCTTCAATCACAATAATTATTTTTGCCACATTACGTTTTTTGTTTCATTCACGATGAAAATAGCATACAATTGGTTAAAACAACATTTAACATTCACTCCGGAAGTTAATGCCTTAGATTCCATGCTTACCCAGCTTGGACTTGAGGTGGAAGATATTTGTAGTGTGGGTATAACTCCAGACCAGCTTAAAGGACTTGTTGTAGGCGAAGTGATGTCGTGTGAAACCCATCCTAATGCAGATAAACTAAAACTTACGCAGGTAGATATCGGTACTGGTGAATTGTTGAAAATAGTATGTGGTGCCCCCAATGTAACTAAAGGTATGAAGGTGGTTGTTGCTACCATCGGCACAACATTATATCCGAAAGGTGGCGAATCTTTTAAAATAAAGAAATCGAAGATTAGAGGTGAAGAGAGTAATGGAATGCTTTGTGCAGAAGATGAAATTGGTTTAGGAACTAGTCATGCCGGACTTCTTGTGTTGCCGTCTCAATCAATAGTTGGTGCCGATATCGCATCTGTTTTAACTTTTGATACAGACGCTGTAATTGAAATTGGAATTACACCCAACCATGCCGACGCTTGTTCACACTTAGGTGTCGCTCGGGAGCTTCGCGCTGCTATGCTCAATCAAGGGCTTGAAACAAATCTTATATACGACTTTACGAACTTGCCTACATTAGCTTTGGCAAGTATTCCCAACCCAATAAAAGTAACTGTGGCCGATGCTTCGCATTGTCCGCGCTATGCTGGTTTGTATATTGAAGGTATCACCGTTCAAGAGTCGCCGGAATGGTTGCAAGCTAAATTAAAAAGCATAGGATTAAAGCCCATCAATACTATTGTAGATATCACAAATTATGTGTTGCATGATATCGGACAGCCTATTCATGCCTTCGACGCCGCTAAGATTCAAGGCCATCAAATAAATGTTCGTTTAAGCAATTCTAGTGAAAAGTTTGTTACACTCGATGGGGTGAATAGAACATTGGAAGCCACCGAGCTTATGATTTGCGATGAAAAAAATCCGATCGCTATTGCAGGTGTATTTGGCGGCCTGCAAAGTGGCGTGAGTGCCACAACCACGGCTGTCTTCTTAGAAAGTGCTTATTTTAATCCTGGAACGGTGCGTAAGTCGGCCAAAACTCATGCATTAAATACAGATGCTAGTTTCCGTTTTGAGCGTGGCACCGACCCGGAAATCGTGCGATGGGCATTGTATTACACAGCTAAGCTAATTTTAGAAACAGCAGGAGGGAATGCATCGCAGGAAATAGTTGATATCTATCCCATGCCAATTCCGCCATTTGAAATAAAACTGCGATATTCGTTTTTAAAGCAAATAATAGGCAAAGTCATTTCCGCCCATAGCGTAAAACAGATTCTTATTGGATTAAATTGCACTATTAAGGCTGAGGATGAAGAAGGCTTAATCGTTGTGGTTCCATCATATAAAAATGATGTTACCACCGAGACTGATTTATGTGAGGAGATACTTCGTGTTCATGGGTTAAACAATATCGAGCTGCCCGGAAAAATTACAACTGCAATTGTTCTTGAAAGCAAAAATCAACTGCCAACTTTCCGTGAGAAGCTATCTCAAAACCTATGCAATAAAGGGTTTAATGAGATAATGACAAATTCCTTAACTAAGGTTACTTACAATACAGCGCAGGCCACTCAGCGTGTTGCGGTGTTAAATCCATTGAGTAGTGATTTGGGTGTGCTACGAGGTACCATGATTTTTAGTGGATTGGAAGCGGTGGCATATAACTTAAATCGCAATCAATTTCATCTACAGTTATTCGAAATTGGCAAGACGTATAGTGTTGAATTAAAAGGGGACCCTTCATTAGAAAAAAACCAAAAGAAATATAAAGAGGAAGAGCATTGTGCGATTTTTTTAACTGGAAAAGAAGAGAAATTAAGTGCTATTAAGCCTGTTACGGCCCCTAATTTTTACACGTTAAAAACTATTGTGGAGCAACTGCTAAATGAGTCTGGCTTATTCCAATTTACCACGCAGCCCTCTGCCAATGAATACTTTAAATATGGGATAGCATATTATTATAATAATAAAATGATTGCCGAGATAGGCGCAATTGAAAATGCCTGCCTGAAACAGCTAGACATTCAGCAGGAGGTTTTTTACGCTGATCTCCTCATGAAAAATATTTATAAATATTCAGCGAAAGGCTTTACACAAATTAAAGCTGTTTCTAAGTTTCCATCGGTGCGTCGCGATTTAAGCTTGTTGATTGACGACAATATTCAATTTCAACAGTTAGAATTAGTTGCAAAAAAGGCGGAAAATAATTTATTGAAGGAGGTTGGTGTTTTTGATATTTACAAGGGCGAGAATTTGGGTGCAGGAAAAAAGTCATATGCGTTGTATTTTATACTTCAAGATGAAGAGAAAACACTTGATGATAAATCCATAAACCATGCCATGCAGCGAATACAGGTGGCCTTAGAGAAAGAATTGGGGGCTTTGATTCGCTAAGTATCAATTATTTCGCACGTTGAACTATCTCACACATTATTATTTCTTTGAAAAAAAGGACAGACCTTATTATAACTGCGGATTGATTTTCCCGGATTGGCTTTCCGCCTATGGGCGCATCAAGTTTAATGTTGAAATTGTCACGCAAAATGGCTATGAGTTAGATTTGAAGGAAGGTGTTTTAAGTCATTATCTTGGCGATAAAATTTTTCATAGCTCTGTCTATTTTAAAACGTATGCTCATGGAATCAAAGAGCTACTCGAGACAACATCTCTCAACAAAGACAAGCTAAGATTCACCTTCTTAGCGCATGTGCTGCTTGAGATGACGATAGATCGGATTCTATTGAAAATCAATTCGGACCTTGGTCTTAGCTTTTACCAATCCTTAGCACAATGCGACACGTCTTATTTATTGCGTTTTGCTAAAAATAATAGTGCGGCAGATGATAATTTCCTTGCACTAATTCAACAATTTCAAAAGCATCAATTCGTTTTAAAGTACAATCGAACGGATGTTTTTATTAAGTCGTTAGTTCGTATAGCACAGCGCGTGGGTATTGACATAAATGATAGTCAGGCCTTGGAATTGATGGGGAAGGTGGATGAAATTGAGAGCTATGTTAAAGGCGGTTTTACTCAACTTCATTTACTCTTCATCAAAAACTAATTCTAAAGCTATGGTTATTGTGCTTAATAACAAAGGCTGTTCGCGAATGGCCTATAGGCATTGGTGAAATGCTAAAAAAAGAGGCCTGATACATTTGTACCAGACCTCTTTTTTTAATAAATAAAGTAATTTACTTCACATCATTATAGTTAATTGTATTTGGCGCTGCAACCGCTTTCGGCGCTGCAATAGGTGCGCTTATCGTTTTTGTTTCTACGGCAGCAGGTGTCATATTGCCACCATGCATTTTGTAAATGCTCGGAGCAATAACCAAGGAAACGATACTCATTAATTTAATTAAAATATTCATCGATGGGCCAGATGTATCTTTAAAAGGATCACCTACAGTATCACCAACCACCGCAGCTTTGTGTGGTTCTGATTTCTTGTAAAACATTTCTCCGTTGATGTTAACCCCTTTTTCGAATGATTTCTTGGCGTTATCCCAAGCACCACCTGCGTTTGATTGAAAAATAGCCATTAAAACACCACATACAGTAACACCTGCCAATACACCACCTAATACTTCGGCACCGAAAGCGAAACCAACAATTACTGGAACTGTTAATGCCATTAAACCCGGGAGTATCATTTCGCGGATAGCTGCTTTAGTAGATATGGCAACACACTTTTCGTATTCAGGACGTGCTTTATATTCCATAATTCCAGGAATTTCACGGAATTGACGACGAACCTCTTGCACCATATCCATGGCAGCTTTTCCTACGGCACTCATAGCCAAGGCTGAGAACACAAATGGAATCATACCACCAACGAATAAACCGGCAAGCACACGAGCATTAGAAATGTCAATTTTATCAATTTTAGCAGCGCCCATAAAGGCAGCGAACAAGGCAAGTGAAGTTAATGCAGCTGAGGCAATGGCAAAACCTTTTCCAGTTGCGGCAGTGGTATTTCCAACAGCATCTAAGATATCGGTTTTTTCACGAACTTCTTTTGGAAGGTTACACATTTCAGCGATACCTCCTGCATTGTCGGCGATAGGGCCAAAGGCATCGATTGCTAATTGCATCGCGGTGGTTGCCATCATACCGGCAGCAGCGATTGCTACGCCATATAATCCAGCCAATTCATAACTGGCAACGATACCCATTGCCAATACAAGTATTGGAAACATGGTACTCATCATTCCTACAGATAAACCTGCGATAATATTTGTGGCTGCACCCGTTGATGATTGGTTGATGATTTTATTTACAGGGCCTCTTCCCATTGAGGTATAGTATTCCGTGATTAAGCTAATCAATGCACCTACTACCAACCCAACAAGGATGGCATAAAACACATGAATTGCATAGAAATGTGTTCCACCACGTATACTCATTTCACCTACAGGTAACATCCACGTGATGACAAAATAAGACGCGATTCCAGTTAAAACAATTGATGACCAGTTGCCTAAATTTAAAGCTCCTTGAACATTACCACCCTCTTTTACTCGAACAAAAAAGGTTCCAATAATTGAGAAAAGTATTCCCAATCCACCAATTAATAACGGAGCTAAAATCATGCTCATACCACCAAAATTATCAGTTACACTAAACTCTCTTCCAATTACCATCGTGGCTAGGATTGTAGCGACATAACTACCAAAAAGGTCAGCACCCATTCCTGCAACATCACCTACGTTATCACCTACGTTATCAGCTATTGTAGCTGGGTTGCGAGGATCGTCTTCTGGAATTCCTGCTTCCACTTTACCTACTAAGTCGGCACCTACATCGGCAGCTTTGGTATAAATACCACCACCAACACGAGCAAACAACGCGATACTTTCTGCCCCTAAAGAGAAGCCAGTAAGTACCTCTAATGCACGTTCCATATCAAGGCCATTGGCTGTACCACTTTTTGCCTCTACAAATATTTTATAAAACACTAAAAATAGGCTACCTAAGCCCAAAACGGCCAATCCGGCAACACCCATACCCATTACACTTCCACCAGAAAAGGATACTTGCAAAGCTTTAGATAAGCTTGTTTTTGCAGCTTGCGCGGTTCTAACATTTGCTTTTGTTGCAATTTTCATTCCGATGAAACCAGCCATTGCAGAAAAGAACGCACCAATAATAAAGGATAAAGCAATTAATGGAGAAGAGTTTTCGTTTGAAGAACCCATGTATGCCAATAATAAGGCGATAATAACCACAAAGCCTCCAAGTACCTTGTACTCTTGCTTTAAAAATGCCATGGCACCATCAGCAATTGCTTTGCTGATTTCTTCCATTTTCGCATCGCCAGCATCTTGGCGAATTACCCATTGAGATCGGAAATACGTGAATAGAAGGCTAACCACACCACATCCGAGAATTACATAAATAAGATTGTCCATAAATGATTTGAAAAAATAAATAATTAACGTTATTTTTTAGGAGCGCGAAAATAAGGAAAACAATTGAAAAATGGCGAAAATTGACAATATAGTGAGGCCAATACATTGAAATTCTTCTATTTTAATCGAAATAGTGCTTCATTTTACGCCCAACTGCTTTTTTATTTGGCACTAATTCGACACTATCTTAGCACGATTTATTGTTTCTAAACAATAGCTATATTTGCCCAACCGATGAGACGATTTTTAGGTGCATTATGCACAGTAGTATTTGTTTTTCCTTTATTGTCGTTAACACCAGCCTCTTTTCAGTTGGCTCGCTTAAAATACAATGGTGGTGGAGATTGGTATGCCAACAAAACATCCTTGCCGAATTTAATTAAATTTTGCAACCAAAATTTGAATGCCAATATTAACGCAGATGAGGCAGTGGTGGATGTTGGGAGTAATGAGCTATTTAATTATCCATTTATTCACATGACGGGGCATGGCAACGTGGTGTTCTCGCTGCAAGAAGCGGAGAATTTACGAAAATATCTCATTGGTGGAGGCTTTCTGCATATCGACGATAATTATGGGATGGATAAATTCATTCGTCCTGAGCTGAAAAAGATATTCCCTGAGCTAAAATTAGTTGAGGTGCCGTTTAATCACCCGATTTATCATCAAAAATATACATTCAATAATGGATTGCCCAAAGTGCATGAACATGAAGGTAAGGCTGCTCAAGGGTTCGGACTTGTTTATGAAGGACGACTAGTGCTTTTTTATAGCTACGAATGTGATTTAGGCAATGGATGGGAAGATCAAGGTGTTTATCCTGAAGATTCGCCTGAACTTCATCAAAAGGCATTACAAATGGGCGCCAATTTGGTGCAATATGCACTAACACATTAGTTAGCATCTCAAATTAATTTATCGTTGTGAACGCTATTGTATGCGCTTTCCTTGTTCGTTAAAAAGCAATTCAACAATAACACCTTGATGCTTTATCTCTACTTCAAATTTGCGAAACCCCGTGTAGTCAATAATTTGTGATGTTTCTTGAATTCGGCATCCTTTATAATTAGCCTTGACAAAGGGTAGAATTGAGCTCGGTAACTTCTCTTTTTTTATCGACCACTCTGTTTCCCACAAGGTACCATCGAGCTTGAAAGTAGCCGATGTCTCAATCCCGTTTTGAATAAATTCGGCTTCATAGTCGCCATCCGATTCTAAATCCCAATTCGTTTTTTTTACATCTTTAAAATTAGTATGAAAAGAGGTTTTAATTATTTCAGGAACTTTGTTTTCTGGAATGGCTTGAGAAATCCCAATCCGTGAGATGAATAAGAAAAGCAATAAAATTATAGGTGTTTTCATAGTTGAATAAAGATAAAAGTGCAAGTTAATTTTTATTTTACAAACGAGAATTTATAGCTTAAGTTAATTACTCTTCCTTCAGTTGTTGCCCAAAGGGGTTTAAAGGATGGGCTGGAACGAGAGCCGGTAACAATACTTTCAAAACGAGATTGACGCTGATCTAAAACGTTTTCGCAGTTTAAAACTAAGCTACTTTTTTTAAATTTCCGTTCTGCCATCATCGCCACAAACCAAATAGAATGTACTTTTTGATTGTTGTATATGAATTGATTGCCACTATAACTTGATTCGAGTCCAAAGCGCCAAGTACCTTCTATTTCATAAGCTAGCGTAGCCGAAAATTTATCTTTTGGATTAAAGGGCGCATTTAATCGTTGTCCTGCTAATTGCTGAAAAGCCTCTGTATGATTATAGCCGAGATAGAGTTCTAATTTGTCATACTTTACTCTGATATACGTATCTGTTCCCACACTTTTTTGTGCATTTGAACTGTTGTTTAGGGTGTCCTTCATCCATTGAATTGGATTTGAAATTTCACTATAATAAAGGGCTTCGTCAATTTGCAATTTAATTTTATCGAAGATTATCGCTTTGTAACTAATGTCACCATTTAATCCTCTCGCTTTTTCGGCTTTAACATCCGAGGCAAACTTCAATGCTGTTTCGGTAGGCAATACGTAATCGAATAGGTTTGGGGTTTTGTAGCCGCTTCCAGCAGCCAATCGAACTCCCCATGCTTGATTTGGTTGCATGAAAATAGAAATTCGCGGCAAGAGAAATTCGCCATACATGTTGTGATGATCTGCACGAAGTCCAAGCTGTGCTGATATTTTTTTTGTGAACTGCCAGTTGTCTTGTAAAAAAGCACCAAGCGTTGCATAATGGTAGTCTTTAATTACACTGTTGCTGGTTCTTTTATTGAAGTTTTCGCCAGCGAAATTCACACCGCTTACAAATATATGTTTGTGCCCATTTTTTACAAGGTTAATCTCATTATAAGAAGCAAGTTGCCCTGCGTTAAAATCCACCCCTGAGTTATTGATATTACGTTTATAATAGCTCGCAGCGCTTTTTACTGAAAGCGCTAGTGTTGTGTTTAAGTCATTTTTATAGTCCAAATCGACGGTGTTGCGCCATGAATCTTCTTTTTGAAGAAAAGTATATATGCTGTCTATTCCATTTTTGATGGCCTCCATATCTCCTCCTTTACGATAGTCGAAGTTGGAGGTGTATCCGAGGCAAACTTTTACGTGTTTGTTTAAGTCCCAAAAAAAGCGCGGATGTATTAAAATATTCTTATTGTAAATTACATCGCTGAAGCCATCGGAATTAACATCAATGGGTTGTTTTGAGGTGGCACCCGCAAAAAATGTATATCCTTTGTTTTTCTTTTTGTCAGAAAAATAGGCATTCATGTTTCCTTCTTTCAAGGTAGTTGTATTGAATAATATGGTTACTTCTGGATGTTCAACCGGCGTTTTGGAGATGAAGTTAATGAGACCACCAATAGCACCGCCACCATATAAAGTAGATGCGGAACCCTTGATGATTTCGATTTGTTTTAGATCGAGAGGTGGGATGGCCAGTACACCCAAGCTTCCTGAAAAACCACTATACAGTGGCATTCCATCGCGCATAAGTTGGGTATATCGAGCATCTAGTCCTTGCATTCGAATGGCATCGTTGCCATTTACTGGATTCATACGTTGTACTGTAATAATCGCCAAATCGCCAAGTATACTCGATACATTACCAGGTACGATGGTGCTTTCTTCATTCATGTCCTCTTGCCCAAGCACCTCCACTTTGGTGGGTAAATTTTCTACTCGTGAGTTGGTGCGTGTTGTTGAGATAATCACATCTTCAACTTCATTTAAATTAAATAACCGAACTTGAATTGGACTATCTGTTGGCAAAGGAATCTCCAATAAAATAGTTTTCGGGCGATACGACAAGCATCGAACGGTAATTGAATAGGTGCCTTCCTTTAAATCAAGCAGCATAGTACTGCCATTCGAGTTTGTTATTGCCGCTTTTGATGATGATGTTATACTAAGGTAAGCGTTGTCGATGGACTCTTGCGTCAAGCTGTCTTGCACTATGAAGGTAGCTTTATATTGCGCCATACTAATTTTAGCAATCAAAAGACAAATGGCGAGCACAATAAACTTCATACGCAATAATAGGGTTAATCGTTAAAAGTTAGGTATGAAACTTGCCAAAGAAAATGTTAAAGAGCTATATCATTTCTGGATGCTCCTCAGTTATAAAAGGACCTCCTGCAAATCTGCCGTTCTTTGCTTTTCGAATGCCATACAATATAAATTCATCCTTAAGTGTATAGCGACGGGCTACATTATCTTTTAGCGTATCCCAATTCCATCGCAGCGCATCTTTATATACTTTAAGTGACTCTAAATTTTCGGGCACCACATACACATTCAAGGTATTCCCTGCCTTTGAAATATAGCTTGTTGATCGTAACGATTTTTTGAGCTTTTCCGCTTCTTCGTATTTCATGTTGCGAACTTAGCAGAGAGCATCATCGAAAAAAAATAATGCTAAAGGAGTACGCAGGAACTTATCCTCAGTAGGTTTTTTTAACGATAGATTATTGTTTTAATGAGGCCATATCCACCACAAAACGATAATGCACATCGCCCTTCTCGAGCCTATCGAAGGCTTCATTAATTTCTTGTGCTTGAATAATTTCGATGTCGGCAGTGATATTATGAAGGGCACAGAACTCAAGCATTTCTTGTGTTTCGGCGATGCCTCCAATGTTGGAGCCTGCGAAGTTTTTTCTTCCTTTTACCAAATTATATGCACCTACAGCGAGTTGCTCTGCGGGTAACCCCACAATTACTAACGTGCCATCTACTTTTAAAATTCTAAAATAGTCGTTTACGTTATGATTTGCAGAAACGGTGTCTATAATTAAATCCAATTTGGGTTGTCTTTTCATTTGTTCAGCATCGGTAGATAGGACCACGAAGTCGGCACCCAAACGATGGGCATCGGCTACTTTGGCTTTGGAGGTACTAAAAACCGTGACTTCGGCGCCCATAGCTTTGGCAAATTTTATGGCAAGATGTCCTAAACCACCAATTCCGATAATGCCAATTCGTTTGCCCTTACCAGCTTTCCAATGCATCAACGGTGAATACACGGTGATGCCGGCACAAAGCAGAGGTGCGGCAGCTGCCAAATTTAGATTTTCGGGTACATGTAATACAAAATTTTCATCTACCACAATGTTCGAAGAGAATCCGCCAAAAGTATGACCACCTAGGTGTTTGTCAACTGAGCCAAAAACAATGGTGTTCCCTGGTTCACAGAATTGTTCCAGTCCTTCTTTACAAGGGTCACAGTCTCTGCAAGAATCAATAATACAGCCAACAGCAGCGAGATCACCAATTTTAAACTTTGTAACATCTGTCCCAGCTTTAGCGATACGGCCAACAATTTCATGACCGGGAACAATTGGATATTTCGTTCCACCCCATTCATTGCGAGCTGCATGTAAATCGGAATGGCAAATACCACAAAAGTTGATGTCTATTTCCACATCGTGAGTGGTTAGCGCTCTGCGTTGTATCGTTAGTTCTTCTAAGGGTTTTTCGGTGGCGTAGCTACCGATTGCTTTTGTATTTGTCATGATAATGAATAATAGCAGCTGAATTGGCGCATTAGCTCAAACAATCAGCATAGATAATGTTGCAATTTAGTTGCCTGTTAAAAGTTTATTATATGTTTAGGTTTAGTATTTTAATTCGGCAACAAAGTTCGGTAATCCGATCTACTAATCGAAACAAAAAACATCAAGAAAATAACACTGCGATTTTTAATTTGCAAGTTGCAATTGCTCTGAGTAATATCAGATTAAATATGCAAGTGTTGTGAAAATGTAATATCGGTTGCTTAGCATGATGTTTCGTTTTGTTCGAGCTGTATTGGCTTCCAAAGCTGATAACCACCAGATAGATTTAGGACCTGAGTGTAATCATTTTGTTTTAATATACGTTGCGCAAGATAGCCGCGCAAACCACCAAGGCAATAAATATAAATATGTTTGTCTTTTGGTATTTCGTTTAACCGTTCGCGAAACTCATCGATGGGGATGTTGATAGCATTAGGAATTTGACCGGCTTCAAATTCTTGTTTTGATCGAACATCAACAAAAAAGTCGTCAGCTTTGATATCTTCCAGTTGGCTCCAGTAAAACACGTTTAGCTTTTCCGTTAAAATGTTTTCTGCCACGAAGCCGGCCATATTCACGGGGTCTTTCGCTGAAGAAAAAGGAGGGGCGTAGGCATGTTCAAATTCAGTGAGTTCCTCAATATTTCCTTGGCGTTGAATGGTAGAAGATAAAATGTCGATTCTTTTGTCTACCCCATCAAACCCAACAATTTGAGCACTTAACAAGGTGCCATTTTCTGTTGAGAAGGCAATTTGAATGCTCATTTGCTTAGCCCCGGGGTAATAGCTGGCATGTGAGCCATTATGCGTTGTAGACACATGGTGAGGAATACCACTTTTTAAGAGATGTTTTGAAGCCGTGCCCGTGGTAGCCACCGTCATATCGAATACCTTCACAATTGCGGTGTTAATAGCCCCATGATATAGCGTGGTGTTCCCATGCACTATATTGTTGGCGCAAATCCGACCTTGCTTGTTGGCAGGACCAGCAAGGTAGGTATTCATTGATTGCCCAGTTATGGGGTTTTTAAATTCAATTGCATCGCCTACAGCATAGATATCAGGGTTGGAGGTTTGTAAAAAATCATTCACCCAAATCCCCTTAGCATCACCCAATTTTAATCCGGCGGCCACCGCGAGTTTCGTATCGGGCCTAACGCCAATGGATAGAATTACGATGTCTGCATCCATAGTGGGGCCGTCCTTTAATTCGACACGTATTCCTTGAGGTTCATTTACAAAGCCGGTAACGGTTTTGTTTAGCAGTAACCGAATCCCTTTTGATCGTATATGCTGTTGCACAATAGCCGCCATAGGGTAATCTAAGGGCGCAAGAATTTGATTCCCCATTTCCACAATAGTTACTTTTAAGCCAAGATGGTGAAGGTTTTCCGCCATCTCCAGGCCAATGAAGCCGGCGCCAATTACGAGCGCTGTTTTTACTTGCTTTTGTAGCACAAAATTTTTTATAATATCGGTGTCGTTTACATTACGCAAGGTGAAAATCCCTTCGGATGCAATGCCTGGTAGTGGCGGACGAATTGGTTCAGCGCCAGGCGAAAGCACCAGTTTGTCGTAAGTTTCGGTGTATGTTTTATTGGCGACATGGTCGAATGCGGTTATTTTTTTAGCTTCAGAATCGATGCCGGTAATTTCAGTTCGTATTCTTACGTCGATATTAAAGCGCTGATTAAAAGCAGCGGCTGTTTGCAAGAAGAGCGCGTTTCTGTCTTTAATGACATCGCCGATATAATAGGGCAATCCACAGTTGGCGTAAGAGATATAAGCACCCTTTTCAAAGATTACGATTTCCGCTTTTTCATCGAGTCGGCGCAGGCGGGCAGCGGTACTAGCGCCACCTGCTACAGCCCCTATTATAATGTATTTCATGGTTACGCTCTATTGGTTGAACAATGGATGCAAAGTTACCTTGGGTATTTCAATTCACCGGTAACAATAGTTACATAGTAAAATACCCGATGTTGTTTTTAAAGATAGGCCTTGCAATTTTTGGCCCATTGTATGTTGTTATATGCTTGGGAGTTTGTGGTGGAGTAAGTAAAATCACTACTTGACCACCTACTTGACCACCTATTTGACCACCTATTTGACCACCCATTGCACCACCCATTGCACCACCTATTTCACCATCCATTAATGGATTTCGACTACCTGAAAAATGAAATGCAAATCTTTAAATGTTCATTTGTAGCTCAGTATTTATTAAAATATAGCTCAAAATACTACTTTTTTGAGCCGTATTTGCTATTTTTGTGAGCTACAAATAGTTTTAATGGCACCAAAGAACAACAATCTCGAACGGATTATCATTGACTTTGTTAAAAGTCACCCTCAAACTTCTTCCAAGGAAATCCATGAAGGAGTTGGAAATGCAGGGAGCTATGCCACCATTAAGCGCGTAATTCAGTCTCTAGTCCAAGCCAATCTAATTTATGTTCAGGGTAAGGGCAAAGGAACAAAATACTTTATAAGTCCATCTTATGAAGTATTGATTCCGATAAACCCGGAGGATTATTTTCAAAAGGAAATCGATGAACGGGAAATTAAGTCCGGTTTTAATCACGAGTTGATTACTTCTCAATTGAAAGCTACTTCCTTATTTACCGAATATGAACATCAAAACTTAGCACAGTTACAAACAACCTTTAAAAATAACCTTGCAAACCTGAGTCCGCAGGAATTCAAAAAAGAATTTGAGCGACTGGCCATTGATTTAAGTTGGAAGTCTTCGCAAATCGAAGGTAATACATACTCCTTACTAGAAACTGAGCGATTATTAAAAGATCAGGAAACGGCATCAGGCAAAACGAAGGACGAAGCCACCATGTTGTTAAACCATAAAGCCGCTTTGGATTTCATTTCCGACCATAGCAGCTATGTTCAACCCTTAACGATTTCAGCTTTCGAAGATATTCACAGTTTGCTTATCAAAGATCTGAATGTTACCCGTAATATCCGTCACCGAAGAGTGGGTATTTCAGGAACCAATTACAAACCATTGGATAATGAGCATCAAATAAGAGAAGCTTTAATGGATACATGTAAGCTTGTAAATTCTAAATCAGATATTTTTGAAAAGGCATTGTTGGTATTGGTTTTAATTTCATACATACAACCCTTTGCCGACGGAAACAAACGCACCGCACGCATTATCAGCAATGCTATTTTAATGAATCATCAATATTGTCCGATCTCTTTCAGAACAGTAGATTCTATTGATTACAAAAAAGCCATGCTGATTTTTTACGAGCAAAATAATATCAGTGCATTCAAGAAAATATTCATCGAGCAGTTTGAATTTGCTGTGAATACGTATTTCTAAGACGCCATTAATTAAGGGATATTTTTCCTTTTTCAACCCGTGTTACACTCCGTGTTCGCTTTCTTTTTCTCTTTCAATCTATGAGAAAATCATCGCGAAAAGGGTATAGATTAAAGCGGAAACACGATATTTCCGTTTTAACAATTCAATGTTTTAAGGTGTTTTAGCGTTTTTTTGCTTGTCCAAGTTATGCATTTGAGCGTTAACCGGCAAAAAAATGGCGCGAATTTGCTGTTAGCAGATGCTCTTATGCTCAAAATTCTATTTGTAAAATCAATTAAATGTCTCAATTTTATTGAACTATTTTTCTTACGATAACTTCATTGTCTAAAATAACATTAGTGGACCATATAAATTGTGCGTCATTACTAGCGTCGTCAAAAATATCAGTGAAATTTGTAAAGGCACTTTTGCCATCAACACCAATTGTGGAATTACTATATGTTGTTGCGTTAGGCCAAGAAGAATCGTCAAAAGTTTCATTCATCCAATCTGTAGGCACTTTCCAATGTAGTGCAGCATACCCTGCTCCATTTATAACATCACTTGTATTACAATTTGAAGAATATCTTGTTGTCCCATTTTCTGTAACGCAACTAAAATCCTTTATTGGTGCAATATAAAATGTTTGTGCTTTCCAATTCGCATCGGTTTTGCAAACGATGTTGCCCGCAGCGTCTTTAAATACTGCAACCATCCCGCCGTCACCTGGATGATATTTTTTTAATTTATTTTTTTCGCAGCCCAATCCCAATCTTTCTTCCCAGTCAACAAGTTTCATAGCAATTGTAAAAGGTTTTGAAACTTTAAATTTGACAATGTGAGAATTAAAGTCAGTAAACGGTATTGCATCTTTACCAACAGCTTTTCCATTTATGTATAGCTCAAAATAATTGTCTGCAAATATGTAAGCGGTAAATACTTCTCCGGCCGGGTCTATTTCAATAATATTAGAAGGGTTAAATGCTGCAAGTGCCGCAGTGCTATTCGCGTATTTATTGCCGTCGGGGTTATACAAATCAGAGGCTGTTGGGAAACTTGTGTTGGTGAAATTTACTTCGGCAGGAACAGTCCAAACCGTTCCATCGGTTGCAGTTATGGAACCAAGACCCGCAACTCTCACTCCATTTGAATATAAGTTTTCAGTCGTTGTTGAAGCTAAACCCTTTGTAACTGAACCTGTGCCAATATATTCGCCTGTAACACTTTTCTTGCATGAACTGCAAAAACCGGTGAAATTGACCACCCCCGACCGGTTTAAACTGACCACCTGATACCGGCTCAAATTGACCACCCCCGACCGGTCCAAATTGACCACTTGAAACGAAGGAAAAAGTTCATGCTTTAATGGAGTCATTTAAA
>CAINMV010000010.1 GCA_903850915.1 uncultured Bacteroidota bacterium
TTGATATGGTCGGGTATTGTTGGACGAATTTAGCATTGTTTTTTAATTTATCCAAATAGTTGATATTGATTTATAAAAATTAATTGTTTATTTTTTTATGCAACATTTTGGTATATAGTACTTGGCACTTCATATTTATGTGTTGAATGGCCTCTTTTGTTGTTGTAGTAAGTAATAAATTCATGGCATTGTTTGTATAAAATATTTCCATCTTTACTTGGCTCAAGATATAATTTATCATATTTGATGGTTCTAAAGAATCTCTCTGATATGGTCGGGTATTGTTGGACGAATTTTAAACGACAAAAGTATTCCACTTCTTACAAGTATTACTTGTAACTTACAAGTCCCACTTGTAATTAATGTGGGGGAAATTAGATGGCATCACCAATAACTAAGGGTATAGTATAAAATTCGGTTGCATTGACCACCTATTTTCATTCGTGAATGACCACCAAGAAAAAAGATTGTTTTACAACCTACAACCCTTTATTTATCATGTTAACCAAATTCTGATTCAGGTGGTCAATGGTTTCCGAAAATGAGTGGTCAATCTTGTCGGAATTTCCACCTCATCCCTTTTGTGCTTGATCCGCTTTTTTTCGAAAAACCCCAAAATGTTTAAACCATGTTTAAACCGGGAAATAAAAAAAGGGTTCCAGTTTCCTGAAACCCTTTGTGGGATTGGTGGGAGCTACTGGGTTCGAACCAGTGACCCTCTGCTTGTAAGGCAGATGCTCTGAACCAGCTGAGCTAAGCTCCCTTTTCCGTTTTGGGAGTGCAAAAATAAAATTATTTCTTAACTATCCAAAAATATTTTCAACTATTCTTTAAAATAGGTTTTAATATGACGCTCTTTCTTATGTGGATAGATATCGGCAATGGTTACCATAATGCCGGTCTCTTCTACATCTCCGAAATGTGGGTTGAGCGCCGTACCAAAGATTTTCATTGTCGACGACAAGTTCATATAAATATTAACTAAGGGTGGGATGTTCTCGCCTAAATTACGCACAAACTGATTCAACACTTTAAAGCCATCATTAAAATCCATCTCATCAAACATACCCTCAAAATCACTGATGTCGGTTTTGTACTTAATGCCAACGATAGGCTCTAGCAAATTCTCTGTGTCTGGAAAATACTGATTTAAAAAATAAATGATCAAATCTCTAGCTCGAGCATTGTAATGACTATACATGGTGACTTTTCCAAAAAAATATTTGATGTGAGGGTAGTCAACCACAATAGCGCCTAGGCCATCCCAAATATTGTCTAAGGCAAAAATGCCTTTCCTCGGATTTACAGAGGGTTGAAAATTGGGCTGAACCCAACTCCTGCCTAACTCGATGGTATATGGCAGATAGTTGTCGGTGAAGTTTTGCGAAAACCGGAAGTAGTTGGCTGTAGAAAGGTGGGCTTCATGATGTTGCAAGTCTAATGTCTTTGCGCACTCAATAAAGCGATACCCACCTATAATTTCTCGCTCCTCCGGACAGTAAACAACCAACTGCTCATAACAAATGGGGTCGGTATCGAAGTTGTCAATATCCATTTCCTCACCAGTGCCACCTCCTGCAGCGCGAAATGTAACCTCTCGCAAACGTGCTATTTCAAGCATCACATGCGGTGAATTATGATTGTTAACAATATAAATCTCATTGTGGCCTTTGTTAGTTTTACGCACAAAACGGCTCGAGTTAAGCTCTGCGGCAATGATATCTTTGTCGATAGAAGGTATAATTTGCTTCAAAATATTTAATGTTATTTTATAAATTCCTTTAAGTTATATAACAACTGTTTTACCCAAGCGGCCCATTGCTCATCGGTTTTTGATTTTGTAAAAGTAGCAGGTTCTATCAAATTACCAAAAACAATGGTAATATGTTTGCCCTTTTGCTTATACATCTCATCTACTAAAAACATCATTTCGATATTGAGCTTAATGCCCAAAAGAGTTCGAAATCGACTGAGATTATAAAAAAAATCGCTGTTACGGGCATGGATATATACTGGCAAAACTGGCTTATTGAATTTTTTAGCTCGTGAAACAAAAGTTTTTTTCCAAACTAAATCTTCAATCTCACCATTAGACTGCCGGCGAGAAACTAATCCTGCTGGGAAAAGCAAGATGAGTTGATCTGAAGAAAATAAATCATTAATCAACTTAAAGGATTCGGCCGACATCTTACCAAATTTATTGACGCCAACAATTACATCATTTAAATTATGTAAGTTAGTAAGCAAGTCATTGGCGATAAACTTAATGTCTTTGCGGATTTTCTGCAATTCTGTTACCAAACAAATCGACTCTAAAGCACCCAAAGGATGGTTGCACACCAAAATGCAGCCACCAGTTTTAGGCACGTTTTGCAATTGCATTACATCAAAGGTCATTTCTACCTTTTTTAATACACCTTCGCAAAATTGAAAGGCATTATCATGATAATGAGCTTCTATAAAGGCATTTGTTTCATCTTGATGAATTATTCGCTTTAAATAGCGAATCACAAACGCTGGAATAATTTTGTAGAGTGTTGGGTTTTTCGACTGAAACAACCTGTCTAAATCTATTAACTTTTTCTCATCCATAGTGTATATAACCTTTCTTGCTTATCTTTGTTACGTTAATTTAACATGATAGCTCGCGAATATATTGATAAAAATCTGCAACCGCTTCCCGCAAACGACACGGTTGAGCTTACCTTAAATTATTTATTGCAACATCAGCTCAGTCAAGCCTTCATCTTTAAGGACGACAAAACGTTAAACCTCATTAAACTTAACGATATTTTTTTTCAGGATAAAGAGAGGTCAACAATAGAATTCTCATCTGAATTCACCTTAAAACTTACCGGCGATTTGCATTGGAGCCAATTTCTAGGTTTCTTTAAATTACTAAACCTTGAAATATTACCCGTTTACTCCTTAAATTATGAATTTGTGGGGTTTATTCAAAAGGCATCACTTATAGCAAACCTTAACGATTTAAATTATCTTGAAGAACCGGGAGCAATTATTATGTTAGAATGTAGTCCTAACTACTATGCGGCATCCGAAGTAGTTCGTATTGCTGAAATGTATAACGGGAGAATTATTGCTCTTTTTACGCATTTCGATGTGCTCACCCAAAAGCTGATTATTACGCTAAAGCTTAATCTACAAGAAACAAGGGGCCTTTCCAATACCTTCGAACGCTTTGGATACGATGTGATTCATATTTTTATGAATAAAGATTTAAATGATGAAGTTTACACAGAACGTTATGAATCGCTTTTAAGAACTCTCGATATTAAATAACGATTAACCATGCGCATTGCCATCTATAGCCGAATACTGAGAAATGAGTGCCTGCCTTCAGTAGTGAAGCTTATCACCCTCTTTCGCAAGAAAAAAGCAACGGTTATTGTACACTCCACATTATTCACCCAGATTAAACCTCTTCTTCAAAAAAACGATACTATTCAATTTTTTGATGGCGACCTGGAACTTAAGGATGCTGAAATGATAATCTCCATTGGCGGTGACGGAACCTTGCTCGATACGTTATTGTTGCTTAAAAATCGTGAAATTCCAGTTCTTGGAATTAACACTGGCAGGCTTGGTTTTTTAGCCAATGCCCCGTTCGAAGATTTTGAAGCTATTGTGAGTAATATTATGAACCGCCACTACCTTCTTGAAAAAAGGAGCTTAATTGAATTCAAAAGCAATTCCGATTTATTTGGCAACGATATTTGGGCGCTCAACGACTTTGTAATTCACAAAAAAGAGAGCTCAAGCATGATTACGATTAACACCTTTTTAAATGGTGAGTTTTTAAATACTTATTGGGCCGATGGGCTTATTGTAAGCACTCCTACTGGCTCTACCGGATATTCACTTTCCTGTGGTGGTCCAATCATATTCCCCGACTCTGCAAATTTGGTTATCACGCCTATCGCACCGCACAATCTTAATGTTCGACCAATCGTGGTTTCCGACGAAGATGTGATTTCGTTCGAAGTCGAAGGCCGTGTAAATTCCTTTTTAGCAAGTTTAGACTCAAGGTCGGTACCTTTCGAATCGAACATCGAAATTGCCGTAAAAAGGGCCTCACATAGCTTTATTTTAATGCGTTTTAATGAAGATAACTTCCTAACTACACTTCGCAACAAACTTTCATGGGGAAATGACACCCGAAATTAATCTTAGTCTCTAACCCTGTAAAATGTTTTTTATAACTTGAATTCTAAACAATATCATCGCAAAGCCAAACTAAATTTCAAATTGCCTTTTTTATTGGCGCTTTTTGCTTTTAAAACAATGGTAACAAAAGCCCAGAAATGGGAAGCAGGCATTCTTGCTGGCCCAATTGCCTATCGCGGCGATTTGGCTAAGCCTATGATTCAAGTGCAAGAAATCAAAATGCATTTTGGACTTGTTGGTGGATATGTATTTAACTCAAGAATTGCGCTTAAAAATGAATTAAACTTTGGAGCTATTGGAGGTAACGACAAATATGCCCCAAATACACTCTCTGGATTTGAACACCAAGATCGCAACTTGAATTTCAAATCAAATTTAGTTGATTTTACTTCTCGACTAGAATTTAACTTTTTGAAGCCAAAAAGCAAACTACAGAAAAATTTTGTTACCCCATTTATCACCTTTGGTATCGGTGTTTTTCATTTCGACCCATACACATATTACAACAACGAAAAAATCTATTTGCATAAGCTCCAAACTGAGCTTGATAAACCTCTATATGCATTAACACAATTGTGTATTCCTGTTGGTGGTGGATTAAAAATTGGCTTGGAAAACAACTTCACTTTGGGCCTCATCTATGAAGCAAAATACACAAAAACCGACTACATTGATGATGTGTCGCATAACTGGCAATCGAATGTTACCTCCGGAAGCCTAGGCCAATCGCTTACATATAGAGGCGATAAATCTTTACCACGTCATAATAATAACCCCATAGACCCCACAAGCACGAATAGAGGCGACCCCACCAATCATGATAACTATGTCACCTTTTCTTTCTCCTTGATAAAAACAATATATAAGGCTCCGCCTTGCGGCCGTTTTTAAATGCTAAAAAATGGAGGGATTATGCTTCTAATAAAAACACAAACATCTCTTTGGGACCATGCGCACCTAAAACTAAGGTTTTCTCAATATCTGAAGTTCTGCTCGGTCCAGTTGTAATGCTTAATAAACTAGGCATGGTGCCATTGTATTTGTTTCTGACATGCTGTAACGCATCTTTTATCTCCGGAAATAGTTGATTGGTATAGGCTATTACAATATGTACCGGCGCATATACACTTAATCGCCTGCCGCTTTCCGTGGCAGACGTAATTAAAACACTTCCGGTTCTTGCAATTAGTGCTTCACAACTTGTAATACTAACACCTATTTCTCGCAATCGAGCTTCATTAAACTCATAATCAATTCCTGACTCTTCGAGCATGTTTTGTATCGATTTCTCTAAACAAAAAACACCAGAATATCGTGCCAATAAAGATTTTAAATTTTGACCAAAGGCCTGCATGTTTTCGTTGTATATAAATTTCCCATTTACTGCTGAAAATGCTTGCGCAAATTGAACAGCATCATCTTCCGCACTTTGCACGTAGAGGTTGGTGTCCAAGTCGATATCCGCAAACTTATAATCAGTCTTATAAATAAGCGCTTGGCGAATCCGCTTTAATATTTTTTCTTTTGATGTAGCCTCCTTCATTTATAGGGATGCAATTTTCTACAAAGATAAAAGTCATTAACTAAGCAATTCTATCTTAAAAGCCTACTTTTGCACCATGGTAGTATACAATGTAACTATTAATGTACACGAATCAGCACATGTAAAATGGCTCCAATGGATGAAAGATGTTCATCTTCCAAAAGTAATGGACACAAAAATGTTCCGTTCCTATTCCATATTTAAGCTTCTCACCCGACAAGATGATGAGGAGGGCGTAACCTATTGTATACAGTACTTTTGCGACAATGAGGCAAATTACGATAACTATAAAACCAACTTTGCACCTACCCTTCAGGCAGAGACGCAACAGTTGTTTGCTGGTCAATTTCACGCCTTCCGGACGCTAATGGAAGAGGTTTAATTGAAAAAGAACGAAAACTTTTGAACGTTAAGATCGAATTATGATTCTTTTTGCATTTCTGCAAAAAACTTAAAGAAATACGGAATCGTTTCTATACCTTTATAATAATTGAAGATATCGTATTTCTCATTAGGGCTATGAAGGTTATCGCTATCTAACCCAAAGCCAAACAACATGCTTTTTAACCCTAACTCTCGCTCAAAGAGTGCGACAATTGGAATACTACCTCCGCTACGTGTTGGCACTGGCTTTTTGCCAAAGGTGGCCTCAATAGCCTTTGAACCCGCTAAATAGGGTATCGAATCGGTTGGGGTAAGATATGGCTCTCCCCCATGGTGAGCGGTTACTTTAACTTTTACAGTGGGTGGTGCTATCTTATTAAAATGTTCAGAAAAAATCCTAGAGATTGTATCACTATTTTGATTCGGAACCAAGCGCATACTAATTTTAGCATTGGCTTTAGAAGGCAATACGGTTTTTGCGCCTTCGCCGGTGTAGCCACTCCAAATACCATTTACTTCCAATGTAGGCCTTGTCCCTGTTCGCTCTAAGGTACTAAAGCCTTTTTCTCCCCATTCCGTAGCAATACCCAAATCGTCATTATATTCATTTTGATTGAACGGCGCTGCATTCAAATCGCTACGTTCTTCTTGTGTCAAACCGATCACATCATTATAAAACCCTGGAATCGCGATGTGGTTATTTTCATCATGCAAGGAAGCAATAAGTTTTGCGAGTATCGTTGCCGGATTGGCAACAGCCCCACCATACACACCACTATGTAAGTCTCGGTTCGGGCCTACTACCTCTACCTCCATATACGCCAAGCCTCGCAAGCCAACATCTAAACTCGGTGTTTCCATACTTATCATCGAGGTGTCTGAAATTAAAATTACATCTGCTTTCAATCTTGACTTATTTTCAACCACAAACTTACCTAAATTAATACTGCCTACCTCTTCTTCACCTTCAATCATAAACTTAATATTGCAGGCCAATGTGCCCGTTTGCATCATGGTTTCAAAGGCTTTCACGTGCATATACATCTGTCCTTTGTCATCACAGGCACCACGTGCGAATATCTTACCTTCTTTTATCATCGGCTCAAAAGGTGGAGAATTCCATAGCTCCAAAGGATCGGCTGGCTGCACGTCATAATGCCCATATACCAATACAGTTGGAAAATTAGGGTTGATTATTTTCTCGCCATAAACAATGGGATGACCTGCTGTTGCGCATACTTCTACAAGGTCGGCACCGGCAGCACGCAATCGGCTGGCTACCATTTCAGCACAATGTATCATATCGTTGTTATGCTCACTTCTTGCGCTCACGCTAGGAATGCGCAACAAATCAAGTAACTCACTCAAAAAACGGTCTTTGTTATTGGCTATATATTCGGAAGGTGTATTCATATAGTATGGGTGTTATTAAACGACGTAAAAGAAGCAAAAAATATTGAAAGCAAAAAGCAGGAATGCTTAACTTTGCAAACAAATCAAACACATCAACTATGGAAGGTCAAGCACCAAAAGAAACAGGATTTGAGAAATTCATACGCATTTTAGGTATGATAATGTCTTTTGTATATGTAGTTATTGGCGTTGCGTTATTCACCAAGGCCATCAACTTGTCGATTGATGAAACATATTCAAAAATCCTTGGCATTGGATTGGTGGCTTACGGCGCCTTTCGGTTTTACAGAGCATTTAAGGGCCCGAACACCGAAACCAGATAGTTTGGCAACATTAAACGATATAAACTAATAGTTACTTTACTAATAGCATATACAAATACGCTGCAGGCATTGCCATTAAAAAACCATCAAAACGATCAAGAAAACCGCCATGACCGGGCAATAAACGACCACTATCTTTAATATTGAGACTTCTTTTTAACTGAGATTCGATAAGATCTCCCAGTGTTGAAAAAATGGCGATTGTGAGTCCCAATCCACAATATAGCAATGGGGATGAATGAAGAACATACTTACCATAAGGAGCAGCAATAAGCATACATAATACCAAGCCACCAATGGTACCCTCCCAGCTTTTTTTCGGCGAGATGCGCTCAAACAATCTAGTTTTACCAAATAAGCTACCCGCAATATAAGCACCGGTGTCGTTAACCCAAACCAATATAAAAAGCAAAATTGCAAAAACTGGTCGACTATAATCGTAATAGGCATCTACATTAAACACAAACAATAAAAGAGAGGCACTAACATAAAGATAACCCAAAAAGGCAAAAGCCATATTGGCAAATGGCGTGGACGAGCGGTAAAAGAGTTGTAAAAAAAGCAAAACATAGCATCCTGTTGCAAAGCCCATAAAAAGTATACGTTGCACCTGCATTGTATTAAATACAATCTCGCATAAAAAAATACTCGTGATGGGTAAAACACCAAGTATCGTTGCAAAAACCCTAAAAAATGGCTGGTTTTCCTCTAAAGTGAGTGAATAAAACTCATACAAGCAGAGACCAGTAATGGCAATGGCAAGTATATAGAAAGTATATACATGGATAAAAACAGAAGCAATAATTACACCAACAAAGAAAAAACCAGTGAGTGTTCTAGTTTGAAAGTTTTTATCTTGGAGTAAACGCATATGGAAGTGATTATAAAGTACAAATGAAATCAATTTTCCTAAACATAACATAAAAAAATCTCTGGCTGCCATAACAACCAAAGATTTTAACAAACAAGCTCAATCTCATGTTATCTTTTATAACGCCTCATCGCGCGCCTGTCGTGGCGAAGTTCACGTGCATGATGTTTGGCCTTTAAGGGTTGACCGGCTTTTAAATCATGGCGAAGACGACGCTTATCGCGACGGAGCTCACGACGTTCATGTCGCAGCTCATGCCGATGATGACAAACAGTTACAATATGCATCCGTGGTGGTAATATTTCATGTGCATTAATAGCTCTAAGCCCAACAATAAAACTAAGCAGTACTGTGATAATTAATTTTTTCATAGACAATTGGGTTTGAAATTTAAAGTTAATCGAATCGTGTTTATCAGCGAAAAGGTTATCTCTTAATTTTAAAAACAACGGTTTGCTTTCCTACTGTAAGCGTTCCTTGATCATCACAATTGCCATTACCATAATCAATTGTGCGAGTGAGTTTTCCGGTAGGAGTAATTTCTATTGTTCCTGAAGTGATATGATATTGGCAGCCAAAATCTACATTGATGGCTTTAGTGATAAGCATAGTATATGCATTGTTGTTGCCATCAGTTCCACTTCCACTACCCGTAATATTATAAATATCATCTAAAACTGTTGGGGTATTCGCCCCTTGAATCCATTCGCGGGTTCTAGTGCTATTCCAAGTAATTATTTTACCTGTGGTTTTGGTAATTTTTGCATTGGTAATAATTACGTTAAAATACAAATGACCAGCATTGTTTAATCCCATATTTGTAACTGTTTTAGTGCCTTCAATTTTATTGTCGTTTTGATAGAAGTTATTAAACGTATGGGTAATTACGGTTCCTGTCTGGCGGTATCTGCCAGTCCAGGTGATGATTATACTTCCTCTGCGGTATTTACCGTCGACTCCCAAACAATTGGTTGTTCCAAAATCAAGTGTCATGCTGTGCGGTGTACTTGCGGTATCGATGGTCACTGCTGGACATGTTCCATTGGTTTTCATTAGGCCGTTTTCATAAGCCGAAATGTCAACAATTTTTGATTCGTCGCTGAAATTAGCCTCTGCTGTAGCGTCATCCGAAGCAACACTTTCTTCCGTGGTGGTGTCTGTGTTTTTATTACACGAACTTACGATAACGAAGACTAATAAAAAACTAAAAATTGCCAATACTAAGATTTTTGCGTTTTTTGCTTTCATGGTAAAGAATAAATTAATTGTTAATGGTTTTGAAGGACTTAGTGCTTTTGAATTGCAAATTTACACCCCTTTGACGTTGCAATAAAGAAAAGGTTTATTAACCGTCGTAAATTTTGTATAATTGCAGTAAAATAACACTACAGAATATCGCCATACCTCTACGCAGTAAATTTAATGTAATTGTTTTGAAAAAGCTGAGTTATCTGTTTATTTTCTTTGCTATTGCTGCGTGCAAAAGTAAAATCTATCATAATACCACTGCCCGATACAACGGTTATTATAATGCCACAGAACGTCTGAAACAAGCGCAACTAACCCTAGAGCGCAGCAACGTTGATGATTATGATAAGATTTTAAGCGTGTTCCAATTCGGCGACGAGGCAAAGAGCAAGGCCGTACAGCCCGACATGGATGAGATTTTTAAAAAATCGGGCACCATCATTCAACGTCACGGGAAAAGCAAATGGGTTGACAATTGTTACCTTTTAATTGCAAAGTCACATTTCTATAAACGCGACTACTATTCGGCTATTGAGGTCCTACAATATATTAATGATAAATACAAAAACACCCAAGAGAGCTATGAAGCAACCATTTGGATTATGGTTTCAAAGCTGATGTTGGGTAAAAATGATGAAGCGTTTTCTGTTTCTGCATCTCTGAAAACAGATATCGATAAGATGGATGAAGCTAACTTGGCTTTTTTCTATGCTGCATTAGCCGAATATCATATTAAACAAAAAGAATATGTTCAGGCGCAAAAGAACATTTTTAAGGCTTTAAAATTTGCAAAAGGAAGAACGTATAGAACTCGCTTAAAATTTGTTTTAGCTCAACTCTACCAAAGAAACGGAAAAACAAATCAAGCAATACTTAATTACAAAGCTGTCATTAAACGCAATCCTCCATATGAGATGGCGTTTAATTCAAAACTTAATATAGGACGCACTTACGATGCCAACAAGCCCGAGAGCTTGAAGCAAGCACGTTCCTACTTGCGCACAATGGCGAAAGACGATAAGAACATCGCTTACCTTGACAAGATTTACTACGAGCTTGGAAATATTGCTCAACTCGACAGCAAAATAGACTTGGCTATTAATTACTATAAACAGTCACTGTTGTATTTTAAAGACCAAAACACCAAATCCCTCTCCTACTTGGCGCTTGCAGATGTATATTTCCGAATGGGTAATTACCCTATGTCGCAAACTTACTACGATAGTGCAGGTATGTTTCTCAACTCAAAATATGACGGATATGAGAAGCTGATGACAAAAAAGAAAGTTCTTTCTGAAATCATTAAAAACCTACTCGTTATTCAGTCGGAAGATAGCTTGCAACGCTTAGGGAAACTTAGCGATTCGGAAAGAAAAAAAATTATCGAGAAATATAAAAACGAACAAGACCAACGCAATAAGAAACCTGAGAAAGCAAGAGAATTAGAGAACCAAGCAAGCAATAACTACATTAATCCAAATGCCTCTAACGGCGGCTACCAGCAAGCGCCCGGCGATGAATGGTACTTTTACAATCCGAATGCCATTGCAATTGGATATAGCGAATTTGTTAAACGATGGGGGGCTCGTAATAACGAAGACTATTGGTTTGTACTCGACAGAAAAACGCAAGGAAATACTGATGATAATGTCAATAGCCCAATTAAAAAGATTGATCCGAACAAGAAAGACACCTCAAATGCTAAAGAAGGAAATATCACCAAGGTAGGTGGTGATAAAGCCGGAGCTGGAAGCGAAAATAAAATCCCTGTCACCCCAGAGGACATCAATGCGTCAAACAATAAAATAATTGACGCATTTGTAGCTAATGGCTTAATTTATAAAGACAAACTAAACGACACAAGAGAGGCGGTTAAAATTTTTGAAACATTGCTACAACGCTTCCCTGAAAATAATTATTTAGCCAAAGTGTATTATTACCTCTATAAGTGTCACGACGAAACAAAAAACGATTCGTTAGCAAAAAAATACCGTGATCTCGTCTTAAATAAATTCCCAAATAGCGACTATGCGGATATCATAAAAAACACAGCAAAGAACTCTACCGCATCGGGTAATAACGAAGAGGTTAAGTATTATGAGGCCACTTATGATCTTTATAAAAATGGCAATTTTGCGGAGGTGAAAAAACGATGCTTTGAAGCTCATACCAAATTTAATAAAAGCAATTTGTTAGGCAAATTTGATTACCTCAAAGCATTATCCATTGGCAAAACAGAGGGAGAAGATATGTTTAGAATAGCCATGGAGGATGTGGTTAAAAACTACCCGAACACCGATGTATATGTTGCAGCCAATAATATGCTCGACTACCTAAAACGGAAGAACAACCCTCAACCCGAGGTTGCTGTTGTTGGAAATTACACGTATACACCCGCCAATGAGCATTATTACGTAATGCTGACCGACGATGCCAAAGCAAATGTTGAAACACTAAAAGCAAACTATTCCGATTATAATGCTGAATATCATCGATTGGAATCCTATGATATCAGCTCTTATATTCTCGGGGATAAAACAAAAATTATTGTAGTTAAGATTTTCGAAAATGGAGGCAAGTCAATTGAATATTATCGTGAACTAGTAAACAATACCTTGTTCTTTGAAAAAGCCGGTTTGGAAGAGTATTCTCAATGTGTAATTAGCCAAGATAACTTCAAAAAACTGATGAAGAAAAAGGATGAAGAGGAGTATCTTAATTTCTTTAGAGAAAACTACAAATAAAACTTGATTCATTGCTAATCTTAGTTTCTCAATTCGTTTATTACGCTTTAATAACAAAATTTCATGCACTTCTATAAATACCAAGGCACTGGCAATGATTTTGTGATGCTAGATGACCGCAAACATGAATTCGACATCAAAAACTCACATTTGGTGAAGCTCCTTTGCGACCGCAGATTTGGAATAGGTGCGGATGGCTTGATTTTATTGCGAAATTCGAACGAGGCCCAATTTGAAATGATTTATTTTAATAGCGATGGAAACCTAAGCAGCATGTGTGGCAATGGTGGCCGCTGTATCGCTCGTTTTGCACAACAACTTGGAATTATCGAAACCAAGGTTACATTTAAGGCCATCGATGGAATACATCAGGCAAGCCTAACACCAAATGAGGTGTCTTTAAAAATGAATGATGTAACCACTGTTGAAAACAATCAAGACTACCTCTTTCTAAATACGGGATCCCCTCATTTAATAAAATTTGTCTCAGACTTAGACACTCTTGATATATTGACTGAAGCCAGAAAATACAGATATAATGAACGCTTTAGAGAACTTGGCACAAACGTAAACTTTATCCAACGCGATATAGATCAACTTAAAATTCGAACGTATGAACGTGGTGTAGAAGATGAGACTTTAAGTTGTGGCACCGGTATTACCGCTGCTGCCATTGCCAATATTATAAATGAACATAAAAGTGCTGGAAGCTACCAAGTAAAGCTGCATTCGCGTGGAGGCGAACTCCAGGTTCTTTGCAATTATGATGGAAAAGAGACTTTCGAACATGTATATTTAATTGGTGCCGCTGAGTATGTCTTTGACGGCAATTTTTAAATTAAATCTCACCTCGCCACCTATTTAAAAGTCGATTAATATAATTCGAGGTTAATACAAGCTAGTGCTTGAAATATTCGTGACGCATTTGCAATAAAAACAGATTCTTGAAACAATATATTATTTCTTCTGAGAGTCAGCGTATGAAAACACTTTTTTCATTAAGGGTGTGGTGCGACTTGCGGTGTTGGTGCGAATAGTGTTTTCCTCCTCTTCAACTTTACTAAACAAAGCCACCAGTGCTTTTTCTGTAACAAAGGAATTAAGATCGGGATTCATTTTTTGAACCATTGGAATTCTATTGTATTGATTCACAAGGTCGCCCCAATATTTGGTTACACCCACTTGATTTAAAGCTTCCTGAATTTTGGGTTTGAACGAAGCCGTTAAAGCTTCTGTTGTAGAATTCTTTAAGTATTTAGTAGCGGCACCTTTACCACCAGTTAGTACGCCCATCGCGTCACTAAAGCTCATGCCAGTAACAGCATCAATAAAAATTGGCTTTGCTGTTTGTACCGCATTTTCGGCCCCTTCATTAAGTTTGGCAATTACATTATCTACCTGTGGCCCCATGCCCAAGTTGCGCATTTTATCAGCAATTTTTTGAGCGTCGGGTGGTAGAAGGATTTTATACATTGCATTGTTTAAAAATCCTCCACGAACCGACAATACATCGACACCATTACTGAAACCCTGCTTGAGAGCATCTTTGAGCCCACCGGCGGCTTCAGTAGAAGTTGGAATAGTTAGTGCTTGAGTAGCCACAGCCTGAAGTACATCGCATGAAGCGAAAAACAAAAATAATAAGGATAGAGAGATGATTTTTTTCATGATAAACTGCTAAATCAACAACCGTGCCGTTACTTAACCTTGGATACTATTAATCGTTAATAGCTCCTCTTTTATCTTTTCTGTAACTTTCTTTTCCACCATTCGTTGCCCTAATAGTATCATATTTTTAAAAGCTTCGATATTGGAAATTCCATGACCAAGGATAACAGGTGCATTCACGCCTAAAATAGGAGAGCCTCCATAAATTTCATAGTTGAAGCGTTCGAAATAGTCGTTGCTATTTCCCATTTTTCGCATAATTTTATAGATACTTTGGGCTACCTTCAAAATAATATTGCCAGTGAAACCATCACAAACAATGACATCGGCCTTTTCATCAAATAAATTATATCCTTCAACATTACCTACAAAATTTATATGCGGATTTTGCTCTAATAGCGGATAGCTGGCTAAAGTAAGTGCATTTCCCTTTTCTTTTTCTTCACCAACACTCATTAGGGCCACTTTCGGATTTTCGATATTATATATTGACTCGCAGAATATAGAGCCCAATAATCCAAATTGATTTAACATTTCAGGCTTACAATCAGCATTGGTGCCGGCATCCACCAAAAGCCCGAAGCCACCTTTTAATTTTGGCAATACGGAAATTACAGTAGGGCGCGAAACACCTTCAATTAACTTAACACTAAAAACAGCTCCTACCATTACTGCTCCTGTATTTCCGGCACTCATAAACACATCAATCTTTTTTTGTGCCAACAATGCAAAACCAACATTAATACTAGAGTCCTTTTTGGCAGCAATGGCTTTTGTTGGGTGTTCGCTCATGCCTATTACTTCTGTGGTATGAACAAATTCAAATAACGAAGGAGAAACCTGGTTTGAATGAAGTAGTTCAAGCGCTTGTGACTCATCCCCGATCATAACGATGGTACAATCGGCAGGCAAGTTTTTTTGCGCTTCAATTGCGCCTAAAACAGCCTCTTTCGGTGCGAAATCACCTCCCATTATGTCTATTCCTATTTTCATGACTGACTATAGATTTTGATTTGAATTGTATTCGAAGGCTTTTTTAAAAAGCACCAGAAACGCTATGCATTGAAATTAAACAAAAAAAGGACTAAGCTTTTTATGCTTAATCCAAATTTGTTTTATTAAATTTTTCATTAAAACCTGAAGTTAGGCTTTAACTTCAAATACTTTTTTACCGCGGTACATTCCATTCGCCATATCGATACGGTGGTACAAAGAAATAGCACCTGTATTAGCATCTCTGCGTAATGTAGGAAGGGCTGCTTTATCGTGCGTACGACGTTTGTTACGGCGTTGTTTGGATATCTTTCGTTTTGGATTTGGCATGGCTTGTCGTAATTAATTTATTTCTTGTTATGGTAATAATCTATTCGTCTAAATCTATGTTTTTCAAGGCATTCCATCGTGGATCGCCAGAGGTTTTATCTTCTTTCTTTTTTTGCTCTGGTACAATGTATTTTAAAGTTTGTTCGTCACAAACAACATTCTCAAGTCCATCACAATTTACATACATCGGCATCGCGGTAAGAATATATTCGTAAATATACTGCGCTACATTAATTTTATGCTCTGTGGCGGGTATCTCTATTACATCTACATCTTGCTCCTGATGAGCACTACCTAAAGTCACAATGAGTGTTTCAAAAGACTCAATAGGATAGATAATCGAATTCAGGCAACGATCACACATTGTATTTACAGATCCTTCCGTCTCAAATTGGAATTGAAGTAACGCTTCTTCTTTTATCATCGTCACATGGCACTTCAATTGGCCTCCTTCGATACGGTCTTGTGGAAATGGTTTAAAAAAGGCACCATCAATATCAAAGCTAAACTCATGTTGGCCATCTCCAAGCCTGATGAATTCTATGTCGTACGCTTTATGCTTATCCACAACTTTCCTTTGTTTTTAAAAAAGGAGGGCAAAAGTAATGAATTTTAGTCGTATTGTGAAACAGAATTCGAATTTTCCTTTTCTACCAACCTAAAAGCCATGCGAAAATTAATGGAACCACAATGGTAGCGTCGCTTTCAACAATAAACTTCGGGGTATGGATATCCAACTTGCCCCAAGTTATTTTTTCGTTTGGAACAGCACCACTATAACTTCCATAGGAGGTTGTACTATCGCTCACCTGGCAGAAATACCCCCAGAAAGGAACATCATGCCATTCCAAATCCTGATACATCATTGGCACAACGCAAATTGGGAAGTCCCCTGCAATACCACCTCCAATCTGAAAGAACCCTACCCCTTTTCCTGAGGAATTGTGTCTATACCAATCCGCTAGCCAAACCATATATTCAATTCCACCTTTCACTGTTGATGCTTTAAGTTGTCCTTTTATCACATAAGACGCGAAAATATTTCCCATAGTGCTGTCTTCCCATCCTGGAACGACTATTGGAATGTTTTTTTCAGCAGCTGCAAGCATCCAACTATTTTTAGGATCTATCTCATAATACTGCTCCAAAACACCGCTTAATAGCATCTTGTACATAAATTCGTGTGGGAAATAGCGCTCACCTTTGGTATCGGCATCGTGCCAAAGTTCATGAATATGCTTCTGTAAGCGACGAAATGCCTCTTCTTCTGGGATACAAGTATCTGTAACACGATTATAGTGGTTTTCTAGCAAATCCCACTCCTCCTGGGGGCTTAAATCACGGTAGTTTGGCACACGCTTATAATGCGAATGGGCGACCAAATTCATGATATCTTCCTCTAAATTGGCTCCTGTACAACTTATAATTTGTACTTTATCTTGACGTATCATCTCTGCCAAGCTTAGGCCAAGCTCTGCGGTGCTCATGGCTCCAGCCAAAGTAATCATCATTTTTCCACCCTCGGCTAAGTGCGTTTCGTAACCTTTAGCCGCATCCATCAAAGCTGCCGCATTAAAATGGCGGTAGTGGTGCTCGATATATTGAGAAACTGGTCCTTTTGTCATAATAGGCGCGAATATAAAGAAATGAGAAGGGATTGGAAAATTTCATCTGCACTCGATAATGAAATCAAGAACAATTTTAGGGTAATTAAACCTCGCAAAATCTAGAACTTGCTGTAAGTCGATTCGAAACTTTAACAATTCATGTCGTATTGATTTTTTTTGCAAAAAAAATACCCTAAGATACAATGGATGAAGAATTCCGATAACATCCCAAGTAAAAATAATTTTACCGCTACTTAAAAAAAATTAGGGTGCCGTTAATTGGGATGATTCAAATAAATGCCAAATAGCACTAGCGCATTTTGATAAAAGAAAGGAAGTACGGTTGCGTGTCGTCTAATAAAACAATTGCGCTAAATTAGATGCGCTAAACTTCTAAACATTTCTATTCAATTATGCGAATCCTGTTTCTACTAGCGTTAATTCCAACACTTTCCTTTTCACAAAACAACACTCAAAATATCCGCGGTGTTATAACCGATAAACTATCGCAAACACAATTGGCTGGAGTTGTAATTCAGATTAGTTCAATTCAAAAAGGGGCAACAACGGATACCCTTGGAAAATATACTATACCAAATGTACCCCCAGATCGTTATGAAATCAAAATTACTTATCTGGGTTATAAAACCATAACCATTCCTAATGTTATCGTTACCTCAGGCAAAGAAGTGATTTTGGATATTGCCATGGAAGAGTCATTTTCTCAATTGGGCGAGGTTGTAATAAAAACCAATAATAAAGGGGGTACTTTAAACAAATTGGCAACAGTAAGTGCCCGAACTTTTTCCATGGAAGAGGTAAATCGATATGCCGGTGGCCGAAGTGATCCAGCACGCCTAGCAGCTAATTTTGCAGGAGTGAGTGCACCTGACGACAGTAGAAACGATATCGTAATTCGGGGAAATTCGCCTGTTGGTGTTCTTTGGCGTATAGATGGAATGAATGTTACCAACCCAAATCACTTTGCATCGGTTGGAACAACAGGTGGAGCCGTTAGTGCATTAAACACAAATTTATTGAAGAACTCTGATTTCTTCACGTCAGCATTCCCAGCTGAATATGGCAATGCAACAGCAGGTGTTTTTGATTTAGGTTTTAGAAATGGAAACAATCAAAAGAGAGAGACAACATTACAAATTGGTGTTATTACGGGCCTGGAAGCAACTACAGAAGGGCCTTTCAGTAAAAAAAGTGATGCCTCCTATTTGATTGGATATCGATATGCATTAGCCGGGGTCGCGCAAAAGTTAGGCATCAATATTGGCACAACAGCAACACCTTCTTATCAAGACCTATCGTTTAAACTAAATAGCGGAACTACTAAAATTGGCAGATTTTCGATGTTTGGCATCTTAGCTACAAGTACTATCGAAATTGGTGGCGGCAATAATAACACGTTGTACGGCAATGGAAATCAGGTGGACTTTGCCAGTAAAATTGGAATTGTTGGCATAAATCACTTCAAACAACTTAATAAAAAATCACATATAAGCACGACCGTTGGTATTAATTATTCGAGCACCGATCAAACTGGATACGACTTTGATAGATTTACCAATACGTCCTTCATCAAGGAGATAAACAATGTAGCTAAGAAAAACTATAATATAAACAGCACCTATAGTACAAAAATAAACTCACGCGTTTTCTTTAAAGCGGGCATTCAAGATGAAATTATCGATTTGTATTTATTCTATAAAAACAAAAATAGAATAATTGATGATTATAAACAGATTTGGGACTACAATAGTAACACCAACTTGGCACAAGCCTATGTCCATCTTAAATACAACTTAACTGAAAAAGTTACAATGAATGCTGGAATGCATGCTCAACGCTTTTTCCTGAACAAAGCAACATCAGTAGAGCCTCGATTTGGTCTGTCATACAACGTTACCAACAATAGCAGTTTTAACTTTGGCTATGGATTGCATGCTCAAATGCAACCAATAAATGTATATTTTTTACAAAGCACAGATGCAAATGGAAATACAATTTACAACAACAAAAATTTAGACTTCACCAAAAGCCATCATTTTGTAATAGGGTACAATATACAACCAATGAATGATTGGCGAATTAAGGCAGAAGCATACTATCAGTCCATTTATAATGTTCCAGTAGATTCATTTTCGAGTAGTTATTCGATGCTAAATACTGGATCTACCTTTAAAGCAGACTTGCAAGACAATTTAGTAAATACTGGAACAGGAAAAAGCTATGGCCTTGAATTAACTATTGAGAAGTTTTTCAGCAAAGGTTACTATGGTTTATTTACATCATCTATCTACAACTCAAAGTGTAAAGGAAGCGATGGCATTGAAAGGAATACAGCCTTTAACGGAAAATATGTTTTTAATTTATTGGCAGGTAAGGAATGGAAATTGGGGTCAGCTAAAAGAAACAAGCTATCTTCCGATATTAAGTTTACGAATGCTGGAGGAAGGGCTTACACTCCTATTGATTTAGAAACCTCAAAAATCATTCGTCGCGAACAGCTTTCTACCGATGCTTATTCTAGTTTTTACGACAGCTATTATCGTTTAGATGTAAAAGTAGGCTATACTTTAAATAGTGCCAACCGAAAGATTTCAAATGTATTCTCGTTGGACTTACAAAATGTTACCAACCATAAAAATGTTTTTTCACAGTCATACGATGATAGATTGCAAAACATAAACACAACTTACCAGCTTGGTTTTTTCCCGAACATAGTATATAAGTTACAGTTTTAAGAAAACGATTTTAATTAAGGAAAGCCAGCTCAAATTGGCGAAAGAGAGTGCTGCATAAATGTAAAAACAGTAGCTGTTTTTTATTCACAAGCTAAAAAAAGCTGCTTTTTATTTGCCAGTTCCAATACCACCACCCGAATTATTAAAGTCCATTCGGCTATCCTTGGTATTCTTCTTGGTGCGCTTCTTGCCATCACCTTGCCAACCTTTACTAAATTTGTATTGAAATGTGAGATAAGCATAGCGAGTCTCCGACTGAAAATAGCCCGTAATATCGGAACCTGCAGAGGTGAGATTGTATCGGTATCTTCCTGATTTTAAAAGATCATTTACGTTTAGACTAAGGCTACCGTTCTCTTTCCAAAAAACATAACGATAACCCGCGTTCAATTGGTAATTGCCATTCATATACCCTTGGGGGGTGCGGAACTTTGAATAACAATATCCATTGATATTAATACTGTGTTTCTTTTTAAACTTAAAATTATTTTGCATATATAAATTATAGCCGGCACCATGACTCACATCATTAAAATAATTGTAATTCCCAGATATGCTTAAAGTAGCCGAATACCACCTTTTATAGCTCGCCTGTATGTATGCATCGGCCCCGTAACTCCAGGTGTGCAATATATTAACATAGCTCACATAAGTTATTTGAGATGTATCAGTTAAAACGGCATAAGTACTTGAGTTTTTTGTAAAAGCACCATACAATGAAAACCCAGAGCCTCCTATATTAAAATCGTTCCCGCCTTCAAACTGCTTTTGAAAATCAAGGCTCAATGTATTACTTATGGCAGGAAGCAACTTGGGATTACCTCTATTACCAACATAACGGTCAGAATAACTCACCGAATTGTTTAACATGTTAAATGGAACACGATCGATACGACGGCTATAACTTGTAGAAAAAGTACGATTTTCTTCAAACTTTTTACTCATCTGCAGGTCAGGAAATAAATTAATATAGTTTTGATTTACATCTGAAATATTAGAACTCACTTTTGTGAATTCTCCACGTAATCCAAGTTCATATTCCCATTTTTTGTATTTATTACTGTATTGCCCATATGCTGCAGCAACATTCTCAAAATAATCAAACGCATTGCTTCTGCTACTATCTAAATTCCACCCAACCTTCTCATTTTTATAAAAATTGAAATCACTTCTATTTCCAGTATAGCTATTTTTAATACCACACTCAAATTTCCCATCCCCTTTTAACGTTCGGCTATAATCAACCTGTAAAACATTGCTACTCGCATAACCTCCTGTTTTACTGTATTGACGCTCTATTAAAAGCAAAGGCAAATCAAAAACCGTACGGATACTATCAAGGTTAGCTCTTTTATATTTGCTCTGAGTTATGTCGAAAGATAATTCTTCTCCGGCTCGCTTTGTTTTTAAAACATAATTTAAATTCATGGTTTGCGAATTATAATTGCCATCCGTGCCTGAATTTGAATTTGTAGCGGGCAAATAAAAATTGTTTTTTGAAAGTGACTTTGATGAATTATTGTATTGTGATAACCCATACATATACGAGCAACCGAAGGTGTTTTTGTCGTTGATAAAATAATCGATTCCAGTCTTTATAAATGCATTCGAAGACTGCGTAGTTCCATCAACGTCGGTTAACATTGTTTGTCCGTTTTGCGATCTTTGATTCTGGCTTTTCATTTGACGCTGATCGTAACGAAGATTGGAGTTAATAAAAACATTGGTTTTGTTGCGTCGGATATTGGCATTGACACCACCACTATACTTGTTTACGCCAGAGAATTCATAGCGGCTTCCTATTCCTAAACTAGCATTGCCATTCATCCCTAGTTTTTTTTCTTTTTTTAGTTTCACATTGATGATAGCACCGGAACCAGCAGCATCATATTTAGCCCCTGGATTGGTTATTACTTCTATGCTCTCTATGCTACCTGCAGGGAAAAACTTAATCGCTTCGGCTGGATTTTCTGCAGCAAGCGCAGAAGGTCGGTCATCGATGAAAACCCGAATACCACTTTTCCCTCTAACTGTGATTTTATCATCGTTATCAATAAACACACCTGGTATTTTTTTTAACACCTCTAAACCATTAAGACCAATATTGGTTTGATCTTTGGAAATAGTATAAACTGTTTTGCCCGGTTTAAATTCGATGGCGTTTTTTATCGCTGAGATATTGACTTCCTTAAGCGTAGTATTGTTTTTATTTAATTGAATAGCGGGTAAACTAAAAAATGTTTTAAAATCAATATAAGAAGAGGAGTATTTATCGTAGCCTAAAAAGCTCACTTCCAAGAAATACTTGCCAGGAGCCATTTTCTGAAATGTAAATTGTCCTTTCTCATTGGTTAGCGAATTGTTTACATAACTGCTGTCGCTGTTTTTTATCACAACAGAGGCCAATTCAACAGGTAAATGACTGTTAGCATCGTATACGCCACCTGTTAAGGTAGCCGCAGATTGACCGAAAGATACTAGTGAAATAAAAAAAAATAAAACTGATATTGCCTTTTGCATAAAGGCGACAAATATAATTGAGTTTACACTAAGCTAAACAATTGGTTTGCATAAAATGGCTTAAAAAAAGCAGATTTCGACTATTTTTATTCGATTCATCAAATAGTATCTATAAAAAAACTGACAACACCTTTTTAAAAAGCTATCCACTCTCTGCCTCAAACCCAACATAGGCAGGCACTCCATTAGTATAGCCTGAAAACAATTACATCTTCTTCATAAGGAAGAAAAAAAATGAGAAAAATCATTTTTTCTTAAAACAGCGATTCACTAATTTAGCGCACTGAAAAGCCATGGAACAATTAAAAGAGAAGTTTTTAGCAAAATCATCAGTTTTTGCAGCAGAAGTTAAAGATATCATTAAAAAACACGGTGCTGAAAAATTCGGCGAATATACTGTAGATGATGTTTACGGAGGTATGAAAGGGATTACCGGTTTGGTAACTGAAACCTCGGCACTCGATGCCAACGAAGGTATTCGTTTTCGCGGATATTCCATTCCTGAACTATGTGAGAAGCTTCCTGGCGATGGCACTCCTTACCCTGAAGGATTATTTCATTTAATGCTTATTGGCGAACTTCCAACGTTGGAAGACACCAAAGAAATCAACAAGCTTTGGACAGAGCGTTGGGATGTTCCTGAGCATGTTTTTACAACACTCGACAGCTTGCCATTGAATACGCATCCAATGACACAGTTCAGCATTGGCATTATGGCCATGCAAACTGAAAGTGTTTTTGCAAAAGCTTACCATGATGGCATAAACAAAAAAGATTATTGGGCATACCAATTTGAAGACGCGATGAATTTGATTGCGCGTTTGCCGCGTGTGGCGGCTTATATTTATCGCAGAACCTATAAAAATAGTGTTCACATACAACCTGATACCAGCCTCGACTGGGCAGGTAACTTTGCACATATGCTTGGCTATGATGGCGATGAATTTAAAAAACTTATGCGTCTATACCTTACTATACATGCCGACCATGAAGGTGGAAACGTGTCTGCCCATACCACGCATTTGGTAGGTTCAGCATTAAGCGACCCATACTTGTCTTTTTCTGCAGCAATGAATGGCTTGGCCGGTCCTTTGCATGGACTTGCAAATCAAGAGGTGATACGTTGGCTAAAGAAAATGTGCGAGCAGTTGGGGGTAACGCGCCCAACCAATGAGCAAATTGCAAAATATGTTCAAGATACTTTAACTGCTGGTCAGGTAGTTCCTGGATATGGGCATGCCGTACTTCGCAAGACAGACCCACGCTTTACCGCTCAAATGGAATTTGCTAAAAAGTATTTCCCGGATGACGATATGGTAAATACCGTTTGGAATGTTTATGAAACTGTACCTCCTATTTTGGAGTCGTTAGGTAAAGTGAAAAACCCATGGCCCAATGTTGACGCCCACTCTGGAGCGTTACTTCAACATTACGGATTCTTAGAAGAAGACTTTTATACTGTATTATTTGGTGTTTCTCGCTCCTTGGGTGTACTAGCATCTTTAGTTTGGGATAGGGCAATAGGACTTCCGTTGGAACGACCAAAATCAATTACAACCGAAGCTATAAAGAAAAAACTAGGAATTTAATAAATTCCGGGTTCCTATTCCTTTATCTTGCTTTGTAAATTCCAAAGGTTATTGCATTTCCAGATTTTGGGTTTGTATTTTCAGTCCGTTTTGAACAAATCCTAACCCTTTATTAACACTTCTATTTTTTAAATGGTAATAATTTTCTATTTTCACATATAAATTCTCATTCAATCATGAAACTAACCTTACATCGTATTCAATTTTCGACTTCCGTATTACTATCAATTTTAATTTTAGCGTCTTGTAGCTATCAACGTTACGGCTACCTGCAACGTGGTGAGGTGAAAAAAACAGAGCTTACCTATGCAAAGTCAGGCCAAACAAAGCCTACAATTCAAAGCACCATTTCCGATATCAAACTAGCATCTACCAATATTAAATCCCCTTCAGCAATTTTGTTAGAGCGTAACTTCATCAATCAATCTAATGTTGAAAATGCATTCTACAACTCATTGGTTGTAAAACCGATTAACGCTAAAGAAATTAAAAATAAATTTGTGAATGCTGCTATTAAGAACACCACAAAAATCCAATTCGCAAAAAAAGATCACGAACGTACCTCTGAATTTAAAAAAGGCGCTGGGGTAAATAAGAAAAATGATTTATCAACTGGAATTTTAATACTCATTGCATTTTTCATACCTCCTGTTGCCGTTGGATTAGCAAGCGATTGGGAGGATACCAATGCACTAATAGTTAATATTTTGCTTACCCTACTTTGTGGTATCCCAGGAATCATTCACGCCATTATTTATATACTTGATAACGAATAACGTTGACAAGGCGCTATTATATTATCGGTGGGTTAGCCCTAATACCAATAGTATTATGGATTTTACCTGCTGATTTCTTCGACTCTGGATTACCACCACTTTGCCTTTCGCAAATCTTGTTTCATCATAGTTGTCCGGGTTGTGGAATTACGCGTGCAGTCCAACATGCTCTTCATCTAGAATTTGAAGAGGCTTGGATTTACAATAAACTAATAATTGTAGTGCTTCCTGGTTTAGTTTACTATTGGATCGTCTTTTTAAGAAGGCAGCTTCGCGGTTCGAATTAGAAGTTATAAGTCACCTAGTTGCGGGCGAATTAATAGTTCCTCTACCACCGCCGATTTTAAATCGTAACACCCCCATACAGCTTTGGCTATTTCAAAACTCGGCATAAAACGAGACTCCGGTAACGTGGTGCCCACCCAAGAATTAGTATACGTTGCTCCTGGCAAAACAGCAGTTACCTTTATTCCATCCGATTTCAGCTCTTCACGGAGTACCTTGCTAAAGCCTAACATCGCAAACTTGCTTATGCTATAACTTCCACCATTAGTATAGGCAATGATACTTGCCGTGGAACAAATATTGAAAATGTGCGCGTCTTTGGTTTTTCGAATCAAAGGCATCAAAGCACGCGTCAGATGATAACTTCCTGCAATATTAATGTTCATGATAGACTCAAAAACACCATCTTCTTCCTCACATATAGTTCCTGGTTTGAATACACCTGCATTATTCACCAACACATCGACTTGACTGAATTCAGCAGCTAAAGCCACACTAAATGCCATTACCTCCTCTTTTTTACCAATATCAAACGCCCAAACAAAAACTTTAATTGTGGGGAACTTATCGGTAAGCTCCGATTTAAAGACATTGAGGTCACTTTCATTTCTTGCGGTTATAATCACATCAAAACCTTTCTCAGCAAACAATTCCACAATAGCGCGACCAATGCCTTTGGTGCCTCCTGTTACTACAATATTCATAGTGCAAGATATTAAATTCCAATCGTTAATTTCGAGGCAATATTTATGCAGTTATATTACGCCCCCGATCTCAGCAAAAACGCTAAACTTCCTATCGAAGAGTCGAAACATTGTATGAAGATTTTACGTCATCAAATTGGCGATATCATTCATGTTACAGATGGTCTAGGGTTTTTCTATGACTGTGAAATTTCCGACTCAAATGGCAGTTTAATAATCCGAAATCGAGTAAAACAAGAGCGGCAACGTGCGTATCATTTACATCTTGCTGTTGCTCCAACAAAAAATGGAGAAAGAACCGATTGGATGATTGAGAAGCTTGTAGAATTCGGAATCGACGAACTCACTTTTTTAGATTGCTCTCATAACGAAAGAAATAAAATTAACCTCGAACGTTGTGAACGTGTTGCCATTTCTGCCATGAAACAATCCGTAAAAGCGTATCATTTAAAAATAAATAACATAATTTCATGGAGCGAACTCCTTAAGAGATCTTCTACTTCGGACACAAGACTGATAGCCCATTGCGACTCCTCTTTTTCTAAGATTGAACTACAAAATACCAATAGAAAACAAAATATACTTTACTGCATTGGCCCAGAAGGCGATTTTTCGAAACAAGAAATTACAAGCGCACTATCGCAAGGCTTTGAAGGTGTTTCTTTGGGTGCAAGCCGTTTGCGCACCGAAACTGCCGCCATCGCGGTCTGCAGTTTTTTTTACTTCCAATAATATAAAGCCATTATTTATACCCATGTTTCAAACCAAAACCAATATCTATAATAATCCTCCGGAATTGGAATACCAACCCAAAAAGGTATGAAATAAAGTAAAATAACAATCGAGAAAATGAGAATGTATAGACCGATTTCTTTCCTTACTGTTTGCCCTAAAAAATAATCTAACCAATAGTACTGCGAACTGCCCTTCAATTGCCTCTAAAAAGATTAAGGTAGCTTTCTTTGAGCTCTGAGGAAAAGGAATTTATTGGTTAGAATAAGCCTATTCTCAGCGAATGCATGATTTATATTGTAGAAAAAAAGGAACTTAAAAGTTCGCAATTAAATTGGGGTCATTTTTAATGCTTTTCAATAATTCAAAAAAAACGATCCTAGAAGAACTAATGTTTATAAACAATCTCATTTCTTCGTTAGCTTGATTAAAATTTGATGATTTAAAATCGATGTTTCATATGTTTTTAATGGTTTGATTGCAGGTTCTCTCATGGCCTTTCCTAAAAGGTTAAAAGAGCTGCCATGAGCATTACAAAACAAACCAGTTTTGGTGGCTATCAACGGTTGATTTTGATGTGAGCATTGCATTTGCAAGGCAGTATAACCTGAATCCGTTTTTACCAACAAAATATTAAATGCAAGCGAAGAGTGTTGTATAATATTTAACTTATTGGCGGCCATCTTCAATTCGTCGAGATAGATTACTTTATTTGTAATGGTAGGCTTGTAAATAGGAATTGTACCGCAACCCGATAGACTTAATCCGGCAGCCAGCCCCATACAAACAAGACAGCTATTTTTTAGGAATTCTTTTCTTTGCATTTTTAAAAACTGTAAGCGATGCCTATGTTTACGCTGCTGTTATTCTGGTAAAAAGGAAGTGGCGTTGGGAAAGGGTTTACGTTCAACGATTCATTGCGAATTCCTGTTTTTGAATATCGATAATCGAATTTAATACAAACACCACGGATAGGCTTATAATTTAATCCTGTAAACACAAAAATTTTCTCTAGCTCTTTATTTTCCACCCCGTTAGCTGCAATTTTTGCATTGAGATTAATAAATTCTATACGGGCAAATACATTTAACTGTTTGTCGTTTTTTATCCCGAATGTTGATGCCAAATTGTAAGCAAATTCAGTGTAGCCTCCCCAAGCAACAGTGGGGGTATTGTTGGCATAGGCTCGGTTAATGGCAAAGGCATCCGAAATAACTAAGCAGGTACCAAGTAATTTAAACGAAAATTTGTTTTTATTGCACTGAACATTGGCTTCGGATAAAGAAACCGGTGTTCCAAACAAACCATTTCTTAGTTGGAGGCTGTCGGCATTTCTTGAATTTAGCCCTGCACTTCCTCCAATATACGTTGAAGCCTGAATTCTGAAACTGCCAACGTAGTATAACAAGGATCCTGTAATGGCAATGTTCGACGCTGTAGCATCTTTTCCTTCAAACCGCCCACCCCTTATGCCATTACCACTTGTAAAGCCCGCTGAGTTTAATCCGTTAAAAAGTCCTAGAGAGTAATTGAGTCCGGCCATTTTTCGGGAGTTACCATAGTAGCAAATTCCGAGTTCACGCCAAGTAGAAGGAATAAGTATATTTTCCAGAACCGGCCTTTCATTGCTATTAAATGTGGTGGGCAAATGATTTTCATTAATAATACCAATTCGGGGAATAATTAATCCTGCAGAAATGTAATTATTGCTATTCATGTCGAACTTTAGAAACATTTGCTCTAAGGCCAATTCTCCACCAGGCTCTCCAACTTCTATTTTTGCATCTTCCAACTCCCATTCACTAAAAAAATTAATTTTGTTGCTAAAACGATGCCCGATGAATAATACATTTCGAGTAAGATTAGCATAGGCTGTTTTATTTCTCGTATCATAATTCACCACCACCTCGCCATAACCCGAAATATAGGTGCTAGTCAAATCTTGCTTTTGCAGGCCGGCAGCCAGTGAGTCCTCATTGGTAAGGATTTGTGATTTTGAAATTCTGGTTGAAAAAAAGATCAACACCCCGAGCAGAAAATAATATTTGGATGACATAAGACTTGCTATTTAGATTTATTATAAATATACGGCAAATTAAATATAATTAATCTAAATAAGCACGATGATTTTCATAATTTTCCAAAATAATAATACAAAAAAAAGCCTTTCGAATTTTCGAAAGGCTTTTTTTTGTATAGAATAACTATGAATTACTTCATAATTTCAGTTACCTGACCAGCACCGATGGTACGACCACCTTCACGAATAGCGAAGCGTAAACCTTTTTCCATTGCAATTGGGTTGATTAACACAACATTGATTGTTACGTTATCACCAGGCATAATCATTTCTACTCCTTCTGGTAACGTGATTTCTCCAGTTACGTCAGTGGTACGGAAATAAAACTGAGGACGGTATTTGTTAAAGAATGGAGTGTGACGTCCACCTTCGTCTTTGCTTAATACGTAAATTTCACCTTTAAAATTTGTGTGAGGAGTTACTGAACCTGGCTTGCAGATAACCATACCTCTACGGATAGCTTCTTTTTCAATACCACGTAACAATAAACCTACGTTATCACCTGCTTCACCACGATCCAAAATCTTACGGAACATCTCAACACCCGTTACAACTGAAGTTAATGTTTTCTCGCCTTCTTTTTGTAAACCGATAATTTCTACAGCTTCATTTGAGTTAATTACACCTCTTTCGATACGGCCAGTAGCAACGGTACCACGACCAGTGATCGAGAATACGTCTTCAACAGGCATCAACATCGGAAGATCAACCAAACGTGGTGGAACTGGGATATATGTGTCTACGTGATGCATTAATTCCATGATTTTCTCAACCCACTGAGGCTCGCCATTCAAACCACCTAAGGCTGAACCACGAACGATAGGAATCTCGTCACCAGGGAACTCATATTTATTTAACAATTCACGGATTTCCATTTCAACGATATCCAAGATCTCAGAATCGTCAACCATATCCACTTTATTCATAAACACAACAATACGAGGAACACCTACTTGGCGAGCCAAAAGAATATGCTCACGTGTTTGTGGCATAGGACCATCAGTAGCCGCAACCACCAAAATAGCGCCGTCCATTTGAGCAGCACCAGTAACCATGTTCTTAACATAGTCAGCGTGGCCTGGACAATCAACGTGTGCATAGTGACGATTTGCTGTCGTGTATTCTACGTGTGCCGTATTAATTGTAATACCGCGTTCTTTTTCTTCAGGAGCTGAGTCGATTGATTCGAAAGAACGTTTTTCAGATAGACCTGCAGCAGCTAATACGCTAGTAATTGCAGCGGTTAAAGTAGTTTTGCCGTGGTCTACGTGACCGATAGTACCTACGTTTACGTGTGGTTTGCTACGGTCAAATTTCTCTTTAGTTGCCATGATTGAGTATTTGGGTTGTTGTGTTAAATTTAAAAAATATAATATTAAAAAGCTTTTCTTTTTAAGTTCTTACTAAAATTGAGCGGGAGACGAGGCTCGAACCCGCGACCTGCAGCTTGGAAGGCTGCCGCTCTACCAACTGAGCTACTCCCGCAATTGATTACATCCTGACTTAATTCCACTGCTAAGTCTTCTCCTTGAGCCGTTGAGCAGAATCGGACTGCCGACCTCTTCCTTACCAAGGAAGTGCTCTACCACTGAGCTACAAAGGCTTATTCCGTGGGGAGAGAAGGATTTGAACCTTCGAAACCGAAGTAACGGATTTACAGTCCGTCCCATTTGACCGCTCTGGAATCTCCCCATTTCAATTCCTGATTGCGAAGAAGTGATTAACAATGGGGTTGAAAATCAAAAAATGCACTTCAAAAACTGAGTGGAGCCAAATGCCGGGATCGAACCAGCGACCTACTGATTACAAATCAGTTGCTCTACCAGCTGAGCTAATTTGGCCTGTTAAAGTGAATCCTATATGCCTTAATTGCAGGGCCTACAGGGGTTTTGTGAAAGATCATTACTTTTAAAACAGCTATATGCTACTTTTCAAAGGAGTGCAAAAGTATGCAAAAAAATATTTCGTGCAAACTTTTTTTAAAAACTTTTTAAAATATTTATTAAAACATAGTACTAGCAGAGAAAAGAATGTTTGTCGATGCCAAAAATTATTTACTAATTCTTGCTTTTTGGTCGTTTTTTTAAGAATGCGTGTATGCCGTTTAGTTAAATTAAAAACAAAAACAAAAAAGCACTTCTTATTCCCTTTTACTTTTTACGTTTCATTTTTTACTTAAGCCCGGTCAATTCTCAACTAAAACTATACTTTTGCGATACAAATAGCAACGCCTCGATATGCATGAAATACAAAAATATCAACCAAAACATAAGATACGTATTGTAACAGCTGCTTCGCTGTTCGACGGACATGATGCAGCCATTAATGTTATGCGACGTATAATCCAATCAACAGGTTGTGAAGTAATCCATCTCGGCCATAATAGAAGCGTAGATGAGGTGGTGAATTGCGCAATTCAAGAAGACGCACAATCGATAGCCATGACAAGCTATCAAGGTGGACACACCGAGTATTTTAAATACATGTTCGACTTACTTAACGAAAAGGGCGCTGGTCATATTAAAATATTTGCTGGGGGGGGAGGCGTTATTCTTCCTGATGAAATTAAAGAGCTGCATGACTATGGAATTGCTCGTATTTATAGCCCTGATGATGGCCGAGTAATGGGACTTCAAGGCATGATTAATGATTTGGTTATGCAAAGCGACTATGAAACTGTAACTGAACTTGGCAATCATTTGGCTGTTTTACACGAAAAGAACCCAAAAACCATTGCAGAAACGATCACCATAGCTGAAAATCATCCTGAGAAACTAGCATCTCATAAGCTAGAGAAAGAAAATAAAATAATCCCTGTACTCGGCATCACAGGCACCGGTGGTGCAGGTAAATCGAGCCTCCTCGACGAGCTGGTGCGCCGTTACTTACACGACTTTGAAGACAAAACCTTAGCTATTATTTCCGTTGACCCAAGCAAACGGAAAACCGGCGGTGCGCTTTTGGGTGATCGTATCCGAATGAATAGCATCAACAACCCACGCGTTTTTATGCGATCTTTAGCAACCCGACAAGCCAACCTCGCTTTAAGTAAATATGTTCAAGCAAGCATCGATATTTGCAAATCGGCAGGCTACGACATGATTATCGTGGAAACGAGTGGCATCGGGCAAAGCGACACTGAAATAACAGAACACTGTGATGTTAGTTTGTATGTGATGACGAGCGAATATGGTGCCGCTTCGCAACTGGAAAAAATTGACATGCTCGACTTCGCAGATTTGGTTGCTATTAATAAATTTGACAAGAAGGGGAGCTTGGATGCCTTGCGTGATGTGCGTAAACAATACAAACGCAATCACAATAAATTTGAAGTGAAAGATGAAGACTTGCCAGTTTATGCCACGATTGCTTCACAATTCAACGACCCAGGCATGAATAATTTATATAAAGCGGTGATGGATTCTATTTGCCAAAAAACTGACGCGCCTTTGCAAAGCCAAACAAAACTTACCACCGACCAAAGTAAAAAGATTTATGTGATACCACCTGAACGCGTTCGTTACCTTGCGGAAATTGTTGAAAACAACCGTCGTTATGATGAATGGGTTACAAAACAAAGCGACATAGCTCAAAAGCTATATCAGTTTAAAGGCACAATGGAAATGCTCAACGAATCCAAAGTAGAAGAAAAATAGACATAATCATTCAACAAAACAGTTAAACATCAATAAAAAGTCGATGGACCTTTTATTATAGTAACGAATTATCATGCAAAAGATTCAAGATAAAATTAATGCGCTAGAAAAGCAGCTTGCTCCGGAATGTAAGGAGCTAATTGACAATTGGCAGGAGAAAGAGAAGTTATATCAAGAGGAAGACTATAATTTCACCGTGCGTAACAAAACAATAAAAATCAAGACGCATAGTGAAAGCCTAAGCCACTCTCAAATACCTAAAATTAGTACCCCTCGCTATAAAGCTTGGGGCGACCTACTTCAATGGCAGCTGCAGGAAAATGTACCTGGAGAATTTCCATATACCGCTGGCATCTATCCATTCAAACGCGAAGGAGAAGATCCAACACGAATGTTTGCTGGAGAAGGCGGCCCTGAACGTACCAATAAACGCTTTCATTACGTAAGCTTGGGCCAACCTGCAAAACGTTTAAGTACCGCCTTCGATAGTGTAACTTTATACGGCGAAGATCCTCACGTAAGACCTGATATTTATGGAAAAATTGGGAATAGTGGCGTAAGTATTGCCACACTTGACGATGCCAAAAAGCTCTATAGCGGGTTCGACCTTTGCAGCCCTACCACCTCCGTTAGCATGACAATTAACGGGCCAGCGGCAATCCTACTTGGCTTTTTTATGAATGCCGCTGTCGACCAGCAATGCGAGAAATATATCATTGCAAATGGCCTAGAAAAAGAAACTCAAGCGAAAATAGAAGCTATATTTTCAAACAAGGGAATGACTCGTCCAAGTTATAATGGCGAATTACCTCAAGGCAATGATGGTTTAGGTTTAATGCTACTAGGTGTTACAGGCGCAGAGGTGCTTCCTGATGACATTTACCAAAAGATTAAATCAGAAGCTATGGCAATGGTGCGAGGCACCGTACAGGCTGATATTCTTAAAGAAGACCAAGCGCAAAACACCTGTATTTTCTCCACTGAATTTGCATTGCGTTTGATGGGAGACATTCAATACTACTTTATAAAAAATAAAGTTCGTAATTTTTATAGCGTTAGTATTAGCGGATATCATATTGCTGAAGCAGGCGCTAACCCTATCACACAGTTGGCTCTCACACTATCTAATGGCTTCACCTACGTTGAATATTATTTGAGCAGGGGCATGCATATTGATGACTTTGCGCCGAACTTATCCTTTTTCTTTAGTAATGGCATTGACCCAGAATATGCAGTAATTGGTCGTGTTGCACGACGAATATGGGCCAAGGCCATCAAACATAAATACAATGGCAACGAGCGCAGTCAGATGCTTAAATATCATATTCAAACTAGCGGTCGAAGTTTACACGCTCAAGAAATTGATTTTAATGACATCCGCACCACTTTGCAAGCTTTGTATGCCATTTACGACAACTGTAATAGCCTCCATACAAATGCATATGACGAAGCCATTACTACCCCAACAGAGGAAAGTGTGCGCAGGGCGATGGCTATTCAACTTATAATAAATCGTGAACTAGGGTTGGCGAAAAATGAAAACCCACTACAAGGAAGCTTTATTATAGAAGAAATGACAAATTTAGTGGAAGATGCCGTTTACACTGAGTTCATGCGTATAAACGAACGGGGCGGTGTTTTAGGTGCCATGGAAACAATGTATCAACGCAACAAAATTCAAGAAGAAAGTCTTTATTATGAAACACTAAAACACAATGGAGAGTACCCTATAATTGGTGTCAATACTTTTTTAAGTAGTAAAGGCTCCCCAACTGTAATTCCACAAGAAGTGATTCGCAGTACAGAAGAGGAGAAGCAATTTCAAATTACAGCCCTGAATTCGTTTCAACAGCGAAATAAAAAGGAAGCTCCTGAACTTTTGCAACAACTAAAGCAAGCCGCTATCGACAATGACAATATTTTTCATGTATTGATGGACGCCTCTAAAGTATGCTCCTTAGGTCAGATTTCCAACGCATTGTATTCAGTTGGAGGGCAATATCGCAGAAATATGTAGTCCGAAAAATGTTTAAAATTCGTGATTCTCAGTTAAAAAACAACTTTTTACAACAGATTTTGAATTTTCATTCTTTTTTGTACCTTTGCCGTCCCAAAAAAAATTAGGGACACAAAAAAATGTTTGCAATAGTAACCATAGCTGGTCAACAATTCAAAGTAACGAAGAACCAAACACTCTACGTTCACCACCTATCAAACGAAGAAGGCGCTAGCGTAGAATTTAGCGATGTATTATTAATCAATAATGAAGGAAGTGTACGCGTAGGTACCCCGAATGTAAGTGGAGCGAAAGTTACTGCTACCGTTGTTGAGAATCTTGTTAAAGGCGATAAAGTTATCGTATTTAAGAAGAAACGCAGAAAAGGATATCGCCTTATGAAAGGCCATCGCCAACAATTCAGCAAAATAAAAATAAACGAAATCGTAGCTTAATATTTTATCAACTTCTAATTAAATCAACTAAAAATGGCACATAAGAAAGGAGTCGGTTCCGTAAAAAATGGTCGTGAATCACATAGCAAACGCCTTGGCGTAAAAATATACGGTGGCCAAGCAATCATCGCTGGTAACATTATTGTACGTCAACGCGGAACAAAACACCACCCAAGTGTTGGTGTTGGAATTGGCAAGGATCATACTTTGTATGCACTTACTGATGGTTTTGTAAAGTTCCAGAAAAAAGCAAAAGACAGATCTTACGTATCTGTTGTTCCTGCCAGAGCTTAAAATAAGATGCTACTTCTATTGTAGCTTCTTTAGACTAACCCCAAAGGTATAGGTCATAAAGTTTAGTGTTGGACACTGAAAATTGAATCATAAATTACATTGCATAAAGCCTTGTTCATTAATTTGAGCAAGGCTTTTTTGTTCTTAGGCACTTTAATATCAAAAACATCGATCCTATTTTACCTATACTTAAAACACACGAACTGCCAAGAATGCCCTATCTTTGTGGCCCAAGTTATGGATAAATATGCATTACGCGGCGTTTCCTCTCAAAAAGAAGAAGTACATGCTGCCATAAAAAACATCGACAAAGGCCTTTTCCCTAAAGCGTTCTGTAAAGTTGTCCCTGATTTTCTAGGTGGCGACGAACTTTTTTGTAATATTATGCATGCTGACGGGGCTGGAACTAAAAGCAGTTTGGCATATGCCTATTGGCGCGAAACAGGCGATTTAAGTGTATGGAAAAACATTGCCATCGATGCCATTGTGATGAACATCGACGACCTCCTCTGTGTGGGCGTCACTGATGAATTCCTATTGTCATCAACCATTGGCAGAAATAAAAAGCTGATTCCGGCAGAGGTGCTTTCTGCGTTAATAAATGGGGCAAATGAATTTATCGAATCGCTGAAAAATTTCGGTATTCACATCCACCATACCGGAGGCGAAACCGCCGATGTTGGCGATTTAGTTCGGACTGTTATTGTTGATAGCACCGTGGTTGCTCGCGTTAAAAGAAGCGACATTATTAATAACGCCAATATTAAACCCGGAAACGTAATCGTAGGATTAGCAAGCTACGGACAGTCCACATACGAAAGCGAATACAATAGCGGTATGGGAAGTAATGGCCTTACTAGTGCTCGTCACGACATGTTCAACGCAGGCTACATATTAAAATACCCGGAGACCTTTGATGCCAAAATCACAGATGTAGCCTATAGCGGAGAACTTAGTCTTACAGATCCAATAGTTGGTATACCACTCGATGCAGGGAAAATGGTACTCTCCCCTACCCGCACCTATGCCCCTTTTGTTAAAGAAATCCTAAAAAAATATCGTGCGAAAATTGATGGGATGATTCATTGTAGTGGCGGCGGACAAACTAAAATACTGCATTTTGTGGATGCAGTGCATATTGTAAAGGATAACTTATTACCAACTCCTATTCTCTTCACTACCATTCAAAAGCAAAGCAACACGGATTGGCGTGAGATGTATAGCACTTTTAATATGGGGCACCGCCTCGAAATATATACAGACACTGATACCGCCAAAGCCTTGATAGATATTGCCTCATCGTTCAACATTGAAGCCCAAATTATTGGCAAGGTAGAAACCTGCGAAACAAAAAGGCTCACCATTGAAAGTATGCATGGTAAATTTGAATATTAATTATGGCTAAGGATAAAATATATGATACCCGTCCGGAATTAGAAACTGCAATTCTGGTATCCGTTGGTAATAAATTTGACAAGGAAGAGCAGTTGAATGTATATCTCGATGAACTTGAATTTCTAGCGCAAACAGCGGGAGCAATTGCAAAAAAACGTTTCATTCAACGCCTCGACCATATTGAGCAAGGAACCTATGTAGGCAAGGGCAAACTTAAGGAGCTGGTTGAATATGTAAAACTAAATGAAATAGATATTGTTATTTTCGATGATGAGTTGTCGCCAGCTCAAACACGCAATATTGAAGCAGAAATGAACCCCGATAAATTCGATATCCGGGTGAAAGTAATTGACCGAAGTCGATTGATTCTCGACATTTTCGCCAAAAACGCTAGATCAGCACAAGCGAAAACACAGGTGGAGCTTGCCCAATACCAGTATATGCTACCACGACTAACGAACTTGTGGACGCACTTAAGTCGTCAAAAGGGAGGTATTGGTATGAAAGGCGCTGGAGAAAAAGAAATTGAAACAGACAGGCGTGTTATTAATACTCGAATGGCGCTCTTGAAGGAAGAACTAAAAAACATAGATCGTCAGAGTCAAATAAAACGCAAAGACAGAGAAGACAAACCGCGACTAACAATCGTTGGATATACAAATGTTGGAAAGTCCACGATCATGAATTTACTAAGCAAAGCTGAAATTCATGCCGAAAACAAATTATTTAGCACCTTGGATAGTACCGTGCGTAAGGTGGTGTTAAAAACTACTCCTTTTCTACTTACCGATACCGTTGGCTTCATTCGAAAACTACCCCATCAATTGGTGGAGTGCTTTAAAAGTACACTCGATGAAGTACGTGATGCAGATGCATTAATTCATGTGGTGGATATCAGTAGCAACGAGTATGAATCGCAGATGCAGACTGTAAAACAAACTATTGAAGAACTAGAGGCACACAAAAAACCGACACTTACCGTTTTTAATAAAATTGATGCAATGACGGAGGAGCAGCGGTATAACTTACATAATACCTATATGGCAAAGGAGAACATGCCCGTAGTATTTATGAGCGCAGCTAAAAAAATAAACACCGAAGAATTGCGCGATGCCGTATATCTGCTGGTGCAACAGGTAAATAAAAACAGAACCTATTAACTTAAAATGGAAGAAACACAAGAAACAAAAAACGCACTTGTAGAAAAAAGATTCAAGGCCCTTCAGAGTAAGCTTAAAGTGCAATTTAATAGGCAGCCGAGTATGGATGCCATTCTTTTTATAATTGGAATGAACGCCATTGGAAAAGGGAATGTAAAATATGACCGTGAAGAGAAGATGAACCTTTTACACGTGGCACATTGCACCATATTCGAAATAAGTGGTTACTATGAATTAGAGCGCACTGACGAAGATGGCTGGCCCCATTTTAAAACACTTAAGCAATATCCAGCTATGGAATTACATGAGCAGGAGTTCTTTTTAAAGGAAAATATTTTAAAGTATTTTGACAGTATAAACTACTAATGTTTTTCACTTCATTGCTTTCAAGGTAAGCACGTAATTCGATACCGCATTTATTTCTGGCTCACCCAATACCTCTGCAAAACGTGGCATCGTTTTTTTTCCGTGATAAATGAGGTCGCTAATTTCAGTTGTATTCATCTTTGTAATGGTAAGATCGGCAGATTGTGCAATTTTTGCATTGCCCCTCTCACCATGACACATAGCGCAATGAGTTTTATAGATTTCTTTGCCATAGGCAGCCATGTCAGTTTCGTTACTCACCTGGCCTCCAGAGGACATCGTATCATTACATTGAGATAATATAAAAAGCAAAAACAATAAAACCGAAACACCTTTGAGCATAAAGAAAGAAATAAAGTTAAATGCAAAATTAGTCAAAAAAGACAAAGTGTAACAACATTTAACGTGTGTGAAAAACAGAAAACCCTGTGAATGATTATTACATTCACAGGGTTTTTATTATTCTTGTTTTCTAGCGACGTGAACCGCACATTTTTGCAATTTCATTTTTGCTACTGTCAAAACTAAATGCATCGCTCAACTCATAATATCTGTTTTTATCGTCAGTATAATTAAACGCATATCTAGCCACTTCCAATTTAGTGCTTTCAAAACTAAAACAAGATAAAACACTTCTAATTTGTTCAACACTTAATTTATTGTTTGAGATTCCACTCATCGCCACGGTTTTTTTGGTGCTTTCAAATGATGCATTATTTATTCCCAACTTTAAAGCATCAAAATCTCGATTGTTCATGTAATGATTATAGTTGTAATTGTTGCGATTGTAGTTCTCATCGTTGTTATTTCGACCATCATTATCATATCGCTCATCTTCTTCAATTTCCTCATAATTGTTGTCATGATCATTAAAACGATAGTGGTATTGGCGGTGGCGATTGTTATTATACCGATGAGTTATTACCCGGTCTACGTGAAAACCAAAACCATCAACAGATGCGAATATATCGGAGGCTTCTTTCACCATCAATGGCCCGTTAAATATCAATACTGGCATTGCCCTTCGACCATGATGACTGTATGAAGTGAAAGTTTCAATAACTAAATTATGACGCCCAGGGCGCAAAGTTGGAACATGAAAGCTGTTACCATAAACTTGATAATAATATCCATCAATATTTACGGTGTAATTAGCTTGGCGAACAAATCGCAAATATAAAGACGAGGCGTTCGCGGAGAATGATGCAATCAATGCAAAGAACAAAATGTAAAGTTGGCGTTTCATGGCTGTAAATAATTAATTGTTTAAAAACATCCGCACCACTTGTAATAATTATTCGAAGGCGTCCCAACAAGTGATTCGAAATTTATTTTACCTTCGATATGCAATCATTTCCAATTGATGTGCCAAAGATTATTGATTAACAGTGGTTAACATTTGTAACACTAAAAAGTATGTGTGACTAAACAGCTACAATTAAGTAAATTTGAATCCTATTTTCAATCGTGTTTAAGAACAGCATTTTAATTCGGGTTCATCATTCGCTTAAGCAGATACTAACGCCTGCAAGCGAAAGAAAACTGCGAATAATGATTGGATTCTCTATCATCATAGCAATTTTCGATGTTTTTAGTATTGGAGGATTGATTTATTTGTTTCGTTTTTTACTGAATACAAATAATAGTTTCAGCCCATTGCTAATCATCACGTTGGCCTTCATTATACTTTTATTCTTCATTTTCAAAAACGCGTTAAGTTTATTCTTAAATAAAAAGCAAGCCTACTTTGCTTTTAAAGAAGCAACGACACAAAGCAAGTCCATTTTAAAATCAATTTATATGCAAAATGAACTATTCTTTAGAGATGCAGAAACTGGAGCATTATTGAGTGATATCATGTATGTTCCTGCAGCATTTGCTAATGGTATCATAATGGGATATATGACCCTTTGGAGCGAATTAGTGGTGATATTATTAATGCTTTTTTTGCTTGCAGCTACCTCTTTTTCGGTAAGTATTTTGTGCTTTTTACTCATTGCCCCAACGGCCTTCTTCAGCTATAAGAACATAAGAAAACGCATAGAAACTTTAGGTGATCGTCGTAACAATAGTGTAAAGCAAGCACAAGACATTCTTATTCAAGGGATCCATGGTCGCACCGACGGACTTCTTTATAATCGTTTGAATTACTTTGAAGATACGTTCGAGATGTACCAAAGACGCATTAGCAATACAGATGCGACAGTTTCCCTAATGAATAGTTTACCACCACGAATTATGGAGTTATTCGCAGTTTCTGCATTTGCATTAATTTACCTATTAACAAATTACCTCGGCAATGGCGCGGACTATGCACTTGTGCTTACGCTATTTGTAGCTGCTGCCTTTCGACTATTGCCCTCCGTAAATAGAAGCTTGGGAGCAGTTCTTAAAATAAAAAACCATTGGTTTACGATTGACACATTAATCCGTTATACAAACAATAAGACAGACAAAAGTTTAATTCCAATGAACTTTTACGCTACCCTTAAGATTGAAAATCTAGAATTTAGCTTTAACAACAAACAAATATGCAAGGTGCCGTTATTTGAATTGAATAAAGGAAGTTGCATTGGTATTTATGGAGCTACTGGCGAAGGCAAATCAACGTTCCTGCAATTGTTAATGCAATTAATTCCAGCAACAAGAGGCGACTTTTTTGTAGATGAAAATAATGTAAACAAAAACCATGCCTATCATCAATTGTTTGCCTATGTAAAACAAGATGTATTTATAATGAATAAGTCACTGCAAGAAAACATTTCATTTTGCGATGAAAAGCTTTGCAACAGAGAACGTGTTAACACAATAATAAAAAGATTAGGGCTGGGAAAAATAGAGCACCTTTTTAATTTCGCGGATAGCGCCGGAGAAGGCGGAAACAAACTTTCTGGCGGACAGAAAAAGCTTGTCGCTTTAGCTCGAGCCGCTTACTTTGATTCGCCAATATGGATTTTGGATGAGCCACTAGCTTCTATGGATGCAGAGCTTCTTAAATTTATCCTTGTTTTTTTAAAAGAAGAGCAGAAAAAAGGAAAAACGATTGTACTCGTCGCCCACCATAAACCTATCTTTGATATTTGTGATTTAGTATATGAATTTAAGGCAGGAAAATTAATTTTATCAAACTAAACATGTTAAACTTTTTCAACAAACAACCTAAAAAAAAAGCAATTCAGCCTTTGTTTGTTGACTTCCATTCTCACTTTTTGCCAGGACTTGATGACGGGTGCACCACATTAGAAGAAAGTATAACCTTAATACAACAAATGAAAAACTATGGTTATCAGAAGTTGATTATGTCGCCTCATAATATGGGTGATTTTTATAAAAACACGCCTGAGATTATTGTAGCGAAATTAGCAGAGGTGAAAAAGGCGGTTATGGACAGCGGCATTGACATTCAGCTTGAAGCCACAGCAGAATATTACCTTGACGAATGGTTTGAGGAAAAACTAAAGACAAAGAGTTTATTACCCTTCGGTGGAAACAAAATCCTATTTGAAATTTCATATATCAATGAGCCTAAAAATCTTTTTGATACGCTATTTAAACTTCAAGTAGCCGGCTACCAGCCTATAATGGCGCATCCAGAGCGATATAGCTTTTTTCACTCTCAATTTGACGTCTACGAAAAACTAATTCTTCAAGGATGTCAACTTCAAGTAAATTTACTTTCATTAATTGGCTATTATGGTGTAATGGAGAAAAAAGTGGCGACTGAATTACTAGAAAAAAAAATGGTTGCTTACTTATGCAGCGATGCGCACAAACAAAAACACGTAGAGCTTCTAGCTGAGGTATTTAAATCCAATCTTTTCCGCTCGTCATCACAACAAATAAAGAACAACGAACTATTTTAATTAAAGAAGAAACCTACCTTTATTAAACATTAGTAGTTTTTAACCAAAGAAGCTAATTCGTTTTTTAAGTTGCTATACTTTGTAATATCCGCTTTAATTGAGCCTACCGCCAAATCAGCTTGTATACGCAAAGGCAACAAATTAGCGTCATCTGATACCCATAGCGTCATTGCATCCTGATCTTTAAAAACACGATCAGCAATCACTTGCGGTCTAATTTTGATGGCCTTAAAATAACCAAGTTCTGTTTTTAAAATCTCTCTACCTATTATTTTCAAGGAGATCGTGGTTATCGATTTATCGAGATAAAATGTAATCGGGAAGGAGGCTCCTAATGCCGCATTCCGAACATCAAGGCTACGGGCATAATAGATAAGGCTAATAATGTCTTGAGTGTATTCAGGCATCGAAATCAAACCTTTAGTAGAATTTGCAATCTTCTTTTCATGATCGAATATTGCAAGGTCATTATCGTTGAAACTTCCCTCATGTTGCACTTTAGAGTATTTAATTGGCGCAAGTGCCTCTATATCGACATACGAATTATATTCATCGCGTACCTTAAAAAACCAATCAAAGCTAGTCGCTGACTTGCCTTTACCAATAATATGATAGACATCCCTTCCGCTTATTTTCTCTGTAAATGGCAAAACCCGAATTGTTCCGAACCCAGCGGTTACTAGTCCATAATGCACTCTAAACTCTATCGTCTCGCCAGCTTTGAATGCTGTATTGTTAATTTTTCGATAACTGAAGTTGTGTGCTTTAAAGCTCAGCAAAACAATACCTAAAACCAGATAATTGAACACTGTATTAATTCCTTTCATGGCAAAAATGTGTTTGGTATTTGATTAAACAAAACGCGTACCATTTTTTTTATTATGTTCTTTAAAAACCCAAAAAAAAGTTAAAATAAGACGCAAAAATCAAACAATTTACAACGTGTATATCCCTAGAAACAGAAATAATACGCAGAATACTATACTACCTGAAGTACATAGAACTTTAAATACAGCGTTTCTTCTACACCCCAAATATATGGATGATCATGACTTTGAATTCGATATTCCATTTGACGTATCTGAACTTTTGCATCCATCGAAGCCTCATAAAGCATATTAACAAAGTCGCCTTCACTAATAAAATGTGAGCACGTGCATGTTATAAGAAACCCTCCTTTATTAAGCAGTTTCATTGCCTTCAAATTAATTTCTTTATACCCTTTCAACGCATTTTCAATATTGCCTCGATTTTTGGTAAACGCCGGTGGATCAAGAATAATGGTATCAAACTTCTTATGTTGTCGAAAATAATCAGATAACGCGTCGAACGTATTTTGCGTTTCGAAGCTGCAGTTTTTAAATCCATTTAGTTCGGCATTGGCTTTGGCTTGTTTTATAGCATCCTCACTGATATCAAGCCCAAGCACATGTTTGGCCTTGTATCTAGCAGCATAAAGGCTAAATGAGCCAGTATAACAAAAGCAATCTAGTACCTCACGATTCTCGACATACGGCTTAATACATTGCCTATTTGATTTTTGATCTAGAAAGAAACCAGTTTTTTGACCTTGCGCAATATCAATCCAGAATTTCACTCCATCTGGCTCTTCAATTGCAAAACGAGTTTCGAAAGGGGCAGTTAAAAACCCTTGCTGTTGTTCAAGGCCCTCCAGGTTGCGCACAGGAACGTCATTACGTTCATAAATTCCGATAGGTAAAAACAGACGTTGTAATACACTCACAATTTCTTTTTTCCAGAGTTCCATCCCTAAAGTTAGAATCTGCACTACCAATACATCACCAAATTTATCAACAACCAAGGAAGGCAAGCCATCGGATTCACCAAAAACCACGCGATAGTTTTCTTTATAACCTAGGCCTTCGCGATATTCCTTCGCTTTGGATATTCTATCCCAAAAAAAGTGCTCATCGATTTCCTCAACTGCATCGCGAGTAAGTAAGCGAATCCGAATCTGAGACTTACTATTATAATAACCTTTACCAATAAAAATATTTTTAAAGTTATAGACTTCTACAATTTCACCATCTTGAATTTGACGATCTATCGAATCCACCTCATTTCCAAAAATCCATGGATGTCCTGACTCTACACGATATCCTTTTCCACGTTGTAATTTTACTAGTGCACTCATATTTACATTTCTTTTTTAGCCTTCTTTTTCAACCTTCTTTTTTATTGTCTTTTTGGGTTCCGGTTCTTCAACAAGCTTATCCAAATGGATGTCAAAAAACAACACATCTGTATCCTTAATGATATCAACATTAATTTCAAAAATGCCAAGAATCTCCTCTGTACCTCTAATTGCATTTAGCATTGCCATGGAATTCCATCGTATGCCTTCATCGCGCATGCGAACCTGAATTAAATAATCAAATTTCTTCAATCCTTTAACCAGTGTATTTTTATCCTCTTGCAATGCGATTAGATAGAATTCAGGATGGTTTTCAAATTGCTGATAATGGTAAAGCGCGAATCCATTTTTCGATACTTTAGATTCTGCAATTAAGTTCTTAAGCCTTTTAAGAGCCCAGTCGCACTCCTGATTAATTCGATAAGCCAGGCGATGTGGCGTAAGTTGAGATGTAATCGCCCAATGCATCGTTACCGGACTTTCGGTTTCGCTTAGCACCTTATTTTTCTTCGCCATAATAATGCAAAGAAACTAAGCAATATTTTATTAAACGAAATTATTTAATAGAAATTAAAGTTAATGATGAAACTTTAAATTCAGATATTCCTTTCTATGTATTTTTGATGCATGAAAATAATTGTTACGGGGGCAACCGGTACTGCCGGATCTGAATTAATACGTCAGGCTATCAACGATCCTGAGATAGAACTTGTTACTGCCATAGCGCGAAATGTGATAGGTTTTAAACATCCCAAATTGAGAGAAATACAACATACTGACTTTCGCGATTATTCATCATTACATGCTGAATTTAAAAATCATGATGCTGTTTTTTGGTGTTTGGGAATTTCACAATCGCAAGTAAGCACTAAAAAATATGAGGAGATTACCTATAGCTTTACCATTGCCGCTGCAAATGCAATGCTCACATCCAATCCTTCAAGCTCATTTCTATTTTTAAGTGGCGCTGGTGCCGATACGTCAGAAAAAAGCAAAACTACCTTTGCAAGAATAAAAGGAAAAACAGAAAATGCGTTAAAGAGCATAACTTCATTAAAACTTTATATTCTTCGGCCTGCCGGTATCAAGCCTGTGAACAAAAACCCGAAGTTACCACTTTTGTACAAGCTTTTTCTACCGCTTTTCCCATTACTAGAAATACTAGCACCATCATTTGTAATACCTTCAGATGTGCTCGGAAGAGCGATGCTAAAAATAGTTAAAAACGCAACCGATAAAATACTATTCGAAAACCCAGAATTAAAAATGCTAGGAAAAGAGTAGCATAAATTTTGCGTTATCTCTCCTTAGGCGATTCCAATATTACAGTTCAATATGATATATATCAAACATTTGTAAAATAATAACAAAACAATTTGTTTTTCGCCTGTTAATAGGTAAAATTGCATTATAGCTTACCTTTGAAGAAAACCTGGATTACTTTCAATTTGCGAAATTATTTTCTTTCTGCAATCTAGATTGTCTTCATGTAAAAACAATAAAATAACAAAGACGCGAAATGAGTGAAATAAATTATAAATTAAAGGACATCAAAATATATGGTTCCAACGAATGGTTGGCCAACGACGAGAAGAAGTATCGTGTTGTTTTCGACGAAACAGAATGCTCCTTTATTTACTGTGAGCTTTCCTTCTTTAATAAACTATTTGATGAAAAAGATTGGGACATAAAAATCAATCTTAAATGTTATGACAGCAAGAGCACAGAAATGTGTGACTTGCAGGTTCAGAAGCATATCTCTAAAGATGAGAATGTTGTGTTTGTTCGCGAAGGCTGGGGCGTAAAGAAGATAGGTGGTTATTGGAAACGGGGAGCCTATCGTTGGGAAGCATGGATGGACGGCATCTTAATTGGATCGAAATCATTTTATGTTGAAAAAGAAGGTGTTGTAAATGAGCTCATTAATCCATATTTTAAAATAAAAAGCATTCGACTTTACGAGGGCCCAAATCAAAATGTAGATGAATCTAAACGTGTTTACTATGATTGCTTTAACCAAGCTGAAACTAGGTATATATGGGTTGAATTTCAAGCAGAAAACCTTGTAAAAAAATATGACTATTGGGCATGTGAGCTTTTCTTTAATTTCAAAAATGATAACGGACAATTAAAAGGAGGCGTTGAACGCTTGCTTTTCGTGTATAAAAATGATGATACTATTACATGCACCGTTGGATGGGGAAGCGACCATAAAGGAACCTGGGGTGGAGACCAATATAGTATTGAAGTTTTATTCATGGATCAGATTGTTGCAGGCTACCATTTCGATATCGGCGAGGATTTTATTGAAGCCGACGAAGATAGTTTTGAACCGTATGTGCAGCAATTACTAGCCACAGAAACAACTTCGGAAGCAGAGCCAACAGCTCCTGAAAACATGGATGTGGTAATGCAAAAAATGGATGAACTTATTGGCTTATCCACTATAAAAGCAAAAATAAAAGAATACAGCAGCTACCTTAACTTCTTAAAAGTACGTAAGGAGAAAGGGTTTGAAGATGAAGATAAAATAAACCTGCATTCTGTATTTACAGGAAATCCAGGAACAGGAAAAACTACAGTAGCCTTGATGCTCGGAAAGATATATAAAAACCTAGGACTTTTAAGTAAAGGCCATGTTCATGAAGTAGATCGTGCAGATTTAGTGGCTGAATACATTGGACAAACAGCACCAAAAGTGAAGGAAGCGATTAAAAAAGCAAAAGGAGGCATTTTGTTTATTGATGAGGCTTATGCTTTGGCTCGTGCTGGCGACGACAATAAGGACTTTGGAAAAGAAGTAATAGAAATAATCATTAAAGAAATGAGTGATGGTGATGGAGATATTGCGATTATCGTTGCGGGCTATCCTGATGAAATGACAAATTTCTTAGGCTCAAATCCAGGTTTAAAGTCGCGTTTTAATATGTACTTCGAATTCCCTGATTACTTGCCACAAGAACTGCGAGAAATTGCCAAGTTTTGTTGTAAGAAGAGAAATATTGTTCTTACTCCTGAAGCAGAGTCTCAATTATATAAAAAGCTTGTCGATGCTTATCGATCGCGCACGCACACCTTTGGAAATGCGCGTTATGTAAATTCAATTATTGATGATGCAAAAATGAATTTGGGCTTACGTGTTATGGCTTTGCCCAACAGTGAAGAGATAACCAAAGATCAACTTATGACTGTGGAATTACCGGATATTGAGAAGATTTTCGCCTCCAAACAGCGCACTATGGCAGACATACCTCTCGACGAAGAACTTCTTAATGAATCATTAAAAGAGCTTCGCGAAATGATTGGCTTAATATCAGTAAAAAAAGAAATTGATGAGTTGGTGAATCTCGTAAAATACTATCGTGAAATAGGTAAAGATGTGCGAGAAACATTTTCATTGCACACGGTATTCAAAGGCAGTCCAGGAACTGGAAAAACAACCGTAGCAAGAATTGTAGCCCAGATTTTCAAAGCACTTGGCATCCTTGAAAAAGGAAATCTAGTTGAAACAGACCGTCAGGGCTTAGTAGCAAATTATGTAGGTCAAACGGCAACCAAAACAAGTGAAATGATAGACAAAGCTATGGGTGGTGTTTTGTTTATCGATGAAGCCTATGCCTTATCACAGGGCGGTGACAGCGACTTTGGAAGAGAGGCCATAGAAACACTTCTAAAAAGAATGGAAGACCGTCGTGGCCACTTCATTGTAATTGCTGCTGGATATACCGATAATATGAATGAATTCTTGGAATTCAATCCTGGTTTAAAGTCCAGGTTTGATAGAGAGTTAATTTTTGAAGATTTTAGTCCAGAGGAGCTAATGCAAATCGCGCATCATATCCTTACTGATCAAAGCATAAATGCGCATCAAGATGCTGAAGGACATTTGAAAAAATACTTCACACACCTCTTCAATACAAAAAGTAAATTCTTTGGAAATGGTCGTATGGTGCGCAAGGTAGTTGAAGATGCCATCAAGCACCAAAACCTTAGGCTGTCACAACTTCCAAGCGATCAACGAAGTGTTGAGATGATGAAGGAGCTCACATTCGAAGATGTTAAACACTTGAGTTTAGAAGAAGAACAGGCCACAAATAAAGGAAGCAGGATTGGTTTTCGTGTGGTTGGTTGATAGATATTAGAATATCAAATCCGACTAAAGAATTCTAATAATTGCCGATACTCAACATTACAAGCGTGCAGGCTTGAACGGTTTGAATTTTATTTGCATTAAGCATGGCTTCAAACGTTGGATTTTCAGTTCCTGGATTAAACACCACACGGCGAGGATTAAGGCGAATTATGCCTGCATAAAACCCTTCTTGAATTTTCGAGTTAACATATAACGCAACCGTATCAACATTGCCGAACTCGGGCAACGACTTTTCAAACTTAACACCAAGGAGTTCTCCTTCCTTGCTACTTATAGCTACTACATCATGCCCATGGGCCTTTAGGCTCACTATAGCCTTGTATGAATAACGTTCGGGGTTGGTGCTTGCTCCAAGTACTAGTGTGGTTGGCATTTCTTTATTGTTTCCGCAAAAATATGGTTTTAGATTAGCATCTTTATATCCGCGCTTTTTTGCTAAATTCGCCCCCTCAAAAAAATCAAGTTTATCATGGATAAAACCGCAAAGACGGGCTTATTACTCATTGGATTATTATTACTCGTTTACTTTTTTGTAACCAACCCATCTCGCCAAGATGTAGAAAAGTATAACTCCACAAAAGACTCATTAGCTTTAGTTAATAGGATTCAAGATTCATTAAAAGGAATTGCACCAGAGGCAGTAAAATCTTCTGATAGCGCTCAAACAATCCAGAAAGACTCCGTAAAAGCAGCACAACTTGGAAATTTCGGCAAACTAGCCCAAGGGATAAACGAGGAGTGTGTTCTTGAAAATGATGTCATTAAAATTATTTTAAATACCAAAGGCGGTAATATCCGAAGCGTTCAACTAAAAAAATTCTTGCGCGCTGATGGCACCGATTTAATCTTACTAGAAAGCGACTTTAATAAGTTTAACATTTCTTTTCCAACAAAGCAGGCACAAACTATAAACACGAATGACCTTTATTTCACTGCGCCTGTAAAACAAGGAGATAACATTACGCTTACTGCCGCCTTAGACGATAACACTGCATTGATTCAGCATTATAGCCTAAAGCCGGGTAGCTATTTGGTTGGCTACGACTTGAAGTTTAAAGGGATGAATTCGGTTATTAATTCCCAATCGTTGCAAATTGATTGGAGTGCACGTATCCCAAAACAAGAAAAGGCATTAACTCAAGAAATGCAAACCACAACTGTTTGGTATAAACAACCGGATGTGGAGGCCGATAACATTTCAGAGAGCAAAGAAGTGACTGAAGAGTTCCCCTACAACCTGCGTTGGATTTCTTTCAAACAAAACTTCTTTAACTCTACATTAATTTGCGAAAAATCGTTTACTAACTCTAGGGTATCGGTGAAAAACATCAACATGGGAAACTATGTTAAGGAGCTATCAACTACGGCATATTTACCTTATAATGCGGCAAACACTGACAACGATTATGCTTTGCAATTTTATTTCGGACCAAACGACTATAACATCTTAAAAACCCCAGATATTGGTTTAGAGAAAATGGTAAAAGTAGGATGGGGGATATTTGGTTGGGTAAATAAATTCGTTACTATTCCAATTTTTAATTTCCTTAGTGGCTTTATGAATAATTTTGGAATTATCATCTTACTGATGACCTTAATTATCAAGCTTGCATTATTTCCAATGGTCTATGGATCTTACAAGTCAATGGCAAAAATGAAGGTTTTAAAACCAGATATCGACCTGTTAAATGAGAAATTTAAAGATGACATGCAACGTCGTCAGCAAGAGACCATGAAGCTTTACAAGAAGGCTGGTGTGAGTCCGTTAGGTGGATGCCTTCCGATGCTGTTACAACTTCCATTTTTGATGGCGATGTTTCAATTTTTTCCTTCTTGTATTGATTTACGCCAAAAAACATTTTTGTGGTGTGCCGACTTATCGACCTATGATTCGATATTGAATTTTGGATTTAATGTTCCTTTTTATGGGGACCATATGAGCTTGTGGACCATTTTGATGACCTTGGTAACCTTGGCGATGACAATTTGGAGTAATCAATTTAGCACACAACCAAAAGAGTACAAGTGGATCGGATACATTATGCCGATTGTATTCCTAGGCGTGTTCAACAACTATTCTGCTGGATTTTCTTATTATTCTACCATTGCTACTGCCATGACTTTAGGACAACAATTAATTGCACGTAAATTAGTGGATGACAAAAAGTTAATTGCTCAAATTGAAGCTAATAAGATCCGCCCGGAAAGCCAAACAAAATCAGCATTTCAACGACGACTTGATGAGGCAATGAAGCAACAGCAGTCAAAAAAGAAAAAATAACCGAGATTCACGCTCCGCTTTTTTATGCAATAGACTTGCAAACTAATTTTCATTTAAAGCTTCGAGATGCAATGTGTTGCAGGCCTCAATCATGGTAAACTTACCTTCTTTATATCTAATTATGTATAGGCATAAATTCGTGTGGTTAAACTCGTCCATCTGATGGAGTGGTTGCTCTAGAAGCAAGCAAAGGAAGGCCCTAAGGTAACGCCCATGCGTAGCGATAAGTATATTTCTTGACGCAGTATCTTTCAATATTTTCTTTAGTGCAATTTTTTGTCGCTCCTGCAATTGCAAAGGAGTTTCAGCATTCTTATACGCCAAATGTAAATTCCCTTTTTGCCATTCACTAATAATATTTAGATAGCGATCGTGCATTTCCGGGGAGATTGCCACCCCTTCAAAATCACCCCAACTTATCTCATTTAACTCTGGGACTATCTCTAATGGAATACCCTTCTTTATAAAGGAAGCAACACTTTGATGCGTTCTTTTTAGACCAGAAACATAGATTTTGTCAAACGGAAACGAGCTAAAATGGCTGTAAAAAGCAGCAGCTTGCATTCTGCCTTTTTCGTTTAGATCACTGTCGATGCCACTACCTTGCACCATACCCGATTTATTAAAATCGGTTTCACCATGCCTTATTATATAAAAATTTTGCTCCATGTTTATTTGATATAAAATCGCAACGCATTGATTTTTAATTATTTATTTACAGTAGATTAATTGCTTAATCGTACCTTAGTGGCCACAAATTAAGTCAAATAAATTTGAAGCAGGCAGAAGAATTGAGTGATTGGTATGCATTTTATACCTTCCCAAGAGCAGAAAAGAAAGTCGCAGAGCTGCTAGGGAAGCATAATCATGAATATTATCTGCCACTCATTAAGACATTAAAACAGTGGAGTGATAGAAAAAAAATAGTCATAGAGCCTGTCTTTAAAAGTTATATTTTTGTTAATATAAAAGAGCACTTCATAAAAAATATTTTACCACTTGAGGGGATATTAAAGGTGGTGCATTTCGGTGGAATAGCACAAAAAATCCCATCAACTGAACTCAATTATTTGAGGCTTCTTCTAGAGTATCCTGATGAAATAGAAATTCAAAATCACCTTCAAGAAGGCGATAGAGTGCGCGTCATACAAGGGCCTTTAGCTGGTGCCTTTGGATTTTTAAGCCATCAAAACAAGAAAAATTTCAGCATCAACATTGACATTATTGGCCAAAGTATTGCAGTACAAATCAAAAGTGCCTATTTGGAAAAATTAACGAATTAATCCGCAACCTTTTACCATTCATTGCGTATTAGAGATAGGAGGATATTTCAAAGCTTGATTAAAATTACAGAGTTATTACCTACTAGGCTTTTTTTTATGGTTATTTAATCGGAAATTTGTTCGTTATTTCAGCCCAATAGAATGTTGAAAAAAATTATCTTTTTATTAATGCTATTCGCAATCGCCTTTGAAGCGAGTGCCACGCATTTGCTGGGTGGGATAATGACCTACAAATACCTCGGACGAACGGGACCAGGACAAACAAAAGCCATCTATTTAATTACGATTACTGTTTATCGTGATTGCCTGAATGGGCAAGCTGATTTTGATGACCCATTAAAATTAGGCATTTATGATCAGAATCAGAATCTTCTAGCTCCATTCATCAACGTCGACTTAGCTCAGCGGACCAAAGTAAATCCTCCAAACGGCGGCGTGAACTGCAATTTCAGTGCAAATGTTTGCATCGAAGAAGGAATTTACTATAAACAAGTGGTACTTGATGTGAATCAGGAGTGGCATATATGGTATCAGCGTTGTTGCCGAAATGCCCAAATCAATTTATCCGACGACTATGGCCAATCTTATTATTGTAAAATTCCGGCAGCCTCACAATACCAAGATAATTCGCCAGTAATAAACGGTGTGCCTGCTCCCTATTTATGTGTTGGCGATACCGTGACATATAGCAATGCCGCTACCGATGCAGATGGTGATTCGCTCGTATATAGCCTGCAACAGCCTTGGACTGGAGCCGACAAAATATCGCCTGCACCAGATCCTCCATCATATATCCCTATTCCACTTCCGTTATCACAATACAAGCCTGGTTATAGCTTCGCCTCCCCTTTCGGTGCTGGAGGTATACTTACCATTAACTCTCAAACCGGACTTACCACCTTGCGTGTTCCGACAGTAGGACAGTTCTCATTTGCAGTAGTTGTAAAACAATATCGTAAAATAAATGGCGTATGGGTTTACCTCAGTGAGATACGCAGAGATTTGCAGCTGATTGCCATTAATTGCACCCCAAATAAAAAGCCATTAGTCAACGTCACTGGGGTTCCTGATGGCAATGGTGGTTATAGCTATTCCGTTGAGGCTGGAGAAAAGCTATGTTTTAATATCGGATATTCTGATCCAGATTTTACCGCAAATGCGCCACAGCGATTGATGAAACTAACTGCATTTGGCGACATCTTAAATGGCACCAATGGTTATTTTGGTCCCTTAGCCACATTAACAAAGACAATGTCAACACCGTCGGCGATTGCATATGAATTTTGCTGGCAAACATCCTGTATTCCAACATCATTGGCCCGCACTTACCCTTATCCATTCACCGTTACCGTTTCTGACTCAGGATGCCCTCCAAAATCCGTTTCAACGGATATCAACGTTTATGTTACACCTTATTTGAGTAATATTACCATTGTTGGAAATAATCAACCTTGCGAGAAGAATTCAAATACATATGTTGCCTCGAGTAAAAAAGGAGTTAAGTTTAATTGGACTATTATCGGCCCGGGAACAATAATTTCAGGCCAAGGCACAAATACAATTCAGGTGCGCTGGAACAATGCCGGAGCGGGAAGTATTATTGTAAATGATACTACAGCCTCGGGGTGCGTTGGAGCGCCATTCATCTACCCAGTAACAATTTACCCCACCCCAATTATTAACTACAGCATCATTGGCGACAGTGTAATTTGCGAAGGGGCAATAAGTAGTTATAAATTAAGTTTCACTCCGCCTTCAGTTTATACATGGATTGTAGTTGGCGGAACACAAATTTCGGGAGGAAACACCGGCACAATAGCCGTTAAATGGAATAAAGCGGGTACTGGTAAAATAAGGCTGGTTGAAATAAGCGCTCATGGCTGCGTTAGTGACACTTTAAATTTCCCAGTTAGGATAACAAAAGTGGTTATCGACAGCATAATGGGTCCTCGATCTGTTTGTCCGAACATTACATTTGTCGAATATAAAACCGACTTCATTCAGGGGGCCACATATCAATGGTTTGTAACCGGAGGAACACAGTCAGGTGGCGGAAATAGCAATAAAATAACGATCAACTGGGGCGGAGTGGGTACTGGCAAAGTTAAGGTTTTTGTCATTAGCAAAGAAGGGTGTTTAAGTGATACCGTTTACGCAACAGTCATCATTAACCATGTTATTCAAGGGTTCACTCCTATAGGCGATACCATAGTTTGTGAGTTTGAACAAAACAAATCATACGAGGTGGTATATACCCGTCGCTCAATATATACTTGGTTTGTAACTGGAGGAACAAATTTAAACGCTGGCACTACGCTACCAAAAATAACCGTTAATTGGGGGGCCGCAGGCATCGGAAAGGTAACTTGTATTGAAACTAGTTTTGATAGTATTAACAACCTACCATGCAATGGATTGCCTGCCACATTAAACGTGCGGATAAGTCCAACACCGGCAGCAAATTTAATTCTAGGAGATAAATTTCTTTGCCAGACTAGCTTGCCAACCACCTATATACTGGCTGGATATAATGGCTCTAGATATACGTGGTGGAAAGACAATGACAGTTCAAATATTATTGGCCAGGGCACGAAGACTTCTACATTTATTTGGAACACCCCTGGAGTTTTTAAGATATCTGTCTTAGAAATTTCAAAAGACAGTTGTATTGGCAACCGCATTGACACCTTTGTTACTGTCCATCCAAAGCCAACAACAACAACCATTTCAGGACAAACAACGGTTTGCTTTCCAAATAACACAGGCAAGGCCTATAGTGTGAAAGGCTTCGCAAATTCTGTTTTCAACTGGAAAGCAACCAATGGAAGAATTGTGAGCGGTGGAAATGGCAATCAAGTAATTGTAGATTGGGATGATGTTCAAAACGGAGCACTGCAAGTAGTAGAAATTTCAGAGTTTGGCTGTATCGGAGACACACAATATATTGCAGTTTTTGTTGACCATCCGCTTATTGTCATTAAATCTGTAGGCGATGAATTTAACAACGAACATAATATTATTTTGCAATGGCGGTTAGTTAATGCACCACGCTACAACAGCAATTTTGAGATTTGGCGTAGAATCGCATTCAGCAATTCACCATTTATTATGGTGGACACCGTTTCAAAAAACGACACTGTGTATGTTCACAAATATCAAAACACCGATGAAACAGCATATGAATATTCTGTTCGAATTAAAAACCTCTGCAAAGACAATATTGACGCACCTTACCATCGGAATATACTCCTTTTGGGTGCCAAAGCGAATGACGATAAGTATGCCGTGGTTTTAAATTGGAATAAGTACTTTGGATGGAATAATGTAAGACGTTATGAAATTTATAGAAAACTTGGCGAGAATGGAAATTATGAATTGTATGAGCTCACCAGCGATACAAGCTCCGATTATAAAAATGGTTTCGATAGCTATTTCCAATGTTATCGTGTTAAAGCCATCGAAAACATCGGAGGCTTCGATCAGGAGAGTTGGAGTAATGAAGTTTGTTTTGGTTTTGACCCGATCGTTTGGATTCCAAATGCCTTTACACCGGATGGGAATGATTTAAATGACTTATATGAGATTTTCACTGCATCAATAAAAGAGTTTCATATTCAAATTTATGACCGATGGGGAGAGAAGCTATTTGAGAGCGACAACCCAAAAGTAAGTTGGGACGGCACTTACAAAGGTAAAACCTGCCAAATGGATGCATATATTTATATGGTTCAATACAAAGGTTTCGACAACAAACGAGTGATAAAAAGTGGCACGGTAACCTTGCTTCGTTAATTGACGTTTTACTTGCTTGTTTTTCAAATTTATTTATTGAATGGATGCATGTATCTTTGCGCTATGCAGTATACAGGAAGCATAGAAAAGATGGAAACACAATTAGCCAAAGAGGTGCTATATTGGTTGCCATTAGGCGATGAACGCGTGCTAATGAATGAATTTATTGGTGAGCCAATTTCTCTTCGTTATGAAAACCAAATTAATTGTATCGTTTGCGGAAGAACAACGGTAAAATCATTTGCACAGGGATTATGCTACCCTTGTTTCTCAAAAAGCCCTGAGAATGCCGAATGTATTATTCGCCCCGAACTTTGCAGAGGACACCTCGGTGAAGGAAGAGACCCTGCTTGGGAATTAGCACATCATGTAAAACCACATTTTGTTTACCTTGCCGCAAGTAGCGATATAAAAGTTGGCGTTACACGCGACACTCAAGTTCCAATTCGATGGATAGATCAAGGTGCTGATGCAGCCATATTATTCGCAAATACACCCAATCGCTATTTAGCCGGCGCTATAGAAGTATTATTAAAAAACTTCCTTACCGACAAAACTGATTGGAGGAAAATGTTAAAAGGAGAAAGAACAACCAAGAACCTTTTAGAAATTAAAGAATCCTTGCGGTCGCACTTAGGTGAAGCATTTTCGATGTATTACACCGAAGATAATACGATTACAAACATGATTTACCCAGTGCTTAATTTTCCTGAAAAAGTGACTAGCATTGGATTTGAAAAAACACCTGAAATAAGTGGTGTTTTAAACGGCATTAAAGGGCAATATTTAATTTTTGATGACAACAATGTGATGAATATACGAGCCCACGGAGGTTATAATATAACATTAGAAGTCTAATATATACTTTCTGGAAATGAAAATCTTGATTATACGTTTTAGCTCTATCGGAGACATTGTACTAACAACGCCAATAATTCGTTGCCTTCGAAAAGCATATCCAGAGTCTCAAATACATTACTTAACAAAGTACAATTTTAGAAGTAGCATTGCCAACAACCCATACATCAACTTTTACCATCTTCACAAAAACGACATAAATAAAACGATAGCTGAATTAAAAAAAGAGGATTTTGATTATGTAATAGACTTACATCACAACTTTAGAAGTGCAATTGTAAAACTGCGTTTAGGAGTAAAAAGCTATTCTTTCCCAAAGTTAAATTTCGAAAAATGGCTTTTAGTGAAATTTAAAATCAATAGATTGCCTTCGATACATATTGTAGATCGATTTTTTCAAACCGTTGCACCACTAGGTGTGAAAAATGATGGCCAAGGACTAGATTTTTTTATCCCAGATGTAGATGTCGTTTCCCCAGCGATATATGGAACACAATTTAGTAGTGGATATGTAGCGTTAGTTTTGGGAGGCACCTTTGACACTAAAAAGCTACCTATACAGAAAGTAATTCAATTATGCCTTCAAATTAGTCATCCTATAATTTTACTTGGAGGCAGAGCGGAATTGGAAAGCGCGGAAGTCATTGTTAAAAATCTCGGTCATAACAAAGTATATTGCGCGGTTAACAAACTTACCATTGCTCAATCTGCTTCATTAATAAAACAAGCAAATGTTGTTATCACAAACGATACAGGGATGATGCATATTGCAGCCGCTTTTAAAAAGAGAATAATTTCGGTTTGGGGTAACACACTTCCAGAATTTGGCATGACCCCTTATTATGGCAACAAAGAACTTGAATTACAAAGATCCACAATGGTAGAAGTACGAAATCTATCTTGCAGGCCATGTAGTAAGTTGGGGTATAGCAGTTGCCCACAAAAACACTTTCGATGCATGAATGAGATTAGCGAATCGACAATACTAGATGCTGTAAACCTAGCTAAGTTTTAAAAAAACAGGGTGACTATCGTTTCTTTTCTTTAAAAAGGATATCGTATTTGGCAAGCTCCTCTAGCATTGGCAAATAAAACGAAGATTGTGTTGGAATTGCAACACCTTTCTCTTTTATTTTTTTACTTAAGATTAATTTAGCCGCAATACCAAGAGGCAATCCTACTGTTTTTGACATAGCAGTATATACTTCTGTTTCCCCTTCAATTTGCAAAGTTGAAGTAACCTGATGCATTTTATTTTTCAGTTTGTAACTTATCAAATGTTGCATTAAGATCATATCTAGATCGCCTTTTTCAAGCTTCCACTTGCGCTCTAGCAAATGCTGCAAGGCATCTGCCGGCGAGGCATCACGAAGCGATATTTTATTTTGCTCCAACAAACCCAACCATGCGATCTTATTTATTACAGATGGATTATTGGTAAATTGCTCTAGCTTTTTCTTAATCGATTTGTTATTTGATGGCATTAGCGCTTCAAGCAAATCCGCATAGGTGATTTTTGAAGAGTTTAATTTATAGCTATCGTCGGTAACTCCTATTTTCACCAGTACATCCCAAGCTTCACAGAAACCGCTTTTGCGCAATGTGCCTCTTAACATAGTTTGTACACTATGTAAATTATAGCTATTTATATAGGAAAGCGAATCACGATTTGCATAGCCATCGTAAAGCACTCCATTAATTTTTATTTTTTCAATTTGATTAAAAATACGTTGTGGAGGAATAAATTGCAGTTTGCCGTCTTCTAAATAACGTGCCGTTTGATTTCCGGCTAACACTATATTACGAGGATTCCACGTAATTTTATAATTCCAAGGATTGTTATCATATTCGTTTGCAATTAAACCTCCACAGTAAGACTTAAATGAAAAAACAGAACCTTTTTGCCCATGAATATCATCAATAATTTTCTTAGCACTCATGTGATCAATGCCGGGATCGAGACCACACTCGTTTAAGAATAAAACACCTGCACGCTCAGCCGCCTTATGAAGCGCTTTCATCTCTTCGGTAAGGTATGATGCCGTAACCAAGTGCTTTCTATTTAGCAAGCAAATTTTAGCTACCTCAGCATGCATCGAAGGAGGAAGTAAGGAGATTACCAAATCGTTCATGCTCACTAATTTTGTTAGTGCATTTAGATTGTTGGCATCAAGCCAAGTGGCTTGAGCAAAATTATTCCTTCCAATTTTTTTTTGAGCCGCCCGAATATCGCTATCCGCAATAGTAATTTGCCATTCAAAGGCAATAGCCTGTTCGGTTAAATATTTTATTAAATAGGATGACGATTTGCCTGCACCTAAAACAAGAATCTTTTTTCGCATAATAAAATCAGTTACGCAAAAATACATTTTAGATAACATATTTCTTGTAGTTTATTCAAAACAGATGCTATCGTTTTCAGACAACAATTACTTCTCATCCCACTTAAAAAAGAAGAAGAAATTTGACAACTCGCAAGAAGTTTTATTCACCTTATAAATTAAGAATTTACACGAATTTACAATTGACCTTCGTCAGCAAAGCTATAGAAACCATGATCGGTGAATATCAAATGATCGAGCACTGAGATGCCGAAGAGCTTGCATGCCTCATTAATCTTCTTTGTGATATCGATATCTTGCGCACTTGGATTGAGGTTGCCTGATGGATGATTGTGCGCCAGCACCATTGATGAAGCTTCTGCATCAACAGCTTCCTTCATTATTTTAATTACATCTACCACAGTGCCGTGCAATCCGCCAATACTGATTCTTTCTTTCCGGATTACAGATAAATTTCTTCTTAAAAGAATAATCCAAAATTCTTCATGCCTAAGGTTCTCGAATTCGGGATTAAAGTAGTCGTAGATCTCTTTCGGCTTGGTAAGGCGAGCATTTACGGCGGATTCGAAGGAGCGTCGTCGTCGGCCTAATTCCATTGCCGCAGAGATAGAAACGGCCTTTGCTGGACCAATTCCTTTAACACGCATTAATTCTTTTTCGCTGAGCCGGCCTAAAGCCACGATATCGTTGTTGACAAGAAGCAATACTTCTTTACAGAGCTCGACGGCTGACTTATTTCGAGTACCGTTGCCAATAAGTAACGCTAGCAATTCGGCATTGCTTAAAGCCCCCTTTCCTTTTGAGAGCATTTTCTCTCGCGGACGATCATCATTAGCCCATTGGCTTATAGATACATGTTTGTTTACATCCATAACACTGTTTTAATTTAAAAAGTTTTTATTTATTAAGAACAATAGTAGTAATTAATTCACTAAAATAAAAATCAATTACTTATTGAAAACATGAGATCAGAAAAAACACTCCAATTACAGGAGAAGCAAATTAATTTAGCGCAAAGAAAAAAATGCAAGAAATGAAAGTGGCCCTTCAAACAAAAAAATTAGCGATAAGCTTAAGATTCCTTGAATATCTAATATCCTACTTGTCGTGAAATTTAGGTTGTTTAAACCATTCTTCTTGAGGCAAGTTTTTGAAATAATCGTATGTCTTCTCTAATCCTTCACTTCGGCTTACTTTGGGTTCCCAGCCTAATATTTCTCGAGCTCTACTGATATCTGGTTTACGTTGCTTAGGATCGTCAACTGGCAATGGCTTATAAACTATTTTCTGGGTGGTGCCTGTTAGCTTTATTACTTCATCAGCGAAATCTTTCAGGCTAATCTCATCTGGATTTCCAATATTAACCGGATATGCATAATCACTAAGAAGTAAGCGATATATACCTTCGATTAAATCGTCGACATAGCAGAAAGAACGCGTTTGAGAACCGTCTCCGAAGACCGTTAAATCCTCGCCTCTTAAGGCCTGACCAATAAATGCAGGCAATGCTCTTCCGTCGTTCAGTCGCATACGTGGACCATACGTGTTAAAGATTCGAACGATGCGTGTTTCAAGATGATGATACGTGTGATATGCCATCGTAATTGCCTCTTGGAAGCGTTTGGCCTCATCATAAACGCCGCGCGGACCAATCGGATTAACATTACCCCAATAGTCTTCACTTTGTGGATGAACCATTGGATCACCATACACTTCACTAGTAGAAGCAATCAGTAAACGAGCATTCTTTGCCTTTGCTAAACCAAGGCAATTATGAATTCCTAAACTTCCAACTTTTAATGTTTGGATAGGAATCTTCAAATAATCGATTGGCGAGGCTGGCGAAGCAAAATGCAAGATATAGTGCAGTTCTCCTGGTATGTGCACAAATTTACTTACATCGTGATGGTAGAATTCAAAATCAGGAAGGTGAAATAAATGCTCAATGTTTTTCAAATCGCCGGTAATTAAATTATCCATTGCAATAACGTGAAACCCTTCTTTGATGAATCTATCACATAGGTGAGAACCTAAAAATCCGGCGCCTCCGGTAATTAATACCTTTTTTTTTGTTTGCATATTTAAATGGTGATACTTACTGCAAAACTACACTTAATAGTGCATTCATTAATACTATAGTGGCACGAATATTTACTTAAACGTTTAAATAGCATACAAACACATTGGGCAAGGAAATAGATCGAGCGATAACAGACCTTTATTTTTTGTGGTTTTTCTAAAAAAGGATCAATTCATCTAACCAAACTTGGCGTTCTTAAACTCAACAGCGCATTTGGTTTTAGTCAATCAAGATTTCGTGAAATTTGAAGGTGTTAAACATAACCTAAACACGCCTTAAGCCATTTAGAAATTCACCGTCCCAAATTAGAAATAGAATTTACGCATTTCGAGGATGAGTGTTAGCAGGAAACTACAACAATTTGATTACGCCCTTTTAGATAGCAATTGTGCAACTGTTTCTCCAAGTACCGCTGGGGATTCACAAACTGTGATTCCACATTCACGCATGATTTGCATTTTGGCGGCGGCTGTATCTTCAGCACCACCAACAATTGCGCCTGCGTGTCCCATACGACGTCCTGGAGGCGCAGTTTGCCCTGCTATAAAACCAACAACCGGCTTTTTATTATTCTCTTTAATCCAGCGGGCTGCTTCAGCTTCCATGCCACCACCAATTTCTCCAATCATAATGATTGCGTCGGTTTCTGGATCATTCATAAATAACTCTACCGCCTCTTTGGTTGTAGTGCCAATAATTGGGTCACCACCTATACCAATTGCCGTGGATATACCTAAACCAGCTTTCACCACCTGATCGGCCGCTTCATAAGTTAAAGTCCCAGATTTTGAAACGATACCGATACGGCCTTTCTTAAAAATAAATCCTGGCATAATACCAACTTTGCATTCATCACTAGTAATTACTCCTGGGCAATTGGGCCCTATTAGTCTGGTGTTTTTCCCTTGTAAATATTCTTTCGCTTTCACCATATCTTGCACTGGAATACCTTCGGTGATGCATACGACAAGAGCTATTCCGGCATCGGCAGCTTCCATAATTGCATCGGCAGCGAACATAGGAGGCACAAAAATAATACTAACGTTAGCACCTGTGGTTTTAACGGCGTCGGCCACGGTATTAAAAACCGGCTTGTTAAGATGTAATTGCCCTCCTTTTCCTGGAGTTACACCACCAACTAGGTCGGTACCGTATTCTAACATTTGAGTTGCATGAAAGGTGCCTTCTGTACCTGTGAAACCTTGAACTAGAACCTTCGATGATTTATTGACTAAAACTGACATAGCGTTAAGTATAATTTGGCGCGAAAATACAATAATTTTGTTAAAAAAATTTGGAATAGATGACCAAACTAGGATGACATTGGATATACTTTTGAATTCTAAATGTTGTTTATTACGCTATTTTCTCTTTCTTGAAAAAACTCCATTCAAAACTTTCTTCAAACGTAAAAAAGACGACATAACCAAAGCCAAAAAACAACATTAAATGAAAAGGGAATAAACCATAATCTTTCAGCTTCCATGCTAAGTATAAGGCATATCCAAAATAGGCCACAGCACCCAACTCTAATATAGTTATTGGCTTTACCTTTATTTTAACATATTTGTTGTTTTGCCAATTCCGGCTACCTTTCATTAGGTGGAATTTCGGAGTGCGCACAAAGGCGGATTTAAACCCAATGATTCCCGACATAAAGGCGAGTGAATTATGCAAACTCATGCCCATGGCAGTACTTAAAAAAAGTATAAAGTCAACAAAAAACTCCAACGCATTTACCTCTCGATGCAGGCTTTGACGTTTATTACTAATCCAATAGAATAATCCTAAGATAAAGAAACCGATTACACAAACATTAGCAAGCTCAAAAAACCACTTCAACTCCGGGTGTTTTGCTTTTACATAAAGTAGTGGTACACTTAAAATTGCGGTGCTAATAACACAAACAAAATTAAAGTTTCCGAGAAGATGAAACGTTGCATGTATTTTATGAGTCAGTGATATTTTGGATGCATATACTTTTCCAAGTATTTTTTTGGTGGTTTCGGCACTCCCTTTATTCCATCTATATTGTTGGCTTTTCCACGCATCCATTGTTACAGGCAATTCACTAGGACTTGCGACCTCTTCGAGATAAATAAACTTCCATCCTTTTAGCTGTGCGCGAAAACTAAGGTCCATGTCCTCGGTAATTGTATCACTTTGCCAGCCTCCTGCATCCTCAATACAGCTTTTACGCCAGATTCCGCTTGTGCCATTGAAGTTCATAAAATACCCCCCACTATTGCGCCCTGTTTGCTCCACTGTAAAATGGGCATCTAATCCAAAAGCCTGCGACTTTGTTAATCGAGAATAATTACGATTTATATGATCCCAACGTGTTTGAATCATACCTATATTCTCATTATCGAACTGCTGCAATGTGCGACTTAAAAAATTGGGTTCCGGTAAGAAGTCAGCATCAAATATTGCAATAAATTCTCCTTTACAAAACTGCATACCATATTTTAAGGCACCTGCCTTATAGCCTTCCCTAGAATCGCGACGAACATGAACGATATCGATGCCTCTTTTTTTAATTTCGTCCACCTTTTTAGCAATCAAGGCAACAGTCTCATCGGTACTATCGTCGAGCACCTGAATTTCCAGACGATCCGATGGGTAATCCAATTTAGAACAATCTTCTAGCAAGTCTTCCACCACATACAACTCATTATAAATAGGAAGCTGTATTGTTACATAAGGAAATTTCGTTAGCGCTACTGGCTCTTTATATTTTTTTTCACGATGTGATTTAAGATAGTGGTAAATTAGGTTTGCCTGAATAAAAGCAAAACACAATATAAATACCATTAATACGGAATAAATAACAATGATTGTATAGATCATAGATTGGTCGGGAAAGTGAGCAAAGGTAAGGAATTGACTTTTGAAAGTGATGAGACTTCTTTATTTGCACATTAAACACTAAAATTATCTTATTGCCATTATTCAGGACCCCTTAAAACTATATGTTATTAACCGTGGTTTATTAAAAAGCTTCACCTAAGTTAAATGAAAATCCGCTGGCGCCATTTAAGCCAATAGCATAACTTAGAACGAGGTGTGTATTAGCATATTTATTGGCAAGCATTCGAATACTACATCCGGCACCTGGCAATATTGGATCAAACTTAGTGTTCGTTTTATTGCTCACCGAAAGTGCATTGGCAAATACAGAACCAGCAATCAATCCATTACGTGTAATGTCAAAACGATATTCTGATTCAATGTAAATCAAATTTTTAGCTGTGTATCGACCCTGACGAAAGGCTCTAGCTACATTCGACTCCGTGTCCCATCCGTTACCGGGCAAATCGAAATATGGTTGCTTACCACTTAAGGTAAACCAATTGTAACTCCAAAAGGCGAGTATATTATTACTATTCCTGGAAACAGAAAAATACTTACGAAGATCAACTCTAATAGTATTCCAATTTTGCGTTGCGCCAAGGCGCTTGGAACTGCTGCGATACATTGCATTAGCGTAGTAACCTTGCGATGGGTTATTTGAGTTTTTGCGCTCATCGAAAAGGAAATTTAAAACGAAGCCAGAAGACACACAAGAAGAATCGAACCCATAGTTTCTAATATCACCATTATAAAAAGAACCGTTCGATGCATCCGGTATTATATTCCAATGGCAATCGAAGTTATAACCAACACCAACCAAAACATCTTTAGCAAGCTGACGCATCACCAACTGATGAAAGCGAAAATGAGAATAATTAATAAGCTCAGCATCACTATCATGATTAACGCCTCCTAGGCCGTAGGCCTTAGTTGAGTATTTCAGATATCGCCAATCCCCTTGCAGGCAGAATTTATTTCCGCGAGTCCAGATGGTGCTAATTATTGGAAAAAGAAATTGTTTGTATTGAGTATATTCCACAATAAAGTCAATTGATGAAATTTTATTGACACTATCTTTATGAAAATAAAAAGAGGCATTATTTGTACAAACTGCAGAGAAGCCTTTTTGCTGGGCATAACCAAATCCGGGTAAAATTGACCAGTAAACAAGATTCGATTTCCTAGCTAAAGTATCCTTCCGAATCTGGTCTTTAGTTTTAAATCTGGAACGTAACACATCAAATAAATCCTTTCGGGAATTGAATGTGGTGTCGGTTTGTGAATTTAACGTGAAAGCCGAAATGAGAAGAAAAAGAAGGACTACGTTTTTCAATACTTTGGCGCTGAGTGATTTCCTGCTGTCTTAAAATATTCCTTCATGTATTTACCTTGGATGCCGGCCTTAAAGAGAGAATAAATACCTGCCAAAAACAGTTCCATTGAACTACGAAATGTAGCATTGTAAAAGCGACGTGCCGACGTTTTTACATAAACACCTTTAAGTAATTTTGCTTTATAAAAAGGTAAGGCATCCACGCCATAGCGATAATCTTCAAAAATCATCCCTTCATTAAAGCCTCCTACGTTTTTATGAATTTCTTTACAGGAAAAAATAGAACAACCGTGCATTGCGGGCTTAAAAACTCGCAAAAGAGGAAGATATAAATTAGAATAATTCCAATACATAAACCTATACTTTACATTTTTCTCAGTTGCGTAAATTTTAGTCCCAGCTAGCTTTATATTAAACTTCAGGATTCGATCATTAAAGGCTTCTTTTAGAAAGTTTTCCGGCAGAACCACATCGGCATCTAAGAATAGTAAATGTTCGTATTTGGCTGTTTTAGCGCCAATATTGCGTTGTGCAGAAATGTTCCGAATTTTGTTGCAAACAAATGTAATTGGAAGGTTTTTCTCAGTTTTGTATTTCTGTGCTACACCGGAGGTGTCGTCATCGGATCCTGAATCTGCAATGACAATTTCATAAAGAACACCTTCTTGAATTAAAATACTATCCAAAAGCATAGGAAGGTATTTCTCTTCATTGAGGGTACAAACAACTATTGATAGCATCTTGGACAAATTAGAAGGTGTATTTATTTATATGCCAAAAGTATGCAACAAATCTTCGCTCTGATCTCCATTTATTTGACCCTCATGAATTAAGGCCGCTGCTCTATTTTTCAAATGCCTTAGATGCGAAGCGACACCTTCAAAAAAGGTAAATGACTTATACCAATTTAAATTATGCTCCTTTAAAGTTGACTGAATAATACGCGTTAACTCAGGATAATGGGCATGTGATACCTCAGGAAATATATGATGTGCGATATGTAAATTAAAACCGCCAAAGAGGAAATTTGCTACCTTGTTTTCAGGATTGAAGTCGATTGTAGAAATAATTTGGTGCTTTACCCAAGATGATGCAAAAATATTTTCGTTTGGAGAAGTTTCGTAATATTCAACCTCGCTAACATGATGTGAAATAAAGAAGGTAAACGACAGATAAATTGACAATAAAAAATGCATTAAAAAGAACACCAGTAGTATTTGAGATAAGGTAAAGTTGGTGTAATACGCTGGAATTAAAATAAATGTAGAAACGTAAGTTACCTTAATTAAAACCAGCTTCACCCATTCAATAAACGGAATTTTTATTATTTTAAGATTTCCATGTTCCTTAGTTGAAAAAGAAATAAAATCTTGAACAAAAATATACATCAAAGAGAAGAAACCATATAAAAAAGTAGCATAAATATGCTGGTATTTATGAAACCAATATACCTTTTGGTGTTTGTTTATAAGCAACAAGGGAGTAAGATCTAAATCAGTGTCGTTTTCATTAATATTCGGGAAAATGTGGTGTGAGAAATTGTGGCGAAGTTGCCACAAATAGCCACACATGCCTTGCAAGCCAAAAACTAGCTGAAAAATCACATTGTCCACTTTACGGCGGCCTGTAAGGCAATGGTGCGCAGCATCATGTCCAACATTTATACCCAACGTAAGAAAAGAGAAGCCGAGCAATAGATAGGACGTAACCAATAAAAATAAGCTGTCAACATGTAAAATAGAAAAGTATGCGAAACCAACTATTATGCACAGTAAAAAACTCTTCACCCACATAAAGCCATTGGCATTTTTCTTAAAAACTGAAGTAGCAAAATAAACATCGGCACGCTCTCTAATCGTTTTGAAAACCAACTCTGTATCCTTTGCTTCGTACTTTAACTTCTTTTTTTCGTAGGTAACCATAATTAATAAATAACACCTATTATTTGAAATAACACACAAAAGTAATAAAAATAAAATTAACAAACTCCTTTTGATGACTTTCGCAAATTCCGCTAGTCGTAGATTTAATCCTTAGCTTAATTCTTTAAAAACCAATTTGCATTCGTTTCTTTTAGCTTAAGAAGCACATCCCGACAAAACTGCCGAAGCAGAAAAGCATCCTGCATTTGAGAAAAAGCATCTCCATCATTGTATTGCAAGGTACGCTCTGCATCATTTCCCTTTTCCTCACTTTTATAAAAAAGTTTATTTTCATCAAAAAGGCTAAGCACGGTTTTTTCAACATTTATATCGTCGAAGTCGCCATTATTACTTTTCATTTCTTTTTCTGTGATTTTCAGTATAGTACCATAAACGAAATAGCTTTCATGGATAAAGTGATAATTGTTGTTGTACTTATTAAGTAAAATAATGTGAATCACATCAAATTTATCAGTGGCAAACACTTTGCATTTAATACTATCTATTGTAAAGTCAAAGACAAAGCGGGTATAGCTTTTAAGATTATTTATATAGGAATCTAGGCTCTCCTTAGTTTTTTTCTCACCTTCACTATCATATTTCACGGAGCAGTCGGTCTGACTTAATTTTTGAATCAAGGCCTTTGGCGGCGTTAACGCAATTTTAACATCTAGGTTTTCAACATCACGATTTCCTCGTTCGTCAAAGAAGGAAGTAATCCGGACGTCCACCATATCCCTTTCGAAAATACGATGCATGGAATTCTCATTGGGATGTGCACATTGCAAAAACATTAGGCAACATAGGACGATCATAATAAAGGCATTTCTTGAAATTATCTTCATATCATATATTTTGAGGCTATCTCTATTGGGATGCTTGCTGAACGTTTTGTTTTTAAATCAACCATACTGTATTTAAACCATCCATTACAACACAACTTCTGGCTTCCTTTATTATGAATAGTAAAATGCACCTCAACAATATTTTTATCAAAATGCTCTACCCAAGTTGTTACCGATGCAATATCCTTAAGAAGCAATGGACGCTTAAACTGCATAAAACTATCTGTCATCACCCAACCAAATCCAAGTTTTATAAATTCATCCATGCTAAATCCATAACATCGTTCCATTTGATCGAAACGTGCAAAGAGCACATAATCCATGTATTTGCTGCTATGAACATGATTATTCAAATCAATGTCATCTGGCCTCACCATAACCTCCGTTACAAACTTGCTTTTATTAAGCTTCATAATTACTAATTATGCTTTCTTAAGCGAATGTTCAAAAATAACATTTTTGAAGCAATGAATTGTCGGTTCTGGCCTGTTACTTTATTTGAAGCATGTGAAATAAATCTAATCTTGTTATTAATCCAATCACTTAACCTTAATGCCAAAGTGCGATTTGTAGGATTAAGTAACTTATAAACAATTATTAACCATAATTTTGAATACAACTTTTATGTCAACTTCGAATTATTGGTTACATTTGTGAAACATAATCCAGATATTCATGAAATTCAAGATTCTGCTTTCTTCGTTAATTTTGATCTATACCTTACAAATTAGCCAAGCGCAAACAACACCTGCGAAAGACGCTACTACAAAACCTGCAGCAACAAAGCAACAGCCTCCTAAAAAGACGACTACAACTGCGCCGGCCGCTAAAAAAACTGCTCCTGCTCCAGCAAAAAAAACCGCTCCTGCTCCAGCAAAAAAAACGGTCACCCCTCCTCCTGCTGCTAAAAAGACAGATCCAAAAAAACCAGAAGCGAAAAAGCCTGAAGCGAAAGAGGACAGTAAAAAAGACACAAAACCAGCTACCTCGTCATCTACTTCTGGACCCAACGGAGAAAAAGTCCAAGTGGGACCTAAAGGAGGAAGATATTATATCAACAAAAACGGAAATCGAATATATGTAGATTAATCCGCTATATTACCAGAAAAAAGGCCTCCATATTAAGCTGCTTTTGTTTTCAAAAGCAGCTTTTTTTTGCATCTTCCGGAGCAAAAGGTTGACTTTTAATGGTAACATTCGTAAAAAAACCTTCTTCATTTAAATGAAATCTGCACCCTTCATCCTTTTATTAATCCTTAGCTGCTGCACTAAACTAGTCGGGCAACTTCAATTTGGCAATGAGTGGATTAACTACAGCCAGGAGTATTATAAAATTAAGATTACACAAGAAGGAATTTACCGCATAAGTTATTCTACCTTAGTAAATTCTGGGTTACCGGTGGGGGCAACTTTTAATCCCAAAAAACTCCAACTGTTTAATCTCGGCAAGGAACAGCCCATTTTTATTTCAGGTGAAGAAGATTCGACCTTCGACCAAGGAGATTATATTGAATTTTATGGGAAGAAAAACGACGGGAGTACAGACATCCCCTTATATAGAACGCCAGAAGAACAACCGCACACATTTTTTAGTTTGTACACCGATACCAATGCCTATTTTCTTACATGGAATAGCGCAGTGTATGGCAAACGATTAGGCTCATTTATCAATACAAACTATGCTAATTTTACACCAGAGCCTTATTTCATGCATACGTCAAATAACATATTCCTTGAAGCGTATTTTGAAGGACCCATTTATTCCACTTATGGCATCCTATCTGAATACACCGAAGGAGAAGGATGGCTCGGCAACTTCTTTAAAAAAGGACAGACACAAAATCGTGACATCAGTACGCCATACGCATATACCCCAGGACCATATCCTACGGTGCAATTACTTTGGTTTGGCCAAAGCGACGTGGATATCACGGGGACACAAACAAAAAACCATCATAGTGTTGTTAGAGTTAGCCCAAATATGACGAGTTATAGGCAGCTTATTGACACCTCATTTAAAGGATATGCCATGAACAGGAAGAATTTCACCTTGTTGAATTCAGATATTGGCAACGCTACAACACGCTTTCAGTTTTCTATTATCAACGACTTGGGATTAGTTGCTGATAATCAAAATATAGGTGGCGTTTTTCTAGCCTATGCTCGTCAATTTAACTTAGGAAACACCTCGAAGTTTAGTTTTAATTTAACTGGAGTTGTAAATGGAAACGAAAGCTACATCAACTTTGCGAATTATGCAAGCGCCAAAGTCAATCCAATTATTTACGATATTACAAATGGGTTGCGTATTGGTGGAAGCCTTTCGGGAAATGATTTAAAAGTGATTATACCGAATTCGGGAAGCAAAAAACAAGTTTTTATTTGTGATACAACCGATATCATTTCGATTTTAGGGATAGAAAAAATGCAATTTGTGGATTATAAAATTGCGAACAACAATTTCGATTATCTTATTATAACACATGACCAGCTTTTAACTAGCGCTGCAGATTATGCAGTTTACAGAAGCAGCACCGGATTTAAGCCAATCGTAGTTACAACAAACCAACTTTACAATCAATTTTATTATGGAATCCATCATCCAATGGCATTGCGAAACTTCTGCAGTTATGCCTTGGAAAAATCCATGACAGCTCCCAAATACTTGCTTTTATTAGGTAAAGGACAGTTGCATTATTTGGTGCGGTCTGACGCATTAGGTTATAGCTATGATTTGGTTCCTACGATGGGCAGTCCGGCTAGTGATTACATGATCACCTCTGGATTAAAAGGCACTTATTTAGAACCTGCGATTCCTACCGGCAGGATTCCCGCAATCACCAATGCCGATGTAACGAACTACCTCAATAAACTTAAGGAATACGACGCCTTGCCTTCGAGCTTATGGCAAAAGAACATTTTGCATTTGGCGGGAGGGAGAAATACTGTTGAAAATAATTTATTTGCGAATTATTTAAACAGCTACAAGAAAATTATTGAAGGCCCTAAGGTAGGTGGAAATGTAAAATTATATTCCAAGGACCAAGCAGTTTCAGTAAGCACAGGACTCAAAACCTATATTCAAAAAGACATTGCGGATGGAATTGGGATGCTCACCTACTTTGGACATGGCGCATCCGATATTCTTGAAATAGATTTTGGTGGTCCAGAGGAAATAAGCAACAAGGGGAAATACACAATAATGATGTTTAGTGGCTGCCTGCTTGGCAATAGCTTTACAAAAGGTTCTCTAGGCGAAAAATTCATCCTCTATCCCAATGGTGGCGCTGTAGGTTGGATTTCGAATAGTGGCTATGGCTTTACTGGTGAGCTAGATTTATTTAACACTAAATACTATCAAAACACCTGCATAAAGAACTATAACAAAGGGATTGGCGACATCTTAAAACAGTCGATAGCAGACTATCAAGATGTTGTTCCTGGGAACATATACAATAACATAAACTCACGCCAATTTGCTTATGAGGGTGATCCTGCCCTTCGATTCTATTTTAAATCACAACCCGATTTTTTCATTTCCAATTTATTTGTCGCCACTTCAAATGTTACCTCGCTCTCCGATTCTTTTAGGGTTGCAGTTGTAATTAGCAATAGTGGAGAAGCCCTAACAGACACAATAAACATAAGTTTGAAAAGAAAGCTTCCTGACAATTCCATAATAATAATACCTAGCAAACGATTAAGAGCAGCCTTTAATTCAGACACGATTTATTTTAACATCCAATCTAAAGATTTAAAAACTGGAGGCATTAATCAATTTGAGGCATTTGTTGATGCTAGCTTTGAAATTACAGAAAGCAATGAAACAAACAACGGTTTTAATCTGCAATACTTGATGGCATCAGAAGGTGCTCAAATTATTGATCCTGCTAATTATTCTATTGTAGGAAAAAAGCCTATTAAACTTAAGGCACAGTCGAGTTCCATCGACGGACTATCACATGCTTTTGTATTTGAAATTGATACTAATTCGAATTTCAATTCGCCATTAAAAGCCAGATCACCTTTAATTTCAAGCAGTTTCATCGCTACTTGGGAACCGGCAATCGCATTAATCGATAGTACCGTTTATTACTGGAAGGTAAAACTAGCAAATTCTGGCAACTTAGATGCGTGGCAAAAATCATCTTTTTTGTTCATAGAAAATTCGCGCGGTGGGTGGGCTCAAAAACATTTTCAACAGTTCGATAAAATTCAATGCTCCAGTATTACACTTGATACAACCCAACGTAGATTTAATTTCTCGCGCAAAACCTCCTCATTTTATAGCCTTACCACGTTTGGCCAAAATGGATCTTCCGTAAGAACACATAATCAAAACTACTGGCCAACACGCTATGGCACCATTTTAGATGGCATTTCTATCATCTCTTACAATCCCGACAATGAAGTTAGGTATAACTATCCAAGTCAATTTAATTTAGCTGTGCAGGTGCCCGATCCGTTTGCTTCTGGCAATGCAGGAACAGTAACAATAAAACAAAGTGGGACTTATTTTTTCAATACCAATAACGTTGGAAATGTGAATTACCAAGCCATTCGCGACTCTTTGCGAAACCATATTAACCGGATTCCATTAGGCAACTACATTTTTTTACATAATGGAAGAAATACAGGTGTTGAAAATTGGGATACCGCCTTGGTGAACTGTTTTAAAAGCATTGGTGCAACAAAAATTGCATTTATTAAAGAAGGTTGGCCATACTACTTAATGACACGCAAAAACCGTATGCCTGATGATGTAATTTATGAGCAGACAGCAGACACCATAAATGGCATTTCAGGACCTCTATTAGCACAGAAACTTGAGAAATTCACACAGATGTATCCCTTAACAACGAATGGAACAATTACCAGTGAATGGATTAATGGAGCTTCGAAATGGAATTCAGCGTATATTTGGAACAGCGGGGGTGACACCAAGCAAGATTCATTTTCTTATGATATCATTGGTCTAGACAAGCAACAAAAAGAAGTTGTACTTTATTCTGGAATAAAATCAGACAGCTTCGACATTCGCAACATCTCGGATACCTTTTATTCGGCCATTAAATTTGCAATTCATTACTCCGACGATTCGCTCAGAACAAGCTTGCAGCTAAAACACTGGATGGTAACCTTTGATGCACTGCCAGAAGCAAGCGTAAATACAAGCAGCAACTATTATTTTTATAAAGACACCCTTCAAGAAGGAGATAGCGTGCATTTCCAACTTGCATTCCAAAACATCTCTGAATACAATATGGATAGCATTGATTTTATCGTTAAGTGCATCGACAATCAAAATCAGGAAGACACGATAGTTCGCCGAAGAATGCCTCCTTTAGCCGCTGGCGACACATTGATACTCAGCCATAGCTTTAGCACCTTAGGTATGGGGGGGGCAAATAAATTACAATTGATTTTCAACCCAGGCATACTCCCTGAAAAATCCTACAGTAATAATATTTATCAAAAAAACTTCTTTGTTATCAAAGACAAAATTAATCCTTTGTTGGATGTGACCTTCGATGGCATCCATATCATTAATAACGAAATTGTAAGTCCAACTCCTCTAATACTAATTAGCGCCATTGATGAAAACAAGCTACGACTTCTTGATGACACTCAATGTTTTTCCTTGTATTTAAGACCACCTGGAGGCAACTTAAACCGAATTGCGTTGAATTCTAGAGAAATAAAATTTAAAGCTGCAGATAGCCTAAGTAATAAGGCGATTATAGAATTTAGACCATCTTACCTTGCTGATGGCAATTATGAATTCTCGACCAACGTAACCGATGCATCTGGTAATAAAGCGGGTATAAACGACTATATCATCAATTTTGAGGTGACGGGCACTGCCTCCATTACAAACTTCTCCCCATACCCCAATCCGGTTAACAACGCATTACGCTTTATGTTTTCACTAACAGGACCAAATATACCTGAAGATATTCAAATACAAATATCAACCATTGATGGTAAGCTGATTAAGACCATCTCAAAAGTAGCCTTAGGTCCGATTCATATTGGCAACAACATTACCGCAGTGGTATGGAATGGGACTAATGAAAATGGGGATAAACTTGCTAATGGGGTTTACCTGTATCGGGTTTTTATTTCCGACAAGAGAAACACCTTTCTACATAAAAAAAGCACTATCGATGCTTATTTTAAGAGCCAAGACAAGGACATAAACAAGAACATGGGTAAGATTTATTTGATACGATAGCAATAATATGACAACAATCACTGGGCAATTCTTCTGCGTGAATTGTCCAAATATTGCTAAAAATATTATCTTCGCACGACACTTAATTTATCATTTTCAAATAATTAAAGAATTTTGTTTATATGGCTGGTGCACAACAATTATCTTCAGTAGTCATTCGGTTTGCAGGCGATAGCGGCGATGGAATGCAACTTACAGGCTCTCAATTTACCAATTCGGCTGCTTTAATTGGCAACGACCTTTCTACCTTTCCGGACTTTCCTGCAGAAATTCGGGCACCTTTGGGCACCTTACCTGGCGTTTCGGGTTTTCAACTTCATTTTAGTTCAGAGGCGATTTACACCCCTGGTGATATTTGCGATGTGCTGGTGGTGATGAACGTTGCGGCCCTTAAGGTTAACATAAAGCAACTTAAAGATGGCGGTACAATAATTTTGAATACAGATGGTTTTGACCCTAAAAACCTCCGTTTGGCTGGATTAACAGAAGAAACCAATCCCTTAAATGATGGTTCATTAGACAAATTCCAAGTAAAACAAATCGATGTCACAAAAATGGTTCGAGAACTTTTAAAAGAAAGTGGCCTTGGGGTGAAAGAAATCGATCGTTGCAAAAACATGTTTGTCCTAGGATTGTTGTTCTGGATGTATAATCGGGATATGACACCTACTATTGGATATTTAGAAGGTAAATTTGGTAAGAAACCTGATATCCTAAAAGCAAATATTAGTGCCTTGAAAACAGGTTTCGCCTTTGGAGAAACCACCGAAAGTTTTGCCGTTACCTATGAAGTAAATAAAGCAATCCTTCCAAAAGGCGAATATAGAAGCATCACTGGAAATGAAGCTACAGCATACGGATTAATCGCTGCGGCACAAAAAGCCAATTTATCCTTATTCTTAGGTGCTTACCCAATAACACCGGCTTCCGATGTTTTACATGAATTAAGCAAACACAAAAACTTTGGTGTTCGTACCTTTCAAGCTGAAGATGAAATTGCAGGTATCGCGAGTGCAATCGGCGCAGCTTATGGTGGTAGCTTGGCTGTTACCTTATCCAGTGGTCCTGGTATTGCACTTAAAGGCGAAGCCATAGGCTTGGCCGCGATGATGGAATTACCATTGGTAATTTGCAACGTGCAACGTGGTGGCCCATCTACAGGTTTACCTACAAAAACAGAACAAGCAGATTTAATGCAAGCCTATTATGGGCGAAACGGTGAATGCCCAGTGGCCATTGTTTCTGCCAACGGCCCAAGTGATGCCTTCTTTGCTGTTTATGAAGCTTGCCGTATTGCATTGCAACATATGATTCCGGTTTTCTGTTTAACTGATGGCTATATTGCTAATGGTGCAGAACCTTGGAAATTCCCAAAATCGGCAGACTTACCAAAGATAAACCTATCATTTACAACTGAGAAAAACTCAGATGACAAAAATAAATTCCTTCCTTACTTACGTGACGAAAAATTAAGTCGCCCATGGGCAATCCCTGGAACACCTGGATTAGAGCACCGAATTGGAGGTTTAGAGAAGCAGGCAGTTAGTGGAAATATAAGTTACGACACCGACAACCATGAGTTCATGGTGAAACTACGTCAAGAAAAAGTAGATCGTATAGCCGACTATATTCCATTGCAAACCCTTGACAGTGGTGAAGAACAGGGTGATCTATTGATTTTAGGATGGGGAAGCACCTATGGCGCTATTAAAACTGCCGTAAAACAAGCCCACAATGAAGGCAAAAAAGTATCGCACGCTCACTTGCGTCACTTAAGCCCATTCCCAAAAAATCTAGGCGAAATATTGAAAAACTTCAAACAAGTGCTTGTGCCAGAAATGAATAATGGCCAATTAGTGAAAATCATCCGTGATAAATATTTCGTGAATGCTATTCCATTAAACAAAATACAAGGACTTCCATTTAAGGTTGATGAAATAAAGCAAGCTATCGAAAAGTTTGTTTAATTATCTAATAACCTCAATCGCTTATGGATTGAGGTTATATTCTTTTATTATCTGTTTTCTGTTTGTTTGCAAATCATTTTATTTGCCGTATCTTTCTATATTCAAGAAACAGCAATAATGTATGCCAAATAATTTTAAAAAACCATTACGTTATCTTGCTTTGGGCGACTCCTATACCATTGGAGAGTGTGTTTCATATGACGAGTGTTTTCCGGCACAGCTTACCGCTATTTTAAAAGAAACATTAAACGTTTTACCACCTATAATAATAGCTAAAACAGGCTGGACCACTGATGAGCTTGCCGCAAACATTAAAACCAATGCATTGCAAGGCCAATATGATATAGTAACTTTATTAATTGGAGTGAACAACCAATATAGAGGTCGTGATACGGCCAACTATCGTAAAGAATTTTCTATATTGTTAGACACCGCAATTAAATTTGCAGGTAACAATATAAAACATGTTTTTGTTGTTTCTATACCCGACTGGGGAGTAACTCCTTTTGGTGCAGCATCAGAAAGAGATTTATCACAGATTTCGAAAGAAATTGATTGGTTCAATAGCATCGCAAGATGGGTTTCGCAACAGAGAGGAATTACCTTTGTTGATATCACCCCACACTCCAGAACAGCCAAGAATGAGGCTAGTTTAATCACTACAGATGGTTTGCATCCTTCAGGGAAAATGTACCAATATTGGGCAAAACAAGTAAGTTTGCACATTCAACAAAAACTAAAAAATAGCAGATGAGCCAAAAAATAAAAATTGCCATTTTTGCATCCGGAAACGGCAGCAATGCGGAGAATATTATCACTTATTTCAACAACCATCCTTCTATTGCAATTTCCATTGTATTAAGTAACAAAGCTGATGCATACGTGCTTCAGCGAACCTCTAAACATGGAATAAAAACAAGGGTATTTGGGCGTGACGAATTTTATAATTCAAGCGCTATTTTGGAGGAATTAAAGGATGATAATATTGACTATATTGTTTTAGCCGGATTTCTTTGGTTGATACCGGAAAGTCTGATTACACATTTTCCTAATCGCATTATCAATATTCATCCTGCCTTACTGCCGAAACATGGTGGTAAAGGGATGTATGGCATGCACGTGCATGAAGCTGTAGTGGCGCAACACGACAAAGAAACCGGAATAACAATCCATCTGGTTAATTCCCGTTATGATGAAGGACGTGTTTTGTTTCAAGCAAAAACGCCTGTAAGCCCCGAAGATACAGCCGATGAAGTCGCCGCTAAAATTCATACTTTAGAAATGACCTATTTCCCGAAAACCATTGAGCAGCTTTTACTCAAACCAGAGAGTTTAGAGTAAATTATTTTGCATTATCATCTTTTTTAAATGGACATTCTCTGCAGCCATTGCCACAGCAATAGCCTCTTGATAAGAGATAAAAAGAAGTAAAAACAAGCATGCCATCATTATAATAATAATGAATACCTTCCACGAGTGGCTGGTTATTTTTTACTTGTTTGTTGTTGTCCTCCATTTACCTTTTTTTCTTTTCAGAGATTTACCCTAAAGTTAATTCATGAAAAGCCCAAAAATAACCACGTATCAATTAATTCATGTTGCATTGTATGTGGCATTAACAATTTCTGTTCTTGTTTTATTTTACTTTTTAAAAGAAGCGGTTAAATAACAATCCAAGCTTTCGATATTGTTATTTTTTAGCAAGGCAAAAGCTCCATTTAGATGCAGTTGATTAGATTAGCTCAATTACCGTAATCTCAGGGAGTATTCCAACTCGACCTGGAAAACCTAGAAATCCGAAACCACGATTAACATAGAGAAACTGTTCCTTATCTTGATAAAGGTCGGCCCATTGTTTATATGCCCATCGACTAGGGCTCCATCGAAATTTACCCCATTCCACGCCAAATTGCATTCCATGTGTATGCCCTGCAAACATCAAGTCAATATCCTGGTGATTGGTGGTAACCTCTGCCTCCCAATGCGATGGATCATGAGAAAGTAAAATTTTCACAGGCACATCCTCCATTCCTATCATCGATTCTTTTAGTTTGCCATATTTGGGCCATCGTTTTCCAAGTCCCCAGTTTTCAACGCCAATCAAACCAATTTTAGCATCGCCCCTTTCGAGATAGGTATGCTCGTTGGTCATTAATTTCCATCCAAGTTGACGATGTGCCTCTTTTAAATTTTGCAGGTTTTGCGCCTTTGCCTCTGCAGAATCCCAGGCTAAATAATCGCCATAGTCGTGATTGCCAAGAATACTGTAAACACCCATTGGCGCTTTTATTGCAGAAAGATGTTGCATCCATGGTGTAACTTCATCCGCAGAATTATTAACCAAATCACCAGTAAAAAAAACCACATCAGCCTTCTGTTGCCTAATCATTTCAATACCTTGCTGCACTTTATGTTCGTCTCGCCAACTGCCACTATGTATATCACTAATTTGCAAAATCTTTAATCCTCGAAATGCATCAGGTAAGTTTTTCAATTTCAGTTTTGTGTAATGCACTTGATAGTCATAACCACCTTTAATTAAGCCTTTCGTTAGCATCGCTAATAATCCGCCACCAATTAGCAATCCAGCCTGCGAAAGGAATTTCAATCTACCTAAGTCACTTCCCCCTTCAATATCGGCAACAGATGTGCTATAAAATAATTCTTGAAAAATCCAACGAAAGAGGCGAATTATATCATCAAAAATCAAAAAGAAAACGACAATTAGCTTGCTCATGTAAATGGCTATTGTCATCGCGTAAAAATATGTTTTGAAGTCCTTTAGCGGTGCTAATACGGGAACAAACAAGAGTAGCAATAACATTATTACCGTAAAAACGCCAAGTAAGAAATGAACGCGACGGGCTATTCTTAAATATTGAGGATTTTCAATAAGTACTCTTAGTGCTTGCCAACTATACAAATCCAACACAACAATAAGCACAACAAAAATTGCACTAGTAACAATCGTTCTATAAACATCCATAATATTTTGCAAAGAAACGGCAAAGAAAACCTAAATAAAAATTACTGACTAAAAACTAACACAAATTATGATTGAATAACATTAGAAATTTAAGCTCTTTAAAAACAGGCACGCCTTTATTCACTAATAATATTTTTGTATATCTCAAGAAAAGAAAAAAGGACAGAAATAACTTTCGCTTCTGTTCGTGCTTAATTTCATACTTTTGCTATCTAATCAGAGTACAAATGAAAGCCATCATCCCCGTTGCAGGCATTGGAAGTCGCCTACGTCCTCATACACATACACAGCCAAAATCGTTAATTCCTGTAGCAGGAAAACCAATTTTAGCCCATATCATTGAAGAGTTAACCACGGTTGGAGTAAAAGAATATATTTTCGTTATTGGATATCTTGGAGATAAAATTGAACAATACATTACCCAACATTATCCGAAACTAAAATCGCAATTTGTATTACAAACCGTTGGCAAAGGAGTAGGGCACGCGATATGGCTTTGCAAAGACAAAATAAATCGCAATGAAGAGCTCCTTATTGTTTTGGGCGACACGATTTTTGATGTAGATCTTAAGAAGGTGGTCAAGCAAAAAGGCACCTTACTCGGCACTAAAAAAGTAACTGACCCGAGGGCTTTTGGCGTTGCGGAGGTGGATTCTAAAGGCAATATTAAAAGACTTGTAGAAAAGCCTTCGATTCCTAAATCAAATCAAGCTTTGGTGGGGTTGTATAAAATTGACGAAACAGGTGAATTGATGGACGCGTTGGACTATAATATTGAAAACAATGTTAGAACCAAAAACGAATTTCATTTAACCGATGCGCTGCAACGTATGCTAACCTTAGGCGTAAAAATGAAAACCTTTGATGTAGCCAATTGGTACGACTGTGGTAAAAAAGAAGTATTAATTGAAACAAATAGCATATTATTAAAACGATTACCGCAAAAGACTAAATATCATTTCGATAACACCGTTATTTTAGCTCCCGTCCATATTGACGAAGGTTGTAAAATAAGCAACTCAATTATTGGACCCAATGTTTCTATTGGTGCCAATGCTGTAATCAACTCATCAATTATAAAAGAAAGTTTAATTGGTCCCGGTGCTCAAATTGAAAACGCCGTGCTACACCAATCATTGATTGGTAATGATGCCTCCTATAAAGGCAATGTACATAATTTAAACTTAGGCGATAGTGCTGAAATAAATTTCGATAATAGCTATTAATATTCGAATGTCTAACTATCTACCTTTATAATTTTACATTCGGCCATAGCACTTACCAAATAATTCCGTCCTGTTGCAACATCGGTGCACTCAAAGCGTGTACGACGCAGACTCCCCTTTTTAAAAACACTGTCGTTGCGCAACTTAAATAGGGCGCCGAAAGGAACACTTTCAACGGTAGTTATTGTCTCGTCTTTTTTTCGATCATAGTTTTTTAATACGCGTTGCAGATGCAAATCGCTGCAACTTGCACTTGGATTTACAAAATGTCGGCGCAAAGCCACCTTCACATCCTCCGGAAAAATCGTCATTTGCATAAATGGTTGAATCAATTGCTTGTATTCCGTTTTCCACTCCTGACCGTGCGGTGGAACCGAATGTTTAAATTTATTCCAAGTAGTAAGATGAGCGAATTCATGAACCAATGTAATTAAAAAATCAAATGGATTAAGATCGTGGTTAACGGTAATACGGTGGCTACTTCCATTGAACGGCGCTCGATAATCTCCCAGTTTAGATTTTCGCTTTTTACTTACATGTAAATGCACATGATGCTCTTTTATCCAGCTAGCAATAATTGGAGCCGCAGGTTCAGGTATCACTCGTTTTAACGCATTTTCCAATTGTTCTTTATGCATATGCAACGTCAAATCATCAATATTTTACAAGTTGGTTATTATAGATTACTTTTTTGTTAAAGTGCCATACAATATTCCATAATTTATTCGTAATTTGCTGTATCAAATAATGCGCATCTCGTTTATAATTTTATTTTGCTTTTTTGAGCTCGTTGCCAATACTCAACATCGTGTTCTTGTTTATTTTAAGGATAAAGGACCTGAGGCTTTCGAAAAGCTTAAACATCCTGAACTTCTTTTTACGCCAGAGGCCATTGAACGTCGAATACAATCCAATTGCAATTTTGATTTACTTGACGTGCCTGTAAATCCTGAATACATTGCACTCATCGCCAGAAACGGATACAAAATTCAAAGTGTATCACGTTGGTTAAATGCCGTAATGATTGAAGCCTCGGCAGAAAAAACACCTGATTTACTGCGATTACCTATAGTGGAGAAAATTCAATTTTGGGATGAATATAATAGTACTCCTCACAACACCACCGCAACGCAAAGCATCTATAACTATGGCAACTCAACAAACCAAATAAAAATGCTGAATTTGGATTTATTGCATAATCAAGGTTATACTGGAAATCAAATTCTAGTTATGGTTTGCGATGGCGGATTCAACAACGTGAACAACTTAGGGGCCTTTCAATACATGCGATCGAAAAACCGTATTAAGGCCACACGCGATTTCGTAAGCAACGATGGCGATGTTTATGCAGACGATAATCATGGCGCTTTTGTTTTGTCCATTCTCGCGGCCAAACTTGATTCGGGTGTTATTGGTTCTGGCTTTGACGCCAACTTTATGCTCGCACGAACAGAAAATGTAGCTAGTGAAACCCATAGTGAAGAGTACAATTGGCTTCTTGCCTCAGAATGGGCGGATAGTGCCGGAGTTAAAATAATTCAATCTTCACTCGGTTATAGTGACTTTGATTCCGGAGGAAATTATGCTCCAACAGCTATGGATGGCCATACTGCAATTATAACCCAAGCCGCAGTTATTGCAACACGCAAGGGAATGGTGATTGTAAATAGCGCAGGAAATGAAGGAGATAAAAATTTCCGTAAAATCACAGCCCCATCCGATGCTGATAGTATCCTTTGTGTAGGCTCTGTATACGATAGTAAAGCTAGAGTTATGAATAGCGGTCAGGGGCCATCGGCTGATCTTCGCATTAAACCCGACGTTATGGCCATGGGCGGAAATACGGCGTATGTAAATGGCTCCAACACTGTTTCTTTTGGAACCGGAACTTCGTTTGCATCCCCATTAATTGCAGGGTTATGTGCCTGTTTAATGCAAAAAAACAAATACGTCACCAATATTGAGCTGGTGAATGCCGTTAAGCGCAGCGCCGACAGATTTGGCAATCCAGATACATTATATGGTTATGGCATACCAAATGCATTTATAGCTGATACCATCTTACAAAACATTTCAAGTGGAAGGGGGATTGAAAGAATCGTAAAGTCAAACCCAAACATTATTATTAATAGCCTCGCCTCTAACGAATTAAAATTAAACATCTCAATCCAAAGACCTATCGTAATTGAAATATACAATTGCGCCGGCAAAGTAATTTGTTCAAAAGAAATTATTACGAATCATATCGACATATCGACACTTCAATCGGGAACGTATTACTTAAAACTAAACGGACAATTTGCAGGTAAATTTTGCAAGTTATAGTTCTTGAAAAAAAGGATTTTAAGAACGCATCATAGCGATAAAATCATCAAACAGATACCTACTATCGTGTGGTCCAGGAAAGGCCTCTGGATGATATTGCACACTAAATGCCTTTTTGTTATTTACACTTATCCCTTCTATGGTTTCATCATTAAGATTAACATGAGTGATGCTTACCAAACTAGAGTTTATAACATCATTGGCTACTACACTAAAGCCATGATTTTGACTAGTGATTTCACTAAGCCCAGTGGCCAGATTTAGAATTGGATGATTTAAACCTCTATGACCACAATGCATTTTATAGGTATGAATGCCACATGCCTGCGCCAACAATTGATGTCCTAAACATATTCCAAAGACAGGGATTTCTGTGGTTAAAATCTCTTTTACCGTTGCAATTGCATAGTCCATGGTAGCCGGGTCGCCAGGACCATTACTAAGCATAAACCCATCCGGCTTAAATGCCAACATCTCCTTCAAGGTCGTTCTGGCTGGGAATATTTTCACAAAGCAATCACGTGCTACCAAGCAACGAGAGATATTATTCTTAACTCCAAAATCAAGAAGTGCTACTTTATATTTTGAATTTTCATCACCTCGCGTAAATGCCTCTAAAGTACTCACCTGTGAACTCAATTCCAACCCTTCCATAGAAGGCACCAACGACAACTGCTTTTGCAATTCTGCCACATCAAGTATTTCGGATGAAATAATGGCGTTCATTGCCCCTTTATCGCGGATATGACGCACCAATTCACGGGTGTCGATATCAGCAATTCCAGTTAGATTGTTTTCAATAAAATAATCTTGTAAAGAAAGGTTTGCGCTATGACGACTGAATACATCGCTAAAACTTTTACAAACCAGACCAGCTATTTTTATACCATCGCTTTCCACCTCTTGGTTTTGAGTGCCATAGTTGCCTACATGCACATTGGTGGAAATTAATATTTGTTTGTAATAACTCGGATCGGTGAACACCTCTTGATAACCGGTAAGTCCGGTATTGAAACATAATTCACCTGCAGTGGTTCCGATTTTACCGATTGCGGTGCCTTTGTAAACGGTACCATCGGCCAAAACCAATAATGCCGGAAGTTTAGAGAGTATTTTCATTATTGGAGCGCGAAGATAGAAAAAACTATGTAATGTAAAAGTAAAAATTGGGCGACCCTTTAAGTTACACGTAATGCGACTAATACACCATCATCTTCATACAAAACACGCTACCACCGCTTTTCATGTATTCAGAAGTTTCGGTTTCATGAATTGTAAAATCAAGATCAGTCAAAATTTTTATGGCTGTGGCAGAGCCCTTTTGAATAATAGCATGCCTATATTTAGAATTGTATGGGATATGCGCATTTAGGCAAAAAGTCTGTTCTGCTTCGTATTCTGAAATAAAATGAAGATACTTGAAAAGATGTTGAATATTTTTCAAGCCATCCTCCGTAAAAGCCTCCTTGCACAAGATTACATTGTCCGTGTCAACTGGCAAAAAACAGGTATCCAGATGGTAGAATTTTGGATGCAACAGTTCCAATAACACCACTGGAACATCCAAAATTTGAGCCAACTCTTCGTGCGCATTGGCTTTACTTCGGTGACCAAATCCACCATATAAAAGCTGTTTGAATGGATGAGCAATGGTATCTCCCATGCCTTCAAATAGGTCTGTTCGTTCAAGATGAAGCGTTGTATAGCCAATTCCTTTGAAGAATTCCTCGAAATAAGGCACTTCAAGTTTACGAGAATCATGCTTCATTTTACTCATTACCACTATATTTCTACCATCTTTTACTCTCCATGGAAATGTTTGATTGGCACAAAACACCATATCCTCCAAGCCAATAGCACCGGGTATTTCCATAACCTTATCAATCACATGCATCTGCGAAAGGTTTTGATAAACAAACCTTAACGAATTCCACTGGGCCATTGCTTCATCTTTCTGTGTTTGCCCCTGAAATCCTTCCATAAAAGCATTTTTCACATCCACAATATCAAAATATTCGGGGGTGCAAAGCAGCACATTTGTTGGCTCAGTGCGACTTTCTACGTCATCGATGGAAAATGTTAAATCGCGGGAGTAAATTTTGTTATCCATGTTCGAATTGCGTTCTTTGTGCAAATGTAAATAAACCATCTGCTTATTAAACCAGATTGTTTAACCTAAAAATCTAAATTATAAAATGAAAAATATTTTCGCAGTGATTCTGCTATTCGTTTCTATACTTGCGTTCTCGCAACGCCGGAACCCCGAACTTACTCAACGTATTGCGGGCTTTAAAAGACCTGCACAAAAAACAAGTCAAGAAGTTCAGTTGACAAAACAGCGAGCTTTAAACAAAACCAATACATCGGTGTATGCTAGTTCTATCCCCTCTAACATTAAATTCCCAGGAGAATTTGAGGAATCACAGGCAGTGTGTATCAGCTGGAGTTACGACTACGACAACAACGGAATACCTACCATTGTGGATACTTCGAGCGAATATGGATGGGTAAGCGAACAACTTGCCAATGCCATTCAACCTGAATGCCCTGTATGGATTCGAGTTAAAAGCAAAAATGATACTGTTATTTTAAAACGATATATGAAATCGCAGGCAACCCCTTTATACAATTACAAGTTTATTATTTGCCCTATGGACGACTGGTGGATGCGCGATTATGGCCCTATCGGAATTTATCATGGTGCGGCTGATAGCTTAGCGTTTTTAGATCTAAAATACTATGATGGGCGCGACTACGATAATGATTTCCCAAAGTACTTGGCCGACAGCATGCATATTGTTAGCTATGAAACTCAGCTGAATGCTGAAGGAGGTAATATTATGACCGATGGATGGGGTAAATTATTTTTTAGTGATGTAATTACATCTACGAATACAGACATTTCGATTCACAATCCAGCATGGACAACCAACAACACTTTAGATTCTTGTAAGAAGTATTTTGGATCGCCGACTCTTATTGAAACCAAAACATTACATTGTGATGGTGGAACCGGCCATATCGACTTATACCTTAAAATGATTGATGATGAGCATATGATGGTAATGCAAATGCCATCTGAAGTTACCGCCGTTGACAGGCAACTTATTGAGGATAACTTACAAACTATTAAAGGCTACAGCACACAATACAACCGTCCATTCAAAATATATCGCATCCCAACTCCTACTGATAATGCCGGCAATATTGTTAAGACATGTACGAAAATAAATAATGATGCTCGTACGTATATCAATGGAATTACAGTGAACAAAACGTTCATTTACCCAAAATATTCAGATGCAATTGATGGCAACGTGGCTCAAGATGCTGCAGCTGAAGCCTACATTAAAAAGATTATGCCTGGCTACAAAGTTATTGGCATTGATAGTCGTGTTATTTGTGCTAATGGCGGAGGTGGTGAATTGCATTGCATTACAATGCAAATTCCAGCCGAAAATCCGTTGCGCATTTGGCATCCTTCGATTGAAGGTTACGTGCCTTTACAATCCAAGTATCATATAATAGCCAAGGCCTCCAATAGAAGTGGAATTGCTTCTACCAAATGCTATTGGCGCAAAAAGGGTGGTGCTACTTTTAACACACTAACGTTGACTGATAGCGCAGGATATGCTATTGGTGACATTCAGGATAACACCATTACCACATCCGATGAAATACAATATTATATTGGGGCTACTAGCAATAACGGCAAAATAGCTGTCCGCCCGATTGTGGCGCCACAAGGCTACTACCGTTTTTATTTCACCCAAGGAGTCGGTTTTACTTCAGAGGAGATAGAATTAACAAATCATTTATTTGAAATCTCCCCAAATCCAACTAGCAATAACGCTAACCTACAATTTCAGTTGTTAGAAGAAAGTAATGTTAAGTTTATTATAACAGACATAACCGGAAAGATAATACAAAAAATCGAATCTCATAACAATGCTGGCATTTCCTGCTTAAAGATTCAGGTTAGCGGTTATTCCACGGGCATGTATTTCTGCACCATGACTGTAAACGAAAATTCGACTATTACACGACGATTTATCGTCAACTAGTTTTAAACTAACCTCGATATAATTCAGCTTCTGGATAAGCAACTTGAAACATCACTCTTATTATGTTTCACCTTCACCAACTTATCTTGATATTTAATTACAATAAGTTGTGATGCCATAGCTTAAAGCTTTACCACTTTACCATATTTCGAATCGACACCATTAACGTTGATTCTAATATAGTAAACTCCCTTAGAAAGCGACTCAGTATTTACTTGGAATTGATTATAACCCTTTACGGATGAAGCTTCTTTTTTGAATACTAGCCGTCCTTCGAGATTAACAACTTCTAATGTAGCCTTCCCTTTCTCTGAATATGTATACGTCACTGTTAAGATATCGTTGAATGGATTCGGCTTTACGGTTTCAATAATAGGTTGAAACGCTAAACCTATATTCACCCAACGAATCATCGAATATTCATAATCTCCTGAATAGTCTACTTGCTTTAATCGATAATAATAAATCATTGTATTTTCCTCCAATTCTAATACATCGTTATAACCATACGATGATGTATTCGATGTTGTTCCATTGCCTTTAATTTGGCCTATTTTAATGAAATGCAACCCATCGTTACTACGTTCAATATCGAAATAATCGTTATTGATTTCAGAGGCTGTCACCCATGTTAAATTAACAACGCGACCTATTGCCTTCGCTTTAAATGAAATTAACTTTACAGGTAAAGGATTATTGCCTACTGCACCAAAGATGAAAGGGCTAAAACTATTTACCGAAGGCGCTTTTACGGTAAGTGCACTAGTTGTTCCTGTTACTATTGTAGCGCCAGCGGTTGCATTTTCCCAACTTTGCAAGGTGGAGTTCCAATGAGCTACGATTAAATTAGATAAAATCGTACCATTGCCAGTAAAGAAGTTAGAACCCGTTGAACCGCCACAGCCGCTGTTTGCGTTGCCATATATCGTCACATCAACTGCTGACGTTCCAATGGTACGGTCTAACTGCCAATACTCGCAGCTATCCAAATTTAGTAATGGAGCGGTGTGAGCCGTTCCAAAAACATTATGTGGACTAGCTCTAATATATTCGGCAGTAAAGGCATCGGTAACGTTTGTTGGTGCTGAAATTGCAATAGCCTGATATCCGACACCCGTCTTTCCCGCAGGAAATACAAAAGCGATGTTACCGGTTTTCTTCATAGGGCCATCCACAAAACTACTATCTGAGACATTACCAACACTTGCAGTGCTTGTTAAGGAAAGTAAATTCGACGCTGTCGATATTAATTTGCCTGAAGTTAAATTTAACACACCACTCACTGAGAGTGCCCCAGCAAGTGTTTTTTGATATACCGCACCACCAGAAATAATTAATCCATTGTAATTTCCAACTACAATAGTTTGAGCCCCTGCCGCACCATAATTTACCACCGAAGTCCATGTTTTAGAAGCCGGGATTGGAGATGAAGAAGTATTTTGCGTTTTTAATGTTCCGCTACCACTATTGGAGCTAAATCCAAGTATTTTATTCGTAGTCATGTCAAAAGTAGCGCCGCCATCAATTTGAAGCGCATTAGATACAGCAAGATCCGCAGGGGCATAGGTTTTTGTTCCAGCTCCTGATATGGTTAGATTATAATACCCCAAGGCATTCACGGATTGGGAAGAGGCTCCGGAATAATTAACACACAAATTGCTAATGGTTTTTGTTGTTATTGGGTATTGCGTTAGAAAATCTGCTGTGCCGGTGATACGCGTTACTTTTACCGTGCCACTGCCTGTTAATGTGCCTGCACCACCTACTGTATAAGCCGCTCCTGGCTCTAATGTCGCCAATGAATTCACCGTTAAATTGCCCCCCACTATAATGTTTTGAATGGCAACAACAGCTCCTGAATTTGCAACTGTCAACTCATTAAACGCACTTGTTGAGGCTGAACCCAAAATACTATCGTTTGCCGATGTGCCATTAAACTTTACCTTTCCTCCATTATGCGTAAACGTTCCATTATTGGTAAAATTCCCTGCAAGATACAACGTGTCCGAGGTGGCAAATAGCGTTCCAGCACTAACAGTGAGGCTATTAAACGCCTTTGTTGTACTACCCAAGAGTAATGTACCTGCCCCTGCCTTGGTTAAATTGACTGTTTGAGCATTAATTACTGCTCCAAGTGTTAGCGTATCGGCATTTACTGTTATAGTCGGACTTACATTTAATGTGATATTATTGGCGGCCAAATTTAAACTTGCCGAAGCTCCTAAATAGCCAAAATCACCATTAACTATAATAGGGTAACTTACAAGTGTGCTATCCGCGTTACTGCCATTGTCGATTGCGCCTCCATTAATGGTAAAGGTGCTTGTGGAATCGCCTAATGCCCTTGTGTTGTTTAATTTCAACGTACCTGCATTGAGCGTGGCACCGCCTCTAAACGTATTACGTTTCGAAATAGTCCAAGTTCCTATTCCATTTTTTACAACCGCCATTGGTCCTGAAATTAAACTTGATATACTTCCTCCGGCAGCTCCTCCAAAGGTAAAGGAGGTAGCACCAGAAACTGAAGTTCCTGTTATGTTTAACAACCCACCTTCTCCACTAACACTAGCATCAGTTGCAAGGTATAAAACCCCAATTTGAGTAGAGGCTGTTGGTGCGCTATTGGTGAGTGCCCCTAAACTAGATACACCTAAACCATTTAAAGTAATATACTCCGTAGCAGCCGAAGTTAACGAAAATCCATTCATGTCGAGGGAAGCACCATTGGCAATGTTAGTTCCTGTGGCGGATGTGGCGCCACTGGTGCCTAAGGGACCTTCGGTGGCCAAGGTGGACGATGCACCCAACTTTAAGGTTCCCGCACTTATCATTGTAATGCCGGTGTAGGTGTTTGCACCAGACAAGGTCCAGGTGCCAGCCCCCTCTTTGATTATCTTTCTATTACCAGCGATCGCAGAATCTATGTTGCCACCTACTGCACCGCCAAGGGTGATTGCAGTAGTGCCAGAAAATATCGCATAAGGCCCTTTGACTATTATCAATCCTCCTTCACCATTGATACTTGCCGCAGTGGCAAGTGTATTTCTGCAGGTAAATGTTGACGTTCCTGAGGCGCTATTGGTGACTGCTCCTAATCCTGCAAAGCCAGAGCCGTTTATAGTAAGCTGCTCAGTTCCTAAAATAGATATCGAATTTCCCAATAATGAAAACCCATTCAAATCGAGCGAAGCCCCAGAAGCTACAATTGTGCCAGCTTCAATCTGAAACCCTGATGACACCGCACCTAATGGGCCTGAATTAGCGGCAGTAGAAGATGAAACCCCCAGCTTCAAGGTTCCATTATTGATTACTGTCAAATTTGGATACGTATTTACACCTGATAGAGTCCAAGTTCCAGCACCTTCTTTATAAATATCAATACCTGCATACGTTATAGTTGAAATTATCCCAGATAAGGTTCCATTACTTCCTGCTGTCCCATCCATATTAAGACCAAACGCCCCAAGCGCTAAAGCGCCGCTGCATGTAAGCGTACCTGAAGTTGTTGCTGTTATTGTGCTCGTTAAACCTAAAGTAATTGGTCCTTTAAAAGAGGCATTACCACCGGTGTTGGTTAATGCACCAGCGGGTGAGGCCGTTAATCCAGTTCCGTTAATGGTTAGAGGTTCAGCTGTAGAATGCACAAATCCATTTAAATCTAAAACTGCACCTGATGCAACTGTCGTTCTTCCAGCTACGGTGCCGAGCACAGAGGTAGAAGCACCGAGTTTTAACGTACCTATATTAATATCAGTTGTGCCCGTATAGGTGTTAACACCTGAAAGCGTCCAAGCACCTACTCCATTTTTAGCAACCGATGTTGGAGTTGAAATTATACCTGACATGGTTCCTGAACTTGATGCAGGCCCATTTAATATTAATGCAAAGGCCCCAGCCACAGCACCACTGCAGGTAAGTGTGCCCGAACTTGTAGCACTAATAGTACTTGCGCCAGCTAATGTTATTGGACCGCTAAATGAGGCATCACCTCCGTTGTTGGTTAAAACGCCGGCAGGCAATGCGGTTAATCCAGCTCCATTTAAAGTAAGTGGTTCGGCCGTTGAAAGCACATACCCATTTAAATCTAAAACTGCACCTGATGCAATTGTTGTTATTCCAGCGACGGTGCCGAGAACGGAACTAGAAGCACCTAGTTTTAGTGTGCCAGAGCTTATGGTAGTTATGCCGCTGTATGTATTCGCACCAAATAATGTGATTACTCCCGTTCCACTGTATGTAATTCCGCCTGAACCATTTCCAAATACATCACTTTGAAACACATTCCCATTGCCATTAAACGTGGTTAAGAAGGTGGAATTTGCTACAGCACCTAAACTCAATTGGGTAATTCCTCCACCTACTGGGTTGGTAACTGTATAGATAGGTGCAGCAGTATGTGTGACCGAGGTAAACGATAAACCCGCTATTCCAGCAAGTACAGACCCCCCATTTATTGTTAAAGTAAAAGCGCCTATAGTTAATGTGCCTAAGGAATGTGTAACACCAGATCCTATTGTAGCCACATCAGTTGAAATAGTAGCTGCTCCACCCACGGTAATATTGTAGGCATTTACAGATGTTGCAGTCATTAGTAACAAAGCCCCTCCATTTAATGCTAAGTTAGTAGCTGCGGTACCAAGGGCTGCTATATGGCTTAATTGCAATGTACCCGCGCTTAATGTTAGCGTTCCACTAAATGTATTGGAACCTTGCAGAATTAACTTACCTGCACCAGTAGCCGATAAGTTTGTAGCGGAAACGGCATCGGAAATTATTGCCGTTCCCAAGGTTTTTGTAAACGACACAGGACCTGAAGTCGCAAACCCTGCTATACTTTGCGTGGCGGTGCCCGTAATAGTGAATGCACCGCTGCCTGTAATTGCGTTGGCACTAGTATTCACAAAATTACCACTTAATGAAAGTGCAAATGTTGATAAGGCTAAAGTTGCCCCAACGCCATACGTTAATGTACCTGTAACGGCTGTAGCAACGCCAAGTGTAGTTGTGCCCCCGCTAACTGTCAAATTATAAAACGTTATGAATTTTGTTGTTGGTAGCGTAATGGTGGCTGCCAATTCAACGGTACCTGTCCCAGGTGTCCAAACAGCAGTGGAACTTGTATTGGTGATGGCTCCGTTTACCTTTAAGAGACCCCCGGCAGTCATTATAATACTACTTGCCTGGGCTGCAATTGGGCCAAGTGCCAAGCTACCTGCAATTAAAGTTGAGCCACTAGAAAACGTTATTGTGCCAATTTGAGTAGCAACTGAATTACCAACCCGAACTGCTCCTGCAACACGTAATATAGGACTAACCCCCGTTGTAAATGCAAGATTTGCTGTTCCTGCGGTATTGGCAAGCTGCAATGATTTACATGAAAAGTCACCATCCACTGTTACTGTAGTTCCTATTAGTATTGTCACCGAATCCTGCGCACCAGGCACAACTCCGCCCGTCCATGTGGCTATGGCGCTCCAATTTCCTGTTGCAGCACTTACAATTGAGGTCGTTGCCGCTGTTGTTATAAGACCTGAATTATTTGCAAAGAAAACAGTATTATTGTTTGTAGCCCCTGTGTACCCCCATGAGCCAGTTGCTGATTGCCCTGTGCTCCCAAAAATTAGGCTATGCACAGTCGAGGAAGTATTAGTCCCAAGATTGAGAACTGCACCAGTCATGATGGACAAATATCCCGAAATTATTTTTTGTGTATTATTAATAACCATTGTTCCAGAATTAATAATTATTCCTTCACCACCAAATGTAGCAGGCCACTCCAAACCTGCTGTTGCAGATTGATCATATTTCAACGTTGTTGAAGCTGTGTAAGTTGGAACCACTGAAACTGTTGCTGACCCAGCCATGGTTAATAGATTATTCACGATAACACTAGTAGTTGTTTTAGCACCTGAGCCGCTTAATCCTAAATTGCTATATGTGCCAGCTTGGACGGTTTGTGCGCCAAGTCCAGTATAATTTACCGTGTTTCCTGCGGCGGTCATTGTAAGCGCAGAAATGGTCGGGACCGTTGGTGTAGTATTGATATTTAGCGTGCTCGTGCTTGTAGCATTATTAAATGATGTTATGATACTCGAACCCGAGTGGTTAACAATGCCACCAGCATTATTTGTTATAGCCAAAATTGTTCCCGAACCGCTTATGTTGATGGTTCCTGTATTGGTAAAGTTAAGGAGCACTGTTGCTGATGTAGCTGCGTTGCTAAAAGCAAAAGTTCCGGCATTGGTATTGGTAGCAATTGAACACCCACCACCAGTAATATTTACAGTACCAGAAGTATTCGACAAAATGCCTGATCCCGTTATAGAAGTTGCAGAATTAATAGTACCTGTATTTGTAAGAGTTACCCCAGTAATAGTGAGCAACGTGGCAACAGTTAATGTTCCATTATTTGTATAGGCTGCTGTGAAAGTTACACTCGGAATGGTATTTGTCGTTGTCCCTCCAATTGTATTGCTTGCTCCACTAAATGTATGCGTTCCTGTGCTGGCCGTATATGTTCCGTTATTTGATAAGCTTCCTGCCAAACCTACTGCTGCGGCTGCTGATTCATTGAGATATCCATCATTGTTAATGCTGACATTGCCTGTAAACGTTTTTACTCCTGTTGCGTTGGTAATGCCTAAGGTCGCTAAAGTTCCGTTTATTCCATCACCAATCGTGGTTGTTCCGGTAACGGTCCATGCAAAGGCACCTGCAATATTTAAGGTTGCGCTATTATTCACTATTAAGTTACCTGCAACTGTTTTTGCAATTGTAACTTCTGTCCATGTTTTCACCCCGTTGCCAGAAATACCTAAAATATTATAATTTATATCTTTAACAGTTTGGGTTGTACCAGTATAGTTAACGGTGTTTCCAACTGCTGAAGCCACTAGTGTCGTTATTCCAGATGCACCTCCAATATTTAATATGCCGGTTGCACCTTGTGTAAGGGTGCTAGTTCCGGAAAGTGCCGTTGTAATTGTTAGCGTACTATTGTTGGTGGTAGTATTGTTCACAAACATCGTATCATTAACAATTGTTGTTCCTCCTATTGTGGAAGTAGCTCCAGTTATTGTTAACTTGTTGTAAGTAGTGGCAAAAACAGCGGCACTGGCACCAGTGTAACTAACAGAATTACTAACCGCACTTGCGATGAAGGAGCCTGCGCCACTTATTGGGGAAGTTGCATTTAATCTCAATTTGGAATTTGCTCCTTGGGTAAAGTTACCGGTTAATACAATATCATTTATGGATACCGTTCCAGAATTATTATTGGTAATTGTGGTGCTATTGGCGGGTGTAACACTTCCTCCGAAAGTTATGGGTCCGGAACCTAACAAACTAGATGACGCCAAAAATGAAGCTGCGCCAGTTCCATTAGCGAAATTATTGACGCTATTGTTAGTGACATCCGCACCAAAAATTGTTGTGGCATTACCTGAGTTAGTCCAAGTACCACCAGCAGCCACAGTAACTGCACCTGTAAAAGTTAATCCGCTAGCACCTGAAATTGTAAATGTGCCACTAGTACCTCCACCAACTGTGGTTGCAGCTCCAATGTCCAATGTAAAAGCACCAACTGTAAACGCAGCTCCATTTCCAATTGATAATGCTCCTGTAATCGATAAATTCGCACCTGTGGTTATGGAGGCGGTACCTATAATACTTACCTCCCCACCAATAGCTGTAATTACGGGTGTAGCTGTTACTGAGCCGCTCATATTAAAACTACCTCCTAAGGTTGTAACTCCTGTCATTGTCTTTGCACCACTTCCGCTTAAGCCAAGAGTGCTATAGGCAGTTGGCATCAAAGTTTGCGCGGCGCCGGTATAGTTTACTTCATTAGTATTGGTAACGGCTTCCAATCCTAAAATTCCAGATGTTCCACCAATATTTAATACTGAACCTGCTCCCTGCGTTAATGTACCAGCCCCTGAAAGCGCCGTTGTTACTGTTAATGTGCTATTGTTAGTAGTTGCACTTGTTACCGTCATGGTTCCACTAACGGTAACGGCCCCTCCGATAGTTGCAATGCCGGTACCATTAATGCTAAGAGAGCTGTAATTTGCAGACTTAATTGCTTGTGAGGCGCCAGTGTAAGAAACATTATTGGCATTGGTACTTGCATCAAAAGTTCCAGATCCACTAAATGGTGCTGCATTTACTAAAGTTAACGTTGGTGTATTTAGTCCCTGGGTAAAGTTGCCCGCAAGCACAATATTATTGATAGATACCGTTCCAGAATTGCTATTAGTAAGCGTGGTACTATTTGCTGGTGTAATGCTTCCTCCGAAGTTCATAGCTCCTGAACCCGCCAAAGATTGTGTCGCAGAAAATGCAGCAGCACCCGTTCCGTTGTCAAAGGTATTCCCATTAATAATAATTCCACCTCCAAAACTAGTTGCGGGATCTTGTCCTGATAAATCCCATGTACCGCCAACATTTATCGTAACAGCTCCTGTAAATATTTTTGTTCCTGTTGCTGCAGTTAAGGTATTTACATTGCCAGTAATTGACGATGTACCGCCAACAATTAAACTAAATCCACCTAAACTTAACGTAGCTCCAGTTCCAACGGTTAGACTTCCCGTTACTACATTATTCGCTCCGGTAGTCATGATGGCTGCACCTGTGATACTTACATTACCACCTATCGTTGAAATTACGGGAGTAGCCGTTACTGTGCCACTAATGTTAAAACTACCACCTAGAGTTGTAATGCCTGTCATCGCAATTGCGCCACTTCCGCTTAAGCCTAGAGTGCTATAGACAATTGGCCTCACTGTTTGTGAAGCGCCCGTATAGTTAACTGTATTGGCGTTGGTACTTGCATCCAATCCTGTGATCGTCGATGAGTCTCCTATATTTAGCGTAGATCCTGCGCCTTGTGTTAATGTACCAGCACCAGAAAGAGCCGTTGTTGCCGTTAAGGTACTATTGTTGGTGGTTGCACTTGTTACCGTCATGGTTCCACTAACGGTTGTTACACCACCTATTGTGGCTGTGCCTGTACCATTAATGTTAAGTGTGCGGTAATTTGCTGCCTTTATTGCTTGTGAGGCACCAGTATAATTAACAGTATTGGAATTGGTACTTGCATCAAAAGTTCCAGATCCACTAAATGGTGCTGCATTTTTTAGTGTTAAAGTGGGGGTATTTAGTCCCTGAGTAAAGTTGCCCGTTAACACAATATTATTTATTAATACCGTTCCGGAATTGCTGTTGGTAAGCGTGGTGCTAGCCACTGGTGTAACACTACCTCCGAAAGTCATCGGTCCAGAACCGGCGAATGATTGTGTGGCAGAAAATGTAGCGGCACCCGTCCCATTACTAAACGTAGTACCATTGTTAGTGATTCCACCACCAAAACTTGTTGCAGCACTACCATTGTTATACCAATTGCTATATTTTGCCAACATTACTTGACCAGTGAATGTTTTCAATCCAATACCGCTGATTGATACCATACTATGTGTAGTGCCATCACCGATTGTGGTTGTCCCTCCTACAGCTAAGGTAAATGCACCAGCAATAATGACAGAGTTACTACCTATGATTGTTACATTGCCTGTAATTATTAAATTTGACCCGGTGGTCATGCTTCCTTCTATGCTTAAATCATGTCCTATGTTAGTAATTTCCGTAGTTGTAATAACATCTGCTCCTATATGAAGATCATAATTAACGGTTGTTACTCCTGTCATCACCAAAGAACCTGTTCCTGATAAATTAAGGGTACCATAGGCAACAGGCTTCACTGTTTGTGATGTGCCGGTATAGTCAACCGTATTGGCATTGGTACTCGCATCAAAAGTTCCAACCCCACTAAATGGTGTTGCATTTGCTAACGATAATGTTGGAGCATTTAGTCCCTGCGTAAAGTTACCCGTTAACAAAATATTATCTATATATACCGTTCCAGAATTGCTATTGGTAAGCGTGGTACTAGCTGCTGGGGTAACACTTCCTCCAAAAGTCATAGCTCCTGAACCCGCCAAATATTGTGTCGCAGAAAAGACAGCGGCACCCGTTCCGTTGCTAAATGTGTTAACGCTATTGTTGGTAATACCTGCGCCAAAACTAGTTGCTGGATTTTGCCCTGAAAAATCCCATGAACCGCCAGAATTAATCGTAACTGCCCCTGTAAATGTTTTTGTTCCTGTTGCAGCAGACACCGTATTTACTGCACCTGTAATTGAGGAGGAGCCACCAATACTTAAACTAAATCCACCTAAACTTAACGTCGCCCCGGTACCAACAGTTAAACCACCCGTTACTGCATTATTAGCTCCGGTGATCATGGCGGCAGTACCTGTGATGCTTATATTACCTCCGATAGTTGTAATTAAAGATGTAGCTGTTACTGAGCCACTCATAATGAAATCTCCTCCAATTGTGGTAACGCCTGTCATTGTTTTTACACCACTTCCGCTTAAGCTAAGAGCGCTATAGGCAGCAGCCTTCACAGTTTGCATGGCTCCGGTATAATTCACCGAGTTGGCATTGTTACTTGCTTTTAGCCCTGTAATAGCAGTAGTGCCTGCAACATTTAATGTAGAACTGGCGCCTTGCGTTAAGGTATCAGCCCCGGAGAGAGCTGTTGCTACCGTTAAGGTGCTATTGTTGGTGGTTGCACTTGTTACCGTCATGGTTCCATTAACGGTAATAGCTCCGCCAATAGTTGCAATGCCTGAACCATTAATGGTAAGATTGCTGTAATTTACTACCTTAATTGCTTGTGAGACGCCAGTATAATTAACTGTATTGACATTGGTACTTGCATCAAAAGTTCCAACCCCAGTAAATGGAGTTGTATTTGCTAACGTTAAAGTTGGAGTGTTTAATCCCTGAGTAAAGTTACCCGTTAATACAATATTATTTATAGATACCGTACCGGAATTGCTATTGGTAAGCGTGGAGCCAACAGATGGTGTAACTCCTCCCCCGAAAGTGATAGCCCCAGAACCTGCCAAAGATTGTGTCGCAGAAAATGCAGCAGCACCAGTTCCGTTGCTAAATGTGTTAAAACTATTGTTGGTAATACCTGCGCCAAAACTAGTAGTGGAATTACCTGAGTTGGTCCAAATTCCACCAGTGGCAATGGTAACTGAGCCGGTAAAGGTTTTTAAACCAGCACCAGAAATTGTTAATGAACCGCTTGTGCCAGCTCCAACTGATGTTGTATTGCCAACGCCTAATGTAAAAGCACCTGCAGTAAAAGCAGCACTATCTCCAATGGTAAGTGAGCCTGTTATCGCTAAATTCGCTCCGGTTGTCATGGCGGCGGTACCTGTAATTCTTGTATTACCAGCAATCGTTGTAATTACGGGTGTAGCCGTTGCTGCGCCGCTCATGTTAAAATCCCCTCCAATTGAAGTGACGCCTGTCATTGTTTTGACTCCGCTACCAGATAAGCCTAAGTGATAAAAGGTTCCTGTTTTAACCGTTTGTGCACCAGCGCCCGTATAGTTAACTGTGTTTCCTGTTGCTGTAACTGTTAATGTTGTAATAGTTGGAACCGTTGGTGTGGTAGTAATTTTAAGGGTACTTGCAGCTGCATTGGTAAAAGCTGCAATTGTGCCCGAACTACTTAGGTTAACAATACCCCCATAGTTGTTTGTAATACCTGTAATAGCACCAGAACCACCAAGATTAATAGTGCCGGTATTGATATAATTAGCCAATGCTGTAGTTTGAAGGCCAGATCCAGTTATTGAAATATTTCCACCATTAATTAGCCTTGTTATTGATGACGCTGCTCCAATATTTAATGTTCCTGAATTTATTAGGGTGCCAGTACCAGCAAGAGCTGTACCCACTTTTATTATTCCACTATTTTGATATGTTCCACTTATTGTTACTCTTGGGAAATCGGTGATTACACCGCCACTTATTAATTTACCTAGTCCCGAGAATGTATGAGCAGCTGTTCCAATTCCTGTAAATGTACTTGCATTATTGGTAAAGTTACCAGCAAAATCATAGGTATTCACATCTCCATTTACACCAGCGGCAGGTTCAGTCCAAACAGCATTAGTTTCTAATTGAACATTACCATTGAAAACCATTGCCATTGCTGTAGCCGTTGAGGAACTAAATGCAATTGTACCGCTAACTATCAAATTTCCATTGAATGTTATTGGTCTTGGAAAGCTTGCCGACCCTGCACCGTTAATTGTAAAATCTCCAAAGACATATGAAACATTTCCTGACGACCAAGTTAATGCACCACCACTATTTATTGTTACACTTCCTGTTTGGGTTAGAGCCAAAACCGGAACGGTTACCACTGAACCAATCACAACATCATCTGAGGCGGAAGGCACCGCATTTTGCACCCAAGTAGCTGCTGTTGCCCAGTCACCGCCACCAGCTGCACTTTCAAAAGGGCTAATTACCGCAACGGTGAGAATACCCGTAAAAGTGGCTGCAGGATTAAAGAAGCTATCATTTTTGATTGTGGCAGCAGAAACTGATGACCCATAGGTGTTAGCGGCTCGGTTGGTACCACCAAGAAATAGCGCTCTAATTGCTAAACTTACCGTACTAGCAAGACTTGCTTTCGCAGTTCCTGTAGGGGATATACTTAATTTATTTCCAACACTAGTGCCTGTAGGCAACGTTTTTAAACCACTACCAGAAAGGGTAAGATTTAAATAAGCCTGAGATTTTACCGTTTGCGAACCTGCACCAGAATAAATTACTACATTTCCTGCTGCAGTTGCTGTCATTGTTGTAATTGTAGGAACATTTGGAGTGGTACTAATATTTAATGTACAAGAATTGCCATTTATAAAGCTTGTTATTGTGCTTGAAGATACTAAATTCACAGTTCCACCATTACTATTCGTAATGCCTGTAATGGCTCCAGATCCTTGCAAATTTAATATCCCATTATTAATGAAATTAGCCAAAAGAGTGGTAATGTTAGATCCTGTAAATGTAGTTGTACCTCCATTTTGAAAAGTAGCAATTGATAACGTTCCGCCTACTGAAAGGGTTCCTGTTGAAGCATTTGTAAATATCCCCCCCACTCCTGTTAATGCCGTTCCAATGGTTACAGTACCTATATTAACTAAGCTAATGCCTGTTACCGTAACGCTTGGCATAGACAAGGTTCCGGAAAGTGCTTGATTGTTGGTTAAAAATGAATGTACTCCAATACTTGCCGTATACGTACCACTATTATTAATACCAGCAGTGAAAGAAACTGTTATACTTCCACTTTCTATAACCGTTGAGCCTACTCCTATGGTTAAATTACCAACTAGATAATTCACGGAAATAGATAAAGTAGAAGCCGTTGCGGTACCGATTGTTATGTAAGTCAAAGCATTAGCAGGTGCAACGCTGAGTGCTGGCTGATTGCCTGAAGTAAAGGCAACCACTCCTATCGTTACATCATCACCGACCGCAGAACCAGGATTACCATTGGGAATCCAATTCGTGGTTGTTGCCCAAGCTGTACTCGTAGCTCCTGTCCACGTATAAGATACGGCATTCGCCTTAAAACTCATCCCTAGTATTAAAACCAAAGAAAGTAGAAATGGCGTACCCCCTTTAACGAAGTTGAAATTTAATTTATTGGTGATAAAGCGCTTCATGATTGCAGTACTATACTTGAAAAGCAGATTAGCCCATTTTAAAATGTGCATTTTCTGCATTTAGCTAGGTTGTATACGGTATTATGTGAATTCGGAATTATGTGAAATTTATTTAATGAAACGGATAACTTATCAAAAACAGGCAGGGGAAATCCTTAACAGTGGGATTTTTATTGACATTAAAATTGAAAAAAAGAAATGCTGATAACAACATTTTTCACATCAGCAATTTTCTATCCCCTTTATTTGAAATAAAGTTAAGGTTGAAACTCAAAATTGAAAAAATTAACGGTTAATAATCTACGAAAATAGTTATCGCCAAAGCGAATGGTTGTATTATTAGGATGATTTTGACAACCCGAAAAGATTATTTTTATTGCATAAAAAGATTAGTAACAAAATCTAATTGACTACAAGTAACTTTTAATTAAACAAAATAGAAATTGCTTAAATAATATAAAAAGATTGATTATTTCTCAATTAAGTGAATTTAGAGAAAAGCGTTGGAAAGAGGAAACGGAAATTTTATTTATCCTACTATTTCCACACTTTTTTCAAGCTCAATTAGCTTTTGAAATACCGCCTCCGAAATTATCCGTTGTTTTTCTTCTTCGCAGAGAATTATTTGAGAAAGCGCAAATAACGCTGTTTTTGGAAGCTCTTGAGGTTCTTTATCACGATACTCTAACGCATAAAACGGACCGAATAATGGCAACAAAGACAATTGTTGTTCGTAGTTTAGAATTTCAGAAAGTTTCATTTGACGCCAACTGGAAGTAATTTAATATTACACTAAGTTACGAACTTACGTTCGCTAAAACCAACATCTTGTAGACAAAACACTGCACTTATTGTAGTGCTTTCATCTACAACTACAATCTCCGTATATACCACCTCGGTGGAACTAAATTAGAATTAGCTTCTAATGTTGTGGATTAGGTCGAAAGCTATTGAGCGAAGATTGATTATTTTATTAAGATGAAAATAGTACGGCAGAATTCAATTCATTATTAGACGAAATAATGAAAATATAACAGCAAATAATCAACCTACCGACAAAAAAACCAACATTTAAAAACCGAAGGCAATTATACCAGCTTGTGATTCATAGCGTATCGCATCAATTCTGCATTGTTTCTCAACTTCATCTTCTCAAGTAATCGACGACGATAGGTACTAATAGTAGGAACACTGAGACATAGTTTTTCCGCTATCTCTGATACTTTTTTACCTGATGAGATAAGTTTCAATACCTCAAACTCACGGTCAGAAAGTTGTTCATGCTGTATTTTTGAGTGATCTTCAAGTAAATCATTAGCAAGTAGCTCTGCCACCGATTCGGTAATAAATTTCTTACCGGATAGAATTCTATTAATTGCAACTATTAATTCACCACCGGAAGCAGACTTCTCAAGAAACCCAGATGCCCCTGCACGCAGCACCCGCAAAGCATATTGCGCCTCAGGTTGGGCCGTTAGCACAAACAATGGAGTTTTGCAGCCTTCTTTTCTAAGTTCACGCACAACATCCAAACCACTCATCTCGGGCATTGTAATATCGAGAATAGCTAAATGATAATTGCTTTCCATTAATTTTTTATACGCATCTCTACCATTAGCTGCTTCATCGAAAACAACCTCAGGATACTCAATAGAGACAATTTGAATCAAACCTTTTCGAACCACATAGTGATTGTCTGCGATTAGTACTTTCATTGGGCTTTGAAATACGATTTAATTAATGAAGGAGACAAAAGTACGGAAGTTCCGCTAACTTGCAATTTACTTTCATATTGCTGGGCTCCATAATTCCAATAACCACTAAAGAAGTAATATCATGAATTGCTGACAAACGGAATCCTACCTACTCTCCCATCTTCGTAAAGATGAGCCTTGATGTGTAACCACCTCCCAATGATTTATTTGTGATGCACGAAATAGCTTTAATCGCAAACGCTGCGGATAGAAATTATGGATAATAATACTCTCCTGAGAACGTTTTTTCAGAACATGAATCTGCGCTAAAACATCGTAGGCAGAAGAGGCGCAACGCATGCCAAAGTAAGCGTAATCATATGGATCGCAATAGGAATAATGCGATTGAATTTCTTTTAATAGTCCATACTGAACTCGTGGAATTACAATTATAAAAGTACAATATTTAGCCTTTGCTGTGTCTTTCATCCAAATTTCTAATGGCAAATTCTCCCATTTCGAATGATAGCCTTTGCGATGTGGGAAGACATGGATTTTTCCGCGTTTTCGAAAGCTAAAAACAGAGTCGCCAATTTGCAAACTAACATGCCCATCATGTAGCCCACCAAATTGTTTTTTCTCCACCTTACGTGCATTCCATTTGGGCCTTGAGCCATAGTAAAAATGCACTTTTATGGATGCCGAATCCGACTGAGCGGAGAGCTATACTGCGCAGAATGAGATTATTATAAAAACAACTAATTTCATTTTACACGAATTACAACGAAATAAAATAAGCTGAAGCTTATGGTTTTATCATTTGTATTAATTGAACGTTAAACAAAATATTGTTAGACAATATTACAAAGCTTAGAATAGGAAGCAAAAAAAAACCATTCCTTTTGGAATGGCTTTTTACCTTGTAGTAAAACTAATACTATTTCGTCGAATTCACCACTTCCAAAAATACTTCTGGGTGGTTCATTGCTAAGTCAGCTAACACCTTGCGATTTAAACCAATATTTTTTTGGCTTAGAGCATTGATTAACTTTGAATAGGTTGTACCATTGGCACGTGCTGCAGCATTGATACGTTGTATCCAAAGTGCACGAAACTCGCGTTTTTTGGTTTTACGGTCACGGTATGCATACCCTAAACCTTTGTCGATACTGTGCTTAGCTACTGTAAGTACGTTTTTACGCGCACCAAAATAACCTTTGGCAAGTTTTAAAATCTTTTTTCTTCTGCGTCGCGATGCGACAGCGTTTACGCTTCTAGGCATTTAAATAAAATAATTGTGGCTAAAGTGCAGGCCTCACTGGGCTTATCTTTGGTACTTTTTGCCTGGTTAATTAATATATAATCTCTGATTATTGAGATTAACTTTTATTACGATAACAAAAGCATTTTCTTAACGCGATATTCATCGCCTTTGAAAACGTAGGCAGTTTTGCCTAAGTTACGCTTTTGAGTCGTTTCTTTTTTAGTCAGGATGTGGCTTTTGTAAGCTTGTCCGCGTTTAATTTTACCGCTAGCAGTTGTGCTAAAACGCTTTTTTGCTCCTGAGTTGCTTTTTAATTTTGGCATTTTGAGTATTGAATAGTTAAAATTGGGTCCTTTGTATAATTCTTTAAATTTCAGTAAGCCATCTCATGACTAACTAATCTCTAAAATTATTTTATTTCTTTGGTGCAATCATTATCGTCATTTTCCTACCTTCCATTTTTAATCCGGTATCTACTTTACCGAAATCAACCAAACGTTCCACAAAAGTTTCCAGAAGTTGACGACCTCTTTCTTTATAAATAATTTCTCTTCCTTTAAACATCACTAGTGCTTTTACTTTGTCACCGGCTTTTAAAAACTCCTCAGCATGCTTTACTTTAAAGTCAACATCATGCTGGTCTGTATTCGGGCCAAAGCGCACCTCTTTAACTTCTTGCTTGTGCGAGTTGGCTTTAATTTCTTTTTTCTTCTTCTTTTGCTCGTATAAAAACTTTTTATAGTCAACAATACGACAAACCGGCGGCACGGCATTTGGAGAAATCTCCACCAAATCCAACCCCAATTGGTCGGCGATATCCACTGCCTCAGCCAACTTCACAACACGAGCTTCGATATCTTCACCGACAATACGAACTTCGGGAGATTTTATAAATCCGTTAATGTTATGTTCAGCAACTCTACGTTGCGGAAAACGACGATTTTGGTAAGGACCACTGCTGGGCTTTTTTGGAGGTAATGCCAAGTATACTTATTTGTTTTTCTGCATTTTCTTTTACTATGAAGTAGTTTGGTTCAATGCAAATTAAAAACCCATACTACTTTGCTGGCCTTCTGCCTGCTATTTTTTATTTCAACTTCTCTAAATCTGCGGCTTCTTTAAAATGACTAACAAATTCCTGCATACCCATTTTACCTGAGTCACCCTGACCATGCCTACGCACCGAAACTGAATCTGCTTGCTCTTCTTGATCGCCTACTATTAGCATAAACGGTATCTTTTTCATCTCCGCGTTTCTTATTTTTTTTCCAATAGTTTCATTGGAATTGTCAATAAGTCCGCGAATATCGTTAATTTCTAAAAATTGAGCAACTTTTTCTGCATAGCTTTCAAACTTTTCGCTCACCGGCAATATAATATACTGTTCTGGAGTAAGCCAAAGAGGGAAATTGCCGGCACAATGCTCAATTAGAAGTCCCATAAAACGCTCCATGCTTCCAAAAGGGGCACGATGAATCATAACTGGACGGTGCTTTTGGTTGTCGGCGCCTATGTATTCCAACTCAAAGCGCTCTGGCAAATTATAATCTACCTGAATAGTACCCAACTGCCAGCTTCTGCCAAGGGCATCTTTCACCATAAAATCGAGCTTAGGTCCATAAAAGGCCGCTTCACCATATTCTATAAAGGTTTTCATGCCCTTTTCGGCGGTGGCTTCTATAATTGCATTTTCTGCTTTTTCCCAATTTTCTTCACTGCCAATATATTTAGCTCTATTTACTTTGTCGCGAAGGCTAATTTGAGCTGTATAATTGTCAAATCCTAGCGATTTGAAAACATAAAACACGAGATCGATAACCCTTTTGAATTCCTCTTTTATTTGGTCGGGACGGCAGAATAAGTGAGCATCATCTTGTGTGAAGCCACGAACCCTTGTTAAGCCACTTAATTCACCACTTTGTTCGAAACGATAAACTGTTCCAAATTCAGCCAATCGCACTGGCAAATCGCGGTAACTGCGTGGTTTTGTTTTGTAAATTTCGCAATGATGGGGACAATTCATCGGTTTCAGCATATACTGTTCACCTTCAGGTGTAAGTATAGGTTGGAAGGAATCCTTGCCATATTTTTCCCAGTGTCCACTCGTTTCGTATAAATCTTTTTTACCGATGTTAGGTGTAATAACAGGCAAATAGCCCATCCTTGTTTGTGCTTCACGCATAAATCGTTCCAAGCGTTCACGTATCATGGCTCCTTTTGGCAACCATAATGGCAACCCTGCGCCCACCTTATCACTAAAAGCAAAGAGTTCCATCTCTTTACCTAGGCGTTTGTGATCCCGTTTTTTAGCTTCTTCTAACAAACGCAAATGTTCTTCTAAATCTTTTTGCTTTTGGAAGGTTACCGCATAAATCCGGGTAAGCATTTTGTTTTTCTCATCGCCACGCCAATATGCTGCAGCCACGTTCATTATTTTCACTGCTTTCACAAAGCCCGTACTCGGGATATGTGGACCTTTACATAGATCAGTAAAATTACCTTGCGTATAAAAAGTAATTTCACCATCATTCAATCCTTCAATCAAATCTAGCTTATAGTGGTCGCCTTTTTCAGTAAAATATTTAACGGCTTCTGCTTTGCTCACTTCTTTTCTTTCAAAAGTGACATCACGTCTTGCCAATTCAATTATTTTATCTTCTAGCTTTTTAAAATCATCGGCGCCAAAAGACTTGCCACCGAGATCAATATCATAATAGAAACCGGCATCGATTGCTGGGCCAATGCCGAACAACGTTCCAGGATATAACGCTTCTATTGCTTCGGCCAACAAATGTGCTGATGAGTGCCACATTGTTTTACGCCCTTCTTCATCATTCCAAGTTAGCAAAATTAAATTTGAATCTTCATTTATGGAACGATTGGCATCCCACACCTCACCATTCACTTTGGCGGATAATACATTTCGAGCTAAACCAGCGCTAATGCTTTGTGCCACTTGCATGGCTGAAGTTCCCTTTTCGTATTCCCGAACTGTGCCATCGGGTAGCGTAATATTTATATTCATGAAAGAAATACTTTACTTTTTAAACGTACAAATGTCTAAGAAGAATGAAGTGCGAAGATAAGAATTTTTCGTTAGAGTTAAATTTACAATGGCTAGAAACGTTGATATACATCAAATCCTATTTTTTGCGATGCATTACATATGCTGCAAAATCGCTGAATTCTTTTTTAGTTTCTTCCTCCATTGTCACCATTTCTAATGCTTCTAAAGCCAAAGAATAATATCGTTGCTGCTCGGCTTCTGCTTCTTTTTTAGCACCTGTTACTTGAAAAAGCTGTTTTACTGATTGTACTTTTTCATTTACATCGTTAGGCTCATTTGAGAGCCAAAATTGCAGTTCGAATAATTGCTTTGCATCAGCCAAATTCAAGGCTTTTAGCAATAAATACGTTTTTTTATTTGACAAAATATCGCCCCCTATTTGTTTGCCAAATAATATAGGATCATCAGCAAAGGCATCAAGAATATCATCATGCAATTGAAAGGCGACACCTAAGTTTTTCCCGAATTGATATAATGCTTCGGCATTGGTTTTTTCTGCACCACCAACCAAAGCGCCTAAATAAAAGCTGCATCCCAAGAGAACCGAAGTTTTCAAAGAAATCATCTCCAAATATTCCTCGATGGAAACATCATTGCGCGTTTCGAAAAGCATATCCATTTGCTGCCCACGGCATACTTCTATTGCAGTTGTATTGAACATTGTTAAGGCTTCATTGAGGATATCTAGTGGCAACTTTTGTAAAAACATAGTAGCCTCAAACATCATCAAATCACCGCATAAAATGGCAGTAGAGGAATTCCATTTATGATGCACCGTTGCTTGCCCTCTGCGCAATGGAGCTGCATCCATTATATCGTCGTGTACCAGTGTGAAATTATGAAACACCTCGATAGCCATGGCTGCATGCAATGCTTCTTCAAAATTGCTCTTAAAGGCATTGCACGACATTAACACCATTGCTGGTCGGAGGCGTTTGCCTCCCAAATGCATTATATAATTTGCAGCATCCGTTAAGGATTGTGGTTTACCCTGAAATGGGTGACCATCCAAATAAGATTCAAAGCTTCTTAAATACACTTCCAGCGAATTCATACGCTACAAATATAATTGCAGATTTGTAATTTCGAGCTTAATTAGTTTATAATTCGAAAGATTAATTAATTCGGGCCATTAACTAACCAAATCATTTTCGATTGCATAACGCGTTAAGTCGGACAAATTTTTGAAATCCATCTTTTCCATTACACGACTACGGTATGTTTTTATTGTATTGGCACTTAAAAATATTTCTTCTGCTATTTCGCCTATAGCCTTTCCTTTGGCAAGCATCGTAAATACTTGCATTTCCCGATCAGATAAATTGTCATGTTTTAAAGTGGCCTTGCTGCCTATGCTCTCTGCTAGGTTTTCGGCTAGCGTAGCTGAAATATATCTCCTACCAGAAAGCAATCTTTTCACCGCAAGAATCAACTCATCGGGTGCACTGTTTTTATTAAGAAACCCAGAAGCTCCCGCTTTTAATGCTCGAATTGCATACTGCTCCTCCGAATGCATACTCAGCATAAGTATCGGCGCCTTAACTTCATCCAAGCGCATTTGTTTTAAGATTTCCATACCATTTTTTCCTGGCATGGAGATGTCGAGTAAGATACAATCCCATTCTAATTTATGAAGTATTGCATTCACTTCATCGCTATTCGACGCTTCTTCAATATTAAGATCTTTGTATTCACTTAAAAGCAATTGAATAAGACCCTTTCTTAATATAGCATGATCATCAACTATTAATATATTCATGTTGGTTAGTAAATTAATTTTTAAAATAAGGTAATGACAATGTTACTATCGTTCCGCTATCTTCACTAGTTAGTATTGCTAATTGGCCATTGGATCCTGATGCCCTTTCTTTCATCCCAATTAAACCAAGTGTCTTCTTTTCTTTAATTTTTTCTTTGTTAAAGCCAATACCATTATCTTGAATTGATATTATTATCAGATCTGCCTCCTTTCGAATTGAAGTAAGAACATGGGTTGCATTAGCGTGACGCAACACATTCGTCAATGACTCTTGATATATTCTAAAAATAACAATATCAAGTTCATTGCCTATTTCAAATTCAGTATAGTTAATTTCAAACTTAATTGTAATTCCTGATAATTTTCTAAACTCTTCTGTTTGCCATTCCAGTGCCGACAATAAACCTAAGTCGTCGAGAACACCAGGACGCAAGCTACTTGAAATTTTACGAATCGTTTTTGAAGCAAAATCAACCTTAATAATGCTCGCAAAAACAAAAGATCTCAATTCATCTTGTTCCTGATTTAAATTTTTCATCATTAGCGATAAATCAATTTTAAGGGCAGATAGTTGCTGCCCTAATTCGTCGTGAATTTCACGAGAAATAATCGCCCTTTCGTCTTCCCTCAATGAATTGATGTTTTTATTAAGTCTTTGAATATCTATACGACTTTCCGATAAAAGCTGCCTTTCTAATTCCAACTCTGTTATATCTTGACCCATTGAAAGAATCACAATTTGTCCGTCAAAATCAATTTTAAAAGATGTGAAATCCATATAACGAAGTTCGCCATTTTTGGTCCTATTTCTCCAAGTGCTTTTTTTCCTTATTGGTGCCTTGTCATTGAATAAAGATGCAACTTTTAAAATAGAGCTGTGATCCATCGGAAAAACAAATTCCAAAATACTTCGCCCAATTAAATCGTTTCTAGAATCCCCTTCATAAACCTCAACTGCCTTTTCATTCAGGTCAATCAATTCTAAACTTAAAGGATCCCAAACAAGAATAATCATAGGGGCTAAATCGAAAAGCTTTTTGTACTTTTCCTTTGAAATTTGCAATGCAATTTCATTCGCTTTTTTTTCGGTAATATCGACGCCTAAACTCAATCGCAACCATTCACCGTCAATTTCGATAGGCTTTTCTATAAAATAAAAATCACGATAATCATCGACTTCCTTCTTAAAACTAACTTCAAAGTTTGTTTTACCACTTAAGGATGCTTCATTTCTGGCTGTAAATATTTTATGCTGATATTCGAGATGGTAATTTTCTAAGGTACTTGATTTATTAATTTCTTGCTTATCGTTACCGATAAAAACATCAAAATTGGCATTCCATCTTTTTAAATTGCCATCACTATCTGAGATAAAAAAAATATCTGGCAATGAATTAATTATAGTTTCTGAAAGGTTTTTCTCCTGTAAAATTTGAATATCCTGTTCTATTTTCTCTGTGACATCTGCAATTCTACCGATTAATATTGGAGTGCCTCCTTCATTAATAATTGTAGACCCATATATTTCATACCAGCCTTGAGTCCCGTTCTTTTGCACACCCCTCACAACATATCTTGTCGTTTCAACATTGCCCGCTATCCTTTCCATTATCTTACTTTTAAGTAATTCCTTATATTCAGGAGTCACTAAATCAAAAATGCTCTTTTTGTTTACCAATTCATCCACTGAATAACCGGTAATTCTGCAAAATTCCGAATTGGCGTAGGTCAGAAACTCACCGTTTACTTCATAAATTCCTAAAGGAGCCGATTCAACCAAGGTTTTGTAATCTTGAGTGAGGCCTGCCCCTTTAATAGAATTCGCTAAATGTTTTTTCTCCTTTGCCCATTGGAAAATAATAAAGGCAAATAGCAAGGTAATTAATAAACCACCCAATGAAATAATAAGCGCTCCTATTGTAAAATTTCTGCGGGCATCTAATAAATAATATTGAAATGCTACTCCTTGCGTAAGGAATAACAGCACACCCATAAAGATTAGCGCAACTGCTGCAGCATATTTTTCAGATGATAAATACCTAAAAACGGAATTGGATTTGATTATTGAGGTTGGATTTAGAATGCTAAAATAAGAATTTTTATTATTAACGACTGATTTTTCTATCGCAATTTATTAATAATCTGCAATTTAGCTCTTTTTAAAGGTATATAGTGTATTTCTCCCCCTTCGGACATTAATGCGTATCTTCGCGTTTTTGTTATGAGTAGAATATTAGCCATTGTAGGCAGACCAAACGTAGGGAAATCAACCCTCTTCAACCGACTAGTGGGGAAACGTGAAGCTATTGTTGACGATAGTTCGGGTGTTACACGCGACCGCCATTATGGAACTTGTGAATGGAATGGGGAGTCCTTCACCGTGGTAGACACTGGTGGTTTTGTGGAAGGAAGCGATGATATTTATGAAACAGCAATCCGCCGACAGGTGAAAATTGCGATTAGTGAAGCGGCTGTCATTATATTTATGGTTGACGTTACTGATGGGGTGAATCCTCTCGATGAAGAAGTAGCTCAGCTATTACGAAGATGTAAGAAACCAATACTACTCGCTGTAAACAAAGTTGATAACAACCAACGTTTATTAGGTGAAGGGGTTTTTTATAAATTCGGATTAGGAGAAATATTTAGTATTAGCAGCGCCAGTGGCAGCGGAACTGGAGAATTGCTTGATAAGGCCGTTGAATATATTAAAGAAGAAAAAGAAATCGACGATTTCTCTGCATTACCGAAAGTGGCTATCGTAGGTAAGCCTAATGTAGGTAAATCGAGTTTGATAAACGCATTACTCGGTGAAGAACGTAACATCGTTACCGAAATCGCCGGCACCACGCGCGACACAATACATACAAGATATAATTCCTTTGGGCACGATTTCATGTTAATTGATACTGCCGGAATCCGCAAAAAACAAAAAGTGCATGAAGATATTGAGTTCTATAGTGTAATGAGAAGCATTAAAGCACTTGAAGAATGTGATGTATGCTGCTTGGTAATTGATGCAACTATTGGAATAGAAAAGCAAGATTTAAATTTATTGCATCTGGCCGAGAAAAATGGCAAGGGTGTTGTGATTTTGGTTAATAAATGGGATTTGATTGAGAAGACAAACAAAAGCACAGTTCAATATGAGAAAGAGATAATGGCTTCGACAGCACCCTTTACGGATATTCCTATTATTTTTATTTCAGCGCTGAACAAGCAGCGTATTCATAAAGCAGTGGAAGTGTTTATGCATGTAAATGAAAACCTTAAACGCCATATCTCCACGCATAAGCTTAATGATTTCCTTGTACAAGTTGTGGAAGCTTACCAACCACCCGCGGTAAAAGGAAAATTCATTAAGATAAAGTTTATCACACAATTGCATACAAAAACACCATCGTTTGCCTTATTTTGCAATTTGCCTCAATATATACAAGACAACTACAAACGATACTTGGAAAATAAATTCCGAGAAGAGTACGATTTCTCAGGAGTTCCAGTGCGTCTTTTCTTCCGCAAGAAATAAAAATTTACTAGCGATTTATTTCGGGCTTCAAATTTGTAAAAGAAAAGAATTAACTTCTATTCTTTTACAAATTTCTTCACGCCTTGTGCTAGCTTAATTAGATACACACCTTGAGACAAACTCGATATATCGATATGTGTTTCGGATGCCGTAATAACCCCGTACATCACTTCTTCTCCAATGGCATTATAGATGAAGTATGGGGGGGATTCCGCAATCAACCCAACGGCTTTTATTGCTAGGTCGTGGCCCGCTGGATTGGGTGAAAGCTCGAATAAAAGACTTTCATCATGCACTGTTATCCCTGCCAATAGTTTGCGGTAAACCACGTTCATTTCTCCCAAACGCGCGGTGTTAAAGGTGAAATAATTCAAGTTATTCACTAACGAATCGGCCGGCGAAATAAATGCTGTTGTTCCGGTACTATAATTATTATTTAAAACATCTAAATCGTCTGGCGTTGTGCTATTGTAGTAATTTAAAACAGCAAGATCCGCTTTGGTAATCGATGTGCCTATTCGTGCCAATATACTATCCTTGGTAAGGTTAAAATCACTTGGCTGATAAAAAAATCGAATCCCTACAGGAGCAGAAGGCGCATAGGAAGATTGAATCCATAAATTTCGAGCGAAATAATAGTTGTCCGTTTTATTCGGACTCACTCCGGTACGTTCCGATCGCAAGCTATTTGTAAATACATTCACACCGAAACAAACTTGACCGAGCCCATTATTATATGGGTTTAGTTGTGCTATTAAGTTGTTTTTGTCGTCACGCAAATCAATCCATTCGTTTCCTCCAATAATTTGGCAAGGAGCACCGGTACTATATGTACCCGTGGCCACTCGCAATTCAGAATTATAAATAGATATATCATCGATTGCAAAATTGGCCCCTTGTTTTCCTAACGCTTCAAAAGCAATTAGTACTTGAGGCTGTGACGCATAACCAGAAATATCGATATCATAACGACTCCATTGCGCCGTAAGTGCATTTACGTTATGTCGCGAAATAGAGGCAATTTTCGCCCAAGATGCACCATCATTAGTGGATACAAGAACATATAGTGAGTCCTTTTTAGCAATATTCAAACTGCTTAACGTAAGATAAAAGGTTAACGTTGCGTGAGCATTTAAAGATGAAAAATCGAAGCAAGGTGAAACCATCCTTGAACTTGCATTATTGAAAAAGCTTGTTGCATTAAAAACACTCATGCTTGTACCAGTTCTAGAGGTAAGCATAGGATTTACTAATGTTCCGGCAACCTGCCAAATTTGATTGTTGTTTCCTGTAATCGACCAATTTGCGCTACCTGTTTCAAAACCATCAATAAATGGGAAAGTGCCTACTATGGGTTTTGTACCGATACTATAATTAGACAACGTATCATTAGAAAGTTTTATATCTGTAGGAAATGCAGTGTATATTTTAAAACTATAATTCCCTGGCGCACTTAGGTTTGCCGTTTGGGTAAACTTATAATTTAAATTAGCACCCACCGGCAAAGGAGCAGTTAATGTTATAGACTCTTGAACTGGAGCGTTACCATTAACACTATATGCTATCGGAATAACCGTATTTAATGGCAATGGTATATTACCCAGGTTTTGTATGGTTACACTGACAACTTCAGCCGCCGACAAGCCACATTTACTAACAGGGGCAGAAATCCCAATTACACTTACATCGTTGAAAACGTTATCATAAATTACTACACTATCGATGGCAGCACCTTCATCATTTAACGTTGCATCGCTTCTAAATCGGAAACGGAACTGCACGTTGCTCTGCGAAGCCAAATTTGGAATATTTATTTTATACGTTTTCCATGCTAAATTATCACCACTCCATTTTGGAGGCTGAATACCCCCAGTAACATTGGTATTGTTGTATGTTGCTTGGACATTAGCAGAATCAACCCGCTGCCAGCTTAGGCCACTATTAATACTGCGTTCGAGCACCATGGCATCGGTGTTGGTTACCATACGAAAACGCATTAAGAAACTCATCACAGGATTCACCATTGAGGAGAAATCGAAGCAAGGAGAGTAGAGCGCATCATGCGTGTTATTTGCATAATTATTATATGGATTAACCAACCAACATTGTTGACCATTAGGTGTGGAATTGATGATGGTTTTGGATGGGAAATTCCATCCCCATTCGTTCACTAATCCACCGTTAACACCTTCGCCATACCAATTTCCATCGTTAATTTCAAAATTTTCATAATACGGGAATGTGCTAATAGAAATCCTTGAAACCACTTGATAGTTATTAATGGCGTCATTCGTTGCATCGCTGTCGTTTGGTAAGGCCGTTGTTACTGAAATTAAATACACCCCAGCCGTAGCTAAATTCAACGTATTTATAAATGTACAATTCAACGAATCACTATACTTCATTATTGCAGTAAGTGTTATCGTATCCTTACCTGCTGACACAATGACATTGTTTGCATCTAGCATTTTAAATGATATTGGAATAGAAGTACCTATCGGCAATTGCTTGCCAAAGTTTTTAATTTTTACACGAAGTGGAGTTGTCGATGTTAAACCACATCCACCGGCAGGACTTAATACAGCAGTTACGCCAACATCTTTACCAAAGAGGTCGGTAATTGAAATACTATCGATGGCAACACCTTCATCATTAACGATATCATCGCAACCAAAATGCAAACGGAACTTAACATTGGACTGACCTAGATACGATGCTAATGGAACTTTTACCCTTTGCCATCCTGCGCTAGAGCCACTCCATAGCGGTGCGGTGAAAACGGCTAAGGTAGACGTACTATTATAACCACCAGTGGTCATATTTGTAACTTTAGTCCAGGTGGTTCCACCATTTATACTCGACTCTAAGATACAACCATCGTAATCTAATTCTGTTTTAAATTTGAGAGAGAACTCCAAACTCGGTGCTATCCCGGATGTGAGATTCAAGCAGGGCGATTCCAAGGCATAATCCGATAACGGCTCATAGTCGCTGATAAACTTGGTAACCCAACATTTGCTTCCACTTGCGGCTCCCGAAATAAATGTCTTTGTGGGTGTTCCCCAATAAAAATCGTTGAGTGTACCAGTGACACTTTTGCTTGTCCAGGCACCATCTGAGTTTTCGAAATTTTCTCGATAAGGCAAATTAGTGATGCTAAGAATAGAAATTATTTTCACTAATGTATCGTTAGTGCGATCTGAGTCGATTGCCAACGATGACCATATTTTGAAACTATAGGTGCCAAAGGCAGCCATTGGGGCGGCAGTTTTAAAGGTATATTGAATGGTGTCGCCAATAATTTTATTGACTGTTAATGTGATTGTGTCCTTTACAGCGGTATTGTTATTTAGTTGATAGGTAACCGGGATTTTTGTTCCACTAGCCAAGGTTAACCCTTGGTTAGTTAAGCTAATTTTCACGGGATTAGATGCGCTAAAACTACACGAATTCACAGGTGTTATTAGCGATGTTACACTCAAATCATACGCCGTATTCGAAATAAAAACGCTGTCGAAGGCAATACCCTCATCGGTAACCAAGATGTCGCTTTGAAAATGCACTCGAATTTTAGCTGATGAAGCCCCACCTAATGTTGGTAGCGTGGCCACGTACCTAAGCCATCCGCCATTGTCGCCACACCATGCTGGTGGAGTAAAAGAAGCGAAAGTAGAGGTGTTATTATAGGTATTGGCAAGTATGCTACTTTGAGGCAATTTTGTCCAGGTAGCACCACCATTAGAACTAACATCGAGGTATAGGCCATCATAATCCAACTCGGTGCGATAGCGCATAGAAAATGCGATTCGAGGCAATGGTACATTGGTGAAGTTAAGACAGGGCGATTCCAAAGCATTATTAGACAAATCAGAGTAATCGTTGATTAGATTTGTAGACCAACAATTTAGTCCATTGGCTGCAGCATTTATATTCATTTTTGTTGGTGCACCCCAAATCCACTCGCTGATACCGCTTCCTAAGTCCACCCCTTTCCAACCACCATCGGAGGTTTCAAAATTTTCGCTATACGGAAAAGCTGAAACTCCTAAAGCCGTTATTGAAATTGCATTTGAAGCACTATCCAAAGCCAAGCTCGTACAGGATACAATACAACGATAATTAAGACTCCCCGAGGCTGCAAAGGAATACGCAGCCGCATTGGCTCCCGTGATATTTGCCCATGCACCAGCTGCAATAGGTTTACTTTGCCATTGATATCCTAAGCCACTTGCAACAGAAGTTCCAGTTAAATTGAGATTCACCACCTCACCAGCGCATGGAAAAGCATTATTAGTAGCTGTAATTCCAGGCGTTGGCGCAGCATTACAAGCCACTGGAATATAATAGGTAAGTTGCAATTTAGGTGGATTCGTGGCATTGGTATACCCTCTAAAACTATAAAGATTGGTACCTCCGACATCGCGTGTTAAGCCCATTCCAACCCACGTTCCAACGCGGCTGTTTATTAGCATTACACCTGTTGTATTAAGAGGTGTATTATAATAAGACGCAACAGTACTATTCCAGGCTAAATAGGCCAACTTCGCTGTTACGGGACTATTATCGCCACAGTCAGCATAAAGTGTTGCAGCGGTTGTAGTAGCTGGGTCGTTGGACAACGCAAAAATGGAGTTATTTAGAGTGGAGCCGCCACCTGTATAGTAATAATATTGCAAAGTAGCTGCGGTAACCACGGCATTCGCCGGAAGCGTACTTAAGTCGAACTTCACAAAAGCCCGTTTGGAACCGTCACCCACTGAATCCATATCTCCAATGGTTTTTAATGTACTCGTTGTACCTCCCGAATAATTGGCGGTGATAGTAACTGTTTGAGCTTGTATTGCAATGGCAAACCAAGTTAAAAATAAAATGGAACAAAAGTATTTCATTGATAAAATAAATATAGGACACGAATGTATGAAAAAAAAGATGACCTTTTGTGGTGGTATAAAAAACCGGCATTACATTAACGTAAAGCAAAGGTGATGGTGATTCCGAGAAAAGCCAAAAGGATTTTAATTAAAGTCAAAATTAAATTCTGAATGTCATTTTACTCTTCTATTTCAATAGTTGTCTGCCATAATCTGCTTTGGCATTAATATTGCGATTGAGGACTTGAAATGAAAAATATTTGTCTTTTGTTGTTTTTAGTTGCAATTTTATGGTCGTGTAATAACAAAACAAACATGACAAATGAAAATCAGGATACCTTGCATTTATCGCCACCAGCGGCATTAGATACTTTACAGGTGCAACCCCGTCCGGCAGATTCAATGTTAAATACCAGAAAGAATTAATTGCCATCACCTGCGCATTACTGAAATCTTTCGCCTTACAACAAGTGGTATTTCTTGCCAACTGCACAGATTTAATACTCATTTTGCCATTAAATATTATGCTTTCGAAGCAGAAAACAAATATATGTTTGTTTGTTTTTTGGCTAAAAACCAATCGCAATCACCTTATTTCAACAAGAAAACATGAAAAAATTAAACCTACGCCTCAAAAAAAACTATCCTCAGCGAGGGTTTCAGAAAAATCCCGGGATATTTCTTCACACTTCAAAAGATTTTGCTATATTTGCACTCCAAAAATTTTTAGGACATGAATTTCATTAAAGTTGTAGAACAAGATTATATTATCAGTAAGCATCCAGAATTCAAAGCTGGTGATACCGTTACCGTTTCTTATAAAATTAAAGAAGGTAATAAAGAACGTACACAGTTGTTCAATGGCGTAGTTTTGCAACGACGCAACTCTGGAATGGGCGCTAATTTCACTGTACGTAAAATCTCGAACGGTGTTGGAGTGGAGCGTATTTTCCCACTAAACAGCCCTTTCGTTGAAAAAGTTGAAGTTAATAGCCGTGGTAAGGTGCGTAGAGCAAGAATATTCTACTTGCGTAAATTACAAGGCAAGGCAGCGCGTATTAAAGAATTACGTTACAAATAATTCTATTATCATTAAAATAATATAAAAAAACCCGTAAGTTTTCTTGCGGGTTTTTTTGTTTTGAAGATCCACCATAGTAGTGTAATATTGCTTCCAGATATGAGAAAAAAAATTGCCATTATCGGTTCCGGCAACGTAGCTACATTTATTGCCCGAGCTCTTCGTAAAGCCAACAACAACATTACCCAAGTTTATGGCCGTGACTTTGAAAAAGCCAATGAGCTAGCGCGTAAAATTAATGCCGAGCCCATTGATAACTTAGAGCACCTAAATACTAGTGCCGACATGGATGCTTATATTATTGCGGTTAATGATGATGCCATTGAAAAAGTAGCCTCACAATTGAATATCGAAAATAAAATTGTGATGCATACTTCTGGAGCTACATCTAAAGAAGTACTTTCAAACTCTTCTGCTAACTACGGCGTACTTTACCCTTACCAAACAATACGACGCGGTGATGTAATTGACCTATCCAACATGTGCATGTTTTTTGATGGTAGTAATGAAGATACTATTCTGCTTATTGAAGAGCTTGCTTTTGAAGTTACCAGCTTTGCCTTACAAGCCAATGATGAGGAGCGCTTGCGCTATCATTTAGCTGCAGTTTTTGCAAATAACTTTAGTAACCACCTATTTGCTCTCGCCGAAAAAATGCTACAAGATTACCATCTTGATTTTGAAACATTGAGACCCATTATACTTCAAACCGCACAGAATGCGATGCTGACCTCTCCCGCCAAAAATCAAACTGGGCCAGCTTTCCGTGGCGATGAAAAGACGATGGCAAAGCATATTGAGCTTTTAGAGAGCTATCCTGATTTAAAAGCAATTTATGCCGACTTAAGTTCGAGCATAAAAAAGTTTGAGCCAAACCCAATAGAGGATGGACAAGAAATAACCGAGGACTAAACATATTGTTACCAAAACAAATGCTATGATTCAGAAATCAACACTTCAATTTCTAAAGGAGCTCAAGAAAAACAACACCAAAGAATGGTTCGATATAAATCGGAAAGAGTATGAAGCCGCTAAGAAAGACTTCCTCAATTTTATTGAAAACCTCATTCCCAAAGTCGCTGCATTCGATCCGGAAATAGCGGAAGTGAAATCAAAAGATACAATTTTTCGAATAAACCGAGATGTTCGTTTTGGGAAAGATAAAACACCATATAGAGCACATTTTGGCGCTGTTTTATGCTTAAAGGGTCGTAAAAGCACCTACCCAAGCTATTACATTCATTTAGAACCTAGTGGCGTGTGGGTAGGTGGAGGCGCCTATATGCTTATGCCGAATGAATTGCAAAAAATTCGCCAAGAAATTGATTATAATTCCAGTGAATTTTTAAAGATTGTCGAGAATAAAAAATTCACACAAATTTTTGGTACTGTGCGTGGTGAAGCGCTAGTAAAGCCACCCAAAGGATTTGAGGCTACCAGTGAGGCGATTAACTATATCAAACACAAACAATGGTATGTAATGACTGCAACCTTTTCTGATGCCGAGGTGCAAAGCGAAATGTTCGAGAAAAAAGTAATCGATTCCTTTAAAATACTGCAGCCGTTAAATGTATTTCTTCAACGTGCGATGATTGATTAACGCAAGATAAAAGTTGTGGTTCCAATCATAAACCCTTCACAATAGACCTCCACTTTGTAGTTTCCTTTGTTAAGAGCAACATTCCCTTTATCCCAAACCAACTGCAATTGTTGCTTGGTATTGGTGAATTGGAAATTAATTTTTTGGGTGTATGCGGTTTCATTCCCTTGGAAGGTAAATGTACCTTTATCCGGCGAAGCGATTGTACTGCCTGCTGGGTTAATGATTTTCATACAGATAGTTTTTTGATTTTTCTCTGCAATGAAATTTTCACCTAAGTTAAACGTAACCTTAATCCTGTTTGCTGATCCTACTTTAGTAGTTTCCTTTTCTTTCCCCTTATCCTTAATGCTAAAAGTAACTGCCTTTAAATTTTCGGATTTCAAAATACTAGCTACCGCCTTCACATTTTTCAAACCTGTATTTTCTTCGGTTAGCTTTTCATTTTGGTCTTTTGCCACCTTGACATCCGATTGCAGACCTTGGTTTTCTTGCTTAAGCACACCATTCACTGAATTTAACGAGTCGATTCGCTCATTCAAACGACTAAGCATTTTATTAAGTTGCTTTATTTCTTCCCGAGCTTTATCGAGGTCGGTTTTATTCAACTTATCGCGTTGCAACATTTGACGAATTTGAGCTACCTTGGATTCAAGCTCCGTTTTCTGTTGATCCACCAGATTATTCAATTTAGCATTAGCCCCTTTAAATTCATCTAGCTGGGCCAACACGTCGCTATATTGCTTCTCAAGCTCTTTTTTAGCAATCTCTGTACTTTCAAGCTTTAACTCTACTTGTTTTTTTTCTTCCTTCGTGTTTAAATAATTACTAATAAATAATGCATTAAGCGCCACCAAAACACCAACTACTACCAATAGTAAAACCTTATTTGTCTTATTCTGATCTGCCATGGCTAAAAAATATACTTATAATTTGTAAAGTACAAACCTACATTTTTTTACAACACTATACAACACAAAAAAACAAGCTTTATTTCTTTAATATTAAGGGCATGGTGCCATATATGTTGACATATGCCAAAACCACTGCTGGCAAGTCTTTCTGCGTGTTTTTTTGCTCTTCAGCCTGAAGTTCCTTTTCAACCCTTTTCAGTTGCTCCTTGTTCATATTCTCGGCTAAAGCAGCCAAAAGTGTGCTTTCTTTCACCTTCATCACCTCTGTTTGCTCCATTTCTTCGCCGAATTCCGCATCCATGGACATCGTTATTTCCTCATCGATTACCCAGTCGCATTCGGCGATTTTTAGGCGTTGAAATATCAACTCGTAAATTGGCAAGTATGCTTCGCGAAAGCTATCATCGATATTTCCGCAATAAAAATCGCTGCTATTAAAAACCTTATCGACATGACAATAATGATTAACAAAATCGGCTATAAATTGGGCACTGGCTCTCCAGGTTCCTAGATCCACTTTATGACCCTTTTGAATGACTTTATTGTTACCTGAAAATATATCCCAAACACAATTGGAATACAGCTCTACAAATGCCACTAAATAATCGGGGTCTTCCTTTTCGTATTCCGATGATATGAGAAACGCCTCAAACGTCATGGGAATGAGTGGCTTGTACTCGTCTCCCTTTTGCTCTGTCATATAAGCATTCCGATTTTTTAACGACTCCAAATAATCGTTATATAAATCGTTGTCCGTTAATTCCAAATGACTGAACCACTCACTATATACCAAACCATCAGGACATAATATATCCATAGTAACATCTACATCATCGTATGCTACTGCCAAAACATCAAGGTTTAAATCAATATTCATTTTACCGCAAAAATAGTTAAAAAGGAAATGTTAATTTTAAAAATACCACCGAAAGCAACGACTTTACAAGTACCCATTTTTTATAAGTACCGTAGCAATATCTTTCGCATCGGATCCTTCTTTAGATGTGACTTCAAATGTAATGTCTGGATTTTTCAACATCATTATAACCCATTCGTGGCTTGCCTTACCATAAGCGAATGCGGTGGCTACTTGCGTGCCATTGGGAATAAAAATCTGACAAACACGTGTTGGTTCGCCACTGTTATATGGTTCCAAGAAACGAACAAATCCAATATTTCTTTTGTCTTGACGAATTAACGCACCGTTGACTTCAATTGGCGCTTTGGTATTTCTAGTAACAATTTTTAGGGAATCCTGAGCAAAAGCTGACAGATGAACAAGAAAAAAACAAAAGAAAAAAATACGAAACATCTGCTATTCTTCCAGCTTTTTTAAGGTTTCGAAAATATAAATATCCTCATCATCGTGTTTCATAAAATAACGTTCGCGGGCAAACTTCTCTAGGCTTTTTTGACTGTTAAACAGCTCTTGTTTCTCGATATTTACCTTTGCCGTTTCTTGAATATAGAAGTTGCGCTCTTGCTCTAGGTGATGTAAGTTTTTCTTCAGCTTATAGATTCCGTAAAAATTATTACCATCGAAAAAAGCAAGCCATACAAATAAAATTATGACCGTGAGGTAATATTTATTTTTAAGAATAGGCCAAATTTTAGATATCACTTTTGACATGATTATAGACAAAGATATGTTTTTGCAATTTGATTTTTAGTGCGTGATTTGGAACTAAATATATTTAAATGCGGTGCCAAGAAACTGTGCTGTGGTACCTAACTCCTCTTCAATACGCAGCAATTGATTGTATTTAGCGATTCTGTCGGTACGCGAAGCCGAACCTGTTTTTATTAAGCCGCTATTCATAGCCACCGCCAAATCTGCTATTGTTGTGTCTTCAGTTTCGCCGCTACGATGGCTCATGATGTTGGTATAACTATTTCGTGTTGCTAGGTTAATCGCATTTATTGTTTCTGTTAGCGTGCCAATTTGGTTCACCTTAACTAATATGGAGTTTGCGATACCTTCATCAATACCACGTTGCAGGCGTTTAACATTAGTAACGAACAAATCATCGCCCACCAATTGCACCTTTTCGCCTAATTTCACTGTTAGCTCTTTCCACCCCTTCCAATCATCTTCGGCCAATCCATCTTCAATAGATACAATGGGATATTTCCGGCACCATTGTGCCCAATACTCAACCATTTCGCTACTCGTAAGTTTTTTGCCATCCGACTTTTTAAACGTATACATGCCTGTTTTCTCATCATACATTTCGCTTGTAGCTGCATCCATAGCAATAAAAACCTCTTCACCTGGACGATAACCAGCTTTTTCGATGGCTTTCAAAACCAACTCGATAGCTTCTTCATTACTCTTAATATTCGGAGCAAAACCGCCTTCATCGCCAACATTGGTGCTGTATTTATTATCTTTCAAAACCGTTTTTAATGTATGAAAGATTTCGGCTCCCATTCGTAATGCGTCACTAAAACGATTTGCCTTAACGGGCATAATCATAAACTCCTGGAAATCGATAGAGTTGTCACCATGCGCACCACCATTCACAATATTCATCATTGGAATTGGCAGTGTGTTAGCATTTACGCCTCCTATATATCGATAAAGTGGTTGGCCAGCATGCGCTGCGGCGGCTTTGGCAACAGCCATCGAAACAGCAAGAATTGCATTTGCCCCCATCTTCGCTTTATTTTCTGTACCATCAATCTCAATCATTACATTATCAATCATATTCTGATCGAAAACGTTAAAACCTTTCAGTGCCTTTCCTAAGTTTTCGTTTACATGGCGCACCGCCTTTAAAACACCCTTGCCAAGGTAAACCTCTTTATTACCATCACGCAGCTCTACTGCTTCGTGAATACCCGTGCTAGCTCCACTTGGCACCGCGGCTCTTCCTATAATGCCAGCTTCAGTTCTAACATCCACTTCCACCGTAGGATTTCCACGGCTATCCAAAATCTGACGTGCTGTAATTGAATCAATTTGTGAGTTCATTCTATTGTTTTTTTAGACTTAAAATATTAGCGCAAAATTACGCAAAAAAGTTACGTTAGTTAATGCTAAAAAGATTCGTTTTTATTTCTTTTCCTTGAAGTTTTTTAAACCTGTTTCTAAAAATTTACGAAACGCCGGAATGTCGGCATTATACCCTCTTGGCATGGTAAGCGGCTGTAAGTTGTCGTATCCAAGAATAACATAATATGGCGCTGCATTACTATTAAAGTTCTTCACTTGAAAATCAAGGTTTTTCTCGCCTACGGTCGACTTCAGCTCTTTGTCTAGATCACTAATATAACGACTGGCTGAATCAAGTGGTGTTTTGTCATCATAGTATAATGAAACTACCACAAATTCATTTTTAAGTAGCGTAATCACATCTTCATCAATCCAAACTCCATCTTCCATTTTGCGACAGTTGGTGCAGCTTTCCCCTGTAAAATCGATAAACAAAGGTTTGTTATGTTTTTTGGCGTATTCTAATCCTTGTTCATAATCAAAAAAGCCTTTTATACCATATGGTTGTTTGAATTTGCCACTATATTTAACACTGCCTCGATCATCCGGAATATTACTTAATAGTATTTTTGAGCTCGTGTATAAATCAAAATCAAGTGATGTTTGCGGCGGAACATATCCGGATAGAAACTTCAATGGAGCGCCCCACAACCCAGGTATTAGATAAATGGAGAAACAAAAGAAAACAATTGAGAATAAGAAGCGTGGCACAGGAACAGAATCCATGGGGGAATCGTGGGGGAATCTTAGCTTACCAATTAGATAAACACCTAGCAAGAATGATAACACGATCCAAATTATCAGATATATTTCACGATCCAGCAAATGCCAATGATAAACACGATCGGCAACCGATAAGAATTTGAAGGCGAAAGCGATTTCAATAAATCCTAAAACGACTTTTACAGTATTAAGCCAACCTCCACTCTTGGGCAGGCTCTGCATCCACTGTGGGAAGATTGCAAAGAGCATAAATGGGATTGCGATGGCTGAAGAGAAAGCCAGCATAGCTGGAATAGCCCGTGCAAATTGCCCTTGTGAAGCTAGGATTAACACTGAACTTGCTACAGGAGCTGTGCACGAGAATGACACAATCACTAGTGTCATTGCCATAAAAAACACCCCGATAATACCTCCTTTCTCACTTAACCGATCCATTTTTGTTCCCCAGGATGAAGGCAAAACAATTTCGAACATGCCAAGGAAGGAAACGCCAAAGATTACAAATACCACAAAAAACAAGACATTCGGAATCCAATGTGTACTTAATGTTTGCGCGAAATTTTTTCCGAATAGAAGAGAAAAAACAACACCAATTAACGTGTAAATTACCACAATTGACAAGCCAAAAGCAATTGCCTGACGAATTCCTTTCCCCTTATCTTGTTTGGTAAAAAATGAAACAGTCATAGGAATCATTGGGAACACACACGGTGTTATAAGGGCTGTTAGTCCAGCCAAAAAAGCTGTTAGCAAGAGCGACCATATCGACTCTTCGGGTACTTCAGCAGATATCGGCGTCTCCTCCTTTTGCGCAACCACCGCCGTTTCATTGCCTTTGTAATGCGCATATACCGAAGCATCGGCAACAACAAAATCGCTGAATGGCAAGGCACTTAAATCCACCTTAAATTTCTCTCCTATAGGCACGCATTGGTCGGTACACGACTGTCCCTCTATTTTCCCTAACATCTCAATTTTCCCTGCCTTGTTCACTCGAATAGGGATACGAAATTGCCCCACCTTCTCAAAAATTTTCACAATCGAGTCGTCCCAATTTTCGTCCTTATGCGCAAAGGGTTCATAAGGCATTACCTTACCGACTTGGGAAAAGTCGTTGCTTTTTTCAATATTGCATTCAAATTTTAGAGGCCCATCTGCTGGGAATTCTGTGCTATATAAATACCAACCATCAAGGATACTGGCATTAATAATAAAGTCGATAGTGTCACCAACTTTATAATCTGTTTTAGATATGGCATAGGAGAAAGAAACAGGATTTACTTTATCCGCCTTCACCATAAAAAATAAGAAGAAACAGGTGAGAAAAGAAAGTGTCTTTTTGAAATTCATGAGCGCAATATACATCAAATAAAAAAAAATTAAGTAGCGCATAAACATTGACTTTGAGTTTAATGCACTGTGGAAAACTAACAATATTAATGAATCTAATCTTAAATTCCTTTTTTGTTCGCCTAATCGTTATTATTTAACCTTTTCCAAATTATAATGTTTGTAAACATTGGCATCCACGGCTTGATAATCACAAAAAGGCAACTTATTTAAGTCGGCATCAACTTGAATTTTAAACGGCATGCACACCTCGTTGCAAACCTGTCCAGTAAGGACCGCTTTAATACTTATTTCCCCCATTTTTTTCATCACCATTGGCAAGCGAAATTGAGCCCGTTCTTCAAAGATTTTCACTTCACCTTCCCATATTTCATCATAATGTTCGAAAGGTTGCCATGCGATAATTTTGTCGAGTATTTGAAAATCTTTTGACATCTCCACTTTACATTCAAACTTCATTGGGCCATCAGCTTTAAATTCAGAACTGTAAACGTACCACCCTTTATTTATTTTAAGATTGATAATAAATTCCACAGTATCCCCTGCTTTATAATTTGTTTTAGAAATGGCATAGGTTGCAATTACCGGAATTGCATTTTGTGCAATAGTGTATGCATTTATAAGAAAGAAAAATGCGAGTAACCCTAATTTTAAAACTTTCATTATTTGAAGAATACTTACTACTTTTTTATATGGAATACTTGCAATATTTTTATTTTTTCTTAAAACTAATTCTATCATCTTTTGTGATATTATCATCCTTCAGCTCAATTAAACTAGATGACTTTGAAACAATGAGCCAGCTGTTATTAACTTTGTCAAGTGCACCTGAACCTGATATGCTTATGATATATTTAGAAGCACCATCATCATAACTCCAGCTTCCATTCACGATGTCGCCTGATGGCTTTGTTACAGCCATGGTTCCGTTGGTTTTGAAATCAAAAACATAACCTGAAAAGTTATCCGTCTCATCGTTTCCGTTCTCGTAATATAAACCTACCGTCCAAGTTCCCGTGGTTATAATTTTTACCGCCGTCTTTTTACATGATGCAAATGCGATTGTAATTAAAACAACTACAAAAAGCGACTTGAAATTTGTATTCATAAGAAAAATAAAAGTTAGGCAACAAATCTAATCATTTCTGCGCAATCAAAACCTGCTTTTGATAACGCAACATCATAAGTGTTGTTAATACAAATCGCCCTAAAAACAGTATAATACTGCTAATGGGCGATTTTTGTAAACTATTAAGAAATGACTATTTCTTTCTTTAAATCTCGTCGAAAAATCCAGTTTGTTTGTTTTTCTTCACCTGATTCCAATTGAAGTATCGCCCATTCATGGCAACATACACTCCATGTGGCAAACTCTGGGCGAAAGCAAGTGCGCTTCCTAGATTAAACAAACCATCACTACTTCCAAACTTAAAAGGAATCATGGCACCTGTTATGATTATTGTTTTGTCTTTTACCTCGCGAGCTAGCACTTCTGCTGTCGCTGTCATCGTATCTGTGCCGTGGGTGATAACAATTTTATCCTCGTGACACAGTTTGCAGTTTTCGATGATTATGTTACGATCTACATCCGTCATTTCCAAGCTATCGATGAGCATTAGCGTCTGTATACTAACATCTAAACGGCTACGCCCAAGACTAAGTAAATCTTGAATATGTGTATCTTTAAAAAAAAGTTCCCCTGTAAGTTCGTTATATTCTTTATCGAAGGTGCCTCCGGTAACATAAATTCGGATGGACATAGTGCAATTTTTAAATTAAAATTCGAAAGTATTCATAAAAGCAGTTGTGAAATTCCCTTTACGAAATTCCGGATGTTGCATTATTTTTTGTTGCAACGATACTGTTGTTGTAACACCTTCAATAATAAATTCGCCCAATGCACGTTCCATTTTCACTATAGCCTCATCACGAGTTTGAGCACTTACAATAAGCTTCGCAATCATACTGTCATAATTAGGAGGAATTGTATATCCAGCATAAACGTGAGTATCTACACGCACGCCATGACCACCTGGGCGATTTAATTGCGTTATTTTACCCGGACAAGGACGGAAGTTATTTTTAGGATCTTCGGCATTGATACGGCATTCGATGGCGTGTTTCAATGGGAAATAATTTTTTCCGGAAATCGGCACTCCGGCGGCAATTAGAATCTGTTCTTTAATCAAATCATAGTTAATTACCTCCTCTGTAACTGGATGTTCCACCTGGATTCGCGTATTCATTTCCATGAAATAAAAGTTCTTGTGTTTGTCGACCAAAAACTCGATGGTCCCTACGCCTTCGTATTTGATGGCCTCTGCTCCTTTGATAGCAGCTTCGCCCATTTGCTCACGCATTATTTGATCAATAAATGGAGAAGGACTTTCTTCGATTAATTTTTGATGACGACGCTGAATACTGCAATCCCGCTCGCTAAGGTGACAAACTTTTCCGTATTGATCGCCGGCCAATTGAATTTCGATGTGACGTGGCTCTTCAATATATTTTTCCATATACATGGCGCCATTACCAAACGCGGCTGTAGCTTCTGTAGTTGCACTATCCCACGCTGAAATTAGCTCATCATCCTTCCAAATAATTCGCATTCCCTTACCACCACCGCCGGCGGTAGCCTTAATAATAACAGGGTAACCAATTTTTTTGGCAACTGATTTTGCTTCTTCTATATTTTCGAGCAATCCTTCACTACCGGGGATGCAAGGAACACCGGCCTTCTTCATGGTATCCTTGGCGTTGCTTTTATCCCCCATCTGATTAATTTGCTCTGGTGTAGCACCAATAAACTTAATGCCATGTTTAGCACAGATGCCACTAAACTTGGCATTTTCACTTAAGAAACCATAACCAGGATGAATTGCATCTGCATTTGTAATTTCAGCGGCTGCAATTAAACTAGGAATATTAAGATATGATTGAATGGAAGGAGGTGGACCGATACAAACGGCCTCATCGGCGAATCTAACATGCAAACTTTCTTTGTCGGCAGTACTATAAACGGCAACCGTTTTAATACCCATTTCTTTACAGGTACGAATGATGCGTAATGCAATTTCCCCTCTGTTGGCAATTAATATTTTTTTGAACATTTGTTGTCTTTGCTAATTTAATAAAATACTGAATTATAAAGATAGGCTCCATTTGTGGTTTACACCAACATAAATGAATTGCGTTTAAGCTCTAACGAATTCGCTTGTATTAATTGGGTTGTACAAGGAACAACGGCTGATCAAATTCCACTGGTGTTCCACTTTCAACTAAAATCTTCACAATAGTTCCAGATATTTCGCTTTCTATTTCGTTAAAAAGCTTCATTGCCTCAATGATACATAATACCTTTCCGGGTACTATTGCATCTCCAACATTAATAAAAGGTGGTTTTTCGGGGCTAGCTGCTCGATAGAATGTGCCAATCATTGGGGCTTTAACCGTTATCAGATTGGACTTCTCTTCCACTGGAGCAACAACAGGAGCTGATGAAACAGCAGATGGCTGATGCGGAGCAACGGCGGCTTGGGTATGAATTACAGGAGCACTTGTATAGGTTACCTGCTTTTCGTTCTTTTTAATGCAAAGTTTGAAATCGGGTTTCTCGATACTAACTTCATCTACACCGGCATCCGATACCAGCTTTATTAAGGTTTGAATTTCTTTAAATTCCATTGTAAAATGATTTTAAAACGTTTCAAAAGTAGAAAAATAAAGCAAAACAAAAAAAATCATCTTAAATAAGGAGTTTTAGACGCCCAAAAAGGCCCACTTTTGAAAAATACCTCGGTTTTGTAAAAAAACGATAACGTTAATAAAAAGCTTTATAGAATATGCAACCGTCCCTGGAAATTCGTCGATTGGTTACCAAATTGTTAATTTTCACTCCATAAATTTAATCAAAAATCAGTTTAAACCTTAAAACCGAAGCCAAAAAAACGCATTCTTTTCGTCTTTAATTGCCACAACATGCATACAGCAAGGAAAGACCAACCAAACATTTACGTTTTCAGGGCAACATTAACCAAATTTCATATAACTTATCTCGAATTATTCCTTTTTTCAAAAACTTGTATAGCTACCAAAAGGTTTTATATTTGCACCTCATCAAAAAAATCAAACATCTTAATTTAATACTCAATCATTTTTTCAATTTCGTATTATGGCAAACACACCAACACCTGTAGCACCTAGTTCAGGCGCAAACAATTCAAAAGTGAACATCTCTCTGGCAGCGATAGTGATTCCGGCCCTTTTCATCGTTAGTTATTGCGTTTTTAAATTTGTTTTTGGAAATGGAGCAAACTTTCAAGGGGGCAATAATGAAGGTCACCCATTACCTGGGAATTATTTCGGACAAGTATACAAAGGTGGATTTATTGTGCCTATTTTGATGACGATGTTTTTAATTGTAGTAACCTTTGTGATAGAGCGTTTTATCACCATTTCTAAAGCACAAGGATCAGGTTCTACTGTAAATTTTGTTCGTAAGGTGAAATTGTCATTGGTTGCAAACAACGTTGATGGAGCAATACGTGAGTGTGATACCCACAAAGGTTCTGTTGCAAACATTGTTCGCGCAGGATTGATGCGTTACAAAGCTGTTGCTAACAGCACCGACATAACAAAAGATCATAAGCTGGAATTAATTCAAAAAGAAATTGAAGAAGCTTCAGCACTAGAAATGCCGATGTTAGAGCGTAACTTAGTAATTTTAGCGACTATTGCATCCGTAGCAACTTTATTTGGATTACTGGGTACTGTACTTGGTATGATTCGTTCGTTCGCAGCGTTGGCATCTGAAGGTGGAAGCGGCGCAGAAGCCTTAGCAACAGGTATATCAGAGGCTTTGATTAATACTGCATTAGGTATTGGTACCTCCGCATTATCTATTGTGATGTATAATTATTTCACAACACAAATCGACAAATTGACTTTTGGTATTGATGAGGTGGGTTATAGTATAATTGCTTCATTCAAAGCAAACTATTAATCCTGGCGACCAAAGGCATTTACCTTTTTGTCGTTAACCCTATAAACAATTATAATTTCAACATACAATGCCAAAAGTAAAAGTAGCGAGGAAGAGCACTGCAATTGACATGACTGCTATGTGTGACGTAGCGTTTTTGTTACTCACCTTCTTTATCCTCACCACCAAGTTTAAACCTAAAGATCCTGTAGTTGTTGATATTCCAAGTTCACATGGAAAGCAAATCAAAGCCAAGGAAGTAGTACTTATTACCGTGAGCACCGACGGAAAGGCGTTTTGGGATATTGACAACCCAAAAGTAAGACAAAGTACTTTAGAGCAAATGGCAGAGCGCTATAAGATACAGTTTACCACTGAAGAGTATACCCAATTTAGAAATGCTGGCGCGGTGGGTGTGCCGATGTCGCAATTAAAAGCATGGTTAAATTTAGGCCCTGATAAGCGCAATGCTCCTGGTGTGGCGACTGGAATTCCAAAAGACACTGTTCTATTGGGAAATGAACTTGGTGATTGGCTTCTTTGCTCTAAAATTGCTTACAAGGTAGAAGAAAAGAAGGATGCTATTATTGCGATTAAAGGAGATAAGTCGACAGACTATCCCGCCATTAAAACAGTAATAAAAACCTTCGAACTTCGTAAAATTTTACGTTTCAACTTTGTAACTTCATTAGAAGGCAAGGAAGATGCAATTGTTCAATAACAATAATAATTTAGCAACATGGCAGAAATGAATACCGGCTCCGGTGGGGGGCATAAAAAAAAGGGAGGCAAGTTTATATTAACTGAAGGGGGATCTCGTGCAAAAAAGGTAAGCACCCGAGTAGATATGACCCCAATGGTGGATTTAGGATTTCTCCTGATCACCTTTTTTATTTTCACTACCACCATGAGCAAGCCTGCTTCTATGGAAGTAAATAAGCCTTCTACCGAAAAGCCTATTGAAAAAAACGAGGTGAAAGAATCGCGCACCATGACAGTTTTATTAGGGAAGGACAATCAAATTTTTTATTTCATGGGTATTAACGACCCAGACCATAAAAAGATCCCTCAAATTAATATCACTGATTTCTCTGAATACGGCATGCGTAAAGCTTTGATGGAGAAAGATAAAGAAGTGAGAGCTGCATCAGGTTACTCCGATCCAAACATGACTGACTACGCCAAGAATGGTGTTGTTGTAATTATAAAACCTTGCGACAATTCTGTTTATAAAAATATTGTAGACATCCTCGATGAGATGAAAGTAACCGGTATTAAATCGTTTGCATGGGCTGAAGTAGCCCCCGTAGACCTTACCTTATTGGAGAAAAGCAATCTTAACAAATAACCATTTACTTTTAACTCAAATCAAGTATATACTTATAAATTAAGTTTATTACGATGGAAGCCAAAGACATAAATAAATTAACACTGGACGATATGGTGTTTGAATTCCGTAACAAAAATTACGGCTCCTATATCCTCCGAAAAATTTACGACAAGAACGTCACAATTAGTTCAGGAATTGCTTCAGCGCTATTTTTGCTCTTCGTTGCCTCTCCTTATTTATTGGCGCTTTCAAAGAGCGCAAAAGCAGAAAAGAAGATTGACCTATCTGAAGTGACTTTAGAGCAAGCGCCTCCGCAAGATAAAAACGAACCTCCTCCTCCTCCTGTGGAGCCTCCACCTCCATTAAAAAGCACCATTCAATTTACGCCGCCAGAACCGGTAGAAGACAATAAAGTGGTTGAAAATCGTGTAGTAACACAAGACGATTTAAAAGACCTCGACATTAGTAATAAGACTGAAACTGGCGATCCTAATGGTGTGGATCGGAGTTTACTTGACGATAATAACAAAGGGCCGGTAGAGGTAGAAGATAATTCTGTGCAAACGTACGTAGAACAAATGCCTGAGTTTCCAGGAGGTGAAGCTGCTTTAAATGCCTATCTCGCCAAGAACATCAATTACCCTCAAATGGCTGTGGATAATGAAATACAAGGTAAGGTAATCGTGGAATTTGTGGTTGGCAAAGATGGATCTATTCGTGATGCTAAATTAGTTAAAGGCATTGGATTTGGTTGTAACGAAGAAGCAGTGCGCGTAATTAAAAACATGCCGAAGTGGCAAGCAGGAAAACAAAATGGAAGAGAGGTAAATGTAAGTTACCGTGTTCCAGTTAAATTTATTTTAAAATAATTTATTTTTAAGCTATAAAAAAAGGCAACCGAATCGGTTGCCTTTTTTTATAGCTTAAATTTCCATACCAACCTCAAAAAGATTAAATTTGCTGTTCTTAATTCTAATCACAATGGCTGAAACTAATACCAATATAACACCCGACTTTTTACCCTTAAACGGCACCGATCACGTAGAATTTTATGTGGGTAATGCCAAGCAAGCAGCTCATTTTTACAAAACAGCTTTCGGGTTTCAGAGTACCGCATATTGTGGTCCTGAGACAGGTGTACGCGACCGTGTGAGCTATGTGTTGCAGCAAAATAAAATTCGCTTTGTACTTACTACACCATTAAACTCGAAGCATGAGATAAATCAACATTTAGCAAAACACGGTGATGGTGTTAAAATATTAGCTCTCTTAGTTGACGATGCTTACGATGCCTTTGAACAAACCACCAAGCGTGGTGCAAAGCCTTATCAGGAACCCAAAACTCACACCGATGAATTTGGGACTGTAAAAACTAGTGGTATTTATACCTATGGAGAAACAGTGCATTTGTTTGTAGAGCGCAAAGATTATACTGGACCCTTTATGCCTGGTTTCAAAAAATGGGAGAGCGAATATAACCCAGCGCCATCTAACTTACTGTATGTAGATCATTGCGTAGGAAATGTAGGTTGGAACCGAATGAATGAAGTGGTAAAATGGTATGAAGACGTTATGGGTTTCAGAAATATTTTGAGCTTCGACGATAAGCAAATTAATACCGAATATTCTGCGCTAATGAGTAAAGTAATGAGTAACGGTAATGGTTATGTAAAGTTTCCTATTAATGAGCCTGCCGAAGGCAAAAAGAAATCTCAAATTGAGGAATACCTAGATTTCTATGAGGATGAAGGCGTACAACATGTAGCTATTGCAACAACTGATATTATTAGTACTGTGCGCGATTTAAAAAGTCGCGGAGTGGAATTTTTACGTACACCAAGCACCTATTATCAAGATTTGATATCTAGGGTTGGAATCATTGATGAAGACCTTAAGCCTTTGGAAGAACTTGGAATTCTTGTTGACCGTGATGATGAAGGATATTTACTTCAAATTTTCACAAAGCCATTAGAAGACAGACCTACTTTATTTTTTGAAATAATACAACGTAAAGGGGCCAAGTCATTTGGAGCTGGAAACTTTAAAGCTTTATTCGAATCGATAGAAAGAGAGCAAGCCTTACGTGGTAACTTATAATTTCCGCCTACCTACTTTCCTGTTTTTTCATCAAGTCGACTCCCGCAGTATTTTTTCGTATTCTTCGCGAGAGATAAATTTTGCCCCCATACTTTCGAGATGTGGCGTATGAACCTGACAATCGATCATCTTGTATTGAAATGACGTAGCGAGCCAAATTAAGGCCGCTTTAGATGCATTGCTAACATGACTAAACATACTCTCGCCACAAAAAACGCCACCTACCTCAACACCATACAATCCGCCTACCAATCGAGCATTATTCCATACCTCAAAACTATGTGCAATTCCTTCTTTATGAAGCGATATATACGCACGTTCCATTTCATTGGTAATCCAGGTGCCATCTTGCCCCTCCCGTTGCACCTTGGCGCAATGATGGATAACTTCTGAAAAAGAAGTATTTCGGCGCATTTCAAACTTTCCGGAGAGCATGACTTGCTTCATGCTTTTTGTGATTTTTATATCACCTGGAAACAGCACAAAACGTTGATGCGGACTATACCAAAGAATTGGTGACTCATCGCTATACCATGGAAAAATTCCATTTTTATATGCATTTATAAGTCGCGCTGTGCTTAGGTCGCCGCCATAGGCCAACAAACCATCCGCATCTGCCAAGGCTACATCCGGGAACAAGTTACTATTCTTTTTTAGTTCAATGATCATTTCGTGTCGGCGTGCAAGTTCTCTTTTATCTCATTCCAGTTTGGTGTTTGTCCGGCATCTACTTGCGCAATAAATTGGGTAAAAGCGACAGCTCTTTTTTCATCATGCAATAATGTATAGACTTCAAGCAATGCTTGTAAACTATTGCGAAAATCAGGTTGTATCTCTAAAGCTTTATATTCTTCTGCGATGGCATTACTAACTTGATTTAATTGTAAATATGTACTCGCCAAATTATGGTGAGTTTGAGGATATACGTTATCAACACGAATGGCTTCACAATAAAAGTTGATGGCACTGAAATAATCCTTTCTTTGATGAAGAGCCATGGCTAAATCGTTATACGCACGAGGAGAAGTTTTGTTGTATTTTATCTCATTTTTATAAAATCGAACAGCATCGGACCATTGGCGATTTCGTGCAAATGATTTAGCGCTATAGGCTACTAAAAAAATTGAAATGAATATAAATAAAACAGGTTGCAAGTTTTTTGACGCTTCATGAATACCCATTGCCATAGCAATTGCTACACCTAAAAAAGGGAAATAAAGCCAATGTTCGCGATATGTGACCGGCAATGGCAGTATGCCTGAATGCGGAATTAGAAAAACTAAAAACACGCCAATAGCGAGCATTAGTGCACGCCTATTAAAATACGAGGAATAAAACAGATAAAGCAGCGCACCCAGAATCATGAGTCCTCCCAATCCTAAAAAACTTAACGAAGAATACGCAAAATCAGGCTTACAATAATATTGATTTAAAGGCATAATCAACATGCCAAAATAGCGAGGCAACAATGTGAAAAATGTGATGATCCGAACCACAATAGTTTCATTATAAATTGTATTTGATGTTGAAGCAAGAGTGTTTAGACTCGAATATTTTTGATTCACTTGCACCGCTAAAAAGCAAATGCATATTATTAAAACCAATAATAATAAAATCACGTTCGACCTTTCCAACTTAGTTTTTGCAGGTTGAAAATACACTTCAAGAATTACCAGAACAACAATTAATAAAACACCAAACTCGTTACTAAATAAAGCTGCGACGGCGGCAATGATTGCGAAAAAAGAATTGTAAAATTTCTTCGTATGCCTAAATTGGATATAAAAAATAAAACTCAGGAGGACAAACATCAATCCAAGCGGATAGCTCAATTCCGAAATATACGCGACTGCTTCTGTATTTATTGGATGAATGGCAAAAGTGGCAGCTGCAAAAAAAGCAGCTGAAGTATTAAACCCAAGTAAACACAAAAATGAAAACAAAAGGCATACATTTAAAGAATGAATTACTATTGAAAAAAGATGGTGTGGTGTTGATTTATTGCCAAATAATGTGTTCGCCAACGCATGACAAAATTCAGCATTGGGGCGATAAAAACCTTCATTGGTAAGATTATAGATAATCTTAGATTGCTGATTTGCATAAATTTGAGGAATGTGTTTAAGGTCCTGAACATCCTGATTTTGAATAATAGAGACATCGTCATCCAAGATATAGTCACCTCGGACAATTGGCAAATAGACTATTAAAGTTATTGCTAAAAGAAAAAGCAAGACTCTTTTTTTCTGAGCAACCAACCATTGAATAAAAATCATGACAGCAAAGTAAATAATTTCTAGGGGAAGTACGATTCATTTATAGTAATGAATTTCACAACTTTATTGAATTCACTAAAACAGATAAAAACACACAAATAAATCTTTTCTATTGAGCGCTAATTTATTATTATAGCTAACTTTGCGGTGATATGAAAATTGGAATTATTCGCGAGGGAAAAACACCTCCAGACAAACGAACCCCTTTGGTACCTCATCAATGCTATGAATTGATGAACAATTACCCAGAAATAAATATACTAATTCAGCCTTCCCCTCATCGATGTTTTAATGAAGACGAATATGCCCGTTATGGTGCTGAGATTAATGAGGATCTCCGCGAGTGTGATATCCTTATGGGAATAAAGGAAGTACCGATTGCCGATTTAATACCCAATAAAACCTATCTCTTTTTTTCACATACAATAAAAAAACAAGCCCATAATCGAAAGCTCTTGCGTGAGATCTTAGCAAAGAACATTAGACTTATAGATTATGAAACTTTGGTTTGGGAAAACGGAAGTCGCATACTTGGCTTTGGACGATTTGCAGGAATTGTAGGCGCACACAATGGGTTTTTAACCTATGGTAAAAAGTTTGACCTTTTTGAATTGAAGCCAGCTTATGAATGCCGAAATTATCTTGAATTAAAATCACAATATAAACCAATAACATTACCAAACATAAAAATATGTTTAGTTGGAGATGGTCGTGTAGCCCATGGTGCGCTTGAATTGTTACACCATCTTAACATCAAAGAAGTTACTAAAAAAGAGTATATAACCAACAAATTTGATGAGCCTGTTTTTGTGCATCTACGCGTTGCCGATTTATATCAAAGAAAAGATGGTATGGCGTGGGATAAAGCCGATTTCTACCACAACCCAGAACTTTACGATTGTAACTTCAAAGGATATTACAGCAATACCGACTTAATGATTAATGCGATTTTTTGGAAACAAGGTATTCCTGTTTTCTTTACCAAGGAAGAAATGAAAAACCCGGAATTTACTATTGATGTGATTGCAGATATTACGTGCGATGTAGACGGATCAATACCATGCACAGTTAAATCAACCACCATTGAAGATCCTGTTTTTGGATGGCATGCACTTAGCGAAAAAGTTGTAGCTCCTTTTCAAAAACATACAGTTGATGTAATGGCTGTAGGCAATCTACCTTGTGAATTGCCCCTTGATGCAAGCACCGAATTTGGAACATTTTTAATACACCATGTTTTGCCTGCATTAATTGACGATGAAAACGGCCACATTATTGCCCATGCTACCATTGCTAAAGACGGAAAACTAACTGAAAACTATACGTACTTATCCGATTATATAGAATAATATTCAAACTTTCTTTCTTAATTTATCGCTAAGAAAACCAAAATACCATCTTTTTCAAATCAAATTTTCATGTTGATCAGAATGAAATCACTAACTTCGCCAACACAATAACATCATGCGTTTCAACACCAAAACTATCCATGCCGGCGTGGCACCCGATCCATCCACAGGGGCCATCATGACTCCCATTTTCCAAACTAGCACCTATGTGCAAAACGCTCCTGGCGATCACAAAGGTTATGAATACGGACGTACTCAAAACCCAACGCGTGACGCACTACAGCAAAACTTAGCGGCGCTTGAAAACGGGAAATATGGGCTATGTTATAGCACAGGACTTGGAGCAATTGATGCTGTAATGAAGACCCTTAGCCCAGGTGATGAGGTAATTTCTACCAGTGACCTGTATGGTGGCACCTATCGATTATTTGTTAAAATATTTGCGAAATACGGCATTAAATTCATTTTTGTGAATATGTCGAATGCTTCAGATGTAGAAGCGCATATCACGTCGAACACGAAGATTCTTTGGGTGGAAACGCCTACCAATCCGATGATGAACATTATCGATATTGCTTTTGTTGGAGAGATAGCAAAAAAACACAACGTATTACTTTGCGTTGACAACACTTTTGCATCACCTTATTTGCAAAACCCATTAGATTTAGGCGCCGACCTTGTGATGCATTCCTTAACAAAATATATTAGTGGGCATAGTGATGTCGTGATGGGAGCTTTAATAACAAGCAATGACAAGTTATATGAAGATTTAAAGTTCGTTCAAAATGCGAGTGGAGCAACACCGGGACCGCAAGATTGCTTTTTAGTATTGCGGGGAATAAAAACTTTGCATGTTCGTATGCAACGTCATTGTGAAAATGGTGCGGTAGTGGCCAAATTCTTGGCTTCGCATCCCGCAGTTTCAAATGTGTATTGGTGTGGTTTTGAAAGCCATCCCAACCATGATGTCGCTAAAAAACAAATGCATGATTTTGGCGGCATGATTTCATTTACTTTTAAAGATGACACTATGGAAACCGCCTTGGCATTTTTAAAGAAAATAAAATTATTTGCGTTAGCTGAGAGTCTAGGTGGTGTAGAGAGCTTGGTAGGACATCCGGCAAGCATGACGCACGCTAGCATTCCTAGAGAAGAACGCTTGAAAAATGGATTAACGGATGCGCTAATACGATTGAGCGTGGGTATTGAGGATATTGAAGATTTAATCGAAGACTTAAAACAAGCGCTGTAGTTTATTGCATTCATTTGAGAGATTATAAATTTAAAAAAAAATGACTTTCATCTATGGATTTCCTGAAAAAACTAATGGGGTATTTTAACCCCACAAGCTTTTTTAAAAAAAGCGAAAATTTAAATTCTAGTCTTAAATTTATGCACGGCACCAATCGACTAAGTATTTGGATGATGTTAATTGCCGTATTAGTGATGATTTATCGTTATTTCCTCAAGTGATATTAAATCTTCATTTACATCGTTTCACCTGCTAAAAACAGCGCAGATATTAGCAATATCAAAAAAAACACAACTCTTTAAAAAAAATACATTAACCGAAATAACAATTTCAAGTTCCACTTGCTATCTTCGCAACATGCAACGAATAATTAGCGGAATACAGCAGGTTGGCATCGGTGTTACTAACGCCAACGAAGCCTGGAGCTGGTATAGAACCTACTTTGGCATGGACGTCGTTATTTTTAATGATGCTGCTCCAGCGCCATTAATGACACGTTACACAGGTGGTGAAATTCATAGTCGTTACGCTATCCTTGCTATTAATATGCAAAGTGGAGGTGGATTCGAAATTTGGGAATATAAAAGTCGGAAAGCACAGCCTGCAGCGTTTATTGTGCAATTGGGAGATACTGGAACGCAGATTATTAAAATAAAATGTCGCGATATTAAAGCCGCCCATGCATGGTATGAAAAAGAAAAACTAAACCTACGCAGCCCCATTCACGCCGATCCACAAGGCAAGCCCACTTTTTACCTTGAAGACCCATACGGGAATAATTTCCAGCTAGTAGAAGATGATTATTGGTATATGAATACCGGACATTTATGTGGCGGTATTGCAGGGGTTACCATTGCTGTTAGTGATATGCAAAAAGCGATGAATTTTTACACCAATGTGCTTAGCATAAAGAATATGATTTATGATGTTCAAGGTCAATTCGAAGAGTGGAAAAACCTTGCCGGAGGCAACTCCAAATTTAGGAGGATATTGCTTCGACAAGACCCTGAGCGTAAAGGTGCATTTAGTAAATTAGTAGGACCATGCAGCTTAGAATTGATTCAGGCGGTTGATTATACACCTCGTAAAATATTTGAGAATCGGTTGTGGGGGGATCAAGGTTATATCCACTTATGTTTTGATGTTGTTGGAATGAAATTACTACGAGACGACTGCAAAAAGTTTGGTTATGACTTCACTGTTGACAGTTCAAATAGTTTTGACATGGGCGATGCTGCTGGGCATTTTGCCTATAATGAAGATCCTGATGGCACCTGGATTGAATATGTTGAGGCGCATAAAGTACCGATTTTAAAGAAAATTGGTTGGTACTTCGACCTCAAAAAACGCGATGCCACAAAGCCACTTCCAGATTGGATGGTGAAAGCCTTACGATTCAACAGAAAAAAAACGTTGGAATAGCAACTATTTCAAGTCAAACAAAAACAGAGTAATGCAGATAGTGCATTCTAAACTTTATTGATGATAAACGCTGTAATTTTTGATATGGATGGTTTGCTAATTGATAGCGAACCTTTTTGGAAACAGGCCGAACGTGCCGTTTATGAAACTGTTGACGTTTCTATCGATGATAATTTTCTACGACAGGTTGAAGGCTTGCGTCTGGATGAAGCAATACAGTTTGTATATGATCGTCATCCATTTGCTAAAAAGACAAAGAAGCAGGTGGAAGTCGAAATCATTCAAATGATGGTTGATTTGATCCGTGAAAAAGGCAAGGCATTGCCTGGTGTTTATCAGACATTAGACTATTTCAAAAGCAAAAACATACCCTTGGCATTAGCTTCATCTTCCGCAGAAGTGCTTATTCAAGCCGTATTGAAAAAACTATCATTAGTAAGTTATTTTCAATTTACACGATCTGGTCAACTTGAAAATTTTGGCAAACCGCATCCACAAATATTTATTTCTACAGCGCAATTGCTTCACGTGAATCCAACACAGTGCTTGGTTTTTGAAGATTCATTAAACGGCATTTTGGCAGCAAAAGCAGCTCGTATGTTTTGCATTGCTGTTCCCGACCAACATCGATTTGAAGATCCGCGTCTTTCTATTGCCGACCACAAAATTAAGTCGTTGATAGATTTCAAGGAAGCATTAATCCCGCTAGGATGAATACAGTAATAACTTAACGGTTAGAAATTAAAATGCACGAATGGCGCGCACATGTGTGCCATAATCTTTTGGGGTGGTGCTAAATTGTGTGCCGAATTTAAAATCCTGAAGCCATGCACTATTTTTATTCACTTGCGATGAACTCCAATACATATCATCGGCAAAACCACCAATAGTTGTTTTTTGCAAGTACATCAAATTTAATTCATCCTTGGATGGCAAATACCAATCGCTATAACCGCCTTGCGTTAAGTCGTTACAAAGGCGAGCAGCAGTTCCGGCTTCAGAGCATGCCTTAACGATATCGAGTGTATTTTGATTCCCAGTTCCTTGAGCCGTGCCTGCAGCTCCAGACAAGGCGACATCCAGGCATCCCCAGGCACTCCCTTCGCTAACATCTGAAATAGAAGCTACAAGACCATGCAAGCCAGTTGCATCAACATAAAATACCTTTCCTCCTTGATAAACTTCGCCGATAACTTTTGGGGTGCTGTTTGATTTTTTACATCCTGTCACAACAAACGTTGCGGTAAGTAAAAAGAATAAAAAATAAATGGTAGTTTTTCTGTTCTGCATTGCAACTAAAATTATATTTTGTTTTAAAATATTTTATAAAAATATAGATTATTTTTTAATTTTAACAGTCTCTTTTGTTTTAATCTCAAGAATTAAATTATCGCAATAGCTTTCGATCGACTTAAAACAACGCTCGAAGTCCGTTTCATCGCCGTACCATGGGTCATCGAAATGTGAAATAATTACATTTTGAAGCTGTTTTTCATCGGTGACAAACTCTTTCATCTCATCAAAAACATCCGCGGCCATGCAAATAATTAGATCATATTTTTGAAAATCGGAGAAGGTAAATCGACGTGCAATATGCTTACGAATATCGACGCCATATTTTAATCCTACCTTAATAGTTCTCGGATCGGCGGCATCGCCCTTGTGAAATCGATTTGTGCCATTTGACGAAACTAGCCAATCCAAGTTGGCACTGGTTGCTTTTTCACGCAAAATAGCCTCGGCAAGTGGGCTTCTACAAATATTACCAAGGCAGGTAAATAGAATTTTCATTGAAGTTGCAAAGATAATTCAAACAAACTATCAAAAAACTATTACAGATGATGAAAGTTATATAAATTTGTGCCCTACCTATACTATGCTATCGTGAACAAATCACACTTACAGAAAGTAAGCTCTACAGGCTTACTCATTACCCTTGGTATTATTTATGGAGATATCGGCACATCGCCACTCTATGTATTAAAAGAAATAATTGGTGATAGCACAATTAACAAAGATCTTGTTTATGGAGGTGTGTCATGCATTTTTTGGACACTCACTTTATTAACGACTTTAAAGTATGTTATTATTACGCTAAATGCAGATAACAACGGTGAAGGTGGGATCTTTTCTTTATATGCTATTGTTAGGCGAACTAAGCCTTGGCTGCATATTCCTGCCATAATTGGAGGCGCCGCCTTACTTGCGGATGGATTGATAACCCCTCCTATTTCTGTAGCATCTGCTATTGAGGGACTACAAATAAAGTATCCTGAATATAGTATACCTGTTGTTCCTATTGTAATTGGAATAATTGTACTTATTTTTTTCATACAGCAGTTCGGGACTAATATTGTTGGCAAATCGTTTGGACCATTAATGGTTCTTTGGTTTAGCATGTTACTTGTATTAGGCTTGATGGAAATAAAAGACCATGTTGGAATTTTAGGAGCGCTAAACCCTTATTATGCAATAAACTTAGTTGTTAATGTGCCTGGAGGATTTTGGCTTTTAGGTGCAGTCTTTTTATGCACTACTGGAGCCGAAGCTTTATATAGCGATCTCGGACATTGTGGAAAAGCCAATATCCGAGTAAGCTGGACTTTTGTGAAAATCGCATTAGTATGCAACTACCTTGGTCAGAGCGCATGGTTGATGCAATATGAAGGAAAAACACTATCTGAAGTTGGTGTGTCAATTAATCCTTTTTATGCCATCATGCCAGAGGGTTTTCTATTGGCCGGTATCATTATTGCAACAGTAGCGGCAATTATTGCATCACAAGCTTTAATTACGGGTTCATACACCATTGTGAGTGAGGCCATGCGACTGAATTTTTGGCCTAAAGTCAGAATTAAGTTTCCAACAGAAGCTAAAGGACAAGTATATGTTCCAAGTATTAATTGGCTCCTAATGTTTGGTTGCATCGGCATTGTACTTATCTTCAGAGAGAGTGCCAATATGGGCGCTGCCTATGGTTTGGCAATTACATTAGCCATGCTTTCTACCACAGTTTTGGTAACTCATTATCTTGTATTGCATCGACTTAACAAAAACATTGTCTGGGTTTATCTGATTGGGTATTTATTTTTAGAACTTTGTTTTTTAGTTGCCAACCTTAAGAAATTCCCACATGGAGGATGGGTGACTTTACTGCTCTGTATGGGTATTATTTTCGTGATGTGGGTTTGGTCTAAGTCGGCTGGCATTAAGAAGCGATTTGTTTCCTTTATTAAGATCGACGATCAGTTGCCAATACTTATTGACGTAAGTAATGAAACAAGCATTGCAAAATATGCAACCAACCTCGTATATTTTACAGCAAGTGACAATCCAAAACTAATCGAGACGAAGAACCTTTATTCAATACTTAATAAGCAACCTAAACGAGCCGATGTTTATTGGTTTTTGCATGTTAATGTAAGTGACGATCCTTATAAAAAGGAGTTTGAAGTCACCACCTTAGTACCTGGGAAAATTTTCAGGGTAGACTTTAATTTAGGTTTCCGGGTGGAGCAACGCATTAATGCTTTATTCAGAAAAGTTATAGAAAATATGGTGGAGCAAGGCGAGTTTAATAATTTAAGTAGGTACGAAGCATTAAAAAAGTATCACATACAAGGAGATTTTAAGTTTGTTGTGATTGAGCGACAGTTAGCCAATGATTACGACTTACCTGTATATGAAGAGTTTATTATGGATAGTTATGATGTTCTTAAGCGCTTCTCTATAAGTGAAGCCAAGGCATTTGGATTGGACACTAGTTCACTTACTGTAGAAAAAGTACCCCTGCTTGTGAACCCAAGAAAGAACTTAATTTTGAAACGGAAATATCCTAACGAAAATTAGTTTAATCTTTATGTGCTATACTATTTCTTATGCCGAGCAGCGCGCGGCGAGAATTTCGGAACGCTATAAAAAACTATTCCCAACAACGTTAATTTCCAATCTTCCCGAGCAGCTCACAGCGTATTATTTAGTGAGCGGATTTTCCCATCCAGAACTCCCCATAGTTACCCAAAACGGGCTAATTCTTGGAGAATGGGGGCTAATTCCAAAATGGATAAAAGATGAAAATGCCGCTTCTGATATTCGAAAAATGACACTTAATGCTGTTGGAGAATCCGCTTTTGAAAAGCCATCGTTTAAGCATAGCATGACAACCCAACGATGCTTATTACCAGTAAATGGATTTTATGAATGGCGGGATTTTAATGGAATAAAATATCCCTACTTTATCCAATTAAAAAACTTAGAGTCCTTCTCATTGGGCTGTATTTATGCCGACTGGATGAATCCAATTACGCATCAAAAAAAGACCACCTTTTCAATTCTAACTACACCAGCGAACTCTTTAATGGAGAAAATCCACAATCTAAAGAAAAGAATGCCCCTAATTATTCATCCGGAAAACGAAGAGCGTTGGATTTCACCGACACTTAATAATGATGAAATAAACAACTTGATTTTGCCTTACGAAGCTCAAGAAATGCGAGCATATACAATTTCTATGACGGCCAATGCAGCAAAAAATGATCGCAACAATCCCGAAATATTAAACCCTGTGGGTTATCCAGAACTCCAAGAATAGAAATAACATTTCAATCGTTTACTTTTTTTCAAATGGCTATTTACATTAAAAGTAAGAATTCGTATATTCGTAAAATCGTTTTTGCTGAAGAAGCCATTTCGATCTTTAAATTAGAACGTGAATAATTATAATTTACTCATCCATAAATTGGATGATTTTATACGTAAGTACTATAAAAACCAGCTCATACGCGGTGCGATTTATAGCATTGCTGGTTTGCTTACAGCGTTTATTGTGGCGGTAGTATTAGAGTATTATGGAGAATTTAACACCAAATTTCGAATTAGCATCACCTTTTCCTTCCTTGCTATTGGGTTCTTCATTTTAATAAAATACATTTTTAGGCCACTCACTAAATTATACAAGCTAAGTAGCACCATTAATCACGAGCAGGCTGCAGCTATTATTGGAACTCATTTTGCCGATGTAAAGGACAAATTACTTAATGCCTTGCAGCTCCATGCCATTGCCACAAAAAGCGAGAATGAACTATTGCATGCATCAATAGAACAAAAAATACAGGTGCTGAAACCGATACCTTTTACCAATGCCGTGAACTTTGGCGAAAACAAGCGTTATATTAAATACGCTGTTCCATCAATATTGGTTTTTCTAAGCATCATTTTTATTAACTCTCATATTATCACTGACAGTGCAAAACGATTAAGCGCACCAACTCATATTTTCGAGAAAGAGGCTCCATTTAATTTTGAACTAGAAAACAACAATCTTGTAGTATTACAACATGAAGATATCGATCTTAACCTAAAGGTGAGTGGCAGCGAGCTTCCTGCTGAGGTATATGCAATGATTGATGGGCACAAATATAAAATGGACAAAGATAATGCACTGCACTTTAGCTACGCCATTCGGAATATACAGCAGAATACACCTGTGCAATTTTTCGCTTCGGGATTTTCAAGTTCTATTTTCAACATTGAAGTGCTGGCAAAACCAACGCTAATGAACTTCTCAGCGTATATCAGCTATCCAAATTACCTAGCAAAAAAAGAGGAAGTAATTGAAAATACTGGCGACCTTGTTATTCCTGCTGGAAGCACCGTGACATGGACTTTCGGAACATCAAATGTTGATGAGATTGTGCTGAATTTTGAAGGAAATGTTGCTAAAGCTGTGAAAAAAAACAGCGAAATATTTACGTATAAAAATCGCTTTTTAAAGAATGTACATTACAGTATAACCGCAAACAATAATAGAGTTGGGGGTAAAGATTCGATACCTTTTAATATTAATGTTATCGCTGATGAATTTCCAAGTATATCTGTTGCTGAAATTAAAGATTCGCTTAGCAATAAAACATATTACTTTAACGGAAATATCGATGATGATCATGGATTCTCGAAGCTACTTTTTAATTATAAATTTTTAAGATCTGCTGATAGCACACATACTAAAGATCGCATCATTTCAATTCCAATTAACATTAACGTATATGCCTCGCCACAGCGATTTTTCCATCAATTTGACTTAAGCATACTTAATATTCTGCCTGAAGAAGAGATAGAATATTATTTTGAAATTTTCGACAATGATGGTGTTAATGGTGCCAAGTCATCCAAAAGCAAAGCAACAATTTATAAAGCACCGAGTAACGCCCAAATCCGCGCAGAAGCCAACAAGCAAAATAAAGACGTGGAAAGGAAGATGGACGAGACCTTGAAAGAGGTTAAAGAACTTCAGAAGCAAATAGACGAATTGCAAAAGAAGCTACTAGACAAGAAGAATCTTACTTGGCAGGATAAAAAACAAATTCAAGATCTTATTGACAAACAAAAATCACTCCAACAAAAAATGGAGGAAGTGACGAAAAAGCAGGAACAGAATAACTTTCAACAGAATGAGAACAAGAAACCAAATGATGAATTGCTTGAAAAACAAAAGGAATTGCAACGCCTCATGGAAGAAGTGATGACACCTGAGATGAAAAAAATGTTTGAGCAATTGCAGAAAATGTTAGAACAAGGTAATAAAGAGCAGATACAAGAGCAACTTGATAAGATGAGACTCACCGATAAGGAATTAGAGAAAGAGATTGACCGCAATTTAGAAATGTTTAAATCGATGAAGGTGGAGGAAAAAGTAAAGAAGGCACTCGACGACCTTGAGAAATTACAGCAAGAACAAGAAAAACTAGCTCAGGAATCGGAAAAGAAAGGAGCAAATAATAATGAATTGAAAGAAAAGCAAGATGAATTAAATAAGAAGATGGAAGACATCAAGAAGCAGATTGATGAAGCAAAAAAAGAAAACAAAGAACTAGAAGACCCAAAAGACCTTGCTGACACGAAACAAGAAGAGCAAGAAATAGAAAAAGAACAAAAAGAAAGTAGTGATAACCTTTCGAAAGATAAAAAAGACAAAGCTTCAAAAAGCCAAAAGAATGCCGCCAAAAAGATGCAAGACATGAAGGAGAAGATGGAGAAGTCAATGCAAGAAGCGGAATCTAAGGAACTCGAAGAAGATATTAACTCCTTACGTGGAATTCTAGAAAATTTAATTCAACTTTCGTATGATCAAGAGTTGCTAATGAAAGATCTAGAGAAAATTACAGGCTATAACCCGCAATTTGTGGCTGCTGGCCAAAAACAAAAAGATTTAAAAGATGATGCTAAAATTATTGAAGATAGTTTGTTCGCTTTAAGTAAGCGACAAATAAAAATAGAAGCATTTATTAATCGTGAAATTGGAAACATTAATGGCAATATGCATGATGCTATTAAAGCCATGGGGGATCGTCGGATTTATGACGCAAGAAACAAGCAACAATATATTATGACGAGTGTAAACAACTTGGCCGTGATGTTGAGTGAGGCTCTAAAACAAATGCAACAGCAAGAGCAGGAAAGTAAAAAAAGTGGCAACGGAAGTTGTAAAAAACCTGGTGGCAAAGGCAGTAAAGCTGGTAAAGGGAAGAAATCGAGTGCTGCTGCTGTGCGTAAAATGCAGGAGGAACTCAATAAAAAAATGTCTGACATGAAGCAGCGTATGAAAGATGGGCAAATGCACCCTGGACAAATGAGTGAAGAGTTTGCAAAGATGGCTGCACAACAGTCTGCATTGCGCAGATATATGCAACAGCTTCAAGAGCAGTTAAAAAAAGAAGATGGTGGTACCGGTAATGAACTCGGTGATTTGAAAAAGCTACAAGAGCTAATGGAACAGACCGAGAAGGAACTTGTTTATAAAAAACTTGAAACGGAAACCATGCGGAGGCAGCAGGATATATTAACCCGACTTTTAGAAAGTGAGAAGGCGGAACGTGAACGCGAACAAGACAATAAACGGGAATCCCATGTTGGGCAAGATTCTCCTAATCATGTTCCACCTTCCATGGAGGAATACATCAAACAAAAAAATAAAGAAGCTGAATACTTAAAGACAGTTTCGCCTAGCTTAAATACTTATTACAAACAAAAGGTAAAAGATTATTTCAAAGCATTAGAGAAATAATTTTTCTTCATCTGGAATTTAATAACTACAGGAGATTACGCTGCTTATTTATTCCTTGAAATTCATGAATTTCAAAAAAACTTGGAATATTTTTTAATGTTGGGAATTCTTGATCCCGCAGTTGATTTAACTCATAGCGGGTCAGCAAGAATCGCTCATATTGAACTACTGTATCACCTTCGATAAGATTGGTAGCTCTAGATGAATATTGAATAGGAAGATCATCACTCTTGCGAATCCAAACATGATAATTTACTGATAAGGTTTGTATAAATGCCTGCACTTCGGATTCCGGAAATTCCCCTATTTCAACGTGATAGCAAAGGTCGCCATTTACAGTTTCTACGCCAATAAAATTAAAGGTGGTTTTCGAATTTATATTTTTATTGGCATTGAGCAATGGTGAACTCAACTTATCAGTAAATGGTGAAAATAAAACACATTGATATAGTGATGTAGCCACCCGATTGGCCCACTTGGATTTATCGATCACCACAGCAGTGCTATCGGAAAAGAGATTCACAAAAACAGCTCCGGTATAAATATATTCACGAGAATGCACTGTGGTGTCGCCTCCTGGCTTGCGATAGAACTCCTGAATGTGAAATGCAGAAGAACTTAAAGAGTCGTTTTGAATTTTATTAAAGAAGCATTTATAAGAATTAACCGATGTATCAGTGTCATCATAGTCGTGAGAAAAGCGAGTCATCTCATAGTATCCATTTTGGATTTTTTGACATTTGTCAAATGACTTCTTTAAAATCTCTTTTGCATCCTGCTTGCACGAAGCAAAGAACCAAAGTAAAATGGCAGATAATATTAATTTATATTTCATAATAGCTTTAACAATTGAAATTTTTTCAAATTACGGCTAAAAAAACCACCTCTTAATGAATTGAATTAAATAAGTTTGTTTGATTTAAATTTACAGCTGCATTTTTCAACTTGAAAATGCGTTTTACTGGCTTTATAATTGTTTGAATATCTATCGTTTATAGGGAATTACGAAATTATGGAGCTTTTATTTCGCCCTACTTTGCCTTCTTAAAATCGCATATTTACAAGCCAAAATTAGTCATTCTTACGTATCTTCGCGCTTCTTTTTAAAAAACGTATAAATGAATTCGAACAATTTTGCAGTGATAATGGCAGGTGGAGTTGGCACTCGCTTTTGGCCGATAAGTAAAACCAGTCACCCAAAACAATTCCTTGATTTTCTAAATACTGGAAGAACATTGATACAACAAACTTACGCAAGGTTTTTAAAGGTTGTTCCTAAAGAAAATATATTTGTTGTTACGAATGAATCATACCGAGATATTATTAAGAAACAGCTGAATGGCATACAAGATTCAAATATACTTGGCGAACCCACTCTTAGAAATACTGCTCCTTGTATTGCCTACGCAATGTACAAAATACATAAGCTGAACCCGGATGCCAATTGTGTCATTGCTCCATCCGACCACTTAATAATGGATGAGACAGAGTTTACCCGTATCATAAATTTGGGCTTCGACTTCACAGAAGAAAAAGAAGCCTTGGTTACCTTGGGAATTAAACCCAGCCGCCCGGATACTGGATATGGCTATATTCAATTTTTTGGAAATATCAACAACGCAATCTGTAAGGTTAAAACATTCACCGAAAAGCCCACAATCGAAATTGCCAAAGAATTTTTAGCAAGTGGCGAGTTTCTATGGAATGCTGGCATCTTCATTTGGAAAACCAAAACCATCATTAAAGAGTTAGAAAACCGTTTGCCTGATATTGCTTCTGTTTTTCAGAAAGGCAACGATATTTATAATACTATTGAAGAACACGACTTTATAACTGCTAGCTATCCTACTTGTGAAAACATTTCTATTGACTATGGTGTTATGGAAAAAGCAGATAATGTGCATGTGATTCCGTCGGATTTTGGATGGAGTGATTTAGGAACTTGGGGAAGCGTTTATGAACAGCATCATAAAGATGAGAACGGAAATACAATAACAGGTAAAAATGTAAAGACTTACGAAACGCATAACTGCGTGGTTCATATTCAAGATCCGAACAAGCTTTTTGTAATAAAAGGTGTTGACAATGCAATAATTGTTGAAAGCGACAATGTGGTTTTAATTTGCAATAAAGAACGAGAGCAGGAAATAAAAAGTATTGTTGCCGATATGAAAGCGACATACGGCGAAAAGTTTGTTTAATCAACGATGCCGCTAGAGCTCTTTCTTATTTTAATAAATTTAAAATCGTGGTGTACGTTTCGAGCCTATGCTTCGCAAGATTGTAGCCTTCTTCAGAATATTTAGCACGCATCATTTCATCTTCAAGTATCAATTTCTTATATTGAAAAAACCCAGCCATATCGCTGAAGAAAGAGCCATTGTAGCCATTTAATACCAAGGGCTTAAGACTAGCAATGCCTTTAATCGTTTGGCAAGCGAAATCTATGTTTGTTCGCCGCAAATAGAAATCAATTTCACGAAGCCTTACATTACGATCGAAACCTTTACATTTTGAAACGCTATTAATAAAATAATTAGCATGATTCGCAGTGGTATCTTGACTATAAATGGTGTTAATGCTATTCATCACCTTTGCATTCTGGATATGTTCATTGGCTTGACATATTTTAAGTGCCGTTCCTAAATCTTTAACACTTAACAAATCAATTGCCGTTGACATAACCCAGTAGCTTGAGTCGTTAGTACATGAGCGAAGCAGCGGAAGTATGTCGTGAGTTTTACCCATCTTGTTGATTATACGAAGTAAAGAAACACGTAATGATGAATTCTTCTCAACCATTAGCAACGTTGAAAGTTGAGGATAGAATATTTCAAGATCTTTTTCACGAATGAACTCCATGAACTCCAAACCAAATGCCTTTACACCATAAAATTCATGAGCTAAGCAATATTCTATAAGTGGCTTTTTTTCTTCCAAAGTCATCTCATCTTTTTCTAAGAGTAAATCCACTGCCTCTTTTTTATCTTGATACAATGGGGCTCTCACAAGCTGAAACATAAGCTCCTCCTTCGATTTATTATCGCTGAGCTCCCAGAGCAGGGCGCGATCAGCATCGATAATAACAAAAAGAGGTCTTTCAGCAAAAGAGAAGTCGAACTCATTTGACCACTTATCAAGAATAAGCTTTTCGTGGTGCACACTATCTTTAAAATAAAAATCCACCTTCACCGATAATTGATATTTTTTAGATGCCTTGTCTTCCTCTTTCGAAAAATTAATCGCTACATGTTGAGTTTTTGTTTCTTCGTTAAAAGCCCTATTTACAATAGCTTTAGCATGGCCTGAACGAAAAAACCATTGGTTGAAAAACCAGTTAAGATCTAGTCCACTCGCTTCCTCCATGGCCAAGCGCAAGTCGTGAACCTCCACGCTTTTGAATTTGTTTTTATTTAGATATGATCTTAGTCCTTTAAAAAAAACAGCGTCGCCGAGTTCATATCGTAACATATGTAATATGCATGCCCCTTTTTGATAGCTATGCCTGTCGAATAGCTCTTCTTTATCTTCATATCTAAATCGGATTAATGACTCTTGCTTAAATGCCGCTTCCTTGAAGTACTTTCTTTTATCGTCTTCCAAATGCATTCCAGCTTCCATAGCGCCCCTTTCATGCTCAATCCACAGATATTCTCCATAGGTGGCAAACGACTCGTTTAAAGGCAAATTACTCCAGCTTTCGCATGTCACTAAATCGCCAAACCATTGATGAAAAAGTTCATGGCAGATATAGTCCTCTTTTGTATCATCGATATAATCACGAGAATCATATTGGAGGAATTCGCCGTGAAGGGTGGCTGATGCATTCTCCATGGAACCGCTAACATAGTCGCGTACCACAATCTGGCTATATTTCTCCCATGGAAAATCAATGCCGAGCTGACTAGAAAAAAACGAAATCATAGCAGGGGTCTTTCCAAAAATCAGTTTCGCATAGGGCTTAAATTCAGGCTCTACATAATAATTTACATCAAGGCCATTCCAAGTATCATGTTCCACATAAAACCTGCCAACTACCATCATTGTGAGGTACGGAGCTGCCGGTAAAGATTGAACCCAATAATCCGTAAAAGTGCCATCTTGGTTTTTTGTTCTTGAAACAAACTTACCATTGCTCAATGTTATATCATTACTGTCCTGAACCGTAATTCGCATGCATTGCGTCATCTTTTGATTAGGCTTATCAAGTGTTGGAAACCAACAAGAGTTACTTTCTGTTTCGCCTTGTGTCCATATCTGACGAGGTTTACCAACCTCTTTTCCATCATTATTTATGAAATATAATCCTTTATCTGAAGTAATGGCATCGCTGCCTTGTACAATGATATCATTTGGTTTAGCAACATATTCAATACGGACTTTCTTTGCAACTCCAACAGAAATTGCTTTAGGGAAACGGATTGCGAGTTTCTTGCCATCATAGTGAAATGGTAATGAAAATCGAGTTTGCGTATCTGCATCCAAGATCGCTAAGATATCCATGCCTTTTGCGTCTAGCAGGAGGCTATCTTGATTATACGCATGGGGCATTAATGTTAATGTAGCAATGCCCTTCAGTTGTGCTTTCGAGTAGTCGAAGGCTACTTCTAAGTCTGTATTAACCAAATCCCAACTTTTTGCCGCAGCAGCCCTATAAATTCTATCCTCCTCGTCAGCAGAATTATTGTTTTTATTGTTGCCCGTTCGAATAGCCTCCAAAATCTGCTTCATAGATGCAGAATCGATGGTGGTATAGGCCATTTGCTTATGGAACGGCGATTTAATAAAATGACATGCATTAAAAACAAGGACAATTAGAACAATGATAAATTTCAGTTTTAGCGTAATTTTCATTTGCTGGTTTTGATGTATTTTCGTGGGCAAGTTAATTCTATTTTTTATGGTTAAGGTAATAGCAAATAACGGAACTAGTTTCGAGGTGGTAAACAAGAACGATAATGTATTTATTAACAACGAGGAAGTTGCAATAGATATTTCATCGATTAATGAGGAAACCTTTCATGTCCTGTTCAATAATAAATCCTATAATGTGAGTGTTAGTGAAATAAATCACGTAACAAAATTGTACACTTTAATTATTAATGGCGACAAAGTAACTTTCGAAGTAAAAAACCAGCATGATGCTTTATTAGAGAAAATGGGGTTATCTGACACTTCAACCAAAAAACTTAACGAGTTAAAAGCGCCTATGCCTGGTATGGTTTTAAGATCCTTAGTGAATGAGGGTGATTCGGTGAAGAAGGGTGATAGCTTGATCGTTTTAGAAGCCATGAAAATGGAGAATATATTAAAGAGTGTTGGCGATGGCGTAGTAAAAAAACTCCATGTAAATGAAAAAGATAAAGTAGAAAAAGGTCAGTTACTAATTTCATTTTAATGGTTGGACTGCAGCAACATCTTAATAAAATTGCTGAAGTGTTCTACCGTATGGGAGGAGCAACAGCAATAATTTGTCCGGGTAGTCGCAATGCGCCGATAATAGTAGCATTTGCAAGACATCCAAAACTAAAGTGTATACCCATAACCGACGAGCGAAGTGCTGCCTTTATTGGATTAGGAATTGCACAACAAACACGTAAGCCGGTTGCCATAATTTGCACCAGCGGCACAGCCACAGCTAATTTCTATCCAGCAATTATAGAGGCATTCTATCAGAATATTCCATTAATCGTTATAACAGCAGACCGGCCACCAGAGTATATCGACCAATGGGATGGACAAGCCATTCGGCAACATGAAATATACAAGAACCATATTCTACAAGAATTAAATACGCCTTACCCTTTATTTGATTGCACGACGAAAGAAATTGAAGATAGATTAGTTCCGATAATCGGAAGTGCTATTTTACAGAGACTGCCAATTCACATCAACGTGGCGCTCCAAGAGCCATTTTATCCTTCAGAAAATGAAACTTATATTTATGATGAAGAGCCCATTCAGGCTCCGGAGTCATCTTTACTTGGAATTCACAAATCAACCAAAGACATTTTCGAGATTGCGATTGTGCTAAAGCAAATAAAAAAACAAGCAGAGAACAAAAATTTAACTAAAATACTAATACTTATAGGCTTTAACGATCTCGGCAATAACGTTATGCATGCCATTCGAGACGCTCAGAAGAAACTGCATTTTCCGATTATTGCAGATGTTATAGCACATTATCCGTTTGAAGACACAATTCAATCGTATGATTTTTTACTAAATGGAAAGGAAGGAAATCCGCTACAGCCCGATATATTAATTACCGTTGGCAATGCAATTTTAAGTAAAAACGTCAGAAAACATTTCAGATCTCAACCACCACAATATCATGTTCACATTCAAGAAATTGGTTATGTGGGCGATCCGTTTCAAAGTCTAACCCATGTGCTTCGTTCGAGCCCTCTGGACTTTTTTAACCAACTCCATGATGTTGATATAAACATTGCAACCTACTTCGAAAAATGGAAACGTATTGACGCTAAAATTAAAGCAGCTATTTGCAAAATTCGACCAAACTTTAGCGAGTTAAAGGCCGCCTCGTTGCTCTTAAATTGCTTGCCTGAAAATAGTCACTTACAACTATCCAACAGCATGCCAATTCGCTATGCCATGATATTTGGTATCAATAAGACGATAACGGTGTATAGCAATAGAGGTACAAGTGGAATAGAAGGCTGTTCGTCAACTGCTGTTGGAGCCGCTTGGTCCAATAACAGCATAACAACATTGATTACTGGCGATATCGCATTCTTTTATGATATAAATGCCTTTTGGAATAAGTTACAACTTTCCTTACTGCGAATTGTGCTTTTAAATAATGGCGGTGGTGGTATTTTCAGACTAATTGAAGGCCCTTCGAAATTAAAAGAGCTAGAAGAATTTATTGAAAATGCACATCACCGAACGGCCGCACATGTTGCCGCTGATTTTAATTTCGAATATCATGCGGTGCATTCTGAGACTCAACTAAAAGAAGCTTTAATAGACTTTTATTCGCCAAGTAATAGGCCAAAAATCTTGGAAGTTTTTACTGATAAAACAGAAAACCAACAAGCATATGCTTTAATGAAACGACAAGCGATGCTTGCATTAAATGAAAATGTAATATAACCATCAAACACTTCCCTAAAACATTCTTTCTAAGTCTTCACCAGAGAGCATCTTCACAATACTTTTTCCGTCGGAAGTTTGATATGGCATAGTACAAGCAAAAAGTTCATCAACTAAATTGCGCATTTCTTCGCGGTTTAGTGTTTCACCATATTGTATGCCAAGTCGTTTCGACAAGCCACGAGCCACGCTTTCGCGCTTATCCATCTTAACGTCTGTTTTATAGGTCTTATAAAATTCTAGCATGCCCTCGAGGAGCTGCTGTGGATTAGCGTTTTTAGCTTCAGCGGGCAGGCCGTTTACCACAATTTGATTATTTCCAAAATCATCGAGAACAAATCCAAGGGATTGAAACTCATGAAAAAGCTCCTGAAAAAGCACTAAATCAGCTGGATTAAATTGAATTATAACTGGAAAAAGAAGCTGCTGGCTTACACCGCCATTTTTCTCCATTTGCCCAAGATAACGTTCATAGAGTATGCGCTCATGAGCAGCCTTCTGATCAATTAGCATCAAGCCACTTTTTATAGAAGTCAACACATATCGTTTCAAAATTTGCATGAACTCCTTTTGAATTGAGACTTCTATGTCAAGATCATCGCCCAACGAAGGCTGTATAGTTGAATGCGTTGCATCGCCTTTCAGATCTGCATCAGAATTATATAAACTCTGCCAATGCCTTTGATTGCTTTGTTCTCTTGTTGACGAAGGCACATTTCCATAACTATCCCGATTGAACGGGTTGAAATTGGGGTCTACTTTAATTTCAGGTGGCCTCGGAATCTCATCTCGTTGAAAGAAGTTAGGATTAAAATGCTGAATTTCTGATGGCGTTTCAAAATCGAATTGAGGTGTAATGGTGTGCTGTCCTAAAGTCCGTTTCACCACTGCTTTAAGTATTGTGTAAAGATTTTTCTCATCTCTAAACTTTATTTCTGTTTTTGTTGGATGAACGTTGATGTCAATTGTTTTGGGGTCAACATCAATAAACAAAACATAAAATGGGAAATTATCGGTAGGCATCAAATCTTGGTATGCTCCTACCACCGCATGATTCAAATAAGAGTTTTTCACAAACCGCTGATTAACAAAAAAATACTGTTCGCCACGGGTGCGCTTTGCAAAGTCGGGCTTACCAACAAAACCATAAATATTTGCAATTTGTGTTGACTCATTTACACTCAAAATATTCTGATTGTATTTGTCTCCAAAAAGAGCAATGATACGTTGTTTTAATGTCCCAACCAACACATGAAAAACCTCACTTTCGTTATTGTGCATTGCAAAGCTAATATGAGGATTTGCAAGCGCCACACGCATAAATTCTTCGATAATATGTGCCGCTTCGGAGGTGTCGCTTTTTAAAAAATTGCGCCGGGCGGGAACATTAAAAAAAAGATTTTTAACCGCAATAGATGTTCCTGTAGGAATCGCAATCACATCTTGCATTTTTACTTGACTGCCTTCGATTACAATATGCGTTCCCACCTCATCTTCATTACGTTTGGTTTTCATTTCTACTTGGGCTACAGCTGCTATACTTGCTAAGGCTTCGCCACGAAAGCCAAACGTATTCAGCGCAAATAAATCATCAATAACATTTAATTTACTTGTTGCATGGCGTTCCCAACATAAGCGAGCATCTACGTCGCTCATGCCGAGTCCGTTATCTGAAATCTGTATTAACGTTCTCCCCCCCTCTTTAATATATAGTGTTACTTTTGTCGCTTTAGCATCAACACTATTTTCTAAAAGTTCTTTCACCACACTGGCCGGACGTTGTACTACTTCTCCTGCTGCAATCTGGTTTGCAGTATGATCAGGCAACACATTAATAATTCCCATGAATTGCGAATTTACGCTAATTATATGTGAAAAAAAACAGGCAAACGTGACTTTAAAAATATTAATAAGGCCTCGAAAGTCAGACTTAGCTTAATATTCCCACATGTCGTGCTCCGTATTAAAAAGAGCTTCGCCTTGAGCATTTCCTTCAATTAAAGCAGACACGCCATCAACAGAGAACTCTTCCATATTTCGAATTTCCAAATCAAAAACATTACTTGTTTTTGTTATATAGCTACTGAAGAGCCTTTGCTCAAAAAAGTCATCATACGTAAGCCGGCCTGCATCATTTTGACGATTAAAAACTTCAGTATTGACAAATAGCTTACGACACTCTTGATAACTCAAAAAGAAGGCAGGCTGATCACCTAAATTCTGACCAGAAACAGTCAACTCATACATAGGACAGATGGCATAAATTCGTGTATACTGCTCGCCTGTATTTCGATCAAAAATCCAATTTTCCATCACCCTAAATTTCTTAAAATCTGGAGCCGATAGAGGAGAAGTAATTTCAGTATCATGAACATCAAATTCATCAATGCTATTCTGCACAGTTAGATGTAATTTTTTGGCGCCTATTATGCGGGCATACCACCCATCGTAGGCAGAATCTAAACCTATATCTTTATATGCATGTATTTTACCCTCCTTTAGTGCACTATAAATCACCTCCATCAAAGGCTGTTGTGGCCATCTTAGGCATAAATTCAATTTCTCTCGAGAGTCAACAACCCGTTCAACATACTTACAAATAAACACATCTCGTTCGGGCAAATAAGGCCATGGAACAGGGTTACGTTCTGCAACAGCAATTTTATGAAAAACAAATCGTGGGTCGCTCGGCGTATTTATCTGGGCAAAGAGCAATTGAACACAGGAAATTTTGAGAAGTAAGATGGTGATTCGTTTCATGGCAATAATAGATTCAATATCTACTTTGTACCTAACGAATAAAAAAGGTAAATAGTGCCAACAAAAAAATTACAGAATATTTTTTAATTCCAGGAGGTTTTTTATTTCAAACTTAGCTCCGATAGAATCGGGCATGCCGAATGGGTTGAAGAAAACGCTGTCGATACCGGCATTCACAGCCCCTTTGATATCTGCTTCAAGATTGTCGCCGACCATTAAAACCTCGGATGCATCTGCATTATTTAGCTTTAGTGCGTGATGGAAAATTTCTTTCGCCGGTTTTTGATGTCCTACATCTTCACTAATTACTAAATAATCGAAATAATTCAACAGCTTACTGTTCAACATCTTTTTATGCTGTACCTCTTTAAAACCATTTGTAATAATGGTCATTGGATACTTCGGATGAAGATAGTCAAGTAGCTCTAAACAGCCTTCCATAAGGTGTGTTCTGAATGGAAGCAACTCCAAATATTCGTCCCATAAATTTGTTGGGATTAGTGTTTCAGGCACTTTAAAATATTGGAAAGTTTGGATAAAGCGCTGAGTTCGTAAAAACTCCTTATCTATCTCACCCATATCATACATGCGCCATAATGCATGATTTATTTCTGAGTATTTACTCACGAAATCCTCTGCTGAAATCTCATGTCGGATAAGGTCGTGACGTGCGTGCAAATCTTTTAGTGATTCAGCAGCATTTTTCTGAAAATCCCAAAGGGTATGATCTAGATCAAAAAATAAATACTTGTACATTATTTTTTAAATTTAACCTTACCACTTAGTATATTGGACTTATTATTATTTGCTAATTTAAATGACGGTTCGATTTTTAACGCCTCATCAAAATAGTTTATTGCATTATCTTTTAAACCCAATTGTATTGCAATCAAGCCCTTGATATTTAAGGCTGCCGCCTTTATCGAAATCATCTGTGACTCCTGATTTTCTGTTGCTATATAAATTTTCTCCTTCTCGCTATTCTCACTCTTTATAATCATATCTACCGTTTGTTCGGCGCCGGCATCATTCTCCATATTATATTGTGCTTGAGCTACATCATATAAATTTTCTAACTTATTATTAATAACAAATGTTCTTTTATAATAAACAATGGCTGTATCCAACATGCCTAGCTTTTTAGCATATTCAGCAGCTACTTTAGTCATCTTATCGTTGTTTGGAGTGTATTTTAAGCTAGAACGTGCTGCAAGGAAGGTGGCTCCTTGGTTTTGAGTATTTAGGTATAAATATACTAAGGTATCATAGTAATTTGTTTTTGTGCTGTCATTGGCAATTATTTCATAGCAGGCATTCACAGCTACATTAACATCACCATGCATCAAAGCATTTTCGTACACGTTAACAAAGTGCAGGTGCTTGCTATGTGAAGCATTATTGTTACAAGCTATAGCAACAATTAGAATTAAGAAAAGTACAATTCGTGATTTCATTTTTGTTATTTAAGAAGGTGAGCCCATTCGGGCAATGCGTTTTTAAATTTTACTATAGTTTCCTCTAGCGTTAATTCTGACTGTCCACCGGCAGCATGAAAATGACCTCCTCCCTTAAAATAACGAGAAGCAAATTCATTGGCGGGGAAGTCTCCTTTACTTCTAAAACTCATTTTCACAAGATGCTTACGATCGATGAAAAGTACCGCCAATTTTATTCCTTTAATACTTAATCCGTAGTTCACTAAGCCTTCTGTATCGCCGGTTACTACGTCATAACGTGTTAGTTCGTCTTGCGTTACCGACATCAACGCAATATGATATTCAGAAATTACTTCAAGCTTTTGGGAGATTACATATCCGGTAAATTTTATTCGGCTTTCTGTCGAAGAATCAAAAATACACTCATGAATAGAATGATGATCTATATTGAACTTCAGAAGTTCAGAAACCACCACATGAGTTAGAGGCCGCGTGGATGGAAAACGAAACGACCCTGTATCAGTCATTATTCCAGCATACAAGCATTGTGCTATATCTTTATTCATAAGCGATCCATCCCAAAGCTGAATTACTTCATAGATCAACTCACACGTGCTGCTTCGTTCACAATTCCAATATTCGAAATCATAAAAGCTTTCCGGATTTAAATGATGGTCAATCATCACTTTCTTGGCTTTGCTTTTGGCTAACATGCCACCCATATCATTAATTCGACTAAGCGCATTAAAGTCTAAACAAAATATATAATCTGCCTCTTCAATTAGTTTTTCACACATCAACTTGTTTTCCTCGAAATTTATTATCGACTCTTCCCCAGGCATCCAATTCAAGAAATCGCCATAGTCGGTAGGTGAAATCACTTGTGAAGGAATACCTGCATTCATAAAGAAGTTATACAATCCTAAGCTAGATCCTAAGGCATCAGCATCAGGTTTATGGTGGGTTGTAATAATAATTTTGGGTGATTCAAGTTTCTTTATCTCCTGAAACAAGGACAGAATGTTGCTCATTTTATTTGTGCCACAAATGTAAGGTATCGTTTGAAAATAATGGTATTCGAATCAATTTATTTTCATAACAAACTAGCCGTTTTGTGTAACTTTTGAAGCGCCTTGTAAAGCAAAAATTGCTTTACATTCGCACTTCACTATAAAGTTGCCTGTATTTACTTGAGAATGCCATAAGAAAGATCAAAAAAACACAAATCAAACTATAAAACTTAAAAATGCAGCGAACCAAAATGTTATACTGATGAAAATAAACCCTAAATTTCTTTTACACTGGATAAAGTATCTATGCATCGAACCTATTCATTTAAAAAGAAAATCGTACTTAATTACTATACTTGGAATAGGAGTTTTGTTCATTATCATTTCTATCCTAGAAGGGTTAAATGTTGGTCAAGGAGGTGATTTTACGGTGTTTTGGTATGCTGGTAAAAATTTTAGCGAAGGCAATGACTTATACAGTAGAATTGGTGGTGCTGAACGATTTATATACCCACCCTTTGCCGCGATGTTATTTCAATTACTTGCGCTCTTTCCATTAAAGTTTGCAGCCATAATTTACACTTTCTTCAATCTACTTCTTTATGTCTTTATCGTTTACCTCACGCGTTCAATTGTTAATTTGATTAACCCCATTGATGAAAAAAAGCTTAATTATATTTTCTTTTTTGCGCTGCTACTTTCATTTCGTTTTTTCTGGTATCATCTTATGTTCATTCAAATGAACGAATTGGTTTTGGCCCTTTGCCTAACAGGCATTTTGTTATTCCTGAAAAACAAGGAAACCGCAGCTGTTATTTGCTTTGTAATTGCAACATTCATTAAAGTAATCCCTATTTTTTTCCTTATCTGGCTGGCCTTTCGCGGAAGCCTCAAATCCTATTTGAAAGGAGCAATTGTAGTTTTATTTTGTGTGGCGTTGCCAATAGTTTGGCGCGGCATTGATTCCGGGATTATAGATTTACAGCATTACTATACCTCCTTCCTTGAGCCTTTTCAGCAAGGTCGGGTGGAACCAAATTTCCAAAACTACAGCCTTTCTGCAGCGATATACAAAATATCACTTCCAATGTCGGATGGACAAGGCTATAACTACAACCTCTTGCATTGGAATGAATCCTTAGCAAAGCGTGTTTATTTCTATAGTTTTCTTCTTATCTTCATACTCTTTCTCAGTTGTCTCGCCTATCTCAAATTTAGGAAGAAGAAGACAACAATTTTCGAAGTTGCTTTAATTTTAATTGTAACGCACTTGCTTTCTGGCATTACCTGGGAATACCACTTGGTGTCACTGCTTTTTGTTTATATCGCATTGATAATTTCTTTTTATGATGCACATACACTGCTCCATAAATCTGTTTTTTGGATTATAATCGTCATTGCCGCAATTAATGCGATTGTGGGACGGGACACGATAGGAATTGATGGCTATCATTATTTTGGAGGATTTGGTATGCTTACCTGGATGATGGTATTACTTTTCTTTTACTTGCTTTTTATGCTTCGGGGCAAAACCAATAATTCGGCCGAAAAAAAATGACTTTTATTGCAGATTGTCAGACATTACTGCCTTTTTTGTCGCATTTCAACGAATTGTATTAAATTTGCATAACACATTTATATTTTTAAAAATCAAATATCATTATGGGAATTATTTTAGGAATTGTGGCATTTGCCCTTAGTCTTATTGTAAGTTGGAGATTTAAAAGCAAAGTAAAAAAGTATTCAGTCATTACACTGCGCAATGGGCTTACAGGAAAAGAAATAGCAGAAAAAATGCTAAAAGACAACAACATCTATGATGTTAAAGTTATTAGTGTTGAAGGTCAACTTACCGACCATTACAATCCCTTGGATAAAACTGTTAATTTAAGTGCCGATGTTTATTCAGGCAATTCCGTGATTTCAGCTGCTGTTGCTGCCCACGAATGCGGGCATGCCGTGCAACACGCACAAGCATATACTTGGCTTACCCTCCGCAGCCGCTTGGTGCCTATTGTAAGCATATCCTCCCAATATGTACAGTGGATTCTGCTCGCTGGCATTTTATTAATAAGCCGTTTCCCAAATTTATTACTTATTGGAATCATGGTTTTTGCGCTTACCACAGTTTTCTCTTTTGTTACCTTACCTGTGGAATTTGATGCAAGCCGCAGAGCTTTAGCTTGGTTAAACAATACACACATGTTAGATCGAGAGGAGCATGAAAGTTCGAAGGACGCTTTAAAATGGGCGGCGATGACATATGTAATCGCAGCATTATCGTCATTGGCTACCTTAATGTATTATGTAATGATATATACTGGCAGAAGTCGAGATTAACATAAAACAATCCAAACAAATAAATAATAAATAAAAAACCACGCTTGTATCAAGCGTGGTTTTTTATTTATCAATACTATTAATTATTCGTTCTCCAAAAACTTGGCTTGCATATAATCTCTATTCATTAATGCAATATTTGTAAGAGATATTTCTTTAGGGCACTCTGCACTACAAGCTCCGGTATTGGTGCATGCGCCGAATCCTTCCTTGTCCATTTGTGCAACCATAGCAGCAACGCGAGTATATCTTTCTGGCTGGCCTTGAGGTAATTTAGCCAATTGCGAAACTTTAGCTGAAACAAACAACATCGCAGATGCATTTTTACATGCAGCCACACATGCGCCACAACCGATACAAGAGGCACTCATAAAAGCATCATCTGCATCTTCTTTCTTAATTGGAAGGTTGTTTGCATCTTGTGCATTTCCTGTATTCACACTAATAAATCCGCCTGCTGCAATAATCCGATCAAATGCAGTGCGATTTACCACTAAGTCTTTAAGCACAGGAAAGGCCTGAGCACGCCATGGTTCTACCACAATCGTATCGCCATCTTTAAAACTTCGCATATGAAGCTGGCAAGTAGTAACCCCTTCCAAAGGCCCATGCGGACGGCCATTAATTACCATACTGCACATTCCACAAATCCCTTCACGACAATCGTGGTCAAAGGCAATTGGCTCTTCGCCCTTCACAATAAGCTCTTCATTTAACACGTCGAACATTTCGAGAAACGACATATCGGGTGAAACATGATTAACATTATAATCGATTAAACGACCTTCACTTACAGCGTCTTTTTGTTTCCAAACTTTTAATTTAATTTCCATGATATCTTTTTGAATTCCGGTTAGAAAATTTAATTTTTTTTAGTATTTTTTATTTATAACTACGTTGAGCTATCTTTATATTTTCAAATTTCAACTCTTCTTTATGAAGCTGCCAATCACTTTCTCCTTTAAACTCCCAGGCTGCCACATAGGCGAAGTTGGCATCGTCACGCAATGCTTCCCCTTCTTCAGTTTGCGACTCTTCGCGGAAGTGGCCACCACAACTTTCATTACGATTTAAGGCATCGATACACATTAGCTCTCCCAACTCTAAGAAATCGGCTACACGTGAGGCTTTATCGAGCTCAGGATTAAATTCAAATTGTGATCCAGGAACACGCACGTCACTCCAAAATTCATTGCGTAATGCTTTTATTTCTTCGATAGCTTCTTTCAGTCCTTTTTCATTACGAGCCATACCACATTTGTCCCACATAATCTTCCCTAGACGCTTATGGAAACTCTCAACGGTTTTTGATCCTTTGATACCAATTAATTTAGAAAGTATCCCTTGCACCTTTTGTTCTGCCTCTTCGAATGCCGGATGATTAGTAGGTATTGCCTTAGTAGCAATTTCTTTGTTTAAATATGAACCGATTGTATATGGAATTACAAAGTATCCATCCGCCAAGCCCTGCATTAAGGCAGACGCTCCCAAGCGATTGGCGCCGTGGTCGCTAAAGTTAGCTTCACCCAAACAATACATTCCTGGCACAGTTGTCATTAAGTCGTAATCAACCCATAAGCCACCCATCGTATAATGCACTGCCGGATAAATCCGCATCGAAGTTTCGTATGGGTTCTCTCCAGTGATTTGTTTATACATATCGAAAAGGTTACCATATTTTTCTTTGATAACATCCTTTCCTAATTTCAGAATCTCGTCATCGCTAGCATTCGCAAGTCCATTTTTTGTGGCTTCCACACGGCCATAGCGCATCATGTTAAATTTAAAATCAAGGTACACCGCCATCTTACTTGGACCAACGCCAAAACCAGCATCACAGCGCTCCTTAGCAGCACGGCTAGCTACATCACGAGGCACTAAATTACCAAATGCTGGATATTTTCTTTCCAAATAATAATCTCTTTCTTCTTCAGGAATGTCATTCGGGCTTCTATCGTCGCCTTGTTTTTTAGGAACCCAAATTCTTCCATCGTTACGCAGCGATTCACTCATCAATGTTAATTTAGACTGATGATCGCCACTTACCGGAATACATGTTGGATGAATTTGCGTAAAACATGGATTTCCCATTAATGCACCTTGCTTATGTGCCCGCCAAGCGGCCGTTACATTGGCACCCATCGCATTAGTACTTAGATAAAATACATTTCCATAACCACCGGTACAAAGCAACACTGCATGACCAAAGAAACGTTCTAGCTTACCGGTTATTAAGTTCTTGGCTATTATTCCACGAGCCTTGCCTTCTATCTTCACCACATCAAGCATTTCGTGTCGAGAGAACATCTGAACCGTTCCCATTCCTACCTGGCGTTCTAATGAAGAATAAGCTCCTAACAACAATTGTTGGCCAGTTTGTCCTGCTGCATAAAAAGTACGTTGAACTTGCGTACCTCCAAAAGAACGATTGCTTAATAAGCCGCCATATTCACGAGCAAATGGAACACCCTGAGCCACACATTGATCAATAATTGAGGTGCTAACTTCTGCAAGCCGATGCACATTTCCTTCACGAGAGCGATAGTCACCACCTTTAATAGTATCGTAAAAAAGCCGATATGTACTGTCGCCATCATTTTGGTAATTTTTTGCAGCGTTGATACCTCCTTGCGCAGCGATACTATGCGCTCGTCTTGGAGAATCTTGAAAACAAAAAGCTTTAACTTTATATCCTAATTCCGCTAAGGCAGCGGCAGCAGATGCGCCAGCGAGCCCAGAACCAATGATAAGTACTTCCAAATTACGTTTGTTGGACGGGTTAACAAGTGGAACAGAACTTTTGTATTTACTCCACTTTGTTTCTATTGCGCCTTCAGGTATTTTGCTATCTAACATTTTAGTTAATTTAAAGGGTAATATTTTTTAAGATCGAATGCTGGTGTATTTGAATTTGAAGCTTTTTATTGACAACAGCCTAAACCTTTAAGGTAAAGAACGATAGGCATGATGGCGAATAATAATGGTATTAAAATACTATAGATAGTTCCAAGGAGTTTAATAAATGGTGTGTACTTTTTATGGTTTATCCCTAGAGTCTGAAATGCCGATTGAAAGCCATGTAAAAGATGGTATGACAATGAAATCATTGCTAAAAAATAGATAATTACCACCCATAAATTACTAAAGGTCTCCATCATCAAAACATATAAATCATCATAATGTTCGCCTTGGTATTTTATTGAATCCAGACCAACAAAACGTGACTGAACCCAAAAATGAGCCAAATGAATAATTAGGAACATTAAAATCAATGTGCCTAACAAGCCCATACTGCGACTGTACCATGGACTGCTGTTTTTATTGTACGCATATCCAACAGGACGCGCTTTAGCATTGGTTCGGGTAACAATAGCCGACTGAACAACGTGCCATATTAAAGCAGCAAATAGCACAATTTCGCCTGCGCGAATAAAAAAGTTGGTACCCATAAAATGGGCGGCCTTGTTGAATAGCTCACCGTCGTCGCATAAAAAAACCAGGCAATTTATGCCGCAATGGACGATTAGAAATAAGATTAGGAATAACCCCGTGAAGCCCATTACTAACTTCTTTCCGATGGTTGATGAAAATGCTTGTGTAAACCAGTTCATTTTTTTAATTTAAGTGTTATAAACTTTCGTTTTTAAGAGTACAAAATAAGAGCTAATTTTAAAACCTGAAGAAGATTTAAAAACAGGGCGAAGATAGAAACGTACTTTTGAATTTTCAAACCTTATTGCAAGTAATGTCTTTTATTTTTTAAACTATTTATATTTTATCTGAATAATGCAGCAAAAAAGCCATGGTATTGTGCTACATGCCTTAAAATATGGGGATAATAGCCTTATTGTGAAGATCTTTACCCGTGACTTTGGTTTAAAAACCTTCATGGTTCGTGGCTTTAGGGGTAAAAAAAGTGCTTTCTCTGCTTCGCTTTTCCTTCCATTAACCCTAATTCGATTGGATATGGATAGTAAAAAAACGAGCTCCGCATTTAATACACTCAAAGATGCCCAATGTTATGAGCCGATGCATTCCTTGCAAACCGACTTTGGAAAGCAAGCCATTACGCTTTTTATTGCAGAAATATTGTATAAAACCATTGTAGACGATGAGCCACATGCCGATCTTTTTGAATTTATTGAGCATGTACTAAAATACATCAATTCAGAATCAACTGTACCTGCTGTTTTTCCTCACTTCTTCCTTGTAAATTACAGTCGCTTTTTAGGACTATATCCTAACGAATATAGCGACGAGAGTACCACGTATTTTAACTTACGAGATGGCGTATTTGGACGAGACAAAAACCTTCATAGCGATTTCATGTCTGAAGAAGAAAGTGAGGCATTGAAACTGATTTTAAGAGCTGACGACAATAGTTTGAAAGATGTGAAAATTAGCAAAACACAAAGAAACAACCTATTAGTTGGTCTTTTAAATTATTATAAAATTCACTTATTAAACTTTCGTGAAATTAAGTCACATAACATACTCGCGGAAGTTATGCGCGGGTAATAATATAGTTAGCCTTGCTAGAGCTGCGTGAGTGCTTCAGCAGACTTTTCAAGCGTCTCGTTGTCCTTCGCAAAGCAAAGTCGCAATACTTTATTATCCGATGCATTATGATAGAAAACAGAAATAGGAATGGTGGCTACTTTGTTTTCTAATGTTATTTTTTTTGCAAATTCAACATCTGACAGGTCTGAAATTTTCTCATATCCAACACATTGAAAGTAACTGCCACTGCATGGAAGTAATTTAAATTTACTTCCTTTCAAGAGCTTTTTAAAATAGTCGCGCTTTTCTTGGTAAAAGGCAGGCAAATTCAAGTATTCGTCTTCGTTCTTAATATATTCGGCAAGGGCATGCTGTATCGGGGTGTTGGCGGCAAAAGCCATAAATTGATAGGCTTTGCGGATTTCACGTGTTAAGTTCTCGGGCGCCAAAAAATACCCCATTTTCCAACCTGTAGTATGATAAGTCTTACCAAATGAACTTATTACCACACTGCGTTCGGCAAGTTTAGGAAAGCGACAAACACTCTGATGCTCGACGCCATCAAATATGATATGTTCATAAACCTCATCACTCATAACAACAATATCCGAATTCTCCACAATCTTCTCCAACTTTAACATATCTGAGGCAGTAAGTATAGTTCCCGTTGGATTGTGGGGTGTGTTGATGATAATCATCTTCGTTTTAAAGGTCACCAATTTCTTCACCTCATTCCAATCTATTGTAAACTTCGGAAATTGCAATCGAGCAAATTTCGCCACTCCACCAGCAAGTCGCACCGAGGGCGAATAAGAGTCATAGCAGGGTTCAATAATGATTACCTCATCACCTGGCATCACAAGCGCTTCAATTACAGCATAAATTGCCAATGTTCCTCCTGGGGTAATTGTAATTTCGGTCTCTGGATTGTAAACAGCTGAATAAAGCTTCTCAGTTTTAATCGCAATTTGCTCACGCAAGGAAAGTAATCCCGGCATGGGAGCATATTGATTAAACCCTTTATTCATAAACTTATTCACCAAAGATATTAGATCTTTGTTACACATGAAATTAGGAAATCCTTGTGCTAAATTTATCGCCTTTTGCTCGTTTGCCAGTTGCGACATCACAGCAAAAATACTTGTACCAACACCAGAAAGTTTTGACTTTACAACACCGTTAAATTGCATTAGTTGTCTAAATTAAAAAGTAATTGACCTTTAAAAAAGAAAGGCCTTTGTCCGACATAAAAATTACCAGGATAAATTTGATCGCTAAATCTATTTTGAATCACATTGGTATATATTCCAAAGCTATATCCATAAGTGCCATAGCCAAATCCAAAAAGCATGGCTGGATTCCAGACCCTCTTACCGGGCAACAAATAATCTTCGAAATTTAAATACTCAAATTGTGCTTGCGCAAAAAATGTTTCCAATAAATGGGCACGCAAAAAAACATCTGGCCCATATTCCCAATATGATTTGCGACCAGAGCTTATTGACAAAAGCTGCACTCCTGCTCCTGCAATAACATGTTCCTTCACTTTATAGCCGATTTGTGGTGAAATTTGAAAAAGAGTGTAGTTGATGTTCCCGTTGCTAAAAAAAGATAATCCCACATTTCCACCAATCACCAGTTTTGGCTTGATGTCACTCCAATCAATTCCAACATTTTGAGTTTGAGATTTATGAATAACAAGAGTAGAGTCATCGTCATTCTCTTTTGGGGCATGATGCACCTGAGCTTGCATAAAGCTCCCAAAAAACAACACAACTATAACAATAATTCCGACACGTTTCATAATGCAATTTTAAGCTAAACTAAATCATTATTAGCAAAAGGATTGTTATTTGTTTGTAACAAAACAAGGAAATTAGACTTTTAGACGCTTTTTTACAATTTTATTTTTATTGTCCCGGTATTTTTCTCTTAATTGCAAAAATTCAATTTTTCAACCAACACAAAATTATCATATCATGAAAAAGTTTTTAACCTTCGTATTGGCAGCCTCAATGCTTACAACTGCCACGTTATCTTGTAAGAAAAAATCAACCACCATCAAGGGCTGTATGGACCCTAACTCAGTAAACTACAATAAATTGGCAACTGAAACTGATGGAAATTGCCAGGTTGCAGATAGCAAACAACGTTTCTTTATGATGGACATTACCGCCACTTGGTGCCCACCCTGTGGATCATACGGAATACCTGGATTTAATAAGTCTATAGACTTAATTGGTGAAAGCAATGTTGTAGCTATGAGCGTACACTCTACGGATGCGATGTCATGTGCTGCCGGGAATGAACTAATGAACTATGCTCAATATAAAACAACTTCTGTGCCTCGCATTGCTGGTGCCGACACTTTGATTTTCCCTGCAGGTGTTTATACAGATATCACAGCTACTGCAAATAAAATTAAAGGTGCATCAGACTTGTTTACATCGCAGACTCCAACCGCTAATTGCTATATAGGTAAAACTATCAGCGGATCCAATGTTACTTTAGATGTAAAAACTAAATTCTTCAAGGCCGCCTCTGGTGATTATTATATCGCTGCTTATATATTAGAAGATGGGATTATTGCATCGCAACAATTGGCAACCGGTGGTGCCAATGCCACTCAAGTTCACAATCATGTTTTACGTGGTTCATTCTCTACTACTTTCGGGGATGTTTTAGCAAATGGCAGCATCGAAACTGGACGTGTTGTATCAAAAACCTTTACAACATCATTAAATAGCACATGGAAAACCGAGAACTTACGCTATGCTGTTGTAATTTGGAAAAAGAATGCATCAGGTATTTACAAATTCGAAAACTGCTCAGAAATCAAATAATACACTTGTATTTCTAATAAAAAAGGCCATCACCATGTGATGGCCTTTTTTATTAATGGATGCATTAACAAAACGCAATTAACAAACATAATCAGCCATTGCAACCTTTTTCAGTTTCTACGACCAAAACGTCATGACTTAACAATAGTTGCATTTTAGCTGCAATATATTGCCAAAATTTTACAATTCTATTGCCATTTGATAGTTAATAATACTAATTTTGCTTTTTGTCTCTAAATTTCTGCATGAAGCACCTATACTTTCTTCTTTTGTTATTTTGCGCTTTCTCAGCTCAGGCACAACGCTTTCGCTGGGCGCAAGGTGCCAGTGGACAGAATATGGTGTATTATCGCAGTGCAACCGATAAAAATGGTAATTGCTACGTAACCGGTTATTACAACGGCACTGCCAACTTCAGTGGAACTCAAATTACAAGTGTGGGTGGTCAGGATATTTTCCTTGCGAAATATGATACCACTGGAGCCTTACTCTGGGTGACTTCGGCAGGCAGTTCTGGAAGTGATTTAGGCTATTCATGTGCAGTAGATAGTGCCGATAACTGTTATATCGTGGGGTCTTTCTCGGGAACATGCACCTTCAGTAATGGCAAAATTATGTATTCCCTTGGCAGCACCGACGCCTTTGTGGCCAAATACAACAAAAATGGACTATGCCAATGGGTTAATCGTTTTGGAAGTAATACTGCTGAACATGCCTATGGTGTAGATTGCACTCCAAATGGAACGGTATACGTAACTGGATACTTTACCGGATTCTGTGCTTTCCTTAGCCAATCCTATCCGTTGAGTAACATGTATCTGACTTCGTTCAATAACTATGATATTTTTCTTGTTAAATACAACAGCCAGGGTGTTATTGCATGGGTTAGGCAAGGTGGTGGTGGTGGTGTGGATTATGGTTACGATGTAACCGTAGATGACTCAGCGAATGCTTATATTGTTGGTTGGTACCAAGGTAGTGCCACGTTTGGAGGTACAACACTTTACAATACTTCGGGAACATGGTATAATGGTTTTATTGCGAAATATGATAAAGGAGGCACAGCGCAATGGGCAACAAACTGCCCAAGCGGGAGTCAATATGGCTACGCCTATTCCATCGGTGGTGATGGCTATGGTAATATGTTTGTAACAGGGTATTATTATGGCCAGGCAACCTTTGGTAACCTTACACTCACAGCACCCACCAATGGCTACGGATCCTTTATCGTCAAACTCAACACGAATGGTGTCTTTCAGTGGGCGAAAAATATCCAAAGTGCAGGTAACGCTTGGGCTTATGGATATGATGTAACGGCAAATGCCTCAGGCGCTTGTTTTGTAACAGGCATTGTGTATAACTGGAATTGGATGATGATGAATGGAATGCCTTGGATTTGCAATACCCCATTCCCCTATTATAATAATTTGAATGGTTGGTCTGGTTATCATTGCTATGGCGTAAAATATAAACCCGATGGAGGCTGCGCTTGGAGTGTTCGCGGGTCGAGTGTTCAAGTGAGTTCAGGGTACTCCTATGCCTATGGCTATGGAATAAGTGTTAACGACTATGGAAGCATCTATATTTCGGGCTATAACACCAACAACCTGCGGTTTTATTTAAATGCCGACACCGCTACAAGCTATGGGAATATGCTTGGCACTGCCTGGGGTACCTTCTTGTCTCATTTTGAAGATGACAACTTTATTTTAATCAATAGGACTGCGCTTGCTAAGTGTCCTGGAGATTCTTTCTATTTGCCATACCGTGCCTATGGCGTATATGCCGATTCCAATGTATATCGGGTGCAAATGAGTGATGGAAATGGTGGATTTCAAAACTTTCAATATGTTGGACAAAAAACAATTGCAACTCAAATAGACAGCATCCTGGTTCGTATTCCAGTTAACACCCCCAATGGCACTGGATATAGATTTAGGGTTGAAGCCTCTGCTCCTCTTACACGAAGTAATAAATCGTTGAACGACATGGCTATTGTTCGACCAGTTGCTAATATATTTAACACCGACGATACATTATGCTTGGGTGATAGCATTCAATTAACGTGCGATGTCGCCTTTAAATACAAATGGTATAGTAACTTTTATATCCGAGATTCAAGTCTAAACAACCTTTATGTTTCGCCTCCAACGACCACAAAAATATATTTAAGAACATTAAATCAAGCTGGATGTGAGAATTTTGATAGCGTTAGGATTGTAGTTTTACCTCGTCCAATACCTTATGCAGGAAGAGACACAAGCGTTTGCATTGGCGATAGCCTAATGCTACAGGCTTCAGGTGGTACTATTTACCGTTGGTATCCAAAAATAGGGCTAAGCGATAGTACAATTGCGAATCCAAAGGTGCTTCTTGATGGAGATAGGATCTATCATGTTATTGTAGGTAATGGATTTTGTTCCGAAGAAGATTCAGTTGCTCTTACACTGCGTAGTCCATTAAAAATAACTGCATACGCTGACACCACCATCTGCAAGGGGCAAAGTGCTGTTCTTCATGTTATACCCTCTGGTGGCTATGCCCCAGGATATTCGTTAACTTGGGATAATGGCGTCGGCACTGGCAACTTCAAAACAGTGTTTCCCGCGAATACCAAAACATACCGCGTAATACTTAGCGATGGTTGCACCAAAGGAAATGATACCGCGTTCATAACTATTAATGTTCGCTTAAAACTTACGGTAACACCAAGATCCGATACCACTATTTGCAAGGGACAAAGTGTAATGCTTTATGCTTCTGGCAATGGCGGGTTTGCTCCAAACTACAGCTATAATTGGAATAACAATGCAGGTATAGGAAAGCAGGTTATAGTTAGTCCTTTAGTTACAACTACTTATAAAATAATTTTAAAAGACAATTGCACTTCACAAAATGACAGCAGTTTTGTAACCATTTTTGTTAGAGGTGATTTAAATGTAAATGCAAATAACGATACGGCCATTTGTATCGGGCAAAATGCAACACTGCATGTAGTAAATACCACCGGAGGTAATGCAAGCAGTTACAGTTATCAGTGGTTTAATGCGGCCAATGTTCTTATTAGCTCAAGTTCATTCTATACTGTTTCACCGACGGTAACCTCGAATTATTATGTAGTAGTGAAGGACAATTGCACAAGCAAATCAGATACTGATGATGTTGTAGTGTATTTAAGAACGCGACTTGACATCAGTGCTATGGCAGACACGATCATCTGCCAAGGAACAACCACAACTTTAAAAGTAAAAAGTGCGAGTGGCGGTTATGCACCGAACTATAATTATATCTGGTACAATGCGTCTTTCTCTCCAATTGGAAATGGACCACAAATAACTTCTCCTATTATAAATTCGCAATCCAAATTTTATGTGGTGCTATCTGATAATTGTACTTCATTAAACGATACCGATGAAGTAACAATTTTCAGCTTGAATCCCCTTAAAATAGTAGCACGAATTGATAGTATTATTTGTATCGGTCAATCTGCTAAATTATATGCTCGTTCATCGGGTGGCGATTCATTGCACTATACTTTAACTTGGCGCGACTCCACCACAAATTCATTCATAGGAAATGGAAATTATTTTATAGTTACACCGAGTGCAACAACAACCTACAAGGTAATTCTATCCGACAATTGCACACCAAAATCAGATACAGATTATGTAAAAATAGTTCACCGACCAGCACTGATTATTAAATTCCCTAATGACACTACCATTTGTCGTGGCAATAGTGTCGACCTCTTTGTTGATGGCACCGGCGGAGACAGTACGAGTTACAAATTTGTTTGGGATAATGGCCTTGGCAGTGGTAAATCAACCAAAGTGACACCTTATGTTACATCGGCCTACAAAGTAGTGTTAACAGACTATTGCACTTTAAAATCCGACTCTGCCTTAATTAAAATTACAGTGCGCGATCCGTTGAAAATTAACGCAGGCCCAGATAGAACAATATGCAATGGGCAATCCTCCATTCTCGACCCAAGCCTAGTTAGTGGTGGTGATGCCAATGGATATAAATTCAAATGGATAGATATTACGCATAATATTATTGCTGGCAATACACGTTCGATATTGGTTGCACCAACGGTAAACACAAAATACCGCGTCGTATTCCGTGATAATTGCACTTTGGTTAATGACAGCGATGAGGTTGAGATTATTGTATATCCTGCATTAAAACTAAAAATTCTTACTCCTTCAATGCAAATTTGCAGGAACGAAAAGGTCTCACTTCAATCCCAAGCCAGCGGCGGATTTGATGCTACGAAATATCAATTTCTTTGGAGTAATGGGCTTGGAACGAAGTCTAACATAACCTTTAATCCCGACAGCAGCAGGTATTACAAACTTACCTTGAGTGATGGATGTAGCTTGCCTGTTTCAGACTCCATTTGGATTAATGTAGAGCAATTGCCACAGCCTAACTTCGTAGTGGCTTCCGACAGTGTTGGCTGTAATCCATTTCAAGTTACCTTCGTTGATAAAAGCAACAATAATATAAACTGCCGTTACCTCTGGAATTTTGGAGATGGTGGTGAAGACACTTCAAGAACCCCGGCTCACACTTATGTCAAGGCAGGTAAATATTCGGTGAGCCTGCGCCTTATATCTGCTTGGGGATGTTCTAATACCATTGTAAAAACAGACTACATTATTAATAACAACACTCCAATTGCTCGATTTACAGCCACGCCTGTGAAAGTCAAAATTTCTAATAACACAGTATACTTCTCCAACAAAAGTATTTTCACTGATTCAATACAAATGCAATTTGGTGATGGTCAGCTTTTGGATTGGACGGCCGACAAACAGTGGTTTCACAAATACACCGATACCGGAGTTTTTATTGTTCAGCTCTCCGTGAAGAATAATTTTAATTGTACTGCAACATCTTACGATACAATTTTTATTGAAGAAGATTTTCACTACTTTATGCCTAATGCTTTCTCTCCAAATAACGATGGGAAAAATGAACTGATTGGCCCTACGGTAACATTCGTCAAACATTATGACTTTTCAATTTACAATCGCTGGGGTACATTAGTTTATTCGTCGTTAAAAGATTGCGATGCTAAAAAGCCTTGCGGTTGGGATGGCTCCTTTAATGGCTCTCCTGTGGAAGAAGGAATATATATATACAAACTTTATATACTTGATAAAGGCGACAAAGAACATTTCGAGAACGGCACCATTCTCTTGGTTAGATAAGGCCTCCTTTTGAATCCTCTAAAGTTTTAAATTTCTTGAACATCAAATTCTAGAATCGTTTTTTTATAGGAAATAATATTCAATTATTGTCCTGAAATTTCATCACAAATTAATTTAGCCAAATGCCTCGAGCCTTCAAGGTTGAGATGGTTAACATCATTAAATCCATTTTTGAGAGAAGGATCCGTTGATTCATTGCATTTTGAAAAGTCTAAAATATCCAATGAAAATTCACTATTTATAACAGCCAGTAAACTATCGTTTTTATTCATCCATAATGCGTTGAGATGAGTGTAGTAATTTTGCATTACAGGTGTACGAACCAGAATTGGCCGAACACCTTTCTTCTTCAACATTGATAAAATATTTCGCAAGGCCATAATATTTTTAGAGATATTCTCTTCCTTTAGTGCCTGGGTGTGCCGACTGGCTTGTGCAATTGAAAATTCAGCCGTTGTGTCCTTAGATTCGCAATCATCAGTTTTCATCCAACCCGTTGGTTGCAATCCATTCACCAGATTGGAATTGAAGTTTTGCGAAAATAATTTAAGTGATTCATATGGCGTGTAGCGAAACACATTGGACACGTCTTTGATGTCAAAAGGGCTGTCAAAGTCAAGTCTATAATGCTTTCGATAAAACGCCAGCCTCCATGCTTCTTCACCACTTTGAAGGTCGTCGCCAAAGGAGATATAACTCACACCCAACAATACATACTTCAATCTAGGCATTTGAAGAATAAGTTTTTTTAGGATTTGCTCATCTAAAACATAATTTTGACTTACATGTGCCATATTATAGGCAGGCAAATGCATATACTCTGGATTAACACCTTTCAATATTTCAGAGTTGCCAAGAACGAGAACCACACAATCGCGGCCTTTATTTTCAAAGTTTCGCATCTTATACGAATAGGTATTCTCTATCTTACTTAAACCAACTTCAAGATAAATAAATAGAATCCAAATAGGACTAGTATAGAGCAGTGATTTGATAAGTATTTTTAAAATTATTTTCATGAATTAGAATTGAAAATAGATAAAAGTTCGATGCTCAAAAACACCAAAAAATAACATAAAGAAAAGTAACATATTTAAAAACAAAAGTCGCTGCCATCGCTGCGTTTTCTGCCACCATCCAATTACCGAGTCCGCTTTAGTAATCCATTCAACTATGACCATGAAGCAAAGCATAAATATGGAGATGAGCCATACATGACGTTCTGCACCATAGGTCATCATAGATGAAAATCGCATATCTGAAAACAGATGTGTAATTACGTAACGAGCATCCGCAATAGATGCTGCCCGAAAAAAGATCCAACAAAAGTCAATTAAAGCGAAAGTCAAAAAAACGCGCAGTATGGCTGGAGTTTGTATCTTCGTTTTCGAAAGTAGCTTATCAAGGAAAACAAAGATTCCATTCAGGATTCCCCAAACAAGGTAGGTGAAATTTGCGCCATGCCACAACCCGCTAAGTGCAAATGTAATAAACGTGTTACGAAAAGCTTTACGATAATTGCCTCCCATCGGAAAATAAACATAGGTACGAAACCAACTCGAAAGGGAGATATGCCATCGCCTCCAAAATTCACTCACATTTGAGGAAAAATAAGGCAAATTAAAGTTAATACTCAAGTCGAAGCCCATAATCCTTGCAGCACCACGAGCTATATCGCTGTAGCCACTAAAGTCGCCATAAATTTGAAATGCAAAAAGTATCGTCGCCAAAATAAGTGGCCACCCTTGATGATTTTGAGGGTGTTCATAAATACGATCGACAAGTGTTGCTAGATTATCCGCAACAACTATCTTCTTGAATAAACCCCATATCATCCATTGCATGCCAATTGCAAAATTTCCATACGTTAAATAATGCTCTCTTTTAAATTGGTGCAATAGCCTTTGTGGGCGTTCGATTGGGCCTGCAACAAGTTGTGGAAAGAACATTACATAAAGCGCATAAACGAGAATATTGTTTTCGGCCTTTTGATTTCCATGATAAACCTCCAAGGTATAACTAATTGCTTGAAACGTATGAAAGGATAAGCCTATCGGCAACACAATATGCCAAAATGAAAACCCTTGATGGATATCCACAAAACTAAAAACAGTAAAAATATTTTCAAGCAAGAAGCCTGCATATTTAAAAAAAACTAATGCTCCTAGGTTAGCCAACAAAGACGCATATAGCCAGCGTCTCCGTAATTTTGGGTTTCCATTATTTTGTTCGATTTTTATTCCTGCGATAAAGTCAACTAAAATAGTGTATACCAAAATCAGGATGTACACTGGGTTGAAATACATATAAAAATAGCAACTCGCTGCCAGAAGAAATACATTGCGAAAACGAGAAGGTAAAAGAAAATAACCCGCAACAACAAGTGGAAAAAACCAAACGAAAGTGAGCGAATTAAAAAGCATCGTGCCGAGATAATTATACGATCTCTTTGGATTCCTTACCGATGGTAAGGGAGATGAAAATATACGACAAAATTATAAGTGGGAACGCTTTAAATTGAAGCAGAAAAAACAAAATCACCCCAGATACCAATAGAATATATTTCGATTTATTCGATGCAACATCATACGTTTTAAATTTTAAGGAAATTAATTTAATCTCAGAAAGCATCAGATAACATAAACCTAAAATAATAAAAATTAAAGTGATTGGATGAACCAAAAAAATGCTCAACCATTCCGGTGTTTTATTGTCGAAAACAATAAAGGGCATTGAAGCCACAACAAAACCAATAGAAGGCACCGGAACGCCAATGAAACCATCGGACTGTCGTTTATCAATATTAAACTTAGCGAGACGCAAGGCAGCTCCACAAGGCAATAAAAATGCGGCGAAAGAATACCAATTTCTCATAGGGTCGAAATCGATTCCCAAAAAGTTACTGTCGTAATAAAAAAGTGAAAATAGAATAAAGCCTGGCGCAACACCAAAACTCACAACATCTGCTAAAGAATCAAGCTCCTTTCCAATTTCCGAATACGCATTTGCCAATCGAGCTACAAACCCGTCGAGGAAATCAAAAAGAGCAGCCGCTACGATAAACGATGCAGCCGTTTGTAAATCAACTCGAATACAATATAAAATTGATAGACAACCGCAAATTAAATTAAGACAAGTTACTCCATTAGCTAGGTTTTTTCGAATCATGGTAAGTGCTTTTGATGTTAATGATGGCGTCCTATTTTTCGTAAAGTTTAGATTTGTCGACAATCATAAGCTTATCACCTTCCTTGAGTGTGCGAGAAACGGCGGAATATGGCCCATTTACAATTTGAAGATTCTCGTCAATAGACGATGTTATTTCAATGAACTTATCATCCTGCATACCCGTGGAAACAACAACTTTCTTGGCTTTGCCAACGCTATCAATAACAAAAATAACTTGCTCCATATCGTCTTTAACGATGGTTGTTTTGTCGGCAGTGGCCTTTTTGTTTTTTTCGTTTTTGTCACGTGTGGTTACACACTCAATCGGGATACAAAATGCATTGTCTTTTCGATTGGTATGTATATCAACCGTTGCATTCATACCCGCGCGAAAAGGCGATTCGTTGCTTGCTAATTTCAGTTTTATATCTGCATAAGATTCAGGGACAAAACGAATTTTAACCTCGAAATTTGTAGCCTGATCTGTGCTGACCGTGGTGGTTGATTTCGCTGCGTTAGCTATCTCATAAACAACACCTTTAAATTTGCGATTAGGATAAGCATCAACTTCAATCATGGTGGTATCGCCACGATGAACACGTACAATATCATTTTCGTTCACATCAACAATTACCATCATGTAATTTAAATCCGCCACACGCATCATTTCGGTTCCAGCCATTTGTGAAGTACCGACAACGCGTTCTCCACGTTCTATTTTCAAGCCATAAATAGTTCCATCATTTGGTGCTGTAATGGTAGTCTTACCTAGGTTATCGTTCGACTCTTTTAATGAAGCAAGTGCGCTATTTATGGCAAACTCTGAGGCTTTGATGGTTTGCACCGCAGCATCAACTTGCGCTTTGGCAATGTCATACGTAGATTTACTTGCCTCAAATTCAGCATCACTAATCACCTTTTGATTGTGAAGATTTACATTTCTTTTGTATACCGCCTCCTCTGAAATAAGTCGAGCATCTGCTTGCGCTTTATTGGCCTTAGCATTCGCTAACTGCGCCCTTGCTTGATCTACAGATGCAGAAATACGCTCTTGTTGTGATTGATAGTTTTGAGGGTTGACTTTCGCCAGCACCTGACCTTTGTGCACATAATCACCATCTTTTACAAAGAGCGCCGTAATTTCTCCTGATATATCTGAGGAGATTTTTATTTCGTTTTCTGGCTGTATTTTGCCATTAGCTGCCACAGTTTCAATAATATCATGCCTTTCGGTTTTTGTAACAGAAACCTTAATTCCCTTATCCTGATTTATCCATCCGGCTTTAGTTCCTACAAAAACCAAAACGACCAACAAAAATACAATTCCAATAAGCCACCAAAAGATACGTTTCATTTTTTTCTATGATTATAATGTGATATTAATTCCTCTATAAAAATCGATAATCTTACTCTTTAAAATAAGATCATATTTTGCTTGTTGCAAATTTACTTCTGCCCTAGCCTTATTGTTTTTTGCGGTAATATAATCGAGATAGCTACTAAACCCTTGATTGTATTTCAATTCCAAGTTCGAAAAATTATTACTTTGAGCAATTAAGCTCTTTGAAGCGGATTCATATTTTGCTTTAGCAGCCTCTACGTCCGCAATGGCTTGCTGTATGCTCTTCAAGAGGGTGTTTTTTGTTTGCAATAAATTCAACTCTTGATTCATTAAATTAATTCTCGACTTTTGAACGCTCCCGTATATTTTAAGATTATTGAAAATGGGAACAGTTACTCCAAGTGTTACATATTTACCAAAGTTTTGATTTAATTGATCTCCAAATTTTACAGGTGCGTAATTTACACGATAGTCAGTGGTAAATACCGTGTCAAAAGGACTTTTAGTATAACCAATAATTTTCTCGCCGATAACGGTCATGCCGGCATACGTTTTAAATTTATTACTGTACAAGGTATTTAAACCCGCCGAAAGGGACACCCTTGGATAAAAGGCACCCATACTCATCTTCTGAGAAATGAGTGCACCTTCTTTCCTCAATTCTGCACTCTTTACTTCAGGACGTTTTCCAAGAGATTGCTCATAAATAATATTGACATCATAAGCCTCTGTTGTTGGCAAAGCGATATTTGGACGTTGAATTACATACTTGGTATTTGCTGGCAGTTCCATAAGTTGAATAAGCGATAGTCGAGCACTGATTATGCCATTTTCCGCCAATTGCACATTGTATTCATCATTTGCTTTCTGTGCATCTTGCTCATATAACATACTTTCTGCAAGCTTACCTGATTTAACCAAAATTTCAACTCGACTACGCTGGCTCAAGGTAACTTCTAACTGCGCTTTTGCATTCGTTAAATTATCTTCCGCATACATCAATTGAAGATAAGAGGCTGCAACTTGCAGCGCTAAATCGTTTTGCAGCGCTGCAACATCCGATATAGCCGCATTATAATTAACTTTCGCTAATTTTAAATTGTTCAGGAGTTGAAATCCATTGAAAACAATGACTGTACTATTCACACCCATATTTGTCGATTGCGTGCTGTTGCTGATATATGTATTACTTATCGGGTCGATATTTCTACCAAAGTTAAAATTTTCACTAAAAGATCCATTAACATTGGGCAACAAGGCCGCTTTACTCGTTTTTACATCAATAGCATTTGATGCAAGGCTGAGCTGAGATTGCTTTAATCGGATGTTGTTTTTCAAGGCAGTTTCAATACATTGCTGTAAAGTAAACTCCTGTTGTGCCTTCCCTGCAATAGAGCAAACGAAGAAGAGAAGGATAAAATAGGTAATTTTCATTTTCGAAAATTTTGGGTTAGCAAAGGTAAGGAAATTCGAACACGTTAACAGTATCGTTTAAACCCATTTTAGGCCAATATATCGATAACTTAAAGCATACAATACGCCTAACGATTATTATCTTTGCAACCATGAATATTTTGTTGTTAGGCAGTGGCGGACGTGAACATACGTTTGCGTGGAAGATTCTGCAATCCAACCTTTGCACTACGCTATTTGTAGCGCCAGGAAATGCAGGAACGGCAGCGATAGCTACAAACCTTAATTTCTCTGACACCGATTTCGTTTCCATTCGTAATGCATGCTTGAATTATGCAATTCAAATGGTGGTGGTTGGGGCCGAAAACCCTTTGGTGAATGGCATTGTTGATTTCTTTGCACAGGATAGTTCTCTTCAACATATCGCTGTTATTGGCCCCAATAAAGAAGCTGCACAACTTGAAGGAAGCAAGGATTTTAGTAAGAAAATTATGCTGGAATGTGGCATTCCTACAGCAACATACGCCACTTTTACAAAAGAAAATTTCGAGAATGGAATAGCTTATATTGAGAATCACAGCCTACCGATAGTATTAAAAGCAGATGGCCTTGCGGCTGGCAAAGGCGTACTAATTTGTACATCCCATGATGAAGCATTAAACGAATTTACGGAGATGCTTCAACATCAAAAATTTGGTGATGCTGGGACAACTGTGGTGGTAGAAGAGTTTTTAGATGGCATCGAATTGTCGGTTTTTGTTGTTACTGATGGCATAAACTATAAATTACTTCCGAGTGCCAAAGACTATAAACGAATCGGCGAAAAGGACACCGGATTAAATACCGGAGGCATGGGCGCTATAAGTCCTGTCCCTTTTGCAAATGAAGCTTTTATTAAAAAAGTGGAATCACGTGTTGTCGTTCCTTTATTAGACGGACTTCAAAAAAATGGCATTAATTACAAGGGGTTTTTATTTGTAGGTTTGATGATGATGCATGACGACCCATTTGTAATAGAATTCAATTGTCGTATGGGCGATCCTGAAACTGAAGTAGTTTTACCAAGATTAAAAAACGACATTGTAACCGTATTTCAAGCAATTGCTAATAATACCGTAGGCGAATTAAATTTGGAATTTGATGCCGACACTGCAGCAACAGTATTTTTGGTTTCCGGCGGCTACCCTGGTGATTTTGAGAAAGGCCTAGTTATAACAGGATATAATGATATAAAAGAAAGCCTAGTTTTTCATGCAGGAACAAAAGCTAACAACGATTCCGTGGTAACTAATGGCGGAAGAGTAATGGCAATAACCTCCTTTGGTAAAAACATTAATGAGGCGGTTTTAAAGTCATTAGACGCAGCAAAAAAAATAAACTATGTTGGCAAATACTACCGAACTGATATTGGCCTTGATTTAATGTAAGCAAAATGAATAATTTCAATTTTCGACGACTTAGTGTCAAGCTCTTTAACTATTTTTTGAGAGGACTACTTTTTGTGATTCCGGTGGCGCTTTCATTTTATATTATAATCTCGATATTTCATACCATCGACAATATAATTCCACTTGGTTATGGTCTTGGTTTTGTAATTATCATTGTATCAATTACCCTAATTGGATATATCGGAAATAAAATCTTTGGCCAGTCAATATTAGAATTTATCAACGACTTACTAGAGCGCACCCCAGGTGTAAAGTATATTTATAACTTAATCAAAGACTTTATGGAAGCCTTTGTAGGTGAGAAACGGAAGTTCACAGAGCCTGTTATGATTGAGCTGCACGAAGGCGTTTATAAACTTGGCTTCGTAACTCAGAAAGAACTAACACAGTTTGGAATGGCAGAATATATGAGTGTATATTGCCCAAAAAGCTATGGCATGATGGGTGATCTACTTATCGTTAAAAAAGAAAAAGTTCGACTGGTTGATAAAAATGCAACACAAACGATGTCGTTTATTGTTAGTGGTGGCGTCACTGATATCGATTAGTAACTCTTAAGAAATAATTATCTTTAAGCTTTAAAACATTTTTTTACATCCCATTTTTAATTAACAACAACATGAAATTTCTTTCTAGTCTAGCTTTAACTTTTTTATTAATACTAAACACCTTTGCTCAAAAAGCTCCCGACCGTTGGTTTAATTTAGACTACAACCAAGATGGAGTTGCTGGTGTTAGTGCAGACAAGGCGATTAAAGAATTGTTTAAAAACAAAGTGGCGCAAGACGTTATCGTTGCAGTTATAGATGGAGGTACAGATGCTCAACACGAGGACCTGAAAGCCAATATGTGGGTGAATACCCGTGAGATTGCCAATAATGGAATCGACGACGACGACAACGGTTATATTGACGATATTAATGGTTGGAATTTTATTGGAGGTAAAAACGGATCTGTAGATAATGACAATATCGAGATAACAAGAATTTATCGTGACCTAAACAAAAAATTTGGAAATATGGATCTGAAAAATATCCCTTCTGATAAAAAAGCAGAATATAAATTATATTTAAAAGTAAAGACTGAATTCACGAAGAAATATGATTTGGCGAAACGGAACTATGAATTGTATTATAGCTTTTTAAAGTCATATACCGCATTAAAAAAAGACATCGGAAAAGATAAAATCACCAATGAAGATATTTCTTCCTACAAAATGACAAGTTCCGATGTGGCCTTAGCTTTAAACTATTTCCACACTATTATTAGCAACGGAGGCAAAATTGACGATACCGATTTCGAAGCAGAGTTAAAAGAAGGCGTTGAGCATTTTGAAGTAGAATACAAATATCAATTGAATACCACATTTGATTCTCGAGCAAAATTAGTTGGCGATGACTACTCCAACATCAAAGAGCGAATTTATGGAAACAATGAAATAAAAGGTCCGGATGCTACACATGGAACGCACGTAGCAGGTATTATTGGTGCAGTTCGCGACAATGCTTTAGGAATGGATGGCATTTGTAATCATGTGAAAATCATGGTCGTTCGATGTGTTCCAAATGGTGACGAACGAGACAAAGATGTGGCGAATTCGATTCGATATGCCGTGGATAATGGTGCAAAAATAATTAACATGAGTTTTGGCAAATACTATGGCACCAACAAAACAGCCGTTGATGATGCAGTAAAATACGCTATGAACCGCGATGTGCTTATTGTGCATGCTGCAGGAAACGAAGGATACAACTTACAGAATAAAGAACATTTCCCAACGCGCATCTTTGCTGATGGCTCTGGTCAAGCTTCTGCTTGGATTGAAGTTGGGGCATCTCAGCCTAATATGCAACCAGCACCATTTAGTAATTACAACAAAAAAAGCGTAGACCTTTTTGCTCCTGGTACGGAAATTTACTCTACCACCCCCGACAATGAATATAAAAATTTGCAAGGCACCAGCATGGCATCTCCTGTTGTTGCCGGTTGTGCTGCATTAATACGCGCCTACTATCCTCAATTGTCGGCAGAACAGGTAAAAGATGTTCTTATGAAAAGTGTGACCAAGGTAAATGGAAAAATGCCTTTACCATTGGATGATGACCAACAAGAGTCTGAAAAAAAGGTGAAACCTAAAAAAATCAAGTACTCCAAATTGTGCAAAAGCGGTGGCATCGTAAATGTTTATAATGCAGCTAAGTTAGCTGACAGTATTAAGATAGCGAAAAAGTAGCCATTTGCAGTTGTTTTAAACACCTAATTGCTTACAGGTTTTTTCTGCTGCTTCTTGTTCTGCCTTTCGCTTGTTATAGTCCAAACCAATACCATAGCCAACCTCGCTAATTACTACTTGTACTTTAAATTGCTTCTGTTTGTTAACGCCTATCAACTCTTCAATTGTTTCAAAAGAAATAGATTTGCCATCTTTCTGGCAATAGTTTATTATTCTACTTTTATAATTTGTTTCGGTATGAACTAATGTATCAACATCTAAATAAACTTTCAACAAACGTTCTGTGATAAATTTCTCTGTTGCACTATATCCTTTGTCGATAAAAAGCGCACCTATAAAAGCCTCCAACGTGTTTCCTGGCATACTTTTTAAACGTACCATATTGTTGCCTAGTTTTTTATCGAGATCAATTAATTCCGTGATTCCTATTTTTCGTGCCACATTATTTAATTGCTCTCTGCTCACAATCTTACTTCTAAGCTGTGTTAAAAAGCCCTCATCTTGAAATGGGAATTTGATAAATAAATCTTGAGCCACAATTGCATTTAATATTGCATCTCCAAGAAATTCGAGTCTTTCATTGCTGTTTTTTATCGCAGTACCCTCTATTTGCTTCGATACTGAGGCATGTCGAAACGCTTGTTTGTAAAGTTGAATATTAGAAGGGCGAATTGTTGTGGTTTTATATATTTCCCTGCGTAGCAATTTATCGTCCGTAGATAAAATAGAAATAAGATACTTTATCATACTTCCTTGAAAAGTATTAAACCGTGTATTTCTTGAAAATCACACTCGCATTATGACCACCAAATCCAAAGCAATTGCTAATGGCATGATTTACTTCACGATACTGTGCCTTATTAAATGTAAGATTTAATCGAGGGTCAATATTGGGGTCGTCTGTAAAGTGATTAATGGTTGGAGGGATAATATTTTTATATACCGCCAAAACTGAAGCCAATGCTTCCACAGCACCGGCGCCGCCAAGGAGGTGGCCAGTCATTGACTTGGTGCTGCTTATATTTAAGTTAAAAACATGATCTCCAAAAACTTTTGTTATCGCTTTTAATTCTGCGATATCGCCCAAAGGTGTCGAAGTACCATGAACATTGATATAATCAATATCTGTTGTTTTTAAGCCTGCATCACGCAGAGCCTCATTTAATACCAGCATTACGCCCAAACCATCAGGATGTGGGGCTGTAAGATGGTAAGCATCGGCACTCATCCCTGTTCCGGCTATTTCAGCATAAATTTTAGTGCCTCGAGCTAATGCATGCTCCAATTCTTCTAGAACTAACGCTGCACCACCCTCCCCAAGCACAAAGCCATCACGGTCATAATCGAAAGGACGTGACGCTGTTTCAGGGCTGTCGTTACGTTCAGATAGGGCTTTCATGGCATTAAAACCACCAACGGATGGTTCGTTTACGGCCGCTTCGCTACCTCCCGTAATCATAACATTGGCTTTGCCAGTGCGGATATAAGTAAAGGCATCGATTAATGCATTATTACTGGATGCACAAGCAGCTGTAGTTACATAATTTGGACCACGAAAGCCATGACGCATGGAAATATGCCCTGCAGCGATATCGCCAATCATCATTGGAATGAAAAATGGGTTAAACCGAGGGGTGCCATCGCCTTTAGCGAATTCCATCACTTCCTTGAAGAAAGTTGCTAATCCACCTATTCCGGTACCCCAAATTACACCAATTCGATCTTTGTCGATGCCATCAGCATCAATTCCCGCATCAAGAACGGCGTCATCAGCCGCAGCAACTGCATATTGTGAAAAAAGGTCAAGCTTTCTTGCCTCTTTTTTCTCCATATACTTTAAAATGTCGAAATTTTTAACCTCACACGCGAATCGGGTTTTAAATTTCGAACAGTCGAATCGAGTAATCGGAGCTGCGCCACTCACTCCTTTTTCTAGGTTGTCCCAATACTCTTGTACTGTATTTCCTAGCGGTGTGTATGCCCCTAATCCGGTAACAACGACTCTTTTGAGTTGCATAATTTTAGATTGCCCCTACCATCCCCTTCAGTTTTAAAAGGGATGGTAGGGGTATTTTTTTACTTAAAAAATTATTTTGAAGCTCCTTCAATGTATTTGATCGCATCGCCTACAGTGCCGATTTTCTCAGCCTGGTCATCAGGAATAGCGATATTGAATTCCTTTTCGAATTCCATAATCAACTCCACGGTGTCTAATGAATCAGCTCCAAGATCGTTCGTGAAACTCGCTTCTGGAGTAACTTCAACTTCTTCTACTCCTAATTTTTCAACAATAATGTTTTTTACTTTGGTTGCAATGTCTGACATAATACGAAATGGTTATTAAGGTTAAAGTGCAAATAACCGCATTTTTAAAATATGAAACAAAAGTTTTTTTCAATGTAAAGCCTGAAAATCACGTATTAATCAAACAAATCCTTTGATAACAGCCATTTGAGTTATCTTTGCCCTATGTTACAAGTTCAGTGCTTTACATTTAATTTCATCCAAGAGAACACCTATTTAATCTTCGATGACCAGAGCAGAGAGGCTGTCATTATTGATGCTGGCAACCAATTCCCTAAGGAAGACCAGTTGCTTTTTAAAACGATAGCTGATTTGGAATTAACGGTAACCCGACTATTAAATACCCATGCACATATTGACCATATTATAGGAAATGCGGCATGTTATGAGAAATATCAGCTTTTCCCAGAAATTCATCCTGACGAGGTCTTTACCTTTGAAAAAACACTTCAAACGTCAATGCTTTGGGGAATTGATTTATCACTTTCACCTAAACCCAAATCCACCCTTATTGCCAACGATTTCATAACCTTGGGCAATGAAAAGCTTGAAATATTATTTACACCAGGTCATTCTCAGGGCCATGTTAGCTTCTATTCTTCCGCGCAGCACATGATTTTTAGTGGAGATGTAATTTTTTACAATAGCATTGGCAGAACCGACTTGCCTGGCGGAAATATCGCTATTCTGGAGCATACGATCCAGAAAGAAATATATACACTTCCTCCTCAAACCATTATTTACAGTGGGCATGGAGAAAAAACTACCGTAAAAGAGGAGATGCAAAATAATCCCTTTGTACGTATTACCTAGTTCATAAGTATCTTTAGTTTTTACAAAAGCAACATTGGCTTGTCAAAAGCAAAGTTGTCAATATTTATTTTATATGAAAATTACTATAATATTTTTTATGTTTGCTTCCATTGTGTTAAAATAAAAAAAGCAAACTTCAATTTGAAGCAAATTGCACTCACTTGAATAAAATCAATGCTGAACGGAACCTATGCAAATCAAAATAACCCGATCCATACAAAAAACACAGAAAGGAATATTCACCTTAAAAACCATCATTATGATATTAAAAAAATTGCGATCAAAATGAAAAGAAATATCATATTGGCATTCGTCTTTTTATTTTCATTCCGCAGTTTCAGCCAAGTTCATATTGACAGCGTAGTTGTAATGCCTTTTTCTATATGTTCTGGCGACTCCATCACTGTAAAAGTTTACCACAAAAACTACGCTACAACAGATTCTGCATTCGCATTTCTATCTACCGTAAATATAGACGCCTACATTTCAAATGCACTAATCAAAAGAACCGTTTTTGCTGTTAATCCAATTATATTTAAGTATAAGGTCGCGTCAAGCCTATCTAGCGGTTTTTATCGTATTTATGTTAAAGACACCTTAATAGGATTGCCGATTGATACCTTTTCAAATCGATTTACTTTAAACATACCTACTTTAGGAGGTTCGTTATCTTCCTCACAAACAATATGCTCAGGCATGCAGCCTGCCGATTTAATCCTTTCGGGACAATTAGGTTCTGTTATTAAATGGCAAAAGTCAAGCGATGCAAGTTTCAGCACGCCAATCGATATTAACAATACTACAACCACATTAACTGGTGCAACAATTGGTGCGCTAAGCACTTCTAGCTATTTTAGAGTACTCGTTCAAAATGGCGTCTGCAGTGCCGAAAACTCTAGTTCAGTATTAGTAACCGTAAATCCATCACCAACCGCAAATGCAGGCGCTGCTGTTACTCCAATTTGCAAAGGTGGAAGCACCATGGGGTTGGGTGGTTCTGTTGGAGGAGGAGCAACTGGTGGGATATGGTCGGATGGAACGTTAGGAGGCAGCTTTAGCCCTTCAGCAAATACATTAAATGCGATTTGGTCACCTCCTTCCTCATACTCTGGCACGGCCACACTAACACTAACCTCAACCGGCGGTCTTTGCGGAAGCACCTCAGCAAGCAAACAAATAAATGTATATTCAATACCCGTTGTTGATATTACCGCCGCAAACGTCATTATTTGTATTGGTTCTAATACAACAATTACAGGAACTGCCAACCCAGTAATTCCAGGCATTACAACGTATAAGATTGGGACTACTTCGGGCGGTTTTGATGTATACGGAACAACTGCTTTAGGTTCTACTACTCCACCTACTTTTCCAATGACTGTGAACCCAGCTATTAATACTACCTATTATTACACCATAACAAACGGACCTTGCAGCCCAGTTACATCAAGCGTAACAATTATTGTGAGAGCAATACCAACCGTATTATTAACAGCTTCAAGTAACAGCATATGTGATGGCTCATCAACAAGTTTAAATGCAATAACTACGAATACTATTGCTGGAGTTACACTCTATTCTATTTCAGCCAATCCTGGCGGTGTTTTATATTCAAGTTCCTCTACACCACCTACATTTCCTTTCGCTATTACTCCAAGTGTTACAACCACCTATACCTATGCTGTTTCAACACCTTCCTGTAGCACCATAACCTCCAATACAACTGTTGTTTTTGTGCCTATTCCAACCGCCAACATTACGGCTTCAACACCACAATGCGCAAGCACTTCACTATCATTAAACTTATCTAATTCAAATACAGTTGGGGGATTAACAACATACAAAATAAGTTCAGACTATCCAGCACCAAACTCAATTGTGTATGCTTCAAGTTTGGTTTCGCCTGGCGTCGCTTACACTGTAAATCCTTCCTTTATTAATTTGAGTGGTCCAACAAATTTCACGTATACTATAGTTAATGGGCCTTGTAGCCCCGTTGCAGCTTCCGCAAGTGTCACGATATTCCCGGAGCCAACAGCCACAATTTCATCGCCTCCATTACTTTGTTCCAACACCAATACAATACTTACATTAACAACTTCCAATACAACTTCTGGCGTAACCATTTATAAAATAACATCCGATTACCCAATTGCAGGCACTCTGGTATATGGACCGACCACCATTGCGCCAAACTCACCTCTGACGGTTGCTACGAACTTTTCCAATCCGAATGGAACAACAAATTACCAGTATACCGTTAACACACCACCTTGCAATACATTTACAGCTTCTACAGCAGTTACGATTCGCGCCTTACCCACAGCCAATCTTTCGTTTTCAACAAACCCACTTTGTTTTGCTAGTTCAACATCACTAACAATTTCGATTAGCGGAGCAGTTGCAGGCATCACCAATTATAGTGTTGGCACAACCTTAGGTGGAAGTAATATTATTGGGAACACCACCATCATGACAAATGGAACTTTTTCAAATTCAATACTTCTAAGCCCTTCACCTGGCGATACAAAATATTACTTAACCGTTAATTCTTTGCCGTGTTCCATTGTTTCAACGAATGCAACACTTACTGTTGACTCCGCAACAAATCCTGGAATCTTATCGTCAGGGAAAATAGTTTGCGAAGGTTCAATCAATTCAAACTTGTTTACCTTAACAAATAAAACAGGAAACATTATAAAATGGCAAATTTCCACCAACGGCGGCAGCACCTGGAGAGACACCGCGGTGACTTCGCCATTTATCAGTGCCAATAATATCAATATATCTACATTATATCGAGCCGTTGTTAAGAGCGGATCTTGCGTTATAGCCAATTCCAACACATCTGGCATTTTTGTAATGAAATCCCCAGTGGTAAATTTCACAACCAAGCCAACATGTTACAAATCAGGTCCTACAGCATTCACAAATACCACAACATCGGGTGGAGGGTTATCAGCCGCAATTCAAACTCTATTTAACATTAATGGAATATTAACAATAGACACAATTTATAATTGGAACTTTGGCAATAATACAAGTGGATTATTAAACACGTCTACATTAGAAAGCCCGACACACAATTATACCCATGATTCCGTTTTTCAAGCAACATTAAATGCAACAGTAAACATTAGAATAAATTCAACAATTGTATCCTCTTGCAGCGGCTTCAAAACTAATCCTGTGATTGTTTTGCCTCAGCCAACCCCACCTATATTTTTAGCAACTAACCCTACAAGTATTTGCAATAATCAGTCAGGGGTGAATTTTGGTGTTACTCCAGTTTTTGGGAATAAGTACACCTGGAAATCAACGAACGCTGGAGTTCAATTTCATGGCAGGAATGAACCAAATACCTTAATTGATTTCCCTAATAATGGTGGACCGTACTCAATATTTTGCATCACGGAAAATTTTGGTGGCTGTAGGGATTCCTCAAAAATAGACTTCACTCCCAACGGCACTATTGCAAATACCCCAGGCCTTTTACTAACGAACAATGGCAAAACTTTGGTTTGCCTAGACCAAAAACAGCTTTTATACCAATGGGGATATGACTCGAAATCAACCTTTATTGGCAACGACGTTAGTGGAGCAACATTACAAGATTATACGCCAATTGGAGGCTTTGACTTTGCCAACAATAGTTACTATGTAAAAATAGTATCTGGAGGTTGTACTTCCAAAGTTTACTATAATTCACCGAATGCAGTAGATAAAAAAATAAAACAAAATAATTTCACTATTTTACCCAATCCAAACTCGGGAATCTTCGAAATAACGATCAAAGGAGATATAGTACAAAGGGCAATGGTAATTTCTGATATACTAGGACATGAAATACCCTTACCCGGCATTAAGCAAGGCACCACCAAAGTTGAGATGCAATATCTTCCCAATGGTATTTACTTTTTACACCTCCTCGATATTGAAGGTAATAGACAATCTTTAAAGTTTATCATCAACAAATAGAATCATGAAGAGAAGTATTTTAATTGTTGTTTTTTTAAGTTCGATGGCGTCCTTAACGTCGCAAACAACCATGTTGCAGCGAAAGCAAATTTCAGGGAAGATTGATACACTGCTGCTCAATTACATTAATTACGCAAAGCTTACCTCTACTGATGACCTTGCCTTTTCTGAAATAACTGCGAAACGATTTTCTTACCTTTTTATAGAAGAGGCAGAAATAAATGACGAAGTAAATCCGGGCTATTACGATAAAAATTATGATAATCCCTTTTCATTACCAACCAGAAAAATGGAGGATTATATAACTAAGACAAGAGAAAATTATCCTTGGGGATTGAAATTAAAATACCAAGCATTATATGTTGACTACAATAGCTTTACCGCCATAATGCAAAAAGAGACCAAAGGGATAAATAAAGATGGATTAATTTATGTTATTAATGACACGATCCGACTTAAATTTAGCCTCAGTAACCAATCTAAAGTTGTAAGGATAGAAAAAATCGAAGTACTCGGATATGTTATAAATTGCTTAAACGATGATGATCGTGATTTTATTCCCAATGAAATCGACAAATGCCCACAAGAACAAGGGCTCAGAACAGAAACCGGTTGTTTTACTAAAGAGGAGAGAATGGCAGTATTAGCTTATCAAAAAGAGAAAAGCAAACTTGAAAATAACAATCAAAATGACAATGTTTCGGGAGAGAAAAACAAAGGCCACATATGGCAAAATAAGTCATTGCCAACACGATTTTTCTTAGGGTTAAATGCCTCAACAGGTGTCATCACTACAATACTTAATTTTGACATCAACAACTTAAATTATTTAAACCAAATTGCAGGCAATCCCAAAATTTTCAGCTGCTCAGGATTCACTCAGGATCAGAACACAACGCATTCCCAATATCAACTAGATATCGATTACTTTTTCGGAAGAAAAGCTAAAATAGGCCTCGCCACAGGATTTGGCGTTACTAACACAAAGCAGATTTTTACAATGCATAATTTCCATATTGAGTATCAGTCGACTGATTCAAAGGGTAGAATTTATAGACGACTTTCGACGGTTCAAAATGCAGAGGAAGAGACGACAACACAGAGTTTAACCATCCCGATTTTGGCGCAATACAAGCTATCAATTAGTAAAAATGTCGCAGTGACTCTTGGACTAGGAACTAATATCCTAAAAATATATTCGTGTGCTGTTAATGCAAAAGCATTAGGCAATGATGAAGGCATTTATAACTTTGATAACAATCAGCAATCCATTTTTGATGGTGGATTGACTCCATCTAATTCAAGTTGGATAATCACAAAAGAACACGTTGAGATACATAATGGAAACGGCCAAATGCAAGAATACTTTGCCCAAAAAGCGGCCGATGGCTATGGTGTGGGAATTAATGAGCAATTGGCAAATAATGGACAATTAAAACTAATTGCTAACCCCGGTTTTCTATCCGGTTTAAATCTTGAAATTGCCTTATCCGAGAAAACTTCCTTGACGCTATTAACTAGATATCAAAGATATTCCATTCGCAACTTGAGTAGCGTTATAGGATATCGTGTTAGTGATGAAATTGGCAGTTACAATATGCTTATGAAGAATGTCAGTCTTCTAAAAACCACATCACTAGTAGTTGGCGTAGGACTTAAATTCACCCTAAAATAATCCTTGCTTACCATGAAACGATTAATATTATTTATTTGTATTGTATTTTTCGGGTTGACGGTATCGTCATTCAAAATACCGTTTAATTCCAAAGCAGAAAGTTTCAAAAACATAGTTTTGTTTTATATTGAAAATAGTAAAGGAACAGATAATAATTCACTATCAACTTTAACATTAGAGAAATTAAAAACAGAAGTAAAAAAGAATATTTACGGCAGTACAACAAAGTTTTTATTTTATTGGAGCAACGACACTAAATATGAAATTGCAACAAAAACAGAGAGTAGCATTAAAATTATTAACCAACTCAACACTAAAAACTCTTCAACTCCAAATGTATGGCTAGATAAATATCAAATTAGAAATTTACTTTTCGAAAAAGAATTTGTTTTAAAAGGCACCATCACCATCAACTTTTTCGTTACAGATAATTTCATTGAAGAACATGTCCTTAAGCAAGAACCATCTATATTGATGGGCATGCTTCCAAATGAGCTCGCCTTTGTTACTGGAATTGAGGAAAATAAGGTTATCGTAAATGTTTTTTATAGCAATGCCTATAATCGCTTCTCAGGCGAAAGCCTTGTAGCAATAAATAATTTTAAAAACTCATCGAATGTGATTTATAATTACATCGAAATAAAATAACAAATCCCTATTTTTCGTCATTAATTTATTAACGTAGAATTTTAGCTAATTAATCCCTGCTTCACGGGACGCAAAAATATATCGAGTGAGTAACTCTTTTTGTTCCACACCAAGCTTAGCCTTGGGAGCCATTTTATTTATTGACGATTGCCATAACACCTCTGTTCTCGACATAATCTGCTTCTCTCCGTGGCAACGGGTGCATTTAGTTTTATAAATTGAACGACCGCTATCAATATCGGCTTGTTTAATATCTGGCCATCTCTTTTTTGCTACCGACATAATCTTTCTCATGTCCGCATTAGACATAGTGCTATTCGTTAATTTTTTGGAGCGACATTGCACAAAAAAGGTACTAACCCCTAAAATGGATATTATTAACAATCTTTTCATGCGGTAAAAATGCATTATTATCATGAAATAATAATGGGGCATTCTTATTTTATTGAGATATTTTTAATAAAATCGTGATATATTTGAAGAATACTTAATTAAAGATCAACCTTGAAAAACATCACCTTTCAATTTCTATTTCTTTTTATTTGTTCGAGTAACTTGCTAATGGCACAGCCAGGAACTCTCGATGCTAATTTTGGTTCTGGGGGTAAAGTAACCACTGTTATGGGTGTTAATGACTATGGAACACTTAACGCTCTTGCCCAGCAATCAGATGGGAAAATTATAGCTGTTGGTAGTGGCTTCAATACAATTTCCTCTACATTCAATGTTAAAACTATTCGTTATCAAACCAACGGTGCACTCGACAATACGTTTGGTGTGGGCGGCATTGCTTCATTTACGGTAGGTACAGGCGATCAAGAAAGCGGTTCTGCTACAGTAATCCAACCTGATGGAAAAATTTTAGTCGCAGGTTATACCTATTACTGGGCCGATTTAGATTTTTTCGTATTACGATTAAAAGCGAACGGAACATTAGATAGCACCTTTGGGCTCAATGGAATTACAATAAAAGACTTAAACTCCAACGAATTTGTAAATAGCATCGCGTTATTATCCAACGGTAAAATAATTATCGCTGGGTCGGCCGGTAATGGAACAGACCAAGATATGGCAGTTATGCGATTCAACAGCGACGGGAAAACAGACACTACATTTGGCAGTAAGGGGAAAGTGACTTTCTCAGCTGCCGCATCATCTGACGATATCGCAACCTGCATGAAAATACAAACCGACAGCAAAATTGTGCTAGGCGGATATACTTATAGCAGCCTCAATGGCAGCACCAAAATGGTTTTGGCGCGATTGGATTCTAATGGCATTCTCGACAATGCTTTTGGAACTGGAGGAAAAGTTATCTCAAGTTATAATAGCGGAGGCGATGGAATTATGGCGATGGAATTACAATCCAATGGAAGCATACTCGTTGGAGGCAACTCAAAAAGAACAAGCATGGACATGATATTATCACGCTATACAAGCTCTGGCCTTCTCGACAACACATTTGGAAATGCTGGCCTCGTTTATTCAAGCTTTGGATTAAAAGATGAGCAAACTGCGGCATTGCAAATTCAAGCAGATGGGAAAATACTGCTAGCTGGTACAACCGACTCCAGCACAATTGACTATGCTTTATTGCGATTTAGTTCCAATGGTTTGCCTGACGTTGCATTTGGTAATAACGGCAAGGTGGCTACAGACTTCGCCAATTCGGAAGATGTGGCCAATGCTATGCTATTGCAAGCAGATGGGAAAGCCTTGTTGGCTGGATATTCTAAAACAAATTTTGCTTTAACACGTTATATAACAACGCTAGGTTTAGTTGATGCTGGAATTACTAACCTCATAGTTCCTGCTAGCCAATGCGGTGCTTTAGGCGCAAATAAAACAGTGGTAGTGACAATAAAAAATTATGGAAATGCAACCTTAGCCTTAAATAATGTAAATGTAAATGTAACGATAAGTGGTGCTAATACTGGCTCCTTCAATGCTTCAAATTCAACGACGATTAGTGCTGGAGCAAGTCTGAATATTCCATTTGTAATTCCCAATTTACCAAATCTCGGATTTAACATCTATACTGCAACGTTATCATTAACAGGTGACAACGATTCAACAAATAACAAACAAATAAATAAAGATACTGCTTTTAGCGCCAAACCAACTGTAGATTTTACCTCTACATCAACCTCAAATACATATACGTTTACACCTAACGTAATCGGCAAAGGGCCTTTCACATATAAATGGAGTTTCGGTGACGGCAGTCCAACAAGCAACATCGCTAGCCCAAGTCATCATTATTCTTATGTAAGCTCCTATTATGCCAAACTAATAGTAACAGATGCATGTGGCACTGACTCAATTCAGCATGTAATTAATATTACCAATGGCATTAAAATTCCAATGCAAAACAATGTAATTTCCGTTTATCCCAATCCTGCCAACGAAATACTAAATATCGAATACCATACAACATCTTCTGCATCTACAAACATAGAAATAGTTGACTTGGTAGGTCATTCCGTTTTAAAACAACCAATAAAAGTTAATGACGTGAATACTCTGAAAATATCTTCATTGCCATCGGGTGTTTACTTGTTGAAGGTTAATGAATCCATAACTAAAATCTTTGTTCGTCATTCATAATGTAATACTCCCCAAAAATAGCACCAAAGGTTTAGTTAAAAAAATCTTTAATTTTACTAAACCAAATGACCAAACAAACCAGACGCAAATTTACGGCTGAATTTAAGGCTAAGGTAGCCTTAGAAGCCATCAAGGATCAAA
>CAINMV010000011.1 GCA_903850915.1 uncultured Bacteroidota bacterium
AGGCCGATTTTCAAGCTCAATCTGATGGCGCTTTATTCTTTAAAATTAGTGAGGGTCGTGAGGATATGCCTTCTTTCAAGAAGAAAATTCCTGATACAGATGAACTTTGGAGTATTGTTGCATTTGTACGCACTTTAAAAAAATAATTTTATTTTAAAAGGATGTCCTATAAACATAGGGCATCCTTTTTTTATTTCGTCATTAATATCCGAACACCTTGAATTGGATATTGCTCAGTTTAAAAACAATTATCTAAGATAATTAAACAGAATTCCCAAATAATTATAATTATGCAAGCAACTGATAACACCCCGTCAAGAAAAAAGTTTTTACTCTGGAGTGCCGTCCTTTTAGGATCTGCTACCGTGTTCAAATTTATGACAGGAAAAGAAACAAAAAACAATAAAAGCGAAACCGTAAAAATGCTCACAGAAGATGGTCGCCTGGTTGAAATTGATAAAACAATGCTTGCAACAGGCGGTAAAAAAATTACCAACGATGAGCTTCAAAAATGGATCAAAAAATAATGTTCAAATCTATAAAAATCAACACCTATGAGCTGTAATTGCGGTGAGAATAAATGTAGTAATCCAGATAACCCTGAAGTTAATGGTAACTCCAGGCGGGATTTTCTGATGACGGGTTTGACTGGTCTTGCTGCCACCGTGGCTTTAGCAGGATGCGGCACTGGTCCTAACCCATTCATTCCCGAAGAAAAAGTGGCCCTTACGGGAGGAAAAGTAAAATTACTCTCTGTTAATGGAGAAATAATTGAAATAGATAAGGCCTTCTTAAAACCAGTACCGGATATGCCACATCTTTCCAATGCTGAAGAACGACATGGGATTGCAGGCAAAAAATTTGTAATGGTAATAGATTTGGCGCGTTGCAAAAATCTAAGAAAATGCCAAAGTGCATGCAATCATATGCATCAGGTTCATCCCGGACAGAACTGGATTAAGGTTCTAGGAATGGAAGATGCAGACCATGCAGCACCTTATTGGCAACCCACCACATGCATGCATTGCGATGAACCACCATGCGTAAAAGTTTGTCCTGTTGATGCCACATTTAAAAGACAAGATGGAATCGTGCTTATCGATAGTGATCGATGCGTTGGGTGTCGTTTTTGTATGGCAGCCTGCCCATATTCTACTCGTGTATTCAATTGGGAAGAGCCTGTACTTACCGAAGAGGTTGCTGAACAAAAATACTCTTGCGAAAGTAGTATGCCTCAGAAAAAAGGAACGGTTGGAAAATGTGACTTTTGTCCAGACATGACAAGAAAAGGGGAGTTGCCACATTGTGTTTCGGCTTGCCCTAACGGTGTATTTATGTTTGGCGATTTAAATCAAGATACCGTATCAAACGGCGCCGAAACCTTCCGCTTTAGCGAATTAATAAAAGATAAAGCTGGATATCGATTAATGGAAGACTTGGGAACAAAACCTAGCGTTTATTACCTTCCTCCTGTTAACCGTAACTTCCCTTATGAGAACGGATTAGAAAACTCAAAAACAGATGATAATTCATATCACACAAAATAATTTATTATGGGAAACTCTGCTATAATACCAGCCGATCAAATTACTAGGGACCTCTTACCACAAAAATTTGGTACACGAGGTGTGATTTGGACTACCATCCTTATCCTCACCTGTATGTTAGGTGCCTTCGCTTACTATCGTCAATTACGCTATGGTTTAGTCGTTACAAATATGCGCGACTATGTTTCATGGGGTATCTACATCTCTAATTTCGTATTCTTTGTTGCAATAAGTCTTGTTGGATCGTTAATTACAGCAATCTTACGTTTGGCAAACGTGCATTGGAGTACTCCACTTACCCGAATCGCCGAAATTATTGCCGTATCGGCCATTGTTTTTGCTGCCTTAATTATTATCGTAGATATGGGTCGTCCCGAAAGGTTCTTAAATCTTGCATTGCATGGACGTATTCAATCACCAATTATGTGGGACGTCATTGTAATTTCAACCTACTTCTTTATTAGTTTGCTTTTACTTTATTTTCCGTTGTTGCCCGATCTAAAAATAATGATTGAAAACAAAGAAAAAACAAGTAAATGGTTGTATAAATTATATCGCTTCCAGGGGTCTTTTTGGAAAGGAACAAAAGAACAGTTTCGTTTAAGCGACAAGGCTATCAATATTCTTTGTATTTTGATTATTCCAGTAGCTTTTTCCATTCATACCGTCACCTCTTGGCTGTTTGCCACAACTTACCGTCCGGGCTGGGATAGCACCAACTTTGGTGCTTACTTTATTTCGGGTGCCTTCTTAGTTGGTTCGGGTGCGGTGGTAGTGGCCATGTATGTGTTTAGAAGTGCCTACAAACTCGAGAAATATATTACGGAATTACATTTTGATAGAATGGGAAAAGTAGTGGTAATGCTATCATTACTTTACTTATACTTTAATATCAACGAATATCTCATCCCAGCCTTCAAAATGAAAAAATCTGAAGAATTACATTTAGAAGAACTATTCACTGGTGAATATTCAAAGATGTTCTGGTTCGCCATTATGGTGGGAATGATTATTCCAATTTTTGTTCTCATCTTTAAAGCTGGAAGAAAGCCCTTACCGATGTTTATCATAGGAAGTATGGTTGTGGTGGGAGCATGGTTTAAGCGTTATTTAATTGTAACACCTACGCTTCTTCACCCATTTTTACCCATGACAAATGTGCCAGAAAGCTTTAAACACTATTTTCCAAGTTGGGAAGAGTGGGCAATCGCAGCGGGATCCATGGCGGGTGTTTTACTCGTTATCACCTTCTTTGCAAGAATATATCCTATCATACCTATTCAGGAAACAATAACCGAACAAACTGAACATCATGAAAATAATTAAGCAAAATATATTAAGTCTCCTGTTTGTTTTTACCTTTCTTTTATTACCTGTAATAAAAATAATGGCGCAGGAAGATACGGCTGCCGGAACTCCGGTAGTAAAGTTGCACTATTACAATAATAACAACAGCATTCAATATGTTATTTTGGAAAGCTCGTTGAAGAAAAATAAAGTTTTTACACCTCAAAAAAACAAATCATACGCGCTTTTTCTCGACCAAAGTACGCCTGAAAATTTGATTGGTAATATACTAACAGACAACGAAGGAAAAGCAAAGGTATTTGTCCCACCTAGCCTAAAAGCAGCTTGGGATGCCGCAGGAACCCATAATTTTATTGTGAAAGAGGGTGAGGAAGAAATTATATCTGATTACGCAATAACGAAATCAATGCTAACTATTGATACTGCTTCTGAAGATGGCGTTCGCACGATAACGGTGACAGCTATGAAATGGGAAAAAAACAAATGGATTCCTGCTTCAGATGTTGAAATGAAAATTGGTATTGAACGCCAAGCAAGTATTCTTTCGGCAGGTACTACAGAAACATACACCACAGATTCGGCCGGCAAGGCAACAGTTGAGCTTAAACGAGATAGTCTTCCTGGGGATGTTAATGGAAATTATACACTCGCAGCTCGTGTTGAAGACAATGATCTATTCGGAAATATTCTAGTTGAAAAAAATGTTCCTTGGGGTGTACCTACAACCATTGACACTAACTTTTTTAACATTCGTGCATTATGGACAACTCGCTTTAAAACTCCATATTGGTTGCTTTTTATGGCATATTCCATAGTAATTGGCATATGGGGAACTTTAATATACCTAATTGTTCAAATGGTGAAAATTGCCAAAATGGGAAAAACACCATAAAAAAACGGATGCCAACAATTTCACTTCTCTGAAGAAAACTGGTTGTCACCCTTGGATTTGTTAATTGGTTAATTAACCTCGATTATCTTAATGAAGGTAATTGAGGTTTTTTATTTTAATGCCCTTATTTCTTCTTTTTCTTGCGATTAGACGCCTCAAACTCTGCATCACGCATCAGTTGTTTCCAATTGGTGTTTAATTCCTCTGTGGTGGCTAAAATCGCCTCATATTCGGCGTTTTCAATATCCGATACATCCACCTTTTTATCCATAAATACTTCTATGTCTTTTAGTAAGGGTTTCTCTTCTTCGCTGCAAAAAGAAATTGCAATTCCCCTTTTTGTACCTCGTCCTGTTCGGCCCACTCGATGCACATAATTTTCAGCTACATCTGGCAAATCATAATTAACAACATATTCTACATTCGGAATATCTACCCCCCTTGAGCTAACATCGGTGGCAATTAATAGCTTAAAAACACCGTTTTTAAAATCCGTCATCACCTGAAGTCTATCTTGTTGCTCCTTGCCACTATGCATGGTGAGGCTTTTTATACCTACGCGTTCCATCGCCTGAAACACGCGCTCTGCTCTCACTTTAGTACGCACAAATACCAGTATTTTTTTATCCGGATTCTCCTTAACAAGGCGTTCCAAAAAATAGCGCTTGTCGTCCATGCTTACATTCATAACACTATGCGTTACGTTTTTAGAAACCGGATCCTTCGGGGAAATCTGAATGCGTATTGGATTGCGGACAATGGAGTATGCTAATTTCTTTATTTTTTCATTAATGGTGGCCGAGAAAAAAAGAGTTTGGCGATATCGTGGTAAAAAACGCAAAAGATCGCGTATGTCTTTATAAAAACCTAGATCGAGCATTAGATCCGCTTCATCCAAAACCAATATCTGTATTCCAGATAACACCAGGTATCCTTGACTAACCAAATCAAATAATCGACCTGGTGTTGCGATAACAATATCGACTCCTTGTTTTAATTTCTTAATCTGTGGCTCTTGCTCTACACCACCAAAAACTCCTAAAGTCTTAACCTGAGTGTACTTTCCGAGTTCATGAAAAACTTCTGTTATCTGAATTGCAAGTTCATGTGTAGGTACCATCACTACAGCCTTAACTCCTTTTACTCGATACAACATAGTCATCTTGTGTAAAATAGGGATTGCAAACGCAGCAGTCTTACCTGTTCCGGTCTGAGCAATGGCTAGGACATCTTCTCCATTCAAAATGTTTGGAATAGCCTTGTATTGTATGTCAGTAGGCTTCTTAAAGCCTTGATCCTCTAGGCTTTTCTTAACTTCCGGACTAATATTATACTCTTCGAATTTCATAAAAATGCTTGTTTGGGGTGTTACATTTACGTTTTTGCCTCATCAACTAGCGGTAAAGATAAATTTGTTTTCTTAAAGAAAGGTTTTGATTGAATTGTGGGGGTTGATAATTTGAATCGAAAAACGGTGAAATGCACCTCAATTAAAGTCTTCACCATTCTGTATTATTTCTTTAATTTGCGCATCTAAATGAGACGTATATTAACATTATTGCTAAGCCTAGTCGCTTTTATGTCGCAAGCTCAACTGCTTCCTTCTTTTGGAAACAGCCGCACTGGAACAGCTGGAATGCAATTTCTAAAAATAGGTGTCGATGCCCGCAGTATGGCTATGGCCGGCGCTGCAACATCATTACCAGCCGATGCCAACTCTATGTATTGGAACCCTGCCGGGATTACTCAAATTGATAGTGGCACAAAATATAATTTCACACTAAACCATTGTGGCTACTTTGCACAAACCAAAATCGAACAACTAGCTTTTGTTTATAAAGTAAAATACGGTTTTTGGGGTGTTCAGCTAACTTCGTTTCAAACTCCTGCAATGAAAGAAACTACAGAGTTTCAGCCCGAAGGCACTGGACGTACTTTTTCTTTCAGTGACGTTTTAATTGGCATTACCTATGCTCAACAGCTTACCAATAATTTTAGCCTGGGCCTAAGTGGGAAATTTGTAAATGAGTCCTTTGCTAATGTTAATACCAATAACATTTTGTTTGATTTAGGTTTATACTATGATGTTCATGTTCGTAACACGCGTTTTGCGGCCATCATCAGTAATTTTGGAATTAATGTAAAGCCGCATGGCGAAATTACAGCATTACGTCTTACTGGATTTTCTACCACAAGTGACTTTAGCGCATATAGCGCACCAAGTTTATTTCGCCTTGGCATTTCTACCCTTATATATCAAAATAAAGACAATTTAATAATGGGAACACTTCAGCTTAACCATCCCGGCGATAACAATGAAACATTTTCGCTTGGTTTCGAATACAACTACAAAAAGCTATTGATTGCAAGAACAGGTTATGAATTTGGAGCTGACGAAAAGGGGTTTCCAGCCTTCGGCTTCGGCATTAAACTTCCGAAACGGTATGGTGGCCTTCGCTTTGATTATGGTTGGCAATTCAAAAATGCTTTTGGTAGTATTCAAAGAATTGGTGTCGTGGCCTCGTTTAAATAAAGTAAAAATGCAATTCAAAAAATACATTGTTTTTTCAATAACACTTGTAAGTTTAACACTTAGCAGTTGCTCCTTTTGGTTCGGGAGTAAAAAAGATACTCAAGTAGATCAGGTATTTCAACAAGGTCGTATTGATCCAAATTTAGTGCCAACAGCTGTCGGCTATGTTCCTGTATTGCCTTTCTTTAATCAATATATAAATCCTGTTGATGTATATGTTGGTTTTGATAATATGATTTATGTATGCGATGATAATGGCGTTCATATTAGCGATATTTCCGGACGCGAATACCGAGTAATTCCTATTCCTAAAGCAACAAAAGTAGTGCAAGATAGACGTTTGTTTACCTATGTATGCGGAAGAACTAATGTAATCCGCAGCGGTCAAAGCTATAACCTACCTGCTGTTTACAAAATAATGAATTCAGCTACATCTAAACCTTATCAAATCCTCGATACTTTAATTCAACCCAATTGCGATGCCACGCGTAATAATTTTAGAGGATTAGATGACGAAAAGGTACAGTTTACTGGTATTGCCATAACCTCCGACAATACACTTTATATTTCTCGCACCGGACCACGTAATGATATGGCTGCTTTTTCAGCACCCGACAATACTATTTTGGTGTTTGATGCTACCGGTAAAAATATTCGCTATACTAAAGAACTTAACGCTAACAACAGTAGCCTAAAATCATGTTTAGGCGTAAGTGGTATTGCTACATTTTGTGCGCCTCCACAAGTGCAATTCGGAATGAATCCTTCAAAAGATTTTATCTTGCTCCAAGGAGATCAATCAACATCGGTAGAGTTTCGAAGCCTTTGGATTAAGCAAAATGAAGATGCTGGTACGGGTGAAACAACCTACGGTCAAAACGATAACTTATTACTTACCGATACCGCAAAAGCACAACGTTTTTTATACGACTCGTATCGTTTCAAACATCCTGTTGATGTTTGTGTATCACCAGATAAAAACGTTTACATCTTTATTGTAGATGATATATTAGATTCCGTATTCGTTTTTACACAAGCAGGCTATGAAGGAGTGAATGCACCGGCCACTGCAACCATTAAAAAGCAAATAATTGCCTCCTTTGGTGGAGCTGGATTTGATTTGTTTCATTTTAAAAAATGCAGCGGTGTTGCCTATTTTAATAAAATATTATATATCGCCGATAAAGAAAATAATCGCATTTGCCGGTATAAATTAAGTACTGATATAGAGTAGTAGCTTAAAAAAAAGAATTCGTAGTTTAACAAAATTAAGTATACGCTAATTCAAGCCATCAATTATGTTTTTTATTTCTATACGAGCTGATTTTTTTTGATATAAAATATGATAAACTGCGGTCATAATCGGCATATCTACCTTATATCGCTTGTTTATTTCAAACATACATTTGCTCGCATAATATCCTTCGGCTATCATATTCATTTCCATTTGAGCGAACTTCACAGAGCATCCTTTACCTATCATAGTTCCAAACATTCGGTTTCGACTATATAAAGAATACGCCGTAACCAAAAGGTCACCTAAATAAGCACTCTCTTTTACATCACGATGTATTGGTTTTACTATATCTATAAAACGCTTCATTTCTCGAACAGCATTGGCAACAAGCACAGCCTGAAAATTATCGCCATAACCGAGCCCATGACAAATACCACTAGCTAAAGCATATACGTTTTTCAACACGGCGCCATATTCTGCTCCTATTAAATCTTCGTTGGTACTTGTTTTAATATAGTGGCATTGCATTTGCGAAGCAATGGCTAAAGAAACAGTATTACTTCCTCCACAAAAGGTAAGATAAGACAAGCGCTCTAAGGCTACCTCCTCTGCATGGCACGGTCCGGCAATTACCACTTGTTGTAACTCTGGAACACCAAACTGTTCGTTCATATAATCCGCAACCACCAAATTGTGCTGCTGAACAACCCCTTTAATCGCTGATACTATAATTTTGTTTTTAAAATCATTGGGTTTACAGCTTTTTAATGTTTCATGTAAAAATGCGGAAGGAACCGCCAAAACTATTATTTTGCTGGCCCTTATCGCCTTTTTTATATCCGATGAAAGTGTTATGGCCGACAAATCAAATTCTACATCCGACAAATAATTTGGATTGTGTTTGAACTTTTTAATATGTGCGATAGTTTCAGGATTTCTAACCCACCAGGTTATCTTTTTTGAGTTTTTATTATCACCCAATATTTTTACAATTGCAGTGGCCCAGCTTCCACCTCCAATTACTGTAATGCTTTGCTTATCTTTTATTGTTGGCATATTAATAGGCTAAAAGTTTTTTAAGGTCTTCAACTATTCTCTTTCTGGGGAGGAAATTTTGTTCTAACGCTAAATTAAATGGAACTGGAGAATCAAGGGATGCCGTTCGCATTACAGGGGCATCCAACAACGAAAAACAATTTTCGGCAATCCATGCGGCAATTTCGGCGCCAACACCACCAGTTAAACAATCTTCATGAAATAAAATAACCTTTCCAGTTTTTTTCACAGTTGCCATAACTGCCTCTTTATCCCAAGGCAATAAGCTTCTGAGATCCAATACCTCAATCGAATAGTTTGGAACAGAGAGTGAGGCCTCTATTGCCCAATGAACTGCTGCGCCATAAGTAATAATAGTAGCATCGGAGCCTTGTTGTGCGATTTTTGCTTTCCCAATTTCTACTTCATAATAGCTATCTGGAACAAAACATTCATTACTTCTATAAAGTCCCTTATGCTCAAAAAAGAGAACAGGATTGGGGTCATTAAAAGAGGCTAAAAGAAGCCCTTTTGCATCATAGGCGTTGCTCGGATAAACCACTTTTAAACCTGGGGTATGCATAAACCAAGCTTCATTACTTTGACTATGAAAAGGTCCTGCACCAACGCCAGCACCTGTTGGCATGCGAATTACCACATCGGCACATTGACCCCAACGGTAATTGTTTTTTGCTAAATTGTTAATTATTTGATTGAATCCGCAAGTCACAAAATCTGCAAACTGCATTTCCATCATCGACTTATATCCTTTTATACTCAAGCCCAAAGTAGCCCCAACAATAGCACTTTCACATAATGGCGTATTACGCACCCTCGCCTTACCATATTTTTCAACCAACCCTTGGGTAATTTTAAAGGCACCGCCATATTCGGCAATATCCTGACCCATTAAAACTAAATTACCCCAAGTTGATAGCGCTATATCCAAGCCTTCGCTTAAAGCATCTATCATTCGTTTGGTACTTCCCTTTTGTAAATCACTTAAATCTGGTTTGATGGCAGCCAAAACGCCATTTTCAAACGTTTTTTCACTCGAATAAACATCATGAAGTTCATTCTTTGTTTCTGGAGAAATATCAGGTAACGCCAACACATAATCAACCCCAGCGTCAATTTCACGTTTTATCTCTTCACGGTACTCTTGTACCATGAAAGAATTTAAAACTCCTTGTTCCAATAAATACTGTTCATAATTTTGAAGTGGGTCTTTCTTGGCCCAAATTTCAAAGAGCTCTTGTGGCACATATTTGGTTCCACTAGCCTCTTCATGTCCACGCATTCGAAATGTCATGCATTCTAATAAAATTGGTCGCGGGTTATTACGAATATCCTCTGCTATTTCGGTCACAGCTTGATGGACATCTAAAATATTGTTGCCATCAATTTTAATGGAATTAATACCGTATCCGGGCGCTTTGTCTATAAAATAATTAAACTTATACTGTTCATTTGTTGGGGTAGAAAGGCCATATCCATTGTTTTCGATTAAAAATATGACCGGTAAATTCCAAACAGCAGCAACATTAATCGCCTCATGAAAATCTCCCTGACTAGCCCCACCATCTCCACTGTATACGATGGTTACCTTATTCTCGTTTTTCAATTTGGTAGCAAGGGCTATTCCGTCAGCAACGCCCAACATCGCACCCAAATGTGATATCATACCTACAATGTGAAATTCATTGGTGCCAAAATGAAAAGAACGTTCTCTTCCTTTACTAAACCCTTCTAATTTACCTTGCCATTGAGCAAACAATCGTTGAAATGGAATATCCCTTGAAGTAAAAACACCAAGGTTACGATGCAAAGGCAAAACATATTCATCTTTATTTATGGCAAGTGTGGAACCAACAGCAATTGCCTCTTGACCTATTCCACTAAACCACTTGCTTACTCTACCTTGACGAAGTAAAATCAACATCTTCTCCTCAATCATTCTGGGCTTTAAAATTCCCTTATACAATTCAAGCAGTTTTTCGTTGGAGAGGTTTTTTCTATTAAAATCCATGGTTGATTTCTTTATTTGACTAATCCTGATTTCACAAGGTATTCGGCAATTTGAATGGCATTAGTTGCCGCACCTTTTCTTAAATTATCACTTACAATCCAAAGGTTTAATGTTTTAGGTTGCGACTCATCTCTTCTAATCCTACCAACAAAAACATCATCCTTTTCTGCTGCATTTAATGGCATCGGATAAATAAGATTTGTTGGATCATCCATTAGTTGAACACCTGGCGTTAATCCCACTATTTTTTTCACTTCACTCAAATCAAACTCGTTATCAAATGTCACGTTTACGCTTTCGCTATGCCCACCCATCACCGGAACACGAACACATGTGGCTGTTACTCTTATATTTTTATCACCCATAATCTTGCACGTTTCATTCACCATTTTCATCTCTTCTTTGGTATATCCATTTTCAAGAAATGTATCTATCTGGGGTATTAAATTCAAATCAATAGTATAGGGATATGCCTTTTCACCTTCCTTTTGAATGCGTTCATTCATTAATTGCGATACCGCCTTAACACCGGTACCAGTAACACTTTGATAGGTACTTACCACAATGCGATTTACCTTATATTTTCGATGCAAATCGCTCAACGCCAACACCATTTGAATGGTGCTGCAATTGGGGTTGGCTATAATTTTTGTTGTTGAAGCAATAGCGCTAGCATTAATTTCGGGCACAACTAATGGGCAGTTTTCATGCATGCGCCAAGCCGATGAGTTATCAATGACAAAGGTTCCAATGGCTGCAAATTTTTCTGCCCATGCTAATGATACTTCACTTCCTGCGGAGAAAATGGCAATCTGTGGCCTTGCATCGAGGGCGTGTTGCAGGTTAAGTACGTTATATGTTTTTTCCTTAAAGTCGCAGGTAACACCTACAGATCTATCAGATGCAACCGGTATTAGCTCCCCTATAGGGAAGTTGCGCTCCGCAAGAACTTGAAGCATTTTACTACCTACCAAACCGGTAACACCAATAACAGCAACTTTAAACATAGTATAAACCCCTAACTTTAGTTATTTTTGCAAAGATATATTTAAGTGACTGTTTCAGCGCATTTATTGTATCACCCTTAAACTTTATGTCAACGGATTTATATTGTATAGTTAGCCACTAATTGTTTTATTTTATTGAACTATCCTTCACAAGTACTCGAACAAGCGGTAAACGAATTTGCAAAGCTTCCTGGCATTGGCAAGAAAACTGCCCTGCGCTTGGCATTACACCTTATAAAACGGAACAAACAAGAGCTTCTGCTTTTTAGCGACTCCTTAAAAAAGCTTGCCAATGAAATTCGCTATTGTAATCTATGCCACAATGTTAGCGACAATGAAGTTTGTAATATATGCAGTAGCTTTTCTCGAAAAAAAGAACAGCTTTGTGTAGTGGAAGATTTGAGGGATGTAATGGCGATAGAAAACACACAACAATATTTCGGAATATATCATGTTTTGGGTGGGGTAATTAACCCAATGGAGGGTATTGGGCCTGAAACCTTAAATTTAGAAAGTTTAATACGACGGGTGGAAATTGGTGAGATAAAAGAAATTATTTTAGCGTTAAACGCAACTATGGAAGGAGATACAACGGCTTTCTATATCAGTAAAAAACTACAACCTTTTAATGTAAAAATATCCTCTATTTCAAGAGGAATTGCTGTTGGGGGGGAATTAGAATATGCCGACGAAATTACACTTGGACGAGCAATAACTTCGCGTGTAAACTATGGTGTTTAAAATGCTATTTAAAATTATTATAATTACACCTGCCCTATTTTATAATCTACCATTTCGATTGTAGCGTTTGTTCAGCTCTTGATAACCTGTGTAAACATCATTAATTCTAGCTTTACAATTAGATGTATTTTTGCATCTAACTGTTATGACTTCTAAAAAAATACAATCCGCACTTATTTCTGTTTTTTATAAAGATGGTTTAGAGCCTATCATTAAAAAACTTCTTGCTCTTAACGTGGCCATTTATAGTACTGGCGGCACCCAAAAGTTTATTGAAGAACTCGGTGTGCCTGTAATTCGGGTAGAAGATGTTACTGGATATCCTTCAATTTTAGGCGGTCGTGTGAAAACACTTCACCCAAAGGTATTTGGTGGAATTCTTGGACGTCGGGGCAACGCAGAAGATGTTAAGCAAATGAACGAATATCAGATTCCTGCTCTCGACCTTGTAATTGTTGATCTTTACCCCTTTGAAGAAACATTAAAAGCTGGTGGTTCGGAGGGTGAAATAATTGAAAAAATTGATATTGGAGGGGTTTCACTAATTCGTGCAGCTGCTAAAAATTTTAACGACGCCCTAATAATTGCCGATAAAAACGACTACCCCCTTTTGTTGAGTATTCTTGAAACACAACATGGGGAAACATCGCTTGAACAACGCAAGATGTTTGCTGGCAAAGCGTTTCACACAACATCGCATTATGATACATTAATTCATAATTATTTTAATCCAACATCACCTTTTCTAAAAATAAGTCGAACCGACGGCTCTCCTCTTCGATATGGTGAAAACCCACACCAACAAGGAACTTTTTTTGGCAACTTAGATGAGGTGTTTGAAAAATTAAATGGTAAAGAATTGTCTTATAATAATTTGGTTGATACCGATGCTGCATTACAATTAATTAAAGAGTTTTCTGAACCTACTTTTGTTATTGTAAAACATACCAATGCCTGTGGTGTAGCCAGTAACGATAACCTAGTTGAAGCTTGGAAGAAAGCACTTGCTGGTGATCCTGTATCATCCTTTGGTGGAGTTATTGCAACAAATAGAAAAATTACCGAAATAGTCGCCCTTGAAATGGATGCGCTGTTTTTTGAAATTCTAATTGCGCCAGATTATGAACCAGCAGCTCTTGAAGTTTTAAAGAAGAAGAAAAACAGAAACCTTTTGAAGCTATTAAATTTTGAAAGTCAAGCACTTCAAATAAAAAGCATACTCCACGGTTTTCTTGTACAAGATATTGATAGCAAAACAGAAAAAGTTACCGACATAAGAACAGTAACAAATGCGGCTCCAACATTAGAACAGGTGGCCGATATGCTTTTTGCTGCACGAATTTGCAAACACATTAAGAGCAACACGATTGTACTTGCTAAAAATCAACAACTTCTTGGCATGGGAAGCGGACAAACAAGCCGCGTGGATGCACTACAACAGGCCATCAAAAAAGCTCAAGCATTTGACTTCGACCTTAATGGTTGCGCTATGGCCTCGGACGCGTTTTTCCCTTTTCCTGATTGTGTGGAAATAGCTCACCTTGCCGGTATTGGCGCCGTTATACAGCCCGGTGGAAGTATTAAAGATGATTTAAGTATTGCCTATTGCAACGAGCATCATATGCCAATGGTGCTTACGGGAACTCGCCATTTCAAACACTAATGTTTTTGCGCTCAGCTATATAAAGCCATGCTATATAGGCTACAAACATAGCTGTGGCTAGGATTTGTAATGTGTAATCTGATATTTGATGCAAATCGCACATGTCGTGTAAAAAATCATAAATAAAGAAAAACACTAGCGCTAACCCAAAATATAAAGCAATTTTTCGCAAGGAATAGGGAACAGGAAAATACTTTTGACCTACAACATAACTGATGCTCGCTATGGTAAAATAACATATTAGCGTTGCCCAAGCCGAACCTACATAGCCAAACTTTGGAATTAAAATTATATTTAAGATAATCGTGATAATTGCACCTATAACAGTAATAATTGCACCATACATTGTTTTTTCGGTTATTTTATACCAAATAGATAAATTGTAGAAAATACCTAAAAAAACATTGGCCAATAATAGCAAGGGAACTACTGGCAAACCAACACGATAGGGCTCCCCTATAAAGTGTTTAAAAAAATCAATATATAACGTTACCATTAAAAAAATCACACAACACACCATAATAAAATAATGCATTACTCGAGCATAAAGTTCGGGTGCATTCTTATCCTTGGCCCTACTGAAAAAAAAAGGTTCTGCTGCAAATCGAAAGGCCTGAATAAACAAGGTAATAATTATACTTAGCTTATAAACAGCACCATAAATACCGATCTGAGTCAACGCAAAATGCTTGTCGGGTATCATATACTTTAATAGAAAACGATCCATCGTTTCGTTCACCATTCCTGCAAAACCAAGCACCATAAGTGGCAATGCATAGCGTATCATCTTTTGCCAAAGCGCAGCGTCAAATCCCTGTTTTAAAATTTTAAATTCTTGGATAAAAAAGGGAAGAATAAGTGCACTTGAGGCAATATTAATTAAGAAGATAAAGGTAACGCCTGAAGCCCAGTTTTTAATGTCACTAGCCCAACTGTAGCCTTTCGAGCTTAAATATGGAATACATAAAATAAAGAAGAGATTCAAACTTATGTTTAATCCAATGCTGACAAGTTTAATGCTCGCAAAACGTAGCGGCCGATTATTTAAACGAAGCCACGCAAAGGGTATCTGGGTGATGGCATCGGCAACCAATATTGCTATAAAATAATAAAAGTAACTTAGGTGATCGGTATTATATGAAAAGACGGCCAATGTGGGAGTTAAAAATATAAGTAGCAACCCCAACGCAACGGATGAAAGTATAATAGAAATCCACGAGGTACTCATTACCTTGGTTTTGTTTTCTTCTTTGTTCGCAAATCGGAAAAAAGCCGTTTCCATTCCATACATAAAAACCACGGCTAAAAAACTTGCATAGGCGTAAAATTCACTTACTGCACCATATTCCACTGGATCAAGTATGCGGGTATAGATAGGCACTAAAAGATAGTTTAATAGCCTGCCTATAATAGTGCTTAAACCATATATTGCGGTATGGTTAGCGAGTTGTTTTATGCCCGACTTCATTTATTATTTTGCGAGTGCTTCTTTTATAATGCTTTCCTGCTCTTGCTGATGAATTTTATAATATCCTGTAGCAACACTCGGACTAGCCCTTCGAGAAATTAAACGCAATCTGCTGTTTTTCGGATTACTAATCAAGTAGGTCCAGGCACCCATATTTTGTGGCTCCTCTTGAACCCAACAAAATTCTGCAGACTTGTATTTTTTATAAACCACTTCCATTGCTTCCTCTGGCAGTGGAAAAAGTTGCTCTATCCTTACAATTGCAATATCCTTAAGCTGTTCCGATTGTTGACGAGCCAATAAATCATAATAAATTTTACCCGAACAAAATAAAACACGTTTCACTTTTGTTGCTGGCAAAGCATAGTGATCCTCAATTAAAACCTCAAACTGACCTGCCGTAAAGTCCTCTAATGAACTCGTACATTGCGGATGACGTAATAGACTCTTAGGGCTCATTACAACAACAGGAACCCTAAAATCACGTAACATTTGGTTTCGAAATAAATGATAAAGCTGTGCTGGTTTTGTAAGATTACATACAATCATATTATTGTTTGCACACAATTGTAAGAAGCGCTCTAGTCGTGCACTACTATGTTCTGGGCCTTGCCCCTCATAACCATGAGGCAAAAGCAAAACCAAACCATTTTTTGTTTTCCACTTTGCTTCACCACAACAAATAAATTGATCGATGATAATTTGAGCCCCATTGCTAAAATCGCCAAACTGAGCCTCCCAAATTGTTAAACCATTAGGCGTTGCCATTGCATATCCATATTCAAAACCCAACACTCCGTATTCGCTTAGTATCGAATTATAAACCTGAAAACGAGCTTGCTCGTTACCCAAGTGATTAAGAGGTATATATTCCTCTTCGCTATCTTCTTTTTTTATTACCGCGTGCCGATGGCTGAATGTTCCTCGTTCAACATCTTGTCCTGAAAGCCTTACTGGATGACCCTCCTCAAGTAATGTTGCATATGCCATCAGCTCCCCCATTGCCCAATCAAACGAATTGGTCTGAATCATATTCCGACGATCAGAAAACAATTTTTCAATCTTATTAAATGGTTTAAAGCCTTCGGGTAACGCTGTGATTTTATTTGCAAGTTCTAAAAAGCGCTTCTTGCTAATTTGTGTTTTTACACGTTTAAAAAAGTCATCATCTTTAGGGTTCTTGTATCTACTCCATAAGTTATTAAAAATGTTCTTCGGATTTACTTTCGCATTCTTTTTTACCTCTTCAAAATCTTTCTGTAATCTAGCCTTAAATTCAGCCTCAACCTGCTTGCTATATGCATCATCTATACTTCCATCGGCAATTAATTTCTGAGCATAAATTTCACGTGGATTGGCATGGGTGGCTATTTCTTTATACAAAAGAGGTTGAGTAAAACGAGGTTCATCCGATTCGTTATGACCATATTTTCTATAACATAACACATCTATCCAAACATCCGTGTAAAACTTCTGTCGATATTCCAACGCCATTTTAGTTACAAATACCACAGCCTCCGCATCATCGCCATTTACGTGAAATACCGGACAAAGAGTAGTTTTAGCAACATCGGTGCAATATGTTGATGTTCTCGAATCGCTATAATTGGTGGTAAAACCAACTTGATTATTGATTACAATATGTATAGTACCTCCTGTTGTAAACCCTTCCAAGCCTGCCATTTGAAGGGTTTCATACATAATTCCTTGCCCAGCAGCAGCAGCGTCTCCATGTATTAATATTGGAGCTATTTTACTCACATTTCCCTTATACTTTCTATCGATTTTTGCTCTAACTATTCCCTCCACCACTGGGTTAACCGCTTCTAAATGGGATGGGTTTGGGGCAAGGCTTATTACAATTGGTTTACCTTTACGTGATATCGTGTCGTTGGTACACCCTAAATGGTACTTTACATCGCCTTCAAAATTTTCTTCGAGGTAAGCCTGACCCTCAAACTCACTAAACAACTCCTGAAATGATTTGCCCAATATATTGGTAAGAATATTCAATCTCCCTCTATGGGCCATTCCAATGGTAAACTCTTCAATGCCCAACTCAGCACCTCTTTCAATTGTTTCGTTTAGTGCCGCTATACAAGCTTCTCCCCCCTCAATACTAAAACGCTTCTGACCAACAAATTTAGTATTAAGAAACTGCTCTATTCCAACAGCCTTACCTAACATCTGTAAAATGTACTTTTTTTCATCTAAAGAAAAAACAGGGGTGTTTCTGGAATGCTCCATTCTGTCTTTTAACCAGGTAACCCTTTCTGGAACTCGCATATATGCAAATTCTGCACCTATACTCTCACAATAAGTCTGGTGTAATAAAGCAATGATGTTTCTTAGCGCCGTCTTTCCCAAACCAACATCATGTCCAGCCTCAAACTCGGTATCTAAATCCGCTTCACTAAGTCCAAAGTTACCTAACAATAATTTTGGAAAATACTCCCTACGGGGCCTTACAGGATTGGTTTGAGTAAATAAATGTCCACGTGTGCGATAATCGCGTATAAGATGTAAAACTTGGATTTCTTTACCCGAAAATGGTGAGGCCTCTCCATAAGATTGTTGCCCTAAAACATAACCTTCAAAAAACTTTTGCCAGCCAAAATCAACATTATTCGGACTAATATCATATTGCTCTTTAAGGTAATCTATATATGCAATTTCGGAATTGCTCAGGTAGCTTCTCGTATCCATGGTGTGTGGCAAAGGTAAAAAATAGAGGTGTACTTTTAAAAAATAAAACAAAACAGTATACCCTACGACACCAATTACGTTTGATTATTTACCCTATTAACATCTCTTTCACTTAATAAACAAAGGTGTAGCATACATTTGAATTCATAAAAAATACCTTGATGCAATAGGTATATCTTTTTTTTTAATCCAATTTCTGCTTTGCATCATCAGAATTATTAAACCCATTATTTTATCATGAAAAAATTATTTGTAGTTTTAATGACCATTATGTTCGTATTTGCTGCTAACGCCCAAACCAAACCTGTTGCTGATAGCAAGCCAAAGGCAAAACAAGAAACTAAAGCTGAGGCTAAAAAAACAGAGGCTAAAAAAAGCGAAACAAAGAAAGTCGAAGTTAAAAAAACTGAAACGAAAAAAGTTGAAACGAAAAAAATGTAGTTTTAATTATTCACTAAAAGCCACGACAGATAAAATGTCGTGGCTTTTTTATTTACGGTGTTTTTGATTAAAAGTACACCCATCCACAAAATTTTGGGCAGGGTTTAGGGTGGCCACTATTCAAAACTAACCCCTATTTAAACGTGCATAACCTGCCTCTTATGCTAAACTTATCCTCTTCTAAAAGCCTATTTTTGTGTCATGATTAATTTCACCAGATACACACTGGAAAATGGATTGCGCATTATTCATCATTATGATGAAAGCACCCCATTAGCAGTGCTTAATGTACTATACGACGTTGGAAGCAGAGATGAGGATCCCGAAAAAACGGGTTTTGCCCATTTATTTGAACATCTCATGTTTGGTGGGAGTATAAATATTGAGGACTATGACGAACCCCTTCAATTGGTGGGCGGTGAAAATAATGCATTTACCAGCAACGACGCCACAAACTACTACATACAATTGCCTGCGGAAAATATTGAAACCGCATTTTGGTTGGAAAGCGATCGTATGCTTTCTCTTGCGTTTAATAAAGAAAGTTTAGATGTTCAACGAAATGTAGTTTGTGAAGAATTCAAACAACGTTATCTAAACCAACCTTACGGCGACGTTTGGTTAAAATTACGACCTCTTTCCTATACCACACACCCATATAAGTGGGATACTATTGGTAAAGAATTGAGCCATATCGAAAACGCAACCTTAGCGGATGTAAAAGCTTTCTTTAAAAAATATTATGCTCCTAATAATGCTATTTTAGTGGTAAGCGGAAATGTGTCGCTCGAACAAAGTAAAGTACTTTGTGAAAAATGGTTCGCACCTATTCCTGCAGCCCATGTGCCTGTTCGCGCTTTGCCCTCAGAGCCAATCCAAACGTCCGCTCGAAAGCTTAATATAAAAGCCAACGTTCCCGCAGATGCTCTTTATCTGGCCTTTCATGGCGTAAAAAGAAACGATCCTCGTTACTATGCCATGGATCTTCTCACGAATATTTTTGGTCTGGGCGAGTCTTCTCGCTTATATTATGCCCTTGTAAAAGAAAAACAACTTTTTAGCAATTTCAGCTGCTACCACACCGGTAGTTTCGATGAGGGTCTTATCATATTTAGTGGGAAAACAATGATGGGTGTTAACCTACAAACCGCCGAAGCTGCAGTATGGGAGGAAATTGAAAAATTAATACAAGATGGTGCACGCGAAGAGGAATTAACGAAAGTTAAAAATAAAATTGAAAGTAGCCACGTTTATGAAATGATGAGCTTGCTAGAGCGCAGTATTGCTATTGCTTTCGCTGAAGTTCAGGGCGATGTAAACATGGTGAACGAAGAGGTAAGCCACTTTCAAAAGGTAACATGTGATGACATTAAAACTTTCGCAAAAGCTTTTTTAACTCGTGAAAAATGCAATACCATGTATTATGAAAAAGTTTAATAAAAATGGTTTTCTTAATTCGAATTCAGTAATAACTTTATAAATAACAATGTTAAACCGAGCCACTCCCCCACCCTTTGTAGTGCCACAAAGCTTTTCTATTCCTTTGGCAAAAAAACACGCCTTAGCCAATGGAAATATACTTCATTCCATTCATACAGACAACGACGCGCTCCTAAAAATTGATGTGTTTTTTCCGGCAGGGCGTATTTTCCAGAAGCAAGCCTCTGTTGCCGCACTCACAATAGATATGCTTTTTGAAAGCACCCAAAAACGCTCTGCTATGCAACTTGCTGAAGCCATGGATTTTTTTGGGGCATACACCGACTATAGCGTTAGGGCAGAATGGGCGTCTTTAACGCTTTACACGCTCAATAAACATCTCGCTAGTGTAATTCCATACTTCATAGAATTATTAACGCTACCGGCCTTTAAAGACGAAGAGTTAAATATCCTTATTGCTCGTGAAATTCAAGATCTTAATGTTGCCTTAGAAAAAAACAACGTTTTAGCACAACACGAAGTTTCTCGCAGACAGTGGGGGGAAAATCACCCTTTAGGGATGACGCCAACAGTAGCAAACTATCATTCTATTACGCGTGCAACAATACAAGGCTTTTTCGACCAACACTATAAACTTGGAGATGCTAAGCTATTTGTGGCGGGTAATATCGACGACAACGTAATTAATACGTTAACACAGGCATTCTCTTTAGGAAAAAAGGCCATCGAAACAAACGCGCAGCTTTGGGAAGCATCTCCAAATAATTCAGCTGTACCCGTGTTCATTGAAAAACCAAAATCTTTGCAAGCGGCCGTGCGTTTGGCGCGCAAACATGTTCCACGTACTCATCCCGATTATAATGACACACAAATATTAAACCTTATATTGGGAGGATATTTCGGTTCCCGGTTAATGGATAATCTAAGAGAAGATAAGGGGTTCACCTATGGTGTGGGTAGCAATATTGCCGATTATCGTTGGGGTAGCGAATGGAGTATTGGTACAGAGGTGAAAAATGATGCACGTAATGAAACAGTAAGTGAAATATTTAAGGAAATGAAACGTTTAACCGAAGAGCTGGTGGAAATGGACGAGTTAGATGTTGCGCGTAATTATTTACTTGGACAGGTATTGCGAAGTTTAGACGGCGCTTACCAGCAGATGAAATATTCAGAAACTATTGCCCTTAACGATTACTCTTATGATTTACTTTATGCTGGTTTCCATCGTATTACAACAATAACCCCTGAAGATATCATGGTTGTTGCAAAAAAATATTTAGATCCCAAGGATTGGCTCGTCGTTGTTTGTGGTAGTGAAGGAACAACGAGTGCCGAAGTTTAATATTATTTCAATTGGTGAGAACAATTCTAAAATATAAAATTCAGTTTATTAAAATCATCTTTGGTGTTGGTACTCTGTTTTTATGGTGCATTCCTGGCTTTAGCATCACCAACCCTCTTAATCTTCGTAGAGCATGCAAAGCCAAAAACGACTCCGATATTATTTTAAAATGGACGATCCCCAACGACGCATGCGCAAGTTTTAAGTCTTACCAAATTTATGGACGAAGTGTTTTAAGTGCGCCTTTCGACACCATTGACAGTGTTAAAACATTGAGTCAAAACTTTTATGTTCACAAAGGGGCTTTTATGATTGCCAACTCATGGCAATATTTTGTTGTTGTCCAATTCGATTGTAATGGAGTTCCAACAATAAGCAGCGATACAATATCAATTGACTTTACGCAAACCGCAGACCAATATATTGACAGCGTAAGTTTCGATCCAACCACAGGAAAATATATTATTGGGTGGAAAACCAATACAAGCAGCGACTTAGCTGGCTATAAAATTTATACGGTAAGTGGTAGCAATAACATTGAAATTGCCGACCTTAACAACGCCATAAATCAATATGTTGACTTTAGTTCAACACCCGCCACCAGCACAAAAACATACTCCATTGCGGCATATGATAGCTGCAATAATATAACTGCCATTATTGACAAACAAACACCTATTAAACTTTCAGTAAGTTTTGATAGTTGTAGTCATGTTTTTTCTTTGGCATGGACGGGTTATGTGGGATTTCCGTTATCAAAGTATGAAATAATAACAAGCATAAATGGTGGAACGTCTTTCACAATACGTGACTTTTTAAATGTATCGGGGCCATTAAATTACGCTCTTTTAGACACCGTTTTCCATGATGGAGATTTGGTTTGTTTTTCAATACGCGGTCGTAATGCAAACAATAATAGCATATCCTCCTCAAGCAATCCTATCTGCATTCAAGTTAAGTTTATCTCTGAGGCTATTGTAAATTATATATCAATGGTTAATGTAATTGATACAGCGTCGGTGCGAGTTGACTGGTTTACCGAAGCACCTGGATTTATTAGTAAAGCGCTACTACAACAAAGCGTTAATGGGATAAGCTTTATCACACGGCGAACATTCATACCAAGCTCAAATAACACATCCTTTACACTTGATAGCTTAGATACCCATAAAAACAAATATTACTATAGGATTATTATATATAACTCGTGTAATGTTGCTCAAAAACCAAGCAATGTTTGCAACTCTATTTTACTCGCAGCGGGTAAAATAAAACCATCCACCATTAGGTTGAACTGGTGTGATTACTTAGATTTTGATGCAAACATTGAAAAATATGAAATATATCAAGGAACAGGAGATGCATTAACAGGTCACACATACATATTAACCGCAACAGTAATTCCCGATTCGTTAGGATATAATGACAATAATTTACCAGAAAACGTACTAAACGATGGTGTTTGCTATTACATTCTTGCTTATGAGAACCCTTTAAATAACTATGGTATTATTGGGGCGACATGCAAATCAAATGAAGTTTGTGTTCCTGGTGAAATGATAGTATTCTTTCCGAATGCGTTTAAACCAGGATCATTGGTTGAGAAAAACATCAATTTTAAGCCCAGGGGTCTATATATCGACTATACTAAATCGACAATGCAAATTTATAATCGATGGGGTGATTTGGTTTTTGAAACAAATGACATTCAAAAAGGCTGGGATGGAACCGACAAAAATGGGGTTCAATTACCCGAAGGATGCTATATTTGCTTAGCAAATGTTATTGCACTGAAGGGCAAAAACCAATTTTATAACGGATTTATCACATTATTACGCTAAAAATAGTTCCACGTGAAACACTTAGAACCCGAAATTAACATAAATTTGCAGGTTACAACCAGAATAGAATCGATAAAAAAGCTTAAAAAATGGCTCATTTTTATCGCAAACAAAGAAAAGAAAAGTTTATCTTCCCTAACATATACTTTGGTGTCAGACTTGTATTTGTTAAAAATGAATCAAGAAATTCTAAATCACGACTACCTAACGGATATAATAACCTTCGACTTAAGTGATAAAAAATATGATATCGAGGGTGATATATACATTAGTTATGACCGGGTAAAAGAAAATGCTCGGGTGTTTCACGTGAAACAAATGGAAGAACTAAGGCGTGTTTTTGCTCACGGGTTGTTACACCTTATTGGTTATAAGGATAAAGAAATAGAAGACATAAAAACCATGCGAAAAAAGGAAGACTACTATTTAAATAAATATAACACAATATATAAATAAATAATGATTTTTAAAGAATACGATGTAATTGTTGTGGGTGGAGGTCACGCTGGTTGCGAAGCCGCAGCTTCAGCTGCAAACTTAGGAAGTTCAACGTTACTTATAACAATGGACATGACAAAGATTGCGCAAATGAGTTGCAATCCTGCAATGGGCGGTGTAGCGAAGGGACAAATAGTTAGAGAGATCGATGCACTTGGTGGATACTCAGGAATAGTATCAGATAAGAGCACCATACAATTTCGAATGCTTAACTTAAGTAAGGGACCAGCGATGTGGAGTCCAAGAAGCCAAAACGATAGATTGCTATTTGGAAAATACTGGAGAGATCTTTTAGAGCAAACCGATAATTTAGATTTTTGGCAAGACAGCGTTAATGATATCATCGTAGAAAAAAATCAAATAGTTGGCATTAAAACAAGCCTAGGAATAACTATAAAATCGAAGGCTGTTATACTAACATCGGGCACCTTCATGAATGGTAAAATACATATTGGAAAGAAGAGTTTTGGTGGCGGTAGAATAGGAGAAAGTGCATCCTTTGGTATAACTGAAAAGCTTACCCAGCTTGGGTTTGAGGCGGGTAGAATGAAAACAGGAACACCTCCAAGAGCAGATGGCAGAACTCTAGATTATTCGAAAATGGAGGAACAGGCTGGAGACATAATTCCTGGGAAATTTTCGTACTTAAAAAGCATCAAACCTATTGAAAATCAACGGAGTTGCTGGGTGACTTACACCAACGAAAACGTGCACAATATACTTAAAACTGGCTTTGATGATAGTCCAATGTATGCGGGTAGAATTCAGGGCGTTGGACCACGCTACTGTCCAAGCATTGAAGATAAAATTAATCGATTTGCAGAGCGCGATAGACATCAAATATTTGTTGAACCAGAAGGTTGGGATACGGTGGAAATATATATAAACGGATTCTCAACATCACTTCCTGAAGACATACAAATTCAAGCCCTTCGAGAGATACCGGGCTTTAAAGATGTAAAAATATTTAGACCAGGTTACGCCATAGAATATGATTACTTCCCACCTACTCAATTGTATTCCACCCTAGAAACAAAATTAATACAAGGTCTATATTTTGCAGGGCAAATTAATGGCACTACAGGATACGAAGAAGCGGCTTGTCAGGGTTTAATGGCAGGCATAAATGCTCACTTAAAAACAACAAACAAAGAGCCTCTTATACTTTCGCGTGACCAAGCATATATCGGGGTATTAATTGATGATTTAGTGAATAAGGGAACTGAAGAGCCATATCGAATGTTTACATCAAGAGCAGAATTTAGGATATTACTTCGTCAAGATAATGCAGATGTTCGCCTAACACCACTGAGCAATGCTATAGGACTTGCATCAAACGAGCGCTTGAGAAACGTGGAAAACAAAGTAACAGGAACACAAGAGATCATTCGTTACTTCAAAAGCACATCAATAACAAAAGAAGATGCGAATAATATTCTTCTAAACGTAGAGTCAGCAGCTATAACACAACAGGTAAAATTAAGTAGTTTAATCACAAGACCACAATTGGGAATTCAAAGCTTTATTGAAGGACAATCAGATATAAAAAAACAACTTATGCATTATGAAAATGATATGCTTGAAAGTGCTGAGATATTAATGAAATATGAAAGTTATATTGAGAAAGAAAAAGAACTAGCCGATAAAATGTTAAAATTTGAAACAATACAGATAGAAAGTAACTTTGATTATAGCACAATCAACTCTCTATCTAGTGAGGCTAAAGAAAAATTAAGAAAAATAAAACCAACGTCATTGGGTCAGGCATCCCGAATATCTGGAGTTAGCCCTTCGGATATTTCAATATTAATGATTAGCTTAGGAAGATAAACTATTTTTGCAGAAATGGAACATATAAATGACTGTCCGGTATGTGGTGGAATTAACAATATCCTCTACTTAAAATGTAAAGACTTTAGCATAAGTAAAGAACAATTTAATATTGTAAAATGCAATACTTGTTCATTTCTTTTTACAAGCCCAAGACCAGCAGAAAATCAAATAGGAAAGTACTATGATTCTAATGTGTATATATCACATCATGCAAATAAAGGGGGTTTAATTCCTCTAATTTATCGAACGATTCGCAACCAGCAGTTTATCAATAAAACCGAACTAATAAAACGATATTTTACAAACGAAATATCAATATTAGATATAGGATGCGGAACAGGTAATTTCTTACAATATTGTTCAACAATAAAATGGCATGGTGTAGGGGTAGAGCCGGATTCAGATGCACGAATAACAGCAAAAAATAATAACGTTGAGGTTTATAACCTGGATTATTTAAAACAAACAGAAAAAAAGTTTGATGTAATAACAATGTGGCACGTGCTCGAACATGTGCATTCTCTTGATGAACGTATGCTACAACTACAGAAACTTATAAATCCAAATGGTATAATAATAGTCGCTGTTCCAAACTGTAATTCTTATGATGCATTTTACTACAAAGAATATTGGGCTGCATTTGATTTACCTCGACATTTATATCATTTCACAAAAAAAACGATAGCCAAACTATTCCTCAAACACAATTTTAATTTGGTACACATGGAACCCATGAAATATGATTCATTTTATGTGAGCATTAAGAGTGAAGAATACAAGAACAAAAACACCATATTAAACCTAATTAATGGTGTTATAAAAGGTTTAGCATCCAATATAAAGGCTAGTGGTAACAAAGAATATTCAAGCTTGATTTATGTGTTTAAGAAAGAAATATAATTATCTATTCCTTCTTATAATGTTGTTCTCCGCTTGTGCAAATATTGTTGCACCGCAGGGCGGACTTAAAGACGTAATAGCACCATTCGCATTAACTTCAGTACCAACAGATAGTTGTACCAATTTTAAATCTAGATATATTGATGTTTACTTTTCGGAACATATCCTATTAAAAGATCCAGATAAAAATATTACCATCTCCCCTGTAATAAAAGGAGGCTTAATTTATGAAACTCAGAATAACAAACTAAGAATACGATTCAAAACATTAAATAATAATACAACTTATACCATTAATGCAAAAAATAGTATTGGTGATTTAACTGAAGGAAATTTATTACCTAACCTTAAATACATATTTAGTACAGGCGATAGGATTGACTTAAATACAATACGTGGAACTGTGATAGATGCAATGAATCTAAAACCTATTAATAATAGTCTTGTTTGTTTGTATAAAAATTATGCTGATTCACTACTTACAGTAGGAGAGCCTGATTACTACAGCTATACCGATGAAAAGGGTAATTTCAATCTCGAGAATATCAGTAAGGGGTCATTTATGCTTTTATGTTTTGATGATAAAAACTTAAATAAGCATTGGGAACCAATAGAAGAAATTGGATTTTTAAATAACCCTATTAACATTGATAGTAATCTAAAAAATTTAGTTCTACGTCAATTTAAAAATACTATTAGTAACAATGGTTTAATAAATGCAAGTGCCATCGAAAATAATTTATATGAATTTGAGTTTAGACATGACATCGTAGAAAATATAAAAATAGAACAAACCAATCCATATCTAGACAAAAAAGCACCCTATTTTCAAAGTGAAATCATTTCTGTATGTGATCCAACAAAATCGAAAACTTACATTTTAAGCAACATAGTTTCAAAAGATTCGGTACAATTTAAATATTCAATATCAAATATTGAATATAGTAAAACGATTCCTATATCAACTACAAAACCAATATTAAAGCCATTACAAATGAATTATACTATTTCCAATAAGGATAGTATACCCTTAATTTTTAGACGAATGCTAGATATTGATTATATTGATTTCAATAAAATAATTATCAAAACTGACACTCATATAATTCACAAATACAACATTTTCCCTTCCACACCAAATAAATTAATAATAACTCCATTAAAAAGTGGAATTTATACAATGTATTTTAATGCAGGTGCTATAACAGATGTAACAGGGCTTCAAAATGATAGCTTTTTAATACAATTAAGGGTTATCGATAAATCTGAATTACAATCATTAATTTTAAATTTAGATTCAACATTTAAAGACTCCTATAAACTTCGTATATCTAATAATTTTGGTTATTGTTTTGAACGCGAGATAAAAGACACGAAAAAAATAGTACTTTCTAATTTACTTCCAGGAAGATATAAAATTCAAATTATTAATTCATCAACACCTAATTTGTATGGAGGTGACTTTATAAAAAAAATACAACCAGAAAAAGTTTTATTTTATAATGAATATGATTTAAAAAATGGCATTGATATTGAAGAAAATATAGGAATTTTATACCCGTAGATGTTTAAAAAGCTGTGGAGAAGGACTAAAATTATGTGCAGAAATAAATTGAAAAAATAGGATGTTAATTAAGTTCTACTTATACCAAGTTATCCTACCTATTAATAACAAAAAAATAGAAATTTAATAATAACAATTAAGGCTATCAACACATATTAAAAATTGTTTACAACCTTATAAAAACCTAATTTTATTGATTTATAAACGTTCAATCAACGTGGATAAACTACTAATAAACTATAAAACAAGAAATGAATAGAAAATTACTAACACAATTAACAACTATAAAT
>CAINMV010000012.1 GCA_903850915.1 uncultured Bacteroidota bacterium
AGACTATCAACTTTTGCTAGATAGCTTGAAACAAGCGATGAGGTCAAACAAAATCAATCTTTCGATCTCCAAAAACTATGAGTTGAATTTTGCAACCTTAAAGGTATCATTACTACAATTGGATAATACCAACTATCTGAATATGATTGATTTAGCTCCATTGAGCCCAAACGGAACTAACAATTACTTCTCCTATCATTATGCCAAGTCGGAAATGGCGCTGAAAGACATATTAAATAAGTACCAGCTTTTTGGTGGTTTCCGATTGTCGGCCAATTTGGGCGGAGGGTATGATGCTTTTTTTCGATTCGAGAAGAACTACAGGCGCTATATTTTACAGGCCTCGGTTTATTACTACCAGAAACGAAATATTCCGGTGGCAAACAATCAAATTGTGAAACAGCAGATTCAAAGCACCGCTTTTTCGTATACCTATAAATTATCTAACACCTCGGCATTAAAAGCTGGATTAACCATCATGCCTAGTCAAAATTCCATTCTTTCAACAGAGTGGCAAGGTTTAATCCAACCCAATTTTGTTGCTTTTGTTACCCAAGTCAATGTTGCATATCACTATAATCGCCTGAAAAAATACAACGATTTCTTGTTTCAAGGAGTAAGTTTTCAATTTGAGCCAATTTGTTATTTTAATAGTTTAACTAGAAATTTTAATTCTGTAATTAAAGGCATCGCCAAATATTACAAACCGATTTGTAGAAGAATAATATGGAGCAATCAGCTTTTAGTGAACACTTCGCAAGGGAAAGACAAAGTTGCAAGCATACTTGGAGGCGCAGAGAACTGGATTTTTGCCAGGTATTATGATCAAAATCAGTTACTAGAGCAAATGAATTATAGGTTACGACTTTATGGGGGAGCAGTTCGTGGTTTTCAAGAAAATGCAAGAAACGGCAACAATAGCTTTTGCCTAAATACTGAATTACGTATTCCTATATCAACTTTCTTTAGTAAATGGCCCACCGATAAGTTCTGGTATCAGAAGCTGATTATTATTCCATTTGCCGATTTGGGTTCTGCTTGGAATGGATTAAACCTTTTCGATAAGTCCAACAATTACACTTCCCGAGTTTTCGATTTTAGCACCTCAGCCAATGGAGTAGCGCGTGTAGAGGTGAAAAACCTAAGAAATCCACTTCTAGGAAGTTTCGGTTGCGGAATCAACACCCGCATCATTGGTTATAATTTGCGTTTCGATGTTGCCTATGGTATTGAAGATGGACTTTTAAAGAAGCCAATGTACATGCTGAGTTACGGAACCAACTTTTAATTTGGCGAATTTCCGACGGATTTTTTATTTTTCAAACTAATTTTGTATCTTCGCAGCCCTTTTACAGAAATGTAAGGGGTGTTGTATGTCTGAAAGTGTGTGTGAATAGGTTTTGATTCAGATTTCGGCATTATTAATTAGACTGTTACGTTGCTTCCAAAACATATATACAGTAAATTTTAACCAATTAATTAACGCTAAACACAATGGCAAAGGAGATTTCAGGATTTGTGAAGTTGCAGGTAAAAGGCGGAGCCGCTAACCCAGCGCCACCAATTGGACCAGCATTAGGTTCAAAAGGTATTAATATCATGGAGTTTTGCAAGCAGTTCAATGCGCGCACCCAGGATAAAGCAGGGAAAGTATTACCTGTAATTATTACAGTTTATGCCGACAAGAGTTTCGATTTTATTATCAAAACTCCTCCGGTGGCTGTGCAGTTGTTAGAGATTACTAAAGCAAAAGCTGGTTCAGACCAATCCAATCGTAAGAAAGTTGGTTCCATTACATGGGATCAAGTGAAAGCGATTGCAGAAGGTAAGATGGTGGACATGAATTGCTTTACAGTTGACGCGGCAATGAGCATGGTAGCTGGTACAGCTCGTAGTATGGGTATCAGTGTAACCGGAACAAAATAATTGAAATGGTAATTCAGCTTTCGAGTTGATAAATCATTTTCAGTTAAAACGTGGGAGCATCTACCAACAAAAAATTAGATGCGTTATTACCAAATTTTAATTCAAGTAAAATGGCAAAAATTTCAAAAAAACGCAAATTAGCGTTAGCTAAAGTAGATGGCAACAAGCTATACACGCTTGCTGATGCTACTAAGCTTGTAAAATCGATTTCTTACACCAAATTCGACTCTTCAGTAGATTTAGATGTTCGTTTGGGAGTAGATCCGAAAAAATCAAATCAAATGGTGCGTGGCACTGTTACTTTACCGCACGGAACAGGTAAAACAATCCGTATTTTAGTATTATGTACCCCCGACAAAGAAGCTGAAGCGAAAGAAGCAGGAGCTGATCATGTTGGATTAGATGAGTACATTGCTAAAATTGAGAAAGGCTGGACCGATGTCGATTTAGTAATTACGATGCCTTCAGTAATGGGAAAAGTAGGACGTTTAGGTAAAATTTTAGGACCGCGCAATTTGATGCCGAATCCTAAAAGTGGAACTGTAACGTTAGAAATTGGCAAAGCTGTAAAAGAGGCAAAAGCAGGTAAAGTAGAGTTTAAGGTAGACAAAACAGGTATCATCCATAATTCAGTAGGTAAAGTATCCTTCACCCCTGAGTATTTGGCTGCCAATGCTGTAGAGTTAATCCAAAACTTGGTGAAAGCGAAACCTTCATCATCAAAAGGAACTTACCTGAAATCCATCACCATTAGTAGTACCATGAGCCCTGGTATTGCCATTGACACCAAATCAATTCCGGGCATTTAATTCACAATTTAATTCGTATACCCGAAATGGAACGTAACGAGAAAGATCAAATTATTAGTGAGTTAAAGCAATTGTTTCAGGATTATCCAGCGTTTTACCTGACCGATACAACGGCTTTAAACTCAAAACAAACAAGCGACTTACGCCGTATCTTGTTTCAAAATAATATTAAAATGCAGGTGGCTAAAAACACCCTCATTGAAAAGGCTTTGGAACAATGCGGATTAGATGTTACAGAAATGTGTAGCGTGCTAAAAGGCAATACCGCTATCATGTTTAGTAATGACGCTAAAATGCCTGCTAAAATTATCAGAGAATTTCGTAAAAACGCGAAAATCCCTGCATTAAAGGCAGCATGGGCTGAACAAACTGTATTCATTGGCGACAATCAATTGCCGGAATTGGAGAAAATCAAAAACAAAAACGAGTTAATCGGAGATGTACTAGGTTTATTGCAATCACCTGCGAAAAGTGTTATCGGTGCATTACAAGGTGGTGGCCACAAATTATCGGGAATTCTTAAAACGCTTGAAGAAAGAGCCGCATAAGCACCCACAAAACAATTATTTATTATTCAATTTTTTTATTAATCAAACAAATTTAAATCATTCAATATCATGGCAGACTTAAAATCATTCGCAGACCAGTTAGTAAATCTAACAGTAAAAGAAGTTAACGAATTAGCTAAAATTTTAAAAGACGAGTATGGCATCGAGCCAGCTGCTGCTGCAGCTGTTGTTTCTGCTGCCCCTGCTGCTGCAGCTGTTGCTGCTGAGCAAACAGCATTTACAGTAATCTTGAAAAATGCTGGACAAGCTAAATTAAACGTAGTAAAAGTTGTTAAAGACCTTACCGGTTTAGGCTTGAAAGAAGCTAAAGATTTAGTAGATGGTGCACCAAAACCAGTTAAAGAAAATGTTGACAAAGCTACAGCTGAAGATCTTAAAGCAAGATTGACAGAAGCTGGTGCTGAAGTTGAAATCAAGTAATTTCTTTTCTTGAGATAATCAATCCCAATCTGATAATTCAGGTTGGGATTTTTTTCGTTTGAGATTTTTTAACTTGCTGTTGTAAGGAATTCTTTTCTAGCTAATATTATATATTTTCTGCTTTGTTGTTTTAATGGTTAAATTGAAATGAATCAAATTCTAATTTGAAATCTGCCTAGCTTTTAGATAATAAATATATATTTAAATAAATAATGAAAAGCAATAATGAATATAATTTTGAGTGTAAGCGTCTAGTGAAATAAAAGAAGACTTGATTTAATCTCAACATTTATCCACATAATATCCTCAAATTAGCGTATCTTCGCGTTTTTATAATTATATATACCCATGAATGCATTTGAAGCGATTGGTTTGAGTGAAGCATTAGTTAAGGCCACGGCCGACTTAGGTTTTGTTACCCCATCCGAAATACAAGAAAAAGCCATTCCTATCCTATTGTCGGGAACAACCGACTTCGTTGGATTGGCTCAAACTGGAACAGGCAAAACTGCCGCTTTCGGTTTGCCATTATTACAATTAATAGACGCTGACGCAAAATATCCGCAAGCCCTTATTGTTTGTCCAACACGCGAACTTTGTTTGCAAATTAGTAACGACATCCGCGACTACAAAAAACACATGAGAGGTGTTGCTGTAGAACCTGTTTATGGTGGTGCCTCAATTATGATGCAAATTAAGGCCTTAAAAGCCGGTGTACAAATCGTTGTAGCCACTCCCGGTCGTTTGATTGATATGATCGAGCGTAAGGCGGTAAATCTCGAAAAAATCAAGTACGTTGTGCTTGATGAAGCCGATGAAATGCTAAACATGGGCTTTCGTGATGATATCGAATTTGTGTTGAAAAATGCCATCAACCGCGAAAGTATTTGGTTGTTTAGCGCCACCATGCCTACCGAAGTTCGTGCCATTGCAAAGAACTTTATGACCACGCCGAAAGAAATTACCGTTGGTAAAAAGAACACCGGCAACGTAAATATCGATCACCAATACTATATCACCAGTTCCCAAAATCGATACGAGACGCTAAAACGTCTCATTGATTTTAATCCCGGTATGTATGGAATCGTTTTCTGTCGTACTCGATTGAATTGCCAAGAGGTGACTGAAAAATTGGTAAAAGAAGGTTATGATATAGAAGCCTTACACGGCGATTTAACACAACAACAAAGAGATAAGGTGATGTTGCGCTTTCGTCAGAAAAGCCTTCAGCTTATTGTTGCTACCGATGTAGCTGCTCGTGGTATTGATGTTGAAGGTATCACGCACGTAATTAATTACGAGTTGCCGGATGAAATGGAGGTGTATACTCACCGAAGTGGTCGTACTGCTAGAGCTGGTAAAAGTGGGATCTGCATCAGTATCCTTCATACTAAAGAAGTAGGTAAAGTGCGTCACCTAGAGCGAATGGTGAATGCTCAATTTCATAAAATGGATGTTCCTTCTGGGAGCGACGTTTGTCGTAAGCAATTCTTTAATTTTATGGACAAGCTTATCGCAGTTGATGTTACCGAAGGTGAATTTGCAACATATATGCCTGCTTTAATTGAGAAGTTTGCACATTTAAGTAAAGAGGAAATATTGCAAAAGGTTGCTAGTATAGAATTTAGTCAATTACTGAAATACTACGAAAATGCATACGACTTAAATGCGCGTACCGATGGAAGACGTGAAGTAGGAGATACTCGTCACAATGGTTTTTCTAAACTATTTGTAAACTTGGGTTCAAAAGATGGATTTACTAAAGGACAATTCTTACAATTCATTTTAGATGAAACTGGCTTGAAGAAAGAGGTTTTAGGCAGAATTGATATCCGTGATATGAACACCTTCTTTGAAGTCGACAGTGAGTCTGCACCGCTTATAATTAAAAAGTTCGATGGCGCAGATTTTGAAGGTCGACAAATTCGCATGAACGATGCAGATAGTGGAGGTCCTAAAGGAAGAGTTGGTAGCGGTAGTAGTAGTAGTAGGGGTGGAAGTAGAGAAGGCTACGGTAGAGATAAGGCTTATTCTGGCGGTGATAGAGGAGGAAGAAGTGGCGGTGGTTATAGTGGAGGAGGAGGTTACAGTGGCGGAAGAAGTTCAAGCACCTCTGCAGGTTCTCGCAATAAATACGACGACCGTCAGGGTAAAGACGTACAACGTAAAAGAAGATAATTATCTTTTAGAATAACATCACGAAGGCTTGGAATTTATTTCAGGCCTTTTTTTATATGTATTTATAATCTAATTAAATTTGGAGATACTGCTTATAGAACTATATATGATAAATATATAATGAAACCCACTAAATATGAAATCTGAGATTGTTGGCTTGTATTTTCTTTAGTTTTGATTTCGATTCTTAATACAACCACTTAATATTGATAAGCATTGGCATTGGATTTCTCTAAATTATTGGCATGAAAATTTTTTATTTGTTTCTCTTTTTCTGTACTTTCAAACTAGCAAATTCTCAACAAACATATAGAGCATCATTAGCTTTTAAGGAGGAGTTTCGGTATATATTAAATAATATTGATGTTAATACCAGTAATCTTGATTCTTTGCTGGCGCAGTCAGTAGCCGATTGCTCCGACCAGTTTGATACACTTCAACAAATTGAAAGTATTGCAAGTTATATGGGAATAGAGGCCAATCAGCCCATTGGAGGGTTTGAGCCCAATAAAATAAATGACAATGTTGCTTTTTTGCCTTTCAAAACAGACTCAAACAGTTTGATTAAGGACACGAAGGCCATATCAAGGAATGCCGACACATCGAAGTTAACATCATGGAAAATAATGGTACTTATCCCCGAAAAATCAAAGGAACATGGAACGAAAGCCCCCGATGACTCTGATAAAACTTTTGAAACGTATTGGCTTGAGTATAGAAATGGCAATTTAACCTTACGCAAATTATAGTCTGTTTTTTCTAATTCGGTAATCCTGTTGTTTTCATTTTTTTCTGATAATAGGTGGCAATTTTAATCTAATTCTTATAAATAGAATTCATAAATTACTAACTATCATTTTTCATAAAATAACAAATCTTAAATTGGCGTATTAGCCTCTTCTGGCTTATCTTCGCGATGTGATAGCTTTAAATAATATAACATTTGAATTTGGTGGAAGAGTACTTTATAGAAACGCTTCTTGGCACATTCATCCAAACGAAAGAATTGGTCTCATTGGCCTCAACGGAACAGGTAAATCAACTTTGTTGCGTGTCATAATGAATGAATATACGATTGCTGAAGGGAATATATCTCGTCAAAATGGTGTAAAGCTTGGCTTCTTTAATCAAGATTTGTTGAGTTTTGAAACCGAGGATAACATTAAAAATGTGGCTTTAAGTGCATTCGCAAAGGCTTTACATTATCGCGATGAAATTGAGAAAATGCTCAAAATTATTGAAACCGATTATAGTGATGAAAATTTGCATTCACTAAGCGATATGCAGCATGAGTTTGAGGTGCTGGGTGGTTATGAAATGGAGCATAAAACTGAAGAGCTTTTAGAAGGCTTGGGTTTTAGCACAGCGGATTTAGCTAAGCCGTTTAAAGAATTTAGTGGAGGATGGAGGATGCGCGTCATGCTTGCGAAATTAATTCTCGAACATCCTGATTTGTTGATGCTGGATGAGCCTACGAATCACCTTGATTTACCATCGATTATTTGGTTAGAGGAGTACTTGAAAACGTATGATGGCACCATCATCGTTGTTTCCCATGATAGATTTTTCTTGGATCGGTTGGTGAATAAGATCGTGGAGGTGGCGAACCAAAAAATCACCATTTATCCAGGCAACTACACGTTCTATATGGAAGAGAAGGCGCAACGGGATGAAATACAGTTGAATCAATTTGTGAATCAACAGCAACAAATACGGCAAACACAGCGAACCATCGATCGCTTTAAAGCCAAGGCCAGTAAGGCATCTATGGCAAAGAGCAAAGAGAAGATGTTGGAGAAGATGGAAAAAGTAGAAGCACCATCTGCTGCTGCTGCTACCGTAAATTTTGAATTCAGAATTGGAACCAACCCCGGTAGATTGATTTCAAGTTTAGAAAATATAAGCAAGCGCTATGGAGAAAAGGTGATACTAGAAACTTCTAACGCGGAGATATTGAATGGCGATAAAATTGCATTAATTGGTGCGAATGGATTGGGAAAATCTACGGTATTGCGAATGATTGCGAATACGGAATCGTATGAAGGGAAGATTCAAATTGGATATAACGTGATTCCATCATTTTATGCGCAACATCAATTGGAAAGCTTAAACCTAACGCACGATATGGTGGAAGAGTTGCAATGGCATGCCCCAAAACGAACGGAGAATGAAATTCGAACGGTATTAGGTTGCTTTCTTTTTACCGGAGATGAGGTTTTTAAAAAGCTTCGTGTTTTAAGCGGGGGAGAGAAAGCTCGTGTGGCATTGGCAAAAACAATTTTAAGTGATGCTAACTACCTTATGCTAGATGAGCCAACAAATCACTTGGATTATCAAAGTGTAAATATATTAACTCAGGCACTTCAGAATTATGAAGGTTCATATATTATTGTTTCTCATGATCGCCAGTTTATTCGCGATACAGCGAACAAAATTTGGTGGATTGAAAATCAACAGCTGAAGGAGTATCCTGGAACTTATGATGAATGGCAAGAGTGGATGCAGAATAGAAGAATAAAAGAAAAAGAACAAGAGAAAAAGAGTGAACCTCAAATTCCTTTAGAAAAAAATCCAATAAAGGAGGCTACTAAAAGTGAAAATGCGAATGCATTAAGAAAAGTGAAACAAACCTTTGAGCAGTGTGAACAGGAAATTGCGAGAATTGAAAAAGATATTGTGGAGAAGGAAAATGAATTGTCGATGGAGGCCAACATAAAGGATAAAGCCAAGTTATTAACTATCACAAACACCTACGATACCATAAAACGCGAACTGGCATTAAAGCAAAAAGAGTACGAGAAGCTCTTCGAACAGATTATGGAATTGGAAGGATAAAACATTATTATTGCATAAGCTTCTTTTTCCCAAAAGTAACAATTTATAAAACCACCAATGACCCTTAGAAGTTTTCTAACATTATTTTTCGCAGTCGTATTCTTTATAGGGGTGAACGGGCAAGTTGAGCCAATTCAAAGTAAGGTTTATCTTCCTTCAATTAAAACTGTGCTTTGCTACAGTAGTGTTGCTGACTATTCATTTCCAGTTGTTTCTATTAACTCACCAGAGTATATTAACCTTAGTTTTGATGAATTGAAATCAACCAATGAAAATTATTGTTTCACGGCCGTTTTATGCAATTCCGACTGGGTGCCAGTCGCCTTGCAACCGAATGAATATTTGATTGGTAATGCATTTGAGCAAATTAATAATATAAGTTATTCCACCTCTACATATCAAAAATTTGTACATTATTCGTGTGCTTTTCCGATGGAAAGTATGAATGTTAAGTATGCTGGTAATTATATTATAAAGGTTTACCGTAATTATAATTTAGATGATGTGGTGCTAACGCAACGTTGCTATATCGTAAACACCAAAGCTAATATTACCAGTAGAGTGCATCGTGCTACAAATATCGATTTACGTTATTCAAGTCAAGAGGTGGATTTGGATGTAGATGTAGCGAATGCCACAATTCCATCACCTTTAAGCGATGCACATCTTTCTATTTTACAAAATGGCAGATACGACAATGCCATAACAAAGCTTACCCCTAAATATATTAATGGGAATGTTTATAATTACGATTATGAGGATGGTAATCTGTTTTTTGGTGGAAATGAATTCAGGGCCTTCGACACAAGAAATATTCGCTCTGTGGGTCAAAATGTTTCCAATAAAACTATCGACACGGCCATTCATATTCAATTAAAAACCGACGATTCAAGGGCTGCACAACAGCATCTTACCATGACAGACTATAATGGAAAGTTTCTGATAACTAATACTGCTGCTAGTGAGCCCAACGCACTTGACTATGCTTATGTAACTTTTGTTCTTAATTCTTTTTCCGAGAATATGGATACGGGATTATATGTTTTGGGAGCGTTTAATAATTTCCAACCCTCTGCCGATTGTAAAATGACTTATAACGATGCCCGTAAACTTTATCAATGTACGATATTGTTGAAACAAGGCTATTATAACTATGGATACTATAGTTATAATCAAAACCAACTTTTAGAGACCTCACTTACAGAAGGAGATCATTTTGAAACTGAAAACGATTATTATTTTTTCTTTTATCAGAAAAACTACAACTATAATTTCGATGAGCTAATAGGGTTTCAGAAGGCAAACTCTGGTCTAGGAGAGCGAAGATAGTAAAGTATTACTTAGTATTTTTCAAGCGCAAATTAGTACCATCCCGTCTTTTATCAGACAGAATTAAAATAAATAAACTTGATAAGAGTTATGATATTTTAACTAGCGTCCCAACGTTTTCTCCCATAACAACTCGCGCTAAATTACCGGATTTATTCATGTCGAAAACGATGATGGGTTTGTTGTTTTCTTGACAAAGCGTAAATGCTGTTTTATCCATTACATTTAAATCTCGGCTAATTGCTTCATCGAAGGTGATAGTATCGAATTTTGTTGCCGAAGGGTCTTTCTCTGGGTCAGCGGTATAGATTCCGTCTACGCGAGTTCCTTTTAATATTACGTCGGCTTCTATTTCAACACCTCGAAGAGAAGCTGCGGTATCCGTTGTGAAATACGGATTACCAGTACCAGCGCCAAAAATCACGACACGGTGTTTTTCGAGATGACGAATAGCTCTGCGGCGGATAAAAGGCTCACATATTTGCTCCATTTTGATCGCACTAAGAAGACGCGTTTTAATGGAATGTTTTTCAAGAGCGCCTTGCAAGGCCATGGAATTAATCACCGTTGCAAGCATACCCATATAGTCGCCTTGTGCGCGATCCACAACACCACCTTCAACGCCTTGTATTCCTCTGAAGATGTTACCACCTCCTATTACTATAGCTAATTCGGCGCCCATATCTACGATGGTCTTGATTTCATCGGAATATCTTTCTAGAATTTTCGGGTCTATTCCAAATTGCTGATCACCCATTAGGCTTTCACCGCTAAGTTTGAGGAGTATTCGTTTGTATTTCACGTGAGGTAATTGTGGTTATAGATTGAAAATTTGAACTGGTATTGTCGTTTGTGTTTATTTCTTTGCTTACTAATAAATTTTTATTAATGCAAAGTAACGCAAAAATATAATTGTTTAGAATAGGGCATAAAAAAAGCGAAACTTAACGTTTCGCTTTTTTTATACTATATTTATTATCCTAATGTTACTTTTTTGAAGGAAGTAACAGTAAGTCCTTTACTAACATCTTCTAACATTTGGCATACTTTTTTAGACCCATCCATAATAAACTCTTGGTTTAGCAGGGTTGCTTCTTTGTAAAATTTCTCAAGTGCACCTTGAGCAATTTTATCTAACATATTTTCCGGTTTACCATCTTGTTTAGCTTTTTCTTTTGCCAAATCTAATTCACGTTTTACCACGTCTTCGGTAACCTCATTTTTATCTAATGCAATAGGATTCATAGAAACAATTTGCATTCCTACTTGTTTTCCTGCAGCAGCAACAGCATCACCAGATTGATTTAAAGCTATAAGTGCACCATTTTTTTTGTTGCTATGTATATAAGCAACAACCGCTTCTCCAGTTAACAATGCGTATTGGGCGATATCTATTTTTTCACCAATCTTTCCTACTTGTTCAATAATGGCATCACCAACAGTAACATTATTCATTGGAAATGCTTTCAATTGATCAGCGTCTGAAATGTTGTTATTTAGTCCAATTTCTGCACATTGCTCTGCAAAAGCAATGAAACCTTCACCACGAGCAACGAAGTCTGTTTCACAGCTTAAACCTAAAATTACTCCTTTTTTATTGTCGGAGCTAATTTTAAACACCACTGTTCCTTCTTTCGTTTCGCGATCGGCACGGCTAGCGCTAATTTTAGCACCTTTAAGGCGTAAAATCTCGATTGCTTTTTCGAAGTCGCCATTGGCTTCAGTTAAGGCTTTTTTGCAATCCATCATTCCGGAACCGGTTTGTTGGCGTAATTTATTTACATCTGATGCTGATATTGATACTGAGGTCATTTTGTTAAATATTTAAATGTTGTATGTTTTGTATTGTTTAATTTGAGATTAAAAAAAGGGGACTTACCTTATTAAGATAAATCCCTTTTTGATGATATTCTCAAATGAGATTTTTATGTTATTCTGCTGGAGTAGAATCTACTGTTGCAGCTGCTTTTGCTTCAGCTTTCGTTTCAGCATCTTCTTTATCGCGTTTACGTTCACTATATCCTTCTTCGATAGCAGCTGTTATTGCTCTTGTGATTAGCTCGATTGACTTGATGCTATCGTCGTTTGCTGGAATTGCGAAATCAACTAAATTTGGATCTGAATTAGTATCAACGATTGCGAAAGTTGGAATGTTCAAACGTTTTGCTTCAGAAACGGCGATATGTTCTTTCTTGATGTCAACGATGAATAATGCTGCTGGCAAGCGATTTTGATCAGCGATACCGTTCAAAACTCTGCCCATTTTTTCTTTTTCACGGGTAATCATCAAACGCTCACGTTTGTTGATATTTTGGAATGTGCCATCCGTTACCATACGCTCAAAGTTACTCATCTTTTTGATGGACTTACGAACTGTAGCGAAGTTAGTAAGCATACCTCCTAACCAACGTTCAGCAACATATGGCATTCCAACGCGCTTAGCTTCGGTAGCAATAAATTCTTTCGCTTGTTTTTTAGTAGCTACAAACATGATTTTGCGTCCACTTTTAACAATGTTTTTTATTGCTAATGTAGCCTCATCTAATTTGGCTGCGGTTTTATTAAGGTCGATCAGGTGGATACCATTTTTCTCCATTAATATATATGGAGACATTTTTGGATCCCATTTTGATTTAAGGTGACCGAAATGGCAACCTGCATCCAACATTTCCTGCAATGATACTTTAGGCATAGTGCTATTTTTTGTACTGTAATATTAACGTTTAACGAATTGGAATTTCTTACGGGCTTTTTTCTGTCCTGGCTTTTTACGCTCTACCATACGGTTATCGCGGGTCATTAAACCTTTGGCACGTAATTTAGGCTTTACTTCAGCGTTATCGGCAACTAGTGCCTTTGATATCCCCAGACGTACCGCTTCAGCTTGACCTTTAAAACCGCCACCATCAACATGGATGTTTCCATCATACTGATCAATAGTAGTTCCAATTACCAAAAATGGCTGCTCTATCACATATTGTAATAAAGAAGTTGGAAAATAAACTTTAAAATCTTTACCATTGATGGTAAATTTACCAGAACCGGCCTGCAAGTAAACACGTGCTACGGCTGTTTTTCTTCTTCCTGAGGTATTCGTAACTGCCATTAATTATATATTGAAGGTTAATTTTTCCGGTTGTTGAGCATCGTGATTATGCGTAGGCCCGGCTATGATATGAACATTTTTAAACAACTGTGCGCCCAATTTGTTTTTTGGTAACATCCCTTTGATTGCTTTTTCAACAACCATAGTTGGTTTTTTTGCCATTAATTTTTTTGCTGTAATCCATTTTTGTCCACCTGGATGACCTGAATAACTTACGTATTCTTTATCGTCCATTTTCTTGCCTGTAAGTTTTACCTTTTCAGCATTAATAATGATAACATGGTCACCACAGTTAACATGTGGAGTGTATGAAGGCTTGTTTTTTCCACGGGCAACCATTGCTACCTGACTGATTAAACGTCCTAATACCTGGTCTTCTGCATCAACAACGTACCATTTTTTTGTAACGGTTGCTTTGTTGGCTGATATTGTTTTGTAACTTAACGTGTTCACGGGCTTTTTTTTTAGGAGTGCAAAAGTAGATAAAATAATTTGATTCTCAAAGAAGGTGTGCACTTTTTTTCTTGTGTTTTAGTTGATAGAAAAAATTATGCTCTAAATAAGCTACATTATAAGTCTGTTTAACCCTTATTAACGGTCAATTATTGCTTTTTACGATGTATTTTCTGATTTTTTAGGATATTTTTTTAAAACGATATTTATAAATTATTTTCTAATATGTTGAATTGTAGATATTTACGCGGTTTTCAAGTTCAGTTTTAAACTTCTTTACTTGGAATTGGTCTTAATTATTTCTTTTGGGGCTATATCTTGCTTTTTTGTGTAATTATTATTTCAAATTGGACATTACTTAATCGCTATTTTCTTTAATGCTTTTACAAATTGATCCAACTCCTCAATAGTATTGTATAAATGTGGTGTTACTCTAATACCTTTTACCGCGACATGGTCGATGGCAACGGTGAAAATACCATGCTCTTTTAATAAGGTTTCAGCTAGTTCGCCAGGTGTAAACCCTTCCATAGCAATATTTGCTATTGCGCAACATTCACTATCATTTAAGGTTGGTGTGTTTATCGTAATCTTTGGAATTGACTTCACCTGATTTACCCAATATCGCATTAAATAACGCAGTCGATTCTGTTTTAATTCAGATCCAATGCTTTCATGGAACTTAATAGATTCGGCAATAGTTTCAAGTGATTGTATTGGGCGAGTACCCTGATGTTCGAATTTTCGAATGTCATTAATGGGATAATCCTCATCGGCTGTTAATGGAAATATCTTATGAATATGTTCTGATTTCATCCATAAAAATCCAGCACCTAAAGGGTTGCAAAGCCATTTATGTAGGCTAGCACCCACATAATCGGCATTGAGATCGGGAAGCATAAATTTTAAATGAGCAACGGCATGTGCAGAATCAACCATAACTTCAACTCCTGCTGATTTTGCTCTTTCGGCAATTGCCGCTACAGGTATTACTTGTCCGGTAAGATTTATAAGATGTGTGATATGAACTAATCGTGTTCGTGAGGTAAATAGCTTTGTATATGCAGAAACTACTTCTTCAATGGATTGCGGATGTAATGGTATTTCAGCCACTTTTATTATTATGCCATAACGCTTGGCAGCCTGATGATAAGCGCTAACCATACTACCATAATCTTGATTGCCTATTACAACTTCATCTCCAAATGCCCATGGATATCCATTAATTACGATATTCATGGATTCAGTGGTGTTTCTGGTTAAGGCTAACTCATTGGTTAGGCAACCTAAAAACGCAGCCAAATTATTTCTAGATGCCTCAATGGCTTGCGATTGCTCTTTGCGCATAAACCATGATGTGTTTTTATTAATATAACTTTCACGGTTCTGATGGAAGGCTAGTGTGGATTTTGGTTGTGGGCTAAAATATCCGTTTTCTAAATTTATAAATCCTTCGGGAACTTGAAATAAAGTTCGGACTTTTTTCCAATATATCTCGTCGTCAACACCTCCGACATTCGGTATCAGGTTTTCTGCAAAGGATGCGGATTCAATGCTATTGGAAGCAAGGCTATTGTTGTTAATCATGGTGAAGCCAATGCCAGAAAGCATGGTGTTTTGAATAAAGGAACGTCGATTTAACATAAATAGGGAAGTACTTTGATGGCAATTTAAATAATCGATTTTACTTTCACGTATTTTAATGCTTTAATTTTGATTATTGTGGCCGATTTTGCTTAACGCTGAACAAAAAAAACAGTAAGGTAAACCAACCAAAGTATTACACTATAAAATCCCCATTGTTTAATTGGTAAATATAAACGTAGTGATATGCCTTCGGATTTGCAAAAATAAAGCAAGATTGTTTTTTCAATATAGCATCCAATTAATGTTGCAAAAGCCACACCTAATATACCAAAAGGACGAATGAGTATAAATGCGAAAATGATTATAAATGCTAATTCTAATATTGAAGTGTAAGCGAGATATTTGTTCTTATGCAATCCGAGTAGCACCGTTTGCGGAAATAAAAAACGGCTAACCAACAGCAATAGTAAAACATTGAAAACTTTATAGCCATCAACAAACTCAGGTTTATTAAAGTAAAGCATGGTAAAAATTGATTTACTTAGAATTAATAAAATCACTGAAATTGGGAAAAGGTACTGGATTAAATACGCTGTCTTCTCTTTTAATTTCGTTAATCCTTCATCAAGTTGATCCTTTAGGTTATATGCGGCAATTTGTCCGCTTAACACATTGCTTAAGGTATTTGTCATGATTAAAAAAAGCGGGAACTCGCGAGCTCCTGCACGATATCTGGCAAAATCCAAGGCGCCTAAATAATGTCGAATCATAAACCCATTGCTGAAATCGATGGTGCCACTAAAGAATAGGCTTAAAATAACAGGTCCTGACTTCTTCAAGACTTTCAACATTAAAATTTTATCAAATATTGCTGATGAAAATCGCTTTAAAATAAAGCCCATGTAAATTAGTTTCGCCAGAGAAAGCACTAACAATGAATCAACCACAAAAAACAGGTCGAAATTTAATAGGGTAGGGACAATATTGCATATTATCTGCAAGAAAAAAATTATCGCGGCATAAATTAAAACATGCAAATATTGATGTTCTAAAATTAAAATGTATTCCGTAATGTAGGTTACTGCGTTTAAAATGGTATAATAGGCATAACGTTGCAATAAGCATTGATTGGGCAATGTATGGTCGGTTGTAGCATAACCCATCATGGCCAATCCAGAAATAAGCGAAAAGACGCAAAGTAAGATAAAGGCATTGTAATAGATTTTTTTGCCATGCGTTGCTCTCAAAGGAAAGAGTGTATTGTTAATTCCTGAAAGCCAAAAGGTGTAGAATGTTGATCCGTATAAAAACAAGGTTTCATAGGCACTCACATCATTAACGGTATGCAAGAAGTTACCCATCAGCACGCTATTAAGGAACATCGTTCCATAACGCATCAGCTGAAAAAGCTGTAAACTGCTTAGTTGTGTTAATTTAAATGAATTGATTTTAAACCCTTGCATCCTCGCTTCAAAAATAATTACATTTGCCAAGATATTAACAAAATCCTTAAAATAATTAATCCATTCATTTCCATGAAGTACCTTTTTCTTTCCATTATTGCAACAATTGGTTTTATTGCTTCAAGTTTTATTGCTTTAACTGCATCTAGCAATATTGGTAGGCAAGCCACAGAAATTACATTAACAGTTGCAGACGAGTCGATTGCTTACCCAAAGGCTGCGATAACAAATTTTAAATATACAATTTCAAAGGATTCGGTGCAGTTTGATTATTCTCTTAGCGATTACACCTTAGGCAATCAAACACCAGATGCTGCATCAAAATCTTGCGCTAATAGTGCCAAAGGACAGCATATCCATCTGTTGTTAAACAACCTTCCTTACGAAGCGTGGTATTTGCCTTCCTTTAAGAAACGTTTGGCTGAAGGGCATTATGTGGCTCTTTCCTTTTTATCGCGCAGTTACCACGAGAGCATTAAAATTTCCTCTGCTTTTGTATTAAAACAATTCAATGTAGGGAAAAATGAAGGGACAACCATTGGTGATATCAATTTGAAACAACCATTATTGTTTTTCAGTCGGCCGAAAGGTGAATATATTGGCAACGACACCAAAAAGATACTTTTGGATTTCTATCTTATAAATACAAAGTTAAGTTCGAAGGGTAATAAATTACGTGCCACCATTAATGGTAAAGAATTTATAATCACGGACTGGAAGCCTTATTTTATTGAAGGATTGCCGATGGGTGAAAGTACAATTAAGTTAGAGTTGCTCAACAAAAACAATCAACCTGTGAGCAAGGATTTGATGTTTCAGACCATCGAACGTAAAATTACATTAAAAGAAAAGTAGGATTTAAAGTTCCCAGGCACTTTTCTTTTTCTCAGAGATGTAGTTCTTAAGATTGAACCAGAAATAAAGTATCAATTTTAAAATAATGGGCGATGTTGAAGCCACAAAGGTGGAGTAAAGAAAAAACAATCTTACTCGAGAAGAGGCCACTCCCATGATTTCACCTAATGCAGTGAAAAACTGAAACGCATTTTTTTCAATCCAAAATTTATATATAAGAAACATAGTTAGATTGTTTTTTTACGAAGGTAAGCAAACCGAAGTTTAATTTCAAGTATTGGCTGTTTTCTAGCGCATTATCGAAAGGGAACGCAAAAGGTTTAATGGATTCATTTTTTCAAGGTTCAATAAAATTGTAATGGTTTGTAAATAACGGTATTTATTGGTCGATATAATTTCGTTGATTTGCTTGGACTGCGTGAATTTTAAGGGTGGCAATACCTCATAAGTTTTATCGCTTCCAAAGCTAATTTGATGAGTGAATGCTAGAGGGAAATTTATTTCTAGCAAATCCTCCAATATGACAATTGAAATTCCTGAAGTGTAAATCAAATGAAAGTGCTCGTCTTTGAATAATCCATTATAACTACCTAAATCAATGTATGGGCGAATAGCATTGGTAAACGGAAGATGGGTTCGAAGTTTTATTGTAGCCGACAAATTAGAGGTGTTGAAAGCAAAAACATTACTTCTAATACCTCCTTGTTCATTATATGTAATGGTGCTCAAATTTCCTGGGTTTCTATTTATAGATGGCATCCAATATTTGTAATCGTTGTAAATGTTTTCACCCGACAAGAAATTGTTGTATTCGTTTTTTTTAGCTGAGTTTTTATAAAATACCTGACCAACAAAGAAATCAACACGAAGTTTCTTTTTAGGATTCGAATAATTAATTTGGTACTTGCCTTTAAATGTAAGTTTTGTGAAAGTAACTTCATGGGACTTTGCTAGTTTCCTCTCAACTAGAAATCTAAAATCATAAGGATGTAATATTCGACTATTCGAATGTTGGTATATAGCGGTTAAGAATTGGGCTTTAGGGTTCTTTATTTCTAATGAAAAAATAGAGTCATCATCTACTTCTGATTGTTTCGAAATTGCGGTTAAATCAACACGTAAAAACCGATCCAAATGGCTTGCATTACTTGGTTTGGTGAAATTTAATTGCACATAAGGTTGCATTTTTAAATAAATCATTGGCAGATTGTTTTCAAAAGTTCCTGCATTAAATTTCGCTGTCTTAATTCCTAGGCTCCAAACATTTATTATGTATTTTCTTGTAAGAAAAGTATAAGAGACGTTGGCGTAACCATTGCTATTTTTCTTCTCGAAAGAAAAAAGCGGAGCTAGTAAAAATTCAAAAGGTTTACGAATAATCGTGCTATTGTAAAGAGCTATTCCAAGCATAAGTTTGTTGCTGGCATTTGCCGCAATTAGTGGTGTAAAGAATAGCGTACTGTGGTATTTGTTTTCTAAACCTGCTGCATAACGAAGTTCTAAAGGTGCAGCATGATGGTTTTTATTTTGAATTAGATAATAGTTGTTGTTTGTTTTTGTTTCAACTAAGTATGAACTATCATTAACTTCGGCTTTATTGTAGAAGTTATTATGAAGGTGAATTAGTGTGTCGTGAGCAAATGGATCAATCCAAAATACTTGTGAAGTGCTGTCGCTGATCATTTTTAATGGAACTGCCACAGCCTTACCACTATTATTTCGGAGATGAATTTCTAGTTCTCTATTTTGGTCTTCGCTAATAATTTTTGATATTGCGATATCATAATTTTGATTTTCAATCAATATTCCATTAAAGAACCAACCTAAATCCTTGTTTGAAGTTTTCTCAAAACAATTCCTTATGTCACCAGGTAGAGGATGTTTATGATTCCAAAGTTTGAAATAGTGCTGCATACATTGGTCGAAGACCTCTGGCCCAAGATATTGCATTAGATAATTTATATTCATAGCTGCTCGAGCATAAATTATCGCGCCGTAGTTCATTTCGCTATAGTCCATGGAATGCAAAGAAACCGGTGCATCATTGCCTCTTGTGGTATTCGCCAAGCCAAGGAGAAGCTCTAAGTTTTCATTGGAGTTTACAAATTCTCGACCTGTGATAAAGCGAGCAAATTTTGGCAGTTCTGATTCTTTTTCTGTGCATATACGTAGCTGATAAAATGTATTTATCCCTTCATCCATCCATGGGTAACGTCTTTCGTTACTTCCTAAAAGTCCGTAAAACCAGTTGTGTCCAATTTCGTGAACCACTTCGGCCTCGTTTTGATGTCCTACAATGGTTACAGTTGGATATTCCATGCCCGCACCGGCTACTAATGCACCTGTGCATGATTTTGCTGTTTGATAAGGATATTCACCAACATGTTGTGAAAGATAAAGTAAGGTTTTTTTTATATACCCAACTCCTTTCAGCGCTTCGTCATACACAGTATCAAAAGCCCAAGCTGTTATCTTTTTTCCTGAAGGTAGTTGAACATCTTCAGAGGCTACGCACCAACGTTTGTCGGCAAAAAAGGCAAAGTCGTGAATGTTATTCTCGGTAAACCGTAATGTTTTTGTTTCATCGTCTGCAAATTCATGAATATTCTTAATTTTATTTTCGGCTCTTTGCTTCAGCCATTTTATTTCATTGGAATTTTGTAAGTTACCTGTAGCCGCCACTAGATAGTTCTTGGGAAGGGTAATTTCTACATCATAATTACCATAGTCGCTATAAAATTCACCTTGGTCGAGATAAGGAAATTGATTCCAGCCATTTACATCAAATACTGATATTTTTGGAAACCATTGCGAAATCTGAAATGATTGTCCTACGTGACCTAATCTAGAAAAAGTGTACGGTATTTTAACTTCAAAAGGTGTAGTTATCGTAATTTTTTGACCTGGTATTAGCGGCTCATTTAATCTTAAGATTGCATTGTCAGGTGTGTTTTTTATATATATAATTTCTATTTTTTTTCCATTGCTTCGAAAATCTAAGTGGTCGATATAACCATAATCTATTGGGTTTGAGTTATAAAAATCTGTTTTACCTTGATTGATTTTTTGAAGCGCAAAGGCAGTTGTATGGTTTTTATAGGCATTAGGGAATAAATGAATGTATATTTCATTAAGCGTTGTAGGTGAATTATTGGTATAGGTAATGGTTTCAAAACCAAAGAGGTAGTTGGCCTTGTCATTTAATGAAACTTTTATAGCGTAGTCCGCTTGTTGTTGCCAAGCTGCCTGATTTATTGATTCTTGGGCGTTTGCAAATAAAGTACAGGCGAGTAAAAAAAGTAGTATGGGGGATTTCATTATTTCGCAAAAATACACATAAAGAAAAAATTATAGCAGTTTGCATATTTATGTTCTTGCATATTACCATTAATTCAATTTCTTTGCTTTATGAATTGGCAAGAATATTGGAATCATACTTCGCAATCCAATGAGGTTTTAGCTCAAGTTGGAAGATTGAATGTAAATCAGGAAACTGCGGTGCAAGAAGCCGCTGAAAGAATTGTCAACTTGCTTAATTTACAACCAGAAGACCGTATTTTAGATGTGTGTTGCGGAAACGGACTTCTTACATCGTATATCGCAAATAAAGGGTATTCAATCACAGGTGTTGATCTCTCCGAAAAACTAATCGAAAATGCTAAAAAAAGCCATCCTAGTGTTGATTTTTACAGACAAGATGCTATTTGTTTAGATCTTAATAAAACCTTCGACAAATTATATATAGCCTTTTCTTTTCAATATTTTGATTCATTTTCTAAAGGAAAAAAAGTTTTAGATGCACTTATTCGTCATGGTAATTCGAATGCAACCATTGTATTAACGGATATCCCTGACAAAGACCGTTGGGGGAATTATTATAACTCGTTACTTAAAAAGTTTTTTTACTTTAAACAGATGTTAACAGGTAAGCAAACTATGGGTAAATTCTGGAGCGTAAAAGAGCTTCTTTTAATTTGCGAATTATTGGGAGTAAAAGGTTCCGTAATTCAGCAGCCTGATAATTTACCTTATAGCTATTATAGATTTGATTTTATAATAAATAAGACTTCGAAATTATAAGTCTATTTTTAGAATTGACTAATTGTAAAAGGTCCAGCAAACTCCAAATCGAATGGCTTTGTTTGCAATTGGGTAGTGTGGCGTTATATATGAAGCGTTGCTGAATCCTGCCATTCCTTGATTGACATGTTCTGAAATGATAAAAATGCGGATACGTTGTATTTGTATATTAACAAAGGCATCGAACTGAGGGTAGTTCCCGATTTCCTTTTTATCTTGAATGTAAAAAATATTAACCGAAGGCATAAATAATGGGGCAAAGTATTTTGAAAAATAATTTACCGAAGTTCCTAATTGAACATGCAGTGCCTTTTTAAACCATTCATCATCGTAAAACAGAGTTGCCTTTAAGACTACTTGTGGCAATGCCATTGCCTTGCTATTTGAGGAATGTTGCCAAACAGCTTGATGTGAATAATGGATTGATTTGTAGTTAAAGTTTTGTTTCCAATGTGCTGCGAAGTAACTAAGTGCTTCTGCTTGGCGCGGAGTCACCATCGAATCGAAATAAGTATAGTTGTTAATTTGGGAATACGAAATTTTGATAAAAGTATGTTCTTTTGCATCTTTGGCCTCAATTATTATTGAGCTGATCTTTGTTTTTTGCAAGGTGCTTGTATACCAATAAAAGTGATTTCCAGTGTAATAAGTTTGCAATAGTGTAGGTGCATTTGCCGATACGGAGTAGCCTAATTTAAATGAGTATGGAGGAGCCAACATTGTTGCTCCTCCATCAACAATATAATCACCTCCACTAAATTCATTGAAATTATTAAACAAACAATAGCTTATATTTTGTTTTAGCTGAACCGTTTTGTTACTGTCTATTATAAACATTTTTTGTACTTGTCCGTGAACAAAGTTTTCATTCATCACATTGACTTTGCTCTTCAATTGATATAACCAATGCAGTCTGTTTTCGAGGGAAATATACCAAAGGGTGTTTTTTTTCGAAGGCAATGTGGCATCTATAAGGTTCGATAACGTATTCTGATGAAGTGTGTCTTTTGTTCTTAAGGTGTCGAAAAAGTAATGTTTAAAGAAGCTTTCATCTTTAGAAATGTTATCTTGATATACCCATGCTTCACGACTAAACTGAAGGCAATGGCCCAATTGCAATCGAGTGTCTATCTCCCTTAGGGTATCAATTGTTGTTGAATCACGTTTAATTTTACGGGTTACGTAATGCTGTTTTTCATCTCCCATGCGATATATTTGTTTTACATGATATATCTGCGCCTTGTATCTAAATAATGAGGAATCTTTTAGCAATCCTTCGATTTCTCGCGTTACTCCCGAGGAGTTTTCATAGTTAGAATCGTTTACAATTCCACCATTAAGTTTGTTTGAAGAGCTGTTGAAGTTTGTGTTGGCGAATATTTGATATCGGTAATTGGCGGAATGGAACCATGAGAAAATTTGGCTTGATGAAGCTCGGGCTTCTGCATTGGTGCTAAATCCGTTACATCGATTATTGTTGATTTTTACACCGATATTAAACAATGGGCCCCAGTTTTGCGTGTGGTAAAGCTTTACCTGTTGCAGGTAGTCGAGGTAGTTTCCAGGGCGCTGCCCGCTTACATAAGATGCTAATGTAAATGGTAAGGTAGCTTTGTAATAACGTGCTGATTGAGGGGTGAAAAAATACTGATCTGCTTTAAACCACCCACTTTTAAAACCTATATCGTTAGGGTTTTGCCAATATAGAAAACGATACGGAGACGTAAGATTGCCCAAGTCTTGGGCTAATAGTAAAGGCTTATATATTTCGAAATTTGTGATGGATGAATCCTCACGACTCATACTATCGTTTAAAAAGGTGATGCTTTTTTCGCTAGTATTTAAAGGCGATGCATTTCTTTTTTGAGCGTAGGTGCTTTTAAATTGCAAAAAAAGAGAAACAACAATGGCTATTGCTTTAGAAATAAAAGAGTAGTTTTTTTTGAAAGAAAACATACGATTTCTATTCTTTTACTAGCTTAGAAGTATAGGTAGCAGTTGAAGTGGTAATTTGTAGAAAATAGATTCCCGTTTCATACGATGCTGTAGTTAATTGCAAACAATTCTTTCCCGTATTCAAGAGCATTTTTTTTGTGTCAACGATCTTACCAGTGGCGTCAATTACATTCAAAACCCCAAAGTCTTCAACTGGTGAAAATAACTTTACAGTTGTTTCGTCCTTGGTTGGGTTCGGTTGAATTGATAGCGACTCATTGTGTTTTATAGTCTTTATACCAGTCGCGTTCATGGATAGAGCAAACAACCCATGTGACATATCGCTAGCAAATATATTACCACTTGGGAGGTAAGGATAAACGCCCCAACATCCCTGAAATCCTGTGTAGGATGTGTTTTCAGTATAAGTGTCATAATATGCAACCACTTTTGGATTGGTAACATCACTTATGTCAAATTTATAAACGCCATCTTGATAGTAAGAAAGGTAAAGTGAATTGTTACCTTGTATGAATGGATTGTGTGCTATGGCCCCTATATGTGATCTTAGCATGCTTTTCAGCCTATAAGAAGTTGGATTTTCAATTTCATAAAGCTTTACCCCAAGTCCAAGATTTTCGTCTGTAAAAACAATATGTTTTTTGTCCAATGTCAACCATGAATTGTGATTAAAGCCTTTTTCTGGATATTGAGTTATCGAATAAATATATTTTGGCGCTAGTGGGTTTTTGAAATCGAAGATATGTAATCCATCATTGCCGCAGCTCAAATATGCGGTATCGTCAAATATCATCATATCGTGTATATTTCCGAAAAGTTTATTTCCACCTAAAATTGGGCCATCAAATGTGGTGATGAATGTAGGGCTATCCGGTTGCGCAAGACTGGCGATTCGCATCGCATGAAAGTCTTTGTTATTTAAGGTGTTACTGCACATGTAAAGCTTATCTTTGTATACGCAAATAGTATGAGTGGTCCTTCCTAAAGTATCATCATCGTAAACTTTATGAACCGAATCTGGCAAATATTGCAAATCGAAAACTTGCAAAGAGCCTGAACACTGATCGTTTACAGCGTAGGCATAATGTTTGTAGGTTTGATAGTCGCGATTTACACAACCTTTCGTTTTTCCGGCCTCCACATCACACAATCTGATTTTTTTAGGATTGGTGACATCAAAAAAATAGGTGGAGTCCACACTGCCCATAATTATATACTCACGCGATCGTGAACTGTCAAAATAGCCCCATAGTTCATTAAATCGTTGGCCATTATTATTGTTTAATGCTGGAAGGCTATCGTTGCTCCATTGTCCCAATAACTGGGTATTGTAACTCAATTGTCCGAAGCTAGTAAGCCCGATTATTGCTACAATTAGTGTGAGGCAGAATTTTTTATGAATTATCATTGTAGGTGCAAATTACGATTTTTATTTTGACACTTGGAAGCTTCAAATAAGTTGACCAGTAAAGATAAGATGGTTGAAAGAATGGTTTTTTTTGAGAGGTTCACGTTGCATGTGGTTCTAGATATTATTTTGGGGTTTCATCTTTAATTTCTGAATTATAATGAACCGGGAAACCTAATGGTCGAGCGCCATAGTAAATTATGTTTTTGGAATAACTATTAGGAGAGCCATGCAAATAGAAGTTGCTGTAAACGAAATTACTTAATGAGCTAGCATAAAGTCCGCCAGTGTTTATTAAAACATTGGTGACTATAGCTAAAAACATAATGATGTTGAAAAAAAGTAACATTTTTTTTATCTTATAAATATGTTCTGCAAGGCGTATGATATAGAGTAGGTAAACCACAAATACGGCTTGATACAATCGGGCTAGCCAATCTCCCCACATTTGCCATTCTCCTTCATAGGGTGGTGCAATATTGTTAAATAAAAATAGAAACAAAACGCTCAAAAGCAAACAGCGCTCTAGCAAATTCAATTTAAAACTTAAATACCAGCGACCAATAAACCACGAAAAGATAAACAGTAGTGGTAATACATAAAAATTACTTCTAAAAAAGCAATGTAATAAAGTTTCCGGTACGTTTTTAATTCTTATATACCAAGCTGGTAGGTCATTAAGGATATGTGTATATGCCGTGATTATTACCTTGTAGGCTTCTTCGTTACCCGTGTTTGTATTGGCACCTCTTGCCGTTAGCCATAATTTTATGAGTAGTTGCGGCAATAAAAAAGTGACAATAGTAATTGGCAACAGCCATAGTTTTTGTTTTAATTCGATGCTTTTGTGGAGCGTAATATATAATAAAATTCCAGGGGCAAACAATGGTAATAAGTCGTAACCGGTAAATAAGACACCAATTACAGTAAGGTAGAAAGTCTTCTTGTACAAGCTTTTTTTATGCAGCTGATATAAAAGCATATATACTATCAAACTAAGTGGTACAACAAGGTTTTGAACAAAAGGTGATCCAATCCAGTACATTATTCCGGAATAGCTTCCAAGGAGCAGCATGGCAACTTTACATGCGAATTCTCCAAATTCACGTTCTACAAAGCGGAAGAAGAAGAAAAAAGTAGTTAGTAAGGTTAACACAATAGTGATTAATGAACCGGCATAAAATCCAAATATTTTTAAAAATGGAAATCCGATGACATATAAAAGAATTCTTCGAAGCACTAGTCCATTTTCCCACACAGAATGGTCTTCTCCTCGAATAAAGTTGTAATTTGCAACATATTGCGGCCAATCGTAGTTTACATAATATCCATTATACAAAGCAGGTTTATCTAAAGTAGCCGCATAAGCACTTAAGGTGCCTGTGTTGAGGTACATCTGCAAAAGCAATACAAAAAAGCAAGCACCGAGCCAGTATATTAAGTTCAACGATAGAAAGCGTTGTTGAGAAGGTTGCATTTCACGGTAAAAGTAATAGAATTCTATCTATTGTGTTTCATCGTGGTCATAAAAACTTCAACACTAATCTTTACCTTTGCTCCATGTATTTTAATGATATTTTACAAACTATTGGCAATACGCCCATGGTACGTCTTAATAAAATTGCGAAAGATATCCCAGCGTTGGTATTAGCAAAAGTAGAAACATTTAATCCTGGCAATAGCATTAAAGATAGGATGGCGCTCAAGATGATTGAAGACGCTGAAAAAGAAGGGAAAATTAAACCAGGATATACTATTATTGAAGGAACTAGTGGAAACACGGGGATGGGATTGGCCATTGTGGCCATAATAAAAGGGTATAAGTGCATTTTTACTACCACAGATAAGCAGAGTAAAGAAAAAATGGATGCGTTACGCGCCATGGGTGCCGAGGTAATTGTTTGTCCAACAAATGTAGAACCTGAGGATCCAAGAAGTTATTATAGTGTTTCAAGTCGATTAGAGCGCGAGGTTCCCAATAGTTGGAAACCTAATCAATATGACAATCTGAGTAATAGGCAGGCACATTATGAAAGCACTGGGCCTGAAATTTGGGAGCAAACCGAAGGTAAAATAACGCATCTAATTGTGGGTGTTGGAACAGGTGGAACGATAACGGGAACCGGTAAATATCTGAAAGAGAAGAACCCGAATATCAAAATTTGGGGTATTGATACGTACGGCTCCGTTTTCAAAAAGTATAAAGAAACGGGAATCTTCGATAAAGATGAAATTTATCCATACATAACAGAAGGAATCGGTGAAGATTTTCTTCCTAAAAATGTTGATTTTGATGTTGTTGATCACTTCGAAAAGGTAACAGATAAAGACGCCGCGATTTATACACGCAGGATTACTAGAGAAGAGGGTATATTTGTTGGGAATAGTGCTGGCGCCGCGATAGGAGGGTTGATGCAATTAAAAAGTCAGCTTACAAAAGATGATGTTGTTGTGGTTATTTTCCATGATCATGGACTTCGTTATGTTGGTAAAATGTTCAACGACGATTGGATGCGTGAGCGAGGTTTTTTAGAGATACAACAACCGAATGCGCTTGACATTATTGCTGCTCATAAAGGGCTTCCTTTGATTACCATTCAGGAAACGGCCTTAATTACTGATGCAGTGCAATTGTTGAAAAAGTTTAAAATTTCTCAGATTCCTGTTATCGATGGCCGAAATAATATCGTAGGTTCTTTAAATGATACGCATATTTTCACCCAGCTTTTAGAGAATCCGGAGATGCGCTCGGAAATGGTGGCGACAATGATGCAAAAGCCATTTCCTTTTGTAGATTCAAATGCTAGTTTAGAGGAAGTTTCGAAGCTAATTACCAAAGACAATGCAGCAGTTATGGTTAAAGATAATATAGGTGACACGCATATCATCACCAAGCAAGATATTATTGAAACAATAGGATAGATTGACTTTTATAGCCTAATAACCGAATTTAATCTAATCTAATGATGCTGAATAGGTGGTTTATACAATGAAAAAAAGTATAAAGTACAAGAATTATACACTGTTTTTTTTCCAGAGTCTGAGAAATAAATTTTAGTGCTTTACGTTATTTGTTTTCCCAAAATTGATCTTTCCAGATCTCTTCCGGCGCTTTATCTCCAACCTCTGTTTTAATAATTTCTAACTGCTCTTTTGTAGCTGTAGCTTGAATTAAATTGAAAAGCAAACGTTCTTCAAAGCGAACATGCGATTCTAGTTCTTTTTCGATGAGTTCTAAGTTTTCACGTATGTTATCTACACTTTCGAAAATAATTGTTAACCGACGATGATCTGCTAAGGCGCGCTGAATTAACTCGTTTTTGTAATCTACAATTGGGAATAAATGATTCTCTTCTATTTTAAAATGGGGTTTTAAAATATTTTGAAAAAATGAATTGGTATATTCCTTAATTCGGCTAACATCTGTTTTGTTTTTTAGTCCAGTTCTAATTTTCCAGCATAATAGCAAAGCATCGTGGTGTTCGTGACTTAAAGGTTGAAGAGATTCATGTCTCTTAATTGGTTTTTTAGGATGCATAGCGAGTGATTAATTAGAAGTGAAGGCCTCGATAAATGAATGTTGCTAACGGTTATAGGCAGACGAGAAATAAAACCTTTAGTAGATGATGATATTGACTAGATTAGCAAATGCATTAGCAACTAGCATCAAAGGTATTCAGCTTCTGATAGAAAACACCATTAATATTAATAAAGTGCCTAGAAACTTAAAAATAAATATCAAGTTTTATTTTTTTATTCGGGAAACAAGTTCTGAATATTTAAATTTTAAGCGTAAAATTCACTTTATTAGACGATTAATTTTCTTTTATTAATGAACTTTTGGCATTACAATTTTGTATGTAAAGGGAAGTCAACAAAAGAAGTTACGATGCAATAATAATAGCTATCTCAATGGTTTTTACTTTCCTATAAGTCGTTCCATCTTCATGCCTCTAGATCCTTTTATTAAAATTGTTTTGTTGTGGTAATTTTGTGAATTGAAATAATTTTGAAGCGCTTCAAATGTGTCGAATTGTCGAACAGCGTTTAATGCGGTGGCAGTAGAGAAGTGTTTGCCGCAAACTATGGCTTCTTCAAAATTATAATCGCCGATATAATTAATCACGATTTGATGTTCATCGCGCGATTCATTACCTAACTCAAACATATCGCCCAAGATCACAATTTTATTTGACGATTCTAGCTTATCGAAGTTTTTTAAAGCAGCAATCATGCTTCCTGGATTTGCATTGTAGGCATCGAGTAGTACTTTGTTTTCGTTCCAATTTAGCCATTGGTGGCGCATATTTTGAGGGATATAAGACGCTATAGCTTCACCAATTTTTTCATCTTCAATATTAAATTCTTTACCAACCGCCAATGCAGTAAGTATATTGTTGAAATTGTAGGCGCCACTTAATACAGAATGATAAATAAGTCCAGAAAGTTCGAATGCAATATCAGGTGAATCGTGCAATAAGCTTGCAACTGAATATTCACCTTCACCAGAATAGTAAATACAAGTGTTGTTTTTGCTGAATATTACAGTGTTTTCTTCGAATAAATTTACAAATGCTTTTCCCTTGTTTTTAAACAAATAATAGTATAGTTCTGTTTTCCCTTTTGCTACACCTTCCTCGCCGCCAAATCCTTCCAAATGCGCTTTACCTATGTTTGTAATTACCCCATATTTCGGTGATGCAATACTGCATAAAAGCTCAATTTCATGACGGTGATTGGCGCCCATTTCGATAATGGCGTGGGTATGCTTTTCTTCTAGTTTTAATAGGGTTAAAGGTACACCAATATGGTTATTTAGGTTTCCTGCCGTGGCAAGTGTTTCATGCTTCTGTGAAAGCACTTTATAAATTAGCTCTTTGGTTGTTGTCTTTCCATTGCTTCCTGTAATAGCAATTACAATTGGATTTATTTTTTGCCGATGATAATGTGCAAGCTCTTGTAACGTTTTGAGCACATCTTTCACTAAAATTGTTTTGTTATTGATGAAATAGTTTTCATCGTCTATTATGGCATATCCTGCACCCTTTTCTAAAGCCTCGCTCGCAAATTTATTACCATTGAAACTGTCTCCTTTTAATGCAAAGAACAAACAACCTTCAGAAATTGTTCTGGTATCGGTGCAAACGATGGGGTTTTGTATAAATAGAAGGTATAAATCAGTTAAAAATATCATGCGTTTTGAAAATTTAAAATATCTATATTCCTTATTTACGTGAAGTTTTGGCCCATTTGTTGAAATTTCGAATTGCAAAAGGCGTTGCATTTAGGTCAAGCTCTAATGCGTAATTCATAAAATACTCCTTTTTTTGCTTAATTGAATATTGATGTTGCTTTCCATTCCGCAAAATTTCAATATCATGCAAGTGTTCACCATTTAAAAGTGAATTGGCTTCATCTAAACTTATGACATTTACTCCATTAATGGCGTAAATAATATCATCTTTGGCAATGCCTTGTTTGTATGCCTCACTATTTGGTGCCATCTGAGCTATTATTATTTGAAGGTCTTTTTGGTTGGCCATAATTCCATAATCGCTGGAAAGGGCGTTTATTTTGTTTCTTCGAATTTTTAATCCGAGAAGCTTTAATGCCGCATCTATATGTCTTTCTATCTGCCCTTTTCCATGAATAATTTCATTAAAATACCAATCGTAACGATGTCCGGTAAGATTCTCAATACAGGCTTTCCAAATTTCCTCATCGTAACCGTAGCCTTTTTTATAATAGTCAAGGTAAAGACTACGTAGCATATCATCCATGCAAAATTCGGCATTTGTTTGGTTAATGCAATGAGCATCGAGAATGAGTGCAGCCAATAATCCTTCCGAATATATATTTACTTTTCTATCTGGAATTCCAATGCTATAGCCATCGAGCCAGGTGTCGGTGCTACTATCTGCTAAGCTATGGTGGTAACGGCCATAATTATTGAAGTGTTTGTTGAGATGGGCATTTACTTCAATAAGGTATTGTGCCATTGAATAAAGACCGCTTCGCAACAAAACCAGATCTCCATAATATGTTGTAATGCCTTCATAAACATAACCCAAAGAGGAGTAGTTCTCATGTTCGAAGTTATAGGGCAACATCGATTTAGGGCGAATTCGTTTTACATTCCAAAGGTGAAATAGCTCATGACTACACAAGCCGATAAAATCGTTATATAAGGCAGCGTCCATTAGCTTTTGTCCAGGCCCAAGTGCATTCACTGAGCTATTGCAATGCTCTACTCCATGATGAAAGTTGTAGGGTAACATTTGCATTAGAAAATGATAATCTTGACACTCACAATCTCCAAATATCATAATCTGCTCTTTCGTGAAAACCTCGAAATCGCTCAAAATCTTTGATTCATTAAGGCTTACATCGCCCTGAAACCAAATGTGAAAGTTGGAGTTTGCTATATTATATTGTAGGTGCTTTATTGATGCGGAAGCTATTAGAGGGCTATCGGCCAAGGTATCGAAATTGGGCGCAATGAACGTGTTTTTGGAAGTTGAGATTAATTGCGTTGCAATTTGGTAATCGGAAGGGATGATAAATTGAATTTGTATTTCTTCATCAATTCTATCTTTCAGAAAAAGAAAGCAATTTACGGGGTTTAAATAAAGTTGGTTCTCATCGAGGTAGCTTGAACCAGCATTAAGCACTGCGGCATAATATCGATATCTAATTGTAATTTTCTGATTGCCTTTTGTTTCAATTTGCCAAAGGTCTTTGCCCATTTTTTTGCATTTCAGAGGCTGCTGCTCTTGGTCGAACACACACACATTTTGTATGTTTTGTGCGAAATTGCCAATTTCATAGCGTCCAGGCCGCCAACAGGCTAGGTTCACATTAAGCAAATTTTCGATGTTGCCATCAATATAAAAAGCAAAATCCACAAAATGATGCTGTGGAAGAGAATATGTAACTTCAAATTTTAGCATAACTTCTTAACATGCAATCTTATAAAAAAAAACCTACAAATGGGGTATTTTCTTTTTTTTGTTTTGTTCAGCTTTTCATACAGTTTAATATTTCTAAACAGAAACCTTTTAATTAAATTCGAATGTTATCTTTGCAATAGACACAATTATGGCATCAAAGTTCTCTTTACCCCCTTTCAGTCCCACCAGATTTTTAAAATTCTTTTGGTATTGTGTTTTTTCTGGGATACTAGCTGTATTTCTAATGCTCCTGATAATAAGTTGGGGATGGTTTGGCAAATTACCTTCTACCAAAGAACTTGAAGATCCAACGCCTTCTTTGGCTACAGAGGTTTATGCCGATGATTCAACGACGGTTTTGGGCCGTTTTTATATTGAAAATCGAAGTAACTCTAATCATAGAGATATAAGTCAATATGTATATGACGCACTTATAGCTACCGAAGATGTGCGTTTTGAAGATCATTCAGGTATTGATGCAAGGCGATTAGTTTCAGCAGCGGTATATTTGGGTAAAAATGGTGGTGCTTCCACTATTACTCAGCAATTGGCTAAAAATCTTTTCAAGACGCGCCATAATTCAAATTTAGTAGCTACAATATGGGCAAAGCTAAAAGAATGGGTACTCTGTGTTCGCCTCGAACGCCTTTATACCAAAGAGGAAATTATTACGATGTATCTAAATACGGTTCAGTTTCAAGGCAACGCCTATGGAATAAAAACAGCTTCGAAAGTTTTTTTCAATAAAAGTCCGGATAAGTTAAATTTACAAGAATCGGCTACGCTAGTTGGTTTACTTAAGGCCATAGGAACTTTTAATCCCATAAGCAATCCAGAGAAATCTAAAAACAGGAGGAACACAGTACTTGAGCAAATGCAGAAATATGATTATCTAAAACCGGAAGTTTGCGATTCGGTGAAGAAGATGCCGATTGAAACTAACTACAGCTCTGAGAGTCATACCCAAGGGCAGGCGACCTATTTTCGAGAATATTTACGTGATTATTTAAATAAATGGTGTAATGAAAATGGCTACAATTTATATCGTGATGGTTTGAAAATTTACACGACTATAAATGCAAAAATGCAGCAATATGCCGAAGATGCGGTATTAAAGCACATGAAGACCTTGCAAGCTGAATTTCACACTATCTACAAGAAGAACGTACCTTGGAAGAAAACGCCAGAAAGTGTTAATACAGCCATGTTAAGAACTGACCGTTATCTTAATTTGAAAAAGGCAAATGCCACTGATGATGAGATTTATGATGCTTTTTACACGCCTGTGAAAATGAAAATATTTACATGGGACGGAGAGAAGGATACCACCCTCACACCCATGGATTCTATAAAGCATTATTTGTATTATCTAAATTGTGGATTTATGAGTATGAATCCCAAAACAGGTTTTATTAAAGCTTGGGTTGGTGGTATCAATTACAAATATTTCCAAGTTGATCACGTTGCCACGCAGCGTCAGCCCGGTTCTACCTTCAAGCCTTTTACATACGCCTATGCAATAGATAATGGCATTCCACCATGTACCTCATTTCCTAATGTGCCTCCTGTGTTTAAAGGGTATGAAAGCTGGCAGCCTAGAAATGCGGATGGAAGTTACGGAGGCAGTTTTAGCATGCGGGTTGGCTATGCGCTCTCAGTGAATTGTATCGCGGCTCAGGTTTTAAGTCAATTTAACGAGCAAGGTCCACAAGGTGTTATCGACTTATGCAGAAAAATGGGAATAAAAAGTGATTTGAAGCCATATCCTACAATTTGTCTTGGCGTTTTTGATGTTTCGGTTTTTGAAATGGTAGGAGCCTATGGCACATTTGCCAATCAAGGTGTTTGGACGGAGCCTATTTTTATTAATAAAATAGAAGACAAGAATGGAAATGTATTGCAAGAGTTTTCACCTCGAACTGTTGAGGCTATGGGTGCTGATAAAGCCTATGTTATGCTCGATTTGATGAAGGGATGTGTGAACATGGGAACTGGTATTGAAGTTAGAACTCGATTTGGAATTAACACTCCAATAGCCGCAAAAACAGGTACTACAAGCAATTATGCCGATGGCTGGTTTATTGGTATTACACCTGATCTGGTTAGTGGTGGTTGGGTTGGAAATGATGATCGTTCGATACATTTTCCTGATATCGCCCATGGCTGTGGTGGGCACATGGCATTGCCGATTTGGGCTTATTACATGCAAAAAGTTTATGCAGATAGGAGTTTAAACATTAGCAAAGGAGATTTTGAATATCCAAAAACGGAGATTAAAGTGGATATGAACTGTTCTAATAATGATGACAACGAAACATATCGCGATTTCTTAATCGGATTTTAATTCATTTTTAATGTTAAGTTCCAGTGCTACGCCATATTGGTGAAAGCTATTACAGATGAAAAAAAATTATGAGTAAGAAAATTGTTTTAGTAGGTAGCGCTTATCCACTTCGGGGAGGATTAGCAACGTTTAATGAAAGGTTGATGCGTGAGTTTAATAACGAAGGTTGTGAAACTCATATTGAGACTTTTTCGCTACAATATCCTGAATTTTTATTTCCTGGTAAAACCCAATATAGCACTGATGTTCCGCCTCAAGACTTGAAAATTGAGGTTTCAGTAAATAGCATTAATCCATTAAATTGGATTAAAGTTGGTCTTAAAATTAGAAAACAAAAACCAGAGTTGCTCTTGTTTAAATATTGGACGCCTTTTATGGCTCCGTGTTTTGGTACAATTATACATTTTGCAAAGAATAGTAAAACTCAAGTCGTTATTGTTTGTGACAATATCATTCCTCATGAAAAGCATTTTTTTGACGACTTCTTAAATCGTTTTATTCTTACAAAAGTAGATGCCTTTATTTGTATGTCGGCTAGCGTAAAGGAAGATTTATTGAAATATTTACCCAACGCAAAAAATATATTAACGCCGCATCCAGTATATGATAATTTCGGCGCTGCTGTTCACCAAGAAAACGCTCGAGCTAAATTTGGTTTGAACGCATCCGATAAGGTAATTCTATTCTTCGGTTTTATTAGACAATACAAAGGCCTCGATATTTTGTTGCACGCCTTAAATGATTCACGTATTAAGGCGATGAACATTAAAGCAATTGTTGCCGGTGAATATTATGAGGATGCTGCGCCTTATCGAGCATTGATTAAGGAGTTTAAGCTAGAAGAACGATTGATTATAAAGGATGATTTCATTGCCAATGATGAGGTTAAAGAATATTTTAGCGCCGCAGATATTATTGTTCAACCTTACAAAAGTGCAACACAGAGTGGAATATCTCAAATATGTTACCACTTCGAGAAGCCTATGATTGTAACCAATGTTGGAGGCTTGCCCGAAATTGTTCCTCATATGCAGTGCGGTTATGTATGCGAAGTTGATTCGAAATCTATTTCTGATGCTATTGTTGATTTCTTTGAACACAACAATCGCCCTGAATTTCTTTCATACCTGCGAGAGGAAAAGAAAAAATATAGTTGGTCGCGCATGACGGAAGCTATATTAAAATTAGCGCATCTCTAATTGGTCACCCAAATTTAATTTATAAAGAAATATTAATTGTATAACGTCACCACTACACCCGAATTTGAAGTTCTTTTTCAAGCCTATCAGTCACCGCTTCAAAAGATGGAGCGGGCAGGTGACATACTATTCGTAACTGGTAAGGCTGGAACAGGGAAGTCGACTCTCTTGCGTCTTTATACGATGCTTCATCCTACAGATACCATTGTTTTAGCACCTACCGGAATAGCTGCAATAAACTGCGGAGGGGTAACTATTCATTCGTTCTTTGGATTTCCATTTCGTCCATTAATAATAGCTGATGAAGAAATCAAAAAATATGGCAAGAGCCATCCCAAAAACAAATTAATAAATAATGCCAGTACTTTTATCATTGATGAGATCTCCATGGTACGTGCCGACATTCTAGATGCTATTGATTATTCGTTACGTATAAACACGGGTAACTTAAATATACCTTTCGGTGGAAAGCGTATGATTTTTATTGGCGATATGTTTCAGCTGGAACCTGTTGTCCAAAATAATATCGTTGAGAAGTTAATGTTTACTGATTTTTATACGTCTCCATATTTTTTTAGTGCCAAGGTTTTTGAAAATGTAAAGCTAGAAATGATTGAGCTGATAAAAGTTTACCGTCAGCAAGACTCCTATTTCATTGGCATACTCGACAACATACGAACCCAAGAGATGGAAGTAGAGGATTTATTTAATTTAAATCAACAGCAGTTGCCTGAATTAGCGGAATTAGATCCTTATACCATTACACTAACCACCACAAACGCTAGTGCACAATTAATAAACGATAAGCAATTGCTGCAACTTGATCCGCCAGAGTATACATACAAAGCTTTAGTTAGTGGTGAGATAAATAAAAACCATGTTAGTGCTGACGAAAATCTTAGATTACGCCTAGGAGCTCAAGTGGTATTTTTAAAAAATGACGCTAATCGAAGATGGGTTAATGGCTCTATAGGAAAGGTTTCGTATTGCGATTCTTCGCAAATAAAAGTTTTATTTGAAGATGGTACAGAACATGATGTTCTTCCAGCTGATTGGGAAAATAATTTATACCGTTGGGATGATACAAAGAAGAGAGTGGCAACCGAAACAATAGGTACTTTTAAACAATTTCCATTAAAACCTGCATGGGCCATAACTATTCATAAAAGTCAAGGGCTAACCTTCGACCGCTTGCGCATCGATTTAGGTAAAGGCACTTTCGCCCATGGCCAGCTTTATGTTGCTTTAAGCAGAGCACGAACACTAGAGGGTATAAAACTTACACGTCCTGTTCGCTATAATGATATCATTGTCGATCAGCGTATTATTGACTTTATGATGGAGATGCGAAGAAATAAAGTTTAATGTTAATCTGATTTTCTTACCAAATAAACTCCAAATAGAATAAAAGACAAGCAAAAAAGAGATTGCGTAGCAATGGTTTCGCCAATGATAAGTGCAATTATTATGGTTACAAATGGCATTATGTAGGTTACCATCGAAGCAAAGCTAGCACTGCTAATTTTCACTAATTGGTAAAATAAAACATTAGAAAGTGCGGTGTTTAATACCCCTAAGGCAACTGCAAACCAAACATGTCGTTCATCCCATTGTATTAGCGAAAATGAAGCATGTCCAATGCTAATGTCAATACCATACCAAAGCAATGCAGTATAACAAATTCCAATACCTAAGGTTGATACAGTGCCAATATACAAGGAGGGTATGTCCTTCATATATTTATCAACGATATTAATATTAAGGCCATACATCATGGTTGCAGCTACAATCAAGAGACTAAGCTCTAAATGATGTAAACTAATATTGCCTTTTGAGATAAACAATAGTAAAATTCCAGCGAAACCAGAAAGAACTCCAAGCGTTCGTTGAGTGCTGCTTTTTTTACCAAAGAACAATACCCCAAGTAATAATACCCATAGTGGAGTCAACGAATTTAGAATGCCACCCAAATTGGTGTCCAAACCTTGTAATGCCAAACAAAAAAGAATTGCAGGGAAGCCATTGCCTAAAAATCCTGAAATCATTAGCAATCCAATTTTATTCTTCGGAACTTTACTGAGATGCCAAAGACTCCATGGCAGCAAAGCGATTCCAGCAAAGGCGATACGCATAGATGCCATCTGCAAAGGGCTGTAAACCTCCATTCCAGCCTTCATAAAAAAGTAACTACATCCCCAAAGAAGGGTAAGAATTGCGAAAAGAGTCCAAACCCAGAATTTACTAATAAACATTGTTTTATGCATTTTTTACTTTCACGAGAGGCTTTTTTTAAACATTGATATTACTTGTTTTGCACTACAAAAACTAGGTAACAAAGATACTCCGCTTGTTTCTTTTGAATTTGAATTATTTGCACATTTGTGGATTATAACATCCGTATTTGTTTTAATGTGCTCATAAAAAAACATCTTTTTATATGGTTTTTGGTTTGACATTCGCTTAATTTGAAGAAATACCGTTTTATCATGAAGATTAAACTTACCCTCTTTTTCGTATTAATAGCTTTTAATATTTTGTATGCGCAAACATCAAAAGACCTTACTGTTTCATTAACAGCGGTGGCTAATTTATCCCCAGCCTCTATTACCTTAAAATGGAAAGTTGATCCAACAGCATCTTATTATGCTATTTACAAAAAAACACGAGATGCCAATAAATGGGACTCAATAAGTAAAGTGAGTAATACAATAAGCACATACACTGATTTGGCTGTTGTTATAGGCGGAAGCTATGAATACATGGTTATCAAACGTAGCTCTACATTGGTTTCTGTGAGTTATGTGCTTGCGGGTATTCAAAAAAATTTACCGTACAATAGAGGAAAAATGCTTTTAATTGTAGATAAAAATTACGCCATTCCGCTTTATACTGAAATAAAGCAACTTGAAAATGATCTCCGTGGCGACGGTTGGATTGTGATTCGTCACGATGTAAACAGAACGGATGCCGTAACAGCAGTGAAGCAAATAATTCTAAATGATTTCAATGCAGATCAGCAGAATGTAAAGTCGGTTTATCTTTTAGGCCATATTCCAGTGCCATATTCTGGAGGTTTTGATTTACAACAATATTATCCTCCTGATGGTCATCCTGATCATGTGGGAGCTTGGCCCGCCGATTTATATTATGGCACGATGAATGAATCGATTTGGACGGATAATTCATTTACGAATACTGCAGGCTCCCGCACAGAAAACCATAATATTCCGGGAGATGGTAAATTTGATAATGCCTATATTTATAATGACACAGTTACCCTACAAGTAGGACGTGTCGATTTGTTTAATTTACCTGCTTTTGGTGTTAGTGACACTGTTTTAATGCGACGTTATTTAAATAAAGCGCATAACTTCAAAATTGGAATTAATGTAGGACAAAGGAGAGGTTATGTAAGCGATAATTTTGGCTTCATGGGAGGTGAGGCTTTTGCAAGTAGCGGTTGGCGCGCACTTACGCCTATGTTTGGCGATTCGGTATTTACAATTGCCAGTGGCGGTTATTTTAGCACTCTCGATTCTAAATCATCACAATTTGTTTATGGTTGCGGAGGTGGTTCGTACACTAGTTGCGGTGGAGTAGGAGCAACCTCAAATTTTGTTACGGATAGCCCGTTGTATAACTTCGGAATGCTATTTGGTAGCTATTTTGGGGATTGGGACGCACAAGATAATATTTTGCGTGCACCCTTGGCTTCTAAAGGGTGGACGCTAAGTAATTCATGGAGCGGAAGGCCTTACAACTATTATCATCAAATGGCGATGGGTGAAAATTTGGGATATTGTATTCAGCGGTCTCAAAACAACTATCCCTTGTATGTTTATAATATCTATCCAACTTTTGTTTATATATCGCTTATGGGCGACCCAAGTTTGCGTATGAATCCTGTTTTGCCTGTTTCGAATGTAGCACTCACTAATAGTGCGGATAAGAAGAAAACAACAATTCGTTGGAATAAATCCAAAGATCAAAGTGTAACTTCTTATGCTGTATATCGGTCACCGTCAAAATCTGCACCATTTGTGCTTTCTGGGAGCGTTCCATCCAGCGATAGTATTTTTATAGATAACGGACCGTATAATGGTTTAAATTATTTTATGGTTAAGGCTATCCGTCCAGAAACCACCGCAAGTGGTACATATTGGAATACGAGTATAGGAGTTCAGGATACTATTACATCTATTAATACTTTAGGTGTTTCCAAGCCAAAGCAAGATGGATTTGCCATGTATCCGAACCCGGCGAATAGCATTTTGCATTTTTCAAATGAATTTGGAACTGATGCTACCTATGATGTTGTTGTATATAACGTAGATTCAAAATTGGTAATGCGTAATACTTGGAATAATGATGATTCTCAATTCCAATTAGACATTTCGAGTCTGATGCCAGGTGTTTATGTGGTAAGTATACGTCAAAATGGAGCCGTTATCCATACCGAGAAACTTATAAAAATGTAGTCATTAAATACAATAGGATATATTACTCAATATATACGTTTTAGAACATGATGAAGGTGGCTATTTTCAGCATTCCGAAAGCTCAATTGTTCAATACTATGTTCATCGCCATTCAATCCAGTGTCGTGCCACATGATGATTTGTATGCTTTTTATTATGCCTCCTATGTTGCTCATCATTTTGTTTTTAATTTATTTGGCTAAAGTCAATAGGTGTTAATGATTTTTTTAAAATAATGGGCTAAAGCCACATTCCTATTCAATACAATGAAAAATGAATTGCATTTTACTTTCGATCATGCGGGATGCGGCTTGCAAATGTTTATTACTTTGTAGGATTGGCATTGTTGACTAATTAGGTTGTTTCCATAATTTTTATTTCACCTTCGGTTAATTCTTAAAGATGGTAAACCAATTGGTCTTGAAACCTTCAATTGCAGCCCTGTTCGGTTTTACCTTTAAAAAGGATTTGTTGAGTGCCTTTCTAGGTTTCAATCCTTTTAATTCCAAATACAATTTATATTCTAATTTCAGTCGATTAAGATAAGTTTTAATGTCGAAATGATGGTAGTGAGTTAGCAAAAAAGTGTCCCATTTTATGCCCTTGTCTGTCTTTTTATAATAACCACTAACTAACGAACAAATCGCGCGACTAAACCGTCTTCACCCAAATCATCATCGCATTTTCTTTGTAAACCATAACCTCTGTTCGTGCATCAATAAATTCGCCACTGCTAACAGCATTGAACATATTTCCATTGATTTCCACTTTTCCTTGAGGTTTTAATTCTGTGATGGTTATTCCTTTGCAGTTAAGAACACTCTCACGATGTAAAATGCTATTCGATAACTTAGAATCGGCTAGTGTTTGTGTATGCGCTATTTTCTCAAAGAAGTTTTCACTTACGATAAATCGACTTAGTATTAGTAGCAAAATAATGCTGCCTATAAATGATAAACTAACTACCGCCAAGGCTAGATTTAGTGAGCTTTTGCCAACGTAATCAAAATTGAAGTAGTTGTTGTTTACCAACGCAAGTATCAACGACGAAATCATAAATATAATGCCTGAAATACCAGCCACACCGAACCCTGGAATCACAAAAATTTCAAGTATTATTAGCGCCAATCCAATAAAAAAAACTATAATTTCCCAATTGGCAGCAAGACCTTCAAGGTAATTTGGTGCAAAATATAAAAGTGCTGCAATCATGCTAACCCCAATGGGAAATAAAGCTCCTGGGTGTTGAAATTCGAAATAGATACCACCTAAAATTAATAATATTAACAATCCACTTAAAAATGGCGCTCTTAAAAAGCCCAAAAATTGATCAAGGGTAGTTGGCTCAAATTCTATTATGGTACATTTTGTTAGTTGGGTGCGTTCAAGAACTTCTTGAACTGAATTTAACTTTGCTTCACAATAGCCATATTTTATGGCCTCTTCAGCGGTGAAGGTAATCACTTGTCCTTTTTTGTTGATGCTGTCAACCACAATATTCCCATCCACCATACCTTCTGCAATATCGCCTCTGCGATTGTTTTGTGTTGCTGTACTTCGCATAATCGCGCGCATATAGCTTTGGTATTTGTCGGGTAAAAGTTCACCACTTTGATTTACAACAGACGCAGCCCCAATAGTACTTCCGGGGTTCATATAAATGCTATCACACGCCAAACTTATTAATGCTCCAGCGCTAGCGGCATTGTTGTTTATATAAACATACACTGGTATCTGCGAATTTAATAGGGTTGTTCTTATGGAATCGGCTTCATCGAGCAGCCCCCCATAGGTATTCATTTCTATAATTATCGCAACGGCATTGATGGATTTAGCCTTTTGAAATGCTTTTTGGGTAAAATGCCATGTTTTTGGAGAAATTTCATCTTTTAGTTTAAAAAGAAGAACATTTTGCTGTCCTTCTGCTAATAGGGTGCCTAGGCACCATAAAGATACAAAAAATAGTTTTTTCATGACTTACGCAAAGATATTCATTTGCAAATGATAAGTTATATTCGCCTCAATATAATCAAAAATAACATTTCTTTATCGAGGCTATTTCGTTAACTATGTTTATAAAACTAATTACAGCGTATAATTTTTTACTCATGGGATGTTGTTTCATCGCCATCGGTATTCCCTGTGATGGTTTCTTGCGTGGCTTTGAAAATTCGGGCTTGATAATGATACTTTTTGCAGGTGCAATTAATTTTATACAAGGCAATCGATGGCCAAAGTTCACTCGCGAAAGCATTTTCCTCATCTCCTTGTTTTTGCTTTCTATTTTTGGTTATTTTTATGCCAATAGCATACACGAACTTAATAAAAAGGTTGGATTAAAGGTTCTATTTCTGTTGTTTCCAATAGCCTTTACCTACAATTTAACCATAAATGATGCCATAAAACGTTTGACTATATTACTTTTTACAACAATTACGGCCATATTAGCATTTCTTTCATGCCTTCGTTATTTCTTGCACTATCAAGAATACAATATATTGATAGAACAATCGAAGCCAATCGAAATTATTGGAGGTACCATGCATATTTATTTTAGTGTGATAATGGCGATTGCTGTTTTTCTTGGTTTGCATTTAATTATACGTGGCATGAAAATATCCTTGGAAAACGCCTGGGATCGTTTGATATTTATTGGAGTTATTATAAATATTTTAGCTTTACATATATTAAGTGCCCGTACCGGATTATTCGCCTTCTATAGTGCGTTGTTGGTGGTTTTAATTCGTTATTCAATCATAAACAAACGGTTTAAAATGCTCTTTGGCGGATTATTTGTAATCTTCCTTTTTCCAACAATTATGTATTTAGCAGTTCCATCGGTGAAAAACAGGCTAAATAATACTTATGAAGATTTAAATCGCTACTTCACAGGAGATTATGTTGGCTATTTTTTCAATTTCTGGGCGTTTTGAAACTTGGAAGGCTGCGTATCATATTTTTGAAGATCATCCGATTTTTGGGGTAGGTGCTGGCGATCTGCAAGAGGCTATTGAGGCACAATACAAAATAGACAACACCCGTTTAATGCGCGAAGAAACTTTGCCAAATTGCCATAATCAATATTTAGAAACACTTGCCGCCCATGGTTTGATTGGTTTTTTCTTTTTTATTACCTTATTTGTTTTATTAATACAACGAATAAAGTATTTGCCAGTTAATAATTACATTTTACTCGCGTTTGTTACCATTTTTGTTTCAGCACTAATGGTTGAAAGTCTGTTTGAAAGGCAAGCTGGTATTACTTTGTTTCTTTTTGTTTTCTATTTAATAAAAAACAATGCCAATTGCAAATGTAAGATTGCGGTTAATTAAGATTGAAACGTTACATCTGTTGCTCCATAGCCAAATTCATGTGTTGGGGCATCTTTAATTTCTTTTACATGTTCGTTGTTTTTCAAAAGCTTCAAAATTTCATTTTTTAGTTTTAGATTTCCAACGCCATGAATAAAGGTTATTTTTTTCATCCCTGCTGCTAAACCGTCTTCAAGATTTTTTTCAAAATACTTTATTTGAACTGCAAACGTTTCTTGTTTTGTAAGCTGCGTGTAGTTGTTGTGTAGTTTATCAATATGCAAATCAATAATCTGTAATGGAGCTTTGAAGTCAGATATCACCTCTTGCCGTGATTCAGTGCTCATTTCGAAGTTGCTGATTTTTTTAATGTCTGCTTCGTTTAACCCACCATTAATTATGAATAAATAACCTTGTTTATTTAATATGGGGGTTGCTCTTAAATGCTTGAAAAATTTATTGGCTGGAATTTGTAATTGTTTTACAACCGGAGAGGTTACTATAACATCAGGCTGCGTTATAACTTGGAAATTAAAGGATTCCCAGGAGGTAAACTTAGCTAGTTCTAGTTTATCGATGCTCTTATAATCGTAAGGCTCTATCGTTTGAAAGAATCTTGACGTGATTTGAGCGTTATGTAGTGTAAAGTAATTAACGAAAACTCTAAATTTAGTATGATTCACAAAATACAATTCAAGTTGTTGCTCATTTATTTGAACAAATGAAGCGTACATATTCTCGTCAAAGCCTTTGTCGGCAATACGAACCTCAACAGGGGTGATTTTCGCTTCTGTTTTAAGGTAATCTTCGAAGGCTATTTTTACCACCTGATTCACCAAAACAGGGATCTCAAAATCGTCGACCGTTACACCCAAGTTATTCGAATCTATTATTGCCGAAACAATACCATTCATATTCTCATTAACAAATCGAACTTTATCTCCAATACTAAATTTCATTTTACAAAGATACAAGATTGCTTATTGGTTATTAATCTTGGATAAGTTTACCCAATCGAAGGTAATAAACAAGTGTGGTTTCTTATCTTTGCCGCTATGCAAATTGTAATAATAGGAGGTGGAGCTTCAGGTTTTTTTTGTGCTATTAACATTGCACAGAGGCATCCTAATGTAGATGTTACAATTTTAGAAAAGTCTAGTAAATTATTGAGTAAAGTACGTATTAGTGGCGGTGGTCGATGCAATGTTACCAATAACCTTCCAGATCCAAAGGAATTAACGAAACGTTATCCAAGAGGGGGAAAAGAAATGTTGGGTCCTTTTCATCAGTTTTCCATTACCTCCACTATCGAGTGGTTTAAAGATAAGGGGGTTGCATTAAAAGCCGAAGCTGATGGACGAATGTTTCCAGTCACAGACTCTTCAGAAACTATTATTGAGTGCTTCACAAGTGCTGCTGAAAGTTTAGGTATCGATATTCAGATGAATATTAATGTCACAGGGATTTCTCCTAATATTGAAGGATTTCAGCTGTCGACGAATAAAGGTAGTATTGCGGCCAATTATGTGGTAGTGGCTACAGGAGGCAATACAGATAAGGAATTTAAGGAGACATTAATGAAATTAGGCCATACCTTATCGCCCGCAGTGCCATCACTTTTTACATTTAACGTTTCTAATCATCCCATAAATCAGCTAATGGGAGTTAGCGTTCCCAATGCGATAATTAAAATCTCTAATTCAAAATTAAAGGAAGAAGGTCCTTTGCTTATTACACATTGGGGTTTTAGCGGACCTGCAGTGTTAAGGCTTTCGGCTTGGGGTGCGAAGCATCTAGCACAATGCAATTATAATTTCAATTTCACCATCAATTGGAATGGTGAATATAAAGCTGAAGATTTACTCCTCGATTTTTTATATTTTAAACAACAGCATCAACAAAAAAATGTTTTAAGCGCTACCTTTAATTTGCCAAAACGATTGTGGGCCTATTTAATTGATAAATGTGGCATCATGGAAAATTCAGTATGGCAGAATATCTCTAAATCACAATTGCAAAAATTGGCTCAAACAATTTGTCATGATAGTTATGATGCCCGTGGAAAAACCACGTATAAGGAAGAGTTTGTTACCTGTGGAGGGGTAAATTTAAAAGAAATCGACTTTAAAACACTCCAAAGTAAGATGCTTCCAAGGCTTTATTTTGCAGGGGAAGTGATTGATGTAGATGGCATCACAGGAGGATTTAATTTCCAGAACGCCTGGACCACTGGATGGATTGCTGCAAATTCTATCTCGGAAGCATTAAATAAATAGCACATTTGCTTATTTTCGCATCTATGAAAAATATATCTATACTTTTAAATGCTATTTTATTTTTAGCTGTTGGTGTTCTATTCTGGTTGCATTTCAAGTCAGGTAAAGGAGGCGAGTCGTTAAAACAAATAAATTTCGGAGAGAAAAATATGCGTATTGCCTATGTTGATGTTGAGAAAATTGATAGCAATTACAAATATATTGTCGACAAGCGTGCCATTATGGAACGTGAAATTGATAACAGTAGAAACTCACTCGCTTCTACTGAACAAAATTTAGCGGCAGCCCAACAAAAGCTTCAAGATGATGCCTATGCCTTAGAGAATAACACCTCCATTAGTATGGCCAATAAATATAATATGCAAAAGGAGTTACAAGCACGTTATGAGAAATTCCAAGGCGATTATGCGGCCTATCAAAGTAGAAAAGATGCAATGGAAAAGGAGTTGGATAATAAAGTGCAGAGTTTTAATAAGCAAATGATGGAAAGCTTAAATAAAAACATCGAAAAATACAATAAGGATCAACATTACGACTACATCTTGACAAAACAACAGATGTTGGCAGCCAATGATAGCTTGGATATTACCGAAGATATTTTGAAGCTTTTAAACGATGAATATGCGGATACTAAGTAGTTTTACTGTGTATTTTAGTTCCTAAGAAACCGCCCAACACGGTGGCGGAACTACCCAAAATAATTATCCATTGTGGGTGATGAAACATGAGGTAATTTACAAGCACAACCACTAAAAATAAAGTGGTCATAATGAGTGACATCCTCGGATTGGCACAGAGAAGAAAAGTGACATAACTGCCAGCAAAAGCTACTATTCCATAGGCAATAGCATGTACAGCAAGCATTTGAATCGGTAAGTTTTTTATGTATTCATTAAAGTCGATGGCGTCTTTAGTCGCATCAAACGGGATTACATTAAATACTAAGGGTAATGTTTTTTCTACTAAAAGTAGCAGTAAAAATGCTGAAAATAAGCCACCGATAATAGAAAGTAAATTCTTAAACATGTTGAAGATTGTAAGCAAAGAAAAAGAATTTCGGGGAGTAGAAAAATTTAATTTAATTTGAAGTAAATATGATTATTAGAAGCAAGGCTCCTTTACGCATCGGATTAGCTGGAGGAGGGACAGATGTAAGTCCGTATAGTGATGTTTATGGTGGCGCAATATTAAATGCTACTGTAAATTTATTTGCCTATGCTACTTTAATACCTCGAACAGATTCAGTGGTTGTGTTTAATGCCGTTGATAAAAATATTTCCGAGACAACGGTTTTGGAAGAAATTAACTGCAATGGCGAATTAAAGTTGTTAAAAGGGGTTGCCGCTTATATCCAAGAAAAACATCAATTAATTTCGACAGGATTTGAATTAAGTACTTTTGTGGATGCGCCAGCTGGCAGTGGCTTGGGTACCTCTTCTACGCTATGTGTGGCAATAATTTCCTCGTTTGCCGAATGGCTCAATTTACCATTAGGGGAATACGACATTGCTCAAATGGCCTTTGATGTAGAGCGTAATTATTTGGGTATGGCTGGAGGAAAGCAAGATCAATATGCTGCTACTTTTGGTGGCTTTAATTTTATGGAGTTTTTTGGTGAGAAGGTAATTGTAAATCCTTTACGTGTAAAAGAAAAATATCTTAATGAGATGGAGAACAATTTTTTATTATACTATACATCAACATCGCGATTAAGCAGCACTATAATTGAAGAACAGCAAAGCAATGTAACTGCAAAAAAGGATAAAAGTATTGATGCCATGCATAAATTAAAGGAGCAAAGCATCATGATGAAGGAAGCGATTCTAACAGGGAATTTAGATATTATAGGTGAAATCCTCAATTTTGGTTGGATGTACAAAAAGCAAATGGCCGATGGGATTTCCAATTCCATTATTGATGGTATTTATGAAGCAGCTATTGCCAATGGTGCTACCGGTGGTAAAATTAGCGGAGCTGGTGGTGGTGGTTTTATGATTTTTTACTGCCCTAAAAATACAAGATATAAAGTAATGCAGGCGCTAAGAGAATTTGGAGGCGAATTTAAACGTTTTCAATTCGAAGAACATGGTGTGCGAAGCTGGCGTATCTAATTTTTCTGGCGAAAAGCTAATATGTGATTCGATTGCATTTCAATTATAATATTTTTATAAGAGTATTAATTTAATTTTTATCATACAATGAAACCGATTTTCTTTCTATTTCTTTTTGTTACACTTTTTGTGAATTGTAAAAAAGGCAAAACAGATCAAGAGAAGATTCAAGATTATGTTGACGCAAACCATTTAGTTGGAAGTTTCACTCCAAGTGGATTGTTTGTTGTTGTCGACCAGCCAGGTTCTGGTGGCAATCCAACGATTAACAATATTGTGAAAGTAGAATATGCGGGTCAGTTGTTGGATGGTACTCGCTTTGATGCCACTGCAACTGGTGTTCCTATTGAATTTCCGCTACAGCAAGTAATATTAGGATGGCAAGAAGGCATACCGAAATTTCAAAAAGGAGGATATGGTAAATTAATCATCCCTAGTGCCTTAGGTTATGGTAGCTCTGCTGTTGGAAAGATACCGGCGAATTCTGTTCTGCTTTTCAATGTGAGTCTCATTGATTGGCGATAAATTAAAAACACGATTATTAATTTAGTTGTATGTCGCGTAAATCGAACTTGCCTGAGCCTATAGCTTTATATTTTAACCAGTTTCCTTCAACTACTCAGAAATTGTTGAATGAAATTCGTAATGTTATCCTTGATGTGGCTCCAAATTCAGAAGAGCTTATCAGTTATAAGATGCCTGCCTTTAAATTGCACGGTATGCTTGTATATTATGCCGCCTATAGCAACCACATCGGGTTTTATCCAACTGGTGAAGGGATAGAGGCTTTTAAGTCGGAACTTGGAAGTTTGAAGTTTTCTAAAGGAGCCGTTCAATTTGCGATAGATAAGCCATTGCCAATTGATTTAATAAGAAAAATGGTGAAATTTAAAGTAAATAGAAATTTAGAGAAACTAAAAGTAAATAATACTTCATTAAAGAAATAAAATGCAATGAAAAATTGGTGTTGAATTTAATTTTCGGATTTACCGAATTTTTTTGACAAGAAGTTAGGAAGTATTTCTTCTTGTGTTAAAATTAATTTTTCAGGATCATCAAGGAATTCAAGCAATTGTTGATATTTCGCGTCTCCATATTTCTGTTTTATCTCATTTCCCTTATTTGTGTCGTTGATTAAAATTTCTTTCAGTTCTGGGCCATCAACTTCAGGATGAAACTGTGTTCCATAAATTTCATCTGAAAACCTGATAGCGGTTATGGCACGTTCCAAAGGTATATTTGGCCTCTCTTTCTCCATCACCAATATTTCTGCGTTGGTTTCAAAGAAGGCATTTAGGTTGGGCTCAATTATCTGCCAGTTGCGATTGTCAAATACATAAAAAAGGCTTGAAAGGTTTTTTATGATCTTATCTCGCAAACCTGCAATTGTTTTATTAACAGGCACCACACCATATGATGTGCTTTTTCGTTCACAAACCAATCCATAGTTGTAATACCTACAGTAAATTTGAAATGAATGGCAAATTAAAAACAAATATTTCTTGTCAGAGCTTTTAATGTTGTTCGCCTTTATTGCTTCAACCAAGTTAAAAAATCGATTCTCCCATTCGCTCCCTTTGCTGTCAATTGGACTGCCTGGACCTCCGCTACTGATGAACATATCAAAGTTGCTTACCTCTGGAATTTCATTATTGCCTCTCAAATTAAATACCTCGTAGGTAATTGTAAGTTGATTTACTGATGCATATCTTTCAATGACATTAATAATGCCTTTTATACCCCTATTTACATTGCCATTATAAAGGTCAAGAATCGCGATTTTATGATTCATAATATGATTCGATAACGCAAGTTGCGATTTAGTTTATTGTAACGTTTCAAATTGCAAAGTTGCATTTTGAAGAACAGATTCACAATTTTTAATTAACTCCATAGCTTCAGTGTGAAGTTCAATGGCTTTTTGTAATGGTAAATTATCGTTATTCAAAGATGAGATGATGGTTTCAATTTTTTCTAAATTGTCTTCAAAGGAGCTTTCTTTTTTTTGTTTAGCCATAATTTAGGGGGTCATTATTTTACAATTGAGATTACTGACCCATCGATGAAAATGGTTTCTAATTCATCTTGGGCTTGAATTGCATAGCTGCTTTTTAAGCGTAAGCCATTTTTTAAAGTTAATGAAAAACCTTTTTGTAAAGGCATTAGCGGGCTCGCATTTTCTAATCTAAGTGACAGCTTTTCAAGGATATGTTGTTTTTCCTGAATAGCATAACCTAAGCTATCAAACAAACTAGTTTTAAGCTTGTCGAGGTTTTCAAAATGATAAGCTAAAAATCCTTCAGTTGCTCTAATGCTGTTCTTCTTTAAATATTCTAGTCTGGCAAAAAGTTCGTTGATATCAGGAACTGCTAATTCTGCAGCGGAAGTGGGTGTAGGAGCTCGCAAGTCGGCCACAAAATCGCAAAGTGTATAATCTGTTTCATGTCCGATTGCAGATATTATAGGCTTTTTTGATTTGTAAATCTCATGCACCAATGCTTCATTATTGAAGGCCCATAAATCCTCCATGCTACCGCCACCACGTGCAATAATAATGGTGTCTACATCTTTCATTGCTTCTAATCTTCTTAGCGCTGCAATAATTGTAGGAGCCGCTTTCTCACCTTGCATTAATGCTGTAGAAAGCACTAACTTAACAGATGGGTAACGACGTTCAAGGGTATTTAAGATGTCTTGAATTACTGCACCTGTAGCTGATGAAACAACTCCAATTACTTTAGGGAAATTCGGTATTTGCTTTTTATGAGTTTCATCAAAAAGTCCGGCGGCCAATAGTTTGTTTTTTAATTGTTCAAATTGCTGGTACAAATCTCCAAGGCCTTGCAAATGAATTTGAGTTACACGAAGCTGATAAGTCCCTTGCGGTGGGTATAAATCAATGCTGCCATGCACCAATACTTTATCTCCTGACTTGAAATTTTGCTGTGCTGGGGAATATCCGAAGTTTTTAAATTTTACACAACGTAGGGTAGCGCCTTCATCTTTAATTGAAAAATACTGATGACCAGATCCGTGTAACGTGTAGTTCGATATCTCGCCTTTAAGCCAGACACTTTGCAATAAATCATCATTTTCGAGTAAGCCTTTGATGTATTTTGTGACTTGGGAAACGCTATAGGATTCAATCATAAAAGTTTAAGCTCGTTTTTAATACGTAGCTAATGCAATAAGATGGTCTGAGTAATGTTGGAGTTTTTTATCACCGTTTAAAAAGCTAAGGTTAATGATAAAACTCATCGCTTCAATAGTTCCTCCAGCCTTTAAGATTAGTTTGGCTGCTCCATCGATGGTGCCACCTGTAGCCAATAAATCATCGTGCAATAGAACACGCTGTCCAGGTTTAATTGCATCATGATGCATTTCTATGACAGCACTACCATATTCCAAGTTATAGCTTTGTTCAATAGTTTTATGTGGTAGCTTTCCCTTTTTTCGAATTGGAATAAATGGAACTTGTAATTCCTGTGCTATTAACATTCCAAATAAAAATCCTCTACTCTCAACTGCAGCAACACAGTCGATTTGTAACGTGTTAAATTCGGTACAGAATCCTTTTGTTATTTGGTGGCATAACTTAGGGTCTAATAATATAGGGGTTATATCTTTAAAGGTTACACCTGGCAAAGGAAAGTCTTGGATATCACGAACAGCAACTTTTATATTATTTTCGATGGTCATAAGTTAATTATATAAGTTTCTCTAAAAATAAACGGATTAACGCAGGTTGACTTGCGAACATAAATAAAGCGCCCCAAAGTGCGCCATAAAAATGAGCTTCATGGCCAATATTATCTTGTCCGCGTTTAGACATGTAAACACAATACGCTAAATACAAGCCTCCAAATGCGATATTGGGAAGCAAACCTGGAGGGATAAAAAAGAAGCCTACTGTTTTACCCCAAGGATCGAGAACAATAAATGAAAATACCAATGCCGATGTTGCGCCGGAGGCTCCAAGTGCATTATATCCGCCATTATCACGATGTTTTATTACCGACGAAATATTAGCCACTATAATGGATGATAGGTAAAGTGTTAGGAAATAAAAGGCGCCGTTACTACCATAAACGTAGTTAAAATACTCCTCCATAATTTCACCAAACATATATAGTACAAACATGTTTATGGCAAGGTGCATAAAATCGGCATGAATAAAACCACTACTTATCATTCGCCACCATTGCCGATTATGATACACCATATAAGAGTTTAGAATCCAATCGTGTGTTAGCTTTTGATTGTAAAAAGCCAATACACTAAAGATACAAGTGATGGCTATAATTAAAATTGTGATGGATATCAAAGGGGATGAGGTTTATAAATTAATCATACTAAAGTTAACGTTTTGTATTTTAATCGCGTTTCATTTTTATATGCAACGCGATTAATGGAATGTTATATAAAGCCTAGTTTAATTTTTCAAAGTCTTGCATTGCATCAACTAACGCTTCAACGCTCTCAATAGGCAATGCATTATAAAGAGAGGCACGGAAACCACCAACACTTCGATGTCCTTTAATTCCTTCTAAATTACGCTCCTTTGCTAAAGTTAAAAACGCAGTTTCTTTCTCAGGATTTTCAAGCACAAAACAAACGTTCATTCTACTGCGATCTTCCACGGCACAGGTGCCTTTGAATAAAGGATTGCGATCTATTTCTTGATAAAGTAACGCTGCTTTTGCAATGTTTAATTTTTCCATTGCCTCAACCCCGCCCAATGATTTTACCCATTTCAATGTTTCTAAACATACATAAATAGCAAAAACAGGCGGTGTATTATACATACTTCCGTTTTTTATATGCACACGATAATCTAACATAGTAGGTATTTTATGCGTCACTTTTCCAAGAATTGCATCTTTAACAATTACTAAAGTAACACCTGCTGGGCCCATATTTTTTTGAGCTCCTGCGTAAATCAAATCAAACTTACTTACATCAATGGGCCTACTGAAGATATCGCTGCTCATATCGCAAACAATTGGAACATTGGTTTCGGGAAAACTAAACATTTCGGTTCCGAAGATGGTATTGTTACTGGTGCAATGGAAATATTTAGCGTCCGAAGGGATTTCATAGTTTTTTGGTATCCAATTATAATTTTCATTTTCACTTGTGGCTACTACATTTACATGGCCAAAAAGACCGGCTTCTTTGGTTGCCCGCATCGCCCATTCTCCTGTTTTAAGATAGGCTGCTGTTTCGTTTTCATCAAGTAAATTCATCGGAACCATGCAAAATTGCGTGCTTGCACCTCCTTGTAAAAACAATACACTATAACCTGTTGGTATATTTAAAAGGTCTTTTACAATTTGAGTTGCCTCAGCCACCACTGCTTCGTATTGTTTGCTTCGGTGTGAAATTTCAAGAATACTAAGATTCATTCCAGCGAAATTTTTAATTGCTTTTATCGAATTTTCGATAGCAATTTGAGGTAAAATGCCTGGCCCTGCTGAGAAATTGTGAACTTTTGTCATGAGTTGTGTGTGATAATAATAGATGCTCGATTAATCGTACAAATTTACTATTAAAAAGGGTAACCAAAAATACTGCGAATGGTAAGGCAAAATTACTTTACAACCTTATGCGTCTTTTCCAGAGCTTAATCTGCCTTTATTGGCAGCTTTTAGTATTAAAAACAAAACAAAGGCAATGATAATAAAATTGAAAGTGGATTGTAGTGCTTTTCCATACATTAGCTCTACATCGCCAACATGCAAGCTCATTTTAGTAAAATCGTGCCCCCCAAGTATTATTCCAATTAATGGCATGAGTATATCACCTACCAAGGAGTTTACAATTGTACCAAAAGCACCTCCGATAATAACACCCACGGCTAAATCTAGTACATTGCCACGCATGGTAAACTCTTTAAATTCCTTGATTATCCCCATAGAATAGTACGTTTGTTAAGTTGTTTTGTACAAAAATAAAACTAAAATGTTTAACTAAAGTTCTTTTTTGTAATTATTCTCACCTCTTTTTCACTTGATGTTTTAGCGCAATCTACTAATGTTGCTGCTAGCTGTTCTGCCTCAACTGCTTGATATTGCTTAGGCAAAATAGGGCCCAATACTTTAGCTAGTATTTTGCCAATATGTTCGCCTGTGCGATGTTCATTTCTGTGACCTAAAATTAAAGAGGGCCTTAAGATATCGAGTTCCTTAAACGATAGTTCTTTGCAAATATTTTCAAGTTTCCCTTTTATCTTTAGGTATCGATAGAGAGCTTTTGACTTTTAATGGGGAAAACAGGCTTACGCTATATTGAAGTAGTTGGAGCAGCCATCTTAGTAGGAATCTTATCT
>CAINMV010000013.1 GCA_903850915.1 uncultured Bacteroidota bacterium
ACAATACAATACAATACAATACAATACAATACAATACAATACAATACAATACAATACAATTCATTTCAATACATTCTAAGATTTAATGAACAGGTATCATTATAAATAAAATGAATTGATTCCATTCTTCCTATTTTATTAAATTTGTGATAAAATGCTTCTCTAATTCGGAATAACACCGAAATTAAATAGAAAAATACGCAATTGAGTCAATCATGACAACGAATTAGTTTTTCAAAAAAATCTCATCTGCGGTGTTAAATATTTCAGAAAGCAATACAGGGTTAAGTTGAATTGGATTGTTAAAATAATCCAATAAAAACTCCATGGGCATATTCCCAGTAAGCTCATCTGCTGCCATTGGGCACCCACCATAACCTTTAAATGCACCATCAAAGCGAAGGCAGCCCGAATTATAAGCGGCTTCTACCTTTTCTTTCCAATTGGTTTTTAACGTATGAAGATGTGCACCAAATTCGACAGCTGGGAAGGTTGGAATTAAGGTGCTGAATAAATAGGTGATGCTCTTAATATCTGCAATACCTATAGTATCAGATAACGAAATAATAGGAATTTCCAGTTCGGATAATTTATTTACCCAATCACAAACAATATCAACATTCCATTCATCACCATAAGGATTTCCAAATCCCATACTTAAATAAACCACTGGAATTTTATGTTTTTTATCACATTGCAACTTTAAATATTTAACTTGTTCCAGTGCTTCAGAAATACTTGCATTGGTATTTCTTTGCTGGAAGGTTTCGCTAATAGAAAATGGATAACCTAAATAAGTGACATTTTCAAACCCAGCAGCATCATCGATTCCACGCTTATTTGCGACAATAGTTAGCAACTTTGTTGGTGATGGATTTAGATGTAGAAGTAGCTCCTTGGTATCGGCCATCTGAGGAATTGCCTTAGGAGAAACAAAACTTCCCATATCTAAAGTATCAAACCCAGCACTTAGAAGTAGATTTATGTATTTTAACTTAATCGATGTTGGAATAAAATCATGAATACCTTGCATTGCATCTCTTGGGCATTCGATCAACTTAACTTTTTGTGCCATTTTAGGATAAAATTACTACTTTCGTAATCTTTTTTTGAAAAAAGTGAAGTACAAAAATCAACATTATTAACCAAACTAACGTAAGAATCTTAAAATTTCTCTATGGAAATGCACGACGATGAAAATTCAACTTCCGCTGAAAAGATTATTCAGGAAATTGAAACCACTACAAACAATATTGCAGAAAACAATATTGAAAACCCATTAACAAACATCATGACTAACACACCCGTTGACTCCAATGCCGAACTTAATGTTCAAAATCCAGAAAACATGGAAAACCAAACTGAAGAAATTGCAGTTCCTGAAACCACAATTGCGGAATCTGAAACAATTTTAAATGACGAGACTTCACATACTGAGATAGAACATGAAACTCCAATTTTTGAAACACAAACCCTGCATGCGGAAAATGCCCCTGAACCAGAGTTAGAAGTATTAACGCCAAGTGCTGAAGCACCGATTAATGAAGATACAATTATTCGTGGATTGAATCCTGAGGAGGAAATTAATACAATTGCTGTAGAAGAAGTATTTATTAATTCTTCTATTAATGTGCCTGTTGAAGAAGTCAATGTTGACTCAGACACGCAAGAAATTCTAATTGATGGACAAATTGTAGATGCCACGCATCCAGCCATGGAGTTAGAAGCAGGCTCATTACATTTTGACAACCTAACAAAATTAGAGTTAGTAAAAGCGGCTCAAGATGCCTGCAAGCTTGATAACCTGCGCGATGCAGCAGATCAATTAAAAGCACTTCGCCCAATTTTTGAAAACGTAATTCGCGAAGAACAACAAAAAGAACTGGCTGAATTTATTGAAGGGGGAGGCGAACGTGATGCTTATATCGTGTCGCACGACCCTACAAAAGATCAATTCTATGCCTCTTTCGAGATACTTAAGAAACGTAAAGAAGAACAAAGACTTCAAATAGAAAAACAAAAACAAGAGAACCTAAAATTAAAACAAGGAATACTTGAGAAAATAAAAGCGATTGTTGATGGCGAAGAAAGTAAAGATAGTATTGAACAAATTAAATTTTTACAATCTGAATGGAAACGCATTAAAGTAATACCTCAAGAACTTTCCCAGTCTCTTTGGGATACTTATTCCTTTTATATTGATAAATTCTATGACAACAGAAGCATTTTCTATGAGTTGAAAGAGCTCGATCGTCAGAAGAATTTATCAGCAAAAATTGAATTATGTTTGCGTGTAGATGAATTGAAGAATCAAACTTCAATGAAACAATGCATGATTTTATTGAATAAATATCATGAAGATTGGAAAAATATCGGGCCCGTACCTAAAGAAGTGAGTGAAGAGCTATGGCAGCGTTTTAAGGGTGCTAGCGATGTTATTCATGATCGTTTCCGCCATTATCTTACCGAATTAGAAGCCATTCAAACAGTTAATCTTCAGCAAAAAAGAGAGTTATTAACCACAGCGCAAGAAATAGCTCAGAAAGCCATCGAAAAAGGCAAAGACTGGAATGAAAGAAGTAAAGAGTTTGAAGCACTACTTAATGAATGGAAGAAAATTGGAATGGTGCCTCGCGAACACAATAATATTTGGGATAATTTCAGAGGGATTATTGACGAATTTTACAAACAAAAGAACAATCACTTTAAGGAATTAAATAAAGGTCGGATGGAGAACTACCGCAAGAAGGAAGAACTCTGTGTTAAAGCCGAAGCCTTAAAAGAAAGTACTGACTGGGGACGAACAAGCAAAGAACTAGTACAATTGCAAGATCAATGGAAAGCCATTGGCGCCGTACCCGATAAATACAATGAAACAATTTGGAAGCGTTTCCGTTCGGCCTGCGATACCTTTTTTAATGCCAAAACTGAAAAGTTTGCCTCACAAAAAGGCGAATATTCGCAAAATCTAGAAGTAAAAAATGGCATAATAGCGAAATTAGAAGGTTTGGCTTCAAGCGAAGATTATGGTGCTGTTGCAAAGGACGTAAGGTTGCTTCAAGAGGAGTGGAATTCTACAGGCCACGTTGAAATTAAAGTAAAAGACGCACTTTATAAGCGCTATAACGCTGCCTTGGATGCACTCTACACTAACCTTCGCAAGCACAGTTCTGAGTTTGAGCAAAATCAAAACAGGCAGCGATTTGAGAATTTAGCTCAACAACAAGATGGCAAATTTAAATTACAAAGTGAATCACGAAAACTGCAAGACAGAATTCGTGTTTTGCAAGAAAACATCGACACGTTGCAAAATAATATTGGCTTCTTCGCAAACAGCAAAAATGCAGATTCATTAAAAAAGAAGGTTGAAGAAGATATCGCTGCTCACCAAAAGAATATTGTAAAATTAAAAGAGCAATTGCAAGTACTTAGAGGACTTACTAGTCCGCAACCTACTAAGTTATCATCTTTAAATTAGAATTCAAAAAAGCCCCGTTAAAAAATTTAACGGGGCTTTTTTGAATTCTAGAATTTATTTACCCTGTAATTAATCCAGCGCGCTTAAGTAAACGTCTGTTTTCTCGAGCATGGAAGAGCTTATAAAAAACCTGATAGATGATAGGCAAGATTAAGAGAGTTAAAATAGTTGAAGTAATTAAGTCAACTAACAAATAAATTTATATCCTACAGTGTGAATTGTTTCGATTGATATATTTGTAATTGGCTTTATAAACTTACGAAGTTTAGTGATATAGACATCCATACTTCGACCTAAAAAGAAATCATCTTTACCCCAAACATTCAATAAAATCTCCTCACGTTTTAGAATTACATTAGGGTGTTCGCAAAAGAACTTTAAAAGGTCGGATTCCTTTTGTGTTAAAACAAATTCTTCATTTCCAGCCGCAAGTTTAAGTTCATTATAATTAAACTTGAAATTAGGGAAGGAAAAAACAACACTTACATCAGAAGTCAACTTTTGAGTTCGGCGTAAAAAAACATCCACCTTCATTAGTAACTCCTGAATACTAAACGGCTTTGTAATATAATCATCAGCACCTGTTTGATAACCTTTAATCCTATCTTCTTCCAAAACTTTAGTGCTAATAAAAAGAATTGGAATCACATCGCTTATAGCACGAATTCGTTTAGCAACCATAAAACCATCTTTTTCTGGCATCATAACATCAAGGAGACAGATATCAAAGATGTTCTTATCGAACACTTCTATAGCTTCCTTACCATTCTCGCAATGGGTCACAGAAAATCCATAATCTTCAAGTGCATCTATAATCATAAAGGCCAAAGACTTATCATCTTCGGCAAGCAATATATTTGCTTTGTAAGTACTTTGCATAATTACTAGTTTATTGGCAATATCAATTTAAATTCAGAACCTTTGTTTAATTCACTTTTCACTTCGATCTCTCCATTATGCATCTCTATAATTTTCTTCACGAAATAAAGCCCCAAACCAAGGCCTTTCGTATCATGAAGATTTCCACTAGGAACACGATAGAACTTCCGAAAAAGATTCTTTCGAAATTTCGGTTCTATACCAATACCATTATCCTTAATGGAAATAATATAATTACCACCCTCCGCAAAAGTGGTGATGATGATATGAGGCTCTTTTGAGTATTTAATGGCGTTAGAGACTAAGTTCACGATAACCAGGAAAATATTGTTCCTATCAGCAAAAATGGGTGTATCTAATTGATCTAATTGAAATTCAAATATGGTATTTTTCTGATTTGCCACCATGCTTAGTTGATTAGCGGAATCTCGAATCAAATTATTGATAATCACCTTCTCCTTTTTAAAGTTGAGAATATGCGCATCAGCCTGAATTACTAACATCAAATTCTCCAAATGATGACGCAAATAATCTGTTTGAGTTCTCATTACAGAAATGTACTTAGTGGTTTTATCAGGATTGTTGTAATTACTAGGATTTCCTAGTGCGTCCAAACCCAACTGCAGTGTGGTAAGTGGTGTTTGAAACTCATGCGTTACATTATTTATAAAATCATTTTGTATTTCATTTAAAAACTTTTGTTTGTAGAGGTAAAACATACTAATACTTAAAGCCATTAATGCCAAAAGCAATAATAAGCTTAGCGAAATCCAAAGCCACATTCCCTGAAGAATGTATCTACTTCGATGTGGGAAAAAGAGATGGATATATGAAAAGCTTCTTTCTAAAATTTGAAAGTCAATATCACTCCGTGTTGGATGAATAGACGCAGCGGTAGGAATGTAAACTTCATAAAGATATACTTTTTTTTTACAATCGAAGAAGGCAACTTTACAGTCTGTGAAAACATTGAAATTTTCAAGCTCACTTACCAAGCTATTAATAAGAGAATCTTTGTTAATTGGCAAATCTACGCGAAAAATGAAATTATTGTCGTCAATACGTTCTATGTTTTCTCCTAGTCTCGTTTTTTTATCTTCTGTTAATAGAATATCTATATATACTTCCCTGATACTTTTAACAATATTATTTGTAAAAGTCTTCTGTTCGAAATTATACTGTTTCATAAGCCAAATCATTTGCACGACGAATAATGTCGCAATAATAATTGAACTTGCTAAAATTATACCTTTAAGAACTGAGGAGCGCATAGATTTCTCTAGCAAATGTAGCTTAAAGTGTTTGTATGGCAGTTAATACCTTGTTAATCAAAATCCACCTAAAAACAACTCCGGATTTCTTATTTTAAATCCTCTAACTCCAGCCAACGTAATGTTTTTTTATCAATAGCCTTGTTTATTGATTCAAATCGAAGTGCTGCCGCAGTAATCTGCTCGTGGTTAAGTTTACCCGACGACATCTCATTTTCAAGCGCCGCCTTCTCGCTTTCAAGCTCTGTAATTTGCACTGGAAGGGTGGCTAACTCCGTATTTTCTTTGTATGTTAACTTACGCTTCTCAATTACAAGAGCCTGAACTTGGGCCGCCTGACCGCCGGAAGGTTTGTTATTTAATTGCCTCTTGGCTTTCTCTTTCTCTAGTAGCATCAAACGATAATCGGTGTAATTACCATTAAAATCCGTTATTACACCTTCACCTTCAAAAACAAACATATGATCGGTAAGCTTATCCATAAAATAACGATCGTGAGATACAATAAGCAAGACACCATCATATTCATTTAGAAAGTCCTCAAGAACATTTAAAGTCATGAGGTCTAAATCGTTTGTAGGCTCATCGAGTATAAGGAAATTAGGATTCGTAATTAAGATTGTCAATAAATACAATCGTTTTCGTTCTCCTCCACTCAACTTCGAAACAAATGTATATTGTTGCTCGGGACTAAATAAAAACTTTTGAAGCAACTGACTTGCGGTAATGCTTCCACCTTTGGCCAGTGGAATATATTCGGCAATATCCCGAACAACATCAATCACGCGTTTATCTTCCTTTAATTGCAGTCCCTCTTGCGAGTAATAGCCTAAAACTATTGTATCGCCTAAAACCACCTTACCCGAATCTGGCTGCAAGCCTCCAGTAATAATTTTAAGCAGGGTTGATTTACCTGTCCCGTTGGAGCCCACAACCCCTATTCGGTCGTTTCTCTTTACAGTATAGGAAAAGTTAGTAATTAACTTTTTATCATCATATCGCTTGGATATGTTTTTCAACTCTAGAATCTTACCACCTACCCGATTCATTTTAATGTTTAGCTCTACATTGTCGTCGCCTAGCTTTTTGTGTGCTTCCTTTTCAATATCATCAAATGCGTCGACCCTTGCTTTAGACTTAGTGCCACGAGCTTTGGGCTGACGACGAATCCAGTCTAACTCTCGGCTATAAAGGTTTTTAGCCTTTTCCACACTTCTACTTTCGTTAAGTTCACGTTCTGATTTCTTTTCTAAAAAATAACCATAATTGCCTCGATATTTATAGATTTTACCATCGTCCATCTCCAAAATCTCATTACAAACTTTATCTAAAAAATAGCGATCGTGGGTTACCATGAGCAATGTAATATTGCTCCTCGATAGATACGTTTCAAGCCATTCAATCATCTCAATATCGAGGTGATTTGTGGGCTCATCCATAATAATCACATCTGGAATATTAATTAATAGTATGCATAAGGCCAATCTCTTTTTCTGCCCACCAGAAAGGGTGTTTACCTTTTGCTCATAAAAAGCAACTTTAAATTGTGTTAATATTGTTTTAATATTATTTTCAAGTTCCCATGCATTAAGGTGGTCCATCTCTTCCATTGCTTTCTGCAGTTCAATTTCGGACTCTTTGGTATGATTATGAGAATGCATATCAAGCCAATGCTCATAATTTTTAATCGCCGTAATAGTTGGATTGTCTGAGTTAAATATTGTTTCGATGACGGTTGCTTCGCCATCGAAATCAGGATCTTGCGGAAGATATCCTATGCTAATTCCATTTCGTGAATTAACCTCTCCACTATCCGGATCATCGAGACCAGCCAACATTTTCAATAAGGTTGTCTTTCCAGAACCATTCTTCGCCACTAAGGCTACTTTTTGTCCTTCATCAATTCCAAGGGAGATGTCTTCGAATAAAACACGCATTCCATAGGCCTTGGATACTTTTTCAGCTTGTAAATAACTCACAATGCAAAGGTACGAAGAAAGCGGGATAGATTAGTCAGTTCAATTGTTCTAGAAGGTATAAATACCCTGCAAAATGTAGCGATTGAGCTGTGCTAAATTGGTGGTTTTCTCTTGGTTCCAATTTATATATGTTTCCTTTTGCTGGATAAATTGATACCCTAATTGCAAATAGAATTCACGTGACTTCGAGCTATAAAATTTTGCACAGAGGCCTGTATTAGAATAAAAACCGGAGACTTTGGTGTTATTATAATAATACCAAGTATCAAATAGTCGCTTCATAATCAGTCCAGGCTCAACATAAGCACCTGCGGCAAACTGTTTTTTATGAAAATGAAAATAGTGTAAATCTAAATAACTAGCAAGGAAGGTTGACGAACAGAAACCTAATCCTCCTTGAAACTTCCTATTGATTTGATAGCCCATTTGCATATCAAATTGAAGTTGGGTGACATTAGAATTCATGGCAACGCCTAATCCAAAACCAAAAATGGGACGAGCAATGTTTAAAAGTCGACGCGGGTTGGATGATAAAATGCTATCAATTGTATTAAATCGCAGCGCTATCACCGTACCTCCTTGAATTTTTACTTTTAAAATGCCCGACAAAGAATCCCGAAGCTCAATAACACCAACAATTTTGGAGCCATCATGAGCATAAACAGAAACTTCGCGCTGTGCAATTAGCCCGCAAAAAAAGAGCGTTAATATTAGAGTAATGGAAGCCCTCATCCTAGTTTAGTATTGAGATTTGCTTAATGTTATTAATGTCGCTAGCATCATACTGAATGAAATTAGTATCTGAGATGACCAATAGAGAATGATCGAGTACAATGATATCGCGAGGATGATCCATTGTAATTTTGGATACTTCAACCATTTTTGATACGTCGTTGCGGTTATAAACACGAATGCCATAACCATCATCGCATATATATAAGTATTGCAAATCCATTCCCAAGCCATAAGGACTATTTAAGAGATATGATTTTACTAAAGTTACAGACTGTAAGTTGCTGACATTTAGAACATCCAATTGGTTACTATAACCACCGCATGGAGCGCCACCTCTGAGCGTTACAAACGCATTTTGTCCGTCGGTGATAACGGGGTCGCAGGTTCGTACATGCTCCATTTTATTTAAATAGGACGGAGATGATGGATTGCTTAGACTATAAATTAACACCCCTGAATTTGTTCCAATAAATAAATTATTATTAAAAGAATAAATTGTTTCAACGTCCCATGTGATACTTAAATTAGAAGTTTTCACCGGCTTTTGCTGCGAAATATTAAACGTATGAAGCGTGAAACTACCAACACAATACAAATAATCGCCAGTGGCATTAAAACGCGTTAAAGAGCCCGCCACTCCTGAAGGCGGAGTAAATCCGGAAGAGCTAGAAATCCCTAAATCCATGGAATAAGCTACTCTTTTACTATAATACAAGGGCGTATAATTTACTTGATCATTGCAATCGATGGTCATAGTGGTATCCTTTTGCTCCCAGCCAATTATATATCCTTTGGTATCGTCGATTACGGCACCTATATAACTTCGGTCGGGGAAAACTTTGTTTACCGATTCCACCAAACGAATATTATGAATATCCGAAATATTGAGCACCAATAAATTATCATAACAATCTGCATATAATAAATTATTCTTTACCCAAAGGTCCAGATTTCCATCGATATTTAAGAAACCTAATTTTACAGGACTTGCTGGTGTACTATTATCAATAATATGAATCCCTTTATCAATTTCATTAATTAAAAGGTAGTTGCCATAGCTGAAAATTTTACCTGGCTTTGTCATTGCCTTTGCGGGCAACAATTTCACATCACTCAATACAGCTTCCCTTGTTTTGTAAATAGGGATATACATACGAACCTTTCTGCTGCAATGGTCTTTTATGCAAGAAGAAATCAAAAGGGAAAAACAAATTAAGAGAATTGAATTATTTAATATTTTCATAGATAAAAAATTTAATATATCGAAGACAAAATTATATTGAAAAAAGTTGATAATCAATATTTTTTTTATCTTCGTAACCATGATTACAGCGCAAATGTACACATCAAAAGGTGTAATGACAATCGAATTTTACGAGCAAGATGCTCCTTTAACCGTAAAAAACTTTGTTGACTTATCAAAAAAAGGATTTTATGACGGCTTAACTTTTCATCGTGTAATTCCTGATTTCGTTATTCAGGGAGGATGCCCATTAGGTACTGGCACCGGTGGTCCGGGTTACAAAATCAAATGTGAATTAACGGGCAACAATCAATACCATGATCGTGGTGTTTTAAGTATGGCTCATGCTGGCAGAGATACCGGCGGCTCTCAATTTTTCGTCTGCCATAGCAGAAATAATACCTCTCACCTCGACCGCGTACATACCTGTTTTGGTAAGGTAATTGATGGGTTGGATGTTATTGACAAAATTCAACAAGGCGACCTTATTGAAAAGGTTGTAATTACCGAAACTGAATAATATACGTATCGCGCCGAAAAGTGCTTAGAAAAAAGACCAAATGCCGCGTTGAAATTTCGAGGCATTTGGTCTTTTTATTAATCGAAAATTCGAATAAAGCCGCTCTAATTACTGAACTATAGAGCGTTTAACCTAAACTATTCTTTTAGCTCACCATCGTCATATCTCTCTTTTTGCTGTAATTTACCATCTTCGTTATAGTATTTCCAACGACCCTCTCTTTTGCCTTTTCTGTAATTCCCTTTTACTTTCAATCCTCCGTCTTGGTAGTATTCGCGATACTTTCCATCCTTTAACCCATTTTTTGTTTCCGCACGTAACTTTGGCTTCCCATTTTCGTGATCTTCTTGTATGCTACCATCGGAAAATTGCTCAACAAAAAAACGCTCTAATGCAGAAAGCGAATCTTTTTCTTGCAAGGCTATTTTATTTGCGGTTTCATCCGAAAGTTCGACGTCGGCAGGAACATTAAATTGCGACAATAAGCGAGTTTCAAAAAGATTATTTGATGCCGTAAGTTGAAACACTGAATTTCGAAAACAAACAATAAACTTCTTATTATTTAAGGCATCTTGCCTACTTTCATTTTTTAAATCCACCAACATTGAGTTAAAATAACGAGGACCATTCACATAACAAAACACAGAAGCCTTATCGTTACAACGCCCAAAGAAAGTTTTAAATTCAGCATCATTGCCTAATGTATTTTTGGCTTCATAGTCTTCTATCAGGGCGATTATCGTTTCCGGCTTATTGCTAAAACATACATAATCGTCGATAATGGTATAATAGGGCTTCTCAATCTTATTAAAATATTTCCCGAAAAGTACATTAAACAAGCCTTTAATTTCGAGATAATGAATTTCGTGGTCTCGGTAGTTAACAACTTGAAATTTTGCAGGAGTGCGCTTTTTTATTTGGTCTTCGATAAAATTTAAATTTTCACGAGCCTTCTCTATATCATTAGTATGAATAGTTATAATATACTCCTGGGCGGCATGAATTACCGATGCGTTTTCAGATAACACCACCTCATCTCCCATCCAGCTGTAAAAGTTGGTTTTAAGATTAATTTTAAGAAGCTTTTCAATTTTCGCAACATTTGATTCAAAAGCAGTGAATGCTTTGGTATCGTGCTTTAGCACGCGAGTAAGGTTATCATAAAAAGAAAGAAAATTATCACAACCTAAGCTAGTAAAAGCCGCTGTACGGGCGGGCAGTATTGAATATGCTGCAACTTTACCTTTACCACTTTCTAATAAAGCACGCATATAACCATCTGAAGAATCTTTTAAATTGGTGTAACCACTGATGTCAATATCATCATTATCGAAACCAATGCTAAGGCCTGAGAACCCCAAAACAGAGCTAATATCGGATGCCACCCCACCATTACTACTCATGTAGCATCGTAAGAAATCACTCGCATAATTATAATTGATAAAAAAACGTGCAAGTCCACCTTCTTTGGTCAACTTTTCCACCTCAATAAATTTATTCTCTTTTGCAATTTGCGGGTTTTCTTGCTCATCAATGGCATTTTCGACAAGCAAACCATAATAGCTACACACCGCTTGATTTGAGACTAGGCTTAAAAACAACGTTTCGTGAAATGTGGCATCATACATCTCATAAATAGTTTCCTTTTTGTACTTGCGAGCCGTAACTCTATAGCCTAAGGAAGCAAACAAATTTTCTGCATTATTTTTCAACAAACCAATTTTAGAGGCTTTACTGATATCCAAAATAAAAAGGAAATCATAATCATTGAATTTAGTGATGTGCGCTGACAAGGTAAAATCACGACTTCCTAGACGCCCTAATAACGATTCATTATCCTTAAAGAACTTATCGATGGCGTCGGCACTTTTTGCAATGTCTGCAAACTTTGGATGTTGCTTTAATTGATTCCATACCTTACTTCCACTAAACTTTTTCCACCCTTTAACCGGATCGGAAGTTTGTAAAACATAAACCGCATCTTTAGGAACGAGATAAATTTGTCGCAGAAAATTATCATTGGTGAAATACCAAACGTAAGCAAGGTAGCCCACAAATGCAACAAGAAGTAGTGCAAGTGCGAGAAGTATTTTTTTTAGCATAGGCTAATTTAGTGTTTTGAAATTTATTCAGAAGCAAAAACTAAACACTACCACCGCTTTCTTTCAATACCTTATCCAACACTCCATTGATAAAATTTTTACTATCGGGTGAGGAGTAGTTTTTTGCCAATTCAAGATATTCGTTTATTGTAACTCGGGCAGGAATGTCGGGCATAAATAAAATTTCAGCACACGCCATAAACAATAAAGAGCGATCCACTACAGAAACACGCTCTATATCCCAATTTTGAAGTGTTTTTACAAGAGCTGATTCAATTTCTGCTCTATTGCTTAAGGTGGCTTCCAAAATACGATTACTTAGTGAAATCTCATCATCGTCGTCTTTCATTACGCTAAGAAAGTCACCATCCGCTTCTTTAAGTGCCTGATACGCTTTTATCAAAGAAACGTTAACTGGCACCTTGATTTCATACCAATTTGGAAATAATTCTTCCAAGAGGTCATCATAGAAGTTTCGCAGTGTGTTGTTTTCAATCCATTCTTTATCGGGAGAGGCATCACCATCTTCCATATTGATAGGAGGTGCATTTTTTATTTCCGTAAACAAATGAATGAGGAACTGCTTGTCGTCGCCAAAGCCTCGGCGAGGGGTATTACAATAGTTTATAAAAACTTCACTTTGCTTTAATTTATCATAAATGCTCTTGGCAATATCAGGATAATAGCTCCATCCGTACTTGTTTTTAGTTACCCGAAACATAAATGCTTCATGTTTTTCAAGCACTTCAATGGCTTTATTTTCTATAAAATTAGATAGCGGTAATTCATTCTCTACCTTCACGTGTCGATTTAACTGGTTTACAGCATCAACCTCGGCATAATATTTAAGAGCCACGGGCAAAGCGGCTATAGTATAGAAAGAAGATTCTAAACGTAATATTTCCTCGTCGAGCTGACGACTTTGGAAAGCATAATCAAAGTTTTCAGTTTGAAAAGAGGCATACACCCGATGCAGCACTAGCATTCTATGAAGTCGTCTATTTAGCATGAGGTTGTTTTATTACGATTGATTGTTAGAATGAAATACAAATGAAAGATCTTTAACAGAAGTTCGCAAATAGAACTGATACCTGTGATTTTTTTACGTCTAAGATTAAGAAATAAAATGACTTCTAATAGGTGGATTTCACCTTAGCATAGTCATTAATTCTTTTCTCTGCCAGATTTAAAGCTGCAAGGTGTGTTGTAATTTGATCATCCTTGGCCAACTTATATATCTGAAGTGTTTGATTATATATATTCTCAGCTTGTGCATATGCCAATTGGCGGTTATATCCTAACAATTCGCTATAGACATTAATAATACCTCCTGAATTCACCAAGAAATCGGGAGCATAATTTATTTTTTTAGAAGTCAACAATTGACCATGCATTTTTTCATCGGCCAACTGATTGTTTGCAGCACCACAAATAATTGACGCTTTTATTTGGTTAATATTCTCCGTATTTAAAATTGCACCCATTGCGCAAGGAGCGAAAATATCTACATCCAACCCGTAAATTGAATCTTTAGCTACAACTTCGGCATTATAGGCAGCACTAACACGGGCAAGTGCCTCTTGATTTACATCTGAAATAAAAACTTTTGCACCTTCTTTAGTTAAATGCTCCACCAAATGCTCACCAACTTTACCAATACCTTGAACAGCAATTCTTTTTCCGGCTAGCGAGTCACTTCCCCAAGTTTCCTTGGCGGAGGCTTTCATTCCCATATATACTCCGAAGGCTGTTACTGGACTTGGATCACCACCTCCTCCTTTGATTTCGGGTAAACCAACCACATGATTGGTTTCCATCTTTATAAATTCCATGTCTTTCATGGTTGTACCTACATCCTCTGCAGTAATGTATTTGCCGTTCAAATTCTCGATGAACCTTCCAAATTTACGAAAGAAATGCTCTGACTTTAATTTAGTGGGATCGCCCATAATAACGGCCTTTGCTCCACCAAGGTTCAAGCCAGCTATCGAGGATTTGAAACTCATCCCTCGAGCCAAACGAAGTACATCTGTGATAGCATCTTGATCGCTAGCATAATTATAAAAACGTGTACCTCCTAAACCAGGACCCAACACCGTATTATGAATACAAATAATGGCTTTTAAACCAGTAGCGTTGTCATTACAAAACACAAGCTCTTCATGATCGAAAGGAGCTAATTGATTAAAAATAGTTGCTCCTCCTTGAGTTGCATTTTCTGTGGCCTGAGTCATAATGTATTGCTCTTTTTTAAAATCGAGCGCAAAGGTATAGTTTTTTTATTAGAAAGGGAATCCAAGCCTAATAAATCCTATGGTTAAAACACGAAAGGCTTTCCAAAGAATAACCTTCCTTTATTTATGTGCAGAAAACATAATAATAGAGGGTTTAAGACTTAAAATAGCAGTTCAGATTTTAAATCTTCCTTGAATGATAAAAAAAATGAAAATCAGCCTTAATGGCATAATAACAAGAACCAAATGTAATAACTAATCATCACTAGAGCGCCTTGAATTAAAATTGAACCATCCAAAATTCCATTATAATAAAACTTAGAAGACCTTAAAGACTTGAGATTGACGAAAAACAAAGTAACTAAAGATGATAGTATTAGCGCCGGAATAACAAAAAAAATGGAGTTAAAGCCATAGTGAACTAAAGCAACAAAAACAAATAACACCAATATGACATTAGTAAGTTGAGTGGATCTTTCAACACCAATGCGCATCGGGATAGTTATCACTCCATCAAGACGGTCGTTTTGCATATCCCGAATATCGAAAGGCAGCGTTATAGCAAAAGCAAAAAGAAACCTTTCTAGTAATATTAAGCCAATTTGCAATACCTCAAAGGATTGATTGGCTTGAACGACAGGTAACAATACGGTTAATACCGACCAGACAATTGCAACTAAAAAAAGCTTTAGCAATGGAATGTCACGAAGGCGATAGCTCTTTTTGTTTATTTTAACAACAGGAATTGAATAAAAAAAGGTTATTAGGGCAAATGGTGCGACTACCAATAACGCTATTACATTTAACATTGAAACAGACCAAATAAAGCCCAAGAATGCCAAGATTGTCATGGTATAAAATAAGTCTCTGTTTTCTCTGACCCAACGGTATTTTTCGTTTGCCAAATCCTCCTTACGCCATAAAAGGGTAACCAATCGATGGAAATTATAATCCAACATCACGCCAAAAAAAAGCACAAACAATAACGGATTTATTTGGGGAACCATACCCAAAAGCACTTGAGATTCTAAAGTTAAGAAAACTGCTCCAAGAGCAACGTAAATGTTTGAGTTGATTAAAAAACCAATGAATTTCACCTTATACCCCTATATTTATTTACAAAAAACAGTATAAAAACTCATACCAAACGATTTATGAAAACAATTAGTTTTTCTTAACTTCGTTCCTTTTCGAGCTTCGCTTTTACCTCCTTTATTGCCCCCATCTGATTTTTATCAGGCTTAGGATATTGAATATCAAATGAATTTAATGTTTCAATTAGTTTGTCGGCAACACAAAGATGCGTGTACCACTTATCGTCAGCCGGAATAACATTCCAAGAGGCGCAGGTCGTATTTGTATTCACCAACATTGCATTAATTGCCTCCAAATATTTCGGGAGCAATTCTCGCTCCTTCATATCATAGATGCCAACTTTCCAATTTTTCTCAGCTTCTTCGGCCCTTTCGATAAAACGTTTAGCTTGTTCTTTAGCGCTTACATTTAAAAAAAACTTAACGATAATTGTGCCGTTCCGCGTTAAATATTGCTCCATGTTATTGATATCCTCATACCTATACTTCCAAACTTTTTCGCTGCTGGCTTCGGGTGGTAAGTTTTGCCCAATCAGATACTCTGGATGAACTTTCACCGATAGCACTTCCTCATAATAACTTCTATTAAACACCCCCCATTTTCCTTGTGCCGGAAGTGCCTTCATGCACCGCCATAAATAATCGTGGCTCAATTCTTCATGCGTAGGAGCTTTAAAACTAGTTACATCTACACCTTGAGGGTTAATTCCAGAAAACACCTTTCGTATCGTAGAGTCTTTGCCTGCGGCATCGAGCGCTTGGATTATTACAAGCAAACTTCTGCGCCCATCGGCATAAAATTTATTTTGAAGTTCGGCGAGTTCTTCTATACGCTTTTGCAGAAGCGCTTTGCCTTTTTCTTTGTTTAGTTTGTTACCGTTGTATTCTGTCGGTAATTTTGTGATGTCGAAGTTCTTACTAACTTTTAATGGCATTTCATTTTATTGTTAAACGACTGATGTGTTATTCATTCACCATATTTCGGATGATATCATCGAAAGTTTCTCGCTTTCGAATAAGACGAGCCTCACCGTCCTTAATTAAAACCTCGGCCGGACGAAGTCGACTGTTGTAATTACTACTCATACTAAAGCCATAGGCTCCTGCATTTTTTATTACCAAGATATCGCCTTCTCTAACTTCATTTAATTTACGATCCCACCCGAGTGTGTCGGTTTCACAAATATACCCAACAATACTGTAAACACGAGTAGTACCCATCGGATTTGATACATTAATAATGTTGTGGAAAGCATCATAGAACATGGGACGAATCAAATGATTTTGACCACTATTAACACCAACAAAAACGGTGGCTGTAGTTTGTTTAATTACATTGGCACTTACGAGCAGAAAACCGGACTCACTTACAATAAACTTACCTGGCTCAAACCAAAGCTGTAATTTCCTTCCATAGCCTGAGCAAAATTCATTAAAGCGCTGAACAATCTTTGCGCCTAAATCTTCAATATCCGTGGTGATATCATCTTCCTTATAGGCAACTTTAAAACCACTACCAAAATCCAAGAACTCCAATTCAGGAAAATCTTTAGCTGCATCGAATAAAAGCTCTGCCCCTTGTAAAAAAACTTCGGCATCGTAAATATCGCTGCCAGTATGCATATGAAGTCCATTTATATGTATATTATTCGTTTTAACAACGCGCACCACATGTCGAAGCTGATAGATACTAATTCCAAACTTAGAGTCGATATGACCAGTGGAGATATTTTTATTACCCCCTGCCATAATATGTGGATTGATACGAATACAACAAGGAACAGTATTCGCATATTCGTGGCCAAATTGTTCTAAAATGGAGATATTGTCGATGTTGATTCGAACACCTAAGGTCACCGCCTGTTTTATTTCATCAAAACTTACACAATTCGGTGTAAATAATATTTGACTCGGTTGGAAACCAGAATAAAGTCCTAACTGAACCTCTTCAATAGACACGCAATCTAGATCGCAACCTTCGTCTTTTAAAAGTTTAAGGATATTAAAGTTAGAAAGTGCTTTACAAGCATATTTTATTTTAACATCAACGCCAATAAAAGCCGATTTTAATCGATGGTATTGTTTTTTTATTTTACCTGCGTCATAAACATAAAGTGGGCTACCAAAATCCTTCACTAACTCTTCAACGGCAACTCCGTTGATATAATAAGTATTGTTAATTAACTCCATAATTTATAAAATAATAATATGATCTAATTTTCCACTTCACTAATCTATGGCTATTGAAACAAAAAAGCCACATCCTTTAGAGATATGGCTTTCTGTAATTTGTGAGGGAGCCTTTTATTTTACAAATTTTTCAACCATTTTCTCGTCGCCAAGCTTAATAGTTAGGAAATATACACCCTTTGTTAATACTGAAGTATTGCATTTAATGGAATTTTGGCCTTTAGCTACTTGAATAAATTCTACTGAAATTTGTTTGCCATTGATGTCTGAAATTGTGATTGTTCCTTCAGCACTTTTAATAGCATTGAACTTAAAATTCAAAATTTCATTCACTGGATTTGGGTATAAAGAAGCCTCGGTTAATGTTAATGCATTATTTAAACCTATGTTTTGTTCAACAATAACAACACGCAATACCTCGGCAGCTTTGTTGCCATTGGCATCGGTAGCATTATATCGAACTAAATACGTGCCAACAACAGCAGTATTAACATTATTAGAAGTAACAACGGCAACTGAAGGATCATAATTATCATATACCAATGCTCCTGAATCTGTATATGGCTTATTTTGCTTAATATAAACGGTGTCGGCACCAATACGAACAATAACAGGGGCTGTGCGATCGTTTCCATCAATGTCTGCTCTATCGCGTGGCTCTAACTTCCAATTACTAAATGAGAAATACAGAACTCCTTGAACGAAACCATATTTTTTAGTTTTCAATACCATAGAATCTACATTATAGGTTGAACCGATATCCTTTGAATCGTCGTCACAACGTAGGCCATTAATTGTGGATGTATCTTTGTAAATACTGAACTCCCCATTATTAGAAGTGATATCCGGATTTTTGCTTACACAATAAACATTGTTATAACGAATGAGCATACCTTCATATGGCTCAGTATGTGCTGGTATTTTAGCAATTACGGAGTCGATATTTGAATTTGTTATGAATGCAGGCAATGCATTACGAGAAGAAACCTTGGTGAAATTGCGTGTATTTCCATAAACACCGATACGGCTTAAGGTAGTTACATTAAAATCTTCTGTAACAACACACGAGTTAATAATCACACTATCGCCACGTTGCCAAAATGCAACGCTATCGCCAGCTAAACCTTTAAAGAAGATACCTGAATTTGGAGCTGTTCCATTTTGGAGTGCTGGATAAAAAGACATATCATAAGAAGATGCCGTTACAATACCACCAACATTAATCCCTGTTAAAGTGTCGCCAGCCCAAATAGAGTTTCCTCCTGAAAATGGAGAATATTGCAATTGTGCAATTGAATTAATACCTCCGTCGGTTACAATATATGCCAACGCATTTGAAGCTGTATCAACTGAATTATGACCACCATTATCCCAAGCACGGAACCAATATTTAACCACAGTACCATTAGGTTGAGCAGGAACAGTAGCTTCATAAATACCACCACCCATATCTGTCATTGCCATAGGGGTATAGATACTATTAGAGGCACCAACTGCATAATAAAGCATGGCTGATGCAATTGTAGAATCATCTAAAGCTTTGCAGCTTAACTTAACAGTATTCGAGCTAGTAGCAATTACTGGAATATGACGACGATTGCTGATTGTAGGCGGAATGAAAGTTGATGGACCAATATCTGAAGGTGATAGAGGCGAAATATAATATCCTGTAATACCACCTGAAACCACTTCCATGATTGCACCTCTGACGTAAGATAGTGTTGTTCCTGCTGGAGGAGGTGTAAATCCAACGGGAGTAGCTGGGTCGCGATCGTAATTGTCGTTGCGGAAATAACCCGACACATCGTAGGCCTTGATTTTATTTCCATTAGCATCTTGCAATGCCCAATTCCAACGTGAACCGTTTGCACTTCGATCAACAACAGTAACGTTTCTTAATTCAACATAAGCACCTTCCCACTGCTCACCAGTGATTGGTTGGTATGTTTGCACACCTCCTACATTTTTCTCAAATACATCCACAGAAAGTAACTTAGGTTGGATATTCGCAGGAGTTAGATTAGTGATTTCAGTCTCAATTTTTAACAATGCTAGTTGTGTCATGCCGCTAAACTCAGACATTTTACCGGTACATTTCACTTTTAATCCATAATTAAAATTAGAGAAATATTTCACCACTTGATCTAAGCTACCCACTGAATCGCCAGGGTATAAACCTTTATCTAGCAATACATGAATATTACCCCATGGACTCGCCACAGGCGTAGTTTGTAAAAAGCAACCATATCTAGACGTGGTGGTACTTAGTCCATACGTCTTGGGGTTAAATGTCACATAACCTTCCACCTGAACGGTATCTGCGTAGGTTGAATTTTTAAAAGTAGGATTAATATAGTCTGGAGCACTGTTGTTCGCTGCTAACTTAGTAGCTGATACAAACTGTAAGGTATCAATAGAAACCAAAGGATACGGATTAACTTGTGCCGAAGCGAAGAAAACCAGACAACTAAAAGAAAGACAAAGTAAAAATTTATTGAACATAATTTAGATTTTAAGTTTCGCAAAAATACAGATTTGAGAATAAGGAATTGTTAATCAAGCCTAGCTTTTGGCACAAATGACTCAATTGTGTAATTAAAGTGCATAAGTTTTAAGGAAAATCATTAATTTACTTACTTTGCCATATAATTTGACAAATTACTATACCATACTTAAAGTATCTGAAGAAGCGACTGCCGACGAAATAAAGTTGGCCTACCGAGCTTTAGCCAAAGAATTTCACCCAGACATTAATCCGAATAACATTTTCGCGGAAGAATATTTCAAGAAAATAAACGAAGCCTATGATGTGTTAAAGGACCCTATCAAACGAAATTGGTATAACCTTTTACTTCGCGGCAATACCGTAAAAGATAGCATTGACCCACGAAAATATGGTACCCGAGGTTATACAACGGAGTCAAGGCTAAAACCTGCTGATGAAGTTGAAACACCTAAAACCCCATTTTGGATGCCACAACTGGTGCTATCTTTATGCCTATTATGGTGCTTACTTATTATTTATAACAATTGGTTTATAACTTATGAAGGAGCAGAACCAGTCAAAATTGTTTTTGCCTATGTAATACTCCCCATTTGTTGTACCAAAAGTTTAGGAAGTTAAGTTAAATAATTTGATTGTTTAAGCTGCTTTTTGATTGATAGATTCATGATACTTTTTGTTAGGTGAAGTGTTAATGGATTGATGATGTTTTTGGTGGT
>CAINMV010000014.1 GCA_903850915.1 uncultured Bacteroidota bacterium
CCATTTTGAAATATCATAATGTAATTTTATTCGATTTTAACAACTACAAAAAGGTAAGGCAATTGGGTTATGGCAATGCCTTTAAGTACATTTTATTTAAGATGCTGTTTCAAATAAGAAGATATGTTTAAGAAAATGAATATAGGATTAGAGATTGATGCAATATAAATTTATGTGAAAATTGATAAAACATTTTATAAATATATTTGTTGTTTCGTAAATCTCTAACTAATTCCGACGAAAATACCTAGTCATAGGATACTTTTGTTGGTTATATGCTATTGTATTAGAAAGAATATTGCCATACTTTTGTTGCATTAGGAAATCACAATAATTAATGGAAAAATATACTGAGTTGGTGTTTGAAGCAGACAATGAAATACAAGAGCTGCTTGTTGCTGAGTTAAGCCCTCTCAATTTCGATAGCTTTACACAGGAAGACAATCGATTAATGGCGTATTCTTTATCGGAAGACTATGCGGTCAATCAATCATCTATCGATGAGATAGTTCAACGCTATGGCGTGAAATTACTTTCATTTAAGGAGATTGAAAATAATGTGAATTGGAACAAGGAATGGGAAGAAAGTTTCCAGCCGATTGTAATAGGTAATGAAATTTATGTTAGGGCTCAATTTCATGAGACGAAACAAGGGTTTAAGCATGAAATAATAATTCAGCCGAAAATGAGCTTTGGCACAGGCCATCATGAAACCACACAGTTGATGATGGAGTTGATGCTTGAACATAATTTTATGGATGCCGCCTGCCTAGATATGGGTTGCGGTACTGGTGTTTTAGCCATACTGGCGGAGCAACTTGGTGCAGCTCATACCATTGCAGTAGATTATGATTCTTGGTGTTTTGAAAACACACAAGAGAACTTTGAAATTAATGGCATGAAGCATGCAACAGCAGTTTTAGGCGATGCGCAAGTGCTTTCAGATCCTGAATTTCTTGACCTCTGGATGCCCTTTAATAAAAGGGTTATATTAAGTAATATTACAAAAAATTATAATCTTGAAAATATAAGTATCTATCATCAAATTGCGCAGCCTGGTAATATCATTCTTATCAGTGGATTTTATGAAGACGATTTACAAGATTTAAGAAATGAAGCTGCGATTTATGGACTTATTTTCGTAAAATCGAAAGTTAGAAACAACTGGTGTGCGGCTGTGTTTTTGCAACAATAATATATCATGAGATTTAAATTAATATTCGTCTTTATCCTTGTTTTTGGGAAATTTGTTTCTAACGCTCAAACGCAATTTAGAAGTTTCACCCAGGATACCGGAGTTTATATAAAAGAACTCGGTGAGTTTATGCGTGAAAATAAAAATGAAGAAGCAATCGCTACGTACAAACAATTTTTAATAGAATGGAATCGGCCTATTTTCAGCGAAGAGCAGAAACGTTTTATGGTTCGGATTTCCAATAAAATGTTGATTGCCAAAATGAGGGAAAACACCGAGTTCGTTTCTTTGTTAAAGGCATTATCGTCATATTCTAGGAAAAGTAAAGGGGAGGCCATATTTGTAAATTGGCAGAGAATTGTAGAGAAGACATTGATTGAGAATAAAAAGTCGTTTAAGGATTTTCTAGATTTCACCGCGAACCTTTTTGAAGACAATGTTATTTACACTAATAACCTTCGTAATTGGCAATGTAATAGTTCGGAATATGAATTAAAGTTTGATGGAGAGCCTTTTATTTATTTCCCTAAAACTAGTATTAAATGCTATGCTAATGGGGGAAGTGGAACAATTTCAAATACATCAGGAACATATTATCCCAATAAGAAAATATGGAAGGGTGAAGGTGGCAAAATTGCATTCACACGTGTCGGCCTCGATTCCGATAAGGTATGGGTCGACTTGAAACGTTATACCTTAAATACAGATAAGTCGGAGTTCACTATTGATAGCGTTTTGCTAACTAACAAAGAATATAAAATCAACAATATACTTGGAAGTGTAACGGAAAAAATGGTCTCTGAAAATGAATCTGCATATACCAGTTATCCTAAATTTCGTTCGTATAGTAAGGAGGTTTTTATTGAGGATTTTGGGAAAGGAATAAAGTATAAGGGTGGATTTGGAATGAATGGTAAGGAAATTGCAGGTACTGGAACAATCGACCAACGTGCTACATTCTCCTTTTTTTACCATGATACTTTACGTTGTAAAGTTGAGGCAGTAGAGTTTTTTATTTCAAAAGAACGTATCGCGTCTGTGGATACTCGATTTAAAGTTTACTTGGATTCTGACTCCTTAGTGCATCCTAAAATTAAAATTGATTACAATCGAAAAGATCGCAAGTTCTTTGCCTATCGTGGTCAAGAGGGGGTTCAGTCGAGTCCTTTATACGATTCTTATCATCGTGTAGAGCTGTATATTGATGAGGTGAATTGGCTCATCGATGGACCCAAAATGGACTTTAAAATGGCATCGAAGGATCAGTCAGCTCGATTTGAGTCGCTTAGTTTTTATAGAGAGCAAAGGTATGATCAAATGCAAGGCGTATTGGATTACAATCCGCTTACTAAGGTGGCTCAATTTTGCCGAATGCGTCGCTCCCCTGATTTCACTCTTGAAGATTTTGGCGCATTTATGGGTGTAAAGGAGGAATATGTACTTCCTTATGTATTATTAATGGCAGATAAAGGATTTTGCAACTACGATATCGATTCTCGTAAGGTTCATATTTATAATAAAGTTTACGACTATGTGAATGCACACAACGGTGTGGCTGATTATGATATCATCAAATTTGAATCTGTAATTGGCGCTCGCCCCAATGCAAGTATCAATTTTATTAATTATGATCTTCAAGTGGAAGGCGTGCCGCGCATACAATTTAGCGACTCCCAAAATGTTTATGTGATACTTGACGACCAGAAGTTGAATATTAAAAAGAATCGTGATATGGAATTTGCCGGTCGTGTTCATGGCGGTCGTTTTGATTTTTATGGGGCAGGATTTCATTTCGATTACAAGAATTTTAATATTAAATTAAATAATGTCGATTCATTGAAGTTCTCATTTCCCGTAGGCGCAAAAGATGAATATGGTAGGGAAACTTTAATGCGCGTTAACACCGTACTTCAAAATATTTATGGAACACTCTATATCGATAACCCGAACAATAAATCGAGTCGGTTAAATTTTCCGGAGTACCCTATTTTTAAGAGTGAGAAAGGGTCAAATGTATTTTATGATTATCCTGCAACGCAAGGCGGATCCTACAAGAGAGATCGTTTCTTTTTCAAAGTGGATCCGTTTACAATAGATAGCTTGGATAACTTTACGAAGGAAGGTTTGGTTTTCGATGGTGAGTTTATGGCAGGAGGAATTGTTCCCGATTTTCGATATCAGTTAACATTACAAGATGATTATTCCTTAGGTTTTAAAACACATACACCTGCCGGTGGATATCCTTTGTATAGAGGTAAAGGTCATGGCGAATTCGAAATGAGCTTAAGTAATCAAGGTTTCTTTGGCAGCGGGTTTGTAGATTATCTGACTACCCATATCATATCACCTAATTTTTTATTTTTATTAGATTCGATGAATACCATTGCTGATGAAGTGGTGGTTTCAAAGTCTACTTTATTTCCATCAGCTATTACACACGGGGCTCTAGTCGATTGGCGTGCTTATCGCGATACGATGTATGTATATCAGCAAAAGGAACCTTTTTTGATGTATGATAAGGTGGCAACTCTAGATGGGAATTTAATTATTACACCAAAAGGAATGGGAGGTGCCGGAACTATTGCGTTTGATGACGCCGAAATATCATCGAAAAACTTTTTGTTCTCAAACCACACTTTCAGTGCCAACGTAGCTACATTTAAATTAAAATCAGTAGATCCAGGGAAATATGCATTTAATGCGACCAACGTAAAGGCTTTTGTTGATATGGAAAAAAGGTATGCGGACTTTAAGTCGAATACCAATATAGCTAATGTCGAATTGCCATATAACCAATACCGTTCTACCTTAAGCGATATGACATGGAAGATCGACGAGAAGAAAATAATTTTAACTGCAGGTAAGTTGCAACCTCCTGCTACGGCTGGATTTATTTCCATGTTGCACGTGCAAGATTCATTAAATTTTCTTTCTTCAAATGCGGTATTCGACCTTAAAACATTTATCCTAAATTGCAATAAAGTGCCATACATTTTTGTCGCTGATTCGCGTATCATCCCTGATAGCAATAAGGTTGTCATCAATCAAAATGCGTGGATGAGCACATTAAATAGAGCGCTTTTAAAAACGGATACGGTAAAAGGATATCACGACTTGTACAATTGCTCACTCAATATCCTTGGACGTCAAAGTATGAGTGGTAATGGCTATTATAATTTCCATGATAAGTTTAAAAACAAACAAATCATTTACTTTAATGAAATCTCCGTTAACACTGAGAAACAAACAACCGCACGTGCCAATATAGCCGATACCTCCGCATTTGTTATAAATAAGCACTTCGACTATAAAGGTGAAATTAATTTAACCAGCTTTAAGAAAAACCTAAATTTCAATGGGTATGTTTTGCCTATCCATGACGAGAATCCCAAGAGTGTTTGGTTCCGATTTGATGATGCCATCAATCAGGATTCGGTAGTTTTAAATATCGATGATCCAATAGATGCAGATAAAAATCCGTTGAGTATTGGATTTAATGTAGCAAACGATTCTACAGGCTTTTATACTTCCTTTTTTAGTAGAAGGCACTCTTATAGCGACGATATGATTCTCATTGCTCGAAGTGGAAAAATGTTTTACGATGAGCGAACTGGTGAATTCAAATGCGGTGATGACAAGAAACTTAAGGGTAAATCATATCAAGGTAGTGTTGTTACTTTTAATGAGCCGCTTAAAAAAATCTCAGGAGAAGGAAAGATCAATTTCAATGCGAATGGAGATAAATTTAAAATCAGTGCGGCAGGCACAATAACCAATAAGTTAGCCGACACCTTGTTTAATATGGATATTGTAGCGCTCTTTGATTTCATTTTACCTAAGCAAGCACTTACTATGATGGGCGATACTATTTATAGTTCTTCAAGGGAATTGCCCAATGTTTCCACTGACCGTAATGTATTGAAAGTTGGCTTAGGTGAATTAGCGGAAGAGAAGAACTATGATAAAGTTATTAATAAACTTGAAAAGGAGAATACTATTGCATTACTCGATGAATTTAAAAAGACATTGATGATTACTGACTTGAAGATGACATGGAAAAATCAAAGTCGTGCTTTTGTTGGTGTAGGGGCAATCGGCATTAATAACATAGGTAAAAAAGAGATACAAAAACGTCTATTTGGCAAAGTTCAAGTAACCAAAAAACGAAGTGGTGATATTATTGGAATTTATTTTGAGACGAATGCTGATACGTGGTATTATTTTAATTTTAAGGGTAAAACGCTAAGTGTGTTAAGTAGCGATGAGAGCTTTAATAAAGTAATAAAAGAAAATATTAGTAAAGTTTCAGAAGATGATTACCGAATTGTTTTGGCATCACTTCGAGATAAGACGGTGTTTTTAAAATACCTTGAATATTAAGGTTTGTATTTGGACTGACTTTTTAAATGGCAGATAATTATTTATACTGCGTTATTGCTTAAATTTGAGCCGATTATTAAATATTTAATTAATACTACATTTATTATAACCAAATCAATTACAAACATTATGCCCCTATTTAAGGAGCTAATCCATCGTATAACGCCCAAGGAGAAGTTGAGACCTAATGTATTAGGGCGCGTTTTTGTTTTTTGTTTGCTCATTGTTTCGTTGCGGTTAAATGCTCAAGAAGGTTGGCGAGAGTGGGAGAAGATTTATAGCGACGAGTTTATTCTCGTGGAATTGCAACTGTATTATTCAGATAATAGTTGTGAAGACTTAGGGAAACAATACAAATATAGAACTAGGGTAACAGGCCAGTATCGCTCATTTCCCTTTTTTGTAAATTGGAAAATGAATTATTTTGATTGTAATGGAGTTCTGTATTATCAAAATAACTATACTGAAGTATGGAAAATGGGAGGCGGAGGGGCTTTTGGAATCATCAACGAGTCGCTCGACAATCGCTTTACGGCATCATCAATATTGGAACCCTACTACGAGGTTAATTCGTCAAAGATTAAAAAGTATGATTCTGGATTTATGTCTAAAGGCTATTCATTAAATCCATCATGCATAGATTTTGTTACTTCTGATGGTGCTACAAAGCTTACTGTTGAAGGGAAGTACTTAGGCTCAGAAGCCGACTGGTATTGGTATCAAGGTAGTTGCAAGGGGAAGTTAATTGGAAAAGGCGCAAGTATCACGGTGAAGCCTGAAGAAACTACATCTTACTTTGTAAAAGCAGAGGGCGCTGAATATTCTACTTCATGTATTCAAACCACGATTGTAGTGAAAAAAGTCATGAAACTGGATTTGGTGGATATGAAGGTAAAGCCAACATTTACCATGGAAGTGCAGCCTGGAAAGGAAACGCAGATTGCGGTTGTTAATATTCCGGTTGATAGTAGTATTGCTCCAGCCTCTATTATCGGGCCTTCTTCATTATGCAAGGGCGACAGCACAATACTACGTGTATATCATGGTCATCTTGCCCCGGGGTCCGAATGGGTTTGGTACTCTAGTGAGAGTCGCACGGCAAGTATCGGAAGCGGTGATTCTATATTCGTAAAACCAGAGAAAAAAACTATCTATTATGTGAAGGCTGAAGGAAGGTCAGGTAATACAAAAAGTGTGTCGTTCACAATTAACGTTCAAGAAAAATCTAATATCACTTATTCTATCATTTATAAGGGTAAGCCAACGCTCTGTCCCGGACAAAAGGTGGAGTTAGAAGTGGACAATTATGTAACGGAATTTGACGGAATCTGGAATTGGTATAGCGATTCATGCAACTGTGAGATTTTGGGAACAGGCGCTTTTATTGAGTTTTATCCTACACGAACGACCACCTATTATTTGCGCCGTGATGGATTTTGTAACTCTTTTGATGGGGCAAGTGTCACTATCCACGTTAATCCCAATTCAGAAATATCCAATGCTCATATTGTTTCCCCGGATACGGTTTTCTATAAAGAAAATGCAAAGCTTTTTATACGTGGAGGAATATTAGGGGAAGGGTCGAAATGGTATTGGTACAAAGACAGTTGCGTAAGTTATAATTTCATAGGAAATGGAGATACAGTTACGATTAATACAAGGCAGCCACGCCGATATTTTGTTCAAGCCAAAGGGCCATGTAATGTAACGCCTGCAATTGAAGTGAAAATTTTACCCTATCAACATTCTGGAATTCCTGTTAAAGAAAAAGAGAGCTTTATACAACATCTGATCGAAATTAATAAACCAATTAAGGAATGAAGATGCAATTAAATAAACTACTCTTAGTACCTGCAATGGTATTGTCTGTGCTGTTCTTGTGCCTGTTGACTTTGGTAATTCAAGTTAACTATTCCGACAATATTCCGGTGGAGAGAGCATTGAATGCCGAAGAGCCATTTAACATATATCCGCATTTAAGAAATCTAGATGTCAATCAGTTAAAGGAAACATTTCCTTTTCAAATTTATTTAGATTCAGCACATTGGACGGATATAAAGGAGATAAACGCAGTTTTGTGTGCCATGGATTCATCTTATCCAAACAACGAAATGGGCAATCAAGAGGTGCTTTCTATTGCGCTTACCGAAAAGCTTGAAGCACACCTTAGTAAAAGCTTTGAAGGGTATCAACCAGACTCATTAATTCGGATTTTACAATGGGCAGAGCGATTTAATAATTACGCTGCCATCGATGAAATCCATAGCCCTCTCTTTGAAGTTGTATATACCTATTGGTTCAATAGCATTTCTAATGCGTTGCGTGAAAATGCCGAGAAAAATTACGCAATTAAATATGATTATAAATTTAGATATATTGCTGAACGCCTCCGTGAGAAGCAGTTTAGCACTCCCGTAAAGGGTACGTATATTGAAAAAACAATATATCGTTTGATTGATAAAAACTGGGCGTATCTCTTTAATAAATTTTGGTATGCTACTTCGGTACTATATAAGCTGGTGATTTTCTCGCTTGTTGCCATCCTTATTTTTCCGTATATTTATATTTTAAAAATGAAACAGAAATAGATAATATGAGGTATATTTTAGTTTTAGGCTATGTCTTTATTTTGATTACATCTTGGGCTGGATTTCATTCTGAAAAGTTACTTCCTCCAATCTACGATTCGAAGTATGTGGATGTGTCAACGGTAAAATTTAAAGAAGATCAGTTTCATGTAATATATTTAAAAAGAGATAGCAATCGAGTTAAAGCCAAGTATTTTGCCGCGTCAGACTATAATGGAAATAATGTTTTTCAGCGTTATAAAAAGTGGTCGGCAGGAAAAAATATTATACTCGTCTCAAGTGGCACGTATATGGATTATGATGGCGTTCCAGTTGGTTTAACCATTGACAACGGGGTGATGGTGAATAAAAATTTAGCCAAGATATTTGATGCCTTGGTGGTTGTTTATGCAAATGGAGGTATCACTGTAACCAACTTAAAAGACGGTGATTTAAAACTAAAAGGCAACGGTGCAGATACCGCGAAAAAATATGATCTTAGAAAATCGGCGTGGGATCTACAGGCCTTCACAAAATGGTCTGAGTCTCATGAGGCAACGGTTTTTCAAACACATCTTCTAGTATATAAAAACAAGCTAACCATTTCTTTTATGAACGCCAATCCGGCAGTTAATCCACGCCGTTTTTTAGCCATTGGCAAGGATAGGAATGGAAAAGGTGTGCATGCAATCATTCAGTCTACAGCATATACAACGTTATATGATGGCGCTAAGCGAACGCTTGATTTCTTAAATCAAATGAAAGGCATGGAGGTTGTAAGTATGATAAATTTAGATACTGGCGACCAAGATGTTTTTAAATTCTTTGAAAAAGATGGCACTGTTAATAAAACAATCAAAGGCGCTAGGGAGCTCGATGCAGCTGTAAATCTCCTCACTTATTATTTTCAATAACATCCGCCATGAATTCCAACCGAAGCTTCTTGCTTGTCTTTATATTTCTAACATTTTCTTGTTTAGCCCAGGGCCAAGGATTAATAGCATACTATCCTTTTGATAACAATACCGCTGATTTCAGTGGAAATAATAACGACGGCACATTTCATGGAGGTGTAAAGGCTACCACCGATAGGTTTGGTAAGCCATGTGGCGCCATACAATTTAATGGAAAGGATGGCTATATTTCTGTCCCTAATTCTACCTCATTGCAATCTCCGAAGAATAGTTTGAGTGTTTCGGTGTGGTTTAAATTAGATAGTGCTCCATCGCAAAGAGGCAACCGGTGGCTTTCCATTCTTTGCAAGGGTAGCGAAAGGGAGGAGCAATATTACAATCCACAGTATCGAATACAGGTTTATCAATCACCAATTCAAAGTACGGTCTCTCTTAGCACCGACTTTACCGAATATGATACCAATTTTGTTGCCAATGCATTTCCGTATGGTCAGTGGCTTTTTTATGTGTTGGTTTATGATGGTCAAAATGTAACTTCTTTTGTCAACGGCAATAAAATATGGGAGTTTCCTTATGCCAATATATTTTTCAAGAATGATAATCCGTTAGATATCGGTAGAGATATGCCTGGAAATATTGAGTATTTCTGTGGAGCTCTCGACGAGTTGCGAATTTTTAATACGGCCTTAACACAAGATGAAATCCGTAATTTATTTACCAAAGACATAGCTTCAGCTGCGATCGAAACTATCGATTTAACGTGCCCTATAGATATTATTGTGCCCAACGATATTGGTAAATGCAGCGCGAAAGTAAATTTTAATAAAGCTGCGGTTGATTACAATTGTGGAAATGCCAATGTCAAGCAAATAGGAGGGTTAACTTCAGGTTCTAGCTTTCCCATAGGCGTTTCGAAAATTTCTTTTGAAACAAAAAGCAGGACGGGTGTCACTAAAGTTTGTGATGTTAATGTTACAGTTCTCGATCAAGAGCCCCCTGTAATCGACTGCTTGCGCGATACAGTTTTAATAATGAACGATAAAAGTTCGAAGGGCGTTGTATTCAACTACAAAACGCCCTTGGCAAAGGATAATTGCTCACATGCCTCACTATCAAAATCGGAAGGATTGCCAAGTGGATCAACGTTTCCAGAAGGAAAAAATACAATTAGATTTATTGCTGTCGATGAAGCCAACAATAAAAAGGAATGTGCTTTTAATGTATATGTTACTAGCTCTGAAAATGCTACGATTATAAGTAGTAAATCTTGTCTTCAAGATATTGTAAAGTCGAACGATCCATTGCAATGCGGCGCAATTGTAAACTACGAGGTTCTGGATAATAAATATACTATGGTGGAAGGTATTGCTTCAGGGCGTTTTTTTCCGGTTGGCCTAACAACAATTAAATTGCAGAAGAAATTATCGGGCAACCTCACGGAAGAATGTATGTTTACTGTTGACGTGCGCGATAATGAGAAACCGTATATTCATTGTCAAGAGGATATAAATATAGAAGCAATAGGCACAGAGACTTCGGCCATAGTTAACTATCTGCTACCTGAGACTTCAGATAATTGTAAGGTCGATTCATTGTATATAACGCACGGTTTTATTAGTGGTTCTCGATTTCCACTAGGCACTACACCCGTTTCCTATCGGGCTATTGATGCCACTGGCAATAGTGCTGAATGTTCTTTTAATGTTCGGGTAATAAATAAAAATGCTCGTGTTGCAATAAACACGGAGAAGACATTAACGAAGCCTTATCTGCCGGATAAGGTAGTTTATACACCCGATTTAAAATTTAAAAAATGTATGCTTACATTGCTTCTTTATGATGACGGACAAGAAGATAATGATACGGTTTCTGTTTATTTTAATGGTGATGAAATCGTATCTAGAGAGATGATACGTTTGCGCGATCATCATATTATTGTTCGCTCAGTTTCACTTGTTTCTGGAAAAAGAAACGATTTTATTGTAAGGGCCTGGAATAATGGAAGTATTAGCCCCAATACCATTAAAATTGAGTTTTATGAAGGCAATCACAATGACAACGCATTGCGGTTGAGAAAACAAAAACCTGCTCGTGTGCGTGTGCTTCATTCACATCCTGGTGTTGCCGGGGCAATTTCTATTCAATGTAGTGCCAGATAAAAATGCAAAAAAAGTTCTATTTTGGGTTTATCGTAATCTTTTTTTTGGTGTTGGCTTCTGCATGTCTACTCGCGTTTATTTTAAAGCCAAATTCAAGCAATGCAATATTGAGCAGCAGCCATTTACAGACTAATTCAGATTCGCTTCAATATTTTGCGCTTCGCTATGAAGAACTAAGGAATCGACGTGACTCGGTGCTTGATTTAATAAGCGAATTTCAACCGGAGCTAAAAGAAAACAACAAGAAAATTGCGGCGCAAAAAAAACGACAAGAAGACTTGAAGGTGAATAGAGCATGGATATTTAAGAATAGCACTCATAAAGCTAAAACGCAGGCCGATAAGAAAGATATTATAAGATACGATTCGTTGATTGCATCTTCAGAGGCTGCAACAAAACGAATGGAAAGCCGTAATGAATTTTTGAATTACAACCTATTAGCTTTAGTAGAAAAAGACTCTATTATTTCAAAGTACTTTGTAACATTCCATAAAGATTTATTACGATATACATCGAAAATTCATGGATCTAGGGTGGTGCGCTTTCAAGATGTAACCTATCATCTCTTTGTTGTGGATTTAGATAGTGACGACGTGAGAATGCATTTATTTAATGCTGAAGATCAGAATAAAAACTTTAGTAGCATCGAAAACGTAAAAAAACATTTAGCGAAAAAGAAGTTGCAACCTTTAATGATTACCAATGGTGGCATGTACTTAAGTAATTTGCAACCAGAAGGTTTGTATGTCGAAAACCAATCCACCACTTTTTTTCCATTAAATATTCAAGGTGCAAGGCCCGATGCCAACTTCTACTTAATGCCAAATGGTGTTTTTTATTTAGATGCGAATAACAAACCACATATTACAACCACTGAGAATATGATGAGCTATAACGTTAATGATCTTAGGAAGTTTAAAGCAGCAACACAATCGGGACCTATGCTTGTAATTGATGGTGACATTCATCCAGCTTTTATGCCGAATTCTAAAAATAGTAAAGTACGGAGTGGGGTTGGAATTCCATTAGGGCAGTCGAGGAAAATAGTGTTCGCTATTACAACAGATGGAACTAATTTTTATGATTTCGCTTTGTTCTTCCGCGATTTATTTCATTGTGATCAAGCGTTGTATCTCGATGGGGTTGTTTCTCAAATGTACCTTGCAGATCTTGCTCCGGAAGTTTTGGGCGGTAATTTCGGCGCAATGATTTCAGTTGTAAAGAAAAATTCAAAATAAATTTACTTGCTATGTATTCGTTCAAAAAGAGGCATCGCAACTTCTTGTGCAATTGCTTTCGAACGCCTAGCGCCTTCAAAACTAAAAGCCCAAACGAAGAGTGCTTTTATCGGGTGGCTTTTTTTAATGTTTTCAATTGCATTTATAGCAAGAGTTTGCGCTACTCCTTGTCTTCTATATCTCTCCAATACCAAAGCGGAACATAAATAAATTGCCTCATATTCACCATGCATTGGGGTCATTTCAAAAAGCTCCTTTTCAGAGATTTCATACTGAAGAAATTGGTTCATTAGTTCTAGGGTTGTCGGTATTAATAATATCCAAGCTACCGGGCCACCTTCATCCTCTTTTTCGGAAACCGTAGCTGAATGCAGCTGCATCAATCGAGCAATTACATCTTCATTCACATCGAGTTGACTAGGGTCGTTTTTAACTGCAAAAACATCCTCTGCTAACTGAATCATTTCCTCGAAATTATTTTTACTCATCCGTAAATCTTAAAATTATTAAAAATCAGTATTTAATATGCAAGTCAAATTTAATTGATTTTAATTTTTCAGCAGTTTATCTAACACCTCACTTAGTTGTTTTTGTGTTAACTCGCTAAAACCTTCTAAGGTCATGGCAACTTTATTTTTTTTATAAATGACAACAGTTGGGTATTCACTTATAAAATGTGCTCTCGCTAAATCGATCGAAATGGGAAACATATCATAAAAAATAGCATTATTCGTTTTGTAGTTAGTAATAGTCGATAGGTCATCCATCGGGTTAAGACCATATACTTTAATACCTTTCGAAGTGTATTTTTCAGCAATCTGATTCATCATTGGAATCGATCTTTTACATGGGCCGCAGCCAGCATACCAATAATCGATGACCACTATCTTAGCGGAGTTTAAAAACGTGTCTATGTTTTCATAACGACTAACTTTAGAGCTCTGAGGATTACTAAATTTAGTTGGCACACGAAATGAAAAGAAGACAATTGAAATGAGCAAGAGAACTAAAATAGAAAATCTCATCATAAAAATCACAAACTAAGAAAATCAATGCCAGAAAGGCAAAAAGTGTTTATTTATTTACTTACTTAAATATTACTATATCAATTCCATCAATGTTTCTTCAATAATGTCACTAGCATAGTCAATTTCTTTACGTGTAATCGTCAAAGGAGGTGCAAAACGGATGATGTTCTCATGAGTTTGTTTTGCCAGAAGACCATTCTCCATTAGTTTTAGGCAAATATCATAACCTGAATATGTTGTTTTTCCGGGGTCAATTTCGATAGCATTGAATAATCCTCTGCCACGGATTTCTTTGATGAATGGCACCTCTATTTTTTTCATTCGAGCTCTAAATAGGCTCCCCATGCTCATGGCATTCTCCGCCATGTTCTCTTCCTTCAATACTTTCAACGCAGCCATTGCAACCGCGCACGCCAAAGGATTACCTCCATAGGTGCTTCCATGTTCACCCGGTTTTATGGTAAGCATAATCTCGTCGTTCGCCAATACAGCGCTAACAGGAAGCACACCACCACTTAATGCTTTGCCAAGAATTAGGATATCGGGCCTAACATTTTCATAGTCACACGCTAAAAGTTTTCCAGTACGTCCCAGGCCTGTTTGCACTTCGTCCGCAATCATTAGCACATTTTTCTCTGTGCAAATTTTACGAACACCTTCTAAATAGCCTTTATCTGGTATTATAACTCCGGCTTCGCCTTGGATGGGTTCAAACATAAAACCACAGATATTAGGGTCCTTGCACGAGTTGAATAAGGCGGTGAGGTCGTTGTATTCAATAACTTCGAATCCAGGCATATAAGGGCCGAATCCAGCATAGCTATTTGGATCGGTGCTACTAGAAATGGCAGCAAGGGTTCTTCCCCAAAAATTACCTTTTACGAAAATTATTTTGGCTTTGTTTTCTGGTATTCCTTTTACATCATATCCCCAGCGTCGTGCTAGTTTTATGGCTGTTTCTCCTCCCTCAACTCCTGTATTCATAGGCAAAACCTTATCGTAGCCAAAGTACTTGCAAATGTATAGCTCATATTCCCCCAATAAATTATTATGAAAAGCTCGTGAAGTCAAGGTTAAATTTTGTGCTTGTTTTACAAGCGCATCTATAATTGTGGGGTGGCAATGGCCCTGATTCACAGCGCTGTAAGCCGAAAGAAAGTCATAATACTTCTTACCTTCAATATCCCAAACATATATACCTTTCCCTTTTTCAATAACCACAGGAAGCGGATGATAATTGTGCGCTCCAAAACGCTCCTCTAAATCAATAGCTCTTTGGGTTTCAGTTATTATGGTGTGTAACATACTTCGCAAAGATAAGGAATAAGAAACGTGCATTAATTAAATTATGGTATAATATCAATGAAATTTATAAATTTGCTCATGAAAAGAAATGGACTCATTTTTATTTTTGGATTATTAATTACATTTAACTCCAATATTTTATTTGCTCAGAAGCCAGCATTTCAAATTGGGAAGCATATTCCACCTGCAGAAGCAAAGAAAAAACGCAATAACTTCAGTGAACTTATTGCCGCGTCTGATGATGAATTTTTAGTTGCCGATCGAACACGCAAAGGGCAGGTTTACACTTCCTATAATTCGGAGAGTTTGCAGAAAAAAGAAACGTTTACGTTGGATTATCCTGAAGTAAATGGTGGCAAAGATGCCAATTGGGTTAAACGCATATTCAGATCCGAAGAGACAACATCAATCTATGGATATTACGACCGTAAGGAGGATCAAAATACAGTATATGGGAAGATTACGGATCGCAATGGGAAAGAAATTGTCAAGGAAAAAGTTCTAGCACGTATTTCCGCATCAAAGAAAAAGTACGTCGGTAACCTAGGCCAAGTTTTGTCAAAAGATCAATCTAAAATCTTGATTTATCGCGAGGTAACGGCAAAGGAAAGTGAACAAGAGGAGATTGAACTTTGGTTGTACGATGATCAATTGAATAAAATCTACAAGAAAACGATGAACTTCCCATACAAAAATAAGCAATTTCGTATTCAGGAGTTTTTGGTTACTAATGAGGGTAAGGTAATTATTATTGCGTCTTGGATACCAACTAAAGCTGACAAAGACAGTAAGGATATGCTTAGTTTTATGGTATTCGGATTAACAGAGGATAAAGAGGAATTAGAGGAAATTAAAATTACAAAGAAAGGAAGTGCGCTCAGTTCTGCCTATGGATGGGTGCTTGACTCGGGAGCCGTTGTTTTTACTGGTTACTACCGCGAAGGTGGTGATAAAAAATACCGCTACGGCGCCAATGGCATATATTACGTAAAGGTAAACACAAACAATTGGGATGTAGAAACCAGCCATTTCAGTAAAATCCCCAAGGATGACTTGGCACGTGTTTTTGCCAATGGGTCTACAAGCGAAAAGAAGAAACGACGTGCAGAAGCGGCTGCGGATAGAGGTGCCGGATTAAGTAGCTTCTACCTTCGTGGTTTGTTTTTTGATGAAGACGGCTCAGTGAAAATCATATCACAGGTAGAATACATGATTCAAAATTGCACTACAGATCCTAAAACGCATGTAACTACATGCACCTACACCTACTATAACATGCAGGTGGTGGAATTTGATTTGGATCAAGAAGGAAATATTATCCGCACTATTGTAATTCCGAAAAGTCAAATTGCTGGTACGCCAGCATACCAAGGACATATAGCGCTATTGTCCGATTCTCGAACGTATTTTATTTATAATGATGCAGATAGAAATTTTAATGAGAAGAAGGTGGCCAAAAATGGAGGAAATAAATTTGCATATACTTTCGGGAATATAAAACATGCACGATTGGCTTATGTCTATTCCAAAAAATCAGGCGATTTAGCCAAAGTGGCAATGACCGCTGACCCTAAAAGCAATATCCTGATATTTCCATATACGCGATTGCGCGTAAATCGCTCCACCGTTATTGCATGGGGTAGGGTGCGAAAAGGAAAGGAACTCGTATTGGTGAAATTCTACTTAAAGAAAAAGGAAAAAGAATAGGTCAATGTAGCTAATTTCAAGGATGAATCACAATAACAAGTTCAATTGTCTATTGTGATCAAAGGATTACCTTTGCATCTTAAAATTTGAATAATGACTGACCTTCAATTTAAAGATCTCAGAAGCCGTGTTGAGGATTTATATCGATATCTCGACATAGAGAATAAACTTCAGGAAATTAACGAACTAGAAGAGACGTCTCATGCACCAGGCTTTTGGGAGGATCCGAAGGCTGCTGAAGTTCTATTGCGCAGCATTAAGCAAACTAAAACGTGGACGGAGGCATACAAATTAGTGAAAGCCACATTCGACGATATGCATGTATTGTGGGATTTTTATGTTGATGGAGATCTCGATGAAAAGGAGATGGACCTTAATTATAATAAGACCTTAGAAAAGGTAGAGGCGCTTGAACTTAAAAACATGTTGAGAAACAAGGAAGATCAACTAAACTGTATAATTACCATTAATCCCGGAGCCGGTGGCACAGAGAGTCAGGATTGGGCTGAAATGCTTATGCGAATGTATACCATGTATGGTGAGAAAAATGGATATAAAGTAACCCAACTCGACCTACAGTGGGGCGACGGTGCCGGTATTAAAAGTGCCTCTTTGGAGTTTGAAGGCGACTTTGCCTATGGCTATCTTAAAGGAGAAAACGGAGTTCACCGAATGGTGCGATTAAGTCCTTTTGATTCTGCAAATAAACGTCATACTTCTTTTGCATCAGTATATTGTTATCCAGTGGTAGATGATAGTATCGAAATTGAAATAAAGGATGCAGATATCGAATTTCAAACATCACGTTCTGGTGGTGCTGGTGGGCAAAATGTAAACAAGGTGGAAACGAAGGTGCAACTCACCCATAAACCTACAGGAATTGTGGTTGTTTGTCAAGTAGAACGTTCTCAGATTGCCAATAAAGAGCGTGCAATACAGATGCTACGTTCGCAACTATACGAACTAGAATTAAGAAAGCAAAATGAGGCAAAAGCCAAAGTGGAGGCAGGCAAAAAGAAAATTGAATGGGGTTCTCAAATTAGAAACTACGTTTTTCACCCCTATAAACTAGTAAAGGACTTGAGGACAGGAACTGAAACGAGCGATGTGCAAAAAGTAATGGATGGCGATTTAAACCAATTTATAAAGCCGTACCTAATGGAGTATAATTAAAGAAAAGCGTCATAAAACATTAACAAAGATGTCGAATCTAAAATTCTAGAATCTCTTGGTATAATTGTATCTTCCATTGGTGAAGCTTAATGCACTTAGGCTTCCGTCGATATTTGGTATTGCTATTGCCTTTACTTTTCCTCCCGAGGCCTTCGCTGTTGCCCACGCGATAGCAGATGCAATTTTTGTTTTAAAACTATAGCTGTCGTTTTTCATTTCAAGTGCTAAAGTGCTATCTTTTATTATCCTTGCAAGGCCCTTTGTGGCGAATTGGTTAATCGGTTTCTCTAAAGAACCAACTAAAACCTCAGCACTCTGGACTTGTTGTATTGGCTTTTCCAAATAAACTATTTCTCCAGAGCCCATAGGTATATATGAGTTCACTAAGCCGCCTAAGAAATCATCAGGACTACGATTTTTCGAATAACTTTCGAAGTTTTCTAACACTGCATTTTTCGTTTCTAGGTTTTGGATGGGCGCTATACTATTTTTTTTTGGCTCTTCAATGCGAAGGATATTTGTAACAATAGCAATGCGATTATTCATGCTAGTCGCTGGCTTTATTTGCTGCTTTTTGGATTGAACCTCCTGCTGCTTAGTTTGGGTGGTGGCTTGTATTGTTTTTGCAATTTCTGCCAAATTTATATTATTGGTTTGCGAATGGTTTAGCCACCACAATCCAACCGATAAAAAGAAGGTAGCAACAGCAGCAACACGAGCATAGTCAATCCAAATAGGGTTTAATAAACCTTTCTTTAATTTTCGTTTATCGGAATAAACATAATTGCCTTTAGGAGAGATTTTTGTTAAGGCGAAAAGCGCTCTGTCTTTTTTATATTTAGGGTGCCTTTCGATGAATGCATTCAGGTCCTCTAGTTCTTGCGGTAACAGCTTATTTTCAAGTTCGCCAACTAAGAAAATATCGATATTATCGGCACAAACGATTTGCTTTTTTAATTCATCTTTTGCATCGAAATTGATGAAAGGTGCAGGAAGTGTATATTGTTCAGCATCTTGGAATTCATTTTTCAAGTTTGGATGCGCATCCAAAAAGTACATAAGCATCGCCTCTTGAGTTGGGCTGAGTTGCCCATCCCAAAAATCCACCATATAGGTTTCGTAATTGCTAATGTTTATTGGGTGATTTGATTCCATTTTAAATGATATTATACAAATGCATAAGTTGAGTTTTAAGGTAAGTTCGAGCTCTGAAAATATAAACTTTTACTTGCGATTCACTTAAATTAAGGATATTTCCAATTTCTTTATAGTCGTAGCCTTCAAAATCGCGAAGTAGAATTACCTCTCGCTGTATGTCTGGAAGCTTCTCCATGGCCTTGCGCACTAACCTTTCTATATCCGTGTATTCATATTCTACACTGTATTTACTTTCCTTCACTTCATTGAAGTCGCCTTTGCGTTTATCTCGCCTAATTTTATCAATCATAGCGTTATGCGCAATCTGAAATATATAACTTTTGGCTCTTGCAAAATCAACATTGCTACAATTTTTCCAAACCTTTTCAAAGGTATCCTGAACCACATCTTTAGCCTCCTCTTTATTTCGCATTTGATGCGCAATAAACCGATAAACCCCATCAGAGAATTCTTCTACACATTGGTTGTATTCGGCTGTAGTCATGCGGCCTTGTAATCTTTCGTGTTCTTTATTTAATTTGGTATTTTACGCTTTGCGTAGATGGAAAGTTACAAAAAAATCAAATAATAAAGCGTTGCTTTATTTACCAATCGCGAACATCACCGGTATTTTATGCAAATCGATGGTGGCTTTCTTCCATTTAGCAATAGATTGTGTGATTATCCTCTCTTTTGGAGAAGTGAGGGCAATGCCGGCAGTAAGTAACATTCTAGGGTCGCAGGTCTCTAAAAGCTCCTTAAGTAATTGATTATTACGATAAGGCGTTTCCATAAACAATTGGGTGTAATTACGCACCGACGCCTCTATTTCAATTTGTTTGATCTTCTTTTTTCTTTCTGTTTTATCGTATGGTAAATATCCGTGAAACGTGAATTGCTGTCCTATAAATCCACTTCCAACTAACGTGAGTAATATACTTGATGGTCCAGCCAAAGGCACAACAGTAATTCCATTGTCATGGCAAAGGCGAACTACCTGGTAGCCAGGATCGGCAATGCAAGGCATACCTGCATCGCTAAGTAAGCCAATATCTTGCCCTTGCATCAGTGGTGCAATCAATTTCTTTAAATTATCGCCTGCGTTATGTTCATTGAGCAGCTCGATTTTTAGCTCAGCTTGGGTTTTATTTGGAAGGATTTTTTTAATAAAAGCACGTACGTTTTTTTCTGTTTCTCCAATGAAATGATTAATGGGCTCCGCAATTTTAATCACACGAGGTTGCAGGTATTCCAATGTGTTGGCATCGTCAAGGAAATTGGGTAGCAAATAAAGGATGCCTTTCTTGTTTGGTTCCATTGTCTTTCAGCTTTTTACTGCGCTGCAAAGGAAATTAAAAATGGGCATTAAATTCGATTTAATCTTGTTTTGACTATTTTTTTTGGCAATTGCGGGGTGCCTAATTTTATTGCGTGTCTTTTTTAAATATTTCGAAGCGGCATTTAATCAATATCGATATCGTATTTATCTAGAAGACCGACAACCCCAGGCCAAGTGAACTTTGCTTTTTTCATTTTATTAATTTCTGGATCAATGGAATAATTGTAAGCACTGCTGAGGTCAGCTTTCTCAAGATTGCTATTAATGAAAATGGCGTCGGTGAGATCACAGTTGTCAAAAATAGCTTGCGTTAAGTCGGCTTCCGTAAAATCGACTTCATGCATACTGGAGTTTTTAAAGGTTGTTTTTTTTAGCTTTAGTTTGAAAAATGAAGAGAGGTCTACATTGCAGTTTTCTACTTTAATAGAAAATAAAAACTGATCACAATTAGAGAAACTCAATCCCAATAATTTACATTCCCTAAATTCCACTTCACGTAGTAAAGTTCGTGTCATACAGCACATACTTAGATTGCAGTTGTCGAAATTACAATCAGTGAAGTTGATATTGGAGAGATCGGTATTTGAGAAATAACAATTTTTAAAAGCACAATTCTCGTAGTCGGCAACCACAAGTTGGGTTTTAGTAAAGTCTATTTTTTCGTAGGTAAGTCCCTCGAAATATGTTCGGTTGGTTCTATTATTCAAGATGCTTTTTTATAATTAAGATTTCATACTCCACAAAAATAGATAAAACTTTTTTCTTTTAAGGCTTTTCAATCATGAGTGATGTCATAGAGATTGATCCTGCTACTGCCTTATCATTAAAAAAACGTACCTTTTCATTCGGGGTTTTTAGTGCCAATGCATAGAGTAGCGGAAGGTAATGTTCAGCAGATGGTATGGCAAGGTCGAAGGCTTTGCCCTGCGAACGAAAGTTGATTAACGAATTATGGTCATTTGCAAGAATGAACTGTTTCATTTTTGTGTTCGCTTCCGTGGCCCACTCATAGGCATAATTGTCTGTGTTCATTTTATCCCAAGCGATGAGTCCGAGATTGTGCACCAAATTTCCGCTTCCAATTATTAATATTCCTTTCTTTCGCAACGAAGTTAGTTCTTGTGCAATTTCGTAATGGCGCTGAGGTGATTGCGTGTAGTCTAAACTCATCTGAATCACCGGGATTTCTGCATTTGGAAAGAATGCTTTTATCACGCTCCAACTGCCATGGTCGAGTCCCCATTTATAATCTAAACTTACTTCCGTGGATTTAATAATATGTTGGGTTTCTTTTGCCAATTCAGGACTTCCCAATGCCGGATATTGAACATCAAATAGCGCCTTAGGAAATCCGCCGAAATCATGAATTGTGGTTGGCTTTTCCATCGCTGTTAAATAAGTGCCTCTAGTTTCCCAATGAGCTGAAACGCATAAAATGGCATTGGGTTTGGGAATCGACTTCCCAATACTTCGCCACATATTTACGAACTCATTTTCTTCAATGGCGTTCATCGGGCTTCCGTGGCCAATAAATAATACAGGCATCGGCTCTGTAACACTAAAATTATATGAAAAGTGTTGTAATTCTTTAATATTCATAGCTCCAACTATTGGAAGAATGGCAAATTAATCTAAAAATGTTTTTCTATTCATCACGGGCATATACGGGGATGTGATTGAAGTGCAACTTATTTTTTAAAACGTATTTCAATTGTATTACTTTTTATATTACGAAGACACTAGTTAGAAAGCTTGAATCATCGCAGGCTAGTAATAAATATACGTTAGCCAAATCTGATGGTATAAAGGCCATTGAAATTAACGTCATGTGTCATCTTCGGTGAGTTTGTAAATTTGAAATAATAAATTCATTATTTTTGAGAATGTCAATTATTTGTTTGGCAAAGTTACCTTTAACGTATGGTTTTTGGATGCTGGTTTTTAACGCTATAGAAATTGCTCGAAATCGTGCGGCATATCAAATTTTTCAATAAATTGCCTTCCCAAACTATTCTTTATGCGTATTTATTTTTCAGCACTGCTGCTTTTATCTTTTCTTCTTGCTTTTTCGCAAACTACCTTTCCTGTTAATGGGGTTCAAAACGATATAAATACGGTTTACGCTTTGACACATGCCACTGTTTATACCACATACAATGTGAAAATTGAAAACGCGGTGATGCTTGTCAAAGGCGAACATATTTTAAATTTGGGGGCAGATATCGCCATTCCCTCCGAAGCCGTTGAAATTAACTGTACCGGAAAGATGATTTACCCTTCTTTTATCGATGCATTTACTAGTTATGGTATGCCAGAGTCAAAAGGTAAGGAGCGTAACGGAAGGCCGCAATATATAAGTGACAAAAAAGGTGCATACGATTGGAACGAAGCAATTCGTTCAGAATATAATGCAGTAGATAATTTCGCCAAAGACGAACGCATATCCTCACAACTTCGAAGTGCTGGTTTCGGAGCAGTTTACACCTTTAAAAATGATGGAATTGCAAGGGGAACAGGAGCCATAGTGACTTTAAATGATAGTCGTGAAAATAATCTTATTTTAAGGCCTATAGCAGGAGCTAATTATAGTTTTAATAAGGGAAGTAGCTCTCAGGATTATCCAAGTAGTTTAATGGGGAGTATTGCGTTACTGCGTCAAACCTATTATGATGCACAATGGTACCAAACGCAAAGTAATCAAACGAATCTTTCATTAAAGGCATTTAATGAGATGCAAGGCCTGACTCAGTTCTTTGATGCTGGTGATCAGTGGAACGTGCTTCGTGCCGATCGTATAGGAGATGAATTCAAGGTTCAATATGTGATTAAAACAAATGGAATGGAGTATAAAAGAATTGCTCAGATTAAGGAAACGAATGCCACATTAATTGTGCCCTTAAATTTCCCTGCACCGTTTAATGTTGCTGATGCTTATGATGCTCAGCAAATAAGCACCTCCGATATGATGCATTGGTATTTAGCTCCAAGTAATTTATATTTCTTGCAACAAAATAAGGTACCTTTCTGTATTACATCAAATGGCTGCGATGCAAATTCTTTTTTAAAGAATTTACGCAAGGCGGTAGTTCGTGGCTTGTCGGAAGAAGAGGCCTTAAAGGCATTAACCCAAACTCCAGCCACTTTGTTAAATGTAGCCGATAAGGTGGGTGCTTTAAAGGCTGGAATGTTAGCGAATTTTATCATCTCATCTGGGAATATATTCCGAAATAATACATCAATTTACGAAAACTGGGTGCAAGGAAATAGGTTTATTTTGGGGAGTTTAAGTGCATCCGAGGTAAGAGGCACATACATTATTAATTTTGGAAAAGAGCCCATTCAATTAGTCATTGAAGGTGATGTTGAAAAGCCGATTTTAAAATTGCACGCAACAGACACTATTAAAGGATCATTGGAAAAGAAAAGCGAGTTCTATCTATTCACCTTCGACAAACAGAAATATAAAACGATGGTAGGATGGTATAACCAGGATAAGAATGAGTTTAAAGGTACTTACTTAAATCAAGAGGGAGCCACAATACCATGGTCAGCTAAACTTATTAAGCCTTATATAAATCTTTCGAAGGAGGTTGTACCTGTTGCTGAAATAATTTCACTAAACGACATCAAATTCCCTTTTAATGATTATGGAAGTAACGAACTACCTAAGGCTCAGAAAATTTTATTTAAAAATGCTACAGTGTGGACTAATGAAGCAGCTGGTATACAAGAACAAACCGATGTACTTATCATCGATGGAAAGATTGCCCAAATTGGTAAAGGATTGCAGGTGGTGGCTGGAATCTTAATTCTTGATGCAACAGGAAAACATTTGACGGCTGGCATTGTTGATGAGCACTCTCATATTGCAATATCGGGTGATGTGAATGAAGGCACACAAAGTGTAACTAGTGAGGTGCGTATTGGCGATGTAGTATGGCCCGACGACATCAACATTTACCGTCAGCTAGCAGGAGGTGTAACGACCTCACATCTCTTGCATGGAAGTGCAAATGCAATTGGCGGTCAATCGCAGCTTATCAAACTGCGCTGGGGGAAAAGTGCGGAGCAAATGAAATTTGAAGGATGGGATGGCTTTATAAAATTTGCATTGGGTGAAAATGTAAAGCAAAGTAATTGGGGCGATCGTCAAACAGTACGTTACCCACAAACAAGGATGGGTGTTGAGCAAGTGCTTTATGATGCCTTTTCTCGGGCTAAGACGTATGACCTGCAATGGAAAAACTTTAAAGGCGTGGGTACTTGTCCTCGACGTGATTTGGAGTTAGATGCGTTGGCGGAAATTCTAAATAAGAAACGTTTTATCACATGCCACAGCTATGTTCAAAGTGAAATTAATATGCTTATGCATGTTGGCGATAGCATGGGTTTTAAAGTAAATACTTTCACGCATATTTTGGAAGGGTATAAAGTAGCTGATAAAATGAAGGCTCATGGTGCAAATGCAAGTACCTTTGCTGATTGGTGGGCCTACAAATTTGAAGTGTATGACGCCATTCCATACAATAGCGCCCTAATGTCAAGGGTTGGCGTAAACGTTGGTGTAAATAGCGATGATGCTGAGATGGCCCGTCGTTTAAATCAAGAGGCAGCCAAGGCAATTAAATATGGAGGATTGACTGCACAGGAAGCTCTGAAATTGTGTACATTAAATCCAGCGAAAATGCTGCATATCGACAATCGTGTAGGAAGTATAAAAGTGGGTAAGGATGCTGATTTGGTTTTGTGGAGCGATGCGCCTTTAAGTATCTATGCTAAACCGCTTTATACATTGGTAGATGGCATAATTTACTTTGATTATAGCCAACAAGAACAAAAGCAAAAACAAATACTTGCCGATCGTGCGCTTTTAATTCAACAGATGAATGAAGCTATAAAAGCTGGAGACAGGGTGAATGTTGGAGTAAGCCAACCGCAGCTCCTAAATACCTGCGAAGGTGATGTTGGGGGACACTAATAATTGATTGGGAGTTTTAGTCAAAGCGAACTCCATTTGCCACTATAAAAAGCAAGAAAAACTTTAAAGTATGCTTCTCAATTGAACATCTTCGTTTCTAACCTTTAATTCATATTCGGTGTTTAGCTTTAGTGCGTTGTTTTTTTCGAGATGTCCGAAAGGTGCACGAAAGCAAATGGGGAAGTAACTCTCAGAACATACATTCAAGACAATTTCTTTGAGCGAATAACCAAAGTCTATTTCGCCAGGTTCAGGTGTGGCACTGCTCTCGCCAATAATAAGACCGTGTATGTTTTTAAGCATTCCACTGCGTTTTATTTGGTGAAACATACGATCGTAATGATACAGGAATTCATTACAATCTTCTAACATTAAAATACATCCTTCTGTATTTAGTTGGGTATCTGTTCCAATAGAATTACAAATTAAACTAATATTTCCTCCTACAAGTGTTCCACGCGCATGGCCTTCAATATTATATTGTGAGGAGTTGAATTGATAATTCATAGGTTGATTATTGAGAATGTCGAGAACAGAAGAAACATTTTCGTTTGACATTCCTAGCTTTCCAATTTGGGCAAAGTTACAGCCATGAATACTTGCCACACCAAGTTGAGCTAGTTTTAGGTGCAGTAATGTCATGTCGCTGAAGCCAATAAGCCATTTTGGATATTTTAGGAATTTGGTCCAATTTAATGCGTCAATAATTCTTAATGTACCATAACCACCACGAGCAAACCAAATAGCGCCAAGGCTCTCATCGTCGAGGAGCAATTGAAGAAACCGAATTCTTGCCTGGTCATCTCCAGCAAATCGATGGTGGATGTCGGTTACATTAGGTGCAACAATAACATTGAATCCTTGATTCTGGATTATCTCTTTGGATATTTGAATTTGTTCATCATCGACATAACGTGCAGTAGACGCAACAGCGATGGTGCTTCCTTGTTTTAAATAGGGAGGAGTTACCATTGCCTGCAAAATTATATCAAAATAATGATTAAAGGCTAAAAAGATGTGCAGTCGTTCACATAACAAAATATTAATTTACTTTTGTAACGTATGATTTTACGTACCCAAAATTTAATAAAGCAATATGGTGGCCGGCATGTGGTGAATGATGTAAGTATTGAAGTACGGCAAGGCGAAATTGTCGGGTTACTCGGTCCAAATGGCGCGGGGAAAACAACTACGTTTTATATGACTGTAGGTCTGATAAAGCCAGACTCAGGAGAGATATTTCTTGATGACTCTCCAATAACCAAGCTTCCTATGTTTAAAAGGGCACAACTCGGTGTAGGTTATTTAGCGCAAGAGGCTTCGGTTTTTCGTAAGCTCAGTGTGGAGGATAATATAATGGCGATCCTCGAATTTACAGATCGTAATAAGCAAGAACGTATAGAGAAGTTGGAGGATTTAATTGCAGAATTTCATCTTGAAAAGGTAAGAAGAAATAGAGGCGACTTGTTGAGTGGTGGCGAACGTCGTAGAACAGAAATTGCAAGGGCTTTGGCAACCGATCCAAAGTTCATACTTTTGGATGAACCCTTTGCTGGTGTCGACCCCATCGCCGTGGAAGATATTCAAGCCATTGTTTCACGACTTAAAGAGAAAAATATAGGTATCCTCATCACCGACCATAATGTGCACGAAACGTTAAATATTACTGAGCGGTCGTACCTCCTTTTCGAAGGTAAAATATTAAAGCAAGGGTCCGCAGAAGATTTAGCCAATGATGAAATGGTTCGCAAAGTGTATTTAGGACAAAATTTCCAATTGAGATAATATGAAGGGAAAATTAATTTTAGTTCCTACGCCCATCGGCAATCTTGGCGACATCACCCTGCGTGCTATAGATTGCTTGCGCAATGCAGATTATATCTACGCCGAAGACACACGAAAAACTGGAATTCTACTCAAACATCTTTTGTTGGATAAAAGGAGTTCTTCATATCATAATTTTAATGAACATCAAATTGTTCAACATATTGTAAAGCAGATTAGCGATGGTCTGACCATTGTATTGGTTAGCGATGCTGGAACACCGGCGATTTCAGATCCTGGCTTTTTACTTGTGCGTGAATGCTTGGCAGCGAATTTAAATGTTGAGTGTTTGCCAGGTGCCACGGCTTTTGTTCCAGCATTAGTTAAAAGTGGCTTGCCTTCAGATCGATTCGCGTTTGAAGGGTTTCTGCCGGTCAAAAAAGGTCGACACACTCGATTGCAAAATCTTATTTACGAAAGTAGAACTATGATTTTCTATGAGTCACCGCATCGTATTTTGAAGACATTACAAGAGTTTAAAACACTATTCGGCGCAGAAAGACTTTGCAGTGTATCACGCGAGCTCACTAAGATATATGAACAAACCGTTAATGGCACGCTGGATGAGGTTTACAATGCCTTGCAAGTAGGTGTTGTAAAGGGTGAATTTGTGCTTGTGGTAGCAGGATTAAATGCATCTAAAAATAAAGTCGAAGATGACGATGAATCTCTTTTATAAACAATTCATCGCAACTTGGTCGCGATAAGGACTCTCCTTTTAATTGTTGACTTTGGGTACTTTTATTTGATGCGGAGTGCTTCCTCCTTGTGGTACCCCAAGATTTACGCGGTTTCTACTTCTGGTTGGAGTATAGGTTGGCTCCATAGATTGACTATTCGAACAGTTTTCATTTTCAATACAAAAAAGGAATCCAATTTTAATGCTGATGTTTCGGGGTGAAAGGGTATTGTAATTTAAGTCGTATTTCGCTGAGGTTGTATTATAGGTCGACTCTTTTACATTGGCTAAATTCAAGGGATCTACTTCGTGATAAGATCCTCTTAAATCCAAGGATACTCCAGGTGTAAAATGATAACGTAAGCCAAGCTCAAGGCCATATTGCCAGGCCACCTTGCTCCAAACGTTATTCGACGAGTTCTCAAAGCCACTCACTGTTTTAGTGCTTTCAATAGACTGCGATATGGAGTGGAAATTTAATCCACCAAATAAGCTAGTGTAGAATTTCAAATCGCCTGAACCCATCTCAATTTTTCCATGAACATTTAATTCGCCAAGGTTACTCTGCAAATAGGTTCTTCCCGGATCGCTTTTTGGTGTATTCAAAATAATATTTGTTTTTGCACTTTTTCCCATCCAAGCAATTGTGCCTGATCCACCAAAAAAGAATCCGAAGTTCGAAGTTGAAATTAAATTTCGTGCATACGCTTCTACATCAAAGCCCATTCCTGGCATCTGTCCAGAATTCGCATATTCATTGAGGGGCGTTAAATAATGAAAATGAATTCCAAGGGTAGGGCAATCGTAATGGCTGTTTCCTGAAATGAAACTTGTTGATGGCTCGTCGGTCTCTTTTTTATTTATGGTGCTATTGCAAGTCGCTTTAATTGGCTCTTGGCCTGATTGTATATTGCTGAAAATGAAATATTTATTTTTTTCAAATGCACAATTAAATTTATCTGCGTTATTTAATGCTACATTGTTTATGTTTAGAAGGCTTGAAAAAAAAAGTATTAAAAAGGTCATAACAATAAATTGTTCTTTAAAATGCAAAGGTATCAAGATTTTTTTGCCTTAGCGAAAAATGGGTATGTATAGTTCAAATTAGTTGCAAAAAACGAACACGGCTAATTTTCCATTGAATTCGTATCTTTCGCCATCAATTTCGACTAAATTTTATTTTTTTATGAAAAATAAAAACAAACCTTTCTTTTCAAGGACTAATAATCAAAATGAAATTATATTGGCTGAACCAATTTCATTAAAGAAATTTTGGATTGCAATAGCGAGTTTGTTCGTTGTGGCGTTTCTTTTATATGCCAATACAATCCAGCACGGTTATGTACTTGATGATGTAGCCGTCATAACAAAAAACAAATTTGTGCAGCAAGGGGTAGCTGGTATACCTGAACTATTTAAAACTGGATTTTATTCGGGTTACTTTGGTTATAACAATAATCTGTATAGGCCTTTGCCACTAGTTACTTTTGCTATTGGACAAAGCCTTTGGGGTAACAATTCACATCCCGACCACCTTGTAAATGTTCTATTTTATGCCATAGCGTGTTGTATACTTTTTTATATGTTGTTGCAGCTTTTCGGAAAACACCGTTGGCTGCTTGCCTACATCATAACACTTCTTTTTATTACACATCCCATCCACACCGAGGTAGTTGCAAATATTAAAAGCCGTGATGAGATATTGGCGTTCATATTTTGTTGTTTGAGTTTGATATTTTGTTTGCGTTATATCTTTAATAAGAGTTTATTCGCTCTCTTATTTGGTGGGTTGGCTCTGTTTTTAGGCATGCTTTCTAAAGAGAGTGCAATTGCTTTTATGGTTATTATTCCATTAGCAATATATTACTTTGGTGAAATTAATTATGGCGAGAAAATAAAGTTTTGGAAGGATAGGAATTTCATCGCAGTTGTTTTGACTTTGATGGTTGCTGTGTCTTTTTATTTCTCTATACGTTATGCCTTATTTTATAATGATGCTAAAACTGTAACACAAGTTTTGCCTGTGGATAATGTAATGAGTGGAGTTTCATTTTTTGAGAGATTCCCAACAGCCATTCTTGTGCTTGGTCGTTACCTTCTTTTATTAATTTGGCCATACCCACTAGTGTTCGATTATTCCTTTAAAACTATCGCAATAGTTGGTTGGGGTGATGTAACCGCCTGGCTATCTTTCATTATTATTTCCGCACTTAAAATTTTTGGCTTAGTAATGTTGCCAAAAAAAAACTACATATCATTCGGTATTTTCTTTTTCCTAATTAGTATTTTTATTGTTTCAAACATTATTGTTACAATAGGTTCAGGAATGGCTGAACGTTTTTTATTTACGCCGGCACTTGGGTATTGTATTGTTATTGGTGTTTTGTTGATGCAGCAAAAAAAATCTGCAGAATTTATCTTTAACGCGAAGCAGTTTCAGAAATTTTTATTTTCCATTTTAATGGTTATCTTAAGCTTATTTTCATATCAAACGGTCACACGCAATTTAGCTTGGAAAAACCAGATAACATTATTTTCAACAGACGTTAAAAATGCCCCTAAAAGCGCTCGAGCGCATTATTCTTTAGGTAATCAGCTTATTGAGGATGCAAAGCTTGAAAAAGACCTCGCAATTCGAAGGGATTTATTTGTAAAGGCAGAGTCTGAGTTAAAAAGAACGCTCTTTATTTTCCCTGATTATGCAGAAGCCATTATATCCTTGGGGAATTTATACCAAGAGCAAGGCGATTATGCTAAGGCTCAAGAATATCTAGGCAAAGTCAGCACTTCGGGTATCGGTGACTCTGGCAGTAGCCAAGAGCAACTGTTATATAACAAAGCAAATGCGCTATTGGGGTTAAAGGATTATAATGGCGCAATTAGTTATTATCAAATGGCTATTGCGGTCAATCCTAAAATGGTTGAAAGCTATATCAATATGGGAATTGCATATAAAGAACAAAATCTATTTCAGGATGCCATTAAATCTCTTGAGACGGGTTTAGAAATCAATCCTAAATCATCGGAGGCATACCTTAATTTGGGAACTTGTTATTCCGCAATCAATGATTACAAAAAAGCCGCTTTGAATTTTAATAAAGCCCTCGAAATTAAATCTGATTTTGCTGAAGCGTATGTTAATCTCGGTGATCTTTACAATCGAAGTAACAAATTAGCAGAAGCGGAAGTCGCCTTCAAAAAGGCACTTGACTTGAATCCAAGCATTCCCGAGGCAAACTTTAATTTAGGTTATTGCTATTTATTAAAGAAGGATTATAATAGTGCAATTACGTGGATGAAAAAGGCCGTTGAATTAAGACCGGCATATCTGGATGCACTTGTAAATTTAAGTTTTTGCGAAAGCAAGGTTGGCCATTACCAAGAGGTAATTGATTATGCCGAACAAGCATTAAAGCTTCGTCCTGACGTTCCCGATTTGTATTATAATATTGCCTATGGCTTTGATCAGCAAGGTAATAAGGTGAAGGCGATGGAATATAAATTGAAAGGCGATAATGCAAAGGCAATGAAGAAATAGCAAATTCGTTTTTATTCTTCCGCTTTAAGTTCTCGCCAAACTAGGTCAGGCTCATAGCCTTTACCTATCAAATGTTGGGCTGTTTTATGTAGCCAATTTCTATCGTCTTTTATTTGCAATTTTCTTTTCTCTAAAAGCTGTCTTAGTGTTTTCATATAAGAAGCGTCATCGATTTCTTTCATGGCTTCTCGAATACAGTAGTCAGATATTTTTTTGAATTTTAATTGATATGTTATTTTCGTTTTCCCCCATTGCATTTGCCTAAATTTACTTCCTGCATATGTTTTTGCGAAGCGTTCTTCATTTAAAAAGTTATGCTCAATTAAGCGTGTAATAATATTATCGAGGTCGTTTCCGTATACTTTCAAACTAATTAGTTTCGCCCGCACTTCTTCATGACAACGTTCTTGGTAGGAGCAGTATTTAAGAAGTTTTGAAAATGCTTCGTCGTTGTTCATTTTTGTTTTCGATGTTTATTTATTCCATCGTTCTGCTACCCTTAACGCAAATTCCAAGAAACCATTAACACCTTTATCATAAACATCATTGCCGATTAAATTACCGTCTTCGTCTAACTCTTTTTGTGTAAAGTGAGATTCGAAATTGCGCGACGAAACGAGAGAATTGCAATCTAAGAAGTTGATGAGTTTGTTAAGCACGTATGTCATCTGTATGCAAGGCATTTTACCCCCTTTGCCACTGCTAATTCCTGCTACGGCAAATACTTTATTGTCGAAAAATGATTTAAATGTTTTAGAGCCCAGTTGATGAAACATATTTACCAATTCGGCACTCGGCATCCAGTTGTATTCAGGCGAACAAACAAAAACCAATTCAGACGTATTCACATGCTCAATAAGTTCATGCTGAAAATGTGTGAGTTCATCTGGTTTTACCATCCCTTGATTAAGAAATGGAATGTCGTAATGTTCGAAGTTCACAATATGAATGTCATGTCCGGATTGTTCTAAAATTTGTTTGAGCCTTTTGCAAAAACGGTGGGTACTGCTATTTTTTAAGGGAGATCCTGATAGTATACAAATATTCATGGGTTGCTAATTAAAATAAATTATAGAAGCAGTTTGCTTCTAACGTAAACGTAAAGATTGAAATGATTTTGGTTGAGTAGGTTTAGTATTTCTTCTTCCATTTTTTTACGGTTGAAATGTTTCACCTTGTCTTGCTGAATCAGCAATAAGGCTTTTTCAACGAGCAGTTGTGCTCTTTTATTGTTTTGATGAGCTATGGAAGTATGCTGTTCGATTGCTTTTGCCAATTCCAAGATGCCGTTGTTTTCAGTGGCAATGGTGCTTAAAACAGGTATTTTCCAATCACCATGTTTATCGTGAACCAAGGCCTTAAGATTGTGAGACATTTTATCGGCACCTTCCCGATCGCATTTGTTCACAGCGAAGATATCCGCAATTTCCATTACACCACTTTTCAAAGTCTGCACCTCATCACCTGATTCTGGCACAACTACCACTACCGAGGTGTCGGCTACGCCGGCAATTTCTACTTCACTTTGTCCTACACCAACAGTTTCTAAAATTATATAATCGAAGCCAAAGGCTTGCATCAGCTGAATTACTTCTATTATTTTACCACATAACCCGCCTAAAGAGCCTCGTGTGGCCATGCTCCGAATAAATACGTTCTCGTTGTTTATTTGATCTACCATTCGAATGCGATCACCAAGTAAAGAGCCATAATTGAATGGACTTGTGGGGTCAACAGCTATAATTGCAACCGTTTTATGTTCTGCTACCCAATGGTTAGTTAGTGCATTTACCAAACTGCTTTTGCCGGCTCCTGGTGCGCCTGTGAAACCAATTACAGGCACTGTCTTTTGCGGATGCAAGGTGGTGAGTAGGGTATCAAATCCATCCGATTCATTTTCTACAAGGCTTATGCAACGTGCCAAAGCACGCACGTTCCTGTTTTTAAAATCCAGTATTAGATTCGACAATGCCATGAGTGGGCGAAGTTAATGCAAATGCAATAAAAAATTAGGTGCGAATACAAATTGCAAAACTTATTTTTCTTTATTTAAAACTTATCATTGACGCCTTATTCTGCTCGTTTTATAAAACCCAGTAATCTTCAATTCATAATATTACCTTTGAGTCACATGAGAAAAATTACAATATTCGCATTTTTTCTATTTTTCGCCACCATGGTTCAAGCTAATACTTGGCTTGTGGGGCCGACAAGGAATTATAAAAAACCAAGTTCAGTATCTACCTTGGTTCAAAATAGCGATACGGTGGCTATCGATGCCGGTATTTATCTGTCTGATACGGCTCGATGGTCGGCCAATAATTTGGTGTTAAAAGGGGTAGGAGGTATGGCACATCTAAAGGCCAATGGAGCCAGTTTTGGTGGCAAAGCCATCTGGGTAATTACGGGCAACAACATTCTAGTGCAATATATCGAGTTTTCGCTATGCACCTGTGCCTCTAAAAATGGAGCTGGCATTCGGCAAGAAGGAATAAATCTAACAGTACAGCATTGTTATTTTCATGATAATGAAAATGGAATTTTAGCAGGCGATAATGTAACAAGTAATATTGTAATTGAGTATTCGGAATTTTATAATAATGGCTTTGGTGATGGCTACACCCATAATTTGTACATCAACCATGTTAACTCGCTCCTCTTTCAATATAATTATTCGCACCATGCTGTTGTGGGCCACGAGTTAAAAAGTAGGGCATATAATAATTATATTTTATACAATCGTATCGCCAACGAAGCAACTGGAAATGCAAGCCGAAATATTGACTTGCCGAATGGGGGTTTAGCAATCGTTATTGGTAATGAAATTCATCAGGGCACGCTAACACAAAACTCCAATATGGTAGGTTATGGTTTGGAAGGGCTAACTAATCCAACCGAACACCAGTTTTATTTTGTAAACAATACTTTGGTTAACGAACATACAACTGCAATATTTGTGTCAGTGCAAAATAGCACAGCATTATGCAAAATGACGAATAATATTTTTGCAGGAAATGGAAGTGTTTTATCCGGAACATCACTAGCGATAGATACTTCCCATAATTTACATTCTAGTTTTTCTGGTATAGGAATAGCCAATGCATCAGCTTATGATTATCATCTTTTAACTACTTCGTGTGCTATAAACAAAGGCATTTCACCAGGTTTTGCAGGAGCATTTTCGTTGTACCCTATTTTCGAATACATTCATCCGTTCTCTAAATTAATGCGAGCTAATAATGATACTATCGATATTGGTGCGCACGAATTTGGCGCATCCTCTAATATCAAATCGGAGCCTTTGGAAACAGTCGTTTCCATTATTTACCCCAATCCAGCAGCTGAATTTATTACCGTAGATTTAATAGGTTTCTTCGAACAACAAAAGTGCCTAGAAATTCTGGATATGAAAGGGAGCCTAGTCTATAAGTTACAAACGTTTGAACGGCGTATTATAATCCCTACTCAACAATTATGTAGAGGAGTTTACCTCCTTAAAGTCATTATGGAAGGGATATCAAGTACACAACGTTTCGTTATAAAATAGCGCTTATCTCGATTGTTCTAAAACAGGCAGTTAAATAATAAATTATAAAACTAGGTTTTAAGCGCCGAGTCTTTCTTTTAATCCGAGTCCATTCTTACGCAAGGTTTCAATGGCAACATCATAACCAGCATCTGCATGACGTATAACACCCATACCAGGGTCGTTGCGTAACACACGCTTTATTCGTGCTTCTGCTTCAGGTGTTCCATCGGCCACAATCACCATTCCTGAATGTATACTGTAGCCCATACCAACGCCTCCGCCCTGATGAAGGGAAACCCAACTCGCACCACCAGCAATATTTACAAAGGCATTTAAAATTGGCCAGTCGGCTACGGCATCGCTTCCGTCTTTCATCGCTTCTGTTTCTCGATTTGGCGAAGCTACCGAACCTGTATCAAGGTGGTCGCGACCAATTACGATGGGTGCTTTTACTTTGCCTGTGCGCACAAGTTCGTTGAAGGCTAATCCTGCTTTCTCACGCTCTCCTTGGCCAAGCCAGCAGATGCGTGCCGGAAGTCCTTGAAATGCAATTTTTTCTTTAGCCATCTTAAGCCAACGTTGTAACCCGGCATTTTCAGGAAATAATTCTTTTAATAATTCGTCAGTGGTATAAATATCTTCTGGGTCGCCACTAAGCGCAACCCAGCGGAATGGGCCTCTACCTTCACAAAATTGTGGACGAATAAAAGCGGGTACAAAGCCCGGGAAATCAAAGGCGTTTTTTACTCCGTTTTCTAAGGCACGAGCTCGTAAATTATTGCCATAGTCGAAGGTAATGCTGCCTTTGGCCTGGAATTCAAGCATTAGTTGAACATGCAACGACATACTTGCATAACTGCGTTTAAGATATTCATCTGGATTGCTTCGGCGCATTGCATCGGCAACCTCGGTATTAATTCCATTTGGATAATAGCCAATAAGCGGGTCATGTGCCGATGTTTGGTCGGTGAGTAAATCAGGTGTAATATTACGCTCTTTTAATCGCATCAATAAATCCACCGCATTGCACCATACGCCTATAGAAACAGCCATCCCCTTTTCTTTGGCCTTCAATGCCATGCTTATCGCCTCGTCAATATCACGACTCATTAAATCGAGATACTTTGTTTCAAGTCTTTTTTTAATTCTCCACTCCTCTACTTCTGCCACTAGGCAAACACCCTCGTTCATGGTTACCGACAAGGGCTGAGCTCCACCCATACCACCAAGTCCAGCAGTCACAGTAAGGGTTCCTTTGAGCGTGCCATTAAAATGCTTGCGTGCAGCTTCTGCAAAGGTCTCGTAGGTGCCTTGAAGAATTCCTTGAGACCCGATATATATCCAACTGCCGGCGGTCATTTGGCCATACATCATAAGTCCAGCTTTGTCTAATTCTCTAAAATGTTCCCAGGTGGCCCATTTGCCAACGAGGTTGCTATTGGCCAACAAAACTCTTGGAGCGTCTTCATGCGTTTTTAAAATGGCCACAGGCTTGCCACTTTGTATAAGCAAACTTTCATTATTCTCAAGATCACGCAGTGCTTTAACAATCAAATCATAACTTTCCCAATTGCGCGCAGCCTTGCCTAGGCCACCATAAACAATAAGGTCTTCGGGGCGTTCGGCCACGTCTGGGTCAAGGTTATTCATCAACATTCGCAAGGCTGCTTCTTGAATCCAACCTTTGCATGATAGATTACTTCCGTGTGGTGCGCGAATAGATGCGCGTGTTTCGTTACTCATATTTTGGTTGGCAAAATTAAATGTATTATATTCGTGAAAAGAAAATGATTCGAAAATATTTAATATTTTTTATTCCAATTGTACTTGCTACAGCATTTTTTTTGGGTTGTAAGAAGCAGGAGTTGGTTAGTGTGGTGCCAAGCATCAAATATGTAGGTTTTTCTAAAGTCCAATACCCAAATAGCAGTTCCGATTCAGTTATTTTTGTTCAGTTTAATTTTCAAGATGGCGACGGCGATATAGGCCTAGATTTAGGCGATACCACTTCTCCATTTCGAATCGGCGAACTATATTATTATAACGTTATAGGTGAATATTTGCAATTCACCAATGGTATCTATAACCATTTAATAATGGGTGGGGATACTATTAATTTCAACGATCGTATTGCTGATATTCAGCCAGATTCAAGAAATAAAGGCATCAATGGGACAATCACACTCAAAATTACACCCATTTCAGGGGGGGTATTGCCAGATTCAATTAAACTGAACATCTGCTTAATTGATCGTGCCTTGCATCGCAGCAATGTCATTGCTACTGGAGGGATTAAGGTTCGATTTTAATGAGACGACCTTTCGATAGGTGTTTTATACGATCTATTTTACCCAAATTTCAGATTCATTAGTTTATAAAAGAGGTTAAAAATAATTCATTTTGGCTTTAAATTTACTTTAAATAGGCACCGGATTAAGCCAGTTCGCTTTCTCACTTTTTTATATGGCACACTTTTATATCTTTGCACCTCATTTTTTTAGCTTGGGATAAACCCATAGTATTCTGAAAAGAATATATTTGAAATCTAATTTATACATTTTAAAGTAGCAATGAAGAATAAAGGATTGATCAGATCATTTGCGATCGTTTTGGCAATTATTAGTTTGTACCAGTTGTCTTTTAACGTGCTGGTATGGCGTTGGGATAGTAAAGCAAAAACCTACGCTGGTAAATTTCCTCAGGAAGAACAGGCAACGAAGTTGCGTGAATTTAAGGACTCAATAGCCAATATTCCAATTTACAATTTATTGGTTGCTAAGTTTACCTATAAGGAATGTAAAGATGAAGCGATTACCTTGGGTTTGGACTTACAAGGAGGTATGAACGTTACACTTGAAGTTTCTCAAGTGGAGTTTATTAGAGCCCTTACCAATAACAATCCGGATCCTAACTTCAACGCTGCGGTAGATAATGCTGAGAAAATCTCGGTTACAAGTCAACGTACTTTTATCGATTTGTTTTATGAAGAATATACAAAACTAAGCCCAGGTAAAAAACTTTCTGCGCTATTTGCGGTTCCAACCAATAAAGCAGTTAATTTTAATAGTTCGGATGACGAGGTTTTAAAAATGATTCGTGAAGAATCAGGTCGTGCTATCGATCGCTCTTACGAGATTATTCGCAGTCGTATCGACAAATTCGGGGTAACGCAACCGAATGTACAGAAACTTGAAAATCAAGGTCGTATCTTAGTTGAATTACCAGGTGCCGACGAGCCGGAGCGTGTTCGTAAACTATTACAAAGCACAGCAAAGCTAGAGTTCTGGGAAACTTATCCTAATGGTGATGATGTTTACAAATTGTTAGATACCATCAGTAAGGGCTTGGGTAAAGTGATGAGTGGTGAAGTGGCAACAACGGATACTATCAAAAAAACGGCTGCCGATTCTTTAGCTACAGCAAAAGCAGATTCAATTGCAAAGTCTGATACCACACGTAAATCTCAAGAAGAGAAATATGCGAAAGCAATAAAAGAAAGTCCATTATTGGCCATTTTACAGCCAGCAGCTGATCAAAAGAATGGTTACCAAAAAGGTTCTATGATTGGTTTTGTTCAAGTAAAAGACACTGCAAAATTCAATAAGTATATCAATAGCCCAACAGCAACTTATTGGATGAACAGCCTTCCTGCCACATTAGGAATTAAGTTTGCTTTTGGTAATAAAGCCTTGCCATTAAAAGATGGAGGCGCAGTAGTTCAAGTTTATTCTTTGAGAACGAAAGATGTTACCCGCGGATCTGTATTAGATGGTTCGGCTGTTGCTTCTGCTCGTCAAGATTACGATCAATTGACTGGAAATCCTGATGTTAGTATGCTAATGACAACACAAGGTGCTCAAAATTGGGCTGCTATCACGAAAGCAAATACAGGCAAAAGTATCGCTATCTTACTAGATGGTGCCGTATATTCAGCTCCTAACGTAAATGGCGAGATTTCTGGCGGAAGCTCACAAATTAGTGGTGGATTCACAGTAAAAGAAGCACAAGATTTAGCTAATATTTTACAAACAGGTAAATTGCCTGCTCCATGTAAAATTATCGAAGAGGTTATCGTAGGCCCATCTTTGGGTAAAGAGGCAATTCGCTCAGGATTAATAACCTTGCTTATTGCCTTTATCGCTATCATCGCCTTCATGATTTTATACTATAACCTCGCGGGTTTCTCTTCAGATGTTGCAGTTATAATCAACTTATTCTTCATTTTGGGTGTATTGGCCTCCTTGCATTCAGCGTTAACATTGCCAGGTTTTGCTGGTATTGTGCTTACGTTGGCAGTTGCGGTAGATGCCAACGTCTTGATTAATGAGCGCGTAAAAGAGGAGATGAAAGACGGAAAAAATATGCGCCAATCCGTTTCAGCGGGTTACCGTCATGCTCTTTCAGCTATTATCGATTCTCACGTTACAGGGTTATTGGCAGGTGTTGTTTTGGTGTTTTTAGGAACAGGACCAATCAAAGGTTTTGCAATTGTTTTGATTATCGGTATTATTACTTCTTTATTTACAGCCATCTTTATCACACGTTTACAAATTGAACGCTGGTTAGATTTGGGTAAAGAAATTAAATTTAGCACTTCGCTTTCTGAGCACCTTTTCAAGGGCTCTAATTTTGATTGGGTTGGTAAACGTAAAATTTATTATATCATCTCTGGAACAGTTATTCTTTTAGGCGCTGTTTCTATGTTCACCAAAGGATTCTCTTTGGGCGTGGATTTCAAGGGCGGTTGGACATATGTTGTGAAGTTGGATAAGCCTGCAAACACGTCTGATGTTGCTTCTGGGCTTTCCGCTTCTTTTGATAACTTAACGCCTCAAGTAAAAACATACGGAAGTGACTCTAAGATCAAGGTAACAACGACGTATAAAATTGATGTTGCAAATGCTACAGAGCCAGAAGTACGCGAGCATTTGATGACTGGATTGAAAGGTTTAGGTTATGATGCTACTATTGAAAGTAGTAGTAAAATTGGAGCAACAATGGCATCCGATGCTAAGTTCTCTGCTTTACGTGCAATCTTTGTAGCAATTATTGGTATGTTCATTTACATCGTAATCCGTTTCCGTAAATGGCAATTTGGTTTAGGAGCAACGGTGGCTTTATTCCACGATGTGTTCTTATTACTCTCATTCTTCTCCATTTTAGATGGTATCGTGCCTTTCTCTTTGGATATTGATCAAGATTTTATAGCAGCTATCCTTACCGTTTTGGTATTCTCTATGAACGACACGGTAGTTGTATTCGATAGAATTCGTGAATATCTTAATCTTAATAAGAAAGAAAGAGACCGTGTTAAAATCATCAATTACGCATTGAATGCCACTTTAAGCCGCACAATTGTAACAGCAGGTACTATCTTCTTGGTATGTATGATTTTATTCTTGTTCGGTGGCGCCGCTATTAAAGGATTCTCTTTCGCCTTATTAATTGGTGTTATCGTTGGTACATATTCTTCATTGTGTATTGCAACTCCTGTAGTGGTAGATTTTGGGGGAAGTGACTTAGACGGAATTAAATAATCAAGTTTAAACTGATATGTAACGGCTTACTCCTGCGAGTAGGTCGTTTTTTTTTGCTCAATTTGCTATTGCGTGTAACATTTGAAAGCTTTTCCAAGCAAGATTTTATACCATCTAAAATTAAAAATTGTATATTTGTTGCCCTCAATTAATTAATAATTTGGCATATGTCACTACAAATACCAAAGTTTCCAGCAGTTACCCCTTCTTTCCATCTACTTTTAAAGCATAGAATCGAAGCTTATTTCGAAAGTAAAGGAATTGACCAACACGGTAATTTTAAACTTTTTTTCAAAGCAGCATTGCTTGTTGTTGCATTTATAGGAATCTATATTCACTTGGTTTTCTTTACACCTGAATGGTATTTTGCCATACCTGAAACTGTGTTATTCGGAATTGTCATAGCCTTTATTGGTTTTAATATCATGCATGATGGAAGCCACGGAAGCTTTAGTAACTACCGCTGGCTTAACCGTATGGCTGCCTACACAATTAATTTCCTTGGAGCAAGTAGCTTTATGTGGAATGTAAAGCATAATATTATTCATCACTCTTTTACCAATATCGACGGATTGGATGATGATATAAATGCGGGTATATTTTTAAGGTTGAGCGAGCATCAAAAACGCTATAAATTTCATAGATTTCAACATATCTACTTCTGGTTTTTATATTCTCTACTTTACATATTTTGGGTCTTTTATACTGATTATAAAAAGTACTTTACGCATAAAATAGCATTGGTTCCATTAAAGAAACTCGACATCTGGGATCATATTATATTTTGGGGGTTTAAAGTGCTGTTTTTGGTTACTTTTATTGCACTTCCAATTTACCAAGTTGGTTTTATGTGGTGGTTAGTAGGCTTTCTTACAACCACGCTTTTAGCCGGATTCGTACTAAGTATTGTGTTTCAATTGGCGCACACTGTAGAAGGTACATCTTTCCCCGATTTATCTAAAATGAATGGCAAGGTAGAGGACGAATGGGCAATTCATCAACTAAAGACAACAGCTAATTTTGCAACAGACAGCAAACTACTTTCATGGTGTGTCGGAGGTTTGAATTTTCAAGTGGAACATCACCTTTTTCCAAAGGTTTCTCATGTTCATTATCCGGAAATTAGTAAAATTATTAAATCTACCTGTGAGGAATTCAAAGTTCCTTATATTGTTTATCCTAAGATGAGACATGCAGTTGTTTCTCATTTGAACTACTTGAAACATTTAGGAAGAGCCTAAGTGTTTTTTTTGCGATATTTTACCTTTTTCCGTTTCAAATTTCATTAGTGTATAAGCTAGTTTTGGTCCTTTTGTAAAGCTTCCCAAAATTCTACTGCTCTGCGCGTATGCGGAATACAGATACTTCCTCCAACAATATTTCCAACGGCAAGTATTTCAAAAAGTTCTTCGGTGGAAAGTCCCAATGCTAAGCCTTGCTGTAAATGATATTTTACGCAATCGTCGCAACGTAACACCAATGAGGCAACCAAGCCAAGCATCTCTTTTGTTTTAGCATCTATAGCACCATCGGCATAAGTATGCTGATCCAAATTAAAAAAGCGTTTTATAACAAGATTATCTTCCGCTAAAATCTTATTATTCATGTTACTTCGGTAGGTATTGAATTCTTCTACTTTGTTCATAAAAATGTGTCTGTTGGTTATTGGAAATTAAGAAAGGATCTAATAAAATATTACCCGAAAGGCATAGTTGACATAGTATTATCAAGCATTGACTACTAATCTTTGCTGAAACCAATATAGGCTTTAATAAAATATTATTGCTTTACGGGATTGCCTTCGCTATCTAGTTCAATAACAGGATAACCCCAGGCACCAAGTTTCTCTTTAACAGTTTTACGATCGCCAACTACCACCACAATCATTTGGTTTAACTCCAAAAGTTGATGTGCGATTGTATTAATTTTCTTAGCATCTAAGCTCATTAATATTTGAAGTTGGTTCATCTTGTATTCCGGATCTAATTCATAACGCTGTTTTGCAAATAATATCCCTGCTTTTTGGCTTAATGTCTCATATCGTAATGCCTCGCTTTGGTTAATGGAGTTTTTTGTAAATTGAACTTCTTCTTCAGTAAGTAAATTGCTTTGGTAGTTATTCAGCTCTTTAAAAATTTCGGTAAGGGTGCTATCGGTTGCCTCCTTTTTAAATCCTCCCGAAATACTAAATGGTCCTCGGTATTTTGTGCCACTGAATCCACTGCGTACGCCGTAAGTCCAGCCTTTATTTTCACGAAGATTCATGTTTAAATGGCTATTAAATGTGCCACCTAACATGAAATTCATCAGCCCAGCTTTATAAAAATCACCTTCTGCATCAAACGGCAATGCCATATATCCCAATCTAATTTGCGATTGTGCTGCCTTATCACTATGGATAAAGTAGATGGTTGTTGCCATTGTTTTAACACGTTTTTCATTCTTTAAAGAAGATGGAAGCTGCATATCAGTTTGTTTCCATTGCTCTAAAAATGAAAGTTTACCTCTTAGTTGCATCATATCAATGTCTCCAACAGCAACAATCTCAGTCAATTGAGGAACATAATATTTCTTAAAGAAATCTTTTACATCATCTAATGTTATATTTTTTACTGTTTCTGTGGTTCCTTCATTGGCTATCGATTTTATGTTTTCTTCGCCATATACCAACTTTGCAAAACAACGGTCAGCAATCGAAGAAGGTTGTATAAGAGAATTGCTAATATTCTCAAGCTGTTGCTTTTTAGCACGGTCAAATTCGGCTTCACGGAAGGCTGGATATAATAATTTATCTTGTAGCAGGCCAAGGGTAATGTCAATGTTTTTCTTTAGCGTACCTACTGTAATGTAGGTGTTTTCAGCATCGCAGCTCACACTAATAGTACTTCCAATTTTATCGAGTTCGGTTTCAAACTGCTCGGAGAGCAAACTTGCTGTGCCTTCGTTCATTAAACGTGCGGTTAAAACCGCGAGCCCTGCCTTATCCTGATGATTATAATCCATAAGATGTCCACCTTTGATAATAATCTGAAAACTGATATATGGAATTTCACTTTGCGTTAGCCCACTAAATTGAATGCCATTGTTGAAGTTAGCGCGAACTTCATTAATATGCTGAGGAATAATAGGAACAGGAGGTACTTGAGGCTTCACGCTGCGATCAAATTTATCTTTCACAGGGCGAAGTTTAATTTTTCCTGTTTTTTTAGCAGCAGGAGCATCTGCTTCTGGAGTTTTATAGTTGTCTTCGCGAGCTAAATTCTTTTTATCTTTAGGGTAAACGCTGATACATACATAATGTTTGTTTTTGAAATAGCGGTTGTATGCATCTAAAATATCTGTTCTGGTAATATTTTGAATCTCTTTGAGTTGTTTCTGAATTAAATTGGCACTCCCTCCCAAGGTATAAAAGCTTGCAAGAGTAGAAACCTTGCCATTCACACTTTCTAAGCTTTTAATAAAGCTTACTTCGGCAGTAGATTTTGCTCGAAGCAAGTCGTCATCAGATAGCCCTTTGGTTTCGAATTCATCAAGGCAAACGTCAATTAAAGAATCGATGCTGCTAAGTTTAACATTGGGATAGGCCATTACATTTATGGCCAACTCTCCGCTTAATTCTGATGTGGAGTTGGAAACACTTGCCGACGAGGCTAGTTGTGATTTAATAAAACGATTGTAAAAAACCGAAGACTTATTTCCACTTAATATCTCACATAGAATATCTATCGCTGCTTCATCTTGATGGAAAGAATTAACCGAAGAATATACACGACGTAGCAAAGGCTGACGGATATTATCACTCATCGAAACATAGCGATCTTCGTTTAGCACCGGTTGTTGTGCAGGCATTTTTTTCACCACTGGGCAAGGTTTAATAGCACCGAAGTACTTCTCTATCATCCTTACTACATCTGCGGTTTTTACGTCGCCTCCCACTGTTATTACTGCGTTGTTAGGCCCATACCAGCGTAAGAAGAAACTCTTTAAATCATTAACATCAACAGAATTAAGATGGCTAATATAGCCGATGGTTAACCAGCTATATGGGTGACCTTGCGGATAAAAGGCACGAGATAAGTTTTCTTGAACTAAACCATAAGGGCGGTTGTCATAGTTTTGTCCGCGTTCGTTTTTAACTGTTTCGCGTTGGTTTTCAAACTTTCTTTGATTTACAGAGTCAAGTAAAAAACCCATCCGATCTGCTTCTAACCAAAGAGCTACTTCTAGTTGCGATTTTGGCACGGTCTCGTAATAGTTGGTGCGATCGCGGTTTGTTGTTCCGTTTAACGTGCCACCAGCGTTACTTACAATTTTAAAATGTTGATCATCGCCAACGTTTTTACTTCCCTGAAACATCATATGTTCGAAGAAGTGTGCGAAGCCGGATTTGCCAATTTCTTCACGTGCGCTACCTACATGGTAGGTAACATCCACATGCACCAAAGGGTCACTGTGGTCCTCATGTACCATAATAGTTAAACCATTTTTCAAACGATACATTTCATATGGAATGGTCACTTCGTTAGCTTTGGCTGATACCTTTTCAATAAGCTTTGCTTGAGAAAAAGCCATAGTATAGATTACAAATACAAGGAATAAAAGAATAAAACGTTTCATAGCGATAATCGAAAATTTAAAGTACTTCAAAAAAACAATATTTTTTTGAAGTATGGGAGATAATTAACATGTATTTACGTCATTAATGCTCCTTTAATATTGAGTGCATTTTTTGACTAAATAAATTTGAAATTAAAAAACATCTAAAACGACCAATTGATGCCGCCAAAGGTGCCGGAACTCATAAGCAAAAGTACTGTTGGCTCAGCATTTATAAGGTGTTGCGTCGCATCTTTTAATAGGTCGGGTTGATTAAAAACAGTAACATGCCTTCCAAAATTCAATTGCACTGCATCGGCTTCCAGTATCCTGTTTTTCTGTTTCAATGTCTCTTCATCGAAATATACTAAGGCCACATCGGCATCATCCATGCTATGTTGATATTGCGGTAAGAAATTTCGATCTAAACTACTGAATGTGTGTAGCTCAAAAACAGCAACTACTTTTTTGTCAGGATACTGCTGTTTTACCGCTTTCACAGTCCCTTTAAGTTTGGATGGAGAATGTGCAAAATCGCGATAGACAATTAATTTTTTACTATTGTGAATCAATTCAAGGCGTCTTGCAGCGCCAGAAAACGATTGCATTGCAGTGTAAAAATCATGTTTGCTAACGGCTAACCTTTCGCATACCATGCGTGCCCCTTCCATGTTTTGTAGGTTATGTTCACCAAAAATTTGCAATTGGTAAGTATTTCCTTCGCTTATAATATGAGTGATGTTTTCGTTATCTATAGAGTACTTTGGAGTGTTATATGGTGCGCTTATTACCTGTGGATGTTGCATTGCAATTTGTTTTAAGTATACATCGTTTTCATAATAAAACAGATGCGTTTCTGTATCCATAGTATCGACGAAAATGTCGAACTGATGTACATAATTTTCAAAGGTGGGAAATACATTAATATGATCCCAAGCAATACCGGTAAGCATCGCCACATGTGGCTTATAAAGGTGAAATTTTGGGCGTAGGTCGATAGGTGATGACAAATATTCATCGCCTTCTAATATTATAATGGGAGCCTCCTCGGTAAGCTTTACCATTGTTTCAAAGCCTTCCACCTGCGATCCTACCATATAGTCGAACGTCTTCGATAAGGTATGTAGCACATGCATAATCATAGCGGTAGTGGTTGTTTTACCATGGCTTCCCCCAATCACCACACGAAGTTTATTTTTACAGTTTTCGTAAATAAATTCGGGAAAAGAATAAATCTTAAGTCCGAGTTCTTTGGCTTTTAAAAGCTCAGGATTGTCTATTCGTGCGTGCATGCCTAAAATTACGGCATCTAAGTTCGATGTTATACGATTTGCGTCCCACCCAAATTTTTCGGGCAGTAGGTTGTACTTTTCTAGGCGTGATTTTGCGGGTTCATAAATGGCGTCGTCACTACCCGTAACATCGTTTCCTTTAAGATGCAAGGCAATTGTTATGTTGTGCATTACAGCACCACCGCAGGCAATCAAATGTATTCTCATGTGGTATAATTTATTTTTTAGATATTAATCAGCATCAGCATTTTCTTCATACCATTTGTCGATATGCTTATGTGGGGCATTGGCTGCAATTACGGAGAGCTCATCACAACGTTCGTTTTCTTTGAGTCCGGCATGCCCTTTTACCCAAACCATTTTTATTTGTTGCTTGTCATATAGAGGCAAGAAGCGTCGCCATAGGTCTTCGTTTTTTTTACCTTTAAATCCTTTCTTTACCCATCCAAAAACCCATTTTTTTTCAATGCTATTCACTACATATTGTGAGTCGGAATAAACAGTTACATGCAGGTTTTCTTTTTTAAGATGTTCCAATGCCACAATAACAGCGAGTAATTCCATTCTATTATTTGTGGTGTGTTTGTATCCTTCACTAATCTCTTTTCGTTTTTCGCCATAAAGCATCACTACACCATAACCGCCTGGTCCGGGATTTCCTAATGCGGCACCATCAGTATAGATAATTACTTTTTGAGCTGGATTCATTATGGCGTTGTATTTGGCTGCTAATTATAGGAAGCAAGAGTATGTGAAAGAGATATTAAATAAGTTTCTTCTTTTTCAAATATTCCATTACCTCTGCTACCACAAAAGTACTTCCTCCAACAAATAAAACATCATTTCTTTTACACGATTTTAATGCGCTTTTATATGCATCTGTTACATTTTTGTACACTTGATGCTTAAGCTGTTGTGTTTCGAAAATTGCCTTTAACTGAGAAGCGGGCAAAGCTCTAGGCAACTGGGGCGCACACAAATGGTAGAAAAAGTTTTTAGGTAACAAGGTTAGGATATCGTCAAGTTTTTTATCTTGTACTACACCAAAAATGAAGTGTGTCTGTGTGGCGTTTACTTTTTTAAGTTGAGTTAAACTTTGGCTTAATCCGTGTGCGTTATGGCCGGTATCAAGTATCACCAATGGATTCTTCTGAATGGCCTGCCATCTGCCTGCAAAGCTGGTATATTTTTGAATATGTCCCATTCCATTTATTATATTTTTATTGGTGATATTAAAATGGGGTTTAAGTAATTTAATACTTTGAAGTGCTGTTGTAATATTATGTTGCTGATAATGCCCAGCCAGAGTTACTTTTAAAGAAGAAATCCAAGTTTTTTTTCCATCGCCAACATCAAAGGTCTGATGATTATTACTCTGGCTCTTGAGTTTAGTGGTGACGCACTGATCTGCAAAATAAATTTCACTATGCATCTCCTTTGCTTTTCGAATGAATACGGATTTTGTTTTCGGGTCAGTTTCGCCAATTACCACAGGTGTTTTTTCTTTAATGATCCCCGCTTTTTCCATAGCGATAGCCTCTAAAGAATTTCCCAATAAATTAGTATGGTCCAATCCGATATTCGTAATAATACTGATAAGGGGGTGGATAACATTGGTGGAGTCGAGACGTCCGCCAAGTCCAGTTTCGATGACTGCGATATCCACTTTTTTTCTTGCGAAATATTCAAAACATAAGGCGACAGTCATCTCAAAGAAGGAAGGTTTTATTTCCTGGAATATCTCTTGATTGCGTGTTACAAAATCAGAAACATATTTTTTAGAAATCATCTTTCCATCGATGCGAATGCGTTCTCTGAAATCGAGCAAATGAGGAGAGGTATATAGGCCAGTTTTATAACCAGCACTTTGCAATACTGCGGCCAACATATTACTGGTGCTGCCTTTGCCATTTGTTCCTGCAATATGAATACATTTAAGCATTAGATGCGGATCGCCAAGTGCATGAAGCAGCGCATAGGTGTTATCAAGGTTTGGCTTATACGCTGCTTCGCCTACCCGGGTAAACATAGGGAGTTGCGTGAACAGGTAATCGAGCGTTGATTTATAGGAGGTCATTCAATATTTCAATCCATGCAAATGTAAGCTACGTATTTAGGAGATATGCAATAAAATGTTTTTAATCGCACTATAGCTTGCATAAATTTCGAATATAAGTGAACTTCGAAATTATGGTATATATGTTTTTGTATTTAGCCTCTTTAAGATTATCTTCTTTCGTAAATGATGGTATAGTATCCCACTTGTTCTTCATCAGCATCGGGTTTAACTCCAAAGTTAAGTGCTTTCACTTGGCTTTTTGCACGCTCAATTTGGTTGTAGTTATTAATAGATGAAGGCGCAATCTTTTTTATTTTAATCACCGTACCTGAGCGGTTTACCGTAATTTCAAAAACCAATTTTCCAACATCTTCAAATTTACTATCTGTAGGTATTCTTGGCGATCCTCTGCCTCTAAGGTGCGAACCTGGCTTGTTGATGTCGTAACCACCAGAACCGCCACTTGCGTCTGGATTACCTTTTGGGTCACCGTCATCGCGCCCACGATTTCCGTCTTTCGGTCCGCCATAACCAGTGCTATTCGGGTCGCCGCCTTCATTGCCATTATTACTTCCTTTCTTTTTGGTGAATAATGCACTTTGATCAGTTCTTTTTTCAGGTGTCTTCGCTACCTCTTTCGTTGTAGTGGTGGTTTTCTGAGTTATCTTTTTTTGTGGCGAAGTAACTTTCTTATCTTTCTTCGGAACCACGATGTTACTTTCGCTATTGTCGTCAGTTACCGCATCGGTTTCTAGATTGTCGCCACTCGCTTGTTCTGGCGGCGGTGGCGTTGCTTCCTGCGATCCAAGGTCGGCCATCGTGCCTGAATTTCCACCTTCAATATCGCTTCCTAGAGCTACTTCAATGCCTTCGCCACCAAACACAGAGTCGGATTTAAAACCAGGCAGAATAAATAACAAGAAAACAATCAAGGCATGAAAACCGATGCTGATTAGCAATCCGGTGGCCTTATTTTTCTTCTCTTCCATGGGGTTACATTTTTTAATTAATATCAATTAACGACAAAGGGTAAACGGCAGATAGGAACTTATTGTTGGTATTGCCAAATACACCACACTTGGTCTTAGTTTATTCGTTTTTAGGCTTGTCGGTGGCTAATGATATTTTTGCTTTTATTTTATATTGTGCTATTTCCATCACTTTTACAATCTCTTCTGCTGTAACTTCGTTCGCTACGTTTAGTAAAATAGCGGGCTCTTCTTTTCCAGCAATTTCACGCACTAGGTCATCTTGCAAGGTGGCCATGCTACTCAACGTTCGGTTTACAAATACCTCATGTTGGGCATTAATGGACACAATAGCTGTTGGCTTCTTGGGGTCTTTGTCCACAGACGATGATTTTGGACGCGTTAACTTAATCACATTCGGATTGGCCATGGTGGATGTAATTAAGAAGAAAATAAGTAAGAAAAATAAAATATCGCTTAAGGCACCAACTTCAAGCTGGGCATGTCTGTGGCGTTTATCTCTTAGTTCCATAGTTGTAACGATAAAATTATTATTTCGCAGGTTCCTGCAACATTTCTAAAAATTCGAAGGAAACGCCTTCCATTTGATTTACTACTCGATCAATTTTAGCGTTCAGGTAATTGTAAAAAACATACGACATCAAACCTACGATAAGTCCGGCAGCCGATGACACCATTTTAATATAGATTCCACCTGCAATTACATCAATACCAATGTTAGCGGATTGAGAGATGCTGAAAAAAGTTTTTATCATTCCAAACACCGTTCCTAAAAATCCAAACATAGGAGCAATAGAAGCGATGGTGCTTAATACAAACAATGTTTTGTCGAGTTTGTAAACCTCTAATTTACCTACGGCTTCCATTCCTACCTCAATATTTTTTAAAGGATTTCCAATACGTGATACTCCCTTTTCTACAATTCGAGCGTAAGGTGAATTGGTGCGCTCGCAAAGTGACTTAGCACCTTTCAGGTTCCCACTGTTTACCAAATCTTTAACCTGAAGAATAAATGAGGGATCAATTTTCGAGGCTCTGCGAATGGTCATGTAACGCTCAACAAAAAAGTAAATCGAAAGCACACTTAAGGCCGTGATAGGGTACATGATTACCCCTCCTTTTAAATAAAGGTCGAGAAGGCTAAGTGAGGCTTGTGGTTCAGGGGTTGCAGCAGCTGCTGCCGCTCTGGAGGCCGAATCAACAGTACTAGTGACGGCTTGCAAAAACATCGCGGATAATAGCATAGAATATAGTTAATTTAAAAAAATGATAATTAAATTTAATACGTAAAATATGATGCATCCTATGTGGTTAACGAAGGATCTATCAGATTATTTTACTAGAGGGAAAATTAAACTTAACATGCATGTTTGCACCACGTAAGTTTTTAACAAAATTCAGGTGGCCGTGGCTATGGTGTTTATTAAAGAGTACGGCTTATGAATACGAATGATGCAAATATATTTAAGGTTTTTTAGGTGTAAGCCACCATTCCTTTATTCCCAACTGCCACAATTTTACCTTTAAGTGCAGTGGCATATAAAGGAGAGTTTTTAGCGCGCGAGCGGTTAGTGGCTGGCCCGTATTGCCATACGATTTCTGGATTATAAACGGTGAAATTAGCCGTTTCATTTTCTTGAATTACAAGAGGCGCTAATCCTAGAATTGCTCTTGGCTGGTTGGATATCACCTCGATTAGCTTCTCCGGTTTAATTGCCTCGCCAATTTTCAGCAACAAGTTATAGAACACTTGAATGGTACTCATGCCATTGGCCGCATTGTCAAATTCAACCACTTTACACTCATCATCTTGTGGTCTATGGTCGCTTACAATAGCATCAATGATTCCGGTGTTAATGCCTTCAATTAGGGCGTCTATATCGTCGCGAGTGCGCAAGGGCGGATTTACTTTGAAGTTAGTGTCAAATTCCACTAAATTACTTTCATCAAAAACTAGGTTGGCGATTGCAACATCGCAGGTTACTTGTAAGCCACGCGCTTTCGCTTTTTTAATTAATCCTACTGCACCTCGAGTGCTAATATGGGAGAAATGAATACGGCTATTGGTATAACTCAGGAGCTCGATATCGCGAGCAATAATGAGTTCTTCTGCAATTGCTGGAATACTCTTCATCCCTAACATCACAGAGGTAATTCCTTCATTCATCTTGCCATTGTTGCTAATGGTTTTATCATCGGCATGTGCAACAATAAAGCTGTCGAAATTCTTTACATATAATAGGGCTTTGAGCATTACGCCAGCGTTTGCTATGGTTGTGTTTCCATTGCTGAAAGCCACAGCGCCACTGTTTTTCATATCGTACATCTCGGCCAAATTTAGTCCATCAAGTTCATGCGTAGCAGCTCCATAGGGCATAATTTCCACTAATGCCGGCTTGCTTTTGCTTTTAATAAATTCAATTTGCGCTTTGCTTTGCAGCACGGGCTTGGTTTCTGGTGTTATTGCCACAGCAGTGAAACCCCCAGCAGCAGCGGCTTTAATGCCGGATGTAAGGTCTTCTTTATGTTCAAAGCCGGGCTCACAAAAGTTAGCTCGCATATCGCACCATCCCGGAGAGATGAAGCTTCCTGGCACATCAATCACCGTTGCATCAGCAGTTGGAATTTTTTCGCCAATCTTTTTTATGATTCCTTCTTCGATTAGGATGCTCGTTTTTTTGCCGTTGTAGGCGGATTTAGCATCGATGATGGTAACGTTTTTAAGGATAGTTTTCATACCTATAATTTAGTTATTTTAGAGGTTGGAAGGTAAAATTTTATGAGTGCAATCTCTGCTGCTAAAAAAAATAGTGCAAGGATAACAAACCATTGCCAAAGGCTATTGCGTAGTTGCGTCTCGGCAATGGCTTTCTCGGCAACATTACTTACCGCATTAAGATATTGGATATTGTGTGCGGCAAAAGTGGATTCAAGGTCGTTGTTTTTGAAATATTTTAGGCTGCTTTCGTTTCGATTAAAGTTAAATGCGATGCTCTGTAAAATACTGTCTTTATTCGCTTTACGTTCTAAGTTGTAAATGCCACTAAAATTCAAATATGGAATATATAATTTGTTCTTACCTTGGTTTTTTATGAGCTCAGGAATAATTTCTTCGTTATCATTTTTTATCACCATTACATCTTCCATCGATTTTATTTGTTGTTGCAGTTCCACTTCTTTATCCCTTCCAATAATATAATACAAGGGGAGTTCATGGTTACCGAGCAAAGCTAACTTATACATTAATGGCACAAATAATGAGTGTTTGGGAAGGCTGGTCCAATTAGCGTTGAAGGGTGCAGCTGAAAGATAAACCACACCTGAACCTAAAGTGTATTTGCAGAAAAAAGGATTGTTATTGTCAAGTTTCATTATTATTTCTTGATTTGCAACTAAGGCTTTACTAAGGGTATAGGATTTCGAAATTTCAGGTAGGTCTATATTACTTTGTTTTTTCTCAAACACCCCATTGAAAATAACATTTTGGGTGTTTATTTCAGCTAGTTTCTGCTTAGAAATGTCAATGCCTACTAGGGTATTCACCTTTAATGATCGTAAAAATAGATTGTAGGTTTCAGAAACAATTTTAATATCACTCGAAGGCAATAACAATAAGCTTCCTCCTTTCTCTACGTATTGATGTAACTGCTGCTGAAGCCCACTGCTCACTTCTTCTACTTCATTCAAAATGAGTAGTTTAAAACGACTTAATTCGTCATAATTAATGTTTTTATAGTTAACTTGTTTTAAGGTAAAGTAGTCATTGCTTTCATACACTTTTTTTATGAATGCATTGGGATTGCCTTTGTTAATGCTAAGTACCGGTATATGCGCATCGACATTAAAGGCAAAATAAAGATTGTCATCGAATGTGATAGGGTAGTCGGTAATGGAAAGCACAGCAGTATTGCATCCGGGGGTGCTTAATGAAATATTAAGTGGAACAGTAACCGACGAATGCTTGTTGATGTTATAGGAAGCAATCGCTTTTTGAATAGTATTAAGTTTTAAATTCAACGAGCCATTTTCAACGCTATTAGATGATGCATTTTGAATTCTTACCATTAACGTATTGTTCTCATTTAAGGCCACATAAGGCGACTCAAACCAACAGCTATCGATATATACATTTTGTTGTTCGTTAGGTTGCAAACTATACGCTTGAATAGCAAAGCTGCTATCGTTGTTAATTTCGTTTAAATTGGTTGACGAGATTTGGAAGTCGCTAAGCCAATAAACCAGTTTTTTACCATGGGCATGACTCATGCATTCTTTTTGACGATTTAAGACCTCACTAATGCTGTGGCTTTGAGGAGTTAATTGCACTTCGTCGACAAGTTTTAAAAATTCTTCTCGATTTATAAGACGCTGATGTCGTCCTTCAAAGTCGTTGGTAATTAATTGGAAAAGATCGGAGTTGCGAAAGAATCGAGCGATATCTCTTGCTTTGTTTTTTGCTTGCTCTAGAAGCTCACCTTCGACTCCTTTTCCACCCATGCTGTAGGAGTTGTCGATAAAAACACTGATAATATTATCACCGGCTTGATTGTATCCTTGCTGCTTTTTAAAATAAGGCTGTGCGAAAGCCATAACGATACTTATGATGGCCAAACACCTTGCAATAAGAATGAGTATATTCTTTAATTTTTGTTTGGATTGGGTTTCCTCCTTTAGTTCTTGTAAAAATCGAACATTGGTGAAATAAACTTTCTTGTATCTCCTAAAATTAAATAAATGGATGATGACGGGAATTCCGAGTGCTAAGAGGGCCCAAAGAAAAGCAGGATACAGGAACGACATTAAATGGCGAATATATATAAAAAGCTTCAGAAATTTAAGGGATAGGGGATGAAAAGTAGATGAAATTCGATGTTAATTAGAAAGAAACAATTATTTTTTTAAGAATTAAGAATCTAAAATTAATCTTAAGTCAATACCTTTTGGAAGAAGGCGAGGCTATTATTTTGATAAATATGATTTTAATTCACATGTAGTGCCATCGAAAACGGCATACGTGAAATAATTCACCCAGTCGCCCAAATTGATATAGGTTGAAGTGCCTCCAAGATTAATTGTTAAGGGCAAATGACGGTGGCCAAAAACAAAATAATTATAATGAGTTTTCTTTAATATTTCATTGCAATACATGGTCAGGAACTCCTGCTGGTCACCTAAGTATTGGGTGTCGCTTTTTCCAGTGGAAATGCGACTCTTACGACTAAAATAGCTTGCAATTCGAAGTCCAATATCTGGATGAATCCAGCCAAATAAACACTGCGAAAATGAATTAGCGAATATCTTTTTGATGAATTTGTAGCCTTGGTCGCCTGGTCCAAGTCCATCGCCATGTCCAATCAAGAATTTTTTACCGTTCCATTCTCGTTCTAATATTGAGCGATAGACAGGTATATTCAATTCGTTTTCGAAATAACCAAACATCCACATATCGTGATTACCGGTAAAGGCCGTAATTTTTATGCCGCTATCGCGAAGTTGAGCCAATAGGCCTAACAACCGAACGAAGCCCTTAGGGATTACGGTTTTGTATTCAAACCACATATCAAATATGTCGCCGACTAAGAATATTTCTTCGGCATCATCTTTTATTTCATTTAAAAATCGACAAATAACTCTCTCTCGTTCCAAACTTGAATTGTTGTCGGGAACGCCCAAATGAAAATCGGATAAAAAATATACTTTTTTCAAAATAGATAAGGCAAATTAACTGAAAAATTTAACTATATCGGTAGATTCCTTTATTTTCATTTTCAATTTCTATTTTGTTTCTTTGCTCATCTATGATATTTAATTTGGATACTACCCGAGGCATTAACAACATGAATATACTTCTTATGTTGATTTCATGTGTGGTGGCTTTTGTTATTCCGTTTGAGCTTTTTTTGTTTTCTTATGCAGTACTTGGACCATTGCATTATCTTACAGAGATTAGCTGGCTGCATAAAAGTAACTATTACACCAAAGGCAAATATGATTTCTTATGGCTCTTGCTTTTCGGCATTCTTACTACAATATCAAGTATATTTCCAAGTATAATGGAGTCTATTACTGTGGCCATAGTCAGTATTCTTCCTGGCCTTGAAAACTGGGATATCGGTTCGAATGTGATTTTTATTGGCTTTGTTCTTTCGTTAATATTCGTGCTTATTAAAACAAACTATGTTCGTTTTCTAGCTGTGTTTATTCTTGTTATCATTTCGGTTTTGTTTCAAGAAAATAATTTCTATGCGCTATTCTTCACCGTGTTTCTGCCCACATTGATTCATGTATTTGTATTTACATTTATCTTTTTACTTTACGGCGCTATGAAGTCAAAAAGCAGTTCCGGTTATTTGTCTGCAATCGTGATGATCGCATGCGCCTTGGCTTGCTTTTTTGTAATGCCAAGTTATTCAGGCCACCAAATAACGGAATACGTGCGTGATAGCTACCGCGATTTTGCTGCCGTGAATTACCATATTATAAATTTATTCCATTTGGAAGACTTGAATCACGCAGGCGCTGATATATTTGGGGTAATTTACAATTCTCCAACAGGCGTTGTCGTAATGCGTTTTATAGCCTTTGCCTATACCTACCATTATTTGAATTGGTTTTCAAAAACTTCGGTTATAAAATGGCATAATGTACCTAAGATGCGACTTCTTTTAGTATTGCTACTTTGGATTGCTTCAATCGCATTTTATGCCTACAATTATAAACTTGGATTGAAGGTGCTATTTCTGCTTAGTTTCATGCACGTATATTTAGAATTTCCGTTAAACTTCCATTCATTTATCGGAATGGGAAGGGTAATACGCGGTTGGTTTGAGAAGCCCCATATGGAGGCAAAGTGAGGTTTGTAATGCGCTTTTAACAAAAAAACAACCACAATTTTAAAACAAGTCATCGCTGTCTAATTCCTCTTTTGCAGCTTGCTTTATGCCTTTATTTTGTCCTTGCTTCTGCTTTTTTGCAACTTGAGTCGCATGGCTGTTATTTTTCGCTTTTAGTTCTTGCACTTTTTTATTATAAAGCACAATTTGGTCGGGTGTTAAAGTCGCTTTGAAGGTATCCATTCCGTTTTTACGTGTGTTTTGAATACATTTTTTTCGTGTTGTTTTGTCCATTATGGTATCAGCACGTAACAAATTTAAATCTGCAAACATTTTATTTATGCCAGGCTTAGTTTTACTTTGCTGGTCCTGAGTAAGGGCTAATTCTCGTGTCCATAAATTTAAAAAACGGTATGTTTTTTCTTCAGGTGTTGCAATTTTCATTCGATTGTTTTGTGCCCACGCAATAGAAGAGGTTAATAAAAGAAGGCTGAATAGGAAGTTTTTCATGGTGTTTTGTGATGTTTACTTTATGTACTTTTTTGACGGAGTGAAAAAGGAAAGGTTTAATGCATAGAAAAATCTATTATGGTGCTTTAAAATTTTCGAATAATACGAATAGAATTATCTAAAAACATTCAGAAGCTTTGTTCCATAGTAGCTCCAGTCCCAATCCGATGACCCATAAAAGCAGCAATCATATTCCTTTGCCATCGTGGTGGTGATTAGCATAAAGAGTAACAAAACAAGTCCCGCTAAAATGAGTGTTTTCTTTCTTTTTTCAATTGTCGAGAATACATTCATCAATGGTAGCGATAGTAAGGGGTAAAAATCGATTAGGCCTCGATGGCCATAGCCACAACCTAAATAATAGGACCACCATGATCCATAGAAAACAATATAAATAACAATGATGTAGCTAGCGGCGAATCCAAAATACGACTTTTGTTTTAAATAAATTATTGAGCCAATAACCACAAAAGTAAAGGCAGGCACATACAATATAATTCCATTTTTGGGCGCAAACAGCACTTCTAGGGATTTTTTGGCGAAGAAATTAATGAAAGTCTCATCGTTATATAAGCTCATTGTAATTGCCTCTGTAACATAATAATTGTAAATCAATTGCGGTAAAAGAAAAAGGAAAATGGTGAGTGTTATTACGAGTAGTTTTTTTATACCTAGCAATTCTTGGCAACGATTTTTAAAGGTTAAAATAGTATTTGTATCGAGAAACAAGAGCACCCAGATAAAAATAATATTGACAGGCCGAATAGCTAATGCCAATGAAAAGAAAAGGATGGAGATGACAAAGTCTTTAAGATAATTTTTATTCAGATGCCGTTTATAGAAAAAAAGAAACCCGCTTATTGTAAAAAAGGAATAGATATGCGACATTCCTCCATCAGCTGTTGCATAATAAAGTAAATTCGTTCCTAATGGCAGCACTACAAACGAAAAGACAAATGGAATTCGAGGATTTTCATAATAAAAACATGAAAAAAGATAAAGTAAAAACAATCCAAGAGCAAAATAAAAGGACGCAGCCCAGTCGATGGCATGATAATATTCAACTGAAGAATAGCCGTCGCGAATTATTGCTTGTTGATGTGCAACATGCCAGAATGGCAATTGTAGTAAAGCAACACCATAAGGATATTTGGTGGAAATTATTCCATTTAAACGATTCACTTGAAAGCCATGACCTGTAATTGACTCAATGCTATCCGGCATATTACGGCCATCGAAATGATAAATAAATAGGGCTGGCAGAAGCACATTGTATCCTGCTTTATCAGCTTTTAGCTCTCTATGAAAATCGTTTAACGGGCGTTTTTGATTGTATCTTAAACCTGAAAATAAACTGAATGAGAACCAACCAACAACTGCTAATGCAATGAGTACCTTATGTGATGGTGATAGCTTAATTTTCCCCAAGTCGATTAAATTAAAGATGGATAAATTTAAATTTAGTAGCTGTTTTTTGAGTTTCAAAAACGAGAATATACGTGCCTTTTGTCAGAATTTCAGTGGGTATTGTCAGCGATTTCGGTTGCTCTATTTTTACAGAATATGCAAGCCTTCCATCTAAAGTGTAAATGGCTACAACACCAGGTTGGCTGCTAACGGCAGTAATGTTCTTAATTGCCGGATTTGGGTAGAAATAAAAGCGATCGGATGCTAATGAATTTGAAATGCCACTCGGAAAAACCTCTATGGAATCGGATATGGCGAAACACCCATTGCCATTATTTATTTTCACTTTATACCATCCGGAATAGTCGGTAGCAATGAACTTTGCATTGCCCGTAACTTGTGTGTTATTTACATACCAAGTATAGGAGGTAGTCGTTAAATTACATTGCATCAAATTCCCAGCACGCGATAATATGGGTTTGGGATTGGCTATAACGGTAATAGTTTTTTCAATTGAATCGCTGCCAAATGAATTGGAAACTATAAGTTTGATTTTTTTAATGCCGGCTCCGTAAAAAGAAGTGGTCGCATTGCAGTTGTTGGATGTCGAAGGTATTCCATTTTCAAACATCCATCGATATTGGGTAGGACTGTTAAAGCTGTAATCTGAGAAATTCGTCAAATCGCCTTCGCAAATTTGAGGAGACGGAAGTGTGAAGCCTGCTTTAGGTTTTATAATACTATAAGGCATTACGTTAGCCACCCAAACGCCTCTTCCATGGCTAAATATAAATAGTTTTCTATCGTAAGCACGTAGTTTAATGTTGTAAATACAAACATTCGGTATATCCGTTGTTTTCACCCAATTACTTCCACCGTCACTAGTGGTATACAACCCAAAGTCTGTGGCTACCATAAAGTTGGTGTTCGGATACTGTGGGTCCACTTCAATGCTATTGCATGGCAAGCTCGCAGGTAAGTTACCTGAGATATTGGTCCAAACAGGGATAGAATCAGTATTGGATACCTTCCAAACTCTAGGCTGTGTGTTATAGTTTGTTAGGGTGATAAATATTGTATTTCGGTTTCCAGGTTGAACTTTTATGCTTCCAATAAAATCCGTTGTTAAGGTAGAAGGTTTTGTGGTTGTGAGGTCTTTTTCTTTACCTGCTGTGGTTGTTAGGGAAGAGTCAATTCGTGAGAGCAACATATTAGCTCCACCAAAATACAAGATAGCATTAGTGTCGGCACTTAAACCCAAGGCGTAAGGCTGTTTGCTAAGTGCATTTGTAATTGCGGAAAAGGTGGTTCCAATACTTCGATATACTTTTGCCTTGGAGGGAAAGAAAATTTGATTGCCATCTTCTGGATTAATTTCTAATGGATTAATAAACCATTTCTGATCTGTTGGCATGGTCATCGCGGTAAGGTTGGCTGTGGTTCTTAAGTTAATGGCTTTAAAAATACTTGCACTCTGATATGAAACGAACCCTTTATTATCATCATTTTGATTGATAGCATTGAAACATCCATCCGCCCCCTGAATGGACGTAAATGTAGTGTTGGCCGATAAAACCCTTTGCGATCCGTTATCTTGGGCTCCCATAATTGCAGATAATCCTGTCCTAAAATAACTACCACAATAATACTGAGTTACAGTATACCCATTATTTAAATTACTGAAATTCCCTAGGTTGTTCCAATCATATCGGAAAACACCACCATCATTGCCACACAAAACCCTTGAAGAGCCAGGGACATTAACGAGGATATGGTAATCAGAATGCGAATTGGCTGAGGTAGGTGCAACCCAGGTTTGGCCACCATTAGCGGAATAACCAAAGGCCACGCTGCCTACAAATAGTTTGTTGGTGTCAGTAGGGCAAATAGCGGTAGTTAAGCAAAACCAAGTATAGCTAAATCCAATAGTTGTTGGTGTAGTGATGGTACGCCAAGTATTTCCCCCATCACTGGTTTTATAGGTTCCCAATACAGAGGCATCGGAGGAGGCGGAGACAACGGCAAACATTACATTGGGGAAGTTTTTACACACAGCAAAGTCGATAAGACCCATGCTGCCGCTAGCAAAGCCATTACTTAGCAAGTTAAAGGTACCTAAATTGCCATTGGCGGATTTGTAGATCCCGAAGGTGCGACGTGCAATTAAGATGCTTCCATCATTAAATACTTCGATATGTGTGATTCCTGTGGTTGATGGAAATACATTAATAAAGGTGGCTCCACCATCCGTACTTTTAAACAAACCTTTCGACTCGGTAGCTACGTAGAAAGTATTACTATCGTTTAGGGCGTGTTTTATGTCCCAGGTGGCTATGAAATTAGCGTTAAGCGAAGATGCTAACACAGAAAAGGTAAGTCCTCCATCTGTTGACTTAAACACACCTCCGCCGAGTTGTCCGCCGGTATTGCTACTTGCATCGGCAATAGGATAAGGCTCGCCAGTGCAGTAATAATAGATTCTTTTATTAATTGGGCTCTGGGTGATGGCCGTGATATTTAGATTTTCTTGATTGTCGTTTACTGGTCGCCAACTGGAGCCTGCGTTTTTGCTCTCCCATAATCCTCCAGCAACGCTGCCTGCGAAGTAGTGTGTGGTATCTGACCAGTCGATAATGAGAGCACGGGTGCGACCACCAATATTACCAGGTCCGATGTTCTTAGCGGAGTCTAATATCCCAACGGAATTTGTTTTATTTAGAACTGCGTCTTGCAAAGCCCACTGATGACTCATTAAAATTGGAATATTACCTTGTGCATCTTTTTTCATTTCGAACCACTGTGAAATCCACTGTGGACCTTTTTCTTTACTATTTTCTTGAATTGAATTTGGTATAATTAGAACTGCAGCGGAAAGTAATAAGGCAATGAAGCAGAGGAAGATTTTTTGAAGCATGAGAATCGGTTCAAGCACTTTAGTTGCTCGTCAACAGATATTCAAAGTAAAGCAATCGATGTGTAAAACACAAATAACAATAGTGCAGGCTGCCTCAGTTTAAGCCAAGGGTCGAAATCCTTCATTCAAGAGCAAGTGGATAAATGCATCAAGTTTTATGGATAGCTCTGACTCAGTTTTTAATTTTCCTATTTCTATTTTTAAAATAATTTTTGTCGGTGTAAAAGTAGCGCGTTGTTGTTTAAGTAAATGGAAGAGTGCAGAGAACTCTTCTTTGGTCATCTTCTTTACCGCTATTTTGAATTGGAATAGAAGGAAAAGTTGATTTTCTTCATCAGGAATAACCTCCACTAAAAAGGTGTTTATCCGGCCGCTCATAATAGGTTCTAGTAAATCAAATTTCGAGTTGCCTGCAGCATTAATAAAAGCAAAACCATTATTTTTAAAGTATGCGGAGAGAGCTGGAATACTATAGATTCTCATCCTACGTTGAAATTCATAGTTGCCAGTAACTAAAAGTTGTAATAGAATATATCCTGTTAAAAGTATTGCTGATGCCACGCCTATGGAAGCAACCATGAAGGAGTCGAGCGAATAAAAATAGAGTATAACAAAAACACAAGCAGCGGAGATAACGCTAAACGCAACGAGATAAATTATTGCGGCATATTTTAAAATATGTCGATTTAGCTGATAATATTTTTTCATATCCGGTATGCAAATCCATTCGGATTTTTATGGGGTACGTTCAACGGATCTATTTCTCAATTAATGCCAAGTATTATCTTTAAGGCTTGATTAACTTAACAAAACGAACTTCATCCAAATACACTAATTTTAGCAAATAGGTTCCTGATGCAAAATTTTGAGTGTTAATAACGGTAAGCTCTTGCAATGGTATTTGAATGTCCATAGCACGACCTAACGCGTCGAAAAGCGTTATCTGTTCAGGCAAATTTTTGTCGAAAGAAAGTAAAATTTCATTGGTGAATGGATTTGGTGAACAGCTGAAGTATTTATTTTGTGTGTTGTTTATTCCGTTGTTGAAATATACCTGAACCTCTTCACAATAATCAGAATCGCAATCTCCAAAGGTAACAACCTTAAGGCAAACAGTATAGTTCCCGCTTTTCTTATAACGATGGTTGGGTTGATATTCACTTGTTGTGTCACCGTCACCAAACTCCCAGAAATAGCTCTTATATCCTGAACGCAATGGGTGGAAATAAGCATAATCTAATCCGATATTGTAATTGCTTGAGAACATAGGGTCCGGACTTTCAACATAAACAACGATAGAATCTTTTGCACTGAGTATGGTGCAACCGTCATTGAGTGTTAAAACATAACAGGTTGTTATATTTGGGGTAACGGTAAGTTGCTTGGATGTTCCAATGATAGCCGCAATGCCAGATTCACGCCATTGATAGGTATAGTTTTTTAATCTTCCTCCTATAGGAGTAACATCTAAAACCACAGGGATGCCATTACAAACCAGTGTTACTGGCGATTTAGAAAGGCTCATCGAAAGCTTGCTTCGCATCGGTATTTTAAAACGAACGGAGTCGTTTAGTGTTGTGCAACTATCCTTGAGCCGGATAATGAAGTTATGATTAGGATTGATGGTAGTAGTAAAGGTATTACTCAAGCCGGCTTGCAACACGGTGTTTGTATTTCCATCAATAAAGGTGTATGTGTAGGTTAAATCACCTCCATACCCTGTTGCAGTGATGGTGGTTTGTGCCCCAATACAAACTGTATCGGGGCTGCTCTTCCAAGTAACGGAAAGAGGAGCACGCACAGTAACGGTTATTGATGCCGTATCGTTTTTAGGCGTACAACTATCGGTAACGAAAACCTTATAAATGGTGGTTGTTAAAGGTGAAACGCTAATGCTGTTGCTTTTTGAATATGCGATAATGTTACTTCCAAGAAGCCATCCAAAAGTAAAGTTGCCATTACCACCAAAGCCGCTTGCGGTAAGTGTAACGCTATTGCCTTTGCAAATTGTAGCTGCCGATGTGGCGGTTATAGAAAGAGGTTGAAGTACATTTACAGTAACAAAATCACTATCGATCACAGAAGTACAGCTGTCGGTTAAGATTACGGTGTATGTTTGTGTGACAAGCGGTGTAACCGAAATCAACGGCGATGAAGATTGTTTTAATGTCACTCCTCCTGAACGCCACTCGTAAGCGTATTTTGAGTTTAACCCTCCTGTTGATGAAGCGCTTAATGAGGTGCTTGCACCATAGCATAAAGTGGTGGCGCCAAGTCCGGTTACATTTAATGGCGCTCTAATATTTAAAGTTACAATGTTGCTAGCTATACTATTAGAGCATTTGTTAGATGAATTCATGCGGTATCTCCATCCATTTTGAGCAAATGTGACTATAGGTAAATTTAAAATAGTATCTGTGGCTCCACTGATATTAAGCCATCCATTAACGCCGTCATTATATTGCCATTGGTAAAATGTTCCTGAAATAGAAGGAGCTAGGGCTTTGAAAGACGCCGGTGCGCCATCGCAAACCGTTATACTTTGTGGCTGTTGTGTGTAAAAAACAACGGTGTCAACTAGAACTGTTAAGGTGTCGGTGTACTGAAAATTTTGGCAACTATTATAAAAATAAGCACGAATTTTAAGGCTATTCAATGTTGTGTTTGCAACAAATGAAAATACAGAATCGATGGCGGTTGGAATATTAACAAATGTTTTTCCTGAATCTGCACTAACCTGCCATTGCTGAAAGATAGGAGCTGCACCACTGGCCTTTGATTTTAATGAAACTAAAGTGCCACTACAAACAGGGGTAAAGGTGGGCTGCAAAGTAATTGTTGGTGGCGCCATGGCACTGGTTGGTGTGAATGTAACACCATAGGCACGTTCGCCATAAGCTGCATTGTATTTTCCGCGAATGCTAAACCAATATGCCACATTATTTGTAAGGTTTCTAACGGTATAAAAGGTGTCGATTGTGGTACCTACGGACTTCATACTTCCATTGATTAATTGCATCACATCGTAGCCAGTTACTGAGGCGATTTTTTTCCATTTTAATGTTACCTGTTTATCGCATATCACCCCTTTAATGGTGTCAATTACGGGTAATATCGAGAAGTTAGAATCACTTATATCTGTATAAGCGCCTGCAGTAATTCGGATTCGTGCTAAACTAGTGGCGGTGTTGGGCGCGCCCCAACTATAGTTTTTTAGTGAGGTAGCGATGCCACTCACCATGGTCGACCATGTGGCGCCATTATTTAAAGTATATTCAATATTGCAAGTGCTACTCACACCATTAGCATCCCATTTTATAACATAAGTTTTTGAAGGTGTTAGGAGTTCGCCGCCATTTGGAAATACCACGGTAATGGCTTTGGCAACACGTTCGTAGGTATATGCATAAACCTGAGGTCCGAAAGGAATACTACGGCCTTTTACATAAATTTTATAGTAACCTTGTATTGGGGCGTCAATGGTAACTTGTTCGATATTGTTTACGGAGTCAATTCCTCTAATGGCCAAACTCGCTCTATTCATTGTATCTAATACCCAAGGGCGTATAGTATCATTAATTGGTGTGATAACGTATAAATCAAGGTCGTTAACCAAGGCTTTGCTTGCCATTATTGCAGCTTCTTTGTCGCTCCAAGCGAGCATAACTTTTAACTGATTTGTTCCAAGACTTACAAAAATGCTATCCATTTTAAAGTTGCCATTGGATACACTATCCACCACATAGCGATTTTGCTCAATGGCTTTTACTGCAGTTAATCCGTTGATACGTCCGAAACCTGATTTAAAATCAGGACCGACATTGAGTATGTCATCGGCAGTATTGGCAAAGATGGCGCGCATCAGCGAGGCGTGAGGGTTCATTCCTGCATTTAGTTGACGATATCGTTGTACCAATTGCGCCATAGTACCACTGGCACCAGGGCATGCCATGGAGGTGCCATTCCAACCACCAGCGTATAAATTTAGGTTTTGAGTAGAATAGACGTTAACTCCTACGGCACAAACTTCTGGCTTTAACCTTCCGTCGCGAACCGGGCCCCAGCTGCTGAAACCGCTCATTGCATCCTGATCGGTTAGTGCACCAACAGTAATTTCATTTTTTGCAGCTTGAAATCCGCTGAAAACAGTGCGATATCCACCCAAACCACATACAGATTGGGAATTGCCTGCGGCGAATACATGTATCAATTGGGGATAGTTGCGCACCAAGATGTCGAGTTCATGGCTAACATCATCGTATCTACCTCGGGTAGCGCAGGAGTCATCGGAATCACCATATCCGTAACTATTTTGTGTGATCATTATATTCTGAAAACGTACACCACTATCCATTTGTGCTGTAATGTCACCATTAAAATTCCATGAAAATACCTTTGCATTAGGGGCCATACCCATAGCATATGGGTTAATTACACCTGCTCCTGCCATCGTGCCGGCAACGTGAGTAGCATGTTGTCCATTTAAATTGTTGGTGAATGGATCAAATCTAGTAACACGCGGTGAATCAATATCTACATGGGCTCCTACACCAGCACCATCCCATTCACCAATTACAACGCTATCGCCTTGCAGATTTCGGCCAAAGCCACTTCCAATAACGGTGCTCCTATGGTTGGTTTTACCAGGCAAATTGTCAATTACAGGCTGCGTTGGTGCCAGATCAATAATTTTTATGCCGCCAAAGCGGGATAAAAGTGAAACCTGATTTAATGGTAAAGTAATAGAAGCTCTGTGAAAAAGTTCATTGGCGGTGTTTACTATTCCAAGTTTATTGAATGAAGGAAGCAGGTCTGAAATTCTTATGTCATTATAAACATAAATATAAAGAGAAATAGGGATTGAAGAGGTGCTAATGTTACCTTGATATTGATTGATAAATCGATCTGAAAATTTAGCATTTTCAAAATCAAGTGAGCTCAAAATCCCACTCTCATTTAGAATATAGTTATGGGCCAGTTCTGTATTAGGGAAAGAAACCAAGTAGATATTATTAGGAATATATTCTAAAAATCGTAGCCCCTTTTCCTTAGCCAATTCAAACGACAACTCATTCGGTATCGAAGCGAATTTAAAATAGGCGTATGCCCTCCCTTCAAATTCGTGGCGCTGAAAAAGTTGGTTTAAGGTTTCACCCGTGACTTTATTTTGAACGAAATTGCGACGAGTATAAACGTCATATTGAGCTTGACTTTGCGATAAAAATCCCAAAAATATCAGAATAAGAAGTAGTGGGTGTTTCATAAATTTCAAACCTACAAAAAAAAAGGACAATTTTAGCATTCGTGTTAAATTAATTGGCACCGGCACTTTGCCAAACCGACACTTTTGCTTAAATAATGTTATTCATTGATTAAAGATCGCCATAAATACATAGACGCAAAGGTTCTATAGGGTTGCCATTGTTTTGATATTTCTGTCATTTCTGCTTTCAATTGCTTGCCCGAACTTTCCAGTTTATAATGCTTTCTAATAGCGTTTTGAATACCGAGGTCAGCAACAGGGAAAATATCTTCACGAACAAGGCTAAAAATCAAAATCATTTCTGCCGTCCAGCTACCAACGCCTTTAATCTGAGTCAGGTAATGGATAAGTTCGGCATCGCTCATCTTGTTTAATATTTTATAATCCAATGAATTGTCAAGACTAAATAGAGCAATATTTTTTAGATATCCCGCTTTTTGATAGCTTAATCCAGCACCGCGAAAAGCTTCAACATCAATTTGTAATACCATTTCCGTTTTTGGGTATCGTTCTGGAAATAGATTGAGTGTTCTTTCCCAAATTGTTCCAGCCGCCTTCACCGAAAGTTGCTGGCCAGCTATTGCTCTCAACAAATTCAAATAAAGATCGGTGTTGGGTTTGGGTGGATGAAGTGCAACCTGATTCATAATTTTTTTTAAAATTCCATCTTTTGAAAGATGTTCTTTGATATTTTGTGCAATCATGAGCAATTAATATTCGATGAATTTGAAAAGCAGGTGGTTTCGAAAATACAAAGAAAGGGTGTTTTGTATCATCAAAAGGCATGCCTCAATGGAGTTTAAATATATAAATTGTCAATTTCTCTGCATTCCCTCAATATTTTTACCTTTGCGGCAAGTATAGATCATTCTTTTCCCCTAATGAAATCATTCGAAACCCTATCCATTGTTATTCCGGCCTATAATGAAGGACGAACAATTCACCTTATTCTCGATAAGGTAAAACAAGTTCAATTGCTAAATGGAATTAAAAAAGAAGTTATAATAGTTAACGATTGCAGCAAAGACAACACCGTTGATGCTGTAAATCGATACATGCAATCTAACCCCGAACTCAACATACAATTTTATAGCCACGAAGTGAATCAAGGGAAAGGGGCTGCCTTGCATACTGGAATTCAGAAAGCAAAGGGGGAATATATTATTATACAAGATGCCGATTTGGAATATGACCCGGAGGAGTTTAATATATTGTTAAAGCCGATTCTTGATGGGTTTGCTGACGTTGTTTTCGGTACCAGATTTTTGGGTGGTAATGCACATCGTATTTTGTTCTTCTGGCATACCATCGGGAATAAATTTTTGACATTTCTAAGTAATATGTTCACCAACCTGAATTTATCAGATATGGAGACGTGCTATAAGCTCTTCGATGCTAAAATCTTGAAAAGTTTATCACTGCAAGAAAAGCGGTTCGGCTTCGAACCCGAAGTCACAGCAAAGGTATCTAGAGTAAAGGATGTTCGTATTTACGAAGTTGGTATTTCATACTATGGTAGAACCTATGAAGAGGGAAAGAAAATTGGAGCACGTGATGGATTTAGGGCCATCTATTGTATTTTAAAGTACGGGCTATTAAGCAGAAATTAACTTAATCTTCTTCATGAAAATTGAGAAAATACGAATATCTCCTGATCATAAATTAGCCGCCTTTTTTTTGTTTTTTTATGCTGTGATAATGGTACTTGCGGCCTTTTTGTCAGAAGGCACCTATGGTGGTGGTGATAGTTGGCTACATTATCAAATGGCTCGTTTTGCACCCAAACATCCATATCTTTTTCTTGATCAATGGGGGAAGCCGCTTTATACCACTATCGCTTGCTTACCTTCTCAGTTTGGGTTTATGGGTATTAAGCTTTTCAACATTTCTTGTGCGCTATTAACGGCCTATCTAGCCTATCGTATGGCCAAACATCAATTCGAAAAATTCACTTGGCTTGCTGTCGTCTTCGTTTTGAGTGTGCCAATCTATTTTGTTACAACATTTAGCGGACTTACAGAGAGTGTTTTTGCCTTGTGTATTATGTCGGCTGTATACCTTTTTCATATTTATCGTCTTAGTTGGGCATTTGTTGTCATTTCCTTCCTTCCCTTTATTCGTAGTGAAGGCTTCTTGTTTTTGCCTTTGTTTGCATTGCTAGGAGTTTATTATCGTCGCTGGCTCGCACTGCCTTTTTTAGTTACTGGATTTGTAGTTTTTACCATTTTAGGTTTCATCTTTAAAGGAACTTGGAACTGGGTTTTTGGTACTAATGTATATTTAACTAAGCCCACCAATTATGGAAGCGGACCATGGTATCATTTTTTTGAAACCCATTATGCCACTTTTGGTTGGGCCTATTCAGTGTTTTTGATTATTGCAATTATGGCTTTTCTATTTAGGTTCAAAAAAGACTTTCGCAATCGAGAACTACATATTCAATTTGTGCTTTTGTTTGGTGGACTGGTTCTATATTTTGCTGCTCACAGTTATTTTTGGTACAAGGGTATATTTGGATCTGCTGGACTCGAACGGGTAATGGCAGGAGTAGGTCCTTGTATTGGCTATACTGCGTTCTGTGGATTTCAATTTTTAATAAAATCTAACTTCGGAAGATTTCGGGCGGCTTTAAACATCATGCTTGTTTTAGGTGTAATTTGGGCTTTTATTATGCCTCGTTATGTTTACTCTTTTCCATTTGAGTTAACCAAGTTTCAGAAAATGGAGAAGGAAGCGGTTGAATATCTAAAGGCAAACAATCTTGATATGTATCCTATCTATTATCAGGATCCTTTTTTCCCAGTTCAATTAAAAGCAGATCCATTTGACGACGTAAAATCCCTAAATCTATATCAACACAGTAATAAGGCATTCAAGCCAAATGCAATCGTACTATGGGACTCTCATCTTTGCCCTCGCGAGAGTTTACTTCCATTAAATGTGATGGAATCGAATAAGGTTCTGCTTTTAAAACGCTTCGCTGATCGAGACGAATATAATGCCAACGACACGATGGAAATACGTATTTATCTTACACAATAGATGGCGATGCGCATTGTTAAAATTAATTTAAGCAAGTCGGAGTTTTGGATTGCATCCATACTTATGTTATGGAATTTCTTTTCAAAGTTACCGTATATCACTACCAGGGACTTAAGTTGGGATGAGCCTTTCAGTGCATTCTATTCGCAGTTTTCAATTCCTCAAATTGTTACCGAGATGTTTAAGGGTAACAATCCGCCTTTTTATGAAATATTCTTGCATTTATATACAGCGTTATTCGGCTTAAGCGAAACGGCATTGCGAATGCCATCGTTGCTGTTTAGTTGTGCTACCGTGGGATTATTATTCTATACAGGGAGTAGAATAAAGGGGAAATGGGTGGGAATCTTTGTTTCTTTTCTTTTTATATACAATAACTTACAGTTTTTTTATTCTTTGGCCGCACGGATGTATGCATTGTTTAGTATGCTCGTAGCAGCATGCATTTATTTATCGGTGCTTTGCTATCAACAGCCCGATAGAAGAAAAAACTTTTATGCGCTACTCATCGTTAATGTAGTTTTATGCTACACGCATTATTTTTCAGGTATTGTAATACTAGCGCAAGTTGTGGCGTGGCTATTTGCCTTTAAAAACAAAATTTTTTTCAAGTCCATATTCTTAGTTTTAGTTGCCAATATGCTACTTGTTCTTCCGTTGCTTTTTGTTTTTTATAACAGAGCGCAAAGCTATACCAGCACCTATAATTTTATACCTCCAACACCAGAAATTTGGAAAAATGTCATCATGAATTTGATTAATGGAATGGATGTATATGAACTGGGCTATTCCTTTCTTTCGTTAGGTTTCATTGTGTTTGTTTTGATGAGTGCATATCGTCGTAAGCTAGAATTCAAAAACATCTATTATTATGTTTTGCTTTTTTTATTGTTTGCCATGCCGTTATCATTAACCTGGTATTTTGGAAATACATTTCCGCTTTTTATTGATCGCTATTATTTGTATGCTACGGTACCTATGTTTTTGTTTTTCGCTATGGCTGTTTCCACGTTTTTTCGGCCGGTTGGTGCGTTGTTGGTTCCGATTTTCTTTCTATACATTTTAAATACTTATCATAAGAGCTTCAATCGTTTAGATAATAATTACCTTTTACGGGAATGGCAAGGTGCTGCTCTATCGGCTAAGGAACAGCAACAAGCGCATGCCAATTCAATAATATTATTAAGCCCACTTTGGGCCGACTTAGGGTTTAGTTATTATTATGATCGTATCTTGTTTTATTCCCCAGAAACATATAACATTGCGTTGGAGAGCCGAAAGGTATATCGGATTTGGAGTAGTGACAGTCTTATTAAAATATTAAAGCATCACGCGCCACTTCCTATCATTTATTATGCCGATGAAACAGCTGCAATTGATAGTACACACGATGGAAACTTTCGATTACTTCAGCGTGTAGGCTACGTCAAGGACGAAACATTGTTTTTTCCAGCCTGCACCAATGTTATTTCTTTACATTATAAAGATACCTCTAGCGCAAAATAATTTTGCGAAGTGATTCCCCCAAAAGAACAGAATCAAATTTTTCTTCTATCGTATGGCGAGCACTCAAGGATTTTTGAATATAGGATTTTGTATTGTAGCAATCAACCAATGCGGATGCAAGGTGGTCGCTGTTTTTCTCAGGAGATAAATATCCGTTATCTATGTTAACCACCTCAGGAATATCGCAGTGTGTAGTGGTGATAATGGGCAGTCCACTTGCCATAAGGTCCAGAAGCACAACGGGATATCCACCTTCACAGTCTCCATCGGCAGCCCAAACGCTCGGATGAATTCCCACATGGCAAAGGGCAGCCACCGTTTGAAGTTTTTCGGGCGAAAGAAATCCATAGTTGGTGATAAAAGGTTGCAATTTACTAGAGGTTATATAATCGTTAAGTTGATTTTCATAACGGATATATTCTATATAGTTCGAGTTCCTTCCTCCCACCCAATGAATATGGATTGGGATTTTATATTTTTTTATTGCAGTATGTAATGCCTCCAAAGCATAGATAATTCCTTTTCGTTCTGCGGTGGCACAGGCAATTAAAACATGCAGTGTATTCGCCTCTTGGCGAGGATAAAATGTAATATCCTCTATGTTTGTGCCTAGGAAGTTGATCTCCACTTTGTTTGCATCACAACCCATTTCCAATAATGTTTCTTTCATGTGCTTGCCTTCCACAATAAAGGTGTCGCAATCATCGAAGAGCTTTTTATATCTATTTTTCCATCGTTTATCAGCAGCAACCGTGCGTGTGAGGTCGTAGCCATAGAAACGCGTAATATGGCGTTGCTTCTTCAGTCGCAAATCATGATATCCTTGGATGCCATAATGGGAGAATAAAATTACGTCATCGTAATCGGCTAAAATTTGTTGACGAAATAAATCAGGAAGTCCCATTTTATTCCGAAGACGGCTTTTTATACTAGCGCCAGAATTGGGATTGTAAAACGTAGTTGCAAGTTCCTCAAATCTCACATCTTTTTTATCGCAAAGCACGATTTGTTTTAGGTCACGAATATTTTCCACTTGTCCAAAAATCCATTTTTCTGTAAGTGGCAGCCAAGTGTGCGTGCTATGTGCAAGGATCAATATAAATGGTAATTTTAATACAATATGTTAAAGTCAAATACCAAAGTGTGAAGTTATTATGTGCACTCAAATTTCCAATATTGTGGTAAATGTATGTTACGTATGCTTGGAATTAATATTGCTCCTTTTCGTTTGGGAATTCATGGTTTTTCACATCTTCAATGTAGCGCCCAACTGCCCCTAAGATGTCTTCGTATAAATTGAGATAGCGTCGAATAAAGCGAGGACTAAAATCCTTACTTATGCCTAATAAATCATGTGTTACTAGCACCTGACCATCGACACCGCCACCAGCTCCAATCCCAATAATTGGTATTTTTATTTCTTGTGCCACTTGAGTGGCTAGTTTAGCTGGTATTTTTTCGACCACGATGGCAAAACATCCTGCTTCTTGCAAAATATGGGCATCACGAATTAGCTTTTCAGCTTCTGCATCTTCTTTGGCGCGCACCTCAAAAGTGCCGAATTTATATATAGATTGTGGTGTTAATCCGAGGTGTCCCATTACAGGAATACCAGCTGAAACAATACGTTTTATGGAATCCACTACTTCTTCGCCACCTTCTAATTTAATGGCATGAGCGCCTGATTCCTTCATAATTCTAATGGCGGACGACAAGGCTTCAAGGCTGTTGCCTTGATAAGAACCAAACGGCAAATCTACCACTACCAAGGCTCTATAAATGGCGCGAATTACCGAGGATGCATGGTAAATCATTTGGTCGAGTGTAATGGGAAGTGTGGTCATGTGACCAGCCATTACATTACTAGCGCTATCGCCAACAAGAAGCACGTCTACTTTAGCGGCATCAAGAATTTTGGCTGTGCTATAATCGTATGCCGTTAACATACTTATTTTTTCACCACGTTCCTTCATTTCCTGAAGCACATGTGTGGTAATGCGTTTAATGTCTTTGTAGTGTACAGACATAGTATATGTGATGATTTTATTTACAGATGATTTAATTCTATAGTTAGAATTTCATTGGTAAAATTGAGCTTTTTATTTTAAACCGCCAACTCTTTGTACTATTTACTCAAATTTGCAATTTGATTCGATACCATTGCCGTATGCTACTTTACATATTTCTCAGCACGCTGCTCCTTCACTAAATCACTCTCTAAATATTCATCCAACGTCATAAGTTTATCGAGTACGCCCCTAGGTGTAATTTCTACAACACGTGTAGCTACAGTTTGCGCAAATTCATGGTCATGGGTAGTAAATAAAAGTACACCAGGAAAGTCTTTTAGTGAGTTGTTGAGCGCTTGGATACTTTCTAAATCAAGGTGGTTGGTCGGCTGATCGAGTACCAGAACATTGCTTCCAAGCATCATCATGCGGCTCATCATACAGCGCATTTTCTCTCCTCCACTCAGTACTTTACAGCTTTTCATTACCTCTTCTCCACTAAAAAGCATACGACCAAGAAAACCACGGATGTAAGTTTCATCTTTGTCCTTACTGTATTGCCTTAGCCAATCGATTAGGTTATCGTCACCGGTAAAATATGGGGTATTGTCGTTCGGCAAATAACTCACATTAGCTGTAACGCCCCATTTAAACTCACCCGCCTTGGCTTGTCTAATTCCCATCAAAACATCATAAAAAGCCGTTATCGCAAGTTGGTCTTTACTTAAAATGGCAATCCGATCTCCTTTGTTTATGGTGAAGCTAATATCTTTAAATAAAGCAATGTTGTCGTAATCGTAACTTAAGTGTTCAACAGAGAGTACCTGATCGCCAAGTTCACGTTCAGGCTTCCATACGATGCCGGGATATTTACGACTACTCGCTTCTATTTCATCTACACTTAGTTTCTCTAAAAGTTTCTTACGTGATGTTGCTTGCCTTGATTTTGAAGCGTTGGCGCTGAAGCGGGCAATAAAGTCTTGTAGTTCTTTACGTTTATCTTCACTCTTTTTGTTTTTATCGTCGCGTTGTTTTAATGCCAACTGACTGCTTTGATACCAGAAACTATAATTGCCAGTGAACGTTTTTATTTTACTGTAGTCAATGTCTGCGATGTGAGTGCACACATTGTCAAGGAAGTGACGATCGTGGCTAACCACAATAACGGTATTTTTAAAGTCGATTAAATAGTCTTCCAACCACATAATGGTTTCTAAATCGAGATCATTTGTAGGCTCATCGAGAATCAATATTTCCGGATTACCATAAAGGGCTTGCGCCAATAGCACGCGAACTTTCTCTTTTGGATTGAGCTCTTTCACTAGTTTTTCGTGCAAATTTTCTTTAACACCGAGGCCGCTCAATAAGTCGGCGGCTTCACTCTCGGCGTTCCAGCCATTCATCTCCGCAAATTTTTCTTCCAGGTGTGCCGCTTCAATACCATCGGCATCGCTAAAGTCTTCTTTAGAATAGAGTACTTCTTTTTTCTGAATAATATCCCAAAGTATTTTATTGCCCATCATCACCGACTGCAGCACAAGCATCTCATCAAAAGCATAGTGATCTTGCGATAGTACACTCATGCGTTCGCCTGGATCAATACTTATGCTGCCACTAGTAGGTGTTATTTCGCTAGCTAATATTTTAAGAAACGTAGATTTACCAGCACCATTAGCACCGATGATACCATAACAATTGCCGGAAGTAAATTTAATATTTACCTCATCAAAAAGAATGCGCTTGCCGAACTGTAGCGAAAGATTGGATACACTTAACATAATACTGAAAAAGAACGCGAAATTACGGTTTTCGAGGGGCTTTTCATCCTATAGCGTGAAAATAGTTTTAGCGACTCTGATGAACATTTTTTACATTTGTACGTGAGTTTTATCATCCTTGAGCAGCAGCAAATTCCCTTTGCCGAAATACCGTTTATTTCAAACATAGCCGATTTTAATGACTACTCGCAATCGGTCCTTCATTTTTGCAAATGCTGGTTGCAAAAGCAGTCTAACTTTGAAATTACCACCTCTGGAAGTACAGGAACACCGCAGTCAATAGTGTGGTCGCGTGAACTTATGCTTTGGAGTATTAATAATACGGTACGTTACCTCAATCTAAAATCAGGCATGCATATTTTGCATTGTATTGATGCAAATAAAGCAGGGGGTATGATGATGTTAGCAAGAGCCTTGTATCTTAAAATGAGCGTGGAGGTTGTTCATCCAGCATCAAACCCCTTTACTAGTGCAACTTCAAACTACTACAACCTTGCCTCCATGGTGCCTTTGCAAGTGGCCCAATTGATAGCTGAAAGTAGGCTTGATGAACTCGATCGGATTGAAGTTTTACTTGTTGGAGGGGCATCATTAAGCAATTCGATGATAAACGCATTGCAGAATCGACCAACCCGAATTTATGCCACTTATGGAATGACTGAAACCGCCTCTCATATTGCTTTGCAGCTCATTAATGGAGTAGAAAAGAAGCCAATGTTTGCTTTGCTTCCTGACGTAAAAATAAGTATAGGTGAGAATCAATGTGCGGTAATAACAACACCATTCCATAGGCAATTAAAAACCAACGATAGGCTTTTTTTAGGGGCAGACGGCCGTTTCCAAGTATTAGGACGCGCAGATAATACAATTAATAGTGGTGGTGTTAAAATTTCACTTGAGAAGGTGGAAATTGCTGTTGACATTGCTTTAACAGCCTTAAAGTTAAATTTTTTCAATTTTTGCGCATGGAAGCAACCTGACGAAAAGCTCGGGGAAGCGTTGATTGTTATTTTTGAAACAGCAACCTTGGATACAGCAATAGAATTAACAATTTTTCAAGAGTTGTCGCACAATTTGCAGAAGTATGAATTACCAAAGCGGTTTTATTTTACATCCAAATTAGTATACACCACATCGGGTAAAATTGATCGCAATGGAACGGCACTCAGCGTTTTTAAGGGTAATAATTAGTATGTGTTTACTCAACTTTGATATTGTATTTTTCTGCATACTTTTTATTCAATTGCTTTTGAGAATTATCTAAGTTAATTTCTCGTCCTTGTATAAAAGCGTGTGTTAAAATATTTCCTTGCATATCGAGCGCGTCACCCTTTGAAATGAAAAGTGTGGCATCTTTTCCTACTTCTAAGGTGCCGGTGGTTTTGTCGATTCCTAAAATTTCAGCCGTATTTTTGGTGATACTTTCTAGTGCTTGTTCTTTGCTAATGCCATATCCGGCGGTAGTTCCAGCCATAAATGGGAGGTTCCGAATTTGCCACCCCCCATTGGTGCATAAACAGTATTTTATGTTCTCATGCTGCAATATGGCGGCTGTCTTATAGGGCATATCAATGGCTTCCTGATTTCGGGAAGGTAAGCGGTGTGTGTTATTTAGAATCACAGAAATGTTATTTTCTTTAATTAAATCCAAAGCCTGATAGGCATCAGCAGCACCCACTAAAACCAAATTGACTTTGTATTTTTTAAAGAAATTGATAGCATGTATTATACCTTTTACATAATCTACATGCACATAAATTGTTTTTGTTTTGCTAAAGAGGCCTTTCATACTTTCGAATTTAGCATTCACCGACGAATGACTACTTTCTTGGCAATAGGCATAGGCGTCTTGCATTAGCTTTTCGATAAGTGTAAATTGCTTTTTTTCATTGTCATCATTTCTTTTTATTTCATCTTCATTGGTGCCACTTGGTGCAAACTCAGGATAGTTTAAATGTATGCCATCGTCCGTTTTATAAGCAGCATCTTCCCAATTCCAAGCATCGAGTTGAACTATGCTACTGCTACCACTTACAATGCCTCCTTGGGGCGTACATTGTGAAAGTAATACGCCATTAACTCTTATGGTAGGGGTAATTTTCGAATCGGTATTGTAGGCAATAAGGCTTCTTACATTTGGGTTGATATCACCAACCTCTGTATAGTCTAAGGTAGAACGCACCATTTCTATTTCATTTAATCCCAAATAATTATTTGGGGCTATAAATCCAGGATATACATGTTTTCCGGTGGCATCAATGATGGTGGCGTTGGCTATGGATTTGCTCTCTTTTCCAACATAGGTAATTTTGCCCGCTTCAAAAGTAATGGTGCCTTTTTCAATTACAAGGCCTGTGGCTGTATGTATAGTAGCGTTTTGTATTACAATAGCCGCCGACTGAGATTTAGCGGGTGTAGGGTTTTGAGCACCCAAAGCAAAGGTAGATATGATAATTGCGACAAGAAGTAGTATACGCATGAATAATATTTTTGTTGGCAAGATAAGAATTTTGGTGCTTTAAAATTCGAGTTATTGTGGCTGTTTTTATTTTCTATGTTATTTATGATTGATTCTTGTTAATTATAATATTTGCATGAAGATAAAAGTTCAATTTTCTAACATAAATAAATATCGAGAAAGGTGGTTTAATTCGATTTAGTAAAATAGGGTGGTGCCGATATCTAAAATTTTAAGCTCCCCATTAATTTTCAGTTCTTCTTCATAGTTCTTTAGTAATCGGAACGGCTCACTTAAGGGTTCGTCGCTTAGGTCAAATGTTCCGATATGCATCGGAATAAATACTTTGGCTCCGGTATCATTAAACGCCTTAACCGCCTCGGCCGGGTTTTTATGACTGGTGCTCATAAACCATTCTGGCTTGTAGGCACCACAACCTAAAATGCCAATATCGATAGTTCCAAAAAGAGAGCCCACTTCCTTGAAATGCGCGTCATAGCCGCTGTCGGCACCAAAATAAATAGATTGGTTTTTGCCTTGAATAATAAAACTACCCCAAAGCATTTCATTCAAATCCCAAAGGAATCTTCGGCTCCAATGTTTGGCTGGTAAATATGCAATGTTCAACTTTCGGAAACTATATTGTTGGTACCACCCCGCCTCTTCAATTACATTTTGAATCTTCCATTGTCGTAGTAAATTTCCAATTTGCAAGCCCGTTAAAATTAAGGCTGTTGGATTCGTTGCACAAAGTAATTTCATGCTTTTTTCATCAGCGTGGTCTCTGTGGTTGTGTGAGAGCAGTATAACATCAACATCTTTTATTTCTGATGGATGGCATGGCATGGCGGTTTTTCGCTTTAGTCCGCTAATGCCCCAAAAGATGGGGTCGATGACAATCCGAATGCCATCAATATGCAACAGAAACGAGGCATGACCTAGCCAAACCACGCCGTCGCTTTTGTTCTGTAAGAAGTGTGAGTTGAAATTTACGGTGTGGCAAAATTGCTCTACTTTCTTTTCTAGCCTATGTGGCTTCTTGCCCAATTGCCATTGCAACACCTCTTTCAAGCCTCGTTCCGACTTCTCATTTAAGTTGCAATATAAGCCTCGCTCATCTAAGGGGTTTTGTAGCCAATTATCCTTTATTATAGGTAGTTTGGGATTGGTTGTCACAAACTTTTTTTTCGCACACATGGTATTTTGATGTTGTTTAGTTAAAATGATTTATTAGGTTTGCCTGCAAATGTATAGAAAGTTCAATTTGAGGTGCTTTTATAAAATTAATCGTTATCGAATTTGAATATTAAAATAGTAAATTGCACTAAAAATAAAAAGTATAGAAAAGCCAATAAATACAATGCATAAACCAATTAGAAACGCACTCGAGAGCATATTTGCAGGGGAACGTCAACTTAACGTGAGAGCCGAGGTGATGATAGTTTTTTCATCCGAAGATAAATTCATGGATAAGTTAAAACGTATTGATGCTATAGTCGAGATTCATAAAATAAAATCAATAAGTGAAATACTGGTGGATTTGCTTATCATAGATGCTATCGCAAGGAGCACCGATCGCGAAGCATTTTTTGATAGTGAAGAGTGGCTCGTTATTGAAGAAGGAACGCTAGATAGAGGTAGTGAATTGTTAAATATGTTTTTGTTTTTACAGGAATGTAAGGATGATGATATAACCGCCAATCTTGCTACGTTTTTAGATGATTTCTTGTTGGTTCATGAAGATGAATTTCAAGATGAACATCGAATTTATGAAGATATTATTAAACATCAAGATGCTATTGATACTGACGAAGAGGCAATTTTAAATATATCTAAGGAGCTTTCTAACGATTCTGATATGAAAGAATTATTTTTGCCTTTGATGCTTTATTTTTATGGTTTGGAGCATAAAACAAAAATAGACTTAAGTACATTTACGCATTATCAACTTGCCGCTTATGCGGCGTTAAACGGATTTACAACAATAAATTAAATTACCACCTAGTCGTATTATAAAAGAAAACATAATGGAAGTACAAAATATATCACCTGTTCCTTCAGCAATGCGATGGGGAGCTATCCTCGGACTCGTTGGTGTTGCAACGTCAACATTGAATTTTGCGATGGGAGGTTTTGCACCTGAAAATCAGGACTCAGGCATTACCAAAATTATACAGTTTGCAATGTATGCCATCATTATTTTAGTTTTAGTTGTTGCTACGCAACAGCATCGCGATCGTGAACTTGGAGGTTTTATGTCATATGGCAGAGGGCTCGGTCTTGGTGCATTAATTGGTCTTTTCTACGGTTTAATAGCATCGTTAACTACCTTTGTTATTTTGCAGTATTTAATGCCAATTGACTATGCAGATAAAATGATGGAAGTGGCGCAGCAAAAAATGATGGAAGGCAATCCGAATATGACGGAAGAGCAAGCAGAGATGGGCCTTAGCATGGCACGAAAATTCATGACTCCTTCTTGGATGTCTATTTTCGTTTTGCTTGGTAGCGTTTTTATGTGTTTCTTTTTCTCACTTATCGTTTCTGCTTTCGTTAAGAAAAGCAACCCAGACGAATTAAATTAAATCATCTTGAATATTTCAGTTGTAATACCGCTGCTTAATGAAAGCGAATCGTTGCCAGAATTGCACGATTGGATAAAGCGCGTGTGTAATCAGCATGCGTTGAGTTATGAGATTATTTTTATCGATGACGGTAGTAATGATGGCAGCTGGGAAACAATCACAACCTTGAAGGCTTCCGATGCAAATGTGAAGGGCATTAAGTTTAGAAGAAACTACGGAAAATCGGCAGCTCTGAATGTGGGTTTTGCAGCAGCCTCTGGCGATGTGGTAATTACCATGGATGCAGATTTGCAAGATAGTCCTGATGAAATTCTGGGTCTGTACAAGAAAATTACAGAAGAGAAATTCGATTTGGTGAGTGGATGGAAAAAGAAACGCTACGACAATGCATTAACAAAAAATATCCCTTCTAAATTATTCAACTTTGCTACGCAATCTATGAGTGGCATTAAGTTGCACGATTTTAATTGTGGCTTAAAAGCTTATCGTAGTGATGTTGTAAAAAACATTGAGGTTTATGGCGAGATGCACCGCTATATTCCGGTAATTGCCAAATGGGCAGGATTCAGAAAAATTGGAGAACAGGTGGTGGAACACCGTGCCCGCAAATACGGTACTACTAAGTTTGGTTTAGAGCGTTTTGTAAATGGATTTCTTGATTTACTCACGATCTTTTTCATGGGTAAATTTGGGAAGCGCCCAATGCATTTTTTTGGCGTAATGGGTACTTTGTCTTTTTTAATCGGATTTGTTGCTACTGTATTCCTAATCTGGGAGAAGGTATTTAATTATACAGCTCATTCTCGTAATCTCGTCGAAAAACCTTCGTTTTATATTGCTCTTACCTTGCTAGTAATTGGTGTTATACTTTTTATTGCAGGGTTCTTGGGCGAGCTTATCTCTCGTAATGGAGGAGAACGAAATGCCTATAATATTTCACAACGTTTGGGGCTCGATGCTTAGTCTTGGCTTAAACCGCAAATCCATCTATTTCTTGAACTTCTCCGGCTGCTAAATCGCCCAGATAAATTTTTCCTATGCGCACTCGAAAAAGGCGTAGCGTAGGAAACCCAACAGCGGCAGTCATCTTACGCACTTGCCGTACTTTCCCTTCTGTAAGCGTCACCGAAATCCAACATGTTGGACCATGACGGTCATCGCGCAAGCGCTTGGTGCGTGGAGGAAATTCAGGTGCTTGGCTAAGCTTAATTACGTTGCATGGCAGTGTTTGGTATTTGGTTCCTCTAACACCAATTTCTACTCCTTGCTGCAGCGCATTAATGGCTTCTTCGGTGATGTCTCCGTCAACCTGAGCGTAGTATTCCTTTTCAATAGTTTTGCTTCTAATACGCTCACTCATCATGCCATCGGTGGTAAGTAATAAAAGGCCTCACTATCTTCATCGAGGCGACCGATGGCCATCGTAAATTCAGGGAAATTATACAGTTCTCCAAGTAGTTTTTTCTTTTTTAAAACACAAACAAATTGACTTAAATATCCATAAGGCTTATGTATAATAAAGTGTCGGTGGCTAGGCATGAATTAAGGGATGGGTGCTCCGGGATTTTGGTTGTAAAAATACACAAATGGAAGTCTGCGAAGTGTTTTTTTCGAAAATAGTATTCTGCAAAACGAGCATTTTGTTGGATAAAAGACGTGAAGCTAGTCCACTATTTATTACTATTATTGCAAGAATAAAATAGGCTATAACTTTTAATATAAATGCAGTTCGCTTTCCTTTTTTTGTCTATAGTTTTAATCGTCGTTAGTTTCCGAAGTTTTTTAAAGCAGCGGCCGTCATCAATTATATTTTTGCTCTTGGGAGGCTTGTGTATGCGCATTTCATTAGCGTTATTCGATACTTTGCTTAATAGCTGGGACGAATGTTTTCATGGAGTGGTGGCTAAAAATTTTACGAAACATTGGCTTACTCCTACCCTGTACGATAGTCCATTAATTAGCATGGGTAATGGGTGGGTAGAAGGGAATATTTGGCTACATAAACAGCCTTTGTTTTTATGGCAAATGGCGTTAAGTATTAAAATGCTCGGCACTTCCGTATTTGCAGCCCGGCTGCCAAGTGTGCTTATGTCTACAATACAGATTTATTTTATTTATTCGATTGGGGTGCAAGTGATGAATAAAAAGGTGGGATATTATGCAGCATTGATTTATGCTATAGCCTATTATCCACTGGCACTAGTAAGCGGAGCTGCGTGTAACGATCATAATGATGTTGCTTTTGTTTTTTATGTATGTGCTTCATGCTGGGCCTGGTTTAATTATTCGAAAGCGAAGGAATGGAAATGGGTGTTCGCGATAGGGGTATTTGCTGGTATGGCTGTGTTGGTGAAATGGTTAGCTGGGATTCTTGTTTTTGGAGGCTGGGGAATGGCAATTCTTACGGATAAAGAAATTCGAGTTAACATAAAAAACTACGTGCAAATTGGGGTTGCATTTTTATGCTGCCTTACTGTTTTTTTGCCATGGCAGTTCTATATTTTTCAAGTATTTCCTCAGGCTGCACAACAAGAATTCGCATTGATTTCTCAACACTTTAACATGGTGGTAGAACTGCACGATGGGCCTTGGTATTACTATCTTAAAACCATGAAAGATATTTATCCTTTTGGATTACATCTCGGGCCAATACTGGTTCTTGTAAGTTTAATGTTTCTTCTAAAAGCCTTGAGCAATAGGGCATACAGCGCATTCATTCTTAGCAGTATTGTTTTTGTGTATGTTTTTTTTTCTGTTGCAGCAACTAAAATGGCATCGTTCGTCTTTATTGTTTCGCCATTTATTTTTATTGCTATCGGTAGTGTAATGCATTGGCTGTTTGAACGTTCTAAAAGTGTCAGATATTCGCAGTTCAAATATGTGGTTTTGGTTTTTGCCATGGTCGGGTTCTTTAATATTCCTCAACATTATAAAGATCACTATGGCAATGGGAAGAAGCAGGTTTTTGCCGAATACAAAAAAAAGCTCGACGGGTTAAATTCGAGGTTCAAAGAACAGGATGTTGTTCTGTTTAATGTCAGCTATTTGGATGCAACACAATTGATGTTTTTTACGGATATGAAAGTGTATACGATAATACCGAAACCAGAGCAACTCGACAAGATCTACTCTTTGCAAAAAACGCCAGTAATAATAAATGCTGGAAATTTACCTGATTATATTTTAAACGATACCCGTATTGTTGTCTTAAACGATTTTCGATTTCCATCGCTTTAAATAAAATATACAATAAAAATACACTACAATAATCGATCAGGTATTTTATCCCGATCGGCCATTGGCAAATGTTTGAGATACTCTACTTCAATGCTCAGAAAATCATATTCTTCAACTACCTTCCCGCGTATTTCATAGCAGCCTGAGCCCGTAAATGGATATTTTTTTACGCTGGGTGGAAAATGAACGGTGTCAATCCAATCCCCGTCGATGTCGATGAAGGTGCCGAAATACATGTTTTCTCCTTTTGATGTTCGTGTTCTTTTGTAATTGACGAGATATCCAACAATAGCCGTTTTTTTGTTGATGCCGCGTTTTAAATCGTGTGCTTTTAAATTTACGGGTGGCGGGTCGCGAAGCAGATTAAAGGGGGAGCTTAGCGAAAATCCAAACAGCGCGATCTCATCAAAAGCTTCGTCGATGGGCGACTCTATGAGTTCGGGTAACTTCCACTGTTTAATCTCGGCCTCAAACAATGCGGCTCCTCGTGGTACGGCTTTCGCCGGATGTAACATCGTATGTATTTCCCACAACAATGCTTTCTTCTTTTTTCCGGTAAAGGTGAAAGCTCCAGCACGAATAAGCAATCGCAATTGCTCTATCGAAAGGGGTACGCGTTTTATAAAATCGGCGATGTCTCTAAAGGCTCCATGTCGAAGTCGTTCTGCAAGAATAAGTTCAATACTATGCAATTCTAATTCAGCAATCATATGCAATCCGAGGTATATCGATTTCCCTTGTATAGTCGATAAAATACCGCTGTTGTTGATGCAGGGGCGTTCAATACGAGCGCCATTCATACGGGCTTCATGTATGTATAATTCTTTCCTATAAAAGCCACCGCCATTATTTAATGTGGCTACAATATATTCGAGAGGGTAATAGGCTTTTAGAAATAAAGCTTGATAGCTTTCTACGGCATAGCTTGCAGAGTGGCCTTTGGAAAAGGCGAAATTTGCAAAGCTTTCAATCTGATGCCAGATGTCGATGATACGTTTTTCATCGTACCCTTTTGCGCGACAGTTGGTGAAAAATTTTTCTTCTACTTTCGAAAATTCATTACGTTGCCTAAACTTCCACGACATCCCTCTTCGAAGTACATCAGCTTCCGCCAATGTAAGTCCGGCGAAGAGATGTGCGATTTTTATAACGTCTTCTTGATATACCATAACCCCATAAGTCTCTTCTAAAATATGGTAGAGTTCGGGAAGGGCCTCTTGTGCCTTTTTGCGAAGCGTTACATCGCGATAGCGTAAAATGTATTCGCGCATCATGCCGCTTTTAGCTACCCCTGGGCGTATGATGGAGCTCGCAGCAACCACGCGCAGGTAGTCTTCAGCACGTAATTTAGTAAGTAACATACGCATTGCCGGCGACTCTACATAAAAACAACCAATTGTTTTCCCAACGCGTAATAAGGATTTCACGTTTTCATCTTCTTTAAATTGAGCTACATTATGAACATCCAAGGTCACCCCATGATTCTCTTTTACAAGCGTTACCGTGTCTTTAATTTTCCCTAGGCCCCGTTGGCTCAAGATGTCGAATTTATAAAGCCCGATATCTTCGGCTTCTAGCATGCTAAATTGTGTGGTTGGAAACCCTTTCGGCATCATGCTTGTGGCCGAATAATAATGAATGGGCTCTTCGGCGATGATAATACCGCTCGAGTGTATGCTTAGGTGACTGGGAAATCCTTTGATACGTTCGCTATAACGTAACACCAGTTTTCCAAGCATGTCAATGTCGGGGTATCTATCGTGGTATTGCAAACGTTCGATTTCGGAAGGTGGCAACCCAAAAACTTTACCTAACTCACGTATTACAGCATCATGCTGAAATGTATTGTAAGCACCAAGAAGGGCGGTACGTTTACGCCCAAACCGTTCAAATATATATCGTGTTATATCGTCGCGATCGGTCCACGAAAAATCCATATCAAAATCAGGAGCATTGCTGCGGTGCAGATTAATAAATCGTTCGAAATACAAATCGAGGTCAATCGGATCTACATCGGTAATGCGTAGGAGGTAGGCCACGATGCTGTTGGCTCCGCTACCGCGTCCAACGTAATAATAATCGTGGTGCTGCGCATATTTAATAATATCCCAGTTGATGAGGAAGTATGACGAAAAGTTGAGTTGGGTAATAATGTCGAGCTCTTTTTCAATACGCATCATCACCTCTTGCGATGGATTTTTATACCGATACGGTATCCCAGCCATTGTTTCTCTGCGGAGCAGCGCGATATCGTCGGCCATCGATTCGGTATAGTGTTTTAAGTTTTTGTTTGCGAGCTTGCCATAGATGAAGTTAATAGTACAGTTCGCTAGTAATTGTTGCGTATTCAACACGATTTGTGGGTATTGCGAGAACGCATTATGTAGCGTGTATTTGGGTAGCATTATTTCGTCGCCCTGTGCTTGTTGCCCTTGGGGTAGTTTGCTCAGCAAGGTGTTCGTGTCGATGGCGCGCAAAAGCCGGTGGGCGTTAAATTGCAGTGCGCCTGCGAATGAGGCTGTTTGCAACACCACCATTTTATGGATGTATTTTTTTGCTTTTGAGAAAGGAAGCTGTTGCAATTCTTTGGCTGCTATTCCAATAAATTCGTGCTCATGTAGTTTCCATCCTTTGTAGGCGCGCAGTGGGTAAACAATATAGGCATTGTTAAAGTCGGGCGCTATGGCATCAAAATCTTTCGAGTGATGGAGGTGCTCCGACAAGTGGTCGTTTAGTTCTTTAAAGCCCTCGTTGTTACGTGCAATACCAACATAAAGCTGTTCGGCTTGGTTGCGAAAGTCGATGCCTACAATTGGCTTAATGCCATAGTTGTTGGCGGTTCGTACTGCATCGAGCACTGCGGAGGTATTGTTGATGTCGGATAGTACGAATTCGGTATAGCCCAATGTTCGCACATTATTTACTAGCTCATCGATGGCAAAAGTTCCGTAGCAGAAGCTATAATAAGTATGGCAATTAAGAAGCATTGTTTTTTGTGGTTGGCTATTCACCAATAGTTGCTTTTGGTGTATTGTTTTTTTTGCTGCTTCAAATTTCGTTGGTGAGTAGTTTTGGTTATCAACAATAGTGTTGCGATGGTAAAATACCCGCTAAAAAATTGTGGCAAAATTTTTAAGCAATAAAAAAACTGGCCTAATATTGCCTTGCAACGATGTGGCTTCAGGGTATTTCTAAGGGGTTATTTTTTTGTGTTCTTGGGGTCGTTTAAGTCCATGCCCGCAGCTCTATTCACCGCATCTTTACCATAACGGTTGCGCAGTTTATCCATCGCCTGATATAGCTGTATCTGTTCGGCCGTATCTTCAAACATATTAAACTGATGGCCTCCCTGAATAAGATGACTGAATTTTATTCCAATGAGTCGAATGAGCATTCGCTTTTGAAAAAGCTTATCAAACAACCCCGATACTCTATCAATAAGAACATGGTCGAGCGATGTATATGGAATACGGGCTTGCATGGTATAGGTGTTAAAATCGGAATACCGAATTTTTATCGTCACACATGCCGTTAGCTTTTCTTCACTACGCAGCTGAAACGCGAGTTTCTCCGTCATGCCAATGAGGATGCCTTTTAGCGCTTTCACATCAATGGTGTCTTTGTCGAAGGTACGCTCGGTGGAAATAGATTTACGCTCGGAATACGGAATCACCGGTGTGTTGTCGATGCCATTGGCTTTCTTCCAAATGAGAGCGCCATTGTCGCCAAGTACCTGCTGCATCAGCGCTAAGGGCATCTCTTGCAAGGTATGAATCCACTGTATGCCCATGTCACGCAATAGCTGAAATGTTTTGTCGCCCACCATTGGAATTTTACGGATGGAAAGCGGGGCTAAAAACGATTTCTCGGTTCCAAAAGGAATCTCTTTCTGTCCGTTGGGCTTGGCTTCACCTGTTCCCACCTTCGATACGGTTTTGTTCGTCGACATCGCAAATGAAATAGGCAGGTTTGTTTCTTTCATTATTTTCTGACGTAATTCCGTCGCCATTTTATAGCAACCAAAATAACGATCCATGCCGGTGAGGTCGATGTAAAACTCATCAATCGATGTTTTTTCGTAAAGCGGTACATCGCCACTAATAATTTCGGTAACAATATTGGAGTAGTTGCTGTATTGCTCATGATCGCCTCGCACGAGGATAGCTTCGGGACAAAGTTGTTTTGCCTGTTTCATCGGCATGGCCGAATGCACGCCGAAGGCTCGCGCCTCGTAGCTGCACGAAGCTACTACGCCTCTATCACTGGTGCCTCCCACCAACACTGGCTTGCCAATAAGCTTGGGATTGTTAAGGCGCTCTACAGAAACAAAAAAGGAGTCTAGGTCGATATGTACAATATTGCGGTCCATGGTGTAATGCGTAGCCCTTTGTTTTAGTGCATGTTGAAGGACAAGAAAGTGCGCGCGCTGCCATCAAAATTACTACTGAAAAGGATAGCTTAAAAAGGTGTTGCAAATTACCAAATATTTTAGTATGTTTGTGCTAAATATTTTAGTATGAGTAAGATTTCTAAAAACCTCAGGCATCTGCGCCAACTTAGAAAGTGGTCGCAGGAACAAATGGCAACGAAGCTAGGCATCAGTCGTGCACGTATTGGCTCGTACGAAGAAGAGCGTTGTGATCCACCGATCGATGTGTTGGTGAAGCTTTCCAATCTATTTCATATTGCGGTGGATGCGTTGGTGAAAGCCGACCTCACAAAATTCAATGGCGAATCTTTTATTAAGGTCGGAGAGAATAGAATCTTGTTTCCTATTATGATTGATAAGGAAAATAACGACGTGGTGGAAGTTGTTACGGTGCGTGCTTCTGCGGGTTACCTTACGGGTTATGCCGATCCGGATTTTATAGAAAAGTTGCCAGTGATGAATCTACCGTTTAAGGTAGTGGGGAAACACCGCGCTTTTATTATCAAAGGTGATTCTATGCCTCCTTTGGCCGATGGATGTTATGTTATTGGTAAATATGTGGAGTCGTTAAAAAACATCCGAAATGGGCGTACGTATATTTTAGTGACAAAAAGTGATGGTGTAGTTTACAAACGCATTTATATGAATGGCTTTGAGCTAGAGATGCATTCCGACAACAAAAACTACCCTCCGTTTACTGTTGATGCTGCCGATGTGTTAGAGATTTGGGAGTTTGTTTGCAATTTGAATATTTCGGATAAGAAAGAAGAGGAGCTAAACCTGGAAAGTATTATGACGATGCTTCGCAGCATGCGGGTAGAGATGGAGGGGATAACAAAAAAGTAGGGTTACCAACACTCTATTTTATACCTAAGGGTGATTTGCAGCCAAGTGGGCAAAAAAAATCCCCCTTCCGATAGGAAGAGGGATTTATACGATTTATGTTTGAAACGTGTTAAGCTATTTTTACATTTACCGCGTTAGGGCCTTTTTTGCCTTGTTCTACATCGAAGCTAACAGTATCGTTTTCACGAATCTTGTCGATTAAGCCTGAAGTATGAACGAAGATTTCGCTTCCACCTTGTGTCGGTGTGATGAATCCGAAGCCTTTTTCATCATTAAAAAATTTTACTGTACCTTGTTGTGACATTTAATTGTGTATTAGTTATAAAGTACAAAGGTACGCATAAATACTGGGTATTCTTGCTTTTATTATGCAATATCCAAATTGTACGCTAAAATCAACTCATTTCGTCGCCTTGTAATATTATATGGTACCAAAAAAGCCACTCCTTTTTGAGGAATGGCTCTTCACTACCAAGAATTAGTATCTATATTCTCGAAACGGAAATAAGTCTATTTCTTTTTTTATTGTCTTTGTAATTAAATGGCAGCTGGTACTTGTTTTACCATTTGAATTTCAGCAAGAACGCGCACGTCTTCGCTTAACAAAAGGCCTCCACTTTCGAGTGTAGCGTTCCAGCTTAAATCCCAGTCTTTGCGGTTTATTTTTCCGCTTACTGTAAATCCAGCTTTTTGATTTCCCCAAGGATCTTTTTCGGTTCCTGCAAACTCTACGTCCATTGTGGCTGGCTTAGTAATGCCTTTGATGGTAAGATCACCATGCATTTTGTAATGACCAGCTTCGTTTCCATGCTCAATTTTTGATGAGTTGAAAGATATCGATGGATGTTGTTCAACGTCAAAGAAATCGCCTCCTTTGATGTGTCCATCTCTTTGTTCGTTGTTTGTATCTATCGAGGCGGTGTTTGCTTCAAAAGAAACTTTGGCGGTAGAGAAATCTTCGCCCTCGGTGGTTGCTGAAGCCGTAAACGATTTAAAGCTTCCAGTTACCGTAGTAATCATCAAGTGTTTTATCTTGAATTGGATTTCGCTGTGTGTTGGGTCTAAAGCCCATGTTGTAGTTGACATAATTTTGATGTAATAATGGTTATTGAAAAATAGGTTTAATTTTTATAGTGTCATTGGAACTTCCATAAGTAGAAATTCGGCTTGTGAATTTGCAGTAATCGTTACACTGCTTATGTCCCATATCCCATAGCCATCTCGGGAAGATAAGCGTTGCTCATTCACCATCATATCGCCATGTAAATTAAATACATAAAGTCCATTGTCCTTGCTTTTGAAATGGTATTCTGTAGATACATCTGCATCAAAATTACCAAGATGAAACCAGGCATTTTGATAAATCCAAACCCCTTCGTCGTTCGGATATGGCGAAAGTACCTGGCAAAGTTTATTGTGTCGGTCTTCGGTTTTTAGGGTAATCTGATCGTATCGTGGCATTACATTTTTTTTGTTTGGGAATACCCAAATCTGTAAAAAACGTACCTCATCTTCCTTGTTTTTATTATATTCGCTATGGTAAATTCCTGTTCCTGCACTCATTACCTGGATATCGCCATTGCGGATTACAGTGATGTTATTCATACTGTCTTTGTGTTCCAAATCCCCTTGTAACGGGATGGAAATAATCTCCATATTATCGTGAGGATGCAAACCAAACCCTTGACCTCCAGCTACAATATCATCATTTAATACGCGCAGCACGCCAAAGTGCATTCGCTCAGGGTTATAGTAGTTGGCAAAGCTAAACGAATGTTTACTGTGAAGCCATCCGTGGTTGGCGTCGCCACGGGTATTAGCTTTATGTAAAATTGAGTTTGCCATTATAATTACTACGTTTTTATCGTTTTATTTATATTGCAAAATTACAACCAATTATATTGGTATGTTAATAATCTAGATTAAGAAATTAATCGGCTATTCCGAAAGTGTTGGTTTCTTGTACGGAGGTGCTAAAATAAAAAAACCCTTCCAGTTAGGGAAGGGTCTCTTTTTTAAAGTTCGTCGGCATTGAAGAAATAATCGTCGGGCGTTGGATAATCTGGCCAAACCTCTTCAATAGTTTCAAAAGGTTCACCATCATCTTCCAATTCCTGCAAGTTTTCAATTACTTCCAAAGGCGCTCCGCTTCTAATGGCGAAATCTATTAATTCGTCTTTCGTTGCAGGCCATGGTGCATCATCCAAATAGGAGGCAAGTTCAAGTGTCCAATACATAGTATATAATTTAGTTTATTACTTTTAATTTTAAGGGCGCAAATAAATAAAAAAATACGGATAAAAAACAAAATCTTTTTTCAGAAAAAATCCACTTTATAAAACCCAAGCCCACAGTATCTCTTGGGCGTCGTATAGTTGGGCTTTTTTCCAGCAAAGTGGCTTTGTCTATTCTATCCAGCTTTTATAATATCCGGGGTCTTCACATTGCATCGCTTCATCTGTAATCATCAATGGGTAAAAAGGGTCAATCATAACAGCAAGTTCTTGCGTTGCAGTTTTGCCGATGCTCTTTTCTGCCATACCCGGATGAGGTCCATGTGGGATTCCTTTAGGATGTAGGGAGATCATACCACGCTCAACATGTTTACGGCTCATAAAGTCTCCATCTACATAATATAAAACTTCATCGCTATCCACATTACTGTGGTTATAGGGTGCTGGTATACTTAGTGGATGATAATCGTACATGCGCGGCACAAAGGAGCAAATTACAAAATTATGACCTTCAAAGGTTTGATGTATTGGTGGTGGCATATGCACGCGACCTGTAATTGGCTCATAGTTGTGTATGCTAAAACCATACGGATATTGAAATCCATCCCAACCGATAGCTCCAAATGGATGAGCTCCTAGGGTATAAGGGTAAATATGATCTTGCTTTTTTATTAGCACCTTAAAATCACCAAGTTCGTCGTAAGTGACTAAGTCGCGAGGTAGTTTTATGTCGCGTTCACAATAAGGCGAATGCTCAAGCAGTTGGCCGAATTCGTTTGTGTATCGTTTAGGAGGACGAATTGGTGAGAAGCTTTCTATGATCATCAGTCGGTTCTTCTCATCGTTGAATTCCAACTGATAGATAACTCCTCTTGGTACCACAAGATAATCACCATATTCAAAAGCAATTTCACCATATAGTGTCTTCAATCTGCCACTTCCTTCGTGCACAAAAATCACTTCATCGGCATCCGCATTTTTATAGAAGTATTCGGTCATGCTTTTGCGAGGAGCTGCCGAACTCATATACAAATCGTTATTAAATAATAGCACTTTTCTAGACTTTAGATAATCGTCTTCTGGTTGTGTTTTAAAGGTGAGAAAAGATCGATTTTGGAGATTTGTTTTTAGGCGTGCTTCTGGCTTTACGCTGTAGGCTTCTTCGATGTTTTTTACTAACGTAGGTGGATGACAATGATAAACTAGGCTATAGAGGCTGCTAAATCCTTCGGTACTAACTAATTCTTCCGAATATAGCGTGCCATCTGCTTTTCGAAATTGCGTATGTCGTTTTGGTGGTATTGCACCTAGGGTATAATAAAAAGGCATAACAAGTCGTTTGTTTTTTTAGGTATCATGCAAAAATAGAAGAAATTGTGATACATCGTGCAGATTGCTTTGCCGAAGCCAATGTTGCTATAGCAGTTATTTAACGAATTAAATCGTTGATATTGGTCGCATGGCGATTGATAATAGCTTCGGAGCGAAATACTGCACCATCTATATCATAGCCTGGGCCTCCTGGATTGGCAAGGTTGGCATATTTAGGGTGCAAATGATCGTTGGTTCGGCTAACTTTCAAATCATACATGGACATGCGTTGCGATGTGGCGCGGGTGGAATCGGTATTTAATTGCGCAGATGCAGCAAGGCCGAGTAAACAGAAAAGAAGCGTTGAATAAACTATTTTCATGGCAGTGTAAACAATAATCAAAGGTAGTGAAAATATAACAACAAAAACTAATCTAGATTCGATTTTTTATATTCGAATGGAAGCTATTTATACGAGTAAATTTAAATTTTAATTACCTTAATTCGAATATTACGGTCATCTTTCTTAAGTTCTAGAATATACACTCCAGAGGAAAGAAGGCAAGCGTTAATGCTATTTAAACCTAAATCAAGATTTGAATATAACATACACTTTCCCTCCATTGAGTACAAAGTCAATTGTTCAAATATTCCATCATTTAAAAAGAGTATTTTTTCATTAAAAGGGTTGTTTATGTATGGGAAGTCTTTTATAGTTTTGTTATGGATTCCAATTGTGCCAGGAATTGTAAGTGTAATATTGTCTTCTGTAACATCGCAAGGAGCAAAAAGTCCTTTGTTAATAATAGTATATGTGGTGGTTACCGAGGGGTAAACTTTTATAGTAGCGTTGGTGTCTAATAATATGCCGTTGCCCCACCATTGGTATTCATTGTTCTTTTTACCGCAGCTAGTAGTAGCAAAAAGTATTACGGTGTCTTTTGCATTTATTGTTGAATCAGAATTGATAATTTTCACAAACCCGAAAGTATCAATGTTCAGGGTGTCAAAATAAACATTAATAACACCATCTGCAGCAAAAGAATACTTTAGTAAATGCCGCCCGCCAGTTTTGAAATCATATCGAATACTATCCTGTGTCCCAATCAAAGTATTGGCTATTCCTGTGCCAATTAATTTTGGTTCAAACCACTTTGTTTCATAAGGCAAATTTGCTAAACATCCACTTCTATTAACTGGGGTATTTTTAAATTGATAGGTGTGGCAATTAATTTTAGTGATTTTGTTTTCTGATATAATTGTGGGGATAACCATAATACTATATTCTTTTGATGTTTGCTCTTGACGCCAACAGTTATCGTCTATGGCGGTTACACTAAAATAGTATGGCAGACAGCTGGCATCGTTATCGCTCGGGGTCCAGCAAATATTTGCCGAAGCATGTTTGGCCTGACCATTATTATTCGTGAATGAGGCATTAAATAATCTGCGATCCCAATGCACGCGAACGGTATCATCCACATCTATATCAGAGGTATTTATATTAATGCATATTTGCTGTCCAGGTTGACATTTATAGCTATACGGGCCAGTCAAAGTAGGCGCGTTGGTAATTGGCTTGTCAGCAACCAAGAACATCATTTCACGGTTAGAAATTCCGACTAATGTGTATGCATTGTTTAACTTCTTCCATTGCTTTGCTTCCATCCTAAAAATGAAGTATCCGTTTTCTATTGGGCGGCAACTTATATTTCCAGTTATACTATCAAGCCCAAATCCATAAAAAGGCATTTTAAAACTTGGTTTTACGTTACCGCCATAGCAGGCGAAAGGGTAGGTTTCGGAGTATGGTTTAATGAAGTTGGAATTAATTGGTGTTTGCATAGCGTAGGATATTGAGTCACCACTAAGCAGCACCACACCGTGGTTTAACATAACATCATCACCTTTATATTTAATTAAGACGCCTCTGTTTTTAAATTCAACACTTGCAAGATTATTGCTATCACATTTATTAAGTGTTGCTGAAGTTTCGAAGGCGACACCGGCATTTCCATTTGCAATTTGATTATCGCGTGTTAGCCCTTTCAGGACTAATTTGTACCAGCAGCAATTTGAATTGGCGCCTAGGTAAATTTTGTAAATAAAAGTGTTAAGGACAATTCCATAGGGTAAATTGGCACTTACATCACATTTATTTCGGTCTTTTGAACACCATCGTGATACATCGAATGTAGTATGTGAAATACATTTCTCGAATTTTATTGGAAACGTAGGAGTACATTGCAATGGAATTATTTCAGGATTGATGCTATCCAAAGGCTTGGCACAGTCATTGTAAACCTCAATTTTAATCTCAAAACTATCGATTGTAAGTCTTTTCCAAGATATGTCGCTTCCATAAATATTGCCTGAGAAAGCTTTGATATATACTAAAAAAAGGAATATAAGTAAAAACGGTTTACTGATTGACATTTTTGCGGTGAGTTACTTTTATAGTAAACCCCAAAACCCCAAAAGGTTGCAAACTAAAAGTCCTCAATTTTTATTTCCACTCGCATATTCGCTTGTTGTTCGTCTTGCGTTCGAGGAAAGGCATAGATCATGCGGGTACTTCCATAGCCCTTGATGGTGACACGGGTTTCATCAATACCATTATCCGCTAAATATTTCTTTACCGCAGCGGCTCTATCTTCAGAGAGGCGGATGTCGCGTTCTTTAGTGGTGTTGGGGTCAAAATTGGTATGACCTTCTATTAAAATCTTTAATGTGCCATTGTCCTGCATTACTTTAAGCAAGTTTTGCAATGCCGGAATTGATGTTGGTTTAAAAATATCTTTATTAGGGAAGAAGTTGATGTCTTTTAAGGCAAAGCTTTTGTTTTTTATAATTTTACGAAGCTTAAATACCCGCGGCCGCGATAAAAAACCAGTAATGTTATTTTGAGTCAATACCATACTTTCGCTAAAATATCCTTTCGAGCCTATCGATAATACCCATTTTAAAGTATCAGATATGTTAATGGGGAATTCAAAGGTGCCACCGTAGGCAGAATCACTGCTGGTTTCTTGAAGTTTAATGTTGGTTTTCAAGTCGCTTAATGCTATTACTGCTGTCAGCGGTTTATTGCTTGTCGAGTCAAGCACGATGCCTTTAAATTTAAAGTCGAAATTAAATTTTAAGGTATGCCCATTCCCTTTTTCATAAACATTATCCAACACAAGCAAATAGCGTTCACCAGACTTTACGGCTAAGGGCTTACTGTAGTTTTCGTGCATTCCTGGTTTGTTAAAATCAGAGTGCCCAGCAGCAGAGAGGCCTGTCATTCCTTTCGTCTTAGGTGCGTTATGAGATATATTGGCACGCAAAGGAATAAGTGTTTTGCCTAAGATACTATCACAAGTGCCTCGTCCTCCTTGTTTGTATAAAATGAAGTCATAGTCATCTTTTATCGTATCCGCAATAATATCAAATTGAAGTGTACCGTCGCTAGGAATGGTAAATGAATACCAAATGGTGTTATGCTCCTTGTCGAAGTATTTCTCATTTTGCATGCCATTGTGTTCAAATTCATAAACAGTACCATGCCCAGAAGGTGCAATATGATGGTGTTTTTTATAAATCGGGATGCTTAAGGCTTTCCCGCAATCGCAATGCAACGAGTCTGATTGTTGCTGGGCATAGCCGGCAAAACTGAAAAGACTGAATAGCAGAAGCAGCGAATTTCGCATGAAAAGTTATGTTTTTGCTAATAACGGCATTTTTAAGCCGTTTATTGTTACTTTCAGATACAAAAGAACGAAAAAAACACGCATTTCGAAATAATTAATAATGTTGATTAATTCTCTGTCTTTTAAAAACGTGAATGTCTTATTTTTGCAATTAATTATCAATGGAGCTGAACACAATAGTATTTTTCATTCTTTATTTCTTGTTTGCGTTGGTGGGTGTGCAATTGCTCTACTACCTCTTCTTATTTATTCGACTCGCTCTATATAAAAGCCCGACTAAAATTATTAAAAAGGATGAACCTGTTTCGATTATTATCTGTGCTCGAAATGAAATCGAAAACCTAAGAAAACATCTACCTTCGATTTTAAAACAGGATTATGCCGTTTTTGAAGTTATTGTTGCCAATGATAATAGTTGGGATGAGACGTCAGATTATTTGGCGGAGTTGGCTTTAGAATTCCCAAACCTTCGTGAGATAAAATATGTGGAGAATGAGCGTTATCCTAAAGGTAAAAAATTTGTGCTTACTTTGGCTATCAAGGCTTCGAAGTATGAATTGCTTTTGCTTACCGATGCCGATTGTGATCCGGTTGGCAATCAATGGTTGCGGCTAATGCAACGTCAATATACGCCAGATACGCATATTGTATTGGGCTTTGCGCCATACAAAAGAACCAAAGGCTTGTTAAATCGTTTTGTGCGTTTTGAAACGTTTTATACTGCCCTTCAATATCTCAGCTTTGCAATAGCGAAAGCACCGTATATGGGTGTTGGTCGTAATTTAAGTTATCGTAAAAGTTTATTTTTCGCCTATAAAGGATTCGCAAGTCACAATCATATTCTTAGTGGCGATGATGATCTTTTTGTAAATGAGACAGCCACAGCGACAAATACTTCGATTGAGATTGAACCTGGTGCTTTTACCTTTAGCGACGGCAAGAAAACCTGGAGTGATTTTTGGCAGCAAAAGAGTCGGCATCTTAGTACCGGCAAGGAATATAAGGGTAAATTTAGGTTTTGGTTGGGTCTTTTTAGTGTGACCCACATTTTGACCTATGCACTTACCATTGGATTGTTGTTTTTTGAGCCTGTGCGATGGTTTGCATTGACGGCTTTTGGTGCTCGTACACTAATTCAATATGCCATTTTAGCCCCAATAATGAAGAAACTAAAATGCTTTAGTTTGTGGTGGGGTTTGCTGTTTTTCGATATCATTTATGTTTTCTATTACCTTATTCTAGGAGTGAAAACATTGTTCACCAAAAATAAAAGGTGGTAATTTGTAATTAATTGGAATTCGTTCTTTATTATTAATTTGCCATATGAATTACCCTCATCAGATTAGCACGCTTGAGCAATATGATATTGCCTACAAAACAAGTATCGAAAGCCCAGAAGCCTTCTGGGATTCCATTGCAAGAAACTTTAGTTGGAGAAAAAAATGGGAGAAGGTGCTGGATTGGAATTTCATAGAGCCCAAAATTGAGTGGTTTAGAGGAGGGAAATTAAATATCACAGAAAACTGTTTGGATCGGCATCTTTTAAGTAATGCCAATACTCCGGCATTGCTATGGGAGAGTAATGATCCTGAGGAACACCATCGTGTGCTTACGTATAAAGAGTTGCACTTTAAGGTGAGTCAGTTTGCGAATGTGCTTATCAATAATGGCGTTCTTAAAGGCGACCGTGTTTGTATTTATATGGGCATGGTTCCAGAGCTTGCAATAGCCGTGCTTGCTTGTGCAAGAATTGGGGCTGTTCATTCGGTAATTTTCGGGGGTTTTAGCGCACAAAGTATTGCAGACCGTTTAATCGATGCACATGCAACATTCGTTATTACGTGTGATGGCGCATTTCGTGGCAATAAAGCAATTGCTTTAAAGGAAGTTATTGATGATGCATTGGTGGCTTGTCCATTTGTTAAACGTACAATTGTACTTACGCGTACCCGTCAACCAGTTAGTATGATTAAAGGTAGAGATGTATGGTGGGAAGATGAAATTAGAAAGGTGGAAACACATGGAAATCCTGAATGTAAGGCGGTGGAAATGGATGCCGAAGACCCTCTATTTATTTTATATACAAGTGGCTCAACCGGAAAGCCTAAGGGGGTCGTCCATTCCTGCGCCGGGTACATGGTTTGGGCGAATTACACCTTCATTAATGTGTTTAATTATCATCCGGGTGAAGTGCATTTTTGTACTGCCGATATAGGCTGGATTACGGGCCATAGTTATATTGTTTATGGTCCATTAAGCGCCGGAGGTACATCGCTTATGTTTGAAGGTGTTCCTACCTTCCCCGATGCAGGCAGATTTTGGGATATCGTAGATAAATTTAAAGTCAATATTCTGTATACTGCACCAACAGCCATTCGATCATTAATGAGTTTCGGATTGAAGCCTTTAGAAGGGAAGGATTTAAGTAGCTTAAGGGTATTAGGAACCGTTGGTGAACCCATTAATGAGGAGGCTTGGCATTGGTATAGCGATAACATTGGAAAGGGCAATTGTCCAATTGTAGATACATGGTGGCAAACAGAAACTGGTGGTGTTATGATTAGTAATATGGCTGGAGTTACTCCAGGCATACCGTCGCTAGCAACATTGCCTTTGCCCGGAATATTACCAGTGCTTTTAGATGAGAATGGTGTTGAAATAACCACACAAGAAGCATCAGGTAATTTATGCATTAAAAAGCCTTGGCCTGGTATGTTGCGAACTACCTATGGCGACCATGAAAGGTGCAGAACCAATTACTTTGTTATGTATCCAAACTTCTATTTTACAGGTGATGGTGCTACTCGCGATATGAATGGAAATTACCGAATTACCGGCCGGGTGGATGATGTGCTTAATGTAAGTGGCCATCGCATTGGTACCGCAGAAGTAGAAAATGCAATTAATATGCACGTTGGTGTCATTGAAAGTGCTGTGGTAGGTTTCCCGCACGATATTAAAGGTCAAGGTATTTACGCGTATGTTATTTATTCCGAAGGCACACACGAATTAAGTTTGGTTCGTCAAGATGTATTGAAAACAGTAACGCGTTTAATTGGGGCAATAGCAAAACCTGATGTAATTCAGTTTGTAACTGGATTGCCTAAAACGAGAAGCGGTAAAATAATGCGCCGTATCTTGCGTAAAATAGCAGAAGGTGAAACGCAAAATTTAGGAGATACATCTACATTACTCGACCCAACAGTGGTGGATGAAATTTTAAAGGGAAAAGAAGTGTAATTTTTTTTTCGTAAAGTGTAAAACGCGTTACATTAAAAATGGAATCACATAAAAAAACCTAAGGCACGACTTAGGTTTTTTATTTTAAATGCATGCTGATCCGTAGTTGCTTAATCAGCATCAGCGATTACTTCACTTACTTCTGGTATCATACGTTTAAGTAAACCTTCAATACCAGCTTTTAAGGTTATCGTTGATGAAGGGCATCCACTGCACGAACCTTTTAAGCTTAAGGTAACAACGCCATGATCAAATGCCTTGAAGCTTATCGCTCCTCCATCCATCTCAACAGCAGGTTTTACGTGGGTTTCTAACAAATCTTTTATTTTTTTAATAATCTCAGTGTCTTCTTCATCGCCCATACCTTCCACACGTGGATTGATAATGACTTTTTCGTCTTCAACATATTTTTTAATAAACTCTTTGAACTTTGGAATGACATCAAACCAGTCAGACGTCTCTGTCTTAGTGATGGTGACAAAATTATTCATGATAAATACGCCGCGAACTTCAGTAAAGGTGTTGAATAATTCAGCGGCTAGGGGCGAATCGGAGGCTGCTGTAACATCAGGAAAGTCAGCAGTATCATTGGGTAAAAGCAAGCGATTAAGCACAAACTTCATCGTTTCCGGATTCGGTGTGGCTTCGCTATAAATGGTTATCATGTTTTTTAAATCGGTGGTTTCCATGGATGTAAAGTTGAGGATGCAAAGTTAATTAAAATTATTCTAAATAAGCAACAGTGCTGGTTTTTGCCCTTTATACCGGAATTCTAAAACTTTATGGTGTGAAATGTTATATTAATTCACTTTTTTATTTAGGAATACATTGCTACTTTTAAAACCAAGATTTTGAATTAATTATAATGTCGCAAACTACATTAACAGAGGCCGCAGAGAAGGAAAAACAAGAGCTAATTAAGCGTTACCGAGTTCTTTTGCGAACTGCCAATAAAAACAACCTGAGTAAGTCGGATCGGGATAAGATTTCAAAAGCATTTAATATCGCCGTTAATGCCCACAAGGATGTGCGACGCAAAAGTGGTGAGCCTTATATTTTTCATCCCTTGGCAGTTGCACAAATTGTGGCTGAAGATATTGGATTGGGTGCCACAAGTATTGCTTGTGCTTTAATGCACGATGTAGTGGAAGACACGGATGTTTCTCTGGATTATATTCAGCAAAATTTTGATGAGCAAACAGCGAAGATTATTGATGGATTAACAAAAATATCAAGTTTAGTGGATCAGCACGGCAGCATTCAGGCCGAGAATTTTAAGAAGATGCTACTAACGCTGAATGACGATATTAGGGTTATCTTAATTAAGTTGGCGGATAGATTGCATAACATGCGTACACTCGAGAGCATGAGCTCGAATACGCAGCTTAAAATTTCAGCGGAGACGCAATATATTTTTGCTCCATTAGCGCATCGTTTGGGCTTATACAATATTAAAACGGAGCTGGAAGATTTGGCATTACGCTATTTGCATCCTCTTGAATATCGAAATATTGCAGATAAATTACAAGCTACGAAAGCACAGCGTAGTCGTTACATCAATCAGTTTATAGCTCCACTCGAAAAGAAATTGGAAAGCGCGGGTATAAAATTTGAAATAAAGGGTAGAGCCAAATCCATCTCTTCTATCTATACGAAAATGGAGCAGAATGCAATGGCTTTCGAAGACTTGTACGATATTTTTGCTATTCGTATAATTTTAGACTCTCCAGCTGAAACAGAAAAAAATGACTGCTGGGCTGTTTATGGTGCCATTACAGAAATTTACACCCCAGTTCCCAATCGATTTAAAGATTGGATTTCAAATCCGAAAGAGAATGGCTATGAGTCTATACATAACACGTTTGTAGGCCCTAATGGCCGTTATGTAGAGGTGCAAATTAGAAGCACTCGAATGGATGAAATTGCTGAAAAAGGATATGCAGCGCATTGGAAATACAAAGAAGGAAAGGAACTACCGGCTGAAAAGCAAAAGCAAGATATTAAGGATTCTTCTATTGATGAGTGGTTGAAAAAAGTTCGAGATGGCCTCGAAGGTTCTAAGGGTACAGCATTAGAATTTCTGGAGGACTTTAGGCTAAATTTATATACAGAGGAAATTTTTGTTTTTACGCCTAAAGGCGATTTGAAAAAGTTGCCCTTGGGTGCAACAGCGCTCGATTACGCCTTCGAAATTCATACGGATGTTGGTAGTAAATGCATAGGTGCAAAAATTAATGGCAAGATGTTGCCTTTAAGTCATAAACTTAGAAGTGGTGATCGTGTTGAAATTATCACTTCGCAAACCCAAAGGCCGAACGAAGATTGGTTGCGTTTTGTAGTAACAAGTAAAGCCCGACAGCGCGTTCGAGAGGCACTCAAGGAAGAGAAAAAAGTGGTGGCAGATATTGGCAAGGAGCTGCTTCAAAAAAAGTTTATATCGGCTGAAATCCCTTTCAATGCTAAGAAGTTAGATGAATTGGTGCTGTATTTCAAACTGCATAGTCCACTCGATTTATATTATGATATCGCCACTGGAAAAATTGCGAAAGAAAAAATCGATCTTAAAAAAATACAAGAAGATATTTTTAAACGCAAGGTAGAAAGTAAAAATTATGATGAGTCGAAACTTAAAATTCATCAAGATTATAAACGAACTAAGGTTAACAATAAGGATACTATTATTTTAGGTGAAGATTTGGAACTGGATTACACATTTGCAAAATGTTGCACTCCAATTCCAGGCGATAATGTTTTTGGGTTTGTAACTATTGGTGAAGGAATTAAAATCCATCGTACCGATTGCCCAAACGCAACATCATTGTTTAGTCAGTATGGCTATCGTGTAATGAAGGCTCGTTGGGCATCAGAAGAGATAAAGATAGATTTTCTAGCAAGTATCTCAGTTTCAGGTATTGATAGTGTAGGCCTCGTTAGTAGTATCACGCATGTAATTAGTAAAGAGCTGAAGGTGAATATGCAGTCGATTTCTTTTGAAAGTAAGGAGGGCGTTTTTGAAGGTAAAATAAACGTGTACATCACCGACGTGAAACATCTTGAGGACCTAATGGCGAAGCTTAAGAGTGTCACAGGCCTGGATAACGTGAGGCGGATTAATGTATAAGCAATCTAAATACAGTTCAGTTTTTTACAGTCCCGAGTTAGTGATTTATTTTAATCACGGATTATTTTTTGCCTATGTGCTTTTTTTGGTTTCATTTGCATTACAATGATAAAATTTTTACATTCCATTTTATTTATTGCAGTGGTTTTTGCTTCGATGGGGCAGCCATTCGCTACACCCTCTGCCGAACGACTCAAAGAGGTAAAGCAACGAGAAGTTCTCGAAAAGCAATCTCTTATTAATGCCATTCAGTTTAAAAACATTGGACCACGTATTATGAGCGGACGTGTTGTCGATATAGCAGTAAATCCAAATAACACTATTGAATTTTATGTTGCCTTTGCCAGTGGTGGATTATGGTACACCACCAATAATGGGCAATCGTTTGCTCCTCGGTTTGATGATCAACCTGTGATGACCATTGGTGCTATCGCAGTGCGCTGGAGTAAGGATGGTAAACACGAAGTCTGGGTAGGAACAGGCGAGGTAAATTCTTCGCGTTCATCATACAGTGGCGTGGGTGTATTTAAAAGTGATGACGGTGGCAAGAAATGGACGCATCTTGGATTGGCAGAGAGTCATCATATTGGCAAAGTTATTTTACATCCTACGGATAAGAATATTGCATATATCGCCGTATTGGGTCATCTCTATTCTGCCAATGCAGAACGTGGGGTGTATAAAACCACTGATGCTGGTAAATCTTGGAAGAAAGTTTTATTTATTGATGAAAATACGGGTTGTGTAAATCTTTCAATCGATCCAACAAACACCCAAATAGTGTATGCTAATATGTGGTATAGAACCCGCAGAGCCTGGAATTTTGAAGAATGCGGAAGAACAAGTGGTATCTATAAAACAGTTGACGGTGGTGATACGTGGAGTAAAATTTCAAAAGTCGAGAATGGATTGCCCGATGGTGAAGGCTTTGGCAGGAGTGGAATAGCTGTCTTCCCTCAAAATTCAAATGTGTTGTATTGCGTTATCGACAATCAAAATCATCGCCCGAGTGATGAGTCTAAAAACTCGAGTGCCAGTGAAATTACTTCTGCAAAGATTTCAGGTGCATCAAGGGAAGAATTTTTGCAATTTGAAGATAAAGAAATCAATGCATATCTGCAATCTAAAGAATTCCCAAAGCGTTATACAGCCTCGGTTATTAAAGATATGGTTCGTAAAAATAAAATAACGCCCCTCGATATTGTTACCTATACGGATGATGCCAATTCGTTGCTTTTTAATACTCCTATTATTGGTGCCGAAATTTATAAAAGTAATGATGGAGGGGCACATTGGACAAAACAAAACATGCGCTACCTGGATTATGTTTTCAATACTTACGGCTATTATTTCGGGCAGGTCGTGGTATCGCCATCAAACGAAAATCAGCTTTTTACTTTTGGTGTTCCGTTGCTAAAAAGTATTGATGCGGGTGCTTCATGGAAGAGTATTGATGGTGAGAATGTGCATGGCGATTATCATGTCTTATGGGTTGATGTTTTAAATCCATCGCATTTGATTTGTGGAAATGATGGCGGTGTAAATATTAGCTATGATGAAGGTGCACATTGGATAAAATGCAATAGCATTCCTGTTGCTCAATGCTATAGCGTTAATACTGACAATGCGGAAAACTATAATGTTTATGCCGGTTTGCAGGATAATAATGTTTGGACTGGCCCTCACCAAGGCGATGAAGGTGTTGCATGGCATCAAGAAGGAGATTATAGCTTTAAACCTTTGATTGGTGGTGATGGTATGCAAGTGCAGGTTGATACGCGCGATAACAACACCATTTACACCGGATACCAATTTGGAAATTATTTTAGAATTGACAAAAATAGTGGAGAAGCAAAAACACTTACAATTGAAGAAAATATTGGCGATGAAAAATTGCGGTGGAATTGGAATACACCAATTATTATTTCTAAAAGTAGTCAGGATGTGCTGTATTGGGGAAGTAACAAATTGCATCGAAGTTTAAACAAAGGTGAAACATGGAAAACAATTAGCGGGGATCTTACTTTTGGAAAGAAGGAAGGTGATATTGCTTATGGAACACTTACAAGCATTGATGAATCATTGCTTCAATTCGGTTTGTTGTATACTGGCAGCGACGATGGCAAAATAGCGGTTACAAAAAATGGTGGTTCTAGCTGGCAAGAAATTGGTGCTAATTTATGTCGTCAATTAAAGGTGCCTGAAAATCTTTGGGTTAGTCGTGTTATATCCTCTTCGTTTCACCTTGGTCGTGTTTACGTAACTCTTAATGGTTATCGTAACGACGACTTTAATGCGTATGTGTTTGAAAGTGACGACTTTGGCACAACCTGGAAATCGATTAGTGCAAATTTACCCAATGAGCCGGTGAATGTGTTGCGTGAGGATAATACCAACGAGAATGTTTTATATTTAGGCACAGACTATGGAGTTTACGTATCATTAAATGCAGGTGCCTCTTGGATGCGATGGAATAAGGGTATGCCGAATGTTGCTGTATATGATTTGGTAATTCAGGAGCGCGAAAGGCAATTGGTGGTTGGCACTCATGGCCGAAGTATTTATATCGGTGACGTATCTTTAATACAACTTTTGGATGAAAGCACGCTCGCTTCCTCTTTGCAGCTTTTCACAGAAAAGAAATATAAATTACCTCGCGGTTTGGGTAAGAAGAATAATTCGTTTTTCGAGAAAACAGCGCCACAATTGGAAATTAATTATTATTCAAAACAGAATGCACCCATTCAATTGAAAATTACAGATTCTAATGGTAATGTTTTATTCGAGAAGTTAGATACCGCAATCGCTGGCCTCAATGTTTTGGAGTATAATTACACGATAAGAAATCTGATACTTAATAAGAAAAATACAACGAAACTCGAAATGGCAGAGGATGGTAACTTTTACATCCAAAAAGGAGCGTATAAATTTTCAATTTTAAGCCAAGGTGTTAAAGTGGAAAAGGAAATAGAACTGACAGATAAGTAAAACCTCTTATCTCTTTATTAAGATTAGCATAGTAGTACTTTATCTCTTATTTTTGCGCAAAGGAATAATCATGCAAAGAGATACTACAATTTTTAATTTAATCGATCAAGAACTGAATCGCCAGCAGGAAGGGATTGAGTTAATTGCTTCCGAGAATTTTGTTTCTAAGCAAGTGATGGAGGCTGTTGGGAGCAGTTTAACCAATAAATATGCGGAGGGTCTTCCCGGCAAGCGTTATTATGGTGGTTGCGAAGTGGTGGATCAAATTGAGCAACTTGCTATTGATAGGTTAAAACAATTGTTTGGTGCAGAATGGGCCAACGTGCAGCCACACAGTGGCTCTCAGGCCAATGCCGCTGTAATGTTGGCATGCTTAAAGCCTGGCGATAAAATACTTGGATTCGATTTAAGTCATGGAGGCCATCTTACGCATGGCTCTGCCGTTAATTTCAGCGGACAGCTTTATGTGCCAAGCTTTTATGGTGTTGATGAAGAAACAGGAAGAATTGATTTTAATGCCATCGAAACGATTGCATTACGTGAAAACCCCAAATTAATTATTTGTGGGGCTAGCAGTTATAGTCGTGATTGGGATTATAAAAAGCTTCGCGAAATCGCCGATAGCGTAGGAGCTTTGCTGCTTGCCGATATATCGCATCCGGCGGGTTTAATTGCTGCCGGATTGCTAAACAATCCACTCCCACATTGTCATTTTGTAACAAGTACTACGCATAAAACATTACGTGGACCAAGAGGTGGCGTGATAATGATGGGACAAGATTTTAAAAACCCGTGGGGCATAAAAACACCTAAAGGTGAAATAAAAATGATGAGTGCTGTTCTTGATGGCGCCGTCTTTCCGGGTACCCAAGGTGGTCCATTAGAACACGTTATCGCAGGTAAGGCTATTGCCTTTGGTGAAGCGTTATCGCCAGAATTTAAATCCTATATTTTGCAGGTTCGCGCTAATGCGCAAGCTTTGGCTCAAGCCATGGCGGCACGCGGTTATAAAGTAATTAGCGGGGGCACCGAAAATCATCTAATGCTTATTGACCTTCGTACGAAGTTCCCTAATCTTCATGGAAAAGCAGCAGAGAATGCTTTAGTTAAGGCGCATATCACCATCAACAAAAATATGGTTCCTTTTGATAGTCGCACTCCCTTTACCACTAGTGGAATTCGACTTGGCACGCCAGCCATAACTACTCGTGGAATGAAAGAGATAGATATGGAAGCCATAGCGGATCTTATCGATAGGGTATTGGCGCATGTGGATGACCAAACGGAATTGACAAATGTTAAAAATGATGTGCATACGCTAATGCAAAAATTTCCTCTCTACGCTTAGCAATTAAAACAAGGGCGAAGATTTAGGAGGGGAATTTATAAGTCACGTTGCTTCAATATACCAAATCAAAATGCTCGAAATAACAACCATCATTCTTCTGTTTCTATCTGGATGCCTAGGTGGTTTCTTCGCTGGCTTATTGGGTATTGGTGGTGGCTTAATATTTATTCCGATGCTTACGTATTACTGCCACGCCATTGGAGTTTCGGATGCGGATATCACAAAAACATTTTTAGCGAATTCTTTTTTTGCTATTGTATTTTCCGGTATTACAAGTAGCGTGAAACAGTATTCAATGGGCCAGTTCTTTCCTAAGCAAGTGCTCATTACTTCGGCCTCAGCTATTGCTTTTTCACTATTCGTTTCTTGGCTTATTGGCATCGGCGATTGGTATAATAAGGAACGGTTTACAGTGCTCTTTATACTAGTTTTAATAATGCTAAATATACGATTGTTTATCCATCGTAAGCAAGATACATCAACATCTATTCTCACCTTCTCTAACGATAAGTTTATTATAACCGGGCTCATTGCAGGTGTTTTTGCAGCCCTTTCAGGTTTGGGAGGAGGCTTTATCATGGTGATGCTTTTTGTACAATGGCTTAAAATTGATATTAAACAAGCCTCCGCTGTATCCACAGGAACCATTCCATTTATAGCAACCCCGCTCGTAATTTATTATATGATTCATCAGCCAACTAATTTCCCAGAGGGTGTTTTTCATGTGGGTTATATCTTGGTGTATGCTATGTTGCCAGTTATAGCTGGTGTTATAGCATGCTCATCACTCGGCGTGTATGTTGCGTCAAAGATGAGCCAGGTTAAAATAAAGTTAATTTTTATATTTTTTAGTATTCTGATTATTGCTAAAATGGTATTTGAAATAATATAATCATGATTTTAAGTATTGAAACATCGACCTCGAATTGTTCGGTTGCCTTGCATAGTGCGGATGGAGTTTTATTCCAGCTCAAGGAGCTTAATGCCCAGAATATACATGCCTCGCAGCTCTTTGTTTTTATCGAACAGATAATGAAGGATAATTGCTTATCGTATGCTCAGCTTAGCGCTATTGCCGTTGGAAAAGGTCCTGGCTCGTATACCGGTTTAAGAATAGGGGTGAGTGCAGCAAAAGGGCTGTGTTATAGCCTCGATATCCCTTTGATAAGTATTAATACTTTACTTTCTATGGCGTATTCGGCTAAGCAATTAATATCCGATCCCGATGCCTTTATAATCCCGATGCTTGATGCAAGGCGAATGGAGGTATACAACGCCATTTATGATATGCTCTTGAGTGAGATAAATGCAACTACCGCCACCATCGTTGATTCGTTAAGTTATGCTGCTTGGAATAGCCGCCCTTGTTACTTCTTGGGTGATGGCATGCCCAAGTGCAAGGAGATATTAGCTGCGCAATCTAATGCTTATTTTATCGACAATATTATGCCATCTGCCTCTGCAATCGGTGCTTTAGCATCTCGAAAATTTCTTGCAAAGGAATTTGAAAATACAGCATATTTTGAGCCGTATTATCTTAAAGAATTTGTGAGTCAGAGTGCCTTTCATAAGAAGTAACAAAAAACAGATACTTTCGTAACATTTCGCATGAGGAAATTTATTCTCTTTTTTATTTTGTCCGTTTCTGCTCAGATTATATTAGCACAGGGTATGATTCAAATAAAAGGTATTGTATATGATGCCGATAGTAATCAGATTTTAGATAGCGTAACAGTCATCGTAAAGCATACTTCTCGAATTTCACAAAACAAAATAGATGGGAGTTTTAGTGTTTTTGTTAACCCTTCCGACACCTTGATTTTCGGACTTTATGGCTATCGTGTAAAATACCTCTGCTTTAAAGACTCGAGCGCCAACAAAGATTATAATAACATCCACGTAGGAATGGTTCATCTAAAAGAGGATGTAAGGGAGGTTGTTGTTACTCAGATTAGAAATCAAAAGGACGTGCGAAGAGATATGCAGAGCCTTGCCTACGAATATGCCTATGCCCAGCAACGTACGAACGCGGTGCAAAGTCCACTAACGGCAGCCTACAATGCCTATAGTCATAAGTCGCAAACGAAGCAGCTGTTGCAAGATTATGAGTTTCAGCTCGCCAAAAATAAACTTATCAAACAGTTGTTAGATATTTATAATAAACAAGGTATCATCGATTTGCCTACCGATCAATACAAATTATTTATAGAAAATATCGATTTAGATTGGAGTTTTTTGATAGCAACCTCGGATTACGATTTAGCAGTTTTTGTTAAACAGAGGGCACTTCTATGGAACAATTAATAATAGCCTTCCATACACAGTCCGCTGTTTTTTCCCAACTGAATTTTTTCGATTGATCAACACATTTTTGTAACAGTTGCTCTCGCAGTGCCGCATCAAAATACATGGAGGTAAAGGCTTGTTTTATTTCATTTACGTCGAACGGGTTAATCAGTAGTCCAGCATCGCCGGCAACTTCAGGCATGGCGCTAATGTTGGAGGTTATTACCGGTGTTCCACATTGCATAGACTCTAAAATTGGGATTCCAAAACCTTCTAAATAAGGGATATATACAAGGGCTATCGCAGAAGCCAGAACTTTCGTCAAATCTTCATCCGAAATCCTCCCCGTAAACAATACGTCGTCTTTAAATTTCATGGCTGCAAATGCCTCTTCAATGGATTCTGTTTTCCAAGCCATTCTCCCTACGATAACAAGTTTACAGGAGTTAGGGTTTCCTTCTTTGAAGGCATCGAAGGCAAGAAGTAATCTTGCAATATTTTTGCGTGGTTGCAAGGCACCCACGTATACAAAGTAATCGTGACTCTCGCTAAATTTCATTCTCACAGCTGTTTTAAATTCCTCTCCGATAGGAGTAAAGTTACTCGATGCACCGTTATATACCACAGTAATTTTATCTGGTTGAATTTCATAACGTTCAACAATGTCTTTTTTTGAGAATTCAGACACGGTTAAAATATGTTTCGCTTTTCGGGCAAAGCGTGGGAAGAAAAATTTATAATATTGACGTGAAAAGAAATGCAAATCCTCTGGATTGTGTTCAAAGGATAGGTCGTGTATCACTGCTATCTGTGGCACCTTACTGCGTAAACTCAGAAATCCGTCACAGCTAATGTAAAGGTCAGCTTTGTGTTTAATTAATGCACGATAAATGCTCCATTCAAAAAACCAAACAAACAAAAAAGCATGTCGGGCAGGAGGAAATAGTTTTACACCTTTTATATTAGAAGCAAAAAGGAATTCCGTATCGAAATCTCGGTCGAAAAAAAAGATAAACTCGTGTTCTGGATGTTTCTTTACAAGCACCATCAAAGTCTCTAAAGTGAAACGCCCTATGCCTTCAATTTTATTTTTAATTAGGAATCTTGTATTTACTGCAATCTTCATGCGGGTAAAGAATATATTTGCAAAGTTACACGATTATCCAGTTATCGAAGTATCCATGAATCGCAAATTCGTTATCAATTTAATTTTTGCCATTGGCATTAATTTGCTCATCAAGCCATTTTGGGTGTTGGGGGTAGAACGCGGTGTGCAAAATGCACTAGGTGCGGAGGCCTATGGCTTTTATTTTTCGCTAGCTAGTTTTTCCTTTATTTTTAATGTGATATTGGATTTCGGGATTAACAACTACAACAACACCTTCATTGCAAAGTACCCGCATTTGCTTCAAAAGAAGTTTCCTCAACTCGTCATGTTGAAACTATTATTGGTGCTGGTTTACGTTGTTATAACTTTTTCGGTAGCCTTTTTTATTGGTTACGATACCTTACAGGTGCAGCTTCTTCTGATATTGTGCTTAAATCAAATTCTTTCCTTTGTTATCACATTTTTGCGATCAAATATTTCAGGACTTCAGTTTTTCTTTACAGATAGTATACTCTCGGTGGTGGATCGATTATTGATGATTGTGTTTTGTGCATTGATGCTTTGGGGTAGAGTTTTTGGCCCATTTAAATTGGAATGGTTTGTATATGCACAGACGCTTTCATATTGCATTACCGCTTTAATCGCATATCTTGTTTTGCGTCCGCATCTTCATCAATTGCATTGGAAATGGAGTTCACCTTTTATGTTGCATTTGTTGCGAAAAAGTTATCCGTATGCTTTATTGGGGATTCTTATGGGATGCTACTCAAAAATCGATGGCGTTCTTCTCGAGCGTTTGCTGCCATTAGGTAAAACACAAGCTGGCCATTATGCTTCGGCATATCGACTATTGGATGCGGCCAATATGATAGCGGTGCTTTTTGCCGCTTTGTTACTTCCTTTCTTCGCTCGATTATTGCGTGCCAAAGAATCTCCAAATTCGCTACTCGAATTAAGTTTCACCTTAATTATTATTCCCGCTATTGTTGCTGCTTCTCTTTGCTTTTTTTATTCTGATTCGATAATTTTACTATTGAATAAAGTCCATAACACAGAAACAGAAAAAACGTTGACACTACTTATGTTGTCCTTTGTTTTTACGTGTGTTGTTTATGTTTATGGAACCTTTCTTACGGCAGCTAACGAATTGCGCCTGCTTAATAAAATTGCTCTTCTTGGGGTGCTTATCAATTTAACGCTAAATCTGTTATTTATTAAAAGCTATGGTATTGTTGGTGCAGCATGGTCAGCATTAATAACCCAGTCATTTGTGGCTTTATTACATTATTATTTTACGCATCAAAAGTATCGCATTCCCTTCAATACGAAACTTATGATTAAAGTTCTATTGTTTTGCATTTTGCAGTTCGCTATCCCTAGCTTACTTGCAAATTTTGAACTAAATTTATTTATTAAAATTGGAATTCAGATTTTGCTTGTAATACTTTTTCTAATGTATTTTAATATATTCCAAATTGCCCAACTAAAAAGACTGGTGCTAAAATCTTGAATTTTATCAATTGCAGCTTCAAAGAAACAACTGATCTCACTAATCTAAAGAAAACGACGTCTAGATTGAAAAAACGTAGTTGATTTTTATCTAAAAACTTGGAATATAACCAAGCTTACTAAATAGGCTAGTCCGGAGGTATATAAAAACTGTAATGAAGCCCATTTCCAAGTTTTTGTCTCTTTATATACAGTAGCAATGGTGCTCATGCACTGCAATGCAAAGGCATAAAATAGCATTAAGGAAAATGCCACAGCCATGGTATATTTGGGCTTGTTTGTGATTGGATCGCGTTCCTCCATCATCCGATCTCGAATACTTAGGCTATTGCTCTCATCACCTAAATTATAAATAGTAGCCATGGTGCCAACAAAAACTTCACGTGCAGCCAATGAGCTAAATAAAGCAATGCCTATCTTCCAATCGAAACCTAGAGGCTGAATAGCAGGTTCAATAAAACGACCGAAATGACCGGCATATGAGGCAAATAACTTTTCGCTTTTTATTTTATTTGAAATTTCTTTTGCATTTAATTCATTGGAAAGGTTTTTATTAGCATATTTAGCGTCAATTTCCGCAAATGAATTCCCAGGGCCGAAGCTTGCTGCCATCCATAATATTACAGAAACAGCGACAATCACTTTCCCGGCCTCCCATACAAATGTTCTCGATTTTTCGATGAGGGTAAGTAATATATTTTTTAGCCGAGGGGCTTTATATGTTGGCAATTCTAAGATAAAATAGTTGCGCTCTTTTGCTTTTATGAGAAATTTCATAACCCATGCAGCTGCAATTGCTGAGAAGAATCCGATGAGATACATTCCCATTAAAATTAGCCCTTGAACATTAAACACTCCCCAGAGCATTTTATCTGGCGTAATCATCGAAATTAGCAGCGTATATACCGGAAGTCGTGCGCTACAGCTCATTAATGGAATTACCATGATGGTGATAATTCGTTCCTTCCAATTTTCAATATTACGGGTAGCCATAATACTTGGAACAGCACAGGCAACACCGCTAATTAATGGAACCACACTCTTCCCGTTCATGCCTACGCGCCGCATCAGCTTATCCATCATAAAGCTTACTCTTGCCATATAGCCACTATCTTCTAATACTGCGATGAAGGCAAACAATAATATTATTTGAGGTAGAAAAACAATTACACCACTTAATCCTGCAATCACGCCATTTACAATCAAATCATTCAATGGGCCTTCCGGAAAATGAGATGTGAAGAAATCGCCAAACCAACTAAAGCTGTTTTGAATCCATAGCATCGGGAATTTGCTTATCGAAAAGATACTTTCAAAAATAATAAAGAGGATAAATAGAAAAATCACATAACCCCAAATTCGATGCGTTAAAATTTTATCGAGACGGTTACTAAATTGTTCTTTTTCTGCTGTTTTCTGTGTGACGCTGTCTAATAAAATATTATTAATAGCGGAGTATCGTTGAATTGTTTCTTCTGAAAGGAGGTCGTCTAGCTTTTCCCGTTGGTTTTTGTAAATAGCTAGAAAGCACTGAAAATCGTTAAATTCAGGATGACGTATTCTTTCTTCGGTAATTAAATCTGGTGCTAAATTATAAATATCAATTAGGTGGTTCTGTGTGGCCAGCAACGTGTTGAAAATGGTGTCTTTAAGCTTGTCTATGCCCTTTCCATTGCGTGGGTTTACGGGTACAACTCGAATACCTAAATTTAACGACAAAAGCACAAGATTGATGTCCAAGCCTTTCTTCTCGGCAATATCCATCATCGTTAGAACCAAAATTACGGGTTTTCCCAAATCGGCCACTTGTGAAAAATACAATAGGTTCCTTTTAAGATTGGATGCATCACAGACAACCAATATTACATCAGGTGATTCTTTACTTGATGGATTTATTAAGGCGTCGATGGCAATCTCTTCGTCTTTGCTTTTTGGATAAATGCTATAGGTGCCGGGAAGGTCTATTATTCTAGCTTTCTGTTTTTGGTTGTAGGTCAATACACCTGACTTTATCTCTACCGTGGTGCCTGCATAATTTCCAACTTGCTGATTTAAGCCCGTTAATGAATTAAAAACAGAAGTCTTACCACAATTGGGATTTCCAGTGATGGCAATTCGCAATTGTTTATCTGTCAGTTGATTCAAGCGGAAAAGGATTTGTTTTTTATTGTTTTTGGAATAATGTTATTTATTTTAATCGAAGCTGCTTCGCTTAGACGCAAACTTAAGGTGTACCCCTGAACTTCAATGGCAATAGGATCACCTAATGGTGCAATTTGACTTAGTCGAATGGTTTCACCAGGAATGCAACCCATCTCCATCAATTTCAGCTTAAGCTGATTGTCACTGATGGCAGTAATGGTGGCGTACTCTCCTTTTTTTAAATCAACTAGTGTTTGCACTATTATTTAGATTAATTCTAAACGCAAATAAAGCAAATTATCACCGAGTAAAAAAGTCAAAGAAAATGATTTATATCATAAAAAGTGATTTTCAACAAAATTGGCACAGGCGCGGTACTCCAGCCAAAAAAGTAAAAGAATCAAAAATTTAATAATAAATTCAGTTTTTGCATTCCTATTTATATATTTTCGAGCAGAATAATGAATCTATTGTCGCATGAATTTTATTTTACCTTTTCGAGTTCCGCCGGCAAAAAATGCGATAGGATATCAGCATAATTTACTTTGTATAGGTAGCTGTTTTGCCTCCGAAATAGGCGAGTTAATAAAAGAACATCAATTTAATGTAGCATTAAATCCACATGGGATTCTTTTTCATTCACAGAGCATTGCCATTGCCTTAAACGATTATATAACCAACAGGAGTTACACTAACAAGGATCTTGTAATGGATCAAAATAGGTGGCACTCACTTCACCATCATGGTAGTTTTTCTCATGCTAATAAGGAAGTTTGCCTGGATCAAATTAATACAAACATAAATAAAGCTCATCTTTCAACGAAAAATGCAGATTGGCTTTGCATTACTTTGGGTAGCAGTTGGGTTTACGAGTTTATTCCAACAGGTGAAATAGTTGCCAACTGCCATAAAATCCCTTCTGCAAACTTTAAAAAGAAACTACTTGAGGCCTCCGATCAAGTGAAATTGCTTCAAGCGCAAATCGATTTACTAAGGGTATTTAATCCCAAAATAAATATTATATTAACGGTGAGTCCAGTGAAATATATTCGAGATGGTATTATTGAGAATAACATTAGTAAATCACACTTGCTTATTGCAGCCAATGAGATAAGTCAAAACAATAAAAACTGCCATTATTTTCCAGCATTCGAACTGGTGAATGATGTTCTTCGGGACTATCGCTTCTACAAAGAGGATTTGGTGCATCCAAACTATCAAGCGATGAAGTTCGTTTGGGAGCAATTCATCAAAACTTATTTGGAGCCTCAACAAAGTTCTCTTTTTGAGGAGGTTTCGGCATGGGTTAAGTTTAATGAGCATACCCCCAAAGAGGCTCATGCCCTGGAATTACACCTGGAAATCGCAATGTCAAGGTACAATTCGGTAGTTCAAAAAATAAACTCACTGCAACCCAAGTATTAGAAAGGATAAACATGAATGATATGGGTTTGGCAGCGCTTTATTCCTGAATTCGCAATTTCTTTGGAAGGTTTTCTTTCGGGTCATTGTTTAATTTATTACCTTTGCATTATGATTCGTTTTTCTTAGCTACATTGTATTACGCTTGCTTTCGGCCTGAAAGATAAGCACGCTAAGTTATTCCCCATTTTTTATTAAAAATTATAGGTTTACAAAAAAGTAAATCAAAATATCAAACCATTATGTTAGACAAATTAGAGGCGATTAGAGAACGTCGTGAAGAGGTAGAGAACTTAATTTCACTTCCAGACGCGATGAGCGATATGAAACGTTTTGCCCAGCTAAACAAAGAATATAAAGATCTTGCTCCCATTATCGATGCCTATCAAGTTTACAAAACTTTAATGGGTAACATCTCAAATTGCAAAGAGATATTAGCATCTGAGAAGGACTCTGAATTGCGTGAGATGGCAAAACTTGAATTGGATGAATTGCTAATTCAGCAAGTTCCTATGGAAGAGGAGATTCGCAACCTGCTTATTCCTGCCGATCCTCAAGATGCTAAGAATGCGGTATTGGAAATTCGCAGTGGTACAGGAGGCGACGAAGCTAGTATTTTTGCTGGCGATTTATTCCGCATGTACACGCGTTACGCACAAGGTAAAGGTTGGAAACTGGAAATCATCGAGGAAAATCCAGGTACCGTTGGCGGATATAATAAAATTGTGTTAAATGTTATGGGCGAAGATGTATATGGGCAAATGAAATATGAAAGTGGTGTGCATCGCGTGCAACGTGTGCCTGATACGGAAACTATGGGTAGAGTTCACACCTCTGCAGCTACAGTGGTGGTGCTGCCTGAAGCAGATGAATTTGATGTGGAATTGAAAACTGAGGATATTCGACTTGACTTATTTTGTGCCTCTGGCCCTGGCGGACAATCGGTGAATACCACCTATTCTGCTGTTCGCTTATTGCATATTCCAACAGGGATTATTGTTCAATGCCAAGATCAAAAATCGCAACAGAAGAACAAAGATGCCGCTATGAAGGTGCTACGCACCCGACTGTATGAGTTTGAATATAATAAGTATATGGAGGAAATGAGTAAAACACGCAAGACTATGGTCTCTACTGGCGATAGAAGTGCCAAGGTTCGAACCTATAACTTCCCTCAAAGTAGAATGACAGAGCATCGTATTGGCTTTACAACACACAACCTTGATTCGATTATGAATGGCGATATTCAGAATATTATTGATCAATTGCAATTGGCCGAGAATGCTGAAAAATTAAAAGCAGGTTCTTCTGAATAAATTTGTTTTTATTGGTGTTTTTTTATTTAATTGAATTTTGAAAACTAGGTAGCTTTGCAATGTTGTTTTTAAATTAAGATAATCGCCTTTATACCATACCAACACTCCCCTTGAATACAAAATACACCAACGCTTACGGACGTAATATTGATTGGTTCACTATATTACTTTATGCGGTAATGGTGATTTTTGGTTGGATGGCCGTGTATTCTTCTATGTTTAATTTAACCGGCACAAATGTCGTCTTCGACCTCTCCAAAAATTATGGAAAGCAAATTATGTTTCTTGGTTTTGCTACTGTGATTGCTCTGGTTATCATGACGATGGAATATCGTTTTTTCTTTGGTTTCTCTTATCTTATATACGGAGTAGTGATATCCTTGTTGGTGGGTGTTTTAATTCTTGGCGACCATACTAAAGGCGCGCAAGCGTGGTTTCGGTTGGGCGATTTTAAGGTCCAACCTAGTGAGTTTGCCAAGTTTGCAACTGCAATGGCGTTGGCTAAATTAATGAGTCCGTTTAACTTTAAACTTACCGATAGAAATAATTTAATGCGGGCTGTTGGAATTATTGCTTTGCCAGCAATACTAGTTCTAGTCCAAAATGATACAGGTACTTTTCTGGTTTTTGTTTCTTTCTCTTTGGTTTTCTATCGTGAAGGGTTGAGTGGGGTTTTCTTAGCTATTGGAGCTATGGTAATGGTACTTTGTATTGCAGCACTGCTGGTGAAAACCATGTTGCTTTATATAATTATTACATCGCTTACGTTGTTGGTTCTATTGTTGTTTCGTCGGTACAAAAAACTACTCGGAATTGTAGTCCTCTGTTGGATGGCGGCCATGACTGTGGTAACTGGTACTAGTTATGCTGTCAAACATTTACAGCCACACCAGCAGAAACGAATAATGAGTTTATTCGGATTAGAAGTTGACAAGAGTGGGGTGGATTACCAGAAAGACAACTCTATCATGACAATATCTTCTGGTGGTTTATATGGCAAGGGTTACCTTGAAGGATCGTTAACCAAGGGAAAGTATGTCCCTGAGCAAAGCACTGATTTTATCTTTTGCACCATCGCAGAGGAATTCGGATGGTTTGGTTCCGCATTTTTAATTTTACTCTTCATCGCCTTAATAATGCGGATTATTTATTTGTCGGAGCGACAGCGATCGAGGTATAATCGTGTCTATGGTTACTGTGTAGCATGTATTATTTTCTTTCACTTTTTAATTAATCTAGGAATGGCCATGGGTTTGCTACCCATAATTGGAATTCCTCTACCATTTATAAGCTATGGCGGTTCGTCAACAATTAGCTTCACAATACTACTCTTTGTTTTTATAAAAATCGATTCGCATCGGATGCAAGATTTAAGCCGTTAGTTTTTCTTAATAATGCAACTCCAACTTCTCAAAATTAATTACGTATATTATAAGAAATGTCACCCTTTTCAATTGAAAACATCGCATTCGAATGGTTAGGTTACGCTATGAGTTGGGTGGAGTTATGGGCTACTCTATTTAGTGTTTGCTGTGTTTGGCTCGCAATTAAAAGGGACATTTTAAATTGGCCTGTGGCTATTGTGGCAAATGTTTTAACATTCTTTTTGTTCTATCAAAACAGTCTATATGCCGATAGCATTTTACAAATATTTTTCTTTTGCACCAGCTGCTATGGATGGTGGTTTTGGAGCAAAAAAACACCAATGGAAACACCTCCACCAATTACAAAAATGACAATAAACCAAAGAATAAAGTGGTCCATAGGTATTGTGCTATTTTCGTTAATTGCTTCTTATATTATAATCCATCTTAATGGTTGGTGGCCCTTACTTTTTCCACAACCTGCGGCTTTTCCAGTCGCCGATTCATTTATTATGGTGGCAAGTGTCGCAGGGCAATTGCTATTGGCAAAAAAGAAATTAGAAAATTGGTATTGCTGGATAGGCGTAAATATCCTGGCCGTTATAGTTTATTTTATGAAAGACATCAAGCTTTTCTCCCTGCTATATTTACTTTTGCTAGCAATGGCCTTATCTGGCTTGCGTGCATGGAGAAAAAAGGATGCTTGATTTTAGAAGGTGAAAAGACTAACCATAATCCTATGAAACATTTAATAACATATTGGAATTAGTGTATCATCTCCCATAACTTGTCTTTTAGTTGCAATAGGCCTTTGCCTGTGGCACTTGAAATAAAGATATGAGGTACCCCTTTCGGGATTTCTTTTGCAATCATCTTTTGAAGTTCGGCATCGATAATGTCACTTTTTGTAATCGCAAGTAAACGCTTCTTATCCATAAGCTCTCGATTATAAAGTTCTAGCTCGCGCAATAATATTTGATATTCTTCGCCAATATTTTTTGAGTCGCATGGAATCAAAAATAGGAGGGTAGCATTACGTTCAATGTGACGCAGAAAACGTGTTCCTAAGCCTTTCCCAGCATGCGCTCCTTCAATAATTCCAGGTATATCAGCCATGACAAAGGTTTTAAAATCACGATACTTCACAATACCAAGATTAGGCACTAAAGTGGTAAATGGATAGTCTGCAATTTCTGGTTTGGCCGCCGAAACCACGCTAAGCAAAGTTGATTTGCCAGCATTGGGAAACCCTACCAATCCAACGTCAGCCAAAAGCTTAAGTTCGATTATGTTCCATTCTTCAACACCAGGCTCTCCTGGTTGCGCAAAACGTGGAGTTTGTTGTGTGGCTGATTTAAAATTGTTGTTTCCTAACCCCCCTCGTCCGCCTTTGGCTAAAATCTTTTCTTCTCCATCTTGAGTTATTTCAAAAAGTATTTCCCCTGTCTCAGGCACTTTTGCCACAGTACCTAAAGGCACTTCTAATATGTCATCTTTACCATCTGCGCCACTGCGATTGCCAGGCTGTCCATTGGCGCCATCCTGCCCTAAAACATGCTTGCGATATTTTAAATGCAATAAAGTAGATAGTTGTGCATTGCCTTTTAAAATAATATGACCTCCGCGTCCTCCATCACCTCCATCAGGGCCGCCATAGGCGGTATGTTTGTCGCGATGAAAATGCATTGCCCCGGCTCCGCCTTTACCACTTCGGCAGCATATCTTTACGTAATCTACAAAATTTGAATCAGCCACGGTAATTTTTAGGGTTAAGAAATGCGTTTATTATAGGTCGGGGTCTCAAAAAAAATTTAGTTAAACCTATATCCGGAATTAGAATCTATGTTCAAAGATAAACTATATCTGCTTTAAGCTAGATTATGATATACATGTTGCATATCATCGTCTGCTTCAATTTTTTCTACAAGTTCGAGCACTTCGTTGGCTTGCTCTTCGGTTAAATCAACTGTAGAGCTTGGGATGCGTTGTTTCTCGGCACTAACAATAGTGAAGTTTTTGTCTTCAATGAACTTCTGCATAGTTCCATAATCGCTGAAGCTTGTATATAACAATATCTCTTCCCCATCTACCATAAGTTCTTCTAAACCAGCATCAATGCCTTCCAATTCAAGCTCGTCGGTATCAATTCCAGTGCCTTTAATGCGAAATACACCTTTGTGGTCAAACAAATAATCGTTGGCGCCCATTTTACTCAACTCACCTCCGCCACGATTAAAAAACGTACGTAAATTACTAACCGTGCGTGTGGTGTTGTTTGTAGCACATTCTATTATCAATGAAATTCCATGAGGTGCCTTGCCATGATACGTTACTTCTTCTAAGTCTGATTCATCCTTGCTTGATGCTCTTTTTATAGCCGCCTCAACACGGTCTTTAGGCATGTTAATGGCCTTTGCGGCTTGCATTGCTATGCGTAAGCGTGGATTGTTTTCGGGTAAAGGGCCGTTTTGTTTTACAGCCATCGAAATCTCTTTACCGATGCGGGTAAAGCCTTTGCTCATTTTGTCGAAACGGGCAAACATTACATGTTTACGTTTTTCAAATACGCGTCCCATAAATAGTTTTGATATACAATTAAAGTGCAAAAATACAAATTAAGAATTTAGTGGGAAATGTTTATACGCTTCTTCGCGGTTTCTAAATCATTTTACTAGGTTTACTAGTCCAAAAATAGTATGTGGCTGAATTGCGGCTTCCATTTATATTTGCATTTTAAAGTCTTTACCATGAAAGGAATAATATTAGCTGGAGGAAGTGGCACCCGTTTGCATCCACTCACACTTGCCATGAGCAAGCAAATGATGCCTGTATACGATAAACCCATGATTTATTATCCGCTATCAGTATTGATGATGGCAGGTATTAAAGAGGTGCTTATCATCTCCACACCACACGATCTTCCTCAATTTAAAAAGCTGTTGGGTGATGGCGCCTCTCTTGGTTGTAATTTTGAATATGCAGAACAACCTAACCCGAATGGGTTGGCACAAGCCTTTGTAATCGGGGAGTCTTTTATTGGTGACGACAAAGTATGTTTGATTCTTGGCGATAACATTTTCTTTGGTTCTAACCTTCAAGACCTTTTAGAGCAGAGTAGCAATCCTGATGGTGGAGTGGTTTTTGCCTATCACGTAAGCGATCCAGAACGTTATGGGGTTGTAGAGTTTGATGAAAATAATAAGGCCTTGAGCATTGAGGAAAAACCACAATTCCCTAAAAGTAATTATGCGGTGCCAGGTTTGTATTTTTATGATAATGAGGTGGTAGATATTGCCAAGAATTTGAAGCCAAGCCCTAGGGGTGAATTCGAAATCACAGATGTAAACAAAAAATATCTTGAAATGGGCAAGTTAAAAGTGGGTATTCTCTCTCGTGGCACAGCATGGCTCGACACAGGCACTTTTGCTTCATTAATGCAGGCAGGACAATTTGTACAGGTAATCGAAGAACGTCAGGGGCTAAAAATTGGATGTATTGAAGAAATTGCTTTTCGTAAGGGGTTTATTTGTAAGGAACAGCTTATGGATATTGCTAAACCACTCACAAAAAGTGGATATGGAACATATCTTTTGAGTTTACTTAAGTAAATCAAAAACTTTTTTATTTGCTATAACAAAAATCGTAATTCATAACAATGGTTTCTAGCTTCACAATTCGATATGCAAAGCTTGCTGATGCAGAATCCGTTTTAGGCATTTATGCTCCATTTATAATTAATACATCTATTACCTTTGAATATACGGTTCCTACCTTGGAGGAATACAGGACTCGGATGCAGAAAATTATGGAGGTTTACCCTTTCTTAGTTGCGGAAAGAGGCGATGAAATTATTGGATTTGCCTATGCAACTAAATTTAGAGAAAGGGCGGCATATCAATGGGATATCGAAACTTCGGTTTATATTTCCGAAGGATTTCAATCTCAAGGTGTTGCGAGGCAACTGTATAGTAAATTACTTCTCGATTGTGAATCTCAGGGTTTTTATAATGCCTATGCAGTCATTACGCTTCCGAATGATAAAAGCATTGCATTTCATTTAAAAGCGGGATTTAGCAAGGTTGGCGTTTTCTCAAAATCGGGATATAAAAAAGAACAATGGCACGATGTGATGTTTTTAGAAAAGCAATTGATGGTTGCCAAAGGAATTCCTAATGCTGTAAAGGGCCCTTCAAAAGCCTAATTTCAATTTTAGTAATTAACGATGGTGTTGTTAAAAATTCGCGGATAACAAAAAACCACGACGTTTCAGGTCGTGGTTCTCAAGTTCACATTGAAAAAATTAATCTACTTCAGGATTGAAGAAAGAATTATTCGTATTAAAAAGTGATCCATTATCACCTTTGTCGGTATTTAGAGCGGTATTCGAACTAATGCGTTCTGAGGAATGAATCTCGTCGTCCAACTGTAATTTCGAACGCATATAGGCTGGTGTGTTAATTTGATCTTCGATATCTTCTACAGGCTTTGTTACATCGTAATTAAACCCCCTAAGTTTTGATGCACGTTCTTGCGCTCTTTTTTGAAGTTCAATTTCATCAAGAGAAGGCGTAACAATCAAATTTTCTGGTTGAGTGTTCGTGGCAACTTGAAATGTTTCTGCCACTTTAGCATTTGAATTTAAGTACGTAAGATTCTTATTTTCGTCAGCAATGACTGTTGGGGTAATTGGCTGCGGATTAAAATTGGCAAACGCAAAACTTTCTTTTTCTGGTAAAACATCTGTTTTGTCTACCCTTGTCATTGTTACATCTCCATTATTTATAGTAACGTTCGATGGAGCTTCCACAATTGCTATTGGAGTTGAAACAGCAGCATCAACATGCGCTGATGGGATTTCAGATACTATCTTTTTTTCATCACTTCCTTTGATGTTATAGTTCACCTCAAATCCTGTAACAATAAGAGTTACGCGTAATTCGTCTTCAAGTGTCTCATCATGGCAATCTCCAATTTTTATGTTTGCATCTAATCCTACAGCATCTTCGATATACGTCATAATTTGATCGAATTCATCCATCATAAATTCTCTTCGGCCGTAGGTGATGTTGGCCAATACATGCTCAGCACCATTTACATTGGCATCGTTTAATAATGGCGATTCCAATGCCGCATTAATAGCCTCTATGGCTCTATTTTGTCCGTTTGCTTCTCCAATTCCCATCAGTGCAGATCCACTGTCTGTCATCGCGTTGCGTACATCAGCAAAATCTACATTCATCCTACCCGTGATAGTAATTAATTCGGAAATTCCTTTTGCTGCAGTGCATAGCACATCATCCGCTTTAGCGAAGGCCGCATTCATAGAAAGGTTTCCGAAAAGCAAAGGTAATTTGTCGTTATTTACCATAATAACACTGTCAGTGTTTTTACGTAATTCGTTAATTCCTTCTTCTGCGAGATTTCTTTTTCTGCGACCTTCACGCATAAATGGTGTAGTGATAATTCCGATTGTTAGTATACCTAAATCTTTGGCTATACGTGCAATCACTGGCGCTGCTCCTGTTCCTGTTCCACCACCCATGCCGGCTGTAATAAAAACCATCTTGGTGTTTTTGGATAGAAGTTGCTCAATTTCCTCACGCGATTCCTCGGCTGCTAAATTTCCAATATCTGGATTCGATCCAGCTCCTAATCCTTCAGTTAATGTTTTACCTAAAAACACTTTGGTCGGTATCGGACTTGAGTTTAAGGCTTGAGCGTCGGTATTGCAAATAATGAAATCTACATCTTTTATGCCCATGCGATACATGTGGTTAATTGCATTACCACCACCACCTCCAACACCAATAACTTTTATTATGTTGTTGCGCTGTTCCTTTGGAATATCAAATTTTATTATGTCTGCCATATTATTTTAATTTTTAACTTTGTGTTGACTTTTATTTTTCGTAATCTTCAAATTCTCCATCTTTAAAGAAGCCTCTTAAAAACCCACTAATTCCAGTATATAATGGGCCTTTTTTTTCTTTTATAGGAATATCTTTCACCGATTTTCCGTCTGATTCAACTTCTTCAACTTTCGTGTTTCTGTTATACAAATCCTCTGATTCATAATCTGCAAAACCTTTAATTACCAATCCTATACCTGTTGAATAGGTTGGGTTAGCCACATCAACGAAACTCTTTGCAAGATGTTCATTAGGTAAGCCCACACGTGCTGGCATACCAGTATGGTATTCTACAAATTGAGCCAAATGTTTTATGTTGGCACCACCTCCTGTGAATACAATACCTCCAATTAATTTTTTTTCTAAACCTACCGATTTTATTTCATGATATACATGACCAATAATCTCTATCATGCGGGCTTCGATTATTTTTGCGAGGTTTTTAGTGGAGATTTCACGATTGCCCCGACCACGCATGCTTTCTATCACAATGTAGTCGTTATCTTTTTCCATACTTGGCAAGCAGCTTCCATACTGCGTTTTTAACATTTCCGCCTGACGCTCCAAAATCATGCACCCGCTTTTGATATCATTTGTAAGAACCTTACCTGCAATTGGAATTATAGCGGTATGACGAATTACATGATCATGAAAGATGGCCACATCTGTGGTTCCACCACCAATATCAACTAAACAAACGCCACCATCAAGTTCGTCTTCACTTAAGCATGCTGCTGCTGAAGCAATAGGCTCTAAAAATAAAACCTTGGTGGTTAAATTGGCTTTCGAAACACATCTGCGAATATTATTTGCTGCTGTAATTTGTCCGGTGATAATATGGAAGTTTCCTTCAAGACGCGTACCCGACATCCCTACAGGCGTTCCAATTGCAAGCTCATTATCTACATAATAACTCTGTGGAATGACATCAATAATCTCATGGCCTGGTTCGAGAGGCACACGTTTCATGTCCATTATTAGCGCTTTAATATCGCGACTGTCAATTTCGTCATCAGTATTGTTGCGCAAGCGAATACAGCGACTCTGCGAGCTTTTTATATGCTGTCCAGCAATACCAACAAATACTTCCGCAATTTTTATTTGAACTTCACTATTTAGATTTTTTCGAATATCATCTTCCGCTTTCTTTACGGCCTCTACAATAGCTTCGGTGGTTTGAACAATATTGGTTACTACACCCCTTTGAACTCCATTACTCTCGGCTTTTCCCATGCCAAGAATTTCTACCTTTCCAGATTCGTTTTTTCGTGCTACTAGCACACATATTTTTGTTGTTCCGATATCTAATCCTACGACGATTCTTGATTGTTCCATTATTCGTTACTTATATTAAAATTATTACTTCTTCTTAGCTACTATCTGGTTTTTAAAACTCAAGTTGATACTTGAATATTTATCCCAGCCTTTTTTTGATAACGCCTGTTTGTAAAAAGCAAACAAACGATCAAACTTATTCTCTACATCAGAAGCATCACCAAAAACAATTTTCGCATCACCCATTTTAGGGGTAAGTAAAATTTCATTTTCGGCTGATACAAAAATCTCTTCTATTGCACTTCCCCAGAAGCTACTATTATGCACAAATTGTGCAATACAGGAGCACGTTTTGAGGATATTTGAATTTATTGTGTCACATTTAGTACACTTCTCTTCTATGTTGCCGTGACAAACTAAAACACGGGGTGAGAAGTTGTCACTCAATGGAATTTTCATTTCTTGATCATCAATATAATAACCTTCTCCCGCTGAATTTATAACATGCATTACAGCATTACGTTGCCAAATTTTTATAAATAATGTGCCACTTAAATCTTTATAAACTTCAGCATTCTTTATATGTGGATTGCCTTCAAGTAAGGCTTCTATTTTACTTGCATCAATGTTTTCAGCGGCATTTCCTAGCAAAGCGTTTCCTTCAATATAATCCATCACAAGTGATGAATCAATAAAATGATTTTCATTGCTGTTGTTTATCTCAATCGAAATTGATTGACACGTTTCATTTTTCTTATGAAGATTAATAGCATACAATAGCACTCCAACTCCAAAAATTAGAATGGTCCATACAAGGGATAATATTATTTTTTTATAACCCATTAGATGATATCGCTATTTTTAACTTGTCTTTCTCCAACGAAAAGCACCTCCGTGTGTAGTTTAATTTTAAATTTATCGTTTACTGATTTAATTATTAATTGAACTAACTCCATAAACTCTTCTGCTGTTGCCCCGCCGTTATTAACAATGAAATTAGCATGTTTAGGGGATACTTGCACGTGTTTGTGCTCAAATCCTTTTAGACCAGCATCTTCTATAAGCTTACCAGCAAATGAAGGTAACGGATTCTTGAAAACACTGCCAGTATTCGGTTTATCCAACGGCTGTGATTCTTTTCTCTTTTCCAGCAGCCCTTTTCTTTTTAATGCCACGGCATCAATATCAGTTGCTTTTTTAAGTCGAAATGTCGTTTCTAAAATTACATCGTTTTCAAATTCAGTATGCCTATAGCTATAGTTTATTTCACTTTTGTTTTTAACTTGTACAATGCCATTGCGTATAAACTTCACACTATGTATATGCTCAAAAACTTCTGTTCCATAGGCTCCGGCATTCATTCGTGTAGCACCACCTATGGTTGCTGGCACTCCCGCCGTTGACTCTAAACCTTCATAGCCGAGCTTTAAGGTTTCAAGTACAAACTTCGGCAGTGAATACGAGGCGCTTACTTTAAATAAGTCATCAACTTGATTGAAATAGGTTTCTGATTCGCTTACTGCAATTACAATTCCTCGAATACCAGCATCGCCAACAAGCAAATTACTTCCATTGCCTAAAACGAAGTAAGGTAGCTGATGAAGTATTGCATATTGAACGGAAATTATAATATCGTTATTGTTTTTTGGTTTAACATATATATCCGCTGGGCCACCAATTTTCAACCAGGTATGTTTTTGCATTGGCTCATGCAATGCAATGTTGCCGTCAATTAACCTTGATAAGTCATCACCAAAGAGCGATGCATTTAAAGCAATTAATTTCTTTTTTAAAGGAGAAACTAAGTTGTCTATATCTCCTGCACCTAATATAACAAGAATCTCAGGGTTTTTTGCCGCTACAATTTCAATTAATTGAGATTTAGAGCACATTAACTTCTCTGAAGTTATTTTATCGTAAATTATTTTTGAGGTTACCCCTTCAATTGGGGCTTCTCTGGCAGGATAAATATCCAATAGAATTACATCATCCAGTAGGCTAAGACTCTTGGCAAATCCATCAACGAAATCCCTTGTCCTAGAAAACAAGTGAGGCTGAAATACACCTGTAATTTTTTGGTTTGGGTAAAGGTCTTTAACAGAGGATATAAATGCAAGTAGCTCTTCCGGGTGATGCGCATAATCATCGATAAATATTTTTTTAGGATGACGAATCTGATATTCGAACCGGCGTTTTACACCTGAAAAGGTTTTCATGCCACCTCGAATTTCATCTTCATTAAGCCCTATCTCAAGTGCAACACTAATAGCGGCAAGTGCATTCTCAATATTATGCGCTCCGGGAATGCCCGATTCCAGATTGGCAAAATGAATTTTTCTGTTGTTATTTATATAATCAAAAAAGTAGCTTCCATTTACTATACGTAGATTCTCTGCATGAATGTTTACGTTAAGGTCGTTCAAGGCGAAGCCGCATTGTTCTATTTTTTGAGTATTTAATGGAAGCCCTTCTTTATAAAATAACTTTCCACCGTCTCTCGTTTTAAGTGCAAATTCTTGAAAGCCTTTTTTGAATTCTTCCTCATTGCCGTAAATGTCTAAATGGTCGGCATCCATGCTGTTGATAATACTGAATGTAGGGGATAAATGCAAAAAGGAACGGTCATACTCATCCGCTTCTACAACACAAAAAGTTTCAGTATTGTTGTTTTTGGGAAGAAGCAAATTAGTATTGTAATTTGTTGGTATTCCTCCTAAAAAGGCAAGACAGTTTTTACTACTATGGTAAATTAAATGTGCTATTAAACAAGAGGTTGTTGTCTTGCCATGTGTTCCTGCGACGGCAATGGTTCGATAATTCTCGCTAATCATTCCCAATACCTCAGCTCTCTTTTTTATTATAAAGTTTTTCTCAAGTAATGAATTCCTTTCAGTAAAATTTTCGGGAACTGCTGGTGTTAGTACGACCAAGGTATCGCTTGGGTTTAAATCGTAATTTGAAATAATACTTTCACCTTCGTCTTCAAAATGTATTTTGATGCCTTCTTCAACTAAAGAAGCGGTGAGTAACGTTGGAGTTCTGTCGTAGCCAAATACCTCCTTGCCAAGGTGATTGAAATATCGGGCAAGTGCCGACATACCAATACCACCGATGCCAAGAAAATAGATTTTATTATATGTGGCGAATGACATTTTTATTTGCGTGTTAGTTTTAAAATTTCGTCAACAATTTTCTCTGTGGCATTAACAGGGGCCATTTGTGAAATGTTATTTTCTAAGGATTTTATTTTTTCTTCATCCTTAATTAATTCTAGAGCAACGTCAATTAGTTTTTCAGAAGCCTCTATATCGGTTACCAAAACTGCGGCTTCTTTATTTACAAGTGCCTTTGCATTTTTTGATTGATGGTCTTCAGCGACGTTCGGAGATGGGACTAGGATACATGCTTTATTCGCGCAAATCATCTCACTTATACTTAGCGCTCCAGCTCTCGAGATGACAATGTCGGCTAAGGCATAAGCCAAATCCATCTCACGTATAAATGCACTTACTTTAATTATTTCAGTGCCAAAGTTTTTGTAGTTTTCGTAATAATGGCTGCCTGTTTGCCAAAGCACATTTATTCCAGCAGATTTTAACTTTTCAAATCCAGCAGCCATACTTTTGTTAATGGTTCCCGCACCCAAACTCCCTCCAATCACCAGAAGTGTTTTTTTTTCTGCATCAGTTCCAAAGAATTGATGCGCATCTAGCTTTCTATTAATGGTATTATTAATGTTATCTCGAACAGGATTTCCTGTAAACACAATTTTGTTAGCCGGAAAAAATTTATCCATGTCTTCGTAGGCGACACAAATTACGTTCGCTTTTCTCCCTAATAGCTTATTGGTTAGTCCAGCGTATGAATTCTGCTCCTGTATTAAAGTTTTTATGCTGCAACTCGCAGCTTCATGAACAATCGAACCACTAGCAAAGCCACCAGTGCCAATAACAACATCTGGTTTAAATTCATTTAATATTTTTTTTGCCATTAATTTACTCACCACTAGTTTTAATGGGAAAAGTAAATTTTCTAATGTAAGCCTTCTTTGTAAACCACTAATCCAAAGTCCTTTAATTGCATATCCATTGGTAGGAACTTTCTCCATTTCCATTTTCCCTAAAGCACCTACAAATAGAATTTCGCACGAAGGATCTCTACGCCTCAACTCATTGGCGATTGCAATGGCTGGATAAATGTGTCCCCCTGTTCCCCCTCCAGATAGTATATATTTCATCGATACGTCTAATTTTTATTTTATTCGGATTCAGGTTTTAATCGTTCAGCCTCGGTTTTTTGCTGTTCTGCCTCGTTTTCATCGATATGTCTGCTTACGCTTAATATACAGCCGAAGGCAAAACAAGTAAACCAAAGGCTGGTGCCTCCCATACTTACTAAAGGCAAAGGCAATCCTGTTACCGGGAAAATATTAACAGCAACAGCCATATTTATAAAAGCCTGAATAACTAAGCTAAAACTTAAGCCAATGGCGAGCAAAGCACCAAACGCGCGTGGACTTTTCATGGCAATTTGTATTGTTCGGTAAAGTAAAAAGAGATACAAGAAAATAACAGTAAAGGCTCCCAATAATCCGTACTCTTCGATGATCGTGGCGTAAACAAAATCGGCGTATGGGTTGGGAAGAAAATTACGCTGTGTGCTTTTTCCAGGTCCTTTACCGAAAATCCCACCAGTAGCAATTGCAATTTTCGCTTGCTCATTTTGATATGAGGCAGTTTTATCATCACCACCGTAATTTTCTAAACGCGACTGCCAAGTGGCAACGCGTCCCATCTTACTTACAAAATTCGTTGGTAAATTCTTAACTGTGAAAATGGCACCAGCTAATAAAATGATTCCACTCAGAATTAAAAGTAGAATGTATTTTACATTAATCCTTCCAATAAACATGATTACAATGGAAGTCATGAAGAGCACAGCAGCAGTAGACAGATTTGCTGGAAATATTAAGATGCAGATTACAACAACAGAGATAAGAATGGGTAGAAATGCTCTTTTAAATTCTTTAATCTCATCTTGTTTTTTCGACAATTGGCGCGCCAAAAACATGATTAATGCAATTTTGGCTAAATCTGAAGTTTGAAAAGAAGTATTAATAATCGGTAACGTAATCCACCGCTTTGCATCGTTTACATCACTTCCAAAAATCAACGTATATAACAACAGTGGAATAGAGGCAACCCATAATATTTGTGCTACACGTGAGTAATAACGATAGTCTACGAGATGGCAAAAATAAATAATCAAGAAGCCAACAAGCACAAATATTAGTTGTTTGAGAAGATAAAATTCAGTGTGCCCACCTTTCTTTTGATAAGCCAAGGTGCCGGTCGCACTGTAAATTACGGCCATACTAAATAGCGACAGCAATATCACCACGATCCAAATAGCGAAATCGCCCTTGGTTAGGTTAGTGATCTTTTTTATTGCTGTATTTGAATTCATGATTATAGCCTTGACTTAAAAAGAATATATTACAAATCGCGTACTGCTTTTTTAAATTGTCTTCCACGGTCTTCGTAGTTTTCGAATAAGTCGAAGCTTGCACAAGCAGGCGAGAGTAATACTTTATCTCCCTTGGCTGCAAAACGATACGCAATCTGAACGGCTTCTTTTGCGGATGTTGTATTCACAATCATATCCACATCATTCATAAATGCTTCATGAATTTTACGGTTGTCTTTCCCTAAGCAAACAATAAACTTAACTTTTTCTCTAACCAGGGGTTTTAAGATGGTGTAATCGTTGCCTTTGTCTTGACCGCCAGCAATCCAAATCATGGGTGCATCGGTGCACTCCAAGGCATACCAAGCACTATTTACATTCGTTGCTTTGGAGTCGTTAATAAATTCAATTCCGCCCACTTTAGCGACGAATTCTAAACGATGTTCTACATTTTCAAAGTCCTGTAAACTCTCACGAATGAGGTCTTTGCGTAATCCGTAGATGTGTCCTACAATTCCTGCTGCCATTGAATTGTAAGTGTTGTGTTGCCCTACTAAGGCGAGTTCGTTGATGTACATATGAAATTCCTGATTATTATATTTAATGTTTAATTGTTCGTTTTCTTTATAAGCACCTTCATTAACAATTTGTTGAATAGTGAATGGTATCATTTTCGCATTTATATCAAATTTTGATAGACTTGATTGTGTCAATGCATCGTCTGCACAATAAATAAAAAAGTCATCTTTTGTTTGATTTTGAGCAATGCGAAATTTCGAATCGATGTATTTATTTATATCGTATTCATAGCGGTCTAAATGATCTGGTGTGATATTGCATAGGATTGCTACTTCTGCTTTAAATTCAAACATGCCATCCAACTGAAAACTACTAACCTCTAATACATAATAATCATAGTTTTCATGCGCTACCTGTCTTGCAAAACTCACCCCAACATTTCCACCAAGCCCTACATTAAGTCCGGCTTTTTTTAACATATGGAAAATCAACATCGTAGTGGTGGTCTTGCCATTTGTACCAGTAATACAGATTTTTTTTGCTTTGGTAAATCGTGCAGCGAACTCTAATTCATTAATCACAGGAATATTTCTCTCTATAATCTTTTGAATGATGTCTGTTTTTTCTGCAATCCCGGGACTTTTAATTACCTCATCTGCGTTAAGTATTTTATCTAAAGAATGGTGACCCTCCTCAAATTCGATGTTCTTTTCAGCCAATTCTTTTTTGTATTTTTCCTTTATTATACCTTTATCACTTAAGAACACAACAAAGCCCATTTTTTGGGCAAGCACAGCGCTTCCAGTGCCGCTCTCTCCGGCTCCTAGAATTACGATGCGTTTTGTTCTATTCATTTTTTCTTATCTTAATTTTAAGGTGATAAAACAGATTACTGCTAATAAGATTCCAATAATCCAAAAGCGTATTACAATCTTACTTTCATGAAATCCACTTTTTTGGTAATGGTGGTGAAGCGGCGACATTTTAAGCCATCGGTTGGCTTTGGCATAGTCGAGACCAAATTTTTGTTTTCGATATTTGAAAACAGCAACCTGAATCATCACCGATAAATTCTCTACCAAGAAAATACCGCAGAGTATTGGTATAAGAAGTTCCTTTCGTACCATAATTGCAAAGGCTGCAATAATTCCTCCCAAAGGCAGGCTGCCAGTATCCCCCATGAAGATTTGTGCAGGATAAGAATTGTACCAAAGAAATCCCACGGTTGCACCAACAAAGGCTCCTGCGAAAATCAAGAGTTCGCCAATGCTGGGTATATACATGATATTCAGGTATTCGCTGAAAACTTTATTCCCTGAAACATATGCAAATATTCCAAGTACAACACCTATTATAGCTGAGGTCCCTGTTGCTAACCCATCAATGCCATCTGTGATATTTGCGCCATTAGAAACAGCGGTGATTATAAAAATAACAGCAGGTATAAAAATTAGCCAAGCTAGCGAAGTTCCATTGCTACAGAACCAAGAGATTATTTTTTCGTAGTTAAATTCGTGTGATTTTACAAAAGGTATCGTTGTCTTTACTGAATGTTGTGTGCGCACATAATACGTATTGCCATTAATAATCTGTTTCTTTAAAGTTGTTGTATCTACTTTCAAATCATTGGCCTCTTTTGGTGATATAAATTGTCCAGTAACTACATTCTTATTAAAAAATAATGTTGCTCCAATGGCTATTCCAAGCATTACTTGACCAAGAATTTTAAATTTACCAGCGAGTCCTGCTTTATCATTTTTAAATACTTTGATATAATCGTCCATAAAGCCGATGAAGCCAAGCCAAAGAGTACATACTAGCATTAGTATGATATAAACGTTAGTGAATTTTGCAAATAATAGTGTAGGTATTACAATGGCGGATAATATAATGAGGCCGCCCATTGTTGGTGTGCCAACTTTTTGCTTTTCTCCTTCTAATCCAAGATCGCGTATTGTTTCTTTTACTTGCAATCGTTGTAGTTTCAGAATCAAGTTTTTTCCAAATACTACTGTAATCAACAACGACAGAATAATGGCCATCGCAGTCCGAAACGATAGGTATTGAAAAACACCAACGCCCGGAAGGTTGAAATGCTGTTTTAAATATTCAAACAAAAAATAGAACATATTTAAATTGTTTAATCGTTTACTGGTTTATTACTTTAGGACCTAAATATTCTGTGCTTTATTTCTCCATTTTTTCAAAACATAACTGCACCTCTTCCTTATCATCAAAATGATACTTTACTCCTTGAATCTCTTGATAGTTTTCGTGCCCTTTGCCTGCTATTAAAATGATGTCGCCAGGTTTCGCTATACTTACTGCTGTTTTTATTGCAGAGCGCCTGTCTGTAATCCGCAAAAGTTTTTTATAGAATTCGCCTGGAACACCTGCTTCCATTTCGTCAATTATTATTTCAGGATTCTCGGTTCTTGGATTATCGCTCGTGAGAATTACGCTATTGCTATGTTCGCAAGCTACACGAGCCATAATTGGCCTTTTAGATCGGTCACGATCGCCTCCACAACCAACTACGGTAATTAGCGTTTCGTTATTGGTCCTGATTTTGCCTATAGTTAACAATACATTTTGTAGCGCATCAGGGGTATGCGCATAATCAACAACCGCGGTAATTTTAGTGCTTGATTGGAAATAATCAAATCGACCGCTAACAGAGCTTAATGCGGAAAGCGCAGTATATAAGTCTTCTTTTTCTTTGCCAAGTAAAAAACCCGTTGCAAACACTAGGCAGATATTGTAAGCGTTAAATTCTCCAGTGAGTTGTACCCAGAATTCTTTGTTTTCAATGCTCAGTAACATTCCATTAAAATCCTGCTCCATGATTTTTACTCGAAAGTCCGCCATGCTACTCATGCTGTATGTATAACAAATAGCAGCTGTGTTCTGAGTCATCACCATCCCATTTTTATCATCTTTGTTAACAATAGCAAAAGCTTGATCGCTTAAGTTATCAAAGAACATTTTCTTGGCATCACGATATTCAGCAAAGGTTTTATGGTAGTCGAGATGGTCATGTGTGAGGTTGGTAAATAGGGCCCCGCAGAAGTGTAATCCAGCAATACGATGTTGGTGAATAGCATGACTGCTACATTCCATAAACACAAACTCACAATCGTCTTCTGCCATCTTGAATAGCAAAGCATTTAATGATACAGCATCTGGTGTGGTATGCGTTGATGAAAAATTTATATCGTTAATTTTGTTGACGACAGTAGAAATTAACCCTACTCGGTGTCCTAGATTTCGGAACAACTGATATAAAAGTGTGGCTACCGTTGTTTTGCCGTTGGTGCCAGTAACACCAATAAGTTTGAATTTTAATGTCGGATTGCCATAAAAAGCAGTTGCAACATATCCCAAACAAATGCTTGCATCTTTAACGTGGATATAGGTAACGTCTGAGGATAAAGTAGTTGGTAAAACTTCGCAAACTATAGCAACAGCACCTTTGTCGATTACTTCCGTGATGAACCTATGGCCATCTACGTGGGTGCCTTTAATAGCAACAAAAAGGCTTTCTTTTTCAACTTTTCTCGAGTCGATACCAATAGAGGTAATAAGGCGCTCAGTGCTCCCAATTATTTCTATTGTTTCGATTTCCGAAAGAAAAGTATACAGTTGTTGCATTGTTTATTTATTCTAAAGTTAATTCTACAATAGTGCTTTTATCAAACGGAGTTCCGGCACTTAAACTTTGTTGGGTTACTTTTCCATAACCTTTAAGTCGGACTATTATTCCAATATTTTCCAAAATATATACAGCATCTTTTGTTCCCATGCCGATTACGTTAGGTACTCTGTTTTCATGAATTCGTACTTCTTCCAAATGATAACTAGAATCGTTTATTCCAGCATTTACATAGTCTGATTCTTCATCTGCATCTGCATATACATAATTAAATCCAAGAGAAGAACAGATGGTTTTAAAATCGTGTATAGAGCCGGTTTTGATAATTGGTATTTTTGCTTTCGAGAATGTGCTATCTAAGGTTTTTTTTTGCATGTCAATATTTGTTGAATAGACTTTGTCTGCAATCTCTTTAAAAACTGGACCAGCAACCGATGCCCCATAATATACTAACATTCCATTTTTGTCTGTTCTCTTGGGATTATTTATCACAACCATGCAAGTGTATTTCGGATTTTCAGCAGGGAAGAAGCCAACAAATGATGCTTGATATATTTTATCAGTGTATCCTTTGTTTTTATCGGCCACTTGTGCTGTCCCTGTTTTTCCGGCTACGGTGTAATTCGGGTTTTTTAATATTTTAGCGGTGCCATGTTCTACCACACCGCTGAGTAAGGTCGTCAAGCTTCTTAATGTTGCATCACTGCATATTTTCTCATCCAATACAATTGGTTTTAATGATTCCGATTCCGATCCAAATGATTTGATTTCTTTAACCAATAAGGGCTTCACCATTTTGCCTTTATTTGCAATGGCATTGTAAATGGTTATCATTTGCATGGGAGAAAGATTCACCTCATAACCAATGCTTAACCATGGCAGTGAGGTGCCTGACCATATTTTTTTATCATCGGGTGTTTTTACTAAAGGAGTCGCTTCACCGTTTATCTGCAATCCCAGTTTTTTATTTAATCCAAGCTTTATAATATGATCTGTGAATTGTTTCGGGTTCTTCCCGTAAGCTTTTGTCACAAAGTTTGAAATCGCAACATTGCTCGATTTTTCGAAAGCACGTTGTAGGGTTATGGTGCCATAGCCTCCTGGCTCCGAGTCTCTCATTGTAGCTTTTTCACCATATTTTTTCTCACCACCTTCGGTTCCTGTGCTATCGGTAATTTTAGCTAAGCCATCTTCTAAAAGGCACATCACCGAAATAAGTTTGAATGTCGATCCAGGTTCGGTGTTGTCGCCAATGGCATAATTGAAGTCTTCAGTGATAGTGCCATCTAGTTTTCTGCGTAGGTTAGCAATCGCTTTGATTTCTCCAGTCGACACCTCCATTAATATAGCGCATCCATGATCTGCTAAGTTCTCTTCCAACGCCATCATGAGCGCGTGTTCAGATACGTCTTGTAAGTTCACATCTAAGGTGGTTACAATGTCTTTTCCATTAGCGGGTTCTATTTCGTTTTCATCATTTAATGGCATCCACATGCCACCCGAAATTTTACGCATTAAACGTTGGCCATTTATTCCGCTCAGTTCTTTATCAAAGGCTCCTTCGAGTCCAACGCGAGTATTATCTTCATTTTTATAACCGATGGTTCGCATCGCTAAATGTTTAAAAGGCATCATTCGCATGCTCTCTTGCTCTACCATAAATCCACCTTTAAATCGACCAAGGTTAAAAATCGGGAAGGTTTTTAACTGTTTAACAAAGTTGTAGTCAATTTTATTTTTAAACAGAAAGTAACGTTCCCCATGCTTGCGCGCATTCACCAATATATTCTTGTATTCTTCTGCCGATTTATCTTTGAATAAATTGCTGATTTTGGAACTTAAAATGGAAATACTATCATTGAAAATGGCATCAGAAATACCATCAGCTTTTAGATCAAGTCGTATGTCATATATTGGAATAGAGGTCGCAAGTAAATTGCCATTGCAGTCTAGAATATTGCCACGTGTTGCCTCAATATTTTTATAGCTCACTAAGCTGTCAGCCATGCTTTTCCATTTGCTTCCTTCAATCACTTGAATTTTAAATGCATAGAACATTATAGCAAGCGCAAATAGGCTAAGCAAACCAAAGGTGAGCCATACACGCCATATTATATCTTGCTTTATGTTCATTATTTTACTTGACAATTGCAGTTATTGCTTTTTTTCGATGGTTAATTTTGAAGCTGGTTCCCGAAGCTCTTTCATTCCGCTGGCTTCAAGTTTTTTGGCGATGTCGGTTTGCATGCTTTCTTTCATCAATTCTGCTTTTGTACTTAAATATTCACTACGTAACTCCTTTATTTCTCTGTTGATCTTCTCTGTGTTTCTTACTATACGCTCAGCAAACTGCTGAACGCTTATATAAAACACCACCATAATAAAAACGAAAAGTGTGAATGGTAGCCACTTTGATGCATCTTCTCGTTTAAAAATGAGGAGCTTATCCTTGCTTCTTTTTTTTGAAGTTTCATGCTTTGCCTGCTCCTTTACCTTAGCATCTGCAATGGCTTCTTGTTCGGCTTCGATTAAGGTTACTTCATTCATATTTTTTCTCCTATTCGTAGTTTCGCGCTTCGGCTTCTGCCGTTTAATTGCTGTTCTTCGGTGCTTGCCTCGATTGGCTTTTTGTTTATTGCCCGCATACTGGTGGTTTTGTTACCGTAAAAATCCTTTTCATCCGTCCCACTGAAATTGCCTTTTTGGATAAAATTTTTCACTAAACGGTCTTCTAAACTGTGATAGCTCAATACTACTAAGCGACCTTCGGGAGCTAATGCTTCCATGGCCTGAGTTAGGAATTTTTGTAAAACATGCAATTCTCGGTTTACCTCAATTCGCAGTGCCTGAAATACTTGGGCCAAATATTGGTTCTCTTTCCATTTCGGTATGCAGGTGTTAATCAGTGCTTTAAGCTCAAAAACCGTATTTACTGAATCTTCTGAACGATTTGAAACAATAGTGCGCGCTAAATTGTATGCATTGTTAATTTCTCCATAAAGTCGGAAAATTCGAGTCAATGCATCTTCCGAATACGTGTTAATAATGCGTTTGGCTGTAAGAGATTGATTTTTATCCATTCGCATATCTAGTTCAGCATCAAATCGAAAACTAAATCCGCGTTCTGCAGTGTCAAATTGATGGGAAGACACCCCAAGGTCGGCAAGTATGCCATGCACCGGAAACATGTTGAGGTATTGCAAGTGATTGTTTACGAACTCAAAGTTTTGATTTATAAAAATCAACCTATTGTCATCAACTAAGTTGTTTAATGCGTCGGCATCCTGATCAAAGGCTATAAGTCGGCCTGTAGGTCCTAATTTCTTTAAAATCTCTTTGCTATGGCCACCGCCACCATAAGTAACGTCGACATAAATGCCATCACTCTTTATGTTGAGCGCCTCAATGCATTCTGATAACATCACGGGCGTGTGGTACGACATTTAGTATATTTTTTTATTTAAGTATTCTTTTTACCTTGTTTTTCTTGATGATGAAGGAAGGCTATAGTATTACCCCTTTCATCACACGCTCTGCGAGTTCACTATATTGTTCTGGGTTTCTATTCATCTCAGCTTCATAGCTTACCTTATCCCATAGTTCAATTTTTGATGAATTAGTGACAAATACCACGTCGCTCTTCAATCCGCTGTATTCCTGCAGATTCTTTGGAATCAGAATCCTTCCGTTGGCGTCTACACTCAAGATATTGGCACCGCGGTTAAACAAACGCAAGAAATCTCGGTTTTCTTTAATGAAGGTATTTAGCTTATTCAGCTCGGTAGTAATTCGTGTCCACTCTTCTTTGGTGTATAACACGAGACATTTTTCAAATCCACAATTCACCACTAACTGTTGCTTGCTATCGTCAGGCAATTGCGCAACTAGCGCCTTAGGAAGCAAGATGCGTCCTTTAGCGTCCATTGTACAATTGAATTCTCCGATGAAGTGAACCATGTGTGTGCGTTTTTCTTTGAATTAGAAATCAAATGTAGGGTATTTTTTACCACAAATTACCACTTAATCCCACAAATGTTGATAAAAGGCACTTATACACACATTTTTGTGAATAGCGGATTGGGGTGGAAAAAGGAGTTATGATTCAATAGAATCAGGTACTTTTGGCCTTTCTAGAGTCGGAAAATTGAGGTATGGATGGACAACTGATTTCCCTGTGGAAAACATCTTTTTTTTGGAGTTGGCCTCCAAAAATGACGAAAATGGCCTATCATTTCCGTGTCAAATCGGAAATAAGGAGATCAATGGGTAAAAAGTGGGAATTTAAATTAATCTGTAAATGTTACATCATCGGTGATTTCATCGACGATTTCTACAACTTTCGCATGACTATCTTGCGCGAAACTCATCAACGGTAAATCATTGATGCGGTAGTTCTCAAGCCCTAGGCTTTCAAAGGTGCTAAGTACTTCAGTGTTAATATTAATTCGGTACTTTTTGGAAAGCAATTCAACTAGCAAATTATCTTGTGGGTGCGTGAGCATTAACTTAAAGTTACAAGCGCCAGTGTTATTTTTTACGATATTCTCGATACCTTCAATTAAAGCCGTATTCACCTGCAATGATGATACCTGGAGTACAAACTGACGCATCATTTTTTCTCGAATGTCGCCTAAATGTTCTACTGAAAGCACTTTAAATTCCTTCTCGGTTTCTGAGTTCCAGCGCGGCCCTACGCGGCCCTTTATTAGGAGGAAATTATTGGGTTTAATTAGTTTACTAAAGTTGTCGTAATCTTTATTGAATAAAGCAAAATCAAGCACACTCTCATAGTCTTCAATATTCGCTTTCATCCAAGGTTTGTTTGAGGCTTTTGTGGTGCGCTCTTCGATGGTGGTAACGATAGCGGCTATAACAAATTCACCATCAACTTTGCGTTCTAATGCTTGCCTCACCGATAAAATATTCCCTTTGGTGAAGTGTTTAATTTCAAATTTAAAATCATCAAGCGGATGGCCACTAATATACATCCCTACAACATCGCGCTCTTTTTTTAATTCTTCGAGTCGAAGCCATGGCTCGCATTTAGGGAGCATAGGCTCTGCTAACGTTGGTGTGTCGCTGCTGCCTCCAAAAAGACTTGCTTGATTGCTATTCGCATTTTCTTGCTTGTTGGCACCATATCGAATTGCTTTTTCAATAGTGTTGGGCTCTCTTTCACTATTTTCAGGATAGAAATATTGACGGCGATGGGTGTTCGGAATGCTGTCGAAGGCACCTGACATTACAAGTGGCTCGAGTACTCTTTTATTAATATTTTTTAAATTGACGCGTGTAGTCAAATCAAAAATACTTTTGAATGCTCCATTCTTTTTACGCTCTTCAATAATCGCTATGGATGGGCTCTCTCCAACACTCTTAACTCCTCCTAGCCCAAAGCGTATTTGGCCATTTTTGTTCACGGTGAAGAGCAAGTCTGATTCATTTACATCCGGCCCTAGAACTGAAATATTCATGCGTTTGCATTCTTCCATGAAAAAAGCAACTTTATCAATTTTATCTTTATTATGTGTAAGCACAGCGCTCATGTATTCGCTCGGATAATGTGCTTTTAAGTATGCCGTCTGAAAAGCCACTACACTATATGCTGTGGAGTGTGATTTATTGAAAGCATAACTAGCAAACATCTCCCAGTCTGACCAGATTTTTTCGAGAATCACTGGATCGTGTCCTTTGGCTTTGGCCTGTTCCATAAACTTACTTTTCATGTTGCCCAACGTTTTAAGGTCTTTTTTACCCATAGCCTTACGTAAAAAATCCGCCTCACCTTTTGTAAAGTCAGCTATTTTTCGGCTGAGTAACATCACCTGCTCTTGGTAAACGGTAATGCCATAGGTTTCTTTCAAATGCTCCTCCATATCAGCAAGGTCATACTCTACTTTTTTTCTTCCATATTTTCGGTCAATAAAGTCAGGTATATATTGCATTGGGCCTGGACGGTACAACGCATTCATTGCAATTAAATCCTCAAATCGGTTGGGCTTGAGCTCTCGCAAATATTTTTGCATCCCGGCACTTTCAAATTGGAAGGTGCCAATGGTATCACCACGTTGGTATAGTTGTAATGTCTTTAAGTCGTCAAGTGGAATCTCATCAAGGTTTATTGTTACTCCGTAATTTTGATAAATTAGAGCTAATGCGCTTTTTAAAATCGATAGGGTTCTCAAGCCTAAAAAGTCCATTTTTATTACACCGGCTTCTTCAATAATATTGCCTTCATATTGTGTAATATATAATTGCGAATCTTTTGCCGTTGCAATTGGAATGAGATTGGTTAAATCTTCTGGTGCAATAATGATACCTGCCGCATGAACACCAGTGCCACGAACACTTCCTTCTAGGATGAGCGCTTGCCTTAATATACGAGACTCTAAGGTATTTTCTTGTTTAAATATCTCGCGTAATTTCTTTATGTTTTCAATGTCTTCGCTTGCTAATTCTTTAAGTTCATCAAGCGGTTTTTTCATGATGGCATTAAGGCTTGTACCTGCTTTGTCGGGCACCAAATTCGCTAAGTAGGTGCTTTCGCCGATAGGCAGTTCCATCACTCGGGCTACATCTTTTATACTCATCTTGGCGGCCATACTACTGTATGTAACAATTTGCGCTACCTGCATCTGGCCATACTTTTGAACCACATAGTCAATCACCCTTTGGCGGCCTTCATCGTCAAAATCGGTGTCAATATCGGGAAGTGATTTTCGATCTGGATTTAAAAAACGCTCAAAGAGTAAACCGTATTTAAGTGGGTCAATATTAGTAATGCCAACACAATAGGCAACGGCACTGCCTGCAGCAGAACCTCGCCCAGGTCCTACAAAAACACCAATATCTTTGCCATGATTAATAAAATCTTGTACAATTAAGAAGTAACCTGCAAACCCCATTGTTTCGATGGTCTGCAATTCAAAATTTAATCGCTCTTCAACTTCTTGTGTGATTTCTTTATACCTTTTTTTTGCTCCTTCAAAGGTAAGATGTCGTAAGTACTGATCCTGACTTAAAAACTCTTTGGGCATTACATAATTAGGTAATGCCACCTGTCGTTTTAAATCTAAATCCTGAATTTTATCTACTATTAAATTAGTGTTGTCAATGGCCGCCGGAAGGTCATGAAATAGCGTGCTCATCTCCTCTGTTTTTTTGAAATAGAATTGATCGTTGTAAAAGGCAAAACGACGATCTTTAATAATCATATCGTCATCGCTAAATTCTTTCATTGTTGGGGTCGACAACTTCTCACCGGTATTAATACAAAGGAGTATATCGTGTGCTTCATTATCTTCCCTATCAATATAATGAGAATCGTTACTTGCGATATATGGCCGGTTATATTTTTTTGCAAATCGAAGCAACGTGTCATTAACGATTTCCTGTTCTGGAATGTGGTGTCGCTGCAACTCAATATAATAGTCGTCGCCAAAAAGATTCAACCACCATTCAAATTCTTTTTCTGCCTCTGCTTCACCTTTTTTTAGGATGTACTGCGGTACCATAGCTCCTAAGCAACAGGTGGTTGCAATTAAATCGCCATGATATTGCTCAATTAATTTTTTATCTATACGGGGGTACTTCCCATATTGGCCTTCAGTAAATCCCAACGAGCAAAGTTTAATTAAGTTGCGATAGCCCTGCTCGTTTTTAGCAAGTAGTAGTTGATGGTAGCGTTTGTCTTTATCGTCTTTGGTGAAACTTCTGCGAAATCGATCGTCAACGACATAAAATTCACAACCTATAATAGGTTTGATGCCCTGCTTGTGGGCTTCTGCAACGAACTGAAAGACGCCAAACATATTGCCATGGTCAGTTATTGCACAAGCCGGCATTTGATCGGCCTTGGCTTTGGCAAGCATCTTTTTTATATCAGATGCACCATCAAGTAAACTATATTGAGTGTGGCAATGTAAATGGGAGAATAACATAAGTGCCGTGAAATTACGAAGATTTGACGGCTATTTTTTCAATGTTGAAAATTGTTTTCCTGTTGTTTAAAAATGAGACGATTAAAAAAGCCAATCTGAATTTTCAGACTGGCTTTATGAATATTTTATTGTGCTATTATTTGGAGATTATGAATTTTTTATTGTAGCTAGCATCACCCTTGGTTATGCGCAAGAAATAAATTCCATTGGGTAAGCCACTTACATCAAAAGTCTTTCCCGATTTAAAATCTAGCTCTTTTACTTCTTGTCCAACAAGGTTAATTATCGACAATGCGGAGATATTATTATCCGAAAGCACAAGTACTAAATCGTTTTTCACTGGATTGGGTGAAATGGATGCTGATAAGTTTTTGGTGACGTTGTTGTTAAGTCCGGTAGCTGGTGCATTAGTGCAAAAGGTTACGGTGTCGCCTAAACTTAGCATTGACCTACGGTAAATTAAGAAACGAGCACATCCTGACCCCGCGGTGTTATTAAAAGAGAAGGTGCATTTAAAGTCGGTTGTTTTGCCTAAGCCTGTATTGAAATCTTCGCTAAAGCCTGTACTAACTGAGAAGCATGATGCATCGCTGCATATTCCAAGTAACCATGCGCTAGGCATGTTGGTGTTTATTAATTGAATGTGAAAACTTGTGTCGGTAGTCGATGTATTGGTAAGACTAGAATGCACATTGGCCTCGCCATTAGCCAAGGGAGCCCAAGCGAATGCGTTTTTGTTTGAAATAGTGTAAGCTTTCTGTGCCCATGTTTGAACACTTACAAAAACGAATAAAAGTAAAAATATCCTATGCATGTTAATTGCGTTTTTAATTTAACAATACAAAGAAACGATAATTTCATTAAAGATAATTGTAATTTTAGTTAAAATAAATTTGGGGATTTAAGATTAATTTCGTTAATTCGTCTTAGTATAAATTAAATACCACCTCCTGATTCTATAGATGCAGCATATTTACCTTTATTAACTTAATTTTTATTAATGTTTTAAATCCAATAGGTAATGCATCAAATTTACGCTTAGACTTTTTTATTGTTCGGGAAATTTAATTCTTTTTATTATTATGAATTTTCTATGTTTGAGCGACACTGAATTGGTGCGTTTGTACCAACAAGGGCATGATGCCTCATTTAATGTATTAATAGAGCGCTATAAACGCGCTGTGTTTTCTGCTATCTATTATGTTGTTAACAATAGGGAGGTTGCCGAAGACTTGTTTCAAGAAACGTTTATTAAAGCGTCTTCCCATTTAAAAAGCCCAAACTATAAGGAAATGGGTAAGGTCTCTGGTTGGCTTGTTTCAATTGGTCGCAATATGGCCTTGGATTATTACCGGTTAAGCCGTCGTAGAGCGTCGCTTTATGAATTAAAGGAAAATGATCAAGTCCAACACTATGATAGTAGTGCCTTAATATCTAATCAGATGGAACAAAAGGAAATGTCGAAAACAATTCGTCAGTTAATTCTCTTATTGCCCGAAGAACAAAGAGAAGTTCTAATTCTAAGGCATTATGCGGATATGAGTTTCAATGATATTGCAAAGTCGATGAATAGTAACCTCAACACTACACTTGGTAGAATGCGCTATGCCATTATTAATATGCGTAAGATGATGGAGAAAAATAAAGTAGAGGTCTAATGGTTATTATGCTTATAAAAAAGGGAGTTAAACGTAAGTTTAACTCCCTTTTTTATAAGTTTAGCTGAAATTTATATTTGACCTATAATATGCCATTTTATATCAAATTTAAATTGAATCGCATGTGTAATGGCCTTATTTAAAAAGCCTTTAAAGTGATAGGTAACTTCGCTTGCCTTGGTGAATGCTGTTATATCTGAATTAGAATCGATGTCAGGGCTTAATTCCGTCAAACCAATATGCGGAATGGGATCTTTATGAGCTATCTGTTGTGAAGGTAAGGTTGCGCTACTTAACTCTACTTTTAGATAGTCTATTATATCAAAGGTTACCGGAATAGAGTCATTGTCGATGATTGTAACCTTAGCACTAAGCGGCTTTATGCTTATCAGATTGTCTAGGGTAAGGTTGTATTGAGATAAAATAGAATCAAGATTGAATTTGAAATTTTCAGTGATATCGAAGGCTCCAACTCCTAATGTTGGCGATGCTATGGTTATCGATTTCCCCTCAATGTCATGTCCGACCTGTATTTTTTTATTACAATCGGCATTACTGAATAGGATGATGGCCGAAACGCCAATAAATAGAGACTTTAGATAATTCATATTTTCATCTTTTAGTTGTTTTTGTCTTAGGATCTGTAATGCGAATATAGCATTTAATCTAAAATATTCCAATGTCGTTATTCTCGATTTTTCTTTTATCAATAACGCTGATTGGACCATGGTTATTGAAAGTCTAAATAGATCAAGGGTTATATTTTAACCTAAAAGCGTTAAATCAAAAAAAACCTGAACAGTTCTATTGTGTTTCCTATTTTTGCCACAAAGAATGTAACCATGCAAAAAATTATAGAATGCGTACCTAATTTTAGTGAAGGAAATGATTTGGCGATTGTTAAGCAAATCACTGATGTGATTGAAGCTGTGGAAGGCGTCAAATTACTTGATGTTGATCCTGGAAAGGCAACAAACAGAACGGTTGTAACTCTTGTTGGTAATCCTGAAGCAGTTATAGAGGCCGCTTTTCTTGCAATAAAAAAAGCGTCTGAAATAATTGATATGAGCAAGCATCATGGTGAACATCCTCGCATGGGAGCAACAGATGTTTGTCCTTTGATTCCAATAAGCAACATATCCATGGAGGAGACGGCCCAATATGCGCAGCGCTTGGCCGAGCGGGTAGGATTGGAGCTTTCCATTCCAGTTTATTTGTACGAAGCTGCGCAAGCGAATCCTTCACGCAAAAATCTTAGTATAATTCGAGCAGGAGAATATGAAGGTTTTTTCAAGAAGATTCAAGAACCTGAATGGCATCCGGACTTTGGCCCTGCGATAATGCATGCTAAGGCCGGTGCTACAGTGATAGGGGCACGTGATTTCTTGGTTGCCTACAATGTAAATCTAAATACAAAATCAACACGACTCGCAAATAGTATCGCATTTGATATTCGCGAAAATGGTCGTGTTAAGCGCAAAGGTCATCATATAACAGGCGAAATAGAATTGGATGCTCAAGGGGAACCAGTTCGAATCCCAGGGTTGTTGAAGGAATGTAAAGCTATAGGTTGGTTCATCGACGAATATAATATCGCTCAGGTTAGTGTAAATCTTACCAATTATAATGTAACTAGTGTTCACCAATGTTTTGAAACTAGCAGTGATTGTGCTAGCAAAAGAGGTTTGCGTGTTACCGGTAGTGAGTTGGTTGGGCTTACACCATTAAAGGCGCTTACGGATGCTGGAGAGTATTTCCTTCGAAAACAAGGCAGAAGTACTGGTGTCAGCGAAAAGGAAAAGATACATATTGCCGTTAGATCACTTGGGCTCGATGAATTAGCGCCCTTCGACGCGAATAAAAAGATAATTGAATACGTACTTCGCGATAAAAAATATGCTCCGCTTGTAAACATGAAACTAAATGATCTGGCTGATGAGACCGCATCTGAATCTCCAGCACCGGGTGGTGGAAGTATAAGTGCAGCTGTTGGAGCATTAGGAGCAGCACTTGGTACAATGGTAGCAAATTTAAGTGCCGGTAAAAGAGGGTGGGAAGAACAAACACATGAATTCAGTAATTGGGCTAGTGACGGTCAAAAAATAAAAGATCGTCTTTTATTTTTAGTGGATGAAGACACGGCATCATTTAACGCGGTGATGGCTGCGTATGGTTTACCCAAAAACACGGATGAGGAGAAAAGAACTCGAAGTGCTGCAATTGAGGAGGCTAACACTTACGCAACACATATTCCATTGCAAGTGATGCAAACATCAGCAATGGCACTGCCATTGTTACATGCAATGGTTTCGAAAGGCAATCCGAATAGCATTAGCGACGCGGGTGTTGGGGCATTATGCATTGGAACGGCAATTGAAGGGGCCTTTATGAATGTAAGAATAAACATTAAAGGTATGAAGGATAAAGTAAAGGCGGAAGGATTATTAAATGAGGCACGTCAAATAAGCGCACAATGTAAACTAATGATAGAAGAAATTATAGCAATCGTAGAAGTCGCTATTTAAGTAGTTTATAGTTAGCATAAATGCCAATCGACTTTCCTGTGATTCGTTGAAGTGTTTTTTTTAGTCGGTCTTTAAAGGTCAACTTCGATTTCGAGATGTCATGTTCAAAGCTCCAATTTACATTTTCAATCCAAGGTATGATAGAAGTAGGATGTGTCCCATTAAATTTTTCAAGATTATCTATATTACTATAGTCAAAGGTATGGGTGTTTGGTATATTCTTTTTCATCCAACTATCATCATGCCAAAGGCTATGAAAGTATTGTTGTTTTAATTGTTGCTTTTCAGGATGTTTAACCCATCCATAATGATGAATGAAGGCATCAACAGCTTTTACATTTAATTTCTGGTTCGGATGTTTGCGAAACCCCTGTGCATCACGATAGGAGAAAATATCGTTTCGCTTTTTGATAATTCGGATTTCATTTTTATACCATGAACTCGAAGCTCCAATATAATCGTACGATCCATAAAAATGCCGATATGAAAAAAGCAATCCATCAACATGTGAATCATTTTTCCAAAGTTCCATTGCATCTCTAATAACTTTATATTGGCTCTCATGAACTACCTCGTCGGCTTGAATATAGAAACACCAGTCAGTGTCCTCTGGTATCATGGCATATGCTTTGTCTGTTTCTAATGCCAACACTCTTCCTCCTTCGCGTAATGAGTTATTCCACTCCGTTTCTTGTATTATTATTTTTGCAGGGTCAATGCTTCGTATCAGGGCTAAAGTGTCGTCTTCGGATTGACCTACCGCTACGTATACTTTATCGCACAACGGCAATATAGAACGAATGGCAGCCTCTACGGGGTAGTCATACTTCAACGCATTTCGAATAAAGGTAAAGCCCGATACTTTCACACAGCGAAAATACAAATTGCAGAGGAGATGAAGGTCATCATCAATCTTAAGAAGTTCATTTATTGTAGACTGAAATTAATGGGTAATGTGAAGGCTACATTAACTGCTTTCCCGTTTTGCCTTCCTGGTTTCCATTGAGGCATAGCGTTCACTACTCGCAATGCCTCTTCATCGCATCCAGATCCAACACCTCTTGCGATTATTGCATTTTCGATTTTGCCAATAGAGTTCACTGTAAATCTTACAATTACTTTTCCTTGTATCTGCTTTTCTTTGGCTTGCGTTGGATAATGTATGTTTTTACTCAAATAGTCTACTAAAGCGCTTTGACCACCAGGAAATTCAGGCATCTGTTCCACCATCACAAACACCTCGGGTTGGTTTTTAGGAGGTTGAGGTGTATCTTCTGCTATTATTGTTTGCGAGTAAGTAGTTGAAACGGTTAAGAAAAGAACAAAAAGCAAGAATTTGGACATAAAAAAGGGTAGAGTTTAATATTCTCAAAAATAACATTTTCTCTTATCCCCTGCAAATTCAGTTTATTTGCATAAAAAAATACAGTACGTGATTACTAAAGAGATTTTGTTAAAAGCTTGGCAATTAATGTGCACATCACGCCGAATGGCTGAGTTGTACGACGAGAACCGTCAGATTACCAAATATGTGCATAGTACCAGCAAAGGACATGAGGCAATTCAGCTCTCTGTGGGCTTGCAGCTCAAATCAATTGACTACGCAGCTCCGTATTATCGCGACGAAAGCATGTTGCTAGGAATGGGCTTCACACCATATGAATTAATGCTGCAATTGCTTACAAAAGCAGATGATCCATTTAGTGGCGGCAGAACGTATTATGCCCACCCGAGTAGCAAAGTTGCCGACAAACCCAAGATGCCGCATCAAAGCAGTGCCACTGGCATGCAAGCGATTCCAGCTACGGGTATGGCTCACGCACTCTCTTATTTTGAAAGTCAAAACATTTTACGTGAAGATCAAAAGGGTGAAAATGGAGAGCTTCCAATTGTTTTATGCTCATTGGGTGATGGTTGTGTTACGGAAGGCGAGGTGAGTGAGGCATTTCAAATGGCAGTATTAAAGCAATTACCCATTTTTTATTTGGTTCAAGATAATGATTGGGCTATTAGCGCATCGGCACAAGAGATGCGTGCTATGGATGCCTACGAATTTGCTGCCGGTTTCAAAGGTATGGAACGACTTCGTTGTGATGGTACTAATATGCTTGAATGTTGGGACCAAGTTAAGCACTGTATTAAGTATGTGCGTGAACATCGAAAGCCGATACTATTACATGTTAAGTGTCCGCTTTTAGGACATCATACAAGTGGTGTGCGTAAGGAATTTTATCGATCTGATGAAGATATGGCGATTCATACTGCGAAGGATCCTTTTCCAAAATTACGAAGTCTATTAAGTGATAATTATTTCACCACTGAGGCAGAACTTGAAGGTATTAATAATGCAGCACGTCTTTTAGCAGAGGAAGATTTTGCAAAGGCCGTAGATGCTAATGAGCCAGCGCCTGATAGTGTTGTATTGCATGAATTCGCTCCAACGCCAATCTCAGAAGAAAAAGGGGTTCGCGCTCCTGTAGGCAGGGAGCCCGTAATGATGGTAGATGCAGCTCTTTTTGCATGTAAGGAAATATTACAAAAACATCCAGAAGCGCTTTTATATGGTCAAGATGTAGGAGGCACTTTAGGCGGTGTGTTCCGGGAAGCCGCAACATTAGCAAGGACATTTGGAGATCATCGTGTGTTTAATACCCCAATTCAAGAGGCTTATATTGTTGGTTCCACAGCTGGCATGAGTGCCGTTGGCGCTAGGCCAATCGTAGAAATTCAATTTGCCGATTATATATGGTCGGCTGTAAACCAGCTTGTGGTGGAGCTAAGTAAAAGTTGTTACCTCACCATGGGGAAATACCCAATTTCGTCGGTAATACGTGTACCTTGTGGTGCATATATTGGAGGTGGCCCATATCATAGTGGTTGTATCGAAAGTGCCATACTCAGTGTACGTGGCATAAAGGTGGTATATCCAAGTAATGCTGCCGATATGAAAGGGTTATTAAAATCGGCATATTATGATCCAAATCCCGTGGTGGTTTTTGAACATAAAGGGTTGTATTGGAGTAAAGTTCCTGGAACTGAAATGGCTCGAACCATTGAGCCCGATGAAGATTACGTGGTTCCAATTGGAAAAGGAAGAATTGCACTCGAAGCAAGTGAAACAAATATTAGTCGGGGAGAGAGTTGCGTTATTATAACATATGGAATGGGCGTATATTGGGCTTTAGCAGCGGAAAAACAGTTTGAAGGGAAGGTAGAAATTGTGGATCTTAGATCGCTATACCCTTGCGATGAGGCTTTAGTATTTGAGCGCGTTAAACTACATGGAAAAGTGATTGTGCTTACCGAGGAACAGCTCCTTAATAGCTTTGCAGAGGCCTTAGCTGGTCGAATTCAAAAACATTGTTTTCGTTCGCTCGATGCACCAGTAGAAACAGTTGGATCTCTTAATATCCCAGCGGTAGCGCTTAATATTGGGTTAGAAAAGGCGATGTTGCCGAATGCAGAAAAATTAGGAGTCGTAATTGGCAAGTTGCTTAGCGAATAATATTCGGCGTATCGAAATCAGACCAAAATTCAATCAATCCATCGCATTCCTTATCTTTGCATTTTAAATTTATAACACATGGCCGGAACTCGTGAAAGACCTTCTTTCGAAGAAGCTAATAACGTAACTGTTAAACGTTGCTTTTATGCATACGAATATGCTCGTCAGTATATAACTGGTAAAAACGTTGCCGATATCGGTTGCGGTCCTGCCTACGGCAGCAGTGATATGGCAAAATATGCCACCAGTGTAACGGGTGTGGATTATTCACAAGAAACTATTGATGATAATGCTAAGCAGCATGCATCAGTAAAGAATTTAAGTTTTGTGAGAAGTGTGGTTCCTCCAATAAATTTACTAGATGAAAGTATGGATGTGGTCACTGCATTTCAATTTATCGAACACATTCACGACCAAGCGGGTTTTATTAAAGATGTATACCGTGTGCTTAAACCCGGAGGTGTGTTTTTATGCACCACCCCGAACGAAAAAATGAGCATTGCTCGTAACCCTTTCCATATTCATGAAATGACCTTTGCAGAAATGCGAAATGAGGCGACCAAAGTTTTTGGGTCAAGTGGCTTTGAATTAATGGGATTACAAGGCAATGAAAAGGTAAATACTTATTATTCAGAGAACAGTAAATGGGTAAAGCGAATCATGAAATGGGATGTTTTAGGTATTCATAAAATCCTACCAGCCTCTCTATTAATTAAGCCATACAATTGGATTACAACGCTTATGCGTGATCAACTGAAAGAAAAGAATGATGCCACATTGGAGATTGGAACAAAGGACTTCTTTCTCCAAAAAGAGCACCTCGAAAACACTTGGGATATTTATCTTGTTGCTAAAAAGTAATGTTTCGATTAATATCGACTCTTTTTCTGTTTTGTTTTTTGTTTGTTGCAATACATGGGTTTTCGTTGCCGCCTGATTCTATGGTGGTCGGCAAAATAAAGAACGGGAAGCATGTGGGTAATTGGCGTTATTACAATACGAATATGAAGGTTATCAAAATAGTGAAGTATCGGCACGGAGGAATTTACCGAACCTATATTTTTAATGAGAAGGGGCAAGCGATACAGCGGATTAATCGTCGCGGTGTGGTTACCAAACTTCGAGCCTGTGGCTGTTAAAAAAAATAAAGCCCTCAAGTCAGAGAGGGCTTTATCTCTTTTCATAAGTTTAGGTTTGAAGAAGTTCTCAACTTTTTTAACCTACCATCATTTTTGTAAGGCAAAGCTAATTTATTGTTACAAATGCTACTATCAATAAATAATCAAAAGGTAGCAATTAACAAGCATAAAATGCCAAGGCTGTAAATTACAATTCGCTGGGTAAAACTTGAAATTCTTCACTGAAACATTTAGTAAAATACGCAGGGCTGCTAAATCCAACGCTGTAACATACTTCCGAAATATTGCCTTCTCGTTTCTCTATCATCAGCTTTGCTCTATTTAGACGATGCTTTCGAATAAAGAGGTTGGGTGTTATATTTATTAAGGCTTTGAGTTTTCTATTGAGTTGAGATGAACTCATCGCCACTTCATCGCTTAAATCATCAACAGAAAGATTTTCATTCATAAGATTGGCATCAACAAACATTGTTAGCTTTTCAATAAATTTAAGCTCACGCTCGGAGTATTTTAGCCGGCTGTTGGCAATGGGCTTCCCTGAATAATACTTATGAAGTCGTTCTCTTTTATCTAGTAAATTCTTCATTCTCGCTTCCAATTCAAAAGCGTTGAATGGCTTTGAAAGATAATCATCTGCACCAAATTCAAAGCCTTGAATTCGTTTTTCGCTAGCACTAATAGAGGTGAGTAGAACAATAGGAATATGGCTAGTTCTAGTGTCTTTTTTGATTTGCTCGCAAAGCTCAAACCCATTCATTCGAGGCATCATAATATCGCTAACAATAATATCGGGAATTTTCGAAATTGTTTTCTCAAAAGCCTCTAAGCCATCGCAGGCAGTTATAACGTGATATGATTTTTGAAAGAAGTTAATCAAGTAACTTCGTAAGTCGTCATTATCGTCCACCAAAAGCAGCATTGGTAAAAGTGAATCATTTTCAGATAAACTTACGTCATCATGATTAGTTATTTTCTGGTTTTTCTCGTTAAAATTTTGTATTGTTTTTTCATAAGATATTGCAGCGGTGGCTAATTTAATTGGAATTTTAAGGGTGAACTCAGATCCTTTATCAACAACACTTTTAGCAGATATCTCTCCTCCCATTAATGTGGTAAGTTCCTTGCACAACGAAAGCCCAATGCCTGTTCCATCCTGATCCACAAAACGGCGTGTGTCCCCCTGGTAAAAACGATCAAAAACAAAAGGAAGTTTTTCTTTGGTTATTCCTATCCCACTGTCGGTGACTACCAAATGCAATAATTTCTCATTTATTAAAGATAACTGGACCGTTACCTTACCTCCTGTTTTTGTGAATTTAGAAGCGTTTGAAACAAGATTTGACAGCACTTTTTCGAATTTATCTTTATCAAATAATATTGGCAAAGATTTGAAGTCGGAATAGAATAATAAACTAATCTTTTTATGCGAAATAAAAGCTTTGAAGGTGTTTAACAGTTGTTGAATGAAAAGCACGATATCACCCTGGTCCTCCTGCAATATCATACTTTTATTCTCCAATTTACTGATGTCCAACATCTCATTAATGAGTTTGAGAAGCTTGTTGGCGTTGTTTCGTATAATCTCTGCATTTAACTTCGCTTCATCGTCTTGCGAGTCATTCAGGATTTGTTGTGCAGGACTTAAAATGAGCGTAAGAGGTGTGCGAAATTCGTGAACAATATTCGAATAAAAGGCACTTAATTTATTCTCTGTGTCCATAGAAATAAGCTTGAGTTATATCCAAATATAAAGATTAAAAGTGTTTCTTCTATTAAGTTTCTAGAATTTTTTTCAAACTTATAATTTTGGCTTCTGCATCAGCTTTCTTCTGACGTTCCTTATCGAGGAGCTCAGGCTTTGCATTGGCAACAAATTTCTCGTTGCCTAGTTTTGAATCTACGCTCTTCAAAAATCCAAGGGTGTAATCCAACTCCTTTTGAACTGCCTCTATGTCTATGGCGGTAGCACTAATAGGCAAATGCAAATACCATGTAGATGCCTTAATCTGCAAGGCAGCGGTAGCGCTAGGTGCTTCTTCGGTTTCGTTGATTATATCAATATTAGTTAGTTTTTTTATTAAAAGAGTGAATTCTTGAAGGGTTGCAATTGCTGTTTTTGATGCTGAGAGTTGAAGGGCTTCCTTGGGCGATAAGCCTTTGCTACTTCGTGTATTGCGCACCTGGCTGATTAGGTCGAATGCCAAACGTGCATCACCCAAAATTTTTTCATCCACATCTGTTTTGTATTTTGGATAGTTTGAAACAATGATACATGCTTCGGAATCTCGGTCTTTCAATCCATGCCATATTTCTTCTGTTATAAATGGCATTAATGGATGCAACAATTGCATTAATAGTTCAAAGTAATCTAGTGTAGCCTGATATGTTTTAGCGTCGATGGCTTCGCCAAAAGTAGGCTTAACCATCTCTAAATACCAAGCGCAAAAGTCATCCCAAATTAGCTTATAAATCGACATCAATGCTTCACTAATTCGATATTGCGAATAGAGCTGCTCAACTTCTAAAGTGGTGGCTTTAAGTTGTTCGTTAAACCATAGAATTGCAGTTTCATTTTCTTGCCCACTTTTAGATTCGTCAACAGTTAAGCCTTTAACGAGTCGGTAAGCGTTCCAAATTTTATTGCAGAAATTTCGACCTTGTTCAATATATTTTTCATCAAATAAGATGTCGTTGCCTGCTGGCGAACAAACCATCATGCCAAAACGAACGGCATCAGCACCATTTATTTCGATGAGATGAAGTGGATCAGGGCTATTTCCTAGGCTCTTACTCATTTTCCGACCTTGTTTATCGCGAACAATACCTGTAAAATAAACGTTGGAAAAAGGTAATTCTTTCTTGTATTCGTAACCGGCAATAATCATTCGAGCCACCCAAAAGAAAATAATTTCGGGCGCCGTTACGAGGTCATTTGTAGGGTAAAAGTAGTTAATGTCCTCTCCTTCTGGATTCTCGAAACCATCAAAAACACTAATTGGCCAAAGCCATGAAGAAAACCATGTGTCCAATACATCTTCATCTTGTTTTAATTCCGATGGCATTGCACCATATTTGGAAAGGTAAATAGATTGAGCTTCGTGCTTGGTTTTAGCTACCACAAAGTTGCCTTTGTCGTCGTACCAAGCAGGTATACGCTGTCCCCACCAAAGTTGACGACTGATGCACCAGTCTTTAACATTCTCCATCCAATGTTTGTAGGTGTTAACAAACTTTTCAGGATGGAATTTTATATTGCCATTAAGTACATTGTCTAAGGCTGGTTTGCTCAGTTCTTCCATTTGAACAAACCACTGCATGCTAAGCCTTGGCTCAACAACAGCGCCCGTGCGTTCGCTTGTGCCAATATTGTTTTTTATCTCTTCTGTTTTTTGAAGTAGGCCTTCTAGTTCTAGTTGATCTGCTGCTGCTTTGCGTGCCTTAAAACGATCCATACCCACAAAAATGCCGGCTGCTTCACTTATTGTTCCATCTTCATTCAATACGTCGATGGTTGGTAGTCCAAATTTTTGCCCAATGGCATAGTCGTTTTTATCGTGTGCAGGCGTCACTTTCAAGGCACCTGTACCAAAATCGATTTCAATATAGTCATCAGCGATAATGGGTACCTCACGGTTTACCAAAGGTACAACGCACTTTTTACCGATTAAATGGGTGTAGCGCGTATCATTCGGATTTACGCAAACAGCAACGTCGCCCATAATAGTTTCTGGACGTACTGTGGCCACAACGATGTAGTCATCGCTATCTACAATTTTATATTTTACGTAGTAAAATTTAGCGTTGTTCTCTTTTTGTATTACTTCGTCATCGCTTAATGCTGTTTTTCCTTGTGGATCCCAGTTTACCATTCTAATACCACGGTAGATTTTACCTTTATTGTAAAGATCAATAAATACATCAATTACGGCCTCCGTAAGCGATGGCTCCATGGTAAATCGGGTGCGATCCCAATCACAGCTTGCGCCAAGTTTTTTAAGTTGAGATAAGATGATACCACCGTATTTTTCTTTCCATTCCCAAGCATACTCAAGAAATTTCTCTCGTGACAAATCTTTTTTATCGATCCCTTGTTCTTTAAGCATTGCAACCACTTTCGCCTCGGTGGCAATACTCGCATGGTCAGTACCTGGAACCCATAAAGCTTCTTTGCCTTGCATCCGTGCTCTGCGTACCATCACATCTTGCAATGTGTTGTTCAGCATATGCCCCATATGCAAAACACCCGTTACATTAGGTGGCGGAATTACAATACAATAAGGTTCTTTTCCCAACGATTTTCCTCGTTTGGCATCTCCTTTGAAAAACCCTTTTTCCATCCAGTAGTCATACCACTTTTGTTCAATATTTTCAGGGCTGTATCTCGACGAAATTTCCATGTTCACGTATTACTTTTTTCTAAAAATTAGTTTGGATTAAATTCTCCTATCTTGCTTGCGAAGGTAATGATACCGATTGGATTTATTCCATTTGAACTGAATTTTTCAAGCGTAAATCATACGTCACGAGGGAAATTGTATGCGCCTAAATGGCATTGCGATTTAAACGAATTAAAGCGCTATTTTCTGGCTTATAATTCCAAGGTCTGTTTGAATTCGTACTAAATAGATGCCATGCGATAATTTGAAAAGATTGATGCCACTTGGTTTTAAAGCTGATTGAAGCAACTTGCCATTCATATCCAAAACTTCAATTTGTTGCACGGCGAAATTATTTGGTATTTGTAATGTATGATTTGAAATAATCATTTTTCCATTCACTTCAGAGTTAATTCCCATGCGATATGTTGATGGTGTAAATCTATAAACAGTTCCATTGGCAGGGGTTCCTGTTAATGTGGTAGACATCGAAGCGTTCTGAATTCGAACACTTGGACCAGCCGGATTTCCTTCTAAAGTTATAAAATTGAAGCCAATGGAAAGTGGATCAGCTATTTGCACATAAGGGCCGTTTTCGCCTCCATAGGAACCTGCTTTTACTGAAGAAGGACCATAATGAAATTCAATGATGTTGGAGGTTTCGTAAATCCAAAGCTGAAAATTTACGGAGTCGCTGAAATTGGGTCCATCAGCTGCAAAACCGGCATTATGAAATTGTATTTTCAAAATATGATTGGTGCTACTGCCTTCGTTTTTATAGCTTACTTGCGATTTATCAGTACCACGACTATTTAAATCAGTGCCATAAACATCAAAAAGACCATTGTTGATGTTGTTAAAATAGATGCTACCCCAATCGACAACTTCAATAGAATCAAAAATATTGGAGGTGAAGTAGCGAAAGTTAAAAGGTGTCTTAAATTTCACTGAGAAGTCATCCCATTTACCATTGACTAAATTGTTGGCTCCTAGAATTTCAATATACGGGGAGGTGGTTTTTGTCCATAAATAAAATTGACCATTTATATTTTTAAGCGAGAAGAAACATAGCAGGGTAAATGTTATTTTAAGAAGAGTTTCTCTGGTCGAAAATAAGTAAGAGTTATAGTTCATTAAGCGAATTTTGGTATTTTACGAATTAAAGAAAAACTATTGACTTATAACGGTTGTAACAAAAAAAACTCCTTCTCTGAAATTATTCCGAAGAGGAGCTTAGATGATATATTGTTTTTATAAAATCAGTTTACGCGAAATTACCCCATCTTTGGTGTCAATGGCTATCATATATAAACCGTGTGGCAAATTAGAAAGGTCGATATTTTCAGCTTTTTTGCCTGAACGAAGCACTTGGCCATTCATGTTTATTACACGTATTTCATTAACCTCTATAGCAGGAGAAATTGAAATTTTATTTTGCGACAAAGTAAGATTGATAGAGGTATTGACAATTCCATTCGGAAACTGCGAAGGCGTGAAACGATAGATGGTTCCGTTTGCAGGCAATCCTATCAATGAACTGAAATTTGTCAAGTCAGAGGTATTCATGGTCGGGTTGCTGGTGCTTCCTTGCAACAGCAAAAAGCTTTGCAAATTGTTGGGGTCAATCATTCCAATAAAGGGCCCAGCATCGCTCCAATTTGCAGCATCAATTTTTCCAGGACCAAATCGAACTTCGATTACATTATAGCCCTCATAAAGCCATACCTGAATATTAATAGAATCGGCAAACATAGGCCCATCTGCGTATAAGCCTGCGTTTTTAAACTGCATCTTTAAAATTCGGGATGGGGCAGTTCCTTCAACTTTATAGCTCACCTCCGAGAGATTAGCACCTCTACTTTCCAAATCTTCTCCAAAAAACATAAACTCCTCGCCATTACTATCATCAACACTTACACTACCAAAGTCATCAACATAAATTGAATCGGTAATTGTATAGGTGTATAATTTGAATGGGAACGGAAGTGCTATTGGCTTAACGAAATCCGTCCAAGCGCCGTTTATTAATGTTGTGGCTCCAGTAATGGAGTTATAGGTCCCTTGGGTTCTTGAAAATGCATAATAACTTTGGGCATTTATCGTGAAAGCATAGCCTATGGCGAATAAAAAAAGTAGTTTTCTCATGTTGATTATAAAATATTTTTTTGCAAATAAAACAAATTACACCAATACTGAAGGGATTAATGATTTACAATGTTATTTTTGCGCAACTATTATGGCAAAAGAAAAAAATGTTTTTGAAAGTGTAGTCTCGCATTGTCGAGAATACGGATTTGTTTTCCCATCCTCGGAAATCTATGATGGCTTGGGTGCTGTTTATGATTATGGTAATTATGGTAGCGAATTAAAGAAGAACATTAAAGAATATTGGTGGCGCAGTATGGTGCATCTGCACGAAAATATTGTTGGTATAGACTCTGCAATCTTTATGCACCCTAAAATTTGGAAGGCCAGTGGCCATGTGGATGGCTTTAGCGATCCTATGATTGACAACAAGGATAGTAAAAAACGTTACAGAGCAGATCAGCTTATTGAAGACAAAATTGCTCGTTACGAAAAAGACGGAAAAACGAACAAGGCCGATGAATTACAAAAAGGCCTCGATGTTGCCTTAGTGGATAATAATTTAGAACAACTCAAGGCATTAATTGAAGCTCACGAAATAGTTTGTCCGATTAGTGGAACCCGAAATTGGACAGAGGTGCGCCAATTTAACCTCATGTATAGCACCCAGATGGGTAGTGTAGCCGATGAAGCAAACGAAATATACTTAAGGCCAGAAACAGCCCAAGGTATTTTTGTGAATTTTTTAAATGTTCAAAAAAGTGGTAGGATGAAAGTTCCTTTTGGTATAGCGCAAATAGGGAAAGCTTTCCGTAACGAAATTGTAGCGCGTCAATTTATTATGCGAATGCGTGAATTTGAACAAATGGAAATGCAATTTTTCGTTCGTCCTGGCACTGAAATGGAGTGGTTTGAATATTGGAAACAAACGCGCATGAAATGGCATCTCGCCCTTGGCACAACAAAAGAAAACTATCGATTTCACGACCATGTTAAGTTAGCACATTATGCTAATGCAGCCACAGATATCGAATTTAAATTCCCATTCGGATTTAAGGAGGTAGAAGGAATTCATAGTCGCACTGATTTTGATTTAAAGCAACATCAGGAATTTAGTGGCAAAAAACTCCAGTATTTTGATCCTGAAATCGGGGCTGATGGCAAAGCAATAGGAAATTATATTCCTTACGTTATCGAAACTTCGATTGGATTAGATCGGATGTTTTTGGTAACGATGATTAACGCCTATTGTGAAGAAGAAGTAGTGAATGGAGATCAGAAAGACATACGTACTGTTTTGAAATTCCATCCAGCACTTGCGCCAGTTAAGGTCGCCGTTTTGCCATTGGTTAAGAAAGATGGCTTGCCTGATATAGCCCGTAAAATTATAGATAGTCTTAAATCAGATTACGTTTGCCAATATGACGAAAAAGATGCCATTGGAAAACGTTACAGGAGACAAGATGCCATTGGAACGCCTTACTGTATTACTGTAGATTATGAAACCTTGCAAGATAACGCCGTAACAATTCGTTACCGCGATACAATGTTGCAGGAGCGAATTCCAATCGCGAATCTGAAAAAAATTATTGCAGATGGTGTGAGTTTAAAAAACCTATTAAGCGTCTAGTTTTTTAATTAACTAAAATAAAAAAAGATACATAATTTATATTTTCCTTTTTTTGTGTTCCATTATTGGGTTTTAGTGCGCTATTTCACTCATAAATCGAATTCGCATCAATTGTAATTCTTCTCGGCTATAGTCACCACTAAAATAGTCTTGAGCTATCTGCAAGTCGTCGGTTTCAGCTTGCAAGTAATAATCAAAAATTTCTTGTTGCTGACTATCATCCATAATCCCATTGAGATAGTATTTAATATTTAATTTAGTTCCGCTATTTACAATTTGCTCAATCTCGTCAATCATCTCATCTTTGGTCATGGTGCTGGCTTTAGCTAAATCGGAGATAGGTACTTTTTTGTCAATATTCTGAATGATTGCAACTTTCTTAACCGATTTATTTGCCAACGATTTTACCACAATGTCTTCAACGCGTTCGATGTCATTTGCTTCTACATATTGCGCAATGGTTTCCAAAAATCGCTTGCCAAATTTCTGTGCTTTGCCAGCTCCAACTCCTTGGATATTAGTTAACTCTTCTGGTGTAATTGGATATTTTGTAGCCATATCACTTAAGCTAGGATCGCTAAAAATAACGTAAGGCGGAAGGTTGTTTTGTTTTGCAACTTGCTTACGTACATCCTTCAACATGGCCATCAACGCTTCGTCGAGGGTGCCTCCAGATCCTGAAGCAACGAATTCTTCGTCGTCGTCAATACGTTCGAAGGCGTTATCTAATGGCATCATCATCTTGGTAGGTTTTTTAAGCCATGATTTCCCCTTCTCATTCAAAATCATCATGCCATAGCTTTCAATATCCTTGGTTATCATACCACTGAGCAAACAAAGTCGCATTATCGCTTTCCAATATATTTCGTCCTTTCCTTTTCCTACTCCGAAGTATTCATTAGCATCGTGGCCAAATGTAATCACTTGCTGCTTTCGAACGCCTAAAATTACATTTACAATATGATCTAGATTTACTAAACAATCAAGTTTAGAAATAGTAAGTAATGCGTTTTTAACATCTTGAGTAACATCATCCATGTGTTTTGGATGGCGGCAGTTATCGCACATTTTATTGCATTTCTTCTCATCGAATTCTTCACCAAAATAATGCAATAGCATTTTTCTTCGGCAAGACGATGACTCAGCAAATGAGGCCGCTTCAAATAGAAGTAATCCGCCAATCTCTTTCTCTGCTACAGGCTTATCTTTCATGAAGCTTTCTAGCTTCTCAAGGTCACTATAATTATAAAACATTAAGCAATCACCCACCAATCCATCCCTGCCGGCGCGTCCTGTTTCTTGATAATAACCTTCGAGTGATTTGGGAATATCATGATGAATTACGAAGCGTACATCGGGTTTGTCGATTCCCATACCAAAAGCAATTGTGGCAACTATTACATCAACATCTTGCATTAAAAATGCATCTTGTGTCTTACTTCTTTGAGCGGCTTCTAAACCGGCATGGTAGGGGAGAGCTTTTATTCCATTGACATTTAGAACTTGGGCTAATTCTTCTACCTTTTTGCGACTTAGGCAATAAATTACACCACTTTGGCCTGGACGCTGGCGTACAAAACCCACTATCTCTTTAAAGATGCGGTCTTTGGTTAATTTTGGCCGTACTTCATAATATAGGTTGCCACGATTAAAAGAGGATTTAAATACCCTTGCATCCTCCATTTGTAAGTTCTTTTGAATATCACTCTGTACTTTAGGGGTAGCTGTAGCTGTCAGCGCAATCATGGCTACATCTGGCCCGAGTTGTTTTACCATGTCTTTTATTCGACGATACTCCGGGCGGAAATCATGCCCCCATTCCGAGATACAATGTGCTTCATCAATAGCTACAAAAGACACTTTTAGTTTTTTGAAAAATTCAAGAGTCTCATCTTTTTTTAACGTCTCCGGGGCAATATATAGCATCTTAGTTTTGCCGGAAGTGATATCTTCTTTAACTCTTTTGCTTTCTGTTTTACTAAGTGAGGAATTTAAGAAGTGAGCCAATGAAGAGTTATCGGCAAAACCACGGATCTGATCTACTTGGTTTTTCATTAAAGCGATTAGTGGTGATACGATAATGGCCACTCCATCCATCATTATCGATGGTAATTGGTAGCACAACGACTTTCCGGCACCAGTAGGCATGATTACGAATGAATCTTTGCCTTGCAGCACATTCTTAATAATATCCTCCTGCATCCCTTTAAAGTTATCGAACCCAAAAAAGCTCTTTAATACTTCTTTTGGGCTTTTGCCATGCAGCAAAGACAAACTTAGTTCCTGATGCGTTGCCGTGGCCGTGGTTGCCGTGGCTTTTATTGCAGTTTTTGTTGATGAAGCTTTGCTTGCTTTTACGTCACTCTTTTTAGCCGATGTCGCCATACACAATAAATAATTCGATTTTGTTTAAAAAGTCCCAACTTAATTTAAAAGCATTTTCCTTGTTGCACCCTCATTATAAATGGCTTAGATGTTAACAATATAATACTTCTAGATATTAAATTTAACACTTTAAAATTAAGCAAATATTTGCACATATACCAAATTTTTTCGTAAAAAAATTAGTAAATAAAAAACCCCACCTTTTGGAAGGCAGGGTTGTAATCTTTTTTGATGTGTTGGCTTATTTTTTTGGTGCAGGAGACGGTCCTGGTTTCGGTGTCATGCCAGGTGCAGGAGCTGTTTTGTCGATTCCAAGCTTCGTTTTTACGGCCCCAGTAATATCATCGGCTTCTGGTTTAACAAGTAAAGCTTGGTCGTCCATTACATAGGCATATCCCTTTTCTTTAGATACTACTTCAATGGCGGCCTGAAGTTTTTTCTGTATTGGTTCCAACAATTCGGTCTGTTTATTTTGGATTTCTGTTTGTGCATCTTGGGCAAACTCCTGAATGCGTTGATCTAGTGATGTCAACTCTTTTTCAGCCATTTTAATTGTAGCGGCAGAGGTAATGTTTTTGTCAAGCATAGTATACGCTTCTTGTTTTTTCTGCAATTCCATCTGATAAGAGGTAATTTCAGCCTTTTTAGCTTTTGTAAGACTATCAAGTACAAATTCAGCTATTTTATAGTCATCCATTTTTTGCATCACTTCATTGGAATTTAAGTGTGCGATGCGCTGTTGCGCATTAGAAACAAAACCGAATGATGTAATCGCAAGAATAAGGGCAAATTTTTTAATGGTATTCATTTTTAAAAATAATAAGGATTAATTTAATTTGATTAGGGGGCAAAGGTGCTTTTTTCCGTGTTAATAAAAAAATCTTCTAATGTTATTTTTTATCTTCAGTGCTGTAACCCATTCTTTCGAGCACGTTATCGCTATAATCGTATTTCACATTGGCTACTAGCATCACCATTTCTCCATTTTTATCAAAGATGAAGTCAAAACCACGTTCTTTAGCTTCTTTTTGTACGGCATCGAAAATTTTATCTTGTAATGGCTTGATTAATTCTTGTTTCTTCTTCTCCAACTCACCTCCTTGTCCGAATTTTGACTTTTGAAAATCTTTCAACGATTTTTCTTTATCTACGATCTCTTGCTGTTTTTTTTGCTGTTGGTCTTGGGTTAACACCACTTGTTCAGCCTGATAATCTTTATACATTTTATCGATTTCAGTAAGTCTCTTTTCAATTTCTTTTTGCCAATCAGAACTCATATCGTCGAGTCTTTTTTGGGCAGCTTTATATTCGGGCATCTTGCCTAAAATATACTCTGAATCTACAAATGCAAATTTTTGAGCTTGAGTCGAACCGGTTGCAGCTATTGTTAAGCAGAATAGTGCAATGAAGAATTTGTTTAGTGATTTCATGGGGATAAGGTTATTTTGATTTTTAATGCTCTCCTATAATCGTACCAATTATTTATAATGGTACTTTGTTTGTTATTTTTAACATTTAAAAGGCCTGACCAATACTGAAATGGAAGTTTCCTTTTTGAACCCCCTTTGGATTGTCAAAACCATAACCCCAATCCAATCCCAACAGCCCGAGCATTGGCAAATACACTTTCACTCCAACTCCAGCAGAGCGATACAAATCGAACGGGTTATAAAACTTAAAGGTGTTAAATGGCTTTCCTGCTTCGGCAAAGCCTAATGCGTAAACAGTTGCAGCTTGCCCGGTTGTTATTGGATATCTTAACTCTAATGTATAACGGTCAAAGATGGTGCTTCCTCCATTGTGTGCTTCATAAGAGTTGGTTAAACTTTTATCGGCATAGCCTCGCATGCCTATTGGTTCGGTGTTAAAATTTGAATATCCAGTGAGCTCGCTACCTCCCATTACATAACGATCAAATGGAGGCACATCATATTTTTTATTATACGACCCCATAAAACCAAAACTAGCCTTAGCATAAAGTACAAATTTTAATGGCAAAGGAGTGAACCACTGTGCATCGAAGCGCCATTTGTGATACTCTACCAATTTGTTGCGCTGAGATAAAGTATTCGTTTCGTAGTTTTTATCTTCACCAAATAAAGAATAAGGCGGAGTGAGTAGCATCGAAAGCGAAAAGTTTGATCCCGAAGTAGGGAAAATCGGATTGTCAATAGAGTTACGCGCTATTGTTGCCTTGTAATTCAAATTATGAGAAACACCGTTGTTAAATACTTCTGTATATCCAGCTTTGTTTTTTACCGAAATTAGTTGGTAGTTGCTTAGGTTATAAACCTGATATGTCAATGCATGATTGATAGTAAAAAAGTCATCAGGCCATTTCAAGCGTTTTCCCAATCCAATGCTACCACCAATAATTTTCATTAGCGATTTTGTAGGGTCTGAGTACTTCTTATAATCGGAAGACAAGATGGTATAGTAAGTGCTTATGCTGAAATTGTTAGGGTGTTTTCCTCCAAGCCAAGGCTCATTAAATGAAGCGTTAAACGACGAGTAATAGGCTCCCGATGATTGGGCTCTAATGCTTAAACGTTCGGCATCACCGCTAGGTATTGGAGACCATTCCCCTTTTTTAAACATTTTATTTGCCGAGAAATTATTAAGGGTTAATCCGAGTGTTCCTACAATATAACCTCCGCCCCAGCCGCCTTGCAATTCTATTTGATCGGATGGCTTTTCTTCTACGATATATTCAATATCTACAGTTCCAGTTTCGGGATGTGGCGTAGGTATTACATTTCCTTTTTCAGGATCGAAAATACCCATTTGCGAAAGTTCTCGTTGAGATCGTATAATATTTGAACGGCTGAACTTATCGCCAGGTTTACTTCTAATTTCTCGAAGTATAACATGGTCGCTAGTTTTTGTGTTTCCTTTTATGGTAATATTATTAATTATGGCTTGTTTGCCTTCATAAATCCGCAACTCTAAATCGATGGAGTCGTTCTCTACCAATACTTCCACAGGGGTAATATTAAAAAACAAATAACCGTCGTCCATATAAACAGAGCTAACATCAAGACCACCTTCATTGTAAGTTAGCTTTTTGTCGAGCAGCGACTGGTTATAAATATCTCCGGTATGTATTCCTAAAATTTGATTCAGTTGTTCTACGGTATATTTAGTGTTTCCAATCCAACTAATCTTTCGGAAATGATATTGTTTCCCTTCTTCAATGTGGATTTGAATAGCAATTCTGTCAGGTGTAATGTTAAATATGGTGTCCGATTTTACTTTAGCATCGCGGTAGCCCAAGTTATTATATTTAAGTTCAATCTTCTCTTTGTCGTCTTGAAACTCATTCTCTTTGTATTTTCCAGGTTGGAAGAAGTACCAACGGTATTTTTTTGTTTCTTTTAAAGTTCGGCAAAGTTTGGCTGAGGAAATATGGGTATTGCCGAAGAATTCAACTTTCCCAATGCGAACTTTGTCTCCGCGATCAACATTAAAAACAAGGATGCTACTATTACGTGCTAAGGTATCGTTTAGCTCGGTTACATTTACTTTAACATTGCTAAATCCCTTTCCAACGAAATAACTTTTTATGTTTTGAAGTGCTTTGCTTTTTAGGTAGTCATTTACGATATCTCCACTTTTTATTTTTACGTCTTCTTTTAAGTTTTTCGCTTGGTTTTTCTTCAATCCGGTAATACTATACTTTGAAAGCCGAGGTCTTTCTACCACTTTAATGGTGAGGTAAATTTTTTCGAGTATTGTTAGATTTCCGAAGAGTGAATCGAAGGGTATGGGTTCGATTCGAGTTATAAGTACTTGGATGTCGCTAAAAAAGCGTTGCTTCCAAAGGTTGTCAATAGCATGTGAAATCTCTTCGCCAGGCATGTTTATTGTTTGCCCAGGTAAAAGACCTGCAATGTTGTATATCAAAATGTTGGTGTCCAAATACATGGCACCTTCCATTTTCACCCCGCCTAAAATATACTTCTTGGGTACATCATAATTTTGCACATGATAATTTTGTGCAGTGCCGGCAAAGCCAAGGAGTAGGAGTAAAAGTGTTATTTTATTTCTCATGTACGAGATGATATTCTTTTATTGTTAATGTATGTTAGGGTTTCCCCTATATTAATTTATTTGTTCGCTAGTTTTCCCGAACCGCCTTTCTCTGTTTTGGTAATCGATAATTGCTTCATAAAGATTTTCTTTTCTGAAATCTGGCCAAAGCACATCGGTGAAATAAAATTCAGCATATGCTAATTCCCATAAAAGGAAGTTGCTTATGCGATGCTCGCCACTGGTGCGAATCATCAAATCGGGTGGAGGAAATGCAGCAGTAGAAAGACGACTATTTAACGCAGTTTCATTTACTTCAGCACGTTGCAATTTACCGGAGTCGATATCTGCAATAATGCGGTTTGTTGCATTTACAATATCCCATTTCGAGCTATAACTAAGGGCAAGTATAAGTGTGGTGCCCGTATTTAATTTTGTGATTTCGATACACTCTTGAAGTTCATGAGAGCAAGTGGAGGGTAGCTGCGCCAGGTTGCCAATGGCTTGCATTCGAATGTTGTTCTTCATTAAGGTTTTTGTTTCTTTTCTTATGGTTTTTACCAACAACTCCATTAATGCAGTAACTTCAAATTTTGGGCGATTCCAATTTTCTGTACTGAAAGCATAGAGTGTTATAAATCCGACTCCCAATTCAGCAGCACTTTCAATAGACTCACGCACGGAAATTATAGCATGTTGATGGCCAAAAACCCTTATTTTACCTTGATTTTTCGCCCACCGCCCATTCCCATCCATAATGATAGCAATATGCGCAGGCAATTTCTTTAAATCTATTTTATCTTTTAAACTCATTAAAATAAACCATCAACGGTTATAAACAGTGATGATTGGCAAGGTATTTAAAACATCTTGAAACGTAGTAGGTTCTTCTACGAATATCAAGTTAGCAAAGTTACTAAAAATGATAACATGAGGAAGGCTTAAATCGATACGCAAAGTGCACCGCGGAAATAGTGTACCAGTCGAATGGATTTGCATCTCCACGTTGTTTTTTGATAGTACTAAGCGGAAAATCATTCTTTTCGACAGAACGGTCGCTCATGTGAGCAACAATGGGAAGCTTTCCATTTAAATCAGGGTATGTTGTACTTACATCGTCTAAGTAATCTGTGAAAGCCCATCGAAACCCTAACTCTACAGATAATATAAAGGTGGTTGAAACATCCCATTTATAACCAATACCCATCGGAACGGCAATCGCGAATTTAGAATATGGAACGGATTGCCCTTCTGTTTTTAGCTCTCTAAGGTTTAAAGTCAGATCTTGATAGCTAGCCGTTGGATTATGTAATAAAAAGGCAGCGCCAAAAAGGACATAAAAGGTGGATTTGTTGGCTAATATTCCTAAGGCATAGGGTTGGTAGTTGAATTCGAAAATACCTGAAAACTCATTAACATTATTAACGAAACTTAGGTTTCGAAGTTTATTGTATTTAAAGCTGGAATCAGCTGCAGCTATGCGAGCATGGGTGTAATTCAGGCGAAACGACCAATATTTACTAATGTTTTTTTTGGCAAAAATACCAATGGCTTCACGAGTGTTTTTTACAGCCAAGCGAGGCGATAAATCTCCAAAATAGTTGGAAGTTCCAATATTTAGACCCAATTCATAGCGCTGCGCAAAAGTGCAGTGACAATAAAATAATACAAAAGAAAAAATGAAGTACTTCACAGGTAAATTTATACCATAGTTTTTCGTATTAAAACTGGTTGCACTTATATTTTGATTGCTTAATGAAGGTGTAGCTTATTAGTATTCCACCAAAGCCATACCAATCTTGGGTAGAAAGGTTACCTCGAGCGGTTGCTTTTGGGTTTTCTACACCGGGCAGAACCTCATTAGTTCGGTCGGCTAATTTTGCTGCTGTTGGTCCATATTGAGCACTAATGAGATCATTTTCCGCATAATAACCACTAACGTCATCAAGATAATCAGTAAAGGTTTTACGCATGCCAAACTCAACTCCCATGGTTAATTTATCTGCAAAATGCAACTTCACACCCACCCCTAGTGGTAAGGCGAAACCATTTAGATTGTAAGGCTTTAAATTCGGATATTTTGTAAGTCCTTGTCCTTCAGTTCCTAATGGCTGAAGTTCATAGGTGATTGTTTTGCCACTTAAGCTATCGTATAAATTTGCTTGTGGATTGAAGTGAAATACGTTGATACCAGCAAAAACATAAGGAACACATCGCTTGCGTTCTCCATTGCTTTTGTAGTTTTCAGTTAGATTTACTTCTACTTCCGCCGCGAATTCTGATATTTTTGACTTGAAACTTAGATTACGGTTGAGGCTAAATTGTTTCGTAGATGTAGAGTCTGCCGCAGAAATTCCACCGATAAGGACATTGCCTTTTAGTGATATCCATGGATTCATATTGATACGTAAAAACATACCACCAGCTAAATGCTTAGGGGAAGATGTCGCCTTTTCGGTGAGATCACCGACATAAAACATAGCACCTCCCATAAGTCCAGCTTCAATTTTTTGAGCCATACTTGCGAAGCCTATTCCCAAAACGAATATTAATACGAAGAATCTTTTCATTGCTACAAATAGATACCTAAAATGCAAATGTATAATTTTATCTGATATATATAGCACATTTACCAGAAAAACTTACATCCTTTTTAACAAGCAAGTCATTCGATTATATTTGGTTTTAGTGCCTCGGCCGGGTATATCCACTAGTTAGACTAGTGGTTGTAACGAATGGATTCTGATTTTCTTTCGTTAGTGCACCCGACAAATTGAATTTCTTTAAGAAAAAAGCAGAAATATATTCTTATTTTGAACTTTTTTACTACTTTTGCAATCCCAAAATAAACGGGGGGATATTGTCTGATGGTGTAACTGGCAACACGTCTGGTTTTGGTCCAGAAGAGTCCAGGTTCGAGCCCTGGTCGGACAACGTAGATTTCGGATAGGTCGAAAATTAAAAAAAAATTTTCGACCTTTTTACTTTAAAAATTAATTTAGCGCCATGCCAATAGGTACGAATCAGGTGAAAATTTTCAGTGCACGAGCTACAATGGCCCTTTCCAAGGCCATCGCACTCGAGTACCGTCAGCCCCTCGGTGATATGCAGGTGAATCTTTTTAAAGACGGGGAGTTTCAAGTTAGTTATAATGAGTCAGTTCGAGGTTGCGATGTTTTCCTGATTCAATCAACTTGCCCGCCCGCGGAAAATTTAATGGAGCTCTGTATGATGGTGGATGCCGCTAAGCGCGCGTCTGCGAATTATATTACAGCAGTAATCCCGTATTTCGGTTATGCTAGGCAAGATCGTAAAGACAAACCTCGTGTTCCAATCACAGCAAAAATGGTAGCGGACATCCTAACTGCCGTTGGAGCCAATCGTGTAATGACCATGGATTTACACGCACCTCAGATTCAAGGTTTCTTTGATATTCCCGTGGATCACTTGGATGCTCAAACTATTTTCTCACCCTATATCCGTAATTTAAATTTAAAAAATCTTGTGATAGCTTCTCCAGACTTGGGAGCTTCGAATAGAAATCGCCAGTTTGCGACTACTTTGGGTACAAACATGGTAATTTGTGATAAACATCGTAAAGTAGCCAACGAAATTGATAGTATGACGCTTATTGGTGATGTTACCAATGCAGATGTGGTGCTGGTGGATGATTTAATTGACACAGGAGGCACTTTATGCAAGGCAGCCGAAATGCTTATGGAGAAAGGGGCAAGTTCTGTTAGAGCCGTATGTACGCATCCTGTATTGTCGGGCAATGCTTATGAAACCATTCAAAAATCAGCTTTAACCGAGTTAATTGTTTGCGATACCATCCCTGTGAAGAATGTTTCGAGTAAAATTAAGGTTTTAAGTACAGCAAGGCTCTTTGCGGATGCAATTCGTAATGTACATGAATATGGTTCTATAAGTAGCTTGTTTAAGGTACAAGAAAGTTATCAAACTCAAATATTGTAAAAAAACAAAAAGAATTGAAGGCGGTATAATAAAACCACAATCAAATCTTGAAGACATAGAAAACAAATAAAGAAAGCAGTTATTTTTTAATTTTTTTAATTTTTATTTTTATCATGAAAACGTTAGTCATTAAAGGCGACATTCGAAGTAACACCGGAAAGGTAAGCAGCAAAGAGCTGCGTGGCGAAGGCAAAGTGCCTTGCGTGGTGTATGGCGGCAAACTGCTCATACACTTCTCAGTCTATTCTGCCGATTTAAAAGCTTTAATTTATACACCAAACACTTATTTGGTGCAGTTAAACTTAGGTAGTAATGTTTTAACAGCACACCTACAAGACGTACAATTCCATCCAGTTAGTGATGAAATTTTACATGTCGATTTCCAAGAAATCGTGTCAGGTAAAGATGTAATTCTTAACATCCCTGTTAAGGTAAAAGGTAATTCACCCGGCGTGCGTGCGGGTGGTCGTTTGGCTCAGCCAATTAAGCGTTTACGTTTGAAAGGCGACTCAAAAAGCATGCCTGATGTTGTAGAAGTAAGCATCGACAAATTAGAGATTGGACAAAGTGTTCGTGTTCGCGACGTCAGTGTTCTAAATGTAACTATTTTGGATGCTCCAGCAAATACGGTTGTAGCTGTAGAAGCTACACGTTCATCAATGCAAGCCGAAGCACCAGCAGCAAAAGCAGGCGCTAAAGATGCGAAGAAGAAGTAATTCATTTTCCACTCAAACAAAAAAGAGTCTGACTTATACAAGTCAGACTCTTTTTTTTATATGTAATTGGCATTCAAAATGTTATGCCGAGATATGACGACTTTATTGCAGCAAATCTTGCATTACATTTACCGCTTCTTCAAGGTAAACATCCTTTTGTAGCTGCTTCTTCCACGTTTCTGCTTTCGAGCGCTTCAAGGTGTCAGATTCCCATGAAGCCACATCATCGCTAAGAAATACAAAGTTAAGATGCGACTTGTAATTCGTCACTTCATCATTTTTCTTGTTTTCAAGTTTATCTTGTTGTATATCGTCTTTAAACTTTTTAAGGTTTAAAGAGTAAACTTGATTGTCGCGTTCATTCTTAAGGCGCTTTGCATAGGATTCAATTAGAGTAAAAGCTTGATTGTTTTCGACTCTTTTTAAACTTAGCTCTTTTAATTTATGCATATCAGGAGCACTTTTCCAAGTAGTATAGTCTGCCTTGTTAATTTCATCGAAGGTTAACGGATAGTCCTCATCTTTTTCACCGATATTTAAGTATTCATATTGGTCAGGCAAAACGATATCTGGTATTACACCTTTCAATTGTGTTGTACTTCCATTAATACGATAGAACTTACTGGTTGTTACCTTTACGCTGCCCAACCCTTCTCCGTTCAGCATATTATCCAATTCAAAAACGCGTTGAACTGTACCTTTGCCAAATGTTGATGGAGAACCGATTATAACAGCTCTTTTGTAATCCTGCATTGCGGCAGCCATAATTTCAGAAGCCGATGCACTTAGTTCATTTACCATTATTATCAAGGCTCCATTATATCGAACTTCATTGTCATCGTCATTTAGCTGTCCAGCTTTGTTGTTTCTGTCTTTTACTTGTACCATTGGGCCCTCTTTTACAAAAAAACCAGCCATGTCTACCACATCTGCTAAAGACCCACCGCCATTGTTTCTGAGGTCTAAAATTATACCTCGTGCATTATCTTTTTGAAGTTTATTAATTTCATCTAAAACATCTGTAGCGCAACGACGTCCGGTGCGGCCACTGAAGTCAGCATAAAACTCGGGCAAGTAAATATAACCAATATTGTTCGCGCCTTCTTTAATGAGGATTGATTTTGCAAAGGTCTCTTCAGTTAGAACTACATCGCGAACGATCGAAATAACCACCGTATTTCCATCTGGTTTTTTAACTGTTAATCGTACTTCGGTTCCTTTTTTACCACGAATCATTTTTACGACATCATTTAAAGGCATGTCTTGAACGCTTACCGGCTCTGCACTGCCTTGTGCTACTTTGGTAATAATATCATCCACTTTCAGTTGTCCTTGGCGCCATGAAGCGCTACCTGTGATAATAGCCGTTATTTTAACATAGCCATCTTTTTCCTGAAGTTGGGCGCCAATGCCTTCAAAACTACCACTCATTTGATCATTGAATTCTTGCTTTTTGGGTGGCGTGAAATAGTCACTATGAGGGTCACAAACACTTGTTATACAATTGAGATAGATACTAAAACGTTCATCTTCGTCGAGTTTACGAAGTCGTTTAAAGTAATCGACATTTGCTTTTTTAGTTTTCTCCATTGCATCCGATTTTAACTCTTCATCGGTGCGCATTTTATAGGTGGTATCTTTTTTCTCAGTTGCAGTGGCTTTTTCATCAAGTAAGTCGCTATATCTGGCTATAGTTTGATATTTAAGATAGAGTAGCCATTGTCTTTTTATTTCGCTTTCATCTTTTGCCCACTTCAACTTCTTTGGATCCAATTGGATGCTTTCATCACTAATGAAATCAAAGGGTTTTGTAAAAGCTTCGTTCATATATTGTTCAGATGCATCGATGCGTTGTCTGAATAAATCGATGGACTCGGTGTAGAAATCTGTGGTGCCGTTATTTAACTCATCATCGAGTGTAATTTCATGCCTACGCAACGCATCGATATCGCTTTGAAGAAAGAATTTTTTATTTAAATCTAGACGTTCTAGGTACATATTAAACACCTTCTTTGAGAAGTTATCGTCGAACTTTAAATCAACGAAATGCTGTTTCTTTAGCATTTGAACCATTGATTTTAAAGCCGCTGACTGCTTGTCTGATGTTTTGCGAAATGCAAAGAAAGACAACGCTGCGACTAGCACAACCACCAAGGATATTTTAATTTTCATACTTAATGACAAATTTAATATAGTTTAAAACGATTTAATGATTAGATGTAATTTTAACTATACAATATTCGAACTATTTTACGAATTTAATCCGATAACAAGTGTTAAAATTAAATTTGACTTTACTTTGCTAAAGAATTTGGACAATATAGCCTCATTTACAAATAAAAAAAGAGAATCTGGTTGATTCTCTTTTTGAGGTCCCGAGCGGGGTCGAACCGCTGTAGCAGCTTTTGCAGAGCTGAGCCTAACCACTCGGCCACAGGACCTTGATACGGATGCAAAAATATAAATTTATTTTGCATCACACAATGTATTTTTCAAAAAAAATAGTGTGTTCGGTTTTAATTGCGCGTCACCTAAATTGGATAACAAGATTGAAAGTAGCAAGGTGATTTTTGTGAAGCTTAAAACTTGATTTCAACGGCGGTAGGTCTAGATTATTGAATTATGGACCTTCATTATGCTTTTTTGTATGTTTGCATTTATGGTAATTAAGAAATGGTGGTTTATACTACGTTACTTTCTCTTTTGGATGTTGCTCTTTGCTGCATACCGTTTGCTATTTATTATTCTTAATTATGATAAATTTAGTAACGAGAGTTTTTTTTCCATTATTAGCAGTTTTTATTGGTCTCTTTGGCTGGATGCCTCTGCAGCATGTTATATACTAGCCTTACCCGTCGTGTTTCTTAGCTTAGGGTATCTTTTTCAAAATTCGAAATTCCTTAAAGCAATCAATGTTTTTAGCATAATAATGATATATGTGTATGGCTTTATTGCCATAGGTGAAGACGGCATTTATCGGGAATGGGGCACTAAACTTAATTTCCAAGCACTTTCTCATTTTGTACACTTTAATGAAGTAATCCGTACGATTTCAACACCATTAATCATCGCTTTTTTTGGAGGGTGCCTGCTGTTTGGAAGTTTATTTACCTGGCTTTATTGGAAAATAATCAGACTTGAAGATCTTTACACGGAATTAAAATATCCTCTCGTTCGTTATCTTTTAGGCTTGTTAATACTTGTAGTTAATTCATTTGCCGTTTTTACTGGCATTCGTGGTGGCTGGGCACCAATACCTATCACTCAAAGCGTAAGTTACTACAGCCATAATCCTGTTCTCAATGACGCTTCTGTTAATGCTGCTTGGAATTTAGTTTCAAATTTCGCTGAAAACTTCTTTAATTTTGATAAAAATCCATTTAACGCAATGCCGTTAGAACAAGCAGATCGTATTGTACGGGAAATGTATACAACCCAGGAAGATGATACTCCCGAGATATTATCGACAACGACACCGAATATTTGTTTTATTATCTTAGAAAGCTGGAGCGCAAATGTGGTTGGTAGTTGCGGTGGAATCAAAGACATCACGCCTTTCTTCGATTCTTTGACTACAAAAGGTGTATTGTTCGACAATATGATTACCTCGGCCTTGTCATCTGAGCAAGGAATAACGGCAGTGCTGAGTGGTCGGCCGCATACATATCGACTTTTTTACACCCATCAAGCCAATAAAACCAAAAACATGGGCTGTATAAGTAAGTCGTTCCACGAAAAAGGATATTCTACTGGGTTTTATTTTGGAGGTCAACTCAGTTATGGCAACTTAAAAGGGTATTTATACAATCAGGCGTTTGATGTAATAAAGGAAGAAAAGGATTTTGATGGGGGATTATCTCGAGCGCGACTCGGCATTCATGATGGCATTATGTTGCAACAATATGCTCAGGCTTTAAATATTGTCCAGCAGCCATTTATGTATAGCTTATTTACGCTCAGTTCTCATATGCCATATGACATTCCGGTACCCCATGAATTTGATCATTTAGGAGCTGAAGGCTCTTATGCAAGTAGTGTTCACTATACCGATGCTTCATTGCGTGAATTTTTTAAAACAGCGAGTAAGATGCCTTGGTATAAAAACACTCTTTTTATTATGGTTGCTGATCATTCCCATAACACGCCTAATTTCAGCTACATGCAGTCGGCAGAATTCAACCATATTCCATGCCTTCTTTTTGGTGACGTTATAAAACAACAATATAAAGGGTTAGTAATCAAGCGCAAAGTGATGCAAGCCGATATCGCTGCCACCATTGTTCATCAATGTAAACTCAATACGTCTGGTTTCCCTTGGAGTCGAAATATCTTGAATTCATATACGCCTGAATGGGCGTTTTATCCGCTTCAGCAAGGCGGAGGCTATGCAGATGGGAAAAACTGGGTGGCCTTCGATACCTTTAAAAACAGCTATTTTTTAAGTAATACCTCGGATTCTACAGAAATAAAAAAGTTACGTGCCCGCGGTGAAGCATTACAACAAGTTCTTTTCGACGAATTTTTAAAATTTTAATCACTAATTTCGCCACCCAATAATCTATTAATTTCATTAACATCTATTATGACCAAGTTTCTTATCTCTCTTGCAACCTTAGCCATCTTTATGGTATCATGTAACAATATGCAGAAAACCGCAGGTGGCCTCGAATACAAAATTTTCCATACCAATGGTGGAAGCAAAATTTCTGTAGGCGACTATGTTTTCTTCAAAGTAATAGGTAAAGCTGGCGATTCTGTATTATTTAACACCTATAAAAACGAACAAACACCATATATGGTTATGCCTGTTCAAGAGAACTTTAAAAAAGGAAATTTTGAAGAAGGGCTAACTTTATTAGGAAGTGGTGATAGTGCATTATTTAAAATTAATGCCGATTCATTTTATTCTGTAATTGTTCATGCTGCAACGCCAAAATTTATTAAGAAAGGACAAGCCATTGAATTTTACATTAAGATAGATAGCTTTGTTACTAGAAAAGCATTGGAAGAACGCAAGGCACAAAGTGATTTGGCCATGGCAGAAACACAAAAGAATGAAACTACAGCTATTGAAGCCTATGCCGCTTCGTCTGGATTGAAATATACTAAAACAGAAAGTGGGTTATATTATTCCATAACAAAAGCAACTAACGGTCCAAAGGCTTCAAAAGGAGAACAAGTTGAAACAAATTACACTGGTAAATTATTGAATGGAAAAGTGTTTGATACGAATGCTAAAACAGGAAAGCCCTTTGCCTTTGTATTGGGGGCGCAACAAGTGATAATGGGCTGGGACGAGATTTTTTCAATATTACATGAAGGAGAGAAAGCAACCATTATTTTGCCTTCTAGTTTAGCTTATGGTGCACAAGGTGCTGGTGCGGATATTGAGCCATATGCATCGTTGGTATTTGATGTGGAATTATTAAAAGTAAATAAATCAAAATAGTTTTTATTAATATGATTCATTTTAAAGCAATCCTTGTTACTCCGCTATTATTATGCTGTGCCATTTTACAAGCACAGGATTCAAAAATAAAATTTAGTAAGTCACCTAGTGGATTAGAATACAAATTGTTCACAGCAGGAAAAGGGCCAAAAGTTGCTGGGGGTGATTTAGTTTATTTTAAATTCAAAGGAGTGGTAAGTGATTCCACACTATATAATTCATATCGTAACACCCAAATGCCTTATATGAGTTTTGCGCTCAAGGAAAGTTTCCCTAAAGCAAACTTTGAGGAAGGCTTGAGTTTGATGTGTAAAGGTGACAGTGCTTTGTTTTTGGTAAATGTAGATTCGTTTTTCAAAATTTACGCAGGTGCTCAATCACCATCTTTTGTCAAGCCTGGAGACAAGTTACATTTTTATGTTAAAGTGGATAGTTTTGTTACTAAAAATGAATTAGCAATGCGCAAATTAAAGGAAGAACAGGAAATGAAAGATAGAATCACAAACGAAAGTACTATGATAGAAGAATTTGTAAAATCAACAGGGTTAAAGTTTAATCGCACGAATACGGGATTGTATTATGTTATAACCAAGGAATCGACTGGAGAAAAAGCAAGTCAAGGCGATAAAGTTGGCGCAATATACACTGGGAAGCTATTTAGTGGAAAGGTGTTCGATTCGAATAAGTCATCAGGTAATGCTTTTGAATTCACCCTAGGAGCCCATCAGGTAATTGCTGGTTGGGATGAGATTTTTGGGATTCTAAAAGTGGGGGAGACTGCTACTATTGTGCTTCCGTCTTCATTGGCTTATGGTGCTCGAGGCGCAGGTGCCGACATTAAGCCATACACTCCGTTGGTTTTTGATGTAGAATTTATAAAATTAACCCCGGCAACAAGCGCAACAGAATCAGCCACCGTTGCTCCGCAATCCGAAACCGATATTCATTCAGAAGATGAGCTTGCGAAAATCAATAAATATATTATCGCTTCAGGTCTTAAGTTTAGTAAAACGCCTACTGGTTTATATTATCGAATTACACAATCTACGCAGGGAGCAAAAGCCAATGTTGGTGATGTAGTGGCTGCATTTTATACGGGTAAGTTATTGGATGGGAAAGTGTTTGATTCGAATAAGTCTTCAGGCAATCCTTTTGAGTTTACCTTAGGCGCGCATCAGGTAATTGCTGGATGGGATGAAATTTTTGCGATGCTTAAGGTAGGAGAGGCAGCCACAATATTGCTTCCTTCTAATTTAGCCTATGGCGCAACTGGAGCCGGCGGTGTTATACCACCATATGCCCCTTTGATTTTTGATGTGGAATTTGTAAAGTATACACCAGGCCAACGTTAATCGTATGTGTCAACTCAGTAAAGTTCTATTTTTCTTGCTGTTGATGCTCGGAAGTATTGCTCATGGGCAATATTTAACAGGGGACAATGGCGTGAAATATTTTTACTGGAGAGAAAACAAACAACCGTTGCATGCACGTGTAGGGGATTTAGTTTTTGTACATATGGTTGGTAAAACCGACAAAGATTCTGCTGTTATTAGTAGTTACTTTCAAGGAGATGCTTTTCAGATTTTCGTTCCTAAGCCCACTTATCATGGATGTTTCTATGAGATGTTAACGATGATGGGAGAAAATGACAGCGCTGAGGTTTCTGTCATAGCCGACTCTTTATTTATTAAATCGCTCGGAAGTCCATTGCCTTATTTTATTGCACCGGGTAGCAAGTTTCGCATTACGCTTAAAATGGTCTCGATTATAACACGTGAGGAATACGATAAGCGAATGACGGAAGAGGCTAAATACGCTGATCAAAATCAAAAGTTGGAGATTGAAAAGTATATTACCGAAAATCATTTACAAATGACAAAAACGGAATCTGGAATATATTACCAATTCCCTTTGAAAGGATTTACACGTCGAGCTTTAATAGGAGATAGTGTGATTGTGCATTACTCAGGGTATTTTTTAAATGGAAAAGTTTTTGATAGTAGCGTGGAAAGAAATGAACCTTTTGCATTTAAATTAGGTACGGAAGCCATTATTAAAGGTTGGAACGAGGCATTACAACTGATGTCTATTCGCGATCGAATGTTGATTATTTTGCCTTATCAATTGGCCTATGGTGAAAAAGGAGGATCGACAATCCCCCCATTTACGCCTTTGATTTTTGAAATTGAGTTGCTCGACATAAAATAACGTTGCCTTAAGTACGTTTGATATTACAGCAATAAATCCTATAAAGCGATATGCCCAAATTAATTGATTTAATGTTTATTGTAGCCTTTTTCTTTGCTTGCAACACTCCTCAAAAGGCTGTTTCTTCAAAGGTAGAAAAAGGCAGTAACGCTAGCGCATCAATAAATATTGTTAGTACAGGTCCGGATACGATTACTACATTGAGCGGATTAAAATATCTCGTTTTTAGGCATAAAGGTGGTAGTGAAAAGCCGAATTATGCAGATAAGGTTTCTGTAAATTACAGGGGCAAGCTTTCGGATGGAACTATTTTTGATGATAGTTATAAACGTGGCGAGCCGTTCGAATTCCAATTAGGTATGCGCAAGGTAATTCGTGGTTGGGATGAAGGTATAGCATTGCTTTCTGTTGGTGATTCAGCATTACTAATAATACCACCTTCACTTGGATATGGCGATATAGCAAGAGGCGGCATACCGGCCAATTCCACCTTGTATTTTGAAGTTGAACTTGTAAAGGTAAAGGAGCCGGTCTTTGTAAATGAGTATATATGGCAAAACAAACCACCTCATATCACATCTTCTGGTCTTAAATACTATGTTGTGAAAGAAGGATCAGGAAATAAAGCCTATAAGGGTGGCATCGTGAAAATTCACTATACCGGTTATCTTGCTGATGGCAAAATGTTCGAAACAACAATTCTTAACGAGACCCCTGTTGAATATCAAGTTGGGACAGGCCTTCCTGGGCTTGATGAAGGGTTGCTTTTGATGCATCAAGGTTCAAAATACCGATTTATTGTTCCTCCAATACTCGGATATGGCAATGTAGAGGCAGGTGGTGGACTCATTCCAGCGAATTCAATTCTTACCTTTGACTGCGAGCTAGTAGAAGTTAAATAATTTGAAAGGCAAAGGGAAAAATTTAGACTTATCAATAGCTAAGCCTTTTTAATTATTTGACTTTTGAGGGGGCAGAATGTCACATTTTACCCCTTTATTTTAATAAATTTACAGCCCCTTTTTATAGTAAACAAACAGGAAAAATGCAAATTCCCTACCTTAAACTGCACGCATCAAACCAGGCCATTAAAGCCGAATTAATGAAGGCAACCGAGTCCGTTATTGATAGTGATTGGTATGTCATGGGTCGGCATTTGGAGCAGTTTGAAGTAGATTATGCTAGCTTTTCAGGTGCTTTGTATTGCAAAGGTGTTGCTAATGGTCTCGATGCATTAATACTTTCTCTCCGGGCTTTAAACATTGGTGCTGGAGATGAAGTAATCGTGCCTTCAAATACCTATATCGCAACATGGTTAGCGGTTAGCTATGTTGGAGCGGTTCCGGTTCCGGTTGAGCCACGTATTACTACGTATAATATAAATCCAGATATTATAGAGGCGCATATTACGCCTCGAACGAAAGCCATTTTACTTGTTCATCTTTACGGACAATGCTGCGAGATGGAGGCCATACTTAGTATAGCAAAGCGACATGGCATAGCTGTAATAGAAGATAATGCACAAGCACAAGGGGCAACATACAAAGACCTTATTACAGGGAGTTTTGGAAATATAAATGCAACGAGTTTTTATCCTGCTAAAAATCTAGGTGCTTTAGGTGATGCAGGAGCAATCACAACCAATGATGAAAGCTTAATGCAAAAAGTGGCCACATTGCGAAATTATGGCTCCGAAAAAAAATACTATAACGAAATCAAAGGAATTAACAGTCGTCTGGATGAGCTGCAGGCTGCATTTTTAAGTGTAAAGTTAAGGTACTTAAAACAACAAAATAGCCAACGCATGCTTCTTGCTAAGCTTTATCAGGAGCTGCTTCGAGGAGTTGGTGATATTATTTTGCCTCAGCAAGCCCAATATGCTAGCCATGTTTATCATATTTTTATGATAAGAACTGCGCGTCGTGATGTATTGCAAGATTACCTAAAAAAGAATGGCGTAGGTACGTTAATTCACTATCCTGTGCCGCCCCATTTGCAGAAGGCTTATTCCGAACTTGGTTTTCGAACTGGCGCATACCCATTGTCTGAAATAATTGCCAAAACTGGGCTCAGCCTTCCACTTTATCCAGGTTTGAAAAATGAAGAAATAGATTATGTATGTACAACAATAAAAAAGTTCTTCTCATAAGATTTTCTTACTTTTGCGACCTCAAATTTAAAATCTCATCGTCATGATTATTGGCTTACCAAAGGAAATTAAAAACAACGAAAATCGCGTGGCAATTACGCCAGCTGGTGTTGCTGAATTTAAAAAGAACGGGCATACTGTTTATGTACAAGCTTCGGCGGGTATTGGCAGTGGTTTCGAAGATGCTGACTATACAGCAGCAGGTGCTCAAATATTGACTACAATAGAAGAGGTATATGCTATTGCTGAAATGATTGTAAAAGTAAAAGAGCCAATTGAAAAAGAATATCCATTGATTAAAGAAAATCAATTGGTGTTTACGTATTTCCATTACGCTTCTTATAAGCCTTTATTGGATGCCATGTTGAAACAAAAAGGTGTTTGTATTGCTTATGAAACAGTGGAAAGGGCAGATCGTAGTTTACCTTTGTTGGTTCCAATGAGCGAAGTGGCTGGACGAATGAGTATACAAGAAGGTGCAAAATACCTTGAGAAGCCAATGGGAGGCCGCGGCATACTTTTAGGGGGTGTACCCGGAGTGAAACCTGCTAAAGTTGTGGTATTGGGTGGCGGTATTGTTGGTACCCAGGCTGCAAAGGTGGCAGCTGGAATGGGCGCAAACGTCGTTATTATGGATATTTCATTAAAACGTTTGCGTGAACTCGATGATTTCATGCCTAAAAATGTTCAAACTGTGATGAGTAATCACTATAATATTGTTGCCGAAATTAAGGAGGCCGATCTAGTTATTGGAGGTGTTTTAATTCCTGGAGCAAAGGCTCCTCATCTTATTACTCGCGACATGTTGAAATTGATGAAAGCTGGAACTGTATTAGTTGATGTAGCTGTCGATCAAGGCGGATGTATTGAAACATGCCGTCCGACAACGCATGAGAACCCTACATACGAAATTGATGGAATAATCCACTACTGTGTTGCTAACATGCCAGGAGCTGTTCCATATACATCAACATTGGCATTAACGAATGCGACCTTGCCTTATGCTATTCAATTGGCAAATAAAGGATGGAAAAAGGCCTGTAACGAAATCCCGGAATTGAAATTGGGATTAAATACTATCGGTGATAAAATCGTTTATAAAGGTGTTTCGGATGCTTTCGATATGCCGTTAAGTAATGTAGATGATTTCTTAAAATAGGAATTAGAATCGAATAAAAAAAGCCCGTTTGGTTATCCAAACGGGCTTTTTGTTTAATGGTAAGTTTACTTTTCTTCTCCAGAGAGTGCCTTAGCACGTGCAATATATTTGTCGATATCACGAGCATCGTTTGCTTTTGGATAATCTTTCTTGATGATCTCGTAGCAATTTGCTGCTTTCTTATATTCTTTTAATGTTTCATAAACTACTCCTGCTTTCATTAAATACATAGGTGTTGTAAAACCATTTGAATGATGAGCTGCTGCTTTTTCATAGTATTTTACAGCATCATTATAGGATTCAGGGCCTTTTTCACTATAAGCATCACCAATCATACCCAAGGCTTCAGCTCCTATGATATCATCATCACCATCAAACTTTTTTAGATAGTCGATGGCTTCATCGAACTTGCCTGTTTTGAGCGATGCCACACCTGCATAGTATCGAGCTAAACTTGCTTGCTTGGTGCCACTAAATTCGTCAATAATCTCGCTCGCGCTTTTAATCGCTGTAAGTCCTCCCATTTCAGTGCGTCCATTCAATACAATATTGAAGGAGTCTTTTTCAAACATTAATTGCAATTTGAAAATTTCGTTTTTAGCTTCATTGTTTTTGCCGTTAATGTAGTAACGATAACCAAAATAAGCAGCAACTAAAGCCACAACTCCGCCTAATATATAGATAAGCATACGAGAGTTTTTTTCAACAAACTCCTTTGCTGGTTGTACTCTTTCAATAAGCTCTTCGCCTAAGTTTTCTACATCAAATTCTTTATGGTCAGCCATTTTTAATTATGTTTAATGATTTTTAATATTTAGTGTTAATTCTTTTTAATTCAATTTATTCCGCAAATGGGTAGTTGGGTTCAGCATAAACATCAGTATATAATTCTTCAGCTCCCGGGTATGGCGAATTTTCAGCGAATGTAACGGATTCTGCAACAATATTTGCAATCTTTAACTCCATCTCTTCCAATTCGGCATTCGTGATATACTTAAAGTCGAGAATTCGTTGTTTAGTTATCTCTAATGGATCTCGTTCTTTGTATTCCTCCACCTCTTCTTTTGAACGATATTTAGCGGGGTCGCTCATACTATGCCCACGATAACGATATGTTCTTATTTCTAAAAAAGTTGGACCATCACCTTTACGAGCACGATTTACCGCTTCTGCAATTGCATTATGCACGGTTTCACATTGCATTCCGTCAACAGCAGCACTAGGCATATCGTAGGCCAGTCCCAATTTATAGATATCTAAAACGTTGGTTGTGCGCTCAACACTTGTTCCCATGGCATAACCGTTGTTCTCGCAAATAAATATAACAGGAAGCTTCCAAAGCATCGCCATGTTGAATGTTTCATGCAATGCTCCCTGACGAACTGCCCCATCACCCATATAACAAACACAAACGCAATCAGTGCCGTTGTATTTTTCTGCAAATGCAATTCCAGCGCCTAAAGGTATTTGTCCACCTACAATTCCATGCCCACCAAAAAACCGATGTTCTTTGCTGAACATATGCATTGAGCCACCTTTGCCTTTACTGCAACCAGTGATTTTGCCATACATCTCAGCCATAACTTCGTTGGCGCTAACGCCACAAGCTAAAGCATGTCCATGGTCGCGATAAGCGGTGATAAGGGAGTCCTCATCTTTACGTATAGCACTCATGGTGCCGGCAATAACGGCCTCTTGCCCATTATACAAGTGGCAAAAGCCCTTGATTTTTTGCTGTCCATAAAGCTGTGCCACTTTCTCCTCAAATCGTCGTATAAGTAGCATCGACTCATACCAAGCGATATAAGTTTCTTTACTGAAGTTATTTTTTACTATTACCATTTTTTAAGAAAGTTTGCAAAAATAGCGATTATTAGCAGATAATAAAATTCAATGAGAATTTAATTCCAATTGCGCTGAAAATACTATTAAAGTAGCCTGCTAGATGAAAAAAAATGGCTTTTTCGCCAAAAAAGGGTAGGTTTTAGGTGTTGCACCAAAGCCACCGTAAAAGCGGGCAATAGACTGAATTTCAGACCCTTCGAAGTCTAAAGTAAGGTTCGAACTGCTGTGTTCTGTTATCCAATGATTGAGTAGAAGGTACATACCTTGGAATTCTTTACCTTCTGGAACAATAAAGTTAAATAAATTGACAAGCTTGGTTGCACTTTTAATATAAAACAGTCCGGCCATTAGGCTTCCAGATGCTGAGCTGCAGCATAAAAAGTTGCCATCAGGGGAGTTCAATAGCCGTCTCATCAAGTTGTATTCTGAGGTACCCAAAGCAGCATCTTTTTTGCCAACGGTTTCTTTAAAGTGTTTAATAAAGCGTTCTGGATCTTTTGATTTCGAAATTACCAAAGTGCCACTTCGCTCATATTCTAATGCTTTTACGATGTTTCTTTGATGATGTTTGGAGAAATTCGAATATAACTTTTCATAGCTTTCATTTAAGCTGAGTTGGTAGGTTGTTCTTTTCGGCAAGGCCGAGAAGTAGCTGCTATTTTCAGTGTTAAATTGAAGATATATTTTGTTGAATTTTTTTTGGAGAAACAGAATTACTTCCTCATAATAAATCAAATCCAAGGGCTGTTTTGAAAATACACCAAGTTGTTGTGTAAATCGCGGCTGTGAAAGGTAATTGAACCCTAGTTTAATCTTTATTGGTAAAGGAATTAGTATCTCATAATTACCACCAATTAATGCGCTCCAAGTGGGGCAAACCTCATTAAGCCATGCACTGTTGGCGTAAGGGTTTTCGTTATAGCAAAGCGGAATCATTTTGTCCCATTGGGCAAAGTCGATGTCGTTGTGCTTAACAAATTGCAATGGCATTAATATTTTAGTTTGTCATTATTGTGATGGCGGGTAGCATCGCGCTGTGTTTTTTTTGCAAAGTTCTTTTCAAGGGCCTCAGTTAGGTCTATTCCTGTTTGATTTGCTAAACAAAGTACAATCCACAATACGTCGGCCAACTCATCAGCAAGTTCTTTTCCATTGTCGCTATCTTTGTATGATTGTTCTCCATAGCGTCGTGCCATAATGCGAGCTACCTCGCCCACTTCTTCCATGAGGAGTGCCGTATTCGTGAGTTCGTTGAAATAACGAACGCCGATGGTTTTTATCCATCCATCAACTTTTTTTTGCGCTTCTTCTAAGGTCATATCAGTTATAAACGAATCAACATTATTTTAAAAACAGCAGTGTTGGCATCAACCAGGTGCCAGGTTTTTGATTCAACATATGCAATGCATTTTTTGTCGTTCCATACCCAATCGAAAGTTGTTGGTGACGAGAAAACCTTTTGATTCGGCGCTCCAAATTCATGTTTCACGCGTTTGAAAAGTTTTTTAACTTGCTTCTCATCCGTGGCAGTTATTGTAAGTTCTTGACAAGTGCTGTCTGTTTTGCTAATTCGAGCTTCAACCTTACCCACTAACATACGTTTAAATTTAACATTTTTGAATGTGGAATAAAAGTAAGGTTCTGTTTTGGTGGTAAACATTACTTTTACCAATGATTCATGTTTTTCACCCACATTTAAACTTTTGATGCTGGTAAATTTTACATGTTGTGATTGTAATGAGGTGAAAATGCAAGCGAAAACACCGTTGACGATGAAGAAAAATATAATTTTGGTTTTCTTAAGAAATACTTTCATGTTGCAAATCTGCATATTTTTTTGCACAATAACGACCATCGTTCAGTCGCAAGATTTACCTCTTCTGGATAGCATCCGATATGCTATGAAGTCGCGACCTATACTAACGGGAGGGTTCGATAATAAAAATACTTTTGTAAGTGGTAGCGGCGCACCCATCAATGGCCTCGAAATTGGCGTTAGTTTCGGCAGTAAAATTAGCTACATGGTTGGTTATTATTTTTTAAAGAAGCCGATTGAGGGTATAGCGACATTAAATAGAGGTACCATGCATGAAATAACGTATGCTACTAAAGTTCAATTTAGCTATTTCAGTTTTATAGCAGAATATACACTTTATAAAAAAGGACGCTGGTCTGTTTATATGCCTTTGCAGCTGGGCATTGGAAAGGCAAGCAAACGTTACTTCGAAAAAAATATTGAAGCTTTCCAAAAGCAAAATAATATTCTTCCAATAGAATTATCTGTCACAGGCAATTATAGAATTTGGAAATTCGTTGGCGTTAGTGGTGGCTTGGGATGCCGAACGGCATTGGGTGCAAACATCATCAAAGATGAAGATTTTAGTGGGTTAACGTATAGCTTGGGTGTGAAAATCTGGTTTGGCGACTTATGTCAAATACTCTTACCCAAATGCCAGTTTTGTGATTATCTTTAATCCAGAAATTGCCACGTAGATCCAAAAAACTATTGAACTTCTTCAAAGTCAATATATTCGTCATCATTTCCGCTGACGTTATTTTTCTTTGTTTTTTGCTTTTCTTTCGGGGTTTCAGGTATAGGAGGATTGAAGCCTTCAAATCCTGGTCCATGTCGTTTTAAGAATCGTTTTAACATGAATGGCAATACCAATGGCACAATCCACTGGAATAATAAGCGCAACGCCAGCAGAACAATTAAAATCAGTAGGATCGTTTGCATAACTCTTTACTGCAAAGGTATTACGTTTTTTTGACATTGCCTTTGTTGGAAAAATATTATTAATGTTTGAGGCATGTATTATCTTTGTTGCACCTGTTCTAATTGTTCTATAGATAAAACTATTCTTTAGTCAGGGCACGTCTTTTATTATGAGGAAAATAAAAATAGGCCTTTTAGGTGCTGGGCATCTCGGTAAAATTCATTTGCGGTTATTAAAAGAAATTGCAGATTTTGAAGTTATTGGATTTTATGATGCGAACGCCGCCATTGCTGCTAAAGTTGAAGAAGAGTTTAATGTTACAGCTTTTCGAAGTGCAGAGGAGTTGATTTCTGCCTGCGAGGCGATAGATATTGTAACACCAACAATTTATCATTTTCAGGAGGCACAGAGAGTACTCGCGGCATGTAAACATTTGTTTATTGAAAAGCCAGTTACAAGCAATAGTGAAGAAGCTAAGGTATTGCAAGGCATGGCTATTGATGCTATGGTAAAGATACAAATTGGCCATGTAGAGCGTTTTAATCCGGCCTATCTTGCAGCATCTACTTTGGGTTTAAATCCAATGTTCATTGAGACACATCGATTAGCGGAGTTTAATCCACGTGGCACTGATGTTCCGGTAGTTTTGGATCTTATGATTCATGATATTGATATTATGCTTCATCTTGTGAAGTCGAAAGTGAAGAGTGTTTCAGCAAGTGGCGTTGCGGTAATAAGTAATACGCCTGATATAGCCAACGCAAGAATTGAATTTGAAAATGGTTGCACCGCTAACTTAACGGCAAGTCGGATAAGTATAAACAACATGCGAAAAACTCGTTTGTTCCAGAAAGACGCCTATATATCGATCGATTTTTTATCAAAGAAAATCGAGGTTTTCTCTTTGCATGATGTTGTTGGTGATGATGACGCTTCTGGATTAATTCTCGATTTAGGAGAGGATCGCAAGAAGAAAAAAATTGAATTTGCTGCCCCTCCGGTTTTTCCTACCAATGCAATCAAAACAGAATTAGAGTTATTTGCAAAGAGTATACTAAACGACACGCCAACATCGGTTACTATTGATGACGGGGTAAATGCCCTTGTGTTGGCTGAACAAATTATGGAGAAGGTCGCGCAAAATTCCCAACGAGCAAACCTAGCTACATAATATTTTAAAAGTTAAGGATTAATTCAAATTACTCAATTCAAGTCTCGATGTCGCTTAAGTCTATTAAAAAATTGCGGAATTTCAGTCGCATTTTTTTTAAATTATAATTTATGTTGCTTGCAAAAACGATTACTTAGCTTTAAGAATAGCGTCGTATCTTTTAGTATCGTGTAATACTTCTATAGCTGTTTTAATATCTTGATCATCATCGAAAGAGCTTTCTATGCTTGCCCTTTGATAATAATATCTTTTTGTAATTTCTAATTCTAAAAGTTCAATAATCTCATTGCGTGCTTTATCTAGGTCGGCAATTTTATCGTGCGATAATTTCTTTTTTAATGATTCGTAATCTGTTTTTATTGCCTCGAAGTACTTCTCTTCTTCTGCTTTTTGTTTCATCGCATTCAATTCCTTTTCCGTTTCGGTGATATACTGATAGTCTTTGTCTGCAATAAATTTGAGAAACTCTTCCCATTCATTTTCATTAAGGTTATATTCGCTTGCAGGTAGAATTACGCTATGGTTATTACGGTACTTATTTGCAAATTCAAAAATGATGTCCTTCTCATAAAGACTTTTCGCAATTGCACTCATTTTAGATACATCAACAAGCACATCAGGTTGTATACCGCCACCATCTTTTACAACCCGTCCTCCCTTCGTTTTGAATGCATGTGTTAATGAATCTGGCACCTTTCCTACACTTCCATCATCATTACGGTGCGAGTAGTCGAGGGCTTGTATGCAGCGACCGCTAGGGGTGTAGTATTTGGCTATGGTAATTTTCATTTGTGTGTTGTAGGTTAATGGGCGCGTATTTTGGACTAAACCTTTTCCAAAACTACGTTGGCCAATAATTACACCACGGTCTAAATCTTGAATAGTGCCTGCAACAATTTCTGATGCCGAAGCCGACCCTCTGCTTGTTAGAACAACTAATGGCATTTCCAATTCAAGTCCGGCGTCTAATGTTCGATATTCTTTGTCCCATTCCTTTACTTTACCTCTTGTATTAACGACAAGCTGACCGCGATCCACGAAACAATTTACCACATTAACGGCTTCATGCAATAACCCTCCTGGGTTTCCGCGTAAGTCTAAGATAACGCCTTTTATTTTACCTGTTTTTTTAAGTTCATCGAGTGCATCTCGCACTTCCTTTCCTGCATCATTGGTGAAGCCGGTTTGCTTTATATAAGCAATGTTGTCTTGAAGGATACCGGAAAAGGGTACGTTTTTTAATTTTATTTCTTCCCTTTTTATTTTGCGAATTATGGTCTCGTTGTCTCTTTTTATTCTAAGTGTAATTTCAGTTCCTGCTTGTCCTTTGAGCATTTTACTAATATCTCCGCTATTTTTATTTCGTGTGCTTTTCCCATCTACATCCAAAATAATATCACCACTCCGTAAGTCTACTTTTTGTGCAGGTGCTCCTTCATAAAGCTCTGCAACCATAACATATTCACCATGTTGCACTACCGAGGCACCGATACCACCATATTCTCCAGTGGTAAGAAAACGTGCATCTTCAATTTCCGCTTCGCTATAGAAATTGGTATAAGGGTCGAGTGAATTTAACATTCCATCGATACCTGCACGAACTAGCTTTCCTGGCTCTATTTCATCGACGTAATACGTATTTACTTCTTTGTAAGCTGTGCTAAAGATATCCAGATTTTTGCTGATTTCGAAATACTGATCCGTAACAAATGCACTAGCTACTAGGCCGACGATAGTTCCGGTGGCAATGAAAATTATTTTTTTATAGGCCTTCATAATTATTTTTTTAGTCTTCTAGCGAATTTACCACACTTCAAACTTAACTCCAAATGTTACTGCGAAATCATATATAAATTAACCCTTTTTGACGAATCAAAGGCAACAACAAAATAATTGCCAGGGATTTCTGCCTGTAAAATTTCAAGGATTTTACCTTCAATTTTATCTGCAATTAGCTGATAGTTCGACGACAAGACCCTGCTCGATTCTCCATCACTAACTACGATAAAAGTTTGCTTTAAATTTACTGTGAAAACAGATTGTAGACGATACGGCACTTCAAGTTTAAAGGTGTCTGTTTTCTGTGTGTAACGATCGAAAAAAAGTAGGTTAGACTTATTCTGATAGATTACTTTTTGAAAGTTAGAGTCAGTTGTTTGCGTCGCAAAACGTTTTGGGTTATCGGAGTTAAGTGTATAGCGGTATTCTTTTCTTCTTAAAGAGTCCAAGGTGATACTGAATAACCTTCCGGTTGTATCGGTGCAAATTAATTCGGGCCGATAGTGCGTGTTAACAGGAGGGGTGATAAAGAACTCTGATAAGTTAGTTGAGTTGAAGGCGATGTCTCGTTCAACTCTTTTTCCGAAACGATTCCATATTAGCACTTCTCCTCTATTATTGATGCCGACGATATAGTTATTGTTTCTTTTTTTAAATTGAAGTAGGTCTTTTTGTATGTTTATTGGCGCCTGTTTCGGTCGCCAATCTTTAAGAGAAACTCCACCCGCATCAAAGCCATAAATCATATTTCGTTGAACAAAAAAGTACTCGTACTTATCTCCCATGTCAAAAAGGTACATGCCTTTAACGCCTTCGCTATATACTTGTTTCGGAAATCCTTTCATGTCGGCGCCTTTGTCATTCAATGCGTAAATTTGGTTGGAGGTGTTAAAAATAAATTGGTTTTGATGGTTATGATATAAATCGGTGGCGTAAATTTCACTCTGTATTTTTCCAAGCACAAAACGTTGCCAAAGCTCATTTGTTTTAAAGTCTATGCAATGAAGCACATCAGTGCTATCCTGATATAGAATGTAGTTCTCACCTGTTCCATTGCTTTTTATAACGGTAATATCACTTGGGTCTTGTTCCAATAATTTACTCCACAACAATTCTGTGTTTACTGCTGTTTTTATCGCATTTTTATTGAAGTATATAGCACCAACAGCTGAATTGTTTTCAACGCTATCGATACGATATTGAATAAAATCGAGTTGCTGCAAAAAGGAACTTTCTATAACCTTTACACTGTATTTCTCATTAATTATTTTGCTAAAGTAAGGCAATAGATTTTGCGGTTGCACTTGCATCACAAAAACTCCTGAATTTGCACTGCTGTTTGTAATTGGCTTTCTCTTTATTTTTTGAAGTATAGGAATCATGGAAGAAGTGGAAGAGGTAACAACGAAAGCATGATTCGAGACAATCGTTACATAACATTCAGGTAAATCGGGGGTGCTACTATTACAAAAGTTCTTAAAAAAAGGGTATTTGCCGAATTTATAGATTTTGAATTTATTAAGTGCTATGGTATGCGACATGGAGTGCGATGAAAAAACTTTTTGTAGCGCAATTGAGTCTTCGATCGATTCAGCTAAAACGAAGGTGTTATTAATAATATTTTCATCTTGTAAATTTGTGTAACAACGATAAAGCTCGTTCAATTTAATTTCAGAATCAGCAGTGTCAGGATGAAAAGCGACATAATTCGAGGTTATTTCCTTGAGCCATTTTTCCAGCTTAAATGGTTGCCGGTCTTTTACAATTGTTTGGTTTTGGGATTCCTTGCTAAAAAACAATCGTGTATTCGCCAATGTCCCTTCATCATTCAGTTTTAGCTCTATTTCGTCAATAGCTTCGAACCATTGATAAAATTCAGAAGTGTGATTTTGTGTAACGCCCGAAACCCATCTTTGCAACGCTGCCTCTTTAATGTAAATGTAGTTTGAAGTGAAGTTTAGTTTGGCTTGCGTAAAGAACGACACATGGTCTTTTATTTGCGCTAGTGTTTCTTCGGCATAAAGCGCTTCGTTGCTAATTACAATCACACCACGAGTGAAACTAAGCACCAATTCTTTTTCTTTTTTGCTATTATAAGCTTCTTTGATTTCTCCAGATGGAGAACTATAGGATACAATTTCATAGTCATTTCCTATGATCTCATCCAATATTTTTTTATACAAATCATTGTTTCCTTCTATCGCTAACAAAGATTGAAGTTGATTTTGAGCATCTACTTTAAAACTTAATACGTGGCGATGATTCTGAATGAGTTGTTTGAAATAAGGTGCATGTGCAATCTCCAGCTTTAAAAAGTCTTTTGGTTGCAGAAGCTCAATTGCATCATCATTTTCTATCTCTTGAATTAGGGAGAGGTTATGCAGTTTTTTTAGCGTAGTTTCGTAGTCATTGCCAGTAATTGCAATTAAAGAGGCAGGTGAGATCGCGTATCGAATGGTGTTATGGGAACGATACCATAGATAAAAAAATAAAATGCTTAAAACAGCAACAATAGAAGAACAGGCGACCCAAATTTTCTTTTTATGTGCTTTAAAATCCATAAACAAAAATACATCAAAAATAAAACCGATTTTTTTAGTTAATTCACATCGAAATTACAAAGGCCCTTAATTGTCTATTATTATGAATTCTCTAACTCGCAAAAGCATTACCACCGGAGCTCTGCTTGGAGCTTTGGCCGTTGCACTTGGTGCGTTTGGCACACATGGACTCCAACCTCGATTGGAATTGCATTATTTTGAAGTTTTTGAAACGGCAGTTCGTTATCAAATGTATCATGCTATTGCCTTGATTATGTTAGGTTTGGTATCTGCAATTAAGCCATTGCCAAATATTATTTACACACTTTTTTTATTTGGAGTAGTGGTTTTTTCAGCAACACTATATGGTATTGTAATCAGCAGCCTCACCAGCCAAAATTCCTGGAAATTGTTAGGAGCAATTACCCCAATTGGTGGCGCATCCCTTATTTTGGCATGGTCATTATTCGCATATCACAGCTATAAAAAATGAAGACACTAATTTTAATGCGTCATGCGAAAACGGAGGTTGGGTCATCAGAGTTGAAAGACTTTGATCGTCAGCTTATTAAAAAAGGACTTGATGATGCGCTCAAAATGGCGCTTTGGATAAAAAAAAAGTATGAGTTAATAGATGTTTTATTGGTTAGTTCGGCTCAACGAACCAAGCAAACAGCAGCGATTGTTAAAGAAGTGTGCGGTGGGAAGCTGCGACTTTTAGATTCCCTTTATCATGCAGATGCAAATGAAATACTTCATCAAATTCACGACTCAAAGAAGAAGACGAATGTTTTAATCGTAGTAGGTCATAATCCCGCAATGTCGAATTTAGCTTCTTTTTTATGCAATGAATATGTTGAACTTAAACCGTCGGATGCAGCCGTATTTGAATTCACGAGTAAGGACTGGGAAGACAAGCTTAGTGTTATTTCATTCAAGCACCACAGTGTTTATAAGGTATGATTTTTTCATTTACGCACTAGATTATGATAGTATTAAGCATCGTTTGCATGCAGGTAATAGGCCAGGTATTTCTAATTTGTTCCGTTGCAAGTCACCACCTTTTTGGTGGTAATGTTTTTACCAAGAGTTGCTTTTACTGTATAAACACCGTTCGACAATCCGTTTTTTATCCAGGTAACAATATTTATCCCTTTCTCACATTCTCCATCGTATAGTGTGGCAATGAGTTGTCCGTCCATGGCATAGGCATGCACAAGAAGCCAGCCAGCCTCGGATGCATTTATTTCTATAGTGGCTTTATCATTGATTGGGTTTGGGAAAATTTGGAGTGTTATATTGCTATAGTTGTTACCCTGTTTTGTTAGTTCACGGCTCTCTGTTTCAGATTTCACGCCTGATAAGGTGTCGTTTATTTTTGCTGCTTCTAATTTTGTCAGAGGCGCATAAATATTTATTGTGCTAGAGTATACGATGCCTTGATTTTCATGATTTTGTGCTAGCATCAAAAGGCTAGCAGATATGAATGCGATTGTAATGGCGAGTTTTTTCATGGCAAAAATCATTTTTGGATTTAGGATACAATCGCAGTCGAACCAAAAAGGGTTGCACCGGATTCAATTAATTTTAAAGAAGAAAACCGAATGAGTTAGTGCATACGCACAAATACAAAATTGCTATCTAAACGACACGGAAAATATTTTGGGGTGCTCTAGCGATTACCCTATAAAATTAAATTAGCGTGCTTTATGCTTCTTTCTTAGGCGGATATTTAACATTTCAACTCCTAAAGAGAATGCCATGGTAAAATAGATATAATTTTTCTCAACATGCACATCTAGAGCTTCAATGACTAACAAAGAGCCAATCATTAAGAGGAAGGAGAGGGCAAGCATTTTAATCGTAGGGTGTTTCTCAATGAATTCGCTAATAAATCCTGTTACAGCAATCATTGCAACCATCGAAAACACCACTGCCAACATCATAAGAGCAATATTCTGCGTTAACCCAATTGCGGTTATAATGGAGTCGAGCGAAAACACGAGGTTGATAATCATAATCTGAAAAACAACATTAGCAAAGCCTAAACTAGTTTTTGTTTCAGATTCAATTTGCTCGTCAACGTTAAATTTATGGTGAATCTCTGAGGTGCTTTTATAAATCAGAAACAATCCACCTAGAATTAGAATTAAGTCTTTAAGTGAGATGGCATGTTCGCCTAAATTGAAAAGCGTATAGTGCTCTGATTTAAGGATGAGTTGTATTATAAAAAGTAATAATACACGAATCAAAAGTGCAAGAATAAGCCCAAGTGTACGTGCTTTCCGTTGAATCCTCTTTTCAGCCCTGTTGGTTATAATGGAGACAAAGATGATGTTATCAATGCCTAGAATCACTTCCATGAAGGTTAATGTGATTAAGCCAATTAATCCACTTGTTGTGGTAAATATTTCAATAATTCCTGAAAAATCCATTATTCGAATGTTGATTTTAGTGTGTCAAATATCGCCTTTTCATTCAAAGCATCTACCCAAATAGTATCTGCATTGCGTCGAAACCAGGTTAGTTGACGTTTGGCGAAGTTACGTGTATGTTGTTTTATTAGATTGACAGTTGATTGCATATCTTGCTTTCCATCGATATAATCGAAGAATTCTGAATAGCCAACAGTTTTCAATGCGTATTGATTTCTATATTCTAAATTCGAACGTACCTCCTTCTCTAATCCTTGGGCTATCATCATGTCCACGCGGCTGTTGATCCTTTCATACAAGTCATTTCTATCCCATTTTAAGCCAAGTGTCACCACTTTAAATTTACGAGCTGAATTTTGTTGCAGCAAATAGGAAGTAAAAGTTTTTCCGGTAGCTTCAATCACTTCAAGAGCTCGCATAAGTCTTTGTGGATTATTGGAGTCTACTTTGTAGAAATAATCTGGGTCATTTTTTTTTATCTCGTTTTGCAAAAAGCCAATACCTTCTTTTTCGTATCTAGAAATAATTAGCTCTCTAATGTAAGTGTCAACTTTCGGTAATTGATCAAAGCCTTTACAAAGGGCGTCAATATACATTCCACTGCCTCCTGTAAGAATTACAATATCATGTTTAAGGAAAAGCTCATCAAGTTTCATTAAAGCCTCCTTCTCAAAGTCTCCAGCACTATAGGTTTCAACTATACTTTTATTGTTTATAAAATGATGTATGGCTTGTTGAAGCTCATCCTTAGATGGCTTTGCCGTGCCTATTTCTAACTCACGATAAAATTGACGCGAATCTGCAGAAATAATCTCAGTATTAAAATATTGAGCAAGTTTTATGGCGATTGCTGTTTTTCCGGATGCCGTAGCTCCAACAATTGAGACTAGGATTTTATTGTTATCCATCTCAAACTTCGTCATCGGTGTTCATATCATCACCTAAGGCATCGTCATCTTGTTCGTCTTCTTCACCATCTTCATTCGTTTCTTTAAATCCATCTTCATCTACATCCCCTTCATCGGCAACAAGAATTTGATTTTTGATAAATTCAAATTCATCTTCCTCCTCATTTTTTAAATTAGGAGCTCCAATTGCATTATACTGTTTGGGTGAGATGCCGATGCTTTTATATATGAAGGGGTATGTTACACCATCTTTCGCGGTTGGAGTGATATTGACCATTTCCAAACGGAAGGTCCATTCTTTAGAATAGTCATATATCAAAAGTATTTTTTGGTAAGGATCAAAAATAAACTTTGATAATTTCGAATCCTTGGCGATATCTACAGATGGTTTTCCTTTTAAAGTTTTTACACCGCTTGTAATTTCTTCATTCATTCGCCACTTGTCATCGCTCATAAAAAAGGAACAATCCAAATGATTGTCAAACCCAAATGCTTCCATTATTATATGGAGAAGAGATTCAAAGGTACTCCCTGACTTCACTTCTACGAAACGGAAGAGGTCGTCGTATTCTTCGATAGAGCACTTAAAACGGTAAATAGCCATGACTTAATTCTACGAAAAGGCGGATTAATTAGAGAGATGCAGAAACCCCTGCGACAATTTTATCATGTAAATATTCACCGGCCTTAAGTTTTACTGCTACTGTTTTAAAGGCTGCAAGCGTAATTGCCACATCTTCAATTGTATGCACTGCTGTAGGAATTAAACGCAGGATAATCATGCCTTTAGGAATTACAGGATATGTAACCATAGAGCAGAAAATTCCATAATTCTCACGTAAATCATGAACCATATACGTAGCTTCTGGGATACTACCACTAAGGTAAACTGGCGTTACAGGCGATTGTGTTGGGCCAATTTCTAGGCCATTTTCTTTGAGTCCGGCTTGTAAGGCATATACTATTTTCCATAGATTTTCCTTTAATTCCGGAGTTGTACGAATAAGCTCCAAACGCTTGCGCATACCAACAACCAAAGGCATTGGCAGTGATTTTGCGAAAATTTGGGAGCGCATGTTATATTGAAGATATGTGATTATTTCTTTTTTACTGCTTACGAAGGCTCCAATTCCTGCCATCGATTTGGCAAAGGTAGAGAAGTAAACATCAATTTGGTCTTGCACTCCAAAGTGTTCGCCAGTGCCAGCTCCAGTTTTCCCCATTGTGCCAAATCCATGGGCATCATCTACGAAGAGTCTGAATTGATATTTCTCCTTCATTTTAACTATTTCATCAAGCGCACCTAAGTCTCCACGCATGCCAAAAACTCCTTCTGTAATAACTAGGATGGCACCACCAGTTTCAGCCACAAGCTTCGTTGCTCGTTGCAATTGCTTGTCCAACGATGCCATATCGTTATGTGTAAACACAAAACGTTTTCCTTGATGCAAACGCACACCATCGATAATGCAAGCATGGCTTTCAGCATCGTAAACAATGGCATCACGGCGATCCACCAGCGCGTCAATGGCACTTATTACCCCTTGATATCCAAAATTTAAAAGGAATGTAGCTTCTTTTTTTACGAACTGACTTAATTCATTCTCGAGTGCCTCATGATTGTCGCTATTGCCACTCATCATTCGGGCTCCCATTGGCAATGCTAGTCCATATTGCATGGCCGCATCTGCATCCGCCTTACGAACTTCAGGGTGGTTGGCTAGCCCTAAATAGTTATTTAAACTCCAGTTGAGCATTGCTTTGCCCCTAAATACCATATGTGTGTTAATTTCACCTTCTAGCTTTGGGAAAGTGAAATATCCATGACTCTCTTTGGCGTGTTCGCCAATGGGGCCCATATTTTTAACGATTTTGTCGAATAAATCAGCCATTATACCTTGCAATATTATTTTTGCAAAAATAGCAAAAAATAAAGAAGGTTTAACTATAAAACAGATTTGTATATATTGCCAAACTTTTTCAACTTGCGTTCGTAAATTATAATACTATGGAATCGAAGTCTTTACATCATTTCTTTCTGAATGCGGCCTTTACAATAAATAAGCCGCAGCGTACATTTTTGAAATATAAAGTCAATAATTCATATCAAGAGATTAGCTTTCTTGAAGCCTCAGAGAAAATAAATGCCATTAGCAGTTATCTAATGCAAATTGGCTTACAAAAAGGTGATCGGGTGGCCTTTATTCTTGAGAATTCTCCTGAGTACATTTTCGCTGACCAAGCCTGCATGAAACTAGGTCTAATTAATGCCTCTATTTATCCTACTTTAACTGAAGGTGAAGTAGAATATATATTAAATGATAGTGGAAGTAAGGTTATTATTGTTGGTACACCCTTTTTATTAAAAAGAATTTTAAAGATCGATTCTAAAGGCACCAATCTAGAGAAAATAATTACGTTATTCGAATCTAAAGAGTCGAGTGCTAAAGTGGTTTGGCTAGGTGAAGTTTTGGAAAAAGGCAATGAACTTTATCCAAGCCTACTTGAAAAGATAGAGGAAGCATTGAATGCTGTAACGCCAGATGATTTAGCTACTTTAATCTATACTTCCGGAACAACAGGGGTGCCTAAAGGCGTAATGCTTAGTCATGGTAACTTTATGAGTAATTGTATTGCTGCACGAAAGGTGGTAAGTGTGATAAATGAACATGATGTATTTCTTTCATTTTTACCATTATGTCATGTTTACGAGCGATTAGCAACATATTATTTGAGTACCTATGTGGGAAGTACCATTGCCTTCGCCCAAGGCATTGATACTATTGCAAAAAACATAATGGAAGTTCAGCCAACAGTTATGGCATCTGTGCCGCGCTTGTTGGAAAAAATTTATGATCGCGTGCAAAAGACCGCCTTGTCGTCGGGAGGCATAAAAACCAAAATATTTAATTGGGCATTTGCACAAGGTGATAAAAAAAGAGTGTTGAATGAAGATGGAATTCAACCTGGCTTTTGGCTATCGTTAAAATTGAAGCTTGCTGATAAATTAGTTTTCCAAAAGATAAAACAAAAAATGGGAGGTCGTATGCGATTGGTGGTTAGCGGAGGCGCCGCTATGCAGCCGCATGTAGGTATATTCTTTAAAAACCTAGATGTTCCGATATTGGAAGGCTTTGGACTTACCGAAACATCACCATTTATTTCTATTAACGAGTACGAAAGGCAAGTTTATGGTACAGTTGGAAGGATTGCCGTAGAACAGCAATGTGCAATACAAAATCCAGAGACCAAAGAAATAATAACCATCCAAACCTATGATAGTTTTAATCCTAAATTTCAATGCACTGAAGGTGAAATTCTTGTAAAAGGTCCAAACATTATGAAGGGGTATTGGAACAAGCCAGAAGCCACCAGAGAAGTTATGGATGAAGATGGTTGGTTTCATACGGGTGATATTGGATTGTTTTATAAAGGATATCTGAAAATAACCGACCGTATAAAAAACATGTTAGTGAATAGTTTAGGGAAAAACATATACCCAAGTCCTGTAGAGGCTTGTTATAGTAAAAGTCCGAAGGTGGAACAGATTTTTATAATTGGGGATAAAAGAGAATATCTCACCGCTATTATTGTTGCCAGTAAGGAAGAAATCAAAGAGAAGTTTGGTAAGACTGAGGCTTTTTTCGAGATGGAAGATGTTTTCATTCACGATCCTGAAATCCATGCATGGGTGGAGGAAGATGTAAGCAAGCTTAGCAATGAACTCGCTAAATTCGAACGCATTAAAAACTTTGTTCTAAAACGTCAGCCATTTACAATTGAAAGTGGCGAATACACACTAACTCTGAAAGTGAAACGTAAGGTAGTAGAACTGCGCTATAGTGATGAAATTGAAAAAATGTATGAAGCTAGTTTTATCTCCTAAAATTTTGTAATAGCTAAAATCGATAATGAAATATCAGGAAATTGCCAGCGAAATAACGAAGAAAAAAACCACACTTTGTGTTGGTTTAGATACTGACGTTTTAAAATTGCCATTACACTTGCAAGGTAGACCCGAGGGTGTTTTAGAGTTCAATAAAAAAATCATCGATGCCACCCATGACATCTGTGTCGCATATAAAATAAATACTGCTTTTTATGAGTGTTTGGGTGCAAAAGGTTGGGAAATAATGGAAGAGACATTAGCGTATATCCCTTCAGGAATTTTTACAATTGCTGATGCAAAAAGAGGTGACATAGGGAATACAAGTACTATGTATGCTAGGGCCTTTTTTGATCAACTTAATTTCGATGCAATTACAGTATCTCCCTATATGGGAAGCGATAGCATTAAGCCTTTTTTAGAGTTTAAAAACAAATTCACTATTGTTCTAGCATTAACAAGTAATGCCGGCAGCGCTGACTTCGAGCAGCAAAAAATAGGAGCTTCTGATTTATATGAATTGGTTTTAAACACATCCAAAACTTGGGGAACCCATGAAAATATGATGTATGTGGTAGGGGCAACCAAGGCCGAAGCCTTGTTGAAAATCAGAGAAATTGTACCGAAACATTTTTTGTTAATCCCAGGAGTAGGAGCGCAAGGTGGCAGCTTAGATGATGTATTGAAATTTGGCTCAGTGCCTGATGTAACTGGTTTGTTGGTGAACTCCTCAAGACAAATCCTTTATGCATCGTCTGGCGAAGATTTCGCTGTTCAAGCAAGGTTAGAAGCCTCTAAATTTATAGGGAGCAATTTAACTCAAAAAACAAATTACACAAGTTGATTTTCACGGTTTTTTTAATGTGATTTTGTTACATATAACTTTATTTCTGTGCCCTCGATAAGTTCATCATCAAGTAAATCATTCCACTTCATAATTACATATTTATTGCAATTATAATATGTACAAAGTGCTGTTAGGTCTTCACCTCCAGGATGAACTTTGTACACTAGTTTTTCGAAATTGCCTTTTATAGGCACATCATTAACTATTTCTTTGGGTTTTTCTTCATCTACAGGCGCTGTTACTTTAGCCACCGCAGGTGTTGTTGGTTCAGGCTTAGCAACCACAGGTTTTGGTTTTTCTTCAACTACAGGCGCTGTTAATTTAGCCACCGCAGGTGTTGTTGGTTCAGGCTTAGCAACCACAGGTTTTGGTTTTTCTTCAACTACAGGCGTTGTTACTTTAGCCACCGCAGGTGTTGTTGGTTCAGGCTTAGCAACCACAGGTTTTGGTTTTTCTTCAACTACAGGCGTTGTTACTTTAGCCGCCGCAGGTGTTGTTGGTTCAGGCTTAGGAGCTACAGGTTTTGGTTTTTCTTCAACTTTAGGTGCTGTTACTTTAGCCACCGCTGGTTCTGTTGGTTCAGGCTTAGCAACTACAGGTTTTGGTTTTTCTTCAACTTTAGGTGCTGTTACTTTAGCCACCGCTGGTTCTGTTGGTTCAGGCTTAGCAACTGCAGGTTTTGGTTTCTCTTCAA
>CAINMV010000015.1 GCA_903850915.1 uncultured Bacteroidota bacterium
ATGAAAACTTAAGAAATGTTAAAAAACAAAACCCTTACTAGTGAAGGGTTTTGAAATTTTGTGAAAGAACCTGAAGGTTAAAAGTGGAGCTGTCGGGAGTCGAACCCGAGTCCGAAACAGGAACTCAAATGTTTTCTACATGCTTAGCTGTACTTGATTGTCGGAAGATGCCAGGCGTGCCGCGTACCGAACATCAACTTAGGTTTTATATAATCATTCAGCTATTAAAACCCACTTCGCTAAAAGATACCCTACTGAGTGAACCCACTATACAAGCTCCCGTAAGGCAGAAGAACTTAGTGAGTGCGGGCGGGTTAATCTATCCAGATTAAGCGGCCAATGCGTAGTTGTTGCCAACTAAAAGTTGAATGTATTGATTAAAGAGAACGCAAACAAATCTCTGCATGCTTACACCTGCGCTACACTGCCCGTCAAAACCGGTCAGCCCCTCGCTTATTAGCACTGCAAAGGTACGGAAAATTAAACTCGATAGTGGAGCGTCCGTCGGTTTTATAAAAATCATTCTACATCGATTGATATCGAAGGTCTTATTCATGGTGACTTTTAAATAAAATTTAAGCTTGGTAATAAACTATATATTTGACAAAATTATGGCGGTAACATAACCAATGAAACAATTCTTTATATCCTTAATCCCAAAATCATTTTTACCAATTGTAAAATGGGCTTTCCAAAAAAGATTAGTGTATTGGAAGGGTAATTACACAACTTGGGCGAAAGCTGAAAGTGAAACCGACGGGTATAATACTGATGTTATATTAAATGCAGTAATAGATGCCGTTAGAAAGGTAAAACGAGGAGAAGCTTTATATGAAAGGGATTCTGTGCTGTTTTATCTGCCTGAAAAGAAAAATGCCTTGTACGAAATCATTCAACAGGTAGCAACGCAAAATTCAGGAAAAATTCGTGTCATTGATTTTGGCGGGTCACTTGGATCAACTTATTTCCAGCATAAAAAATACCTAGATACACTGCCTGGAGTAGAATGGAACGTAATTGAACAAGCAAAATTTGTGTCGTTTGCGAAAATGGAACTTGAGGACGAAAAGTTAAAATTCCATTATAAGATTGAAGAATGTAAATTAGATTCCGAATTTAACCTATTAGTTTTTTCGAGTGTATTGCAATATCTCGAACACGGAATTGTATCCTTGGATGCATTGCTGAAATTACAAATTCAGTATTGCGTTATTGATAGAACTAACTTTACTTTCGAACCAAATGACATCATAACAAAGCAAACGGTACCTTCTAGTATCTACAAAGCTTCTTATCCATGTTGGTTTTTTAACCCCGATAAAATGGTGCAAAAATTTCAGTCTTATTCGTATTCCTTAGTTAATCAATGGACTAATGACACCTTAAATATTGGATATCAAGGTGGATTTTTATTTGAAATTGACAAAAAATAATATGCTTCATTTTGCCACAATATTCGATAGCAACTATTTGCCGCAAGCAGAAAGCATGATAGACTCCTTGATGTCGAATACATTGAAATCGATGGTATATATAATTGCCCTCGATGAGAAGGTTATTGAATACTACTATAACCGCGATGGCGTGATATGCATTCCATTGAATGACTTAGAAGATTCATTCTCGGAACTTCAAGCACTTAAAAAATCGCGATCATACATAGAATATATTTTTACATTAAGTCCTTTTATTCCTCTCTATATTTTAAATAAATACCCTGAAATCGATATTATTACAACCTTGGATGCTGACCTTTACTTTTTCTCGGATCCAACAACGCTATTTCAAGAAATGGGGGAGCACTCGGTAATGATTTCACCTCATCGATTCGGATTAAATCATGCATATCTTGAAAGATATGGCCAGTTTAATGTTAGTTTTCAAAGTTTTAGGAATGATAATCGGGCCATGATATGTCTTAATAAATGGCGCAATGAATGCATTACGTATGTTTCGGATTTTCTATATGAAGGGAAATATGCAGAACAAAAATACTTGAATACATGGTGTGAAGAATTGGAGGGCGTTTATGTGATCAAAAATAAAGGTGCATGCGTTGCTCCATGGAATATACAAAATTGGGCCATTGAGTTGGTGGATAAAAATATTTTTTATGGTGATTCAAAATTGATTTTTTTTCATTTTCATGGATTTAGAATAAATGACGAAAACACAATTTATAGTGGCTTGCACCACTATGGGTTGGATATTCGAAAACACAACTATCATATTATTTATGGGCATTACCTGAATGCTTTTTTGCCTTTTGCAAAAAAAATAAAAACTCCGGGTAAGTTAACACGAAATGCAAAAATGAAGAAACTATTTACGCCTGATATTCACCTTCATTCATTACCTTTCAGATTCAATAACGACCTTTTGAACAGATTAAAACTTAAAATCATATTGTTTGCTTTTGCCGTGGCATCAAGGTTAAAATTCGCTTATAAATAGCTAAAAATTTTAAAAAAGAATTCACGCTTTTTATTTGAATTGGATTAAAGCTAAACAATGCAAACTAAACAATACGCTTTCCACAATTTCATCTTTGTTGTCTTAATTTAAATCGCAAACGCTTAGAACTAGGTAGTTTTTTTGTAATTAAGAATAGCCCAAGTATTTAGCACAAGGGCAAACAACATAACTTTGATTAAATGTGGCAAAATATCGCGAAGGCGAGAACCTTTGAGTATTACCATACGCATTACCTCTATAAAATAAGTGGCAGGATTAAATTTGGCAATCACCTGTGCCCAACTTGGCATGGCATCAATAGAAGTGAAAAGTCCGCCCATAAGGATAAAAAGCATCATAAAGAAAAACATAATAAACATGGCCTGCTGCTGTGTTTCGCAATAGGTGGAGATGAGCAATCCGAAACCCAAAATTGCAAACAAATACACCCAAATAAAAACATACAATACGCTCAAATTACCTAACGGAACGATACCATAAATAAGCCACGAAATGAACAAACCAATAGTGAATACGACGTTACCTAATATCCAAAATGGAATAAGCTTGCCTAATACAAAATGATACTTCTTTATGGGTGTAACATTAATCTGCTCTATGGTACCTACTTCTTTTTCTTTTACAATGTTTAAGGCAGATAAAAATCCACCAATCATGGTAACCAAAATGGCTAATATCCCTGGCACCATAAACACTTTATAATTCATATAGGCATTAAACCAATTTGAGGCTGTTATCTCAATAGTTGGCGACGGATTTAACTTTGTATTGCCGATTAATTTCAAGCGCAAATCAGCATTAAAGTTGCGCAATATTCCAGCCAAATAGGCTCCCCCAAGGTTGGCTTTGGTACCATTAATGGCGTTTACAGCAATAAAAACATGCTGCTTATTCTCACGTATTAAGTTACGCTCAAAATTTTGCGGTATCTCTAAAATAAGATCAGCCTTATCGGATTCGATGTATTGAAATGCTTCGTGAAAGGAATTATCATATCCAGATAATTTGAAGTAACCAGAAGAAGTAATTTTGGTGATTAATTGCTGAGAATAGGTAGAATGATCTTGATCGATTATGGCAAGATTAATATTCTTCACTTCATAGTCGGCAGCCATAGGCAGTATAATAAGCTGCATCACTGGCATAACCATAATTAGCGCTAAGATGGATTTATTTCTAAATATCTGGCTAAACTCTTTGAGTAACAAAAATCGTAATATTCTCATGCCAAACGAATTTTAAAATTTTTCCAACTTAAACCTAATAGTAAAAGGGTCATGCCAACCAGCACTAGAGTTGGTTTCCAAATAGCTGCAAAACCTACTCCTTTAATCATAATTGATTTTACAATAATATAAAACCATTTGGCGGGCACAATATTTGAAATGACTTGTAACGGCATAGGCATATTCTCGATAGGGAACATAAATCCTGAAAATAATACCGTTGGCAACATCATACCCATAAGCGAAATTAACATGGCTACTTGCTGTGAGTTGGTGCGTATGGAAATAAAAATACCTAAGGTGAGGTTGGTAATAATAAAGAGTGTGCTCTCTGCAAAAAGCAAGGCAATGCTTCCATTAATAGGCAAGTCGAGAACAAAAACGCTTAACAATAAAATAGAAATGACGTTAATTAACGATAAAAATAAATACGGAACGGCTTTTGAAATAATAATTAGCAACGGCCTAAAAGGCGATACCAAAAGTATCTCCATGGTACCCAACTCTTTTTCGCGCACAATAGAAATAGAGGTCATCATAACGCATACCAACATCAATACCAACGCCATTACGCCAGGCACAAAATTTGGAGCGCCTTTAAGCTGCGGATTGTAGAGCATTCTTATCTCGGGCACGATAGCATATGGAATTGCATTGGCTTCATTCAACTGCACCTGTTGATCTTGAATAATACTACTCACATAATTACTCAGCATATTCGCTGTATTGGGGTCAGAAGCATCGGCAATAATTTGAACTTGCGCCCGATTGATGTGCATGAGATTATCGGTAAAATGCGCTGGAAAAATTACGGCCAACCTTATCTTTCCTTCTTTAAAAGCAGCCTCTATTTGCTCCGGATCCATCACTGCCTTTTCTATTTCAAAATATCGGCTCGCTTCTATTCGATTTATAATTTGCTGAGAAATTAGGTCTTTCGACTGATCGACAACCACAAGCTTTGCATTTTTCACCTCGTTGGTTAACGCAAAACCAAAAATTAAAATCTGCACCACAGGCATACCAAATAAAATAAACAATGTTTTTCTATCGCGCAAAACGTGGGCAAATTCTTTGGTGACAAAAGCAAAAAACTGTTTCATGGTATTGAGTTATTCTTTACGTTTGGCGCCCCTCGCGAGTTGATAAAAAACATCGTCCATAGAATTGGTATTGAAGACCTTCTTCAAATTTGTTGGACTATCTAAGGCCTCTATTTTCCCATCCACCATGATACAAATACGATTGCAATATTCGGCCTCATCCATATAATGCGTTGTAACAAAAATTGTTATTCCTTTATCGGAAGCTTTATAAATTAAGTCCCAGAACTGCCTACGTGTTAATGGATCTACTCCTCCTGTGGGTTCATCCAAAAAAACAATTTTAGGCTCATGAATAATGGCAACGGAAAAGGAAAGTTTCTGTTTCCAACCCAAGGGTAAGGAACCAACAAGCTTTTTGGCTTCCTTATCTAATCCTAACTCTGTAACCAAAGCTTCACTTTTACTTTTTAACTGAGCGTTGCTTAAGCCATATATACCTCCAAAAAACCGAATATTTTCTAAGACGGTTAAATCTTCATACAAAGAAAATTTCTGGCTCATATAGCCAATGTTCTTTTTTATTTCTTCAGTTTTTTTGTAGATGTCGAAACCAGCTATGGTAGCTTTTCCACTTGAGGGTAATGATAAACCACATAACATACGCATAGCCGTTGTTTTACCGGCACCATTCGCGCCTAAAAATCCAAAAATCTCGCCTTTTGTAACATCAAAAGTAATTTCATTGGTGGCAATAAAATCTCCAAACCGCTTGGTTAGTTTTTCCGTTTGAATTACAACTTCTTTCATCTTAGTTTTTTAAGAAACCAATAAAACAATCCTCTATACTAGCATCAATTTTTTGGTACGCTTCCATTTCAATACTTTTTGATTTTAAATAATCGCGCATCTCTTGTGCCGAAATGGCATGGGCATAAAAAGCAGCATGGGCAAATTCACCAAAAGCATACGCTGTTTTAATTTTGGAAAAGGAATTTAATGCTGTTAGCAACGACGACATTTTATCGCCTTTAACAGCAAACAACTCGTGCGGATAAGAAGCTGTAATTGCTGCTGGTGTGTCGATAGACAAGATTACCCCTTCCTGTATTAAAGCAATGCGATCACATAAAGTGGCCTCATCCATATAAGGCGTAGAAACAACTATGGTGATATTTTGCGCTTTAAGGCGTTTCAACATTTCCCAAAATTCTTTTCTAGAAACGGGGTCAACTCCCGTTGTAGGTTCGTCTAAAAACAATACCGTCGGCTTATGTATCAGTGCGCAGCAGAGGGCCAATTTCTGTTTCATGCCTCCAGAAAGCTTTCCAGCTCTTCGTTTTTTAAAGGGCTCTATCTGAATATAAATATCCTTTATTAAATGATAATTCTCGTTTACTGTGGTATTAAAAACAGTTGCAAAAAAGTTTATATTTTCCTCAATCGTAAGATCCTGATATAAGGAAAACTTACCGGGCATATACCCCACTGAATTTCTTATTTTTCTAAAATCCTTTACAACGTCGAAACCATTTACGGTAGCACTTCCACCGTCGGGCAAGAGCAATGTGGTAAGCATCCTAAAAATGCTCGTTTTACCTGCACCATCGGGTCCAATCAAGCCAAACAACTCCCCTTCTTTTACCGAAAAAGAAACGTGATCTACGGCAACTGTTTTTTCCTTTCCGTAAACTTTGGTGATGTTATTAACTTGAATCATCTTCTAGAATTTTACTTCTCCGTAAGCTCCTATCTTGAGCAACCCATAATTATTTACTTTTACCTTTACAGCATAAACCAAATTTGCACGCTCCTCTTTAGTTTGAATAGTTTTCGGCGTAAACTCAGCTTTGTCGCTAATCCATTCCAACACACCAGCATATTCTTTGTAATTGCCTTCACTCGAATCTACAAATACAGTAACAGGCTGATTTAATTTAATTTGCGATAATTGGTCCCCGGTTACATATGCTCGTAAGATAATAGTAGAGAGATCAGCTATTTTATAAAGTGGCTTTCCTGCGATGGCGACTTCATTTTTCTCGGCATATTTCGTGAGTACCGTTCCTTTAACCGGATTCACTAAGCGACATTTCTGTAATTGATCGCTAAGCTGTTCAATTTGAATTCCAAGGGGCGTTGCTTCTTCATTGATACTTCCTGAGCTAATCCCTAAGTTAGATTCCAAGGCTTCGCGTTGCTTATTTAAAATTGCAATTTGTGAGTTAATATCATCCCACTGTTTCTGCGTGGCAGCATCTGCTTTTAATAATTCCGTTACTCTCTTTTGCTCATGCTCTGCTTGCTTTATTTGTTCCTGAATGGCGGCAATTTGAACAGCGATATCAGGCCTTTTACTTAAGAGAGCTTTAATTTGTGCTTGTAGTTGCTTGCGCTTTAAATACAATTGCAAACTATCTATATAGCCTACATATTCGTTTTCGTTCAATACTTGGCCTTCGTCAAGCTTCAACTCCTTTATAGTGCCTGTGACTTCCGCACTGATCATAGTTTCAACAGCTTCGAAAGTGCCGCTTGCATCGAATTTATTTTTACCACTTTTACATGCCGCTAGGCATAATGCCAAAAGGAATAGTATAATTACATTCTTCATTTTTATAGATGTTTTAAAAATTGTTGTTTGTTATTCTCCGGTGGTGATTTGTTGGGTATATTCAGCCATCAGCAATTGTATCTCATGTGTAATTTTTGTTTCTTTGGCTTGATCTTCAGCATTGAGCTCTCGAACAAAATCATTACTACTTATCACACCATTATTCAACTGCACACTGCTTGTGCTTTTAATTTGAGAACGTAACGAAATTATTTCATCATCTGTACGAATTAAGGCGCTAAGTTTTTGAACCTCTATGCTTTGTTGATCCAAAGTAATGGTGATGTTGTAAAGAAAAAGCTCTTTTTGCAAATCAATATTTTTCCGTGTAATGTCGAGCAAAGCTTTGTCGGTTTTAAGGGTATAAAAACCATTCAAAGACCAATTGAGGCGAATGCCTCCGATATAATATCCGCCGAAAGTATTACTTAGCATATTTAAACCCGGTCGGCCATAACCAGCTTGCAAAAAGAGATTACATTTAGGATTAATTCTTACGCGCAGAATTTCTTGCTGTAAATCAATATTTCGCTTTTGCTGCTCAAAAAAAGAGAGTTCAGGTCGGGTTATTACGTGAGTTACAACTTTATGATATGGCTTCACAAATATCGTCATCGTATCAATTTTTAAATTAAGAAACAACCCTAACATTTGTATATAAGCCTGGCGATTGGATGTGAACTCGATCTCCCGTTGCTCTAATTTTAATTTCTCGACTTTCAATACATCACGATTGCTTTTAAATGCCGTTCCATTGGTAATTGAAGCCTCCATTTTATTCAACGCGTTTTGCAAATCGCTCTTCATGAGTTCTAACTGCTTCAACTGCTCTTCGGCCAACAAAATTCCAAAAAACAACTGATTGATGCGATCCTTTAATTTATACATTTCAATATCCAAGCGCTGCATCTCCACACTCGCATTGACCTCCTGAGCCTTCTTTTGCAGTTTCACCATACCACCATCGTACACCGGTTGGTTAATTTCCGCATAAAGCTTATACTGATCTTTATTTAAAGACGGGATATTTAGGTTGGGAAGGTGGATGGGGAGTTCTGTTACAGCCGATTGATAGCTAACCTGACCGTTGATATTTATTTGTGGTAGATATCCTTTACCTGCATTTTCAATGGAATAATCTTTACTCTTTTCGATGAGTTCGTATTGCTTTACCAAAGGGTAATTTTGCTTGGCCAATGTATTACATTCTTCCAAAGTAATACGCATTGGATTTTGCGATTGAATTGGTAACACAAACATACAAAGCAAGAAGGCAACAATCAATTGAATTTTCATAGTGCGATTGGTTAAATTTTTGACTTACTCCATTTTTTATTTCGTTCTCAGCATGGCACTGACCCATTTAGGAATAAGCGCCCTTCGTTCATTTATTATAATTTCAAATGCTTTTTCGCTACCAATTGCTTTTTTGAATATGGGCTTGGCTATAAAAGGAAAAATAATCATCCCTAAGATGCTAATTAGAAACTGCAATGGATTCTCATCAGGGCGTTTTTCTTTCAGTTGTTTTACAAAGAAAGAATCACTGAGCATTTTGTGTGGATGAAAACCAGATCCAAAAGCCTCACTATTTAAGTTTAACTCTCGTAAAACAAAAATGGGTAGATCTGGATTCTTGATTAGCATATCGGCGTATAGATTAACAATTAACGTTACCTTCTGCTCCAAGGTGGTATTGGCGTCGTTGAGTGCTGGTGAAATTACCCCAAATAGTTTCTGCATTTTCTCAATCATCACCACTTTGAAAAGCTTCTCTTTACTTCGGAAATAATAATTTAAAAGTGCCAAGTTAATACCAGATAATTCAGCAATATCACGGGTTCGAGTGCCTGCAAAACCTTTTTTGGTGAAAACCACACGTGCCGCTTCCAATATTTTCTCCTCCGTGGAGGAGGTAATGATGTCCTTGTCTTTTTTTGCCATGAGAAATAATACGCGACAAAAATACAACTAATTTTTGTTTTTAATCATTATTTTTAATCATTTGTTTAAATAAATTAAAAAAACAACTTTTAATTAAATTTTAAATGCTTATAACCTAACGACATTTACGCAGTTAGACTAAGAATTTAGTCTATTGGTAACGTAAATCATAACAGTCATTATTTTTAGCATGATTTGAAGTAAATACTATATTTTGACTCTAAAAATGAATTTAATTAATCATACCAATTGAGAATATATTTAAGTATACTTGCTTTAGTTTTTACTCTTACTATTTTTTATGATTATTGATCTTAGAAGTGACACGGTAACCAAACCAACAGGCGCAATGCTCGAAGCAATGCTGAAAGCCGACGTTGGCGATAATGTATTTAATGATGACCCTACAGTTTTGCAATTGGAGCAAAAGGCCGCAGCCATGTTTGGCATGGAGTCGGCCTTGTTTTGCGTTTCGGGCACCATGACAAATCAGCTAGCCATTAGAATTCATTGTTCGCCAGGAAGTGAAGTAATTTGTGATAAGCTCTCGCATGTTTATTTATACGAAGGTGGCGGTATTGCCTTGAATGCCTTTTCGTCCACCAAGACTTTGGAGGGTGATAGAGGAAGAATTACAGCAGCTCAGGTAGAAGAAGCCATTAACAATAAAAATGACATTCATTTGCCAGTGTCACGTATGGTTTCGTTAGAGAACACGATGAACAAAGGTGGCGGGAGTATTTATAATTTTAAAGAGATAGAAAATATAAAAGAGGTATGTACCCAAAATAAGTTAAAACTTCATTTAGATGGCGCTCGTATTTTTAATGCTTTGGTAGAAACGAACGATTCGCCTTTGTCGTATGGTAAGGTGTTCGACACCATTTCTATTTGTTTATCCAAAGGATTAGGGTGTCCGGTGGGCTCTTTGCTTTTGGGCTCAGAAGAGTTAATAACACAAGCACGAAGGTTTCGTAAAGTGATGGGCGGAGGTTGGCGTCAAGCCGGCTTTTTAGCGGCCTGTGGCATCTATGCGTTAGACCACCAAATTGAACGCTTAAAGGAAGATCATAAACGGGCAAAAGAAATCGGAAGCCTACTTTCGAAGCAGGAGTTTGTGGCTAATGTTTACCCCATTGAAACCAATATCGTTATTTTTGAGTTGGCAAATAAAATGCATGCTTCGGATTTTGTTGCACAAATGTCGGCCCGTGGGTTGCTATGTTCCGGATTTGGAAAACATCTGGTTCGTTTTGTCACGCACCTCGATTTTACCGATGTCCAAATGGAAGCTTTAGAAGAGGTATTTAGAAAATAACTATATTACGAAAAAATGGTAGTGCGTTTTTTGTTTTGCAAAACAATAATTCATTGATTACTTGCTAGTTATAGTACTGCGTAAAATAGGGTGAATTCAACATACCGTTATATCTTAATACTCCCCATTTTTCAGGTTTGCATCTACAATAATTCATCAACTTTTAGTATTATTGCATGTATCAATACTAACTATTTCTAACTATTTATGAAGCACCTATTTACGTTAATTGCATCGCTTTTTTTAATTCAAACTTTCGGTCAGTTGAGCCGCACTCCGCTTGGCGCACAAGGTAATGTTGGTATTCCCTTATCCCCTGCCGAACAATTAAAACTACAATTACGCACCAAATCATTTCGAAGTACACCCTTGCCAGAGGCTGGCACCACGCATACTGGATGGTATGATAATGCTGATGCTTTAGGTATTTCTGGTTATGGAAGCCCTAATTTTTTTGTAACCACATTATTCAACGATTCGCTTGCGGTGGAACTTGATCAAGATCCAAATAACTTTGGGAGTATTATTACTAGACCTGTTTATTTTTATCATTTAGGATCAATTGTTGATCCGCGCAGTTTGATTTATGATAACTATCCTTATAAGTCAAACAACTCTTCTACTTACACTGTCGATTCGATTTCTATACCCTATATTTATAAACGCCACAATAAAAGCAATACCATTGTCGATACTTTGATTATCGAAATTTATCCATCCACACAAATTAGAAAATATTATTTTCCAACTAAAAGTGGACAGGTAACGGGCACTATTCCTTACGACTACACCTCAAACCTTGGCAATCTGCCTTTTAAAACTATCAAGTTCCCATTAACAAAAACTGATACCGCGTCAACCATTACTTTTAAATCCTTTGGATTAAATCCAGTTCTAAACGTACCTGCTAGAGGGCAAATTATTGCTTCCTATAAATATGTTTCTGGACAAACCTACAATGCTCGCGACACCATTAATTTTAACACCTTCGATACTATTAACTATCCTGTAAAACGCAGGCTAAATGAATTTAAAGCATTACTTGGGTATGATCCAAATGGCTGGTACGAATCAACTATAAACGATTCTCCGATGTTTCGTATTTATGACAATGGAATGCTTGTTGAAAAAGCTGTAAGATATAATCAATCCAGCACTGGTTGGAATGGATATTTTGTTTCGGGTAACGCATTCACTAATTCATACTACCCTGTAATGGAGTTTAAAATTACTTCTACAGATGGACCGAGTGCAGATTGCAGTTTATTAAATTACAGCTTCACCAGTCCATCAGCCACGGGCACTATCAACCAAACCAGTTCAGGAGGTAGTGTTGCCATCAGCGTCCCATACGGAACCAATTTAAACGCGTTAATAGCTAGTTTTAATATTAGCGATAGCGCCAACGCGTATGTCGTCGGGGTGAAGCAAATTTCAGGAGTTACCTCAAATAATTTCACCGCCACTATTAATTATAAAATTGTAGCACAGGATACCAACTACTCAAAAATTTATACTGTTACTGTAACCGTACAGCAAAATATCGCTTGCGATTTACTAACCTATAAATTTAACAATCCACTCGCAAATGCAGTGATTACGCCCAAATCATATGGTGGACTAGTTGAATTAACTGTTCCGAATGGCACCAATCCAAATGGTCTTATTGCCTCATTTACACTTAGCGATAGCGCCATGGCTTTTGTAGGAACTAACAAACAATTTTCAGGAGTTACAGCCAATAACTTTACGGATACTATAATTTATTATGTGGTTTCGCAAAACACCTCCTTTGTGAAAATTTACAAAGTGTATGTTACCGTTTCCAAGTGCAATTTAAAAGTTACATCGCCTCCTCAAAATCAATCTATTGCCGAAACAAAAAATGCTCAGTTTATCGTATCCTCGTCCGACGCCTCTGCAACGTTTCAATGGCAAACCAATCAAGGTATTGGATGGCAAAATCTTTTTAATGCCGGACAATATACAGGGAGCAATGATGACACACTAAAAGTATCGAACACAACAATGCTCAACCAAGGCCAACTCTTTCGCTGCATTCTTTCAAATACCACTTGTAAAGACACGAGTGCTTCCGCCGTATTAACCATTACGTGCAAAGTATTGCTTAGCGCAAGTCCTCAAAATAAAGCGGTAACGATAGCTCAAAATGCCACTTTTGCAACATCGACAACAGATATTAGTGCAACCATACAATGGCAAACCAATGTTGGGGCTGGATGGCAAAATGTATTTAATGCAGGACAATATTCCGGTGCTAACACAAATACCCTTACGGTATCGAATGTAAGTTTTCTAAACAACAGCCAACTCTTCCGTTCGATTATTGGTTTAGGTTCGTGCAAGGACACTAGCGCTGTTGCCACTTTAACGGTGAATTGCAATGTAAATATTGGTACACAGCCAACCAATCAAAGCGTAAATGTTGGAAGTACAGCACAGTTTACCACATCGAGTACAGACGTGAGCTCGTCCTTTCAGTGGCAAACAAATTTGGGTTTAGGATGGCAGAACATTTTTAATGCGGGTCAATTTTCAGGCGCTACCAATAGTACACTTCTCATTAGTAATGTATCTATAGCAAACAACAATAACCAAATTTTTAGATGCGTGATAAACACTGGAAGCTGCAAGGATACCAGCTCCACAGCTACTTTAACAGTTAAGGCTGGAGGTAATGGCATTGTCTCTACCATCAGCCCGTTCTTCCTTCTTTTCCCTAATCCTGCTTCCACTAAAATAAATATTAGCATGCCAATAGCATGGTCGGGTAGCATATGTTCAATTTTAGATGCTTCGGGACGAAAAATTTGGAGTGGTATCATCAACGAACAAAACTCAACATTAGAATTATCACATTATGCTGAAGGAATTTATCTGTTCCAGGTAGAAGGGAAATATAGCACTATATTTAACCTCGTTCGCTAAAAAAAAAATTCTCCTCGCAATAAAAAGAGCGAGGAGAACTAACCTCAAATTCTTTATTTTGAATTTACTTGTAAGATACAACTATTACTTGTAATTTAACCATATATGGTTGATTTTCAAGTTATTGTCCGTTCTGAAAACAGAAATAAAATTAAAAACTGAGGCGACTGCATTGAGAAATAATTTTCTTAGTCCTTTTCAAAACATCAAGTCTAACAGCACTTTCATCGTCGTGTGCAAAAGTTGATTGTTCAACTTATAAACAAAACAAGAAAACGAAATTGGGAAGCAATATTTTTGTTCTCCATTTAACACTACTTGAAATAAAAAACATGAAAGATATATTAATAAGAAACATCCAAGCCATTTTCGAAGATCCTTCTATCGATGAACATGAAATTACAATTCGAGTTAAAAAATTAATTTACGAAAACGAAAATCATCAGGCGAATTTGGCGGCTTCCAAACGATTTGCAGTGCTACTACCTGAATTTTTAAAAAGCATGGAGAAGAGCGAAGAAAAGACCACAATGTTTCCGTCTGGATTTAATCAGATGGACAATGAATTTGGAGGATTTGTTGGCGGCGAGTTGGCGATAATTGGCGCTAGGCCAGGCATGGGTAAAACACAATTGATGGTAAATCTAGCACTTCAGATGGCCAAGTCAAAGCCGGTGCTTTATTGCAGTTGCGACCTATCGGAGTCTCTCTTATTAAGTCGTTTTATTGCCTCTCTCTCAAAAATTTCTATGCGCACCTTGTTGCAGAAAAAATTCCTACCCGAAGAGATAAAACAATTGCAAGAAGTAGAGAAGCAAGTTTTCACAAACGACCTTTTCATCAACGCTGACATAACATCGATTGGTGATTTAAAAGCAGTATGCAAAAAACACATTGAAGAAGATGGCGTGCATGTTATTTTTGTGGATTATCTGCAACTCTTAGGCACATCAAAATATAAAAATAACAGGGAGCAAGAAATTAGTATAATAAGCCGTGAACTTAAAAACATCGCCAAGGAATATAATGTATGCATGATTGTAGCAAGTCAATTAAGTCGTGCCGTTGAAACCCGCACTATGTCGCGAAGGCCTATACTATCTGACTTACGTGATAGTGGCGCTATTGAACAAGATGCCGACAAGGTAATCTTTCTATATCGTCCGGAATACTATGGCTTAACAACTTATGAAGATGGATCGCCATCGCATTGCATTGCTACTCTAATTATTGCAAAAAACAGAAATGGCTCGCTTGGAGAGATGCAACTCGAACGCGATGAAAACTTCACATTCTTTAAGGAGATAATACCTGAGGATGTTAAATTCGAAATATCCAGTGCGGCCACCATAACTTTTAGTCAAAAAATATCACCCCTCGACGATTTCGATTTTTAAGTATAGATGAGCCGTTGCATACAAATTATGAGGTCAAACATGACGACTTAAGGACTGTGTTCCTGCAGCCCATGTGAAGGTGAACGAAAAGGATCGTTGTCTGTTGACGCGCATCTCACTTCGTATCGCCTTGCATCAACAGATTTAAGTTCAAAGATAATTAGCAACGGCTCATTTTTTAATTCGATGAAAACAGCAAAAGAAATCCATACGCTAGCGCAATTAGAGCAACGAAATTTAGTTCGATACTTTAACACACCCGACAACAAACCCAATAAATATTTAGAAAAATACCCATTGCATGTGCGCAATGCCTTATATTTACTTACCCTTTCAAACCCATATAAATTATGCGTTTTCATGAAACGAAAACCACAAGTGTTGCAGCATTTGTTTAATAACCCTGAATATAAAGAATATACTATACCGAAGAAAAAAGGAGGTGAGCGCTTAATCTGCGAACCGAATAAACAACTAAAATTAGCACAAAAAAGATTGGGGTATTTTCTACAAGCCTATTATCTTTTAATTAAGCCAGAGGAAGTGCATGGATTTGTTGTAAATCCACATTACTTGGGCACTTATTGCAATATTGCTGAAAACGCAAGGCCACATCTTGGAAAACAAAAGGTACTTAATATCGACCTCAAAGATTTCTTTCCGAGTATCACTGCGCAAAGGGTGCAGCAACTTTTTCGATCTTTTATTTTTAACTATAATGAAGAAGTTGCTACCGCACTCGCTTTGCTTACAACCTATGAAGGGCGGCTTCCTATTGGTGCACCAACTTCACCAATAATATCCAATTTTATATGTTTACCTTTAGACCGCGATCTTAAAATATACTGTCAAGAAAAAGGACTTACTTACACACGTTATGCTGATGATTTAACATTCTCATCAAATGAATTAATTACAAAAGAAGATATCAACTCCATCAATTCTATTATTAAAAAAAATCACTTTGAAATAAACCACAAAAAGTTACGTCTTCAAAGTGCGCACCAAAGGCAAACAGTAACAGGCTTAACAGTCAATAAAATACTCAACGTTGATCGCAATTTATTAAAGCATATACGTGCTATGCTATTCGATCTAAATAAAAACGGTCTTTCTGATGCTGTGAAAAACCATTATAAATTTAGCTTTGATCCAGACAAAAAACAATCAGACCTCTTTGTAAGTAGACTTCGAGGCTATATAAATTTTGTAGGTCAGATTAAAGGTAAACAAGACCCCCATTACATAAAATTCAAGACAGCATTTAATAGCTGCTTACCGATTAAAAACACTTCAAGTTAATTTCGCATTTTCAGCGTATGCGTTGAAATAAAAGCAAGCTGTTGGGTAATAAAGATTTCCGCTATTCATCAATGCCAGTGCCATAAAGTGAAATATACGATTGAGGATTGCTATACAAATATTCCCTTTCGGCGATAAACATTCGCGAAAGTAATTTAGACAATTCAAAAGCTTCGGTTTTATTTAGTTTATTGGAATCATTTTTCCTGAAGAAATCAATGGCTTGATTACATAATTCCTCCATAAGATTCAATTGTTCCAATGCTTCGTTTGCTTTCATTTTCTTATTTTTTGAATCGTACTTGCTGTCCTACTTTTAATGTTTTTACCCCTTTACGAATCAAATCTCTATTTATTCGATTTAAAGTGAAACCCACTTCAAGAAAATTATACGCTTCGGCCACCTCATATACTTCCTCGAGAAAATAGTGCTCTGCGTTTCTTCGTCCTACTTCAGAATTAAAGTCAACTTTAGCAAAGCAATTATCTTCAGCTAATTCCACTTCTGTATTCGATGTAAATTTTACGGGATGTTGTATAGGATGAAACTTCCATCGTGCTTCTGAAAAATTCCAATAAATACAATCAGGACTATAATAATAAGGCGCCATTAAACCGCTTAGCATCACTTTCACGGTTTCCTTTGGCAAGGCTGTTATAAATCTTAAACCTCGCAAGAAAGTGAATTCTGCCTTTTGCAAAGGCGAAACTATTTTATCCCAACTGGGCTTCCACGATAGAAAGCCTTCTTCGAAAAGCACCGATGCCTGATAAAAAGTAAATCCTTGATTTAAGAGGTCCTGCCACGATTCGTCGGGTCCTTCCTTCGAATCAAAGCACCAAGGTAATGGAGCGTTGATATTTAATCTTGAATTGACTAAAGCCATTCTCAAATCCAGACGCATCGTCTCATCGCTTGTTCTGCCAGGTGTTCCTACGGAGAAGGAAGTGGCCCCAATATAATTACCAAAAATATTGAGGTTGTTTTGCGTTACAGCGTTATCAACTGCAAACTGCATTAACAAAACATTCCACTCTTTTATCCATTTACGAGCATTTTCATCAATAATCTCATCCATCGGAATATTACATGTATCGCCGCCATCCGTTAACACAAAAATAAAATTCTCATCAGCCTTCACCACCTTACAAGCAATAACGGCATCCTGCACGGTTTGATAAAGAGGCGTTCCACCATCGGCATAAATTAGGTTAATGGCATTCATAATTTTCTTAGGGTCGTTGGGAAGCATTATACCCTTAGAAGCTGCATTGCACGAACTTCGAAGCGTACGCAAAACAATAGTGTCGCCAGCGAATGCGATTGTAGGAAGTATTTCTGTTTCAAAGAGTTTTTTAGCAACATCTATCCTACGTTGGTCATTATCGAGATAGTTCTCCATACTTCCGCTGTTGTCAAATACAATTTCAATGTAACGCATAATTATAATTTTTAAAGAATTTTTTAATAGATTTAAAGTGCTCGAATTATTAGCAATTTTAATAAGACTGCATTTTTTGTTTTACGTTATTGTTTATTTTAAGATTTACATTTAATAGATGGGTTATCGCATCATGATTTGCGTAATAAAATAAAATGAGGTCAATAAAGAGAATGATTGTTAAAAACAGAAAAACCAGTCCAGAAAATAAAAATATCAAGAGATTAGGCGTAACGATAAGGCAGTCGTGAAACATAATTGTAGTGAACGAAAATATGATCAATAAAATAAGTAGTTGCGACATCCCCTCTTCGGCTATTTCATTAAAATCGCTTATTTTATAACTACAATACAAAAGTGAAAAAAGTCCACTATTGCTAACAATAATGCTTAAAAGAAGCGAAGGAGGAATATGATCTCGTTGTGAAAGGTTACATTGAAAAAAATAAAAATATATAAATACTGCCCAAATAAAAGACAAAACGGTGATGTATTTAATTTTTTGTTTACTGTTTTGGTGCATCATTATTAAAATATTTAAGGCTACAAACATAAACATGTTAAACGCATTGAATATGCGTTTAAATTTTTAATTACACAATTTTAAATGTGGTAAATTGTAGTCATACAGAAATTCGATTTAGAAAACTTAAACGCCCCATTCGGAAATTCATTTTGGCAATTCCGTTGTTTTGTGGTTTCTTCGATGTTGGTATGATAGAAGCCATAATTAAATTTACTACCGACCCGGTGGTAATATTTCTCGCCCTTTTTATCCTTTTATTGGGGGCTACACAAAAGAACAAACGATATAAATTTTATTTAAATGGAAGATTAGCGAATCAGCATGCAATCCATAATCTACTATTTAATAGTATTGCTATTAGTGTTCCTGAGAAACAAGCAGATTACCTTCAAATGGTGAGTAGGCTTGTCAAATATAGTTTTGATTATCAAGATAAACATGTGGTACCTGTTTCCCATGAACTTGAGCAATGCAACACCATGATTAGCGCTCATGCCATTGCCAATGAAATAGAAATTAATTTCCAAATACAAAATGAGCTTTCATCAAAAGAGCTAGAGATACCACCATTTACCTTCCTTACCATAATTGAAAATGCACTCAAACATGGCATGCAAGGAAACCAGCCGAATTTAATATCACTGAGGATATTTTCCTTTAATGAGAATTGCTACTGCGCATCATTTAAAGACTATCCACTTCCTTCCGAACTTGAACTTCGTAGAGCAAAAGAACGCCACGGTTTGTATTTATTAAAAAAGAGACTAGACTACCTTCACGAAGATAAAAGAACACATATAGGCATGAAAAAACAAATTTACCGCAAAGATGACATCTTGAACATAATAATACCACGATGAGAATTTTACTAATTGAAGATGAATTGGCCCAGTTAAAAAGGCTGAAAAAGACAATAACAGAAGCTTACCCTAAAGATACGATAACTACAGCCTCTAACTTTGAAGAGGCCCGATTGCGTATTTCAGAATCAGAATTCGACATCGGTATTTTTGATGTAATGATTGGAACACAATCTATTTTCGAAATCCTTAAAGGTATTAAATTACAGAATAAACAATTGATTTTTCTAACCGGCAACAATAGCTTTGCCATACAAGCCTTCGAATGCTATGCGGTAGATTATATTTTAAAACCCTTCTCAGAGGAGCGTTTGCACCAAAGCATACAAATAGCTAATAAGCGATTGTTAAAAGACAGTCAAATTCAGAATGATAGCCAATATAATACCCTCGTTCAATCCATCGTAAACCAAAGTATTGATAGTATTTCGTTGCCAAACATCAGCGGAATGAAACTAGTCCTATTAAAAGATATTGTAGCTATTGAGGCTGAACGAAGCTATTGCACATTTCACCTGAGTAACCGTGAAACAATTACAATAAGTAAAAGTTTAGCTTGGGTAGAACAAAAGTTATTGCCATTAGGATTCTTTCGATGTCATCGGTCGTGGTTGGTGAATCAGAAGCACGTTACAGAATTTTTGAAGCAAAATGGGTATTCATTAAAGATGACATCCGGATTAATCGTATCCGTTACGGAGCGCGCGCGTGTTAAAGTGATGGATTGGATTCGAAGCTTCTCCATATCCGATTAATACCCAAGAGCTGGCTTTCCAGTATCTCGATTTTTTTCTTAGGTATTTCCCGGAAATCACAACTACACTTTTGGAAGTTTAACAATCCTATTCGGAAATTACAATTGATATCCGTAGTAGATAACGATAGATTTGAGCCACTATAATACCAATATAATTTTCAACTACCAAAGTTATGAAACTAAAATTATCTATCATCAATGTTGCTTTTGTTTTGTTTTTGTTTACTTTTCTTGTTTCCTGCTCGATTCAAAAAAGGGTATATAAATCAGGTTTTTATTTTGAAACAACAGGTAAAACATCCAGCATTAAATCAAATGCGAATAGCCACATTTTAAATAACGATAAGAAACCTGTTTATATAGATATTCTCAGAGCTAATGAACAAGAAAATTTGTTTCCCAATGCGTCGCAAATAAATACGACCCAATCGAAATTAAATTACACTTTCATCAATCCTTCGTCAACACCATTTCCTTCAAATTCAAAATCTAAGAGTGTGAAATCTGAATTCGGAAAAGAAAACAGCATTTCTGAGAACTTTAAAAAGTTAGATGATCGCCAGAATATTGAAGAAGATAAAGATTCTGACTCCGGATTAATCCTACGCGTTTTCGGTTGGATTATTTGGTCGATTGGAATATTGGCCATGTTATTTTCATCGACACTAATAGGAACTCTGATTGCTTGTATTGGTTTGATATTCATTTTTTGGGGAGGTAAGAGCAAAAAGAAAAATAATAGTGGACAAAAAAACGAAAAAACAAATGTGCAAACAGAATCGATTGACGTAGTTTATTTAAAAAATGGGAGTGTTATTAAAGGAACAATTATTGAACAAATACCTAATGTTTCAATAAAAATAAAAACAAAAGATGGCAATGTTTTTGTTTATAAAATGGAAGAAATAGAGAAAACAACAAGAGAAGAACTCAAATAAAGAAACAAAAAACTCATGAATAAATCCTGGTGGTAACATCAGGATTTTTTTGTTTCTAAGCGATATGGAATTTTTTATTTTAAATCGCTATTTTGAATATCTTTGTTATAATAAATAGCTTTGCAATCAATCTAGGTTGCCCTAATTTATGCCACTAAACAAAGAAGCTCAAATTCGCTACCTTACCATAGATGCGTGTCTGTGCGATAAAAGAAAGCCATTTCCAAGCATGGCACTTTTAATTGCGGTAATCGAAGAGAAAATAGGGAAATCGTTTACAGTATCTACCATTCAAAAGGACTTAAAGGCACTTAAAGAAGATGAGGCGTTAGGGTATTTAGCGCCTATTAAATTTAGTAAAAGCAAAAACGGATATTACTATAGCGACCCGAATTACACCCTTCGTTCGGTTCCTTTAAATAGCGCTGAAATTGAGTCGCTCCTAGCAGCAACAGATCTACTTCGAACCTTTAGTGGGGATCGTGTTGGTCATAATTTCAATACCGCAGTCGACAAAATATTGGCTTCTGTTCGAGAGAAATTCGACACCACTAGCGACAAGCGTGTTTTAATTCAGACCGAAAACCCGCCACGAATGCGAGGATGGGAATATTTTGAATTGCTATTTCAAGCTGCGAAAGATAAAACTGTCGTTTCGTTTATCCATTATTCGTATTCAAAACGCGTATTTAATGCCATCGTATTGCATCCCTATCTGCTTAAAGAATTTCAAAACCGTTGGTATATCGTAGGTTATTCCGAAAAACATCGAGCGATACGCAACTTTGGACTAGACCGTGTAATTGAGCCATTATTAATAAATAAAAAATTCAATACGCAGCTAAATTTCAATCCTGAAAGCTATTATAAGGATACTTTTGGCTTATACCCCATCGGTAAAAAAAAGGAACAAATTCACTTTCGAGTTAGTCCTTTGATGGGTAATTACCTCCTCTCCCAACCTTTGCACGAAAGCCAAAGCGTTGTAAACCACTACGCTTATGGACACCTGTTGCTTCAACTAGATATTATCCCAAGTGTCGAGCTTATCAATCAATTTGTGATGCTTAGTAATCATATAACTATAATAAAACCTCAGTGGGTAAGAAAGGAAGTCCAAGAACAATTAAAAACTAGTGCCATTAATGCGAAACATTAGTCAATCTTATTTATATAATTCGCCAAAACATGCTGTTCGAAATGATAACCTTCAGCTATTGCGAATAATACGTAGCACTGCTTTTTTGCGTATCGATTTTGGATATCATGCCACCGACTTCTATTCCCGCGGTGGTTGGGTGGATATTAGTCCTGACACTTTTATTAGAGATACTAAAACAAAGGTCTGCTTTACAATGTTACGCGCGGAAAATATTCCATTGGCACCGCAACATTTGCACTTTAAAAGTACCAATGAGTGGCTTTACTTTAGTTTGTATTTCGAGCCATTGCCCGAGAGTACACTACAAATTGACCTTATTGAATCAGAACCAGGCAAGACAACAGATTTTAATTTTTATAAAATACAGTTGAATAAATTAAATCAACTATCATTGAAAGCAATTTAGATGAAGACGATTAAATGAACACAGTCAATGCGAAAAAAAATCCCCATGGTTACGCAGCCTTTCGGCTGCGTTTTCAAGAGGGCGACTTCTCTTTCATAAATAAATCTTAAGTAGCTGCGAATCTAAAATCTAAGTTTGCAATGCCATTGCATAGTATATATTTGTAATATGGAAACTTCATCAAACGAAAAAGAAATTCGCATCCGTTTCATCCATGAGTTCCTTATAAAAGGAGGTGGTAACTTCGTTAAAATGCTTAATTATGTAAACGAAAAATCGCAGGAAGCCGGCATTGGTGAAATTAAAGAAAGAATGCTTCGCGAGCACCTCGCCGATTTGCGCAGAGGCAATTTCACACACCTAGAAGTAAATCATGAACGTGATAAAAATGGACATCTGTTTGATATCGTCTTTGATAAATTAATTTATACATACAAAGAGAGTTCACCATTACCTTCTTTTGGAGACTTAGATGAGGAAGAACGAATATCGTTACCCTTTTTATTAGGAATACTTAGCCCTTATGCTAGCATACCTGCTGTTTCTAAAGTACTCGAAGATATTAAACAACGCTTTAAATTAGACCAACTTGAATTAAGTTCTGCAAAAGCGGTTGTAGTACATAAGCCACTTCTAAAAGAAGAAAAAAAGGTGGTTGAACTTACAATAAAAATACTTGGCCATATTAAAAGAGAAGAATGTATTGAGTTTGACTATCTAAGGGTAGATACACTCGCTCCAAAAAAGAATTCTAACATTCGAAAGGTGATGCCGCTGCAGATTCGGATTTACGAGAATATATATTACCTCACGGCAGTAACCATAGAAAAAGAGGCGAAATTAGCCAACTACCGCATCGATAAGATTGATCGCCTCAAAGTGGATGTTTTATGCGAGAATGACACGGATACTATAGTTCATTTTAATTATAAAAAATATCAGAAGGAATATAATTTGAGCAAACGCTTTGAAAATAGTATTGGCATCTGGATTCACGACAAAGATGATCCTATTGAAACCGTACGAATTTGTTTCTGGGGATGGGCTGCCTCTTACGTTCAATCGCTTCCACTGCATAAATCACAGAAAATAAAGCAAGAAGATATTGATCACACAAACAATACGTTAATTGCCGAAATTAGCATTCAGCTAGAACCACGTGCCAAGGGTAAAAACACCGCTATCGAACGATCCAAGGAACTTTCATTTCTTTTGGGGCGATTTAGTGGCTTCTATAAATTACTAACGTAATAATAACAACTAAATAATTTATTCTACTAATTATGAAACCTCTTTTAATTCTAAGTTTTCTATTTCTCAATTTCGTTATAGTACACGCCCAATACATGTATGATGGCTCCGGTCACCAAGTAGGAAGAATCAACGGAAATTATTATTATAGCGGTTCCGGACATCAAATAGGAAGAGTTGATGGGAATTATATTTATGATGGCAGCGGTCATCAAATCGGGCGAATGGATGGAAATTATGTTTATGATGGCTCCGGACACCAAATGGGACGAATTGATGGAAACTATCTTTATAGCAGCGCTGGCCGGCAGATTGGCCGACTTGATGGCATCTATCTCTATGATGGATCAGGTCATCAAATTGGGCGATCAGATGGCTTACGAAGAATGCAGATAATAATATTCTTTTTCTTTTTTATGTGACCTTACTAAACGCATTAAAGCAAGAGAATTTAGATGTGATATTCCTTTTTGCGTTTCGATGCTAGCGCATTGTTTTTTCATTTTTTTCGCATTCATTAGTAAAAATGAGCCCAAGAATTGAAAATAAAATGACGCTTCTCTAATCTCAATTTTTTCTATCTTCGAATTCTTATTTGATGATGATGAAAAACCACTACCTTGTTCTTCTTCTTTTGGGTTTTACTTTTTCATTGCATGCACAAACTATAACAATAAATGCAAACTATTCTGGGAGTACCACTAGCCTTCAAAAAACCATTGGAGATATTGACTCTATAGGCGATGGCTCAAAACGAGGTTTTATTAAATTCGACTTAACTACCTTACCTACTAATGCCATTGTAACCGCAGCCACGCTTCAATATTATTACTACAATGGAACAGGAGTAAGCATGCCCAACGGTGTTTATGCACTTTCTAACGATCCGGTCACTGCAGCGGCTTCGGTGTTATACAACGACTGCGCCGATAATAGCCCGGCAACAGCGAAACTTGCTACAGTATATTGGAGTAGCCCAGTTCAAACTTATTTCTACAATACGTTTACCTCCGTAGGTATTAACTACATCAATAGCCGCATAGGAACTTGGGTGGGCATGGCCTTAACCCGAGATCCTGGAGCAAGCTCTACTTATTATTTTAGAGGTTACACCAACACGCTTTACCCCCCTAAATTACAATTAACATATTTTGTTCCTGCTCCTTGCAGTGGCATACCCACACCTGGAACTATTATTGCAAACAAACTCTTCCCATGTAATGGCGAGAATGTAACTTTAAGCTTATCGGGTACCACCGTAGCCACAGGTTTAGGATATCAGTGGCAAAAAAAAGCCATCGCCTCCACCACCTGGGCCAATATTATAGGAGCTAACACATCGAGTTACTCTTTTGTCTCCTTAAGCAGCGCAAATTATCGTTGTGTAGTTTCATGCACAACCCTTTCTCTCGATAGCATCTCCAATATCGTAACCATTAGTTCTTCGGGTGTAAATATGGTGCCCTTTACCGAAAATTTTGAAGCTAACGATGGCGGTTGGAAAGGAGTGAATATCGGAAATGGCACTAGCGATTGGGTTTGGGGCAGTCCCAATAAATTAAAAATTACCGGATCCGCCAATGGTTTAAATTGCTGGACAACACAAATTACAAACAACTATTCTAGCAAATCCAACTGTGCATTAGAGTCGCCGTGCCTCGACTTCACGAATGTGACATTGCCGCGTATTGTCTTCTCCATGCGCTACCGCACAGAAGCAGATCATGATTGTGTTTTCCTAGAAACAAGTATTAATGGTGGTGCATCTTGGACTAAAGTACTTTACAGCGCTATCGTTGTAAACCCATACAATAGCATATCCAACTTCGGTATTTTTACACCCCCCGTTTGGTGTGGAGATAATGAAACATGGAAACGCTATGTGGTTTCTTTACCATCACTTTCAGGCATAGGCACAGCCAAATTTAGAGTTCATTTTCAAAGCGATAGCCTTTTTAATGATGAAGGTGTGGCGTTCGATAGCGTATCTATTACCAATTCATTTTTCGATGTGAATCTAGCATCACTAGTATCTCCATCAAACATGTGCTATGGTGTTGCCTCTGCGCCCGTTAAAATAAACATTACCAACCTCGGACTGAAACTAGTGGCTGGATCAAAAATTATTGCTTCCTATCAAATAAATAACAATGCTATTGTAACGGACACCATAACACTGAACACGGATAAATTAATTCGTGATACAATTGCATATACATTCCTTACCAATGCCTCACTTCTGAATGCTGGAACCTATATATTAAAAACTTGGGCAACCATTGCAAACGATTCAGACAGAAGTAACGACACCTTGCAAAAAGTTATTTCAATCCGAAATATTAATGCAATTCCTTATTGGGAAAATTTCGAAAGCAATGACGGCGCATGGACACCAAAAATAATTAAAGGTACATCCAACGATTTTATCTGGGGAACACCAACAAAAACATACATTTCAAAAGCCAACAGTGGTAAGCAATGTTGGGTTACAAAATACAATAGTGAATATGAACCTAATGCTGATTTTGCATTAGAGTCGCCATGCATCAATATCGCCAATGGGGTTGCACCTGTATTGCACTTTGCCTTAAATTATAAAACAGAAAAAAACTATGACGGCTGCATTCTAGAATCAAGTGTTAATGGAGGAAGCTTATGGACTAAGGTAACAAACATTGCTTATGGTATATACAACAATAGCACCACTACAGGTGTTTTTTCACCGCCATTTTGGAGTGGAAATAGCAATGGGTGGCAACATGTAAAAGTGCCACTAATTTCTTATCTAGGACAGCCTAATGTAAAATTTCGCTTGCATTTTAGCAGTGATGCTTATATAAACGATGAAGGCGTTGCTATTGATAGCATACTCATCATCGACGTATTAAATAAAGATGTAGGAATAGCAGGAATTATTAGCCCCAAAGGAGGGTGCGGCATGACATCTTCAACATCACTTGCTGTAAAAATAAAAAACTATGGAAAAGCATTGGGCATTGGAACAAAAATACCTCTCACCTTTAAATTATATAACGATAGTAACATCTTAATTTCAACTGGCAGTGACACACTTAACATATCCTCAAATTTCAACTACAAAGACTCCCTTGATTTTATTTTTAACCCGACGCTTAATCTTGCAAAAGCGGGAATTTACACATTACGTTGTAGTACGAATTTAGCTCAAGATAGCGATGCAACCAACGACAGCATTATAAACTACACCATAGTTTCAAAGGCCTCAATTACCAATTTTCCGTACTACGAAGATTTTGAGCTTAGCGATGGAAATTGGTACGGTGAAGGTATTAATGGAAAGCTTATTAATGAATGGGGATGGAATTATCCTTCCAAAACCATTATTAATTTCACCCCAAATGGCAGGCAATGCTGGATGTTAAACCCATTCAATTTTTATGCCAACAACACCCACAATGCCCTGTATTCTCCTTGCTTCGATTTCTCCAACCTCCCGAATCCTGTGATTGGATTTTTACTGCGATTTCGAATTCAATATTTAGATGCCATGGTTCTAGAGGCAAGCGTTAACAATGGTTTTAGCTGGCAACGCGTAGATTCTTCCAACCTGCAATTAACTTACAATACCTTCACCTCGAATGCTGGAGGTATTACACCACCCAAATGGAGTGGAGATAATTTAAAATGGACAACATACAGAATAAGCCTTAATAGCCTAGGCGGACAAAGCAATGTTCAATTTCGATTCCGATTTTTAAGTGATCCTGGTGGCAGCGACGAGGGCGTATTTATAGATAGTTTGGTGGTTAGTGATAGTGTCTTTAACGACATAAGCATAACTAATATTGATGCTCCATTTGCAAAATGCAACCTCAATGCGAATGAAATGTTACGCATCATTATAAAAAATACTGGTAACACAATATTACCTAGTACTACGAAAATTCCTGTTGCATACCGACTTAATAATGGAAATCCGGTTAATGAATTAATCACGCTTTCGACACCACTGATTCCTGGCGCTTCAATGAATTATACCTTTATCCAAACAGCCGATTTAAGCCTTCTTCCAAGTTATAACTTGGTCGTTTATAACGCATTTCTTTTGGACCGCAATCGCTTGAATGACACGATTAACTTTTCAATCACGAAAAAAACATCAATTACTAACTACCCATATCACGAAGGATTTGAAATGGGAATAAAGGATTGGACTTGGACCGGCGAAAAAAATGAGATTTGGAAAACGGCGAACTCACTCTCAAATCCAAATATATCGGCACATTCAGGAATTACATTATGTGCTTTTAATGCTAAATTTTTCAGCTCCAATGCTATATCAAGATTAATTTCACCTTGCTTTAATTTTACATCCTTAAAAACTCGTCCTACCCTATCGTTTTTTGGTACTTGGGATAATAGCAGCCCTTCTCAACCCGATTCAATTAATGTATTCGTTTCCACTAATGACGGAGCCTCGTGGGTAAAACTCGCTGCACTATCACGCTATAATGCAAAAGCCTTAGCTGCTAAATGGAATCGTTACGATATTAACTTAAGCGCCTATGCATCGCAACCTCAAGTAATAATTGCGATTGAAGCCATTGGTTTACAAGGAGCAAATTTTGCTGTTGATGATATTTCAATCTATTCTTCTGAGCTTCGGTTAACTCAAGATGCTTATTGGGGAACAATTAATTGCCCAATTTTAGGTAACAACGATTGGATTGATTTAAGAGATTCCTCTAACAAACTTATTGCACAATTAAATCCCAATGGCAATAATTTGGGCGACGTATGTTTTGGTGTAAACATCGTTAATTACCCATTGCGTGTGGAATTAATGCAACTGAATCAGAATAGAACAAACAATTACTATTTCCCACGCAACCTATGGTTGCAGTCTTCAATAATACCTAACAATCCAATTGCACTTAGATTTTATTATTTACCCGAAGAATTTAATCTCAGTTTTGATAGTATTTTCAAACGAACAGGCAATACTATTGCTATTGAAAATTTTGATGTTTTGAACTATTCAAACAGCGCACAACCCGACGATTTAAATGTGCTAAACAACGATTATACAAGCGGCATCACAACCATAATAAAACCAAAAGATTCGCTAATAAATAACTTACTGTGTTTTACATTTAATGCCGATAAGTTGGGTGAGATGAATTTAGTATATCGCCGTTTTTTATCTGGTATTAACTACAATAAAGACGCTTATTTATTTACCTTATTTCCTAATCCAGCGAGTCGTGTAATTACAATTTCATATCCGACATATTCTTTTGAAAATATTCCATTCAAAATTTTTAATACCATTGGAGAAGTTGCTTTAGAAGGAAGTATCAAATCGTGCCAAACCCAAATTGACATTTCAAATTGGAATCCAAGTGTTTATTTGATAAAGATTGGCAATAGCATTCGTAAATTTGTGAAGGAATAACCATTCTAATTTGAAAATTGCTTACATAACAATCATTTCAACTTCTTCAACTCCAAAATCTCGTTTTGCAGATCATAAATTCGCATTTCATAGGCCGACTTTTCTGCTTCTGATAAGAAGATGATTAATGGCCATTTGTCTGATTCGCTGATATCTGTATCCAACCGAACTTCAGAGAAATCATTGTGATGTAGAAATAGCGTTCCGATGCTGATACCCAGCACCCTACAAAGTTCTTTTAAACGATCAACCTTCACATTTTCCGGGTTACTTTCGATAGAAGAATATGCCTGCTGTGTTAAATTAAGTTTCTTTGCAACATATTCTTGACTGAACCCTCTTCCTTCCCTAATCAACCTGATTTTTTCTTTGATATTCGATTCCATATTATTTTTAGTAAAAATAATTTTTTAACTACAACTAATACTTGTAGGTCACAAGCAAAACTGCAATTTGCTGAAAATCTGATAGTTAGCTTATATTAAATAACATAAATTTTAAATTATTATTTAATCGTGAAAACTACTTCCAGAAGCAAAAATTCTTATCTTAAAGTCACCTTATAAATTATTTGGGTTAAAGTTAAGGACTTCGTTCTTTAGAATTAATATGAATTTGAATTCGTTGGGTTTTGGAGGGGATTCGCTGACTTTGGCCTTGAATTCGCAAAAAAGACAACCAATAACACCTAGTGTATTTTTACTAATTAAGTAACTTCGTAATCAAGGAAAAAAGAAATGGGAGCTTCTCCACCGAATTTAAAACTGAAAGGTCTTGCATAATTGAAGACTCTTCATTTAAGAACGCAAGTAAATTCTCAATTTTGTTCTTTTTGAATAGTGTTGCAAACAAAATATCTGAAGAGATCCTGTTTTTATCCATCACATCTAAAAGCACTTTATCGTAAAGTTTGTAGTGTCGTTTAGCCTTCTTGGTATCCAGCGATTCCCCCCTTTCAAGATGATCTACAATAGATTGCACCTGCTTTTGAATAAAATAAAACGTATATCCAGTGCTCGTTTTGCTGTTACCTCCCGCAGTACCTATATTTGTGATACGCACTCCGTATGGATTTACAAACGGACTTTCCATCATCGGAATCTGGCCTATCTCTGTTTCAATAACGGTATAGGTTTCTAATTTTAAGTCCTTTTCGATATATTCCTTAATTTTAGCATCGTAAGCCTCGGATGCAATAGAAGAGCGAGAGAAACCTGTGTATTCGATTAACGCCTTTTTTTTCGAGAATGGTATAACATAGAAAAAACGGCAGTCATTATTTTGAGCTGTTTTAAAATCCATAAAAATAGGACAGCTATCATCAAAAAAATCTTGCTCCGTGGTAATCACCCATCCTTTAAAATGCTGCACGAAATTGACATGCTGTTTCTTGACTTCGGCGTTTCGAAAAGCGCTATTAAAAACTTGCGAAGCTTGATAAGTTGAATTCACTGTTTCAACTATTCCATAAGCACCGTCTGACCTTAAGGCTTTGATTTCTTCAGTTACTATTTCAAATCTGGAATCAACTTGTAATTGCTGCAAACAAAATGAATAGAAATCAATGCCACGTATCAACTGATATCTATAGGGAGATATAGTAAATTTCTTTTCAAATGTATCGCTCTTAAACTCAATACAATCCCATTGCCTCGTTACCGCTTCCTGATACCAAGCTTGCGTGTCGCGTGTCCAAAAGCACCACGTTCGATCGTTGGTGTTTTTAAGTTGTTTATCTAATATAAGGACACGGCTAAATTTAACACTTGAATTTTTTAGTTGCATGGCAAGCGACAAGCCCGCCGCGCCCATTCCAGCGATGATAAAATCATAAGAATCAATAGATGATTTCAATAGTATTTATTTTTGGGATTTTTTATTTGCCTCGGCATCTCTAAAATACTTGGGCTTAATTAATAGCATTCCAAAATTTTGACTTTCTTCTTTTCCGATGTTTTTATGATGTATTTTATGCGCACGACGCAAGGCTAAAACATACGTATTAGAAGATTTTGTTAATATTTTAAAGCGCTGATGAATAATTACATCATGCACAAAAAAATATGCTAGTCCATAAAGCGCAATGCCAAAGCCAACCCAAGTATACCAGGCATAATCGTGCATCATACCAAACATAATAAGAAGCCAACTTGGAATAGCATAAATTAAAAAGAAGACATCGTTTCTTTCAAACCAACTATCGTGATCCTTTTTATGATGATCTGCGTGAAAATACCACATGACACCATGCATTAAAAATTTATGATTTGCCCAAGCGGATAACTCGGTGAGAAAAAAGGTAAATAAAACAATACCTACATTAACAAGCATTTGGATAAAGAATTAAATAAAAAGTATAATACTGATAAAAAAAATGAGTTGCAAAAATAATATAATAATAGCGGGTTTTGCGGCACCGTTGCGCAAGATTGGATAAAATAAAAAACCAGAGAAACCGGCAATAGCAAACCACCCTAAATAATTATGAAGTGTAGGCATCCCAGCATCAAAAACCCAGAAATCAAGTCGTGGTGCAATCTGCTCTAAGAGCACATCAAAAACTGTAGCTAAAAGCGCCCCACTTAGAACAACGCTCCATCGCTGCTTTAAAAAATAGGTAGCAATGCTTATGCTTGCAGTGATTACCAAGGCCCAATTTAATGATATTATGAGCGGCACCTCCAGAAGCTTTGCCCCTAAGGCCGCTCCATAATGATATGCCCCAAACACCAATCCCGTTTGAACACCTATCACCTCAGCCGAAAATCCGAGTATTGCAACAGCCAAATATGCAAGTATAAAACTCTTCACCTCATATTGATGCAGTAAAAATACAATACTCGTAAGCAACAACGTAAATGGCGTAAAAGGCTGGAAGAACTCCGGATTTAACACAAAGCCAATGGAGCCGGATAAATAAACTAAAATTAAAAAGTACAGATTATATTTTTTAAATGACTGCATACGTCGATTCTTTATCTGAAATTAATTGGGTGGCAATTTTCGCACTCAACAAACATAACGGGATACCTCCACCGGGATGCACACTACCACCTACAAAATACAACCCTTTTATTTTACTACTATAGTTTGCATGCCTTAGAAATGCGGAGAACATATTGTTGCTAGAGTTCCCATACAACGAACCACCATATGACGATGTTTGCTTCTCAATATCAATTGGGTCGAGTTTCGATTCCACTACAATATGCTTCTCAATATCCACTTGGAGCATACGATTAACCTTCGCAATCACATTTTTCCGAACCTCACTTGCATAATTTACTACTGTTCCTTGATGGTGCGGAACATTCACCATAACAAACCAATTCTCTGAATTCTCTGGAGCATCCTTTTTACAATATTTCGAGGTGATATTAATATAAATGGTGGGATCGACATCGGGTTTATCTGTATTGAAAATACAATCGAATTCTCTTTTATAATTATCGCTAAATAAAATATTGTGCAATCCTAATGCTGGAAACGAGCCTTTAATTCCCCAATAAAAAACATACGCGCTGCTCGATTTTTCTTGGTTCAATAATTTGCGAGGATAGTATTTCTTTGGTAACAAACGATTGTAGATGGTATGAATATCAGCATCACTTATTACAATATCACTTTTAAATACGACATCATCACTTTTAACCCCAATAGCACAATCTTTCTCAATAATAATTTCTGATACAGTGGCATTATACTGAATTTCCACGCCCACAAATGCAGCTAAATTTAGAAGATGGCTTGTAATTTGATGCATGCCCTCTTGGGGAAGAAAAGCACCTTGTCCAAATTCGAGATGTGGAATAATATTTAATAACGCTGGAGCTTTATAGGGGTTTGAGCCATTGTAAGTAGCATACCGATCGAAAAGTTGTACTGTTTTTTTATTTTTAAATGTGGCTGCATTTTTTTTATGCATTGTGCTCGTCAATCCTAATCGTGGAGCTCTTATTATTCCCCTGAATGTTTTTAGGTTTAAAAAGTTTTTAATTTGACTTAGCGACTGAGTTAAAAACAGATCGGCGGTAGTATCGTAATAGTATTTACTTCTTTTAAGATGCTTATAAACTTGAACTTCCTCCTCTTCAAGTTTCACATATATTTCGTGTGCAAATTTTGAAATGTCGGCCGAGGCATTAACACGCGTACCATCTTCATAAAAATAATGCGTGATGGTATCTAATTTAAAATAATTAAATTGCTTTGGATATTCTACCAACGCTGTTAACTCATCAATTAGGTTGGGGAGGGTAAATAAAGAAGGGCCTTTATCGAATCGGAAAGCATCCAAATAGAACTCACTTAATTTTCCACCTCCATAGCTATTTTTTTCAAGAACTGTAACTTTATATCCTTTTTTCGCAAGTCGAATAGCAACCGCTAATCCACCGATACCAGAGCCTATTACAATTGCCTTTTTGGGATTCATCGTACGTACTAATTTTTAACATCGTTAACAAGTGGGATAACTTTTTTTCCGATCAGTTCAATCGATCTCATCAACTGATGGTGCGGAATTCCAGCGTTATCCATTTGAAAGGTAAACCTCGAGATGCCACCTAATGCTTCGGCATGCCGAACAATCTTTTCGGCAACGTCTTCAGGCTCGCCTACAAGCAAAGCCCCAAGCGGTCCATTCTGCATATCGAAACGCGATCGCGTTACAGGGGGCCATCCCCGCTCCTTGCCTATACGTGTGAAAGTTTCGGCATAGCCTTCATAATATTGCTCGATGGCTTCTTCTTGGGTATCGGCAACAAAGCCTAACGAATGTAAGCCAACTTTAAGTTGTTCTGGCTTAAAACCAGCCTGGGCTCCTGCCCTTCGGTAAAGATCGATAAGCGGGCGAAAACGGTGCGTTTCTCCCCCAATTACAGCTACCATAAGAGGTAAGCCAAGCTGTCCGGCCCTGATAAAAGACTCAGGTGTACCACCAACACCAAGCCAAATAGGAAGTTGCGCTTGCACCGGCCGAGGATACACCGACTGATTGTGTAGTGGTGCACGAAATTTTCCAGACCAATTGAGAATTTCCTCATCACGAATTTGAAGCAAAAGCAGCAGATTTTCGATAAATAATTCGTCATAGTCCTTCAACTGATGGCCAAAGAGCGGAAAAGCTTCGGTAAAAGATCCACGTCCTGCCACAATCTCTGCGCGACCATTAGAAATTAAATCCAACGTAGCAAAACCTTGAAAAACACGCACAGGATCGGCAGCACTAATTACCGTTACTGCACTATTTAAAATTATATTCTTAGTTCGAGAGGCTGCGGCAGCAAGTATTACCGTTGTTGCCGAATCCATAAATTCTTTACGATGATGCTCGCCTATGCCAAATACATGGAGCCCCATTGCATCCGCATGCTCTATCCTTTCGAGTAACTCAGCCATAGCCTTTACGCGCAATATAGCCGCATCAGCACCAACATGCACTGTAGCTGAAGCAAAGCTATCGATTCCTATTTCTATCGCCATTATATTTATGTGATTGCAGTTATGTTACAAAAAAAATCAAATTTTATTGGAATTGATAAAATTAAAGATTCAAATTAACACAATTAATTTAAGTCATTATAATACACAAGATTAGATACTATAATTTGGATATTGACATTAAGAAAATTAACTTCGCCTAACACTTTAGACACCTACAATCCAAGTGTATTAATTAAGACTATTGACATGAAAATACTGCATACTGCCGACTGGCATTTAGGGGTAAATCTTTACAATGAATCATTAGAAGAGGATCATCATTTGTTTCTTGAATGGCTAATAAAAACATGCATTCCAGAGCATCAGCCCGACGTAATTATAATTTCCGGAGATGTTTTTGACAAAGCCAACCCAAGCACCAATGCACGCCGTCAATATTATCGTTTTCTGTCACAACTTTTGCATCTCGGAATCAAAGAAGTTATTATAACGGCCGGGAATCACGATTCGCCATCGATGCTTGAGGCACCGCGAGAGCTACTACATCAATTAAATATCCATGTGATTGGCACCCCAACGGAGAACATTGAAGAAATGCTAATTCCAATTGTGGATACTGCAGATGGGAAAACAAAGGTAGTTATCGCGGCCGTTCCTTTTGTACGAGATCAGGATGTACGCTTTTCACAAACTGGCGATAACCAAGATATGCGCGAAGATGCTTTAAGAAAAGGAATTTATAATTATTTTGAGGCAATCGCGAAAGCTGCAGAACCATATCGTTTAAACAAGGTTCCCGTAATTTGCATGGCGCACCTCTTTGCTTCGGGTGTTACACTATCCGACTCAGAACGTCCTGTTCAAATTGGCAATTTAGCCGATGTGGGTGCCGACTGTTTTCCGAAAGAGCATTTTGATTATGTAGCTTTAGGGCATATCCATGGCATGCAAAATGTGGAAGGCAACAATTATATTTGGTACAGCGGTTCGCCTATTGCACTTAGCTTTTCAGAATGGAAGCAAATGAAATACTTACGCTTGGTTACCATTGAATCTAGTAAATTACAAAGCATCGAGATTGAAATTCCTCACTTCCGAAAACTACTTCGCATAGACGGTGACTTTCTCTCGGTGAAAGCAAAAGTGAAGAATTTAACAAGAAAAGAGGTGCTGCCATCATTACTCGAAATTACTATTTTGGAAGAGCATTATAATCCATTATTGGGCAGGGAAGTTGCACAGTGGATTGAAGAAGTTACAAGACTCGAAAAAGAACAATTTAAAATTGCTTCATACCGTTATCATTTTAGTAATGCGCCTAAAAAACTTTCCTCGTTAACATCGAGCCAATCCGTTGCCGAACTAAAGCCAGAAGAAGTTTTCATCAATAAATTGGATAACGCAGCAATTTCTAATGTCGAAGAACGAGAGTTAATCCTAGAATCATTTTATAAAATTTTAGCAGAGACACAAACAGAGGAACAAGAATAATAACATGAAAATACTTGGCATTTTTATAAAAAACTTAAACTCCTTGGCCGGCGAGCACACTATCGACTTTACGGTAAAGCCGCTTTCTAACGCTGCTTTGTTCGCCATAACTGGGCCTACTGGAGCAGGGAAAAGCACCATTCTCGATGCGATTTGCTTGGCGCTTTACGACTATTCGCCACGCATAAACAAAGCTTCAAAAAGTGCTATTGAGCAAAGTGGTGCACTAATTAGCCGAGGATGCTTGGAGACAGAGGCTATGGTGGAATATGAGCAATCGGATAAAAAATACAGAAGCCGATGGAGCATAAAATATGCGAGCACCGGAGCCTTAAGTGAAAGGCAAATGGAGTTGTCTTATTTTGATGTAGATGCCAATACTTGGCCCGTTATTAGCTCCAAATTTTCGGAAGTTCCAATTAAAAATGGTGAAATTACGAAACTCGACTATGGTCAGTTTACACGAAGTATATTACTAGCTCAAGGCGAATTTGCTAAGTTACTCACAGCCAAAAAGGAGGAGCGCTATGCTTTAATGGAAAAGATAACTGGAGATGATTTGTATCGAAGAATTGGAAAAAGAACATATGAGAAGGCTTCGAAATTACAAGCTGAAATAAATTTGTTAGAGGCTGACATGAAGGGCATTACATTCTTAAAAGAAGAAGAAAGATCAGACATAAACACACAATTAGCAAATATTGAAATTGAATTATCCCAAAAGAATAAAGAACTCAAAGAAATAACGGACTTACTTAATGTCAAAAAAAGTCGTGCTAAAAAACAAGAAGATAAGAAAGCAACGGAGCTAAAATTTGCTTCCTGGAAATCGCATAGTGATGCTTTTCAACCAAACCTAATCCGCCTTGATAGATTTGAGAAAGCCCGACCTGTTTTTGCGAAATTATTTCAACTACAGGAACATAAAAATCAATACTTAATAAAATTCAATAGCTGCAAAGCTGAAGAAAAAAATATCGCTGTATTGGAACAAAACATAAAACCCAAGCTTGCACTTTGGTCAGAGACACTAAAATTGAACTTAACCGAAGATAACTTCACAACACTTTTTACCAAAGAGCTCAACAATATTGCAGAAAAACAAGAGAAAAAAAGACAAACAGATTCCGACTTCGAAAACGCATTGAAGGAATGGGAAAATGAAAAAACAAGGTTCACAAACAACACAAAAGAACTTGATATAACTAAAAAACAGATAAAAATAAAAAATGAAGAGATAGAAAAAATAACAGCATCGTTGCTTATTTTACAACCTCTTCAAGATTCTTTTAATCATCTTGATGGTTGGGTGGTGCAAGAAAATGGATTGCGAAAAACAGCAGCACGATTATCGGAAGAGATTAATATCAATATCATGCACAATGTATCAGGGGCTTTGGAAGATTTACGAGCAAGATACAGGGCAGCCGCTGAAAATATAAAAGAAATAACAAGCCTGGGAATGTTGCCAGAAATTGAAGAAAGGCAATCAGCAATACGTCATAGAATAAATGAGCTTACTTTGGCAAAGTCGGATAGTAAATTACTTTTAAAATACAAAAATGAGAAAAAAGAAATAACCGAAAATAACCTTAAATTAAACGATAAGATAACTGAAACAACTAAAATTTTAAGCGAAACAACCGCAAAAATAAAGCAGTTGATGGATGCGTTACTGCTATCTTCAAAAAAGACAAAATTTGCGGGGGCAGCAATAGAATTAGAAATGCTACGAAAAGATTTGGACGAAGGAGATGCTTGTCCACTCTGCGGCTCAATTGAACATCCTGGTATTATACCACAGCAATATGAACTCCTAAAAAAGCAGGAAGCCGATTTAGAGGACACCTTGGAAGAAGCACGATTGGAAGAAAGAAAATTGGAGTTTGAAATGGAATCAGCAAAGTCCAAATTACTTAATAATGCAGATCGACTTGGTGTATTGACCAAAGAAATTAAGTTGATAATTGCATCAAGAATAACCGAAGTATGTTTGGTGGAATCGTGCAATGCAGATTCCTTTGATGAAATTTTCGCCGAGAGCAAGATAAAACTTCTTGACGAAGAGGTAAAAGTACTAAACGACATTAAAATTAAGATAGGTAGTCTAGCATCATTAAGTGTGATGCAAGAACAATTAAAGGGTCAAGCTGATAGGTTAAAAGCGTGGGAACTCGATTGGAAGAAATTGGCTTCTGATATTGGGAGTGGAAACGAAAACGAAACCCCCGACTCATTGCTTGAATTTCTTAAAAATATAAACGTAAAAAAGACTGATTATCGAGAACTAGAAAGCTATTTAAATAAAAATTCGATTGAATTAAATAGCCTCAAAGCCACTTCCATTAGTCAAACTCAAAATCTGGAAATCATAGAAAATTTAGTTGCAGAGAGATTAGCAAGTAAAAAAAATATCGAAAAAATAAAAATTGAAGTTGATCTTGAAGTAACAAAAATTCCTGTTGTTAATGACCCAAGAAATGTGGTACAAAACGAAAACAATTTGATGACACGTTGGTTCAGTGAAATTAAAGCAAAACGTGTTGAAGTTGAAAAACTATGTGTTGACGGAAAGACGTTGAACACACAAATCGAAGAAGATGAAAAGGCAATTATAGAAGCTGGGCGCATCCAAAATTTTGAAAGTATAGAGGCGATTTTAGCAGCTAATTTGCAGCCAGAAGAAGAGAAGAAATTAATTGCACAAAGAGATGAGCTAACAATCCAAAACACCAGATTAACAACCGAATTAAATTTAGTTACCACGGAATTAGAAATGCTTGCTTTAAAGGATAATGAAAATAAAACGATTGAGGATATTGAAAATTCGCAAGGTACGTGCAGTAAATTAGTTAGCGCCTTGCTAGAAAAAAAAGGGGCTTTGAACTTGAAAATCTATCAAGATAGTGACGCGCAAAAAAATTATGCAGTTAAAATAAAAGAGATAGAAAATAAAAAAACAGCCGCTTCGCCTTATTTTATGCTCAACGATATGATTGGTGATTCGCAAGGAAAACGATTTAACGAATATGCGCAGGAGCTTACGCTTCGTCGTTTGCTTTTAGCTGCTAATTCAAATTTAGCCGGTATGCATTCGCGTTACGAACTCGATATGCCTGAGCCAAAAGAAGATGGTAATTCACTTTACGTTATTGATCGTGACTTGGGCAATACGCGCAGAGCAGCAGACATCACCCTTTCTGGTGGCGAGTCGTTTATGGTTTCGTTGGCACTGGCATTGGGGCTTAGCGACCTTGCAGCAGGCAAAGCAGAATTAGGGAATCTTTTTATCGATGAGGGTTTTGGAAGTCTCGATCCGGACACCTTAGAATTAGCCATTGGCGTACTTGAAGAGATTCAACACAAACGAGGAAGAGTGATTGGTATTATTAGCCATGTTACAGAATTAAAAGATCGCATCAACACTCAAATTCGTATTGAGAAAAAAGCTGGTGGTATGAGTTCGATTATAGTTGCGTAGCCTTTTTAGGCAAAACAAAAAAGACTTGATAATCATCAATACATCAAGGCCTATTTTATAATTAATTCATTATGAAATTCCAACTAAGTGATTTGCGAACACCAGCACAAAGTCGAAAAAATTGGCTGAGCTTGCGCATTTAACATTGAAATACAATACTTATTTCTTTATAAATGAAGAATTTCAATTTAATTAAATGAACGAAACATTTTTAAGCAAAGCAAGAAAAAACGCTTAAATTTAAATCACAAAAAAAGGTTGTTTGTTTATAATTATTATTTATCTTTGTTTTGAGACAAAGAATTTGTTACGAGAAATTTAAAACAATTTGAAGGTACAATTATATAATTAAAACCACAATGAAATTAAACCCTAAAAAAACAATCAGCACTTTTGTTATTCTTTTTATTTTTTGTTCAGTTCAAAATATTGCTTCCACCTTACCAATCATTTGGGGAGAAGAAAAAACCGATAGTTTAGGGCCAAATTCGAGCAGCGTTGGTAATTTATATCATAGCACATTTCATTACGACTTAGTTAAACTACTAGCTATTAAGGCAGGATTTTCTAAGGACACTGCGGAAATTATTGCACGTTATTCTACTCTTACCGATCAGATAAACCCCAAAATGGGCTACCCAAACGATTCAGGATCATTAAAATTTTCTTCGATTTTTCCTTCATGGAGCCAAAGTATTGCAGGAACGGAACGATTCTCATCTAAAATAAATAATTTCGGAGAGTTCTCTGGGGTTTATTGGCATAGTGCTTTTCGCGATAAAATGGATTCCCTCGCAGGTGCCTATGTTTATGCTCCATTTGGCTACCCCATAGTTACCGATACAAAATATCACGCAGATGCCTATTATTGGCGAATTCCTTTTTCCTTTACGCTAACACCTATAGAAAAATGGGCTTTATATGGTACAAATGGAGTCGATGGACTTCCTCAGGATGCTCCTGATACAGTTCGCTATTTCGATGTCGCTTCATCAAAATATAAACCTGTGCCCAAAGGCAGTTTAATTGCATTGGCCATTTTTCTTCATTCATTGGCCGATAGTTATTCGCACGAAAAATGTATGATGGAAGATACCCTTCGCGGGCATCCAGCACCTCCATCATTATGTGGTATTTTATGGCATTGGTCCGAAATTCCATACACCAATCCTACATACGCTTTTAACCATACCGAAAAAGCGGCCCAGGCAACTTGGCGTGTTCTACGCGAATACAAAAGAATTCACAATATAAACACTCCTGCTATTTGGACTACTGACAATAATGGCTTTGAGGATGGTGATGGTATACCCGATGAACTTGAAGATAATTACAACGCTGACCATACGGAAAGTTTTATTGAAAAATGGAAATCACCTGCGGTAATAAATCTTAATCCCACTTTTGATACTATTATCAATCATTTCGACCATACAACTTTAAGAATACAATTAGTGGAAAAAGAACTTGCGTTCTCTGCAGGAATAGAACCATTAAACAATATTGATAATTATTTTCAAATTGTGTCTCTTTTTCCAAACCCTGCAGAAAATTCCATTGAACTAAATTTCTCGATGGCAAAGCCAGGAAAAGTTGTTGCTAAAATTTATGACATTACGGGCAAAACCGTTTTTACAAAAAACGTTTTTATTTCAGATCAAAACAATTCAAAGTTAATCTTTGATTTAAAGGAATTCACTGTCGGAACTTATTCTCTCTCGCTTGAATCAAGAGGTGTATCAACTAGCATGGCATTTATTAAAAAATAATGCAGTTTAGATTGACTGAAATTTTAGATAGTTTCTAACCGAAAGTTTTAAAGATTTATTCGGTAAGAGACATTATCTGTTAAATTCACACAACATTGTTTTATAATAAGTGTAAAAAATAATCGTTGGCTTTTCTTCTCTATATTTCTTGATCGTTAATATATCGCCAAACAACTTTATATTGGTTATGGATTGTCTGGGTATAGTTAAGATATTATACAAACATTAAACCCCTGCTTTAATCCTTTATTAACCAACTATTAAATTGTTTTTTAACGCGCAACCCATTGTTTTAATGATCAGTAAATTTCGATTTTATGCGTTAGTGGAGTTGCGATATTAAAAGAATGACTTCAAATGTTAAAACTAAATAGCATTAAAACAACTTGGCTTGGTATGGACTGTTTTTTCATAAATAAATAAAAAGTGTTTGCTAAAATATTGGTCAACTCTAATCTATGCGATATAATATTGATGTAGGATACTAAAAGTAGTGCGTAACTTTGTATTTTTACATTTTTATGAAACCAATTCTATCCTTATTAAAAACAGCACTTGTTTTTACGCTTTGCTTACTTCCAATTTTAGAATTAAATGCGCAATTGGCATTAATTCCCTATCCACAGAAAGTTATTGTTAAAGGTGATTCGTTGTCAATTGTTGGATTAACACTTAACCCATCTATTTATAATGCAGCATTAAAGATAAATACACCAGCCTTCGAATCGCATTCAGCCAAGAATAAAAAAACCGCAATCATCCAATGTAATATTCAGCAACAAGCAAGTTTAAAGTTACAAGGTGAAAAAGAAGGATATGTGCTATATGTTTTAAAAAACAAAATTGAAATAACTGCGAACTCACGAGAAGGACTTTTTCGAGCTACGCAAACCTTACAACAACTAATGCACCAATTTGCGACTGTTGGAAAGATACCATGCCTTGAAATTACCGATTACCCAAAATTTTCATGGAGAGGGATGCATCTTGATTGCTGCCGTCATTTCTTCAGTAAAGAAGAGGTAAAACAATATATCGATATGATTGCCATGTACAAGATGAATACTTTTCATTGGCATCTTACTGATGATCAGGGATGGCGAATAGAAATTAAAAAATATCCGCTATTAACTAAAATCGGGGGCTCACGCAAAAGCTCTATGATTGGCCCTTACAAGAACCATGAGTTCGACAGCATTGTATACGGTGGCTATTATTCGCAAAACGACATTAAAGAAGTAGTGGCTTATGCTGCATCGAAATATATTAATGTAATTCCTGAAATTGAAATGCCGGGACACAGCGTTGCGGCGCTTACTGCTTATCCGCAATATGCTTGTTTCCCGCGTGCTTTTGAAGTAGAAAAGGAATGGGGCGTATTCGATGATGTATTTTGCACTAAAGATTCGACTCTGCAATTTTTAAAAGATATTCTTGATGAGGTGTGTGCTTTATTCCCCTCAAATTATATTCATATTGGAGGCGACGAATGTCCGAAAACAAGATGGAAGACATGCATGCAATGCCAAGGCAAAATGAAAAAACTCGCCCTTAAAGACGAAAATGAACTACAAAGTTGGTTTGTTCAAGACATTGAAAAACATTTGAATGCTAAAGGGAAAAAAATAATCGGTTGGGACGAAATATTAGAAGGAGGACTGGCTCCTAATGCGGCTGTAATGAGTTGGAGAGGCGAAGAAGGAGGCACCGCGGCTGCTAATCTTTCACATGCTGTAGTGATGACTCCTGGCGGCTACTGCTATTTTGATCACTATCAAGATACACCTATTACAAAAGAACCACTGGCTATAGGTGGTTACACCTCACTTTCCAAAGTTTACAATTACCAACCCATTCCCAAGAATTTACCAGCGGATAAAACGAGCTATATTTTAGGTGCGCAAGGCAATGTATGGACAGAATATATCACTACATTTAAACAAGTGCAATATATGAGTAATCCAAGAATATGTGCCTTAGCGGAGATACTCTGGACGGCTAATGAAATAAAAGATTTTAATGGTTTTAAAGAACGACTGAAACTACATAGCCAACTGCTTGATGCCTTAGGAATCAATTATTGTCCTAACTTTCTCACCGAAAATTGATGATACTTCGTTCGATATTTGCTATGACTTTACGACTTATAAAATGTTTTTTTTTCTTAATTGCCATCTTCTTTAAATCGGAACTAATTGGGCAGTCGTTACGTATACCGCTATCCAAATGGGAATTTAAAAACACCAACGAAACCGTGTGGATGGGCGCAGAAGTGCCGGGTTGTGTGCATCTCGATTTATTAAATAATAAAAAGATTGTAGATCCACTTTACGGAAGCAATGAAAAAGAAGTGCAGTGGATTGAGAATGAATCGTGGGAATACCGTACTTATTTTCGTTTTGATAACAGCTACGATTCTGTGCGCCTCTGTTTCGATGGGCTTGATACCTATGCCGAAATTTTCGTGAACAAGAAAAAAGTGTTGAAAACAGAGAATATGTTTCTTCACTATGAAGTAATGCTAAAACGCAGTGAACTAAGAGCTGAAGAAAATGAGTTGCATGTGGTATTTACTCCGTCATTAGCACACGACGCAGTGCAAAAAAAAGCACTGAAGTTGGAGCTTCCCGGCGCTTATGCCTATACCCGAAAGGCAGCCTACAACTATGGATGGGATTGGGGTCCAAGGCTTCTCACGTGTGGGATTTGGAAACATGCTTTTCTTCAATACGATGCTTTACCTGAAGTTATGGGTTGGAGTTTGAATCAAAAAGAGTTGACAAACGAAGAGGCGACCTTGAACTTGCAATTTCAACTAAGGCAACAAAAACATCGTATATATCAAATACAGGTGGAAGATCGAACGCATCATCAAACACTAGTATCAACAGATATTTCAGCATCAGCGAATACAATATCAGGGGGGAAAGACATCGATAATTACACAACAATATTTAAAATAAAAAATCCCAAATTATGGTGGTGTCATGGCTATGGCGAAGCATTCATGTATGACTTCCATATTACTATTAACGCAGATGACGGCACTGTAATATTAGACACCTCAGCACAGCTAGGGCTAAGAAACATAGCATTGATTCAGGAAAAAGAAAGTCAAGGGAAATCTTTTATGTTTCGCCTCAATGGAGTTCCGATTTTTTGCAAAGGCGCCAATTTAATACCGGTACAAAGTTATGCTTGTAACGAGCGTGATTCGCAGTATCGTAGGCTAATTGACGATGCCGTTGCCGTGAATATGAATATGCTTAGGGTTTGGGGTGGTGGTATTTATCCTGACGATTATTTTTATCGATATTGCAATGAAAAGGGAATACTCGTTTGGCAAGATTTGATGTTTTCCTGCTCCGTTTATCCAACAAATAAAGAGTTTATTAATTCTGTGAAAGAAGAGATTTCACAACAAGTAAAACGAATTGGCAATAATACATGCATCGCATTATGGTGTGGCAATAATGAAGTAACAGAGGGATGGAATAATTGGGGTTGGCAAAAACAATTACATTACAGTTCCAATGATTCTAGCAATCTTTGGCGTATCAATAAAAATCTTTTTGAAACTATAATTCCCAATCTCATTCATAGTCAATTTCCTAACGCCAACTATTGGGCCTCGTCGCCTAGTATTGGGTGGGGCCATAAAGAGGCGATGAAAACTGGCGATATGCATTATTGGGGAGTGTGGTGGGGCATGGAGCCCTTCGAAAGTTATATTCAACACACCGGTAGGTTTATGAGTGAATATGGATTTCAGTCGCTACCAGAGATGAATTCATTGCGACGTTTTTTACCTGCTGATTCATTAACTCTAGCTTCATCCGCAATAAAAACACACCAAAAGCATCCTACCGGCTTTGAAACTATAAACACATATATGTCGAGATTGGCTGATTCGCCTAATAAACTTGAGCAATACAGCTACTTCTCGCAATACATACAAGCAGAAGGCATGCGCATTGGCATTGAAGCACATCGTCGTCAGAAACCTTATTGCATGGGAACATTATACTGGCAACTCAACGATTGCTGGCCTTCAATCTCTTGGAGTAGTATCGATTATTATGGCCATTGGAAAAAACTCCATTACGACTTAAAACATCTTTACAATACTTTTTTACTAAGTCCATTGATACAATCGGATACAATCGCTGTTTATGTAATATCCGATTCCATACATGAGGTAAATGCAATTCTAAACTTACAATATAAGAACAAAGATGGTTTGGTGTTATATTCATCTTACGATACCATTACAGTTGAGCCATTAAGTTCCAATATTAAAATTTTCAGATCCCTAAAATCGATGGGTGCCACCAACGAAGGATATTTTACTGCGACCTTAAAGTCGAACCAAGCCAACCTATCACAATTTTTGTTGCCTGTGGAAGACAAAAAATTCATACACACCTTAAAACCATCCAAACTTACTACCCGTTTTATTTCGATTGGCGATCAGCATTTTTTAAAAATAAAAAACGAAGGAAGCATTGTGCGTGATATATTCTTGGCTTTTGATGATACAACGATTATTCCTGAGGAGAATTATTTTGATTTAGAAGGTGGAGAAGAAAAACTTGTATTACTAAAAGGCTGGAACATATTGCATGGTATTCAGTTTCATTTTAATACCTTAAACGACGATATTGTTAATTACAATTAATGGCCATACAGGGTTTGTCTTTATATGAAATGACCAAACCATAAATTAGCTCCGCGAAGTCATACAAAAACTTGAAGCAATTAAACGGGGGTATTCGCGGAGTAATAACTTTTTTTGCCAATTTGTTAATAAACGTGTTTTTACCTTACTATAGCTTTTGAATTCAGCTTAAGGCGGAATATAACGTTACCTTTGCAAATCATTTTTATTGGATTCTCATGCGGTTTTTTATTCTTTGCTTTTTGCTTTTTTTTCTACTTACAATGTTGCCTGCACAACAGGTTAAAATTCTATTTGATGCCACAAAAGCAGAAACAGCGAACAATGCGGATTGGGTAATTGATGAAGATTTAAATAACCTTGGTTGGAATCCGAATGGCGTTACTGGTGGTGGAAGTGAGGGCAATGCACAACAAATACCTTCGCCGGTGCAAAGTGGCATTACCGCAGCTACTGCCGAAACCTATTGGAAAGGTGCGATTTCTGCCTGGGGAGTAGACTGTGTAAAAAAAGGATATTGGGTAGAAACACTTCCCTATAATGGAAACATCACCTATGGCAACACCTCAAACCTGCAGGATTTAAGTAATTATAAAGTATTCGTTGTATGCGAACCCAATATACTGTTCACCACTTCCGAAAAAACAGCAATGCTAAACTTCGTTCAAAATGGAGGAAGTCTATTTATGGTTTCTGACCATCTCAATTCCGACCGCAATGGCGATGGTAAAGATTCGCCACAAATCTGGAACGATTTAATGAGTACCAACAGTGTTAAAACTAATCCCTTTGGTATTACCTTCGATTTACTCGACATTTCCCCAAACAGCTATAATATACCTTCGCTTCCTAACGATTCCTTGTTGCATGGGCCAATGGGTAATGTAACCCAGGCACAATGGTTCAACGGTACCTCCATGACCCTGAACACCACAGCCAATGCTTCGGTAAAAGGTGTGGTATATATTCCTGGCTCTTCGTTTGGAAGCACCGGCGTAATGGCAGCTTATGCCCGTTTTGGAAAAGGTAAGGTGGCTGCCATTGGCGATAGTTCACCCTGCGATGATGGCACTGGTGATAGTGGTGATGCTTTATATAATGGCTGGACTAACGATGCTGCTGGCAATCACGAAAGACTTATTATGAATGCTACTATTTGGCTGGCAACTAAAGACTCTACCATCGCTCTGCCGCCACCGCCAACCTTGGTAAAAGATTTGAAATTAGATTCAATACTTTCGCCTATAACCTTTAATAAAGGAAATAATACCATAGCTGTAAGAATCAAAAATACAGGCACCGCGACCGTTGATAGTGCCGTTGTATCCTATCAATTAAACAACAATGCAAGGGTAAACGCATCATTGGTTGGAATGCAACTAGCGCCCAATAATATACTAAACTACACTTTCACTTTGCCACTTAATATAACAGCAGACGGAACGTATAGCTTTTGCGCAAGAATAAAGACCGCCAAAGACACGCTGCCATCCAATGATAGTATTTGTAATACGTTTAACATTACTAGCGCTGGATTAATTACAACCGAAGAAAACGGCGCTGATGTGCGTATTTACCCCAACCCAATTTATGGTAACACATTGCATATTTTAAATCCAACCAACGAAGTACTCGATTTAAAAATTACAGATATACATGGAAAGACAATAGCGGCATATTTCAAACAAAAAAACATCCTTGACATTTCGTTAACCGAATTACAACCAGGTATCTATTACCTTTATTGTACTTCGCGTCAAAACTCCACCATCGTGCGTTTCATAGTGCAATAGTTCCAATCAAAAAAAAACCAAGAACCTGAATCAATTCATTCAAGCTCTTGGATTGTAATTTTGTTTCTATTAGTTTGCTCGACTAGCTCGCGCGTTGCCCGATAGTATCTTCAGCATACGATGCCGTTGGTGCACATGTGCATATAAGCACACGATCACCATGGGTATTATTTATACGCGCCACACTTGGCCAGAATTTACGTTCGGAAACAAATGGCAATGGAAATGCCGCTTGTTCACGCGTATATGGATGACTCCACTCCGATGAAGTAATTACCGCCGCGGTATGTGGCGCATTTTTTAAGAAGTTATCTACTTTATCGCTTATACCATTTTCAATAGCACTAATTTCGTTACGAATAGCAATGAGAGCGTCACAGAATTTATCCAATTCGGCTTTGCTTTCACTTTCGGTAGGCTCAATCATTAACGTACCTGCAACCGGGAATGAAACTGTAGGAGCATGAAACCCATAATCCATAAGGCGTTTTGCAATGTCTTCAACCTCAACACCACTAGCCTGTTTAAAGATACGTGTATCTAAAATCATTTCATGTGCACAACGACCATTTTCTCCGGTATATAATATCTTATAGGAATCTTTAAGGCGTGATGCTATATAGTTAGCCTTTAGGATTGCAAATTTTGTAGCTTCCGTTAATCCTTCTCCACCCATCATTTTAATGTACGCATAGCTAATCAACAAGATGCTTGCGCTACCCCATGGTGCCGCGCTTACTGCATGTATCGCGTTAGTACCTCCTGTTTTTATAACTGCGTGTCCTGGTAGAAAAGGAACCAAATGTTCAGCAACACAAATGGGACCAACGCCTGGACCTCCGCCTCCATGCGGGATACAAAAAGTCTTATGTAGGTTAATATGATTTACATCGGCACCAATTTCGGCTGGCGAGGTAAGTCCAACCTGAGCATTCATATTGGCTCCATCCATATATACCTGGCCACCATATTCATGAATTAATGCGGTAATTTCTTTGATTTCGGTTTCAAAAATACCATGTGTAGATGGATAGGTAACCATCAAGCAAGCAAGGTTATCTTTGTATTGTGCAGCTTTGGCTTTCATATCCTCCAAATCTACGTTACCGTTTTCATCGCACTTCGTTACCACCACCTTCATGCCCGCCATCACCGCGGATGCCGGATTGGTACCGTGGGCTGACGAAGGTATTAATGCAATATTGCGATGACCTTGTCCGATGCTTTTTAGATATTCACGGATTACTAGCAAGCCGGCGTATTCACCTTGTGCACCGGCATTGGGTTGCAACGATGTGCCTGCGAATCCCGTAATTGTCGCTAAATCTTTTTCCAACTCAGCAAAAATCTCGGCATATCCAGCAGTCTGATCTACAGGGCAAAATGGATGCAAGCCATTAAATTCGGGCCAAGTAACAGGCACCATTTCCGTGGTGGCATTAAGTTTCATTGTGCAGCTGCCTAAAGAAATCATACTGTGAGCCATACTCAAATCTTTCGCCTCCAATCGTTTAATATAACGTAACATATCGTGCTCTGTATGGTATAAATTAAATACATCTTCTTGCATGTATTTCGAAGTTCGAACAAATTTAGCATCCCAGTTTAATTCCAACCCTTCGGCTAAAGCATCTATGTTTCCGGGGGTAGATTTATTCGCTTTGCAAAAAATAGCCACAAGATCTTTTACATCTTGAAGCGTTGTTGTTTCATCGAAAGAAACACCGATATGAGAGTCGTCAAAATAACGCAAGTTAATTTCTGCTTGAACTGCCAATTCTTTAATTGTTTCTATGGCAAATTGCGCAGGAATACGCAAGGTATCAAAATACGTTTGATTCTCTGTTGTATAACCCGCATCGACAATAGCTTTAGCAAATACGCGTGTTAAGCCATGAATTCGGGATGCTATTTTCTTCAAGCCTTCTGGTCCGTGATACACGGCATACATCGAAGCCATAATACTAAGTAGCACTTGAGCTGTGCAAATATTACTTGTTGCCTTATCTCTACGAATATGTTGCTCACGCGTTTGAAGCGCCATACGCAAAGCACGATTTCCTTGAGCGTCGATACTTACTCCAATAATTCTACCTGGCATACTTCGCTTAAAGTCGTCTTTAGTAGCTAAGAAGGCTGCATGAGGGCCTCCATATCCTAATGGCACACCAAAACGCTGCGATGATCCCGTAACGATATCAGCGCCAAATTCGCCTGGAGGCGTTAGCAACGTTAATGACATTAAATCTGCACCAACGCATACTTTAGCTCCAACCGAGTGAGCATGTTCTATGAAGCTGCGATAATCTTCTACAGTACCTGAGTTATTGGGATATTGTAGAAAAACACCAAAGAAGGATTCATCTAATTTTGTTTCTTTAAAATTACCTATCACGAGTTCAACACCAATCGGCTCACAACGTGTTCTTAAAATATCTAGTGTTTGAGCAAAAGTGCTTTCATCAACAAACAATTTATCGCCTTGATTTTTCAATTTCAAATCCTCCATCATGTGCATAGCTTCTGCAGCAGCAGTACCTTCATCTAGCAACGAGGCATTTGAAATCTCCATCCCTGTAAGTTCTACAATCATGGTTTGAAAGTTCAAAAGCGCCTCAAGGCGTCCTTGCGCTATCTCCGCCTGATATGGAGTATATTGCGTGTACCATCCTGGATTCTCTGTAATATTTCGAAGAATTACCCCTGGTACATAGGTATTGTAATATCCTTGACCGAGATACTGTTTAAATACTTTATTCTTAGATGCGATTTTCTTCAGATTAATCAAAAACTGCTCCTCGCTAACAGGCGCTCCGATATTAAGCGGGGCCTTTAATCGGATACTATCCGGAATTGTTTCATTAATGAGGGCATCCACGCTGGCTGCTCCGATTATTTTCAGCATAGCTTCAGTTTCCCGAACATCAGCCCCTGTATGGCGACTACTGAACTTTTGATTGTAATTAACGTTTAATTTCATGGGTGAAGAAGAAATAAAAGATAAGATAGTGTGCTCTATTAAAAAGCGATGCAAAAGTAAATAAAAAATAGGGAATAGATTGTCATGAATGCAGATGGAAAAGTGGCGTTAGCACCACCAAAACTAAATTAATGAAGTATCGTACAAAAAAGAGTTAAAAAGAAAGAAAACTCCATGTTTTGGATCATTAAAATTGAATTACAATTGGAAAATTTATTTCTATGGACTTAACACTATATATTTGAAAACTGCTTCCGAAAATTTCTATTTTAGAAGCTATTAATGATCTGTCATCCTAAACTATGAATAATTATTTCGACGCATTTAGAAAAAACATCATTGGCATCGATCAACGAATTAAAACACCGTACCATGATGCAATAGCAATTTTATATGCTGACTGGACTGCGAGCGGGCGAGGCTACCTTCCTATTGAACAGAAGATGGTTAACGAAATAATGCCTTTCGTAGCCAATACTCATACCGATACCAATACCACAGGAATGACCATGACATATTCCTACCATAAGGCGCAGTCCATAATAAAAAACCATGTTAATGCTGGAGATGACGATATATTAATTTCATCAAATGCTGGAATGACAGGGGTGGTGAATAAATTTCAGCGAATCTTAGGACTTAAAATTCATGAGACGTTTAAAGACGAAATTAGCATCACGGAAAACGAACGGCCCATTGTTTTTATCACCCATATGGAGCATCACTCCAACCAAACAAGCTGGCTTGAAACGATTGCCGATGTTGAGATTATCCCACCATCATCCGATGGGTTGGTTTCAGTAAAGAATTTTATTGAATTACTTGAAAAGTATAAGCATAGAACAAGGAAAATTGCAGCCATCACCTCTTGCTCCAATGTAACAGGCATTATGACTCCCTATTTAGAAATAGCACGTGCCATACATAATGTTGGAGGACTTTGCTTTGTTGACTTTGCTTGTTCAGCACCCTATGTTACTATTGATATGCATCGTAATGATAGCGAAGGGGAATACCTCGATGCAATTTATTTCTCGCCACACAAATTCCTTGGCGGGCCAGGCAGCACTGGTATTCTTATCTTTAATCACCAGCTTTACACCAATAAAATTCCTGATGAACCAGGTGGAGGAACGGTAGATTGGACCAATCCATGGGGAGGACGAAAATATGTTGATAATATAGAAGCTCGAGAAGATGGCGGCACACCCGCGTTTTTACAAACTATTAAGGCTGCCATGTGTTTGAAGTTGAAAGAGGAAATGGGAGTTGAGAATATTTTAAAACGAGAGCATGAAATTCTAGATATCATTTGGGAAGGACTCTCTGAAATAACGAATCTTCATATATTGGCAGAGAAACACAAAGATAGACTTGGTGTTATTTCATTTTATATCGACAACCTTCATTACAATGTTGGAGTGAAATTACTCAATGACAAATTTGGAATTCAAACGCGAGGAGGTTGTTCCTGTGCTGGTACTTATGGCCATTATCTTTTAAATGTTGATACGGAAACATCACGACGTATTACCACTTCCATTAGCTCGGGCGATTGCTCCGACAAGCCTGGATGGATAAGGATGTCGATCCATCCTACACATACCGACATTGAAATTAAATTTTTGATTGACGGAATTCGACAACTCGCTACTAATTTTGAAGAATGGAGTAAAGACTATAACATCAATCTTGCTATTGGAAGTATTCGATCTAAAAACACGGAGATTGAAAAGGGCATTGAATCGGCCATTGATCATTGCTTAACAAAGGACTTTATTTAAAATCCTTTTATTCTCGACACTACGGTGCTATGACATATTCATTATTTTGAGCGTCGAAATATCATTACTTTTGTAAATGCATTGCATTATGCTCTAGTCCATGAAATCCTTTTTAGAGACACTTTCGGAATACCCCATTTTATCTTCAGAGGAGATGCAATCGATATCCACGAAGGTGCACATCAAAAAAGTAGCTAAAGGCGAAATCCTTCAGAAGAAAGGTGACCTTTCAAATCGCATTTTTTTTGTTAAAAAGGGTCTGCTTCGTAGTTATTCTATTGATGAAAACGAGAAAGAACATATCTTTATGTTTGCGTCTGAAGATTGGATTATGTCCGATCTTTCATCACATGCTTTTAATGCACCACCTGAACTTTACATCGATGCTGTTGAAGATTCAGAAATCGAAATATGTCCTCAAGATTTCTTTGTGAATGTAGTGCTTCAACATCCTGAATTCGGATTTTCTGGTACCGACAAACTTACAAAACGCGTGGCAGTGCTGCAAAAGCGTGTCATTATGCTTATGAGCGCATCGGCACGGGAGCGTTATGAGAATTTTCTAGAAACCTATCCTAAGATCGCACAACGCGTTCCACAACGCATGATTGCTTCATATCTTGGCATAACACCTGAGGCGCTTAGTAAAATACGTGGTGAAATGTCGCGTAGAAAAACAACGGGACTTATAATTTGATTTCCAGGCTTCTTAGAAGCACTTAAAATATTCGAACGGCTGTTCACACGTATCGCAATACCAGAGTGCCTTGCAGGGTGTTGAGCCAAATCTACTTACAAGTTTTGTTTCTTGCTTTCCGCAGTGTGGACATGTAACTTGCTTTTGTCGAGCGAAACGCAATTCACTTTCAGGCTCCTTCTCTGGAGGGGCAATACCGTGGGCACGCATTTTTTCTTTTGCCACATCGCTCATCCAATCGGTAGTCCAAGCTGGCGAAAGCGAAATTTTTATTTCCACTTCACAGAAGCCACTACTATTCAAGGCTGTGATGATGTCATCTTTAAAAACACCCATAGCAGGGCAACCAGAATAACTTGGCGTTAATGTCACAATTACGTTTGATTCACTTATCACCTCTACATCACGAACCAAACCTAACTCTACAATGCTAAGTACAGGAATATCGGGATCCGGAATTTCGCTGAGGAGCTCCCAAACTTTCTCTTTAGAAACGATGTTGTTGATTACCATTTTGCGCCAGGATGTACACGTTGCAAGTATTGCATTTCGGAAAGCATATGTCCTAAATGTTCAGTGTGAATTCCATTACTGCCTCCTTTTATCACATTAAATCTTTCAGGAGTAAAGAGGTTTGCTTCACGCAATACCTCTTGCACGGCAAAGTTCCATTGTCCAAAAATATCATCCAAGCTAAAGCTAATACCTACTGAAATCAATTCGTGGTCAATATCATTCATCACAAATAAATCATCGGTAAAACGCCATAATTCATTCAGTGCAAATTGAGCACGATTTTTGCTTTCTTCTGTGCCATTACCAAAACGTATAATCCATTCACTACTATGCCTAAAATGGTATTTCACTTCCTTCAAAGCCTTGGTGGCATAACCACTTAGGCTTTCATCATTACTATTCATTAATGCTTCACACATCAAGCGAGCGAAAGTTGAATATAAAAACTGCCTGACAATGGTAAACGCAAAATCTCCATTAGGCTGCTCTACAATTAAACTATTATAAAACTGCCTTTCGTTTCGTAAAAAAGCCAAATCATCCGCAGTAATATTGGCTTCTTTAAGTAATACTGCATATTCGTAAAGAGTTTCTGCTTGGCCAAAAAGATCAAGCGAAATGTTTGTCAAGGCAAGATCCTCTTCCAGTATAGGACCTCTGCTACACCACTCTGCCATACGCTGACCTAAAACTAAATTATTGTCGGCCAATCGCAAACAAAAATTATATAAAGCATCTTTGGTTTTCATGAAATTTTTTAAAGATTATTAGTGCCTTTTGGCATTTTATAAAAATTTGGTTTTCGATATGTTTTATCTAAAGATGGATCAAAGAATTCCTCCTCTTCGTCGCGCGTGGTAGCAACGATGCAATCTGTTGGAACTACCCATAAACTTCGACCTTCGTTTCGGCGCGTATACGTATCACGCGCATTTTGGAGTGCCATCTTTTTATCTGCCGCATGCACACTGCCGGCATGCTCAAAGGGGCTGCCACTTTTAGTTTGTATAAATACTTCCCATTGGGGAAACTGGTTATTGTTAATTTCCATTGTCGTAATAATTAATGTTACTTAATTGTGGCTGGATTACTCATTTGTTTTGCTTCGAAGGCTAAAGCTGCTTCGCGAACCCACTGCCCTTCATTATGACATTTAATATGGTGACTTAAACGTTGATGATTACAAGGGCCATTTCCATTAACCACGTTTTTAAATTCTTCCCAGTTAATATCGCTAGTTTCCCAATGCAAGGTTTCCTTGTTGTATTTTAGATTGGCATCAGGAACTTTTAAACCAATATGATGGGCTTGCTCCACCGTACGATCAATAAAGCGTTGACGAAGTCTATCGTTACTTTCTACTTTTATTTTCCATTGCATGGAATCCTTGCTATTGGGTGAATCTGTATCGTGTGGACCAAACATCATTAAAGACGGCTCCCACCATCTATTCATGGCATCTTGTGCCATTTCCTTTTGCGCTTCAGTCCCATTCATCATTTTAGCCATTATCTCATAGCCTTGTCGTTGATGAAAGCCTTCTTCTTTGCATATGCGGAGCATTGCACGCGCGTATGGGCCATAGGAACATTTAGCAAGCATCGTTTGATTTACGATAGCTGCACCATCGACAAGCCAGCCAACGGCACCAATATCAGCCCAGGTAAGTACAGGGTAATTAAAGATACTAGAATATTTAGCTTTGCCTTTGTGAAGCATATCGATCATTTCAGATCGATCCAGACCCAAAGTTTCGGCAGCCGAATATAGATAAAGACCATGCCCTGCCTCATCTTGAATTTTGGCTAATAATATTTTCTTAGCACGGAGTGATGGAGCTCTAAGCACCCAATTTGCCTCCGGTTGCATACCAATTATTTCTGAATGCGCATGCTGCGAAATTTGTCTAAACAACGTTTTATGATAGCCCTCTGGCATCCAATCCTTTGGTTCAATTTTCTCATCAGCATCTATACGTTGCTGAAATTTAATTAGTTTTTGATCTTCTGTCATTTTAATATATGAATTAAAGAGTTCCTCTTCTTGCTTGTTCTGCTTCAATACTTTCAAATAAAGCTTGAAAATTGCCTTTTCCAAACGACCGCGCTCCTTTACGTTGAATAATCTCAAAAAATAGAGTAGGCCTATCTTCTACTGGTTTGGTAAAAATCTGCAACAAATATCCTTCCTCGTCTCGATCCACCATTATTCCCCATTTTTTTAATACTTCCATATCCTCGTCAATAATTCCAACACGATTTTTTACAGTGTCGTAATATGTTCCTGGAACAAATAAAAATTCAACACCACGTTTGCGCATCTCAGAAATGGTAAACACAATATCGTCAGTTGCCACAGCGATATGTTGGCATCCTGCCCCATTATAAAAATCCAAGTATTCTTCAACCTGTGATTTCTTTTTACCTTTTGCTGGCTCGTTTATTGGAAACTTAATAAAGCCATTACCGTTGGTCATTACCTTGCTCATTAACGCCGTAAATTCTGTGGAGATATCGTTATCGTCGAAGGTAATAAGATTATAAAAACCCATTACTTCGGCATAAAATTTACTCCACACATTCATGTCCCCTAATTCTACATTACCTACCATATGGTCGATGTACTTTAATCCAGTTGTGGCAGGTTGATATTCTGTTTTCAACTTCTCATAACCGGGAAGAAAGGCGCCGTTGTAATTTTTACGTTCAATAAAAACATGAACAGTATCGCCATAGGTATGAATTCCTGAACGACGAATCTCACCGTTGGCATCGGTAATGGTTTCTGGCTGCAAATAAGGCTTTGCGCCTCGTTTTACAGTTTGTTCAAAAGCATCATAGGCATCATCCACCCAAAGTGCAATTACCTTAACACCATCGCCATGATTGTTAATATGGGAAGCAATGTCACTATCTTTTATGAGCGGCGTTGTAAGTATCAACCGTATCTTACCTTGTTGCAAAACATACGACGTGCGATCGCGAACACCAGTTTCTAAACCTGCATAGGCCAAATCCTGAAACCCTAGTGCTGTTTTATAGTAGTGCGCCGACTGCTTGGCATTACCCACATAAAGTTCAACATAATCTGTTCCAAGCAAAGGTAAAAAATCCTGTGCTTTTTCGAAGATTTTTGTTGTTTCAGAATAATTGAAATTCTTAACGCCGGTGAGATCCTTGGTGTACATTTTAATTAAAATTTATTTTTCGTAAAATTGTCGAGATAGATAGCCTTGTTTTTGGCTTTGACTACTGACAATATGTTTTATTTTTAAAAGCGACTCGCTTTTTTGCCTTCAAATAAAATCATGATTGAGAATTTTTAATTATAGGGCAAAATTAGGTGTTTTTTGTGAGCCATGAATGATAATAATCGGCATTTTCAATTTTTAATGCCTCTTTCGTAATCTTAACAGGATTAAAAGGGTCTATCATCACCGCCAATTCATTCGTTTCTTTCTTTCCTATACTGCGTTCTATGGCTCCGGGATGTGGCCCATGTGGTATTCCACCTGGATGTAGGGTAATTTGGCCCTTTTGAATGTTATTTCGGCTCATAAAATCACCATCTACGTAATACAATAATTCATCGCTATCGATATTGCTATGGTGATAGGGTGCCGGAATAGCATTTGGATGATAATCGTACAAACGAGGAACAAAGGAACAAACCACGAAATTACGAGCCTGAAACTGCTGATGAATCGGTGGTGGCATGTGAATGCGGCCTGTGATAGGCTCAAAATTGAATATAGAAAAGGCATACGGATAGCAACATCCGTCATAGCCTACCAAATCGAAAGGATGGGTTTCATAGACATACGGATAAATTAACCCTCGTTTTTTGATGTTTATTAAAAAATCGCCCTTTTCATCTCTCGTTTCCAAGGAGTGGGGGAACTTAAAATCACGTTCACAAAAGGGCGAGTTCTCCATAAACTGACCATATTGATTTCGATAACGCGCCGGGGTTTCAATAGCGCTATGCGATTCAATAAACAGCAACTTATTATCGGAGGTGTTAAAATGAATCTGATATATAGTGCCTCTTGGAATAATGATATAATCCCCATATTCAAAGTCAACGCTTCCATACATGCTTTTTAACACACCCGATCCCCTATGCACAAATAGCATTTCATCGGCATCAGCATTTTTAAAAAAGTAGTCGGTTATGCTTTTACTTGGAGAGGCTAAACCAATATGAAGATCGTCATTAACAAAAAGCACCTTGCGACTCGCGATATAATCATCTTCCGGAGCAACTTCGAATCCAGAGAAACTTCGCGCTTGGAGATTGTCCTCAATTACAATTTCTGGACGAACACTATATGACTGACCATGTTCTTTAACTAAGGTGGGTGGATTCAGATGATAAACTAAAGATGATACTCCAGCAAAGCCTTCGGTTCCGAAGAGCTCCTCATGATATAATTTTCCATTGGGCTGACGATAAACAATATGGCGCTTGTTAGGGATTTTTCCTAAACGATGGTATAAGGGCATGATTATTAATTTCCACAAATGAAACAACTACGTCGCCTATGTTTCATGACTTATATCATAAAGGGATATGACCTTTCTCATAAAAAGAATGAAAGAACTAAAACGGCAAAACCAGTCTAGGAATAAAGCCAAATATCAAGTATTATTTTCACTATGTGCACTTGCAATTTATTTACCTTTGCATTATACTTTTTTTAATTCCTATTCTTTATTGCATTCCATTATCAGCAAAATAGATGTCTTTAATACTTAAAAAAAATAAAATTGTACCCTTCCTTTGGTTTGATAATAACCTAGAAGATGCATTAGACTTTTATACTACGGTTTTTACAAACTCCAAAGTGAGCAATGTTTCTCGGGTCGGGAAAACTACGGATAGTCCGGGAGCAATTACAAACGCCACATTTGAATTAGATGGCCAATGTTTTTATGCGTTAAATGGAGGGCCCATGTTTAAATTTACAGAAGCAGTTTCCTTTTTTGTTCACTGCGAAAACCAAGCAGATGTTGATTATTATTGGGAGAAACTATCCGAAGGCGGTGTTACGTCACGATGTGGATGGCTAAAGGACAGATTCGGATTATCGTGGCAAATTATCCCAAATACCTTGGGAGAGTTGATGCGTGATTCTGATCGTGAAAAAGCGAATAGAGTAATGCAGGCCATGCTTAGCATGAGTAAGATAGATATTGCTGATTTACAACGAGCCTATCATGGGCATTAAAAATGCACTAACATTATCCGATGCACCAAAGCATTCGTCTTATCTTTGAGTTTTTTATTCGCCTTCAACGATACTTTTTTTTAAAACGTAAAAGCGACGCCTCCTAAAATTGCGAGTTTATATACTGGATAATTTAACCATCTGCGGTAAGCTTGATTGGTGAGGTTATTACCATTTAAAAACACAGCAATCATTTTATTATAACGATACTCTAACGCAATATTTAAATCAATAATTGCTGGCAATTTAACTGCGTCATTATTTAATGAAACCTTCGTAGAATCGCGGTACTCGAAATTTTTACCGTAACGCTCTCCCAAATAATATCCAGTTACCTTGGCAGTAAATTTGTTTTTATAGTTGTACTGAAAATTTAGCTTTGCGTCGATATTTGGCATATTCCAATAATACTTCTGATCATCGGTATGATAATTATGATATCCAAATTCTAGAGTAGACTTAAAGGCTTCAGCCCATTGCAACTGTAATGTTGCCTTTACATTAAAGATATCTACGTTATCATATATAACTTTATATTTTCTTAGCACCGAAGTATCACCCAAAAACATTGGCATGTTAATATAATTACCCAAATCGGCCTCTACCCCAAAAGCAGCCTTAGAGCTAATGCTGCCCCAGATGCCTAAAAACAATCGACTCTTTACATTCGTATATTTCAAATCAATCGATGTATCTATAAATGGATTTTGCTTGATAATCGAGGCATATGTATTTTGCATAAGTCCTCTTTCGATTCCCATGTGTGCAATTAATTTATTTTCGATAAGCTTTACTTTGAAGTCCGCATAAGGGAACCAGTGCAATTTACCGCCAGTTGAATCGTGATATAATGTGCTATTAAATCCAACATTCAGCGTTAGCCTGCCATAATCGAGAAACCACCTTGGGTTTAAGTCAACGAACAGGCGACTTGAAACAGTATCTTTTCCAAATGAGGTGGTAGTAATGCGCAAAGGGAGTGTTAATAAATGTGCCTTAACCATCTTCTTCACCTCTCCATTTAAACTCAAATAATTCTCTTTATTTCCAAATTTGTCGTTTTGAAAATAGTAATCCAAACCTCCACCATACGTAAAGTCGTTTAATGCTTTTCCTTTTTTTACATAAGATCCACCAACACTAATATTATTATAAACATTTCGAGAAGTATCCATACCTACCTTGTTGCTATCCGGACTAAAACCATACCAATTAATTCGATTGCGCAAATAACCACCATGTACGTTAATATTAGATAGTGGCGATATATTGTAGGTGAAGTGAGCCCCTGCATCATGATCTGTAAACAGCTGATTCAGCGGCTTATACTCGCCACTTAAAAACTTATAACGCATCCCATAATCTAAATTTTTTGACCTCGTGTTGTTTAAATATGTTTCGAACAATGGCATCTGATACATTCCAAAGCCAAGGCGTGTATAGTTTCCATACAATTTCTCATTTTCTTTAGTGTTGTAGGTTTGCGCTCGCGCAGGTATAATTTCTGGTTTCGTTTTATACTTCTTATCATCGAGCGGATAGGTAAGCGTTGGTGGATTTAATTTCGGTGGATCCACTTGGGGATTATAATCCACTTTAATTGCTTCTGTAAGTACAATATTTGCATCACCGAGTACTACGATTCTAACATCTTCAAGTGAATCCTGCGCATTAACATTACCTATGGTAAGCAAAAACGCTAATAATACTAACGTTTTAAATTTTATCTGATTACGTTTTAGCATACTTCTCATTTTTTATTTACCTTCTATGTCTTTAATTTTTTGATCTACTATTGCTTTAATTTCAGCATCATCCGAATTCTCAAAAATACTTTGGTAGGTTGCTCGAGCTTGAAAATAATCCAACTGTGCCAAATAGCTATCACCCAATACGATGAAAGCCTTGGCAGTCCATTTGTCGTAAGAAGAATATCTATCATTCATTTCCATCACCGCTTTTTTACATGCTTTATAATCCTTATTTTGATAATAAATCCACGTGATATTATATTTTGCTTCAGCCCCCATCACATTTTTCGACACTTTAACCACACTTATAAATTCTTCGAGTGCCTTATTTAATTCATTATTTGCTACATAGTTTCTGCCAAGGTAAAGATGCGCCTCTGTTTTTTGCTCCACGCTAGATTGCTCGTAGCTTAACAGTTTCTTGCATGCATCAGAAGTTTCTTGTTTTTTGCCAAGTATATTCGCGCAACGCATCTGGCCAAGATAACTTACCACTAAATTTTCTTTTCCGTTGGCATATTTTTCAAACTCAAGATAATAGCTAAATGCCTTTTCATAATCCTTGTTATTATAACATATAAATGCTGAGTTTCTGTAGCTTCGTTCTAAGTAATCGGCACGATTCGAAGTCATTAAAAACTCATAGGCACGGAGTGCTTTATCATATATTTTCTCCTTATAAGCACAGTCTGCTAGATAATAATTGGCTTTGATGATGAAGATCCCATTAGGAAATTTATTTGTGTAATTTTCGAAATCGGTAACGCTAATCTTACAATCATTTTTATTTAATCTGTTCAATGCAGCCTCATAGGTTATGGAGTCTTCGCGTGCGCTGCTAAAATCACCATTGTTTAACGACTTGATGTAGGCGATATATTCTTCACTCTCGCCATTTGCAATATAGATATCTTCGATACCATCCAAAGCCACTTTTGCATAATCAGATCCAGGATATTTCTCAACAACAATTTTAAATTCATTCAATGCATCTGTATTATTTTTTGCACTTAAATATGAAGATGCTAAGTTTAAATGAGCTTTAGACAATAGAGGGCTTTTATTGAAGTTGTCCACCAAGTATTCATAGGCTTTAATGGCATTATCGTATTGCCCTTGGAGGTTTCGAGTATCCGCAATTTCAAATATAGCATCATCGTTGTAAGTGCTCTTCGGATATTCTTTCGCAATTCGTTTAAGTGCGTTTACTTTCTCCTCTTGCTTATTTTGTAAGCCGAGAATCATCGCACGCTGAAATAATGCATAATCTGCCGCATTCGATTTTTTAGAGATGACATAATCGTAATTATCGAGGGCGTCATCATACTTTTTCAAAATGAAATTACAATCAGCGCTTCGCATATTCGCATCCAAATAAACATCCGGAGTTTTATCATAATAATTATCTACCTGTAAATATTTTTTAAAGAAACCCAAGGCTGTTTTATAATCCTGCTTTTGAAAATAGCAATAGGCGAGGTTATAGTAGGAATTATTTCCAAAGATATTTTCTTGAGCTTCACCGATGGCCTGAAATTTCTTAATATTCGTTATCGCCTCATCATAATTTTTATTTTTAAAATTCATTTCACCCATATAATAAAAGCACCAAGCTTTGGTGGTTTTGTCAAAATCGTAGTTCAACGATTTTTTAAAGTAAACGAGAGCATCGGTATAGTTTTTATCTTCAAACAACTCCTGAGCACGATAGAAGGTAAGCTTTTGATAGGCTTGCTTTAAAGCCAAATTCTTAATTTTAATACTTTCTAGAAGGTCAATAGCCGCTTTATAGTTTTTTGTAGTTAAAAAGAGTTGACTAAGCAAACCTTTGGCTTCATCGTTGTAATCGCTAGAAGCATAGTCGTCGATAAACTGCTGTAATGCTTTTATGGCTTCATTTTGAAAGGCTGTTTCATACGATAATTTAGCGTAGTTAAATACCGATTTCTCTTTTACTTTAGCATCGAAATCATATTTAGACGCATTCATAAATGCGATACGAGCATTCTCTTTTTTATTCAATGCCAAAAAGCAACTTCCAAGAATATAATTGGCTGTTTGCGCCATCTCTGTTTTTCCGCTACTCACCTTACTCAATTCTGGATATGCTTTTTCATATTCCTTGTTTTTAAAATAGGTATAACCCAATTCAAAATAATCCTCATCTAATAGTTGAGTTCCGCTCAAATGATGTTCTTCGAGATATGGCTGCGCCTTTTCATAATCGCCTTTCTGATAGAATGATTTACCAACGTAGGGAAGTAAGTCGTGCTTAATTTTCACATCCGAAATGGTATCGGCATAACGAATAACCTGGTCATACTTTTCTTGAGTATAATAAATTTGAGCGATAAACACCGGAACTGTCTTTCCAAATTGTTTATTGTTGTGCAACGGAATAAAATATTTTAAAGCGGCATCGTATTTTTCCTCAGTGAAGTTGATGTAACCGATATAGTAATTTGAGGCTGCGCTATATTTGTTTCGAGAGGATGAAAGCTGCTGAAAATATGACTTTGCCTTACTAAATTCTTTTTGTTGGAAATTAGAGTATCCCGCCATAAATCGAAATTCTATAATTTGTTCATTAGAAAGCTGACCTATATCGGTGCTGTTAATATATTGAAGGGCCTTCTTTAACTCCTTATTTTTAAAATAATACCTAGCCTGGTAATACGAAGCCAAGCCCATTTTCGGGCTTTCTGCATGTTCACGTTCAAAGTTGGCTAATAATTCTGCTGCATCAGTTCGACCGAGTTCGAGCGCACAAAGTGCATGATAAAATTCGGCATCCGTTTTAAGAACATTATCCGTGGTTTGAGCTTCCACAGCAATAAAGCGCTCCTGTGCCGATCCATATTTCTCCTTGCTAAACAGCTCCTCCGCATCATGATAAATTCTGAGAGGATCCGTATTGATCAAGGTTTTTTGAGCAACTGCATTGCCTAAAAATATAAGTTGCAGAATAAAAATTATACCTGTGTATCTCTTCATGATAATGTAGTAACGATGGTGCTTTCGATTTATTTTGTAAAGGTTAAAAAAGCCTTACACTTACCAAAGAAGGCATTGGTGCAATTTTGTGTTGATAAGAGGTACTTTGTATAGTAAAATATCCTTTGCCAGATTGCCAAACGTTGAATTTTAATTCACTAATATTGCAAGCTAAAGATTTGACCTCCATGAATCAGCCGTTATCTTATGTTGACCCACAAGCCAAAGTCGCTAAAAACGTTGTGATAGAGCCGTTTGTGAATATTGAGAAAAATGTAATTATCGAAGAAGGGACCTGGATTGGTTCACACGTGACGATCATGGAAGGTGCACGTATTGGTAAGAACTGTAAAATTTTTCCAGGAGCTGTAATAGCCGCGATACCTCAAGATTTGAAATTTGGAGGAGAAGATACGCTGGCAATCATTGGTAACAACACCACGGTAAGAGAATGTGTAACGATAAACCGAGGCACTAATGATAAAAAACAGACCGTTGTTGGCGATAACTGCCTTCTTATGGCGTATGTTCATATTGCCCACGACTGTTTTATTGGCAATAATTGTATTCTAGCCAATACCGTGCAATTGGCGGGCCATGTAAATATTGGCGAATGGGCCATCATCGGCGGACTTTCAGCAGTGCATCAATTTGTGAATATTGGTTCGCATTCAATGGTTTCAGGGGGATCCTTGGTTCGAATGGATGTTCCGCCATTTATTAAAGCTGCTCGCGAGCCATTGAGTTACGAAGGGGTGAATAGCGTAGGACTTCGTAGAAGAGGCTTCACAAGTGAAAAGATAGCAGAAATACAAGAAATCTATCGTAATCTTTACCTTAGAAAATACAATACATCGCAAGCACTAAAAATTATTGAAGCAGAGATGCCAACTTCGCCAGAGCGCGATGAAATCATCACCTTTATTGAAGCATCAAGTAGAGGTATTATGAAAGGTTATTCATTTAAATAAGTTAATCCTAGCGCAAATTTATGTTACAAATAGAAACTGAGAGTCTGGGTAAAAAATTTATGCGCCGTTTCGTATTTAAAAATTTTAACTACCAATTTACCGAAGGCAACGCCTATGCCGTTACAGGCTCCAATGGAAGTGGCAAAAGCACGTTACTTCAAATTCTTTGTGGCTATATGATGCCGTCGCAGGGTAAGGTGAAATTTCGCGAAGACGGTGCACTTATAGAGGAGGAATCTCATTTTAAGTACTGCAGTTTTGCATCGCCATTTATGGAACTGATAGAAGAATATACGGTTTCCGAAATGATTGCCTTTCATTCAAAATTAAAGCCAATGTTAATATCAGAAAACTCGGAAATTGCGAAAGCTTTTCAATTAGAAAATGAACTTCAGAAACCTATAAAATATTTAAGCAGTGGCAATAAACAACGTGTAAAATTGTCACTTGCATTTTGTTCTGTAACAAAGGTACTTTTCTTAGATGAGCCAACGCAAAACCTCGACAATAAAGGGGTTGACTTATATTTGAATGCGATAGAGAACTTTGCAAAAAATAGGCTTATCATCGTATCGAGTAACGATGAGAGGGAATATAGTTTTTGTGATGAAATCATCAAAATAGAAGATTATAAATAAGAGAAATTAATGTTAGATTTAAAAGGATATTTAATAAGCGAAGACATCATCGAGAAGCAATTTGTCTGTAATCTAGATAAATGTAAAGGGGTGTGTTGTATGGCCGGCGATACGGGAGCACCTCTCGATGAAGATGAAATCCCGGTAATGGAACAACATCTTGAAAAAGTCATCCCATACTTGCCTAAAAAGTCGCAAGATAAAATCAGAAAAGAGGGATTTTGGAAGCGGGATGATGACTATGAATTGGTAACAAATTTCCATGCTACAGGCGAATGTGTTTTTGTTTTCTATGATGAGAAAAAAATATTAAAATGTGCTTATGAACAAGCTTATCTAAAGGGCGAAATAGATTGGAAGAAACCCGTTAGTTGTCATCTTTATCCTATCCGTGTAGAGCGACTAAAAAACCATACTGCTTTAAATTATCATAAGTGGAATATTTGTAGCGATGCTTGTAAACTAGGTAAAGAACTTAAAGTTCCCATATACACTTTTGTTAAAGATGGCATAATCCGAAAATTTGGGGAAGATTTTTATAACGAACTAGATGAAGTAGCTAAAGCCTGGCTTGCTCGTTAATGCAGCGCTGAAGCCATTTTAAATTAATATATCCCTGTATAATTAAAGGGGGAAATTTGCAATAATTCCTTTTTTATATCTTCATTTACATTTAAAGCGCCAATAAACTTTGCCAACGACTCCTTGGTGATGTCTCCTTGTCCACGAGTTAATTGCTTCAATGCTTCGTATGGGTTTGGATAATTTTCGCGACGTAAAATAGTTTGAATCGCCTCTGCACAAACAGCCCAATTGGCATCGAGATCTGCATGCAATTGTGCTTCATTTAACACTAATTTATCTAAGCCCTTTAACAATGAATTTAAAGCAATTAAAGTGTGTGCAATAGGAACTCCCATATTGCGAAGTACCGTGCTATCTGTAAGGTCCCGCTGTAGTCTAGAAACGGGTAATTTAGATGAGAAAAAATGATACGAGGCATTCGCCATCCCTAAATTCCCTTCTGCATTTTCGAAATCTATTGGATTAACTTTATGTGGCATTGCGCTACTTCCAACTTCGCCTTCTTTTGTTTTTTGTTTAAAATAATCGATGCTAATATAATGCCACACATCACGACATAAATCGATACAGATAGTGTTGATTCGCTGCAAGGCATCGCAGAGGGCGGCGAGGTTATCGTAATTTTCAATTTGCGTGGTATATTCCGAACGTTGCAAGCCAAAAATACCTACAAAGCTATTCGAAAACTGCACCCAATCTATGTTGGGATAAGCTACAAAATGAGCATTGAAATTACCTGTTGCACCTCCAAATTTAGCACTATACGGAATCGCCTCAAGCTGATATACTTGTTGCATAATGCGTTCACTAAATACCTTAATTTCTTTCCCTAACTTGGTTGGTGAGGCTGGTTGGCCATGCGTTCGAGCTAACATTGGAACACCTTTCCATTGCTCAGAAAACACCTCTAACTTATTTTTCAACTGCTGCAATAATGGGAGGTAGACTTCTTCCATCGCTTCTTTGATAGATAAGGGAACGGCCGTATTATTGATATCTTGAGAGGTAAGTCCGAAATGAATAAACTCGACGAATTTACCCAACCCAACTTCAATAAATTTCTCACGAAGGAAATACTCAACGGCTTTCACATCGTGATTGGTGGTAGCTTCAATAGCCTTTATACGTTTGGCATCTTCCAAACTAAAATTATTGCGAATCAAAACTAATTTAGAGATGGTGTTTTTAAAGTCAAGATCAGCTAATTGTGGTAAAGGCAACTCGCATAGTGCAATAAAATATTCAATTTCAACAATTACACGATATTTAATCAGTGCAAATTCGCTGAAATAATTCTGAAGAACCTGTGTTTGTTTGTGATAGCGGCCATCAATAGGAGAAACGGCAGTTAATGCATTCAATTCCATAATGTTGCAAAGGTACTATTTTGATTAAGTATTTAATGTGCGTTTACTACAGTGCGGGTAAATACTTGGAACATATTAAACCAGCTTATGCTTTAACACCCCTGTAAGTGATGCCGGACTTAAATTCATGCCATCAACAATGATATGGCTTCGCATATAAATGGGTTCGCGTTGTTGCAACAAATCGTGAATAAACGAACGTAATTCATCTTCCGATTTACCCATTAGCAGTGGCCTTTTTGGTGATGCCTGATATAACCTCTGGTAGAGTGCTCCTTCAGGCAACTTAAGATACACACAACAACCTTGCTTTAGCATCAAATCCATGTTGTTTTGAAAACATGGAGTTCCACCACCAGTAGCGACTACAATCTTCTTTTTCGTGTTATAATGCGTCAAACATTCCGATTCTAAACTCCTGAAATTCGCCTCACCCTGAGTTTCAAAGATGCAAGCCACAGATTGCGCAGCAACAGATTCGATATAGTTATCCAAGTCGGAGAATTCGTAATTAAGAACCCTCGCAATTTTTTTACCGAATGTGGATTTTCCACTTCCCATAAAACCCAAAAGGTAAATTTTATCTTTTTTCTCTGCAAACATTACTCAAATATAGCATCATTTTACAATCAGAACTGGAATCTTAACTGCATGCCTCACTTTATCTACTGTATCACCAAGTAATAAGTCGTAGAAACCAGAGTGACCGTGAGCTCCCATCACTAATAAATCAGCATCTAGTGCATTAACAATATCTGCAATAGTTTCGCGTGGATTACCATAGCCAATTTTTGTTTCAGCGTTAAATCCGCGCAACTTTAATTCATCCGCATAACGTTGCAAATATTTAATATCTGCCATCGTTTCAAAATCGGCCGCCTCTTTACCATAAATTCTTGCATTGGCACTCTCCACCACATGAATTAAAAAATACGTAGCCCCTTCACCTCCTTGTTTTAATGCTCCATTAATGGTGATTTGATCCATTCGACCGAAATCAATCGTGATCGCGATTTTCTGATAATGAACCGTAGTTGTCACATCAAGATTTTTAAAGGTATCGTGAGGCGTTCTAGCTTCTTTCTCTAAGGAGCTCTTTAACATTGGCACAAAAACAATATAAAGTAAAAGCAAAGCACATAAGATAAGCATTGGTATTACTAAAAAATAGATCCAATATAATTGATCTCCGGCCACATTTATCCATTGTTGAACCTGCTCAATTACAAGTTTAATATTCAAACTTAATATTATAAAAGCGACCATCCACGCTGTAATTTCCATCCATGTTTTAATAGCAAAAACACCCATCCGCTTTTTATCACTTACAAAGTGAATAAGTGGTACAACAGCAAAACCAAGTTGAATGCTAAGAACAACCTGACTTAAAATTAACAAACGACCAAGGCTATCTTCACCAAAATAGAGCACACCAAACACAGCAGGTACAATAGCCAGAACTCTAGTTATTATTCGTCGCAACCATGGCCTTACTCGCAGGTTCAGGTAGCCTTCCATTACAATTTGTCCAGCCAAAGTCCCAGTCACTGTGCTACTTTGACCGGCAGCTATGAGGGCAATAGCAAAGAGTGCTGGTGCTGCATTTCCAAAAATATGGTGTAACAGCTGATGCGCATCTTGTATTTCGGCAACATTATTGAAGCCCGCCGTAAAGAAGGCCGCAGAAGCAACGATAAGAATAGACGCATTTACAAAAAAGGCAAGGTTAAGCGCCACTGTCGAATCGATGAGATTGTATTTTAAGGCTTGCCAAATTCCCTTTTCGTTGCGCTCAATGATACGTGTTTGAACTAATGACGAGTGGAGATATAAATTATGTGGCATCACCGTTGCACCAATGATTCCAATGGCGATATATAGTGCCTCATCACTGAGATAGTTAGGGGTTAATCCTTGAAATATACTTGAAACAACGGGCTTCACAATCCATATTTCAGCAAAAAATGCGGCTGCTATTATTAAAACCAAAGAGAGTATAAAAGCCTCAAGCTTTCGAATACCTCGATTTAATAAAAATAACAATAAGAAAGTGTCGAGAACTGTAATGGCGATTCCGAAAAGAATAGGCAAATGAAAAAGAAGATTTAATCCGATGGCCATGCCAATTACCTCCGCGAGGTCGCATGCCGCTATCGCAATTTCCGCCAAAATATAGAGCGGGATATTAATAAATTTCGGGAAATGCTCTCTTGAGGCTTGCGCTAAATCGAGGCCCCTTACTAATCCCAATCTGGCACTTAACGATTGCAATAAAATGGCCATGAGGTTGCTCATAAGTAGCACCCATATAAGCTGATAACCGAATTTGCTTCCGGCAGCAATATCAGTGGCCCAATTACCTGGATCCATATAGCCTACACTTACTAAATACGCAGGACCAATAAAGGCAAAAAGCCTTTTCCACCATAATTTGGATACGTTAGTGGCAACAGTTTGATTTACCTCACTTAAACTGGACTTTGTCATTTTCTTTATCTGCTATAGGTGTATTATTTAACTTTTTCTACTAGTAAATTTTGAGCAACGTCCTTACTGATATGCAACACCTTCTTATTTATTTCGAGTGCCACCGATTGGTCAAACTCATTGCGTTCTTTTATCTTGACTACCTTTCCAATGACAAGTTCAATTTTATCAAGGTGCTTTAAAAAGGCGGTTGTGTGGTTTTTGACACCCGAGATTTTCGCTTTCGTATTCAACTTAATTTCGCTCATACAACAGCAATTTACGATACACATCTTACCTTCCTTATCCGGAATTGGATCGCCATGAGGGTCAATTTTCGGATGTCCCAAATACATATCGAGTTTTTCAATTAATACATCCGATTGTATGTGCTCGAGTTGCTCGGCTATATCATGCACTTCATCCCATTTTAAGTTGAGCTTATCCACTAAAAAGTACTCCCACAAGCGATGCCGACGCACAACGTTTAACGCAGACGCATAACCTTTTTTGGTAAGAATTACACCTTGATATTTTTCATACGTTAGTAATTTCTTCTCCGAAAGTTTTTTTAGCATTTCGGTAACCGAAGCAGGTTTGGTATTTAAATGGTTGGCAATCGCATTAGTGCCAATTCCTTCATCAGGCTGATATAGGTGATAAAGTGCTTTTAAGTAATTCTCTTCAGAAATTGTTAACGCTATCATTTGAGATTATTTATGTAATGCAAAAATATAATTTAGTTTCACCTAAAAAAATATTTCATTAACCCATATATTAATTTGTCTTTTGTTATCTTTGCGCAATTAAAAAAAAGAAGTATGAATTTGTTATTTACATATCTTAAAAGATATAAAAAGACCCTTGGAATTGCATTGCTTTTGGCAGCTATTAGCCAGATTTTCACGATGATAGACCCAATTATCATTGGTAAGCTGGTAGACCAGGTTATTGTTCCAATTCATACCTTGGCTAAAGAAGAATTTTGGAGCCGGGTGCTTTTTTGGGTGGGGTGTAGCATTGGCGTTGCTATGGTTTCTCGAATTGCCAAAAACATTCAAGATTATTTTATGAATGTGGTGATACAAAAATTAGGAGCCGATGTATATGCTGATGGCCTGAAACATTCGCTAGAATTACCTTACCAGGTTTTTGAAGATCAGCGCAGTGGCGAAACCTTATCTGTTTTGCAAAAGGCGCGCACCGACAGTGAAAAGTTTATTGGAGCCTTGGTAGGCGTATTGTTCACAAGCGCCATTGGAATTGTTTTTGTTTTTGCGTATTCGTTAAAAATTGATTGGCGAATTACCGTGATATATTTTGGCGGCGTTTTAGTGGTTGGGTTTTTAAGCCAATACCTGAGTCGGAAAATCAAGTCCATGCAAAAAAACATTGTCAAAGAAACTACTGCTCTGGCCGGAAGCACAACAGAAAGCCTACGAAATATAGAACTAGTAAAGAGCTTGGGCTTAGCGAATCAGGAAATTAAACGACTCAACGACACCACATTTAAAATTTTAGGACTTGAACTTAAAAAAGTAAAATATATACGTAGCTTAAGTTTTGTCCAGGGTACTGTAATTCAGTTTACTAGGAGCTGTATGGTAGTCTTGCTGTTATTTTTAGTGTATCAAAGCCGCCTTACCCAAGGTGATTACTTCTCCTTTTTATTCTTCTCCTTCTTTATCTTCAATCCATTACAAGAATTAGGAAACATTATACTTATTCATCGGGAAACGGAAGTATCATTTGGGAATTTGAAAAAGATATTCGACACCCCAATAGAACATAAACCGGCAAAACCAAAGTTACTGAATAAGTTAATCAACTTTGAGTTTAAAGATGTCTCATTTCAACACCTCACTGCAAAGAATTCAGCACTAGAGAATATTAATTTCAAAATCAATAAAGGAGAAACCATTGCATTTGTTGGTCCAAGTGGTAGCGGTAAAACTACATTGGTGAAATTACTGGTAGGACTTTATCACCCCAACCAAGGAAAAGTATTGTATGATGGTGTCGACGGTATGGATATTGATAAAAATGAACTGCGCGAACAAATTGGTTTTGTTACACAAGACACACAATTGTTTTCTGGAACCATTCGAGAAAACTTATTGTTTGTTGCTCCCAATGCCACCGATGCGGATATTTATGACGCCCTTAAAAAAGCAAGTTGTGATAACCTCTTGGCTCGTGCCGATAAAGGTATCGATACCGTTATTGGCGAAGGCGGCGTAAAAGTTAGCGGTGGTGAAAAGCAACGCTTGAGTATTGCCCGATCCCTATTGCGCAAACCGAACTTATTGGTTTTCGATGAAGCTACATCGTCACTAGATTCTATAACAGAAGAAGAGATTACACGTACCATCAAAGAAATAAATGCGAATAAAGATATTATAACTATTCTTATTGCGCACCGTTTAAGCACTATAATGCATGCCGACAGGATTTTTGTGCTTGAGCAGGGACAAATAATAGAGGCTGGCCAACATCAAGAATTATTGGCAGAGAAAGGGCTTTATTATGCGATGTGGAGACAACAAATTGGCGAGCGCAAACACGACCTTACACCGCAAGGAGCTTAAGAATCAGCCTCATACAATGGTGGCCTTTTAGCTTCAAAATTTTTAGCCTTTTTGAACACAAAAAACTATACTTTTGCATTATTATGGGAGAACCCTGGTATAAACGCCTCACCGAAAACATCCGTACCTCTACAAAGGAGAAGAAGCAAACGCCTGATGGCCTTTGGTACAAATGTGTACGTTGCAAAAAAGTAACCTTACAAACGGATTTAGAACAAAATCTATATGTTTGTCCGCATTGCGATTATCACACGCGAATAGGAAGTGATGAGTATTTTGATATTATCTTTGATAATGGACAATACAACGAGCACTTCGATAATCTAATTAGTGGCGATCCACTTAATTTTGTCGATAGCAAATCGTATACCAAACGCATTGAAGAAACCATCACTAAAACAGGACTAAAAGATGCAGCTCGAAGCGCCGTTGGCAACGTTGAAGGTAATGAAATAATGATTACCTGTATGGATTTTGGCTTTATTGGCGGTAGCATGGGGAGCGTGGTAGGAGAGAAAATAGCGCGCAGTATCGATTATTGCCGAGAGCATAAAATTCCATTTTTAATGATTTCCAAATCGGGTGGCGCCCGGATGATGGAAGCCGCCTTCTCATTAATGCAGATGGCAAAAACAAGTGCTAAACTTGCCTTACTATCTCAAGATAAAATTCCATACATATCCTTACTTACCGATCCTACCACTGGTGGCGTAACGGCTTCCTTTGCAATGCTTGGCGACATAAATATCGCAGAGCCCGAGGCTCTTATTGGCTTTGCCGGTCCAAGGGTGATTCGCGAAACTATTGGTAAAGATCTTCCTAAAGGATTTCAGAGCAGCGAGTTTTTGGTAGAGCATGGATTCCTTGACTTTATTGTGCATCGTAAAAATCTTAAAAAACAATTAGCAACGTTCATCGACATTTGGAAAGATAAAAAGATTCAACGACAGGACGGGAATTTGATTGATGCATAGCACCAAAGCGCTACCCAGCTAAATTACCGCAAATCGATACATTGAATAACACACATGGCTAAACAACAGATTGCCTTTTTTTGTAAAAACTGTGGTTATTCCTCACCCAAATGGATGGGAAAATGCAATAGCTGTGGGCAATGGAACACTTTTGTAGAAGAAGTCATCGTCAAAGAAAAAAACGAAAGAACTGATTGGAAAGAAAACTCTAACGGAAAAAAATCCTCCCCAAAAATTACCCTTCTTACCGAAGTTGAATCGGGTAACGAACAACGTTTGGTTACCAACGACCATGAGTTAAACAGAGTATTAGGAGGTGGTATCGTTGCTGGAAGTGTCATACTCATTGGTGGAGAGCCTGGCATCGGAAAATCAACGCTTCTATTACAAGTCGCTCTTTCATTAAAGAATCAAAACGTACTTTATATTAGTGGAGAGGAAAGCGAGGCACAAATAAAAATGCGCGCCGATAGAATTGGCAAAATACCCGAGCACTGTTACATTTTAACCGAGACAAACACAAAAATAATCACCCAACAGCTAAAACAACTTAAGCCAGATGTTGTTATTGTTGACTCCATACAAACCTTGTTTAGCGAAAATATTGAAAGCACGGCAGGAAGCATATCACAGATTAGAGAATGTGCAGGCGAGCTACTTCGTTTCGCAAAAGAAAGCAATACACCCGTTTTTTTAATTGGGCATATCACAAAAGATGGCAGCATTGCTGGACCAAAATTGCTTGAGCATATGGTAGATACTGTGCTACAATTTGAAGGCGACCGTCATTATAGTTACCGTATTGTACGTACCATAAAAAACAGATTTGGCTCCACTGCCGAACTTGGAATTTATGAGATGCAAGGCAATGGTTTAAGACAAGTGAGCAACCCATCTGAAATATTAATTTCACAACGAGATGAGCCCGTTACCGGTGTTGCTATTAGTGCTGCATTAGAAGGACTGCGGCCGATGCTAATCGAAATACAAGCCCTTGTAAGTGGAACAGCGTATGGCATGCCGCAACGCACCGCCACTGGGTTTGACTTGCGAAGAATGAGCATGCTGATTGCTGTTTTGGAGAAGAAATGTGGTTTCCGATTTGGCACCATGGATGTTTTCTTAAATATTGCCGGCGGACTTCGCATAGAAGATCCTTCGGTTGACTTAAGCGTAGTGGCAGCCTTGGTATCCTCTAATCAGGAAATGGTAATCGACAGTAAAATATGTTTCGCTGGGGAGGTAGGGTTAAGTGGAGAAATTCGCAGTGTGAATCGGATTGAACAACGTATCGCCGAAGCTGAGAAACTTGGTTTCGAGCAAATTTTTATTTCGCGCTACAACACCAAAGGGCTGAGCCTTAATAAATTTAAGATCGAAATAAACACTGTGAGTAAACTAGATGCTATGTTCTCTCAGCTTTTTGGATAGCCAACAAGCTCTATATTACTAGAAGTTTACAGTACTATAGAATAATGCGAATCGGGTCTTCTAATAAACTCTTAAGTGTATTTAAAAAGGCAGCGCCAGTGGCTCCATCAACCACTCTATGATCACAGCTCATGGTCACCTTCATCATTTGAGCTACTTTAAATTCGCCGTTTTTTACAATCACGGTTTCTCTAGTGGCACCAACAGCTAAAATACAGGCGTCAGGTGGGTTGATAATCGCCGTGAACTCTTCTATCCCGAACATTCCCAAGTTGGAGATGCTAAATGTATTTCCCTCCCAATCTGATGGCTGTAGTTTCTTATCTTTTGCTTTTTGAGCAAACTCCTTTACTTCTTTACTAATCTGTGAAAGTTTTTTGGTATTGGCAAAGCGCACCACTGGAACTAACAAGCCATCTTCTACTGCTACCGCCACTCCCACATTTATATGATGATTAACACGAATCTTATCACCCAACCAGCTGCTGTTAACCATCGGATGTTTTGTTAATCCTTCGGCACAAGCCTTGATTATAAAGTCGTTAACCGATATTTTAAATTCACCACCCGCATTGATGTTTTTACGACTCTCCATTACACGATCCATATTAATATCGATGGTGAGGTAAAAATGTGGCGCTCCGTTTTTACTTTCAAGTAATCGACGTGCGATGGTTTTTCTCATCTGAGACACCGGAATTTCGTCATAACTTTCGGAAAGAGAACCGCCAATATAGGCCGAACCTTTAACTGATGATGATTGAATATTTTCTAAATCACGTTTTACGATTCTACCGTTCTCACCACTTCCAACCAAGGAATTTAAAGCAATGCCCTTTTCTTTCGCAATTGACTTTGCTAATGGGGAAGCTTTAATCCTAGAATCGTCGCTATTTAACACAGCGACAACATCAGAAGATACTTTTTCAACTATGATGGCTTCAGTTGCATTCGTTTCTGCCTTTAGAGATTCCGCAGCAGAAGCTGCCTTCGGAGCTTCAATTAGCGCTTTATAATCTTCCCCAGCAGCGCCAACAACAGCAATTACCGCATCAATAGGAACCGCTTGACCCTCTTTAATTCCAATATGAAGTAAAATACCCTTTTCAAAATTTTCTAATTCCATTGTGGCTTTGTCTGTCTCCACATCAGCAAGAATATCTCCTGGTTTTACGGTATCGCCTTCTTTTTTATGCCATGCCACGATAACACCTTCAGTCATGGTGTCACTCATTTTGGGCATTCTTATAACTACTGCCATTGCTCTAATTACTTTTTTTATGAAATGCAAAGATAAAAGTAAGTTTTGGAAAAGAAACTTCTTTTTCGCAATTTGAGAAATTCAAAATTTTGAATATCTAAGTATCTACCCTTTTGAAAGATTGGGAGCAAATAATACCCAACTTTTGTGAATTAAACCTTGGAGGAGATGGCGTCATCTTGCAGCTGCAAAGCAACCAAACCGGCCATAAAACCCCAAATCATCACCCCCACCTTGTCGCTATCGCTGTAATTGTTAAGGAAACCATGAACAAAATACGTAATGAGACCCAAGAGTAAAGAGATCGCTAAAATCTTATGTTGTTTGTTTCGTGTGGAATAAATAAACCTCATTCCTGAATACGTGAACATAAAAATAACCAAAAGCAATGAAAATAGACCGATGAACCCTGTTTCGCAAAGCGGCCCAACATATTCGCTATGGCTATTGCCCCCTATACCAAAATTGGTGCTTATTTTAGTTTTTTCAAAAGAAACCTGATAAGGCGCATATTCGAACTTGTAAACACCTGGCCCCCATCCAAGAATTGGCTTCTCTTTCCACATCCGGAAAGCTGCATGCCAGCGATTAATACGTTCGAGATTACTATCGTCGGTACTTACATTATATATGCTTTTAATATGCCCTTCAAAGTTATTTGAGCTATCTTGCTTATTATCTCTCAGAATTAATGTGATTTGCTCTTTAAAGTTTAAATAAATAAAAGCACTGAAAGCACCGACCACTATAATCGTTCGTAACTTTAATCGTAATAATAGCGCCACAAAAAACACAGCAGCTACAGCTAAACTCACCCATGTAGCACGAGTGAATGAAAACACTACGCCGGCAAGTAAAATTAAAAGAAAAAGTGCAATTATAAACCGCTTAACGTTACCATATTTAAAGGTGTTACTATAGGCTAACAATCCGGTGAGGACGGGAACAAAAAAAGCAAGTGAAGCTGCATAAACACCATGGTCGATATAAAACGGCTTGCTTACCCAATAGGCGTCCTTCTGAGCAAAATCAAACATACTATGATTGATTATGGTATAAATAACAATTCCAATCATAGGCACCATATAGCACCATAAGAAACGAGTTAAATTTTTTGTTTGCGAAAAAAGCTGTACTGCTAAAAAATAAAACACCGTTATAATCCAAAGTTTATTAATAAAAAACTTGATGCTAACTTCAAATCGAGTGCTAAATACTGCAGTAAAAAATATCCATCCCAAATAAAAAAGAATACACTTCGTTAACGGATGTTGCAGAATTCGCCGATCGATTTGACCATCAATAAAAAACTTAATCCAAGCACCTACCATCAATACAAACGTAATTGGTTCCGACGGGAAATTCATACCAAAGCCTGTGCCTTCCCCAATGTCTTTTATACTTATGGATAGGGGCACAAGAAACGTAATCACCAACATAAGTATGTCGCTACGAACAACACCAACAAATACGATGGCAAGAGCAATTGGAAATAATACGCCAACCTCAAACTCAAAATATAAAAGCAACCCTAAGCTAAGCAAAACAAAAGCTATGCTTAAGCTATAAAACCATTTTAAGTTTATTGTAGATGGGGAAAATGAGATGTTACTCATTACTATTTACCTGAGCAAGAATATTATTCTTTTTAAAATAATCTAAGATAATTAACACCAACAAGCACATAAAAAATGTGGTAAACATCATAGCGAAGGTAGTGATCATCGTTCTCGGATAAACCTTTTCTTCTGATTTTCCGGCCGTGTTCACTACAAACTTACAAGGCAAAAATTGCTCGGCGTCGATTTTTACTTTTTCGTATTTCGTTTGCAGTTCGCCTAACGCTTCGCTTTCTAATTTTAGACGTTCTTGAAAAGAAAATTGAATTGCGCCATATTTTTGCAAAGCCTCAACTGTGCGAGCGTCTGCATTAGCGCCTCTTTCTGCCAAACCCCGACTTTGCTCTTCAAAATTATAAACCCCAAGTGCAGCTAACGACTTTAATGAATCTTGAATGATTTGAATTTGTTTCTTCTTGTTCTCATACTGCTCTTCTACAATTTTCAGCGCCTTAATAGCCCATTCGCGTTGAATATTCATCTTCACAGTGTCGAGCATGTCACCAATGCCATTCGCCATATTTGCTGCCATCTGTGGATCTTCGTCTGTTACTGCTATTTCTAGCGAAGCATATTCTGTTCTTCGATAGCTTACGTTATTATCGAAAGCCTTACTCAACTTTGTATAAACATTTTTTTGCTGTGGATTAAGTGCATAATGTTTCATTAGGTCGAAACGACCAATGATATCCCACTTTAATTTTTCCGACTTTAAAAGTTGTAATAATTGTTCCGCTTCTTCTTCAGCACCAAAGGCAAGCACATCGCGCTCCTTACCGGTGATGCCAGGCAAAAGTGCATTAGAAATCGAATTATTAGTACTCGGGTAAAACACCACGGTACTTTGATAGCGTGGTGTGATTACAAATTTACACACCACAAACGTGAGTATTCCTGCAATTAAAGTAATAATAAGTAGGTGCTTATACCAACGTAATAAGAACTTTAAAAGATTGATGAAATTAAATGAATAAGGTTGATTTTCCATGCTGATTAAAAATGCGAAAATAAGCAATAGTTAATAGAAGACAATTATTGTATAAAGACGTCAGCTAGTTTATTCGAATTTGTTAATTCGGCGAGAAAAAGGACCAAAGTATGGTTATGTAAAAACCAGAGACGCGGTTAATGCGGCAACTAATGAGATTTCATCTCTTTTCTTCTGTGGTGAATTACCCTTACCTCTAAATCTTCGACTGCAGATTCGGCCTCCACCCAAAACATGGCCCTTTTATTCCAACTGGGCGTGCACATAAAAACAGTCCGTCCGGCAGTTTCTCCAGTGGTGTCGCTGTAATGTTGAATCGCACTAATGCGCGCACGTGCTCCTTCAAATGCAATAGCACATCGCTTACCATCGAAATCGCCTTTACTGAAAAAATACTCATAGAAATCGATGCCTGTCTCCCATTGCCATTCAGTACTGGTGTCAACCCATCGTGTTTTAACGATATAGTCAATGTTCTTGTAGTTGGTAAGGTATTTGGGTTTCAATAATTCGATGGAATCACCCACAGTGATCTCTATGCTCTCCTGCCCTCGCGCAAAGGCGTATAAAAGCACAATTAATAGTGTGATGAATAATCTCATTATCGTTACGAAAATAAGAAGTTTAAAGGTAAAAATTTGTTAATAATCATACCGCCGATTAAAAGTTCACCTAATGATAATTGCACTTTGTTCTATAAAAAATGTTTAATGTCTCTGTTATTTAGTTTCTAGAAATTTGTGTTCTTTTGAAGGTTGATCGAGAATCTAAAACTTCAACATTTTAAAATTACAAAAATGTCACAGCGTATTGCCGAATTAATTCAACATTTGGAGTTACTGCCTCATCCAGAAGGTGGCTATTATTCAGAAAAATTTAGAAGCGAAGAGCTACTTCTGCACCCTGACTTGAAAGACGGTCGAAGCTTACTTACAAGCATTTATTTTTTAATCACAGAAGGGAATTTCTCAGCATTTCACCGAATCGACAGCGATGAATTATGGTATTATCATGAAGGTGCCACTTGTAATATTCATATAATACATCAGGGAGGCGGCTATTCAGTAATAAAACTAGGGAATGAAATCCATAATCAACATGTTTTTCAGGGCATAGTTAAAGCTGGCGACTGGTTTGCTAGTGAAACCACCGGTGGTTACACCCTAGTAAGCTGCGCCGTGGCGCCCGGTTTCGACTTCAGTAGCTTTGAACTCGCCGACCAAAAAAAGATGATGCTTTCTTTCCCTGAACACCAAAATCTAATTGAGCGATTGACCCGACAATAAATGAAGTTCCAATCTTGCCGCAATATCTTGATTCAACAATTTAACTAAAGCAGAATAGAGTAAAGGCCGCTTTTGACGAAACGAAATCGCATCCTCAAAGAAACATTCTACGGATACTGCAAAGAACTCATTCATATTAGTTGAGGCATAATGCCTAAAATAGGCTTGATCAGGATGTAATTTCATGCTCTCTATTTCTTTATGAGCTAATATTTGCCAAGCTTTATATTCGTTATTCAATAATGCCTTTTTCTCTAAAGCTTCAATTTGCAAGGCGTGTGCCAACTCGTGTAACGCCAAGTTAATCTTATCGTTATCAAACATATAGCCTTTTATAAAATCGTCCCATGACCAATCAATTCGGCCTTCTGCGTATGTTAGGCCCTTCACATCACGATTTATCCAATTGGAGAAAAAAGTCGACTGATGTAAAAAAACCTTGTCAAAATTGTCAAGGTGAAACTGATCGTACCCAAAGGTAATTTGAGTAAATGAGGCACTTACGAGCATTTTTACATTTTCCGAAACCATTAAATCATCAACTGCATTAATTTTTAATCTTTCCTTAATGTTGATGGATCTTAACACAAAGGAGTCTTGCTCTTCTGAATTAAGTAAGTTGAAATATTGAAAGTGCTTTTCATAAAACTCCTTTAAGTAAAGCCGCTGGCTTTCCGCAATGGAATGCAAGTCGTTCTGCTTTCGATAAAACAGATACCATCGATAAACGAGTATTAATATTAATAAGCTAATTATAGTCATGCAACTGAAGGCAATTTAAACAAAAAAGACCTTACCACAGTAGTAGTAAAGTCTTTGACCTTTCAACGAAAAAAGCTATTTAATTATTTTGCTGCCTTTTTTGCTTTTGATTTTTCCTTAGGAACAACAACTTCTGCTGTTTCTTTTTTTGCCTTATGCGGGCGGCTCACGCCGAAGCTACCGTTAATAATTTTACCGCGTTTGGTTTTGATGTCACCTTTACCCATGATATTTAATTGTATTTTTAGATGGCGAAGATAATACTTTTTCAGTTATCCTAAGAATCGAGTCCGCGTAGGCCTAAAGCCACGCTATAACTCAAATAATTTGATTAATGCTACTGTAACGTTTTGAAATTAGTGCTTTTTTAACAATTATTAATTACGATTTGCCTTAACTTGCCAGAATTTAAATTCCCTAACTTAATGAGACACTCGATACTACTTAAACTATTTTTATTAACTCTTTTTGGATTGATTTACCAATCTGTAAACTCTAGCTTAAACGGCATTTACAATGGCGGTACTTCATGCGGTAACTGCCATGGCAACATAACCGCAAATACTAGCGTTAAGCTCCAAGGGTTGCCTGCCATTTATGAAACAAACAAAACCTATGTTTTAACCTTTTTAGTAACTAATCCAACCAATTTAAAATCCGGATTCAATGTTTTGTGTACCAAAGGAACTTTTATTGCAGGCACAGGATCCATTGTAAATGCCGGAAAAACACAGATTACACATTCCTCTCCTATGGCTGCCGTTGGAACTACTAGCACCTTTACCTTCAGCTGGAAAGCGCCAACAACTACATCTGCAATTACCTTTAAAGGAGTTGGCAATGCAGTTAATGGCAATAATCGCGACGATAGTGGAGATCAATGGGACACCACAATTGCCACAATAAATGGCATGTTTGCATCTGGAATAGAAAATAGCACCACTGAGCAACTGAAACTTTATCCGAACCCAGGAAATGACCATGTTATTTTAGAAGGCCTTACAAATCCGAACACAAAAATCGAATTAATGGACTTAAAAGGCCAAACGATTCTACCAAATTTTGAATTTACAGGTAAGGATTGTATTATAAATTGCAGCACATTAAATACTGGTATCTACCTCATCAAAGTTAACGATGGCAAACGTTTGATGACAGCTAAATTTATTAAAGCATAAATTCGGATTTTAAATTAATAAGCACCAAAGTCTTAAATTAGAAGTTAAAAAGGCCTTGAATATTCAAGGCCTTTTTGTTTTTGGTCACCAATGAAAATCAGTTTCGATGCACCCTTGATATGACTTCGGTCATTTTCCATGCTCCTCTATTCCGCTACTTTTGATTCAAATTTATATTTTAGATGGAAGAGAATATTAAAATCATGGATGGCAATGAGGCTGCTGCTTTTATTGCTTACAAAACGAGTGAAGTTTGCGCAATTTATCCTATCACGCCCTCCTCTACGATGGGTGAATTTTGCGATGAATGGTCAGCAGAAGGCAAGAAAAATATATTTGGTGAAATTCCGCGTGTGATGGAAATGCAAAGTGAAGCCGGTGCAGCCGGAGCGATTCACGGCGCTCTTCAAGGCGGTACTTTAGCATCTACCTTTACATGTTCACAAGGGTTGTTGCTTATGATTCCGAACATGTATAAAATTGCTGGTGAATTAACACCTACTGTGTTTCATATAGCTGCACGTGCACTTGCCACACATGCTCTTTCTATTTTCGGCGACCACTCCGACGTAATGGCTGTAAGGCAAACAGGTTGGTCGATGTTATTTGGTCGAAATGCACAGGAGTCCATGGATATGGCTTTAATAGCTCAAGCATCGACCATGCGCTCAAAAATTCCATTCCTTAACATCTTCGATGGCTTCCGCACCTCACATGAGCTAATGAAGGTGAATGTCATTAATGACGAGACCATTTTAAAAATGATGGATGAAGGAGACATACTTACTCATCGTAGTCGTTCTCTTTCGCCTGAACACCCTTCTATTCGAGGTACTGCACAAAACCCGGACGTGTTCTTTCAAAGTCGTGAAGCTGGCAACAAATTTTATTTGAATGTTCCGATTGTTGTTTCTGATATGATGAAGAAATTCGCAGAACTTACCGGAAGGGATTATAGACTATATGAATATTATGGACATGAAACACCCGATCGTATCATTATTATTATGGGGTCGGGGTCGGGAGCAGTAGAGGAGACCATCAACTTTTTAAATAAAGCAGGCGAGCGAGTTGGATATGTTTATATTCGGCTTTTCCGTCCTTTTATTGCTGAAGAATTTGTTGCTTCAATACCCGAATCAGTGAAAAGAATTGCTGTTCTCGATCGTTGTAAAGAGCCTGGTAGCATTGGTGAACCATTATATATGGATGTAGTTACAGCCATTGCACAAATTCTAAATCCATCAAATGCAAAAGCACCAAAAAGAGATATGCCCGTAATTATTGGAGGGCGCTATGGATTAGCCTCAAAGGAATTTACTCCAGCAATGGTAAATGTAATTTTTGATGAGCTCAAAAACGAAATACCTAAAAACCATTTTACTATTGGCATTGAAGATGACATAACACACACAAGCTTAAGTTACGACAAGCATTTCTCGCTCGACAAGCAACATTTATTCCGCGGCCTATTTTACGGTCTTGGTGCCGATGGTACAGTAAGTGCCAACAAAAACTCAATTAAAATAATTGGTGATACCACCGATAACTATGTGCAAGGTTATTTTGTTTACGATTCCAAAAAATCAGGATCGCTAACCGTTTCGCACTTGCGTTTTGGAAAGAATCCTATTCGCTCTACCTACTTAGTGAATTCTGCAAATTTTATTGCCTGTCATCAGTTTAATTTCATCAACAAATACGATATTCTAAAAGATGCAGAAAAAGGAGCCACATTTTTACTTAACTCCCCTTATTCAAAAGAAGAGGTTTGGGCAAAAATCCCCCAACATATTCAAGAGGAGATCATCGACAAAAAACTTCGGTTTTATATAATTAACGCCTCATCGGTTGCCAAAGAAACGGGCATGGGATCGAGAGTGAATACGATATTACAAACGTGCTTCTTTGCTATTTCAGGAATACTCCCTCGAGAAGAAGCTATTCAAAAAATAAAAGACGCCATCCAAAAATCATATTCAGATAAAGGAGAGAAAGTGGTCTTGAAAAATTTTGAAGCGGTAGATAAAGCCATCGAAAATTTGTTTGAAATAGATTACTCTAACTATATTTTAGGTCATCTCGAGACAGAAAAAGCAGTAACAGATAACGCTCCTGAATTTGTTAAAAATGTGCTTGGTAAAATAATTGCATTTGAAGGCAACGATTTACCCGTAAGTGCCTTCCCTGTTGATGGTACCTATCCTGTAGCAACAACACAATGGGAAAAAAGAAATATCGCTGATACTGTTCCGGTGTGGGATGCCGACATGTGTTCACAATGTGGAAAGTGTTTCTTAATTTGTCCTCATGCTGCAATTCGTCCGAAGGTATATAAAAAAGATTTACTTGCCAATGCACCGGCCGATTTTAAATATATTGCTCCAATTGGAAAGGAGTTTTCAAAAGAAGAGCAAGCTTATACCTTACAGGTTTCAGTAGAAGATTGTACCGGTTGTAACTTATGTGTTGCCTATTGTCCTGTAGAAAGCAAAACTGATTCAGGGCATAAAGCCATTAACATGCAGTCACAATTACCATTAAAAGAAAAAGAAATTAAGAACTGGAATTTCTTCCTTTCTATTCCTGAAATGGATAGACTCACTGTTAACAAAAACACAGTTAAAGGAACACAGTTTCTACAACCTTTGTTTGAGTTTTCGGGTGCTTGTTCAGGATGTGGCGAAACCCCTTATATAAAATTACTCACACAGCTATATGGCGATCGCATGGTAGTAGCAAATGCTACCGGTTGTTCTTCTATATATGGCGGTAACTTACCTACCACACCATGGAGCAGTAACAGTGCAGGTTGCGGACCAGCATGGGCGAATTCCTTATTTGAAGATAATGCAGAATTTGGCTTGGGAATTAAACTCGCCTTTGATAAAAAATCTGAAATCGCGCGTTCCATATTAGTTCGTCTAAAAGAAACCGTTGGTGAAGATTTAGTAAATGAAATACTTCTCATAGACCAGAATCAAGAAGCGGGTATTCATAAACAAAGAGAACTAGTACACGAATTGCGTAAGCGCATTGCTAACCTAAAAACTTTTGATGCCTTGCAGTTAAACTTAATTGCCGACAACCTCGTAAAGAAATCACATTGGATTATTGGTGGTGATGGTTGGGCCTACGATATTGGATTTGGTGGTTTAGATCACGTGCTCTCTACAGGCGAAAAGGTAAATATTATTGTGCTCGACACCGAAGTATATTCGAACACTGGAGGGCAAAAATCGAAGTCTACGCCTGTAGGCGCGAGTGCTAAATTTTCGGTGAATGGCAAAGCAAACGGTAAAAAAGATTTAGCAATGCAAGCGATTGCTCATGGTTCAGCTTTTGTGGCTCAAATTGCCATGGGCGCTAACGATGCTCATGCTATTAAAACTATTCAGGAGGCCGAAGCCTTCCCTGGCACCTCTATAGTTATCGCTTATAGCCATTGTATCGCCCATGGTTACGATATGGCCAATGGTGCCGAACATCAAGTTAATGCTGTTAAATCGGGCTATTGGCCACTATTCCGATATAATCCATTAAAACCGAAAGGAGAACGATTTTTACTCGATAGCAAAGAACGCACCTTGCCTTTGAAAGACTTCTTATATAATGAATCGCGTTTTAGTGTAGTAAATCGGCAAAATCCGGCCTATGCAGCAGAATTATTGGTTTTAGCGGAAGATGGCGTGACTGATCATTGGGAGAAACTACTTGCCTTGAAAAACCTTTAATAAAGGTAAACCGTATGCTATACTAAAGTGGCGCAAAAAAGTAGGTATCATTTAATTCAATGAAACGATTTCTCTCCAAACTTTTCCTTGGCAATATTGGTGAATTAAAACCACCGAAGTATAATCCTATTCAAAAGCGCATTCATAATATTCAGGCTATTTGGAACAATAACCACCAAGATGATAATGGTGTAGAGAAATTAATTCGGCTATTCCTATCATCTTCACAGCTTATGTTTCCTGGCGTATACATCAAATATTGGGCAGGCAAAATAAGCTATCGTTATCAGGATTTAGCTTTAGATTTATACATTATCCTTAAGGTAATTTCACCTTTAGTAATTGTCATCAACAGATGGCAACATCAAGAGTGGCTGCTTTGGACTGTAGTCTATTTAGTTCTGGAAACCGTACTCTACATTCCTACATTAATCTTCGCCTCCGATGTGTTTTCCAAACCAAGATCCTACAAAAGATCAATGCTATTAATTTTCTTTAACTATTTGGAAATTGCATTCTGCTTTGCGGTATTCTACGCACATGGAAACTACTTGAATATGCCATTACAAAACTGGTATGATGCAGTTTATTTTAGCATTATTACCTCCTCCACGATTGGATATGGAGATCTTTATCCAATAACGGCTATGGGAAAATTCTTAGTAAGCATCCAAGCTTTACTCTTTCTTTTCTTTTTGGTTTTATTCCTTAACTTCTTTTCTACAAAAGTAAAATCCAAGGGGTATTTTGACGAACAAAACGAAGGTTAATTTAATTGACACGGTACACCTCGATGCTTTTTAACCAAAAAACATGACGTGGCCCAGTTTTGATATCGTTGATACAAATCAAAATCATCTCGCCTTTACGTTGTATTGGCTTCCCATTTTCTTCAAAAATAACATAGGTATTTTCACCCGTTATGTTATTGAAAATTTCGGACCATGAAAAGGTAGCCATATAATTATCACTAGCACGAGCTACTATATAAAAATTGCGGTCTTTATGTCCGGTTTGCTTAATCTTGGCTTTGTTTAAAATATCCTTAAGCAACACACCTTTGCATCCGAAATTATTTTCCAAAGTTGCCCCTGTTTGACAAACTAAATTGAAGGTGTCGATTCCCACCACTTTCATCTTTTTAAGGTCGTCGATGGTAAATGAAAATGGCTGCTCCACATCACCTTTTACTTCGACATTGTGACAAATGTAAGTTGAAGTATCGGCAGCAGAGACTGGCCTAACGCAAACATCTGTTTTCGTTTGCAAAGAATCGATAGAATGAGCATTGGATACTGCATTGCTATCGCATTTGCAGAAGAACAACATGGAGCTAAGAACAATTAAAAATGATTTAATGCTTTTCATGGAATTAGAGAACTCATATACTTTCTTATACCTAGAAGCTAAATCTTATAATAAAATTAATATTTTGCCAACAATACAATTGAATCAATTTCTACTTTATTAATTGCAATGTTAGCTTTTTTAAAGTATTAAAAGTAATGATTTTTTATCATACATTTGATAAATAATAAAACGATAGGTTGTGTTAAAATAATTTGCTTTTAACTTTTGACTATATAGTTATTTTGCTATGGTTATAACTCAGAAAATGATTGCTTGTTTCGGTTTCTTATCAGAAAAGATCTTCGAAAGAAATAACGCTTATATCATTTTATTTAAAAAAAGAACTTTATAAGAGCCGTTTACATAATTTATTTCTACTCAACTTTCCAATTAATAATAATTTTTTAAACTTGTTACCATGCCATCAATCAACAAACTACTTATTGTTTTATTTATTGCTATTACATTAATACCAGTTGCATCATGCAAAAAGAATGATGTCGGGGGCAAGGCAGAAATCCATGCAATAATTTTTCATGGCGCAACACCCATAATAGGTACAACAACCCTGTATGTAAAATTCAATGCCACATCACAACCTTCAAACCCTCTGACAGACTTTGATTTAAAGGTATCGGGAGAACCTGATGACAACCATGTACATATTGAAAACCTTCGACCCGGCAATTATTATTGTTATGCTTTAGCTTTCGATAGTGTTGCCATGATGCCGGTTCATGGTGGTATAGCCACAACGATAAAATGGAGTGAGCGCAAACAAACCAAAGATGTAGAATTGCAGACAACCAACTAATTTCGTTGAAAAGCTCCATTTTTTTATTGATGTTAATTTCGGGATTTATTGTTTTAATTCTGAATTGCTGCAAGAAGGATGAATACCAAAATCTTAATTGTTTACCGATGCCTGTTACATATACATCAGCAATAAAGGCTATTATAGATGCTAATTGTATTAGTTCCGGTTGCCATAATTCAGGTTCGCCTCATGGAAATTACACTACCTACGATGGCGTATTAATTAGAGCAAATAATGGAACACTTTCAAAAAGAGTTTTATATACAAAAGATATGCCTAAGAACTCGACCCTTACCTTGGATGATAGAAAGAAAATAAAATGTTGGATTGATTCTGGCGCTCCAAAAAACTAAATAATTTTCCTGATCAATTGTTAACTGGAAAATTCGGTCGCATTGACCATCTATTTTCATTCGTGATTGACCACCAAGAAAAAAGATTGTTTTACAACCTACAACCCTCTATTTATAATGTTAATCAAATTCTGATTCAGTTGGTCAATCTTGTCGGAATTTCCATCCAGTCTGGAGAAACTGCCTATCTTCGCCTAAGAGGTGAACAGGACAACAATGGGGAGAGTGAAATCTTACACAACCTTTTAATAAATATGTCCAGGAATTAGGGGGTTAGTACAACCCATAGCGACTAAAAATAGATATGAACACCACTCAAAAAAAAAGCCTTGAAATCAAGGCTTATAGAGGATTTGTTAAGATTCTTTAGGAGTTATGTTAGTCGTTTTCCTTCCCGTGGCAACTTTTATATTTTTTACCACTTCCACAAGGACAAGGATCATTACGACCTACCTTCGGTCCTACTTTTATCGGTGCAACCTTCTCTTGTTCAGCAGGAGCATTAGCGCTAGTATCCTGAACATTTTGCAGTTGTGGTATATCGCTTTCTCTGGAGGTCTTTAACTTATTTAAGTTGCTCGGACGGCGCACTGGCTCGTTTATAGTTTGTGGCTGCTGATTGCTTCTTTCAATATGGCCTCGGAAAAACATGGGCAAAACATTCTTGTTAATCTTGGCCATCATTAAATTAAAGAGCTGAAACGACTCCAACTTATAAATCAACAATGGATCTTTTTGTTCTAGATGAGCATTACGTACTGCTTGCTTTAAGTCGTCGAGGTCACGCAAATGCTCCTTCCAAGCGTCATCGATAAAACTCAACATCACCATTTTTTCGAAACTTAGAAACACTTCTTTTCCATTTGTTTCATATGATTTTCGCAAAGGGGCAATCACATTTACTGTTTTGGTTCCATCGGTGAAAGGCACTAAAATATTTTCATATTGATGCCCCCGATCTTCAAAAACATCTTTAATCACTGGATAGCTTTGCAATGAAATCTGTTCTGCATGCTTCTTGTATACCTCACTAAGATGATCGAAGAGCTTCTCGGTAATCGTCTCCGGCTTATTGGAGGAGAAATATGAAGCATCAAAATTGGGTTCGGTTGCAATCAGTGTTAAAAGCTCCATTTCTAAACCCTCAAAATTATTAGATGGTTTAAATTCCTCCACGATATCTTTACAAAACGTATAAATGCTCTCTACAATATCAATTGCTAATTTATCGCCAAATAATGCATTACGTCTTTTGGTGTAAACCACATTACGTTGGTTGTTCATCACATCATCGTATTCAAGCAAATGTTTACGTGAGCCAAAGTTATTCTGTTCCACTTTCTTTTGCGAACCTTCAATCTGACGGGTGATGATACTATTTTCAATAACTTCATCTTCAGGAATATTAAATCTATCCATTACTCGACTCATACGATCGCTACCAAATAAACGCATCAAATCATCCTCCAAACTAACAAAGAATTGCGATGTCCCAGGGTCGCCTTGCCGGCCCGAACGACCACGAAGCTGACGATCGACGCGACGACTTTCATGTCGTTCTGTACCAATAATAGCAAGTCCGCCGGTTTGTTTTGTTTCATCGGTGAGCTTAATATCCGTTCCACGACCCGCCATATTTGTTGCAATGGTAACTTGCCCTTTTTGTCCTGCCATCTGCACAATTTCGGCTTCACGCTGATGTTGTTTTGCGTTGAGCACATTGTGCGGTATTTTTTTTATTTGCAACATTCGGCTCAGCTGCTCACTAATTTCCACACTTGTTGTTCCTACAAGTATTGGGCGTCCTTCGTTTCTAAGGCGTTCTATTTCGTCGATTACTGCCTTAAATTTAGCACGACGTGTTTTGTACACTTTATCATTTTTGTCGGTACGTGAAGTAGGTCTATTGGTAGGCACCACTACTACATCAAGTTTATATATCTCCCAAAGCTCACTCGCCTCAGTTTCGGCTGTACCCGTCATCCCGGCCAACTTATGATACATTCTAAAATAATTCTGCAATGTAATGGTAGCAAACGTTTGGGTAGCATCTTCCACCTTCACATTCTCCTTGGCTTCGATAGCCTGGTGCAATCCATCGCTATATCTTCTGCCATCCAAAACTCGGCCTGTTTGTTCGTCAACAATTTTTATTTTGCCATCATCAATAATGTATTCAACATCACGCTCAAACATATTGTAAGCTTTCAGCAATTGATTGATGGTATGAATACGCTCGCTCTTACTTGAAAATTGCAACAATGCATCTTCTTTTAGTTTCGTTTTTTCATCTGCGTTTGCCTCCGACTTTTCAATATCCGCTATAATACTCCCTACATCAGGTAAAACGAAAAAGCTTTTATCTTCACCCGACGCAGTGATCGCTTCCAAACCTTTATCTGTAAGCTCGCAATTGTTATTTTTTTCATCTATTACAAAGTACAACTCCGCATCAATCTTCGGCATCTCCTTGTAATTGTCCTGCATGTAAAAATTTTCTGTTTTTAAGAGAAACTGTTTTACTCCGGGTTCACCCATAAACTTAATGAGTGCTTTGTTTTTAGGTTGCCCTCTAAAGCAGCGCAGCAATGGCATCGCGGCATCATCATGCTTGTTCTGCTCCCATAGTTTCTTCGCATCAGAGAGGCACGTATTTAAATATCTTTTCTGTGCTTCTACCACCTTCTCAATACGTGGTTTTAACTCGTAAAATTCTTGTTCGTCGCCCTTCGGAATCGGACCAGAAATAATTAACGGTGTTCTGGCATCATCAATTAAAACACTATCTACCTCATCCACCATGGCGTAATGAAGGTGCCCCTGCACAATATCATCTTTGCTTGTCGCCATATTGTCGCGGAGGTAATCGAAACCAAATTCATTATTTGTACCATAAATAATGTCTGCTTGATATGCTTTGCGCCTCGCCTCACTATTGGGTTGATGCAGGTCGATACAATCTACCACCAGCCCATGAAATTGAAACAACGGGCCATTCCACTCACAATCACGACGCGCTAGGTAATCGTTAACGGTAACAATATGTACGCCAAAGCCTGCGAGTGCATTTAGGTATGCTGGTAATGTTGAAACAAGCGTTTTACCTTCTCCTGTTGCCATCTCGGCAATTTTGCCTTGATGCAATACCGACCCACCGATAAGTTGCACATCATAGTGCACCATATTCCATTTCACCGTTATGCCTGCAGCATCCCAAGAGTTACTCCAAAATGCTTTATCTCCATTTATCTTCACAAACTCCTTACGTGCTGCTAAATCTCGGTCAAAAGCCTGAGCCGTCACCTCCAATCTTTCATTTTCTGAAAATCGTTTTGATGTTTCTTTAATTACAGCAAATGCTTGCGGCAATAGCTCTAGAAGCACTTGCTCTAATAATGTTAGACGTTCCTTTTCAAGTTTTTCTATCTCCTTGTAAAGCTCTTCCTTATCGTTAACATCAATTTCGGAATCATCGGCTCTCGCTTTAGTATCATCAATAGTATGAGTGATTTCGCTCAGAGAGGCTTTTATTATGCCTTTAAATTCTTCTGTTTTAAAACGTAATTCGTCGTTGCTGAGGTTTTTAAGCTTCTCGAACTCCTCATTTATTTTTCCAACAAAAGGGGTAAGTTCCTTTAAGTCTTTGTCGGCTTTATTGCCAAATATTTTTCCAAATATTTTTCCAAATGCTCCTGCCATAATTATTGTTCTATAAAAAGTATAAAAGATTTCAAAGATAACGGAATTGCAATTATTTGACTAAACTAAAAACAGGTGCATTATTTCCGAATTTTTGCGTCATAAATGACAATACGGCGGAGAATTATTTTTACATATAATGCCAACGATAGTGAATGACAGCTTTGATTTATAAAGCATAAAGTGCAATAACAAAAAAAGCTCCAGCGATAAACTGAAGCTTTTTTATATATTTTAATTTCACACTATTCGTCTTCTTCTTCCTCCTCTGTTTTCTTTTTCTTCTCTTTTTTAGGAGCAGGAGCAGGCTTAGCTTTCTCTTTCTTAGGTTCTGGCTTGGCATCCGCCTCATCGTCTTCATCATCGTTAGTGGCTTTTTTAGGAGCTACTGTAGCTTTGGCTTTCTCAGGTTTAGAGACTGGTGCGGCTTCTTCCTCCTCATCATCATTAGTTTTCTTTGGAGCTATTTTAGCTTTCTCTGGCTTGGCAGCAGGAGCCGCCTCCTCGTCTTCATTATCTCCACTATCACCTTTTGACTTTTTAACTTTAGCATCTTTCTTAACTGGCTTCTCCTCGTCCATAGATTCTTCATCCTCGTCTTTTTTGTTCTTTTTCTTGCTTGCAGAAACAGGTGTTTTATCTGCATCTCTTATAAAACCCCCTTTTTTATCAAACTCTACTTCAAGTAATTCTTTTATTTTTCGAAGCATAGCAACATAGGTGGTTTTCTTGTCGTAGGTATCTCTCTTCTTCATGCTGATTACTTTGTAACCTGCATAATTTTCTTCTATATATTTTAACGCCACCTTATTGTGTTGTGCTTTAGACAACTCTTTCTCGGTGTATAGCATTTTGCCATCGCCACTATAACACGCACCCATTTTCACATCGTTATATTTAAAATCAACACGATAGTTCTCTTCTTCGGCTGTCCAAATTGGCTTTTTGGCGAGTTTGTATTTTTTGGTGAAGGCCTGTTCTACCGAAGTAGGTGGATCAACACTAATAGCGCCTGACTTGCTCTTCTGAGCGAACGCGGTACCACCGAATGCAATAATGGTTGCTATAAACAACAGTAATTTCTTCATGACAGAAAAATTCTTTTTTAAACACTACAAACATATCTAATTTTATCAAATACCCAAACTGTTTTTTTCTGAATGTTGATTAATTAGAATTGTTTTACGATAGATTCGTAATTTTAAGATATAAAAAGAGGAAGATTACGTAAAATAGAGGTAACAATTCCTTTACTATTCTTCGTTTATCGCTGAAATACCTGGAAGTGCCTTACCTTCAAAATACTCTAAAAGTGCACCACCACCGGTACTTACATAGCTCACCCGATCTTCAAAACCAAACTTAGCCACTGCAGCAGCAGAATCGCCGCCGCCCACCAGGCTAAAAGCACCTTTTTCCGTTGCTTCGGCCACAGCGAGGGCTACTGCTTTGGTGCCATTTTCGAAATTACTCATTTCAAACACACCCATTGGGCCGTTCCAAAGTACCGTTTTAGACTTCACAATGGCATCGAAAAATGTTTTACGTGCCATCGCACCAATATCGAGACCCATCATATCTTCTGGAATTTGCATATTGTCGGCCTCCCCAATCACAGCATCATTGCTAAATGCATTGGAGGTTATACTATCGTGTGGTAGCAAAAGTTGGATGTTATTATCTTTAGCTTTTTGGATTATTTCTTTGCATAGTTGCACACGATCTTCCTCGACAAGCGACTTGCCAATATTTCCGCCCATGGCTTTAAAGAATGTATATGCCATACCACCACCAATGATCATGGTGTCGACCTTTTCCATTAAACTTTCAATGATAAGCAACTTATCGCTCACCTTTGCTCCCCCCATTATTGCGGTAAAAGGCCGTTCAAAGTTATTCATCACTTTCTCCGCATTGGCTATTTCCTTGGCCATAACGTATCCGAAACATTTGTTGCCCGAAAAAAACTGAGCGATAACAGCAGTGCTGGCATGCGCCCGATGTGCAGTTCCAAAGGCGTCATTAACATAGAAATCTCCTAATGCGGCTAGTTTTTTAGAAAACTCTAAATCCCCCTTTTCTTCTTCAGGATAAAAACGAAGGTTTTCTAGCAAAAGCACGTCCTTAGCCTCCAACGATGAAGACAATGCTGAGGCTTCTGACCCAATACAGTCTGGCGCGAATTTAACATCGCAGTCGAGTAGGTTGCTCAGATGCTTTACAATATGTATTAAAGAGTACTTTTCTTCTGGACCTGTTTTAGGACGCCCTAGGTGACTCATAAGAATTACAGAACCTCCTTCTTTTCTAATTTTCTGAATGGTTGGAATCGCAGCAAGGATGCGTGCGTCATCAGAAATTGAATAGTCTTTATTTAAAGGCACATTAAAATCCACCCTAAGGAGAACTTTTCTATTGGCAAAATTAAAATCATCAATGGTCTTCATATAAAGGTTTAAACTTTTTTTGGGTGACAAATATAGCGCATTGGAAATAATACCTGCCGAAAAACTTAAAAGTCCTTGACTTATGTATTTTGTATCAATTGTATTAAAAAATGACAAATAATCATCGATTTCATTTTAAAACAGGACATTAACCTTCCTTTTGATGTTTTTTGTGCTAATTCGCACCATGTTACGTAAATTTATTCACCTTGCCTTTAACTTACTGCTGCTTTTGGTCGTAAAAGCCGGTTTTTCACAATCAATCAGTTTCTCGCCTGTAAATCTTACTTTCACCAACCCAATTCTAACTACCAGCGCCGATAGCGCAGTTGTAAATCTCACCAACAATAGTTGCGGATTTATCCATGTATTTTATATCTATAGTCCTATTTCAGAATTTAAGATCAGCGACACCTCTGGATTCTGGATTGCACCTTCTACCTCAAAATCGTTTCGGGTAAAATTTAAACCAAGACACAACATCCAATATAATAGTACCGTGTTAATGCATACCAACGTTGGAGATTTCTCATTTCCGGTAGCAGGATATGGCAAATACGTTGAAGCTTATTACGACAATACGTATAACAAATTTGACGAAGCATTAAAAACATCCCTGAATACCATCTTAGGAACCAACTTTTTAAGTTTTAGCTATAATGCGGCCCGAGATAAGATGTTCATGGAGATCGATAATAAAAAGGTGAACGGTCAAGGAGCAACTCAAAACACATTGGAATGCATTTATACTGGGCGCTTGGCGGTAGGATATATTGCTCGAACAGATTGCCAAACTAACAGCAGTTTTAATACAGAACATACTTGGCCACAAAGTTTATTCAGCTCAAGTAGTCCTATGGTAAGCGATTTAAATCACTTATTTCCTACCGATGATGCTGCCAATAATTACAGGAGCAACAATGCTTTTGGAATGGTAAGTAGTCCATCATGGAGTAATGGAGGGTCTAAGGGCATCTCTACACTTTTTGAGCCACGCGACGCACAAAAAGGACGTTCTGCGCGAGCAATGCTATATTTTGCGATTCGATACAATAATCCTGCCTATGGATTGGTAACCTTCTTCGGTCCACAAGAAAGTATTTTGCGCACTTGGTGTATGCAATTTTTACCCGATACCATCGACAGAAAGAGAAATGAGGATATTTTCGCTTATCAAAGAAACCGCAACCCTTTTATTGATCATCCTGAATTTTTAGAACGAATTACCTCAATTGCCAATACTTCGGTTGCACCTTCAAAATCTTTGCTTTGGTGCGACGCACAGCAAATTAACAATGCTGCCTATGTTTATGACTCAATAAATTACAAAGTAATCGTATACAATAATGGCAACACTGATATTGCTTGTTCTCAAATAAAATGTAGCCAAAGTCAATTTGCCTTGAACGCGGCTAGCGCTAACTTTAGCCGACAAGCCGTTTTAGAAATTTCATTAAGAAAGTTACTTAATGCTACTGGCAATATTATCGATACACTTATCATTGAAAATAATAGCACCACCCAGCCAACATTAAAAATCCCCATCAGCATTAATGTAAATGCTATTAAAATAATACCGAACAAAACTTCAATACTTGCAACGAATGATAGTGCTATACTTACTATTGCCTCAAATGGAACTGTAAGCTGGAACACGGGTGGCACGGGCAAAAGCCTTGTTGTGAGAACTGCTGGAATTTATTTTGCTTATATTACTGATAGTACTGGTTGTCATCATACCGATACGGTGACAATCATCTTAGGCAGCAACGGAATCAAAAACTCTGCATTAAAAGGCTTTAGTGCATCACCCAATCCATGCAGAGATTTTATAACTGTTATAAGTGGATCCTCAGAAATAGAGCACTTTGTTTTTGTTAATTCTCTAGGGCAAAAGCTTGCTTCATTTGATACAAATCCAACAGAAAAAACACAACTTGAAGTCCTAAATTATCCTTCGGGGATATATTACTTACAATCGGCGAATGGAAAAGGAGTGCGAATTGTTATTAGGAATTAAAAATTGCGAAACTATATTCGACGCAATTACTCTACCTCAATAAATTCCTCTGAAATCCATCCTTCAATAAAGTCATCTTGGTTCTCAGAATCATCGTAAACAACATAAACAAAACCATTGCGTTGTTTTTTTACAGTTACCGATAAACTCGCCTTAAATTTCTGATTCGAATTATCGGAATTTTCGGGTGTACTATATACATCAACCGGAAAGGCAGGGCTAGCTAAAACATTATAGCGCTGTCCAATCGTAATATTCTTAGAATTTTGTTGCATTTGCTCTCCTGCATTTTCTGCTTTCTTTGTGTTATCATACGATTCTGTAGAATCGTTTGATTTATTCTCTTCCAATTTTTCATCCTTAATAAATGCGTCTTTTCCTTTTTTGAATATTTTATCCACCTCCGTATTTACCTCTTTTGATATGAATACATTGCCAAGAATACCAAAGCCAATTGTTTCATTGACACCATACATAGAGAATTTTGTAGTAGAAAAGATAAGGTAGTTATGTCGGGTAATTGCTTGATCTAAATTCTCTTCTATGGCAGCAATTCCTATTATTCCAGCAAATTCTTTAACCCAAAAATTGTTTGTAGTCGAGGCGATATTTTTATTTAAAGACGCCAGAATTTCTCTTTTCGCTTCTGCCTTATGATCGGCGGTAGAAGGATTTGTTTGATATAAAATAAACAAAGCGATAAGGATATAGAGCCAAGTCCAGCTGCTAGATTTTTCCATGATAATAATCAAGTTAAGTGTGTGCAATAATATTAAAAATCATGAAAACTAAAAGTGATTTTTAGAGCCATTTTAATAATTTGCGATTTAATTAACGAACTAAAAATACGTCTATTCTCCACGTATTGCCTTTGCTATTTCTTGCATCTGATCCGGCAACATCTTTAATTTAACATTAGAGAAATTCATGTCGCCTACATGATCCATTGGTATCAAATGTATGTGAGTATGAGGCACTTCTAGTCCAATAACAGCAACACCGATTCTACGACAAGGGATTGCAGATTTAATGGCAATAGCCACCTTCTTAGCAAACACCATAAGCCCAGATAGGCGCTCATCATCAAGATCAAAAATATAATCGTTCTCAATTTTAGGAATCACCAAGGTATGTCCTTTCGTTAAAGGAGAGACATCTAAAAACGCGAGATAATTTTCATCTTCTGCAATTTTATAAGCTGGTATTTCGCCATTAACAATTTTGGTAAATAATGTTGCCATCGTATTCTATATTTATTAGGGTATTTTCTGTTAAATTTATTTTTTCAAATCTAAATCTGCAATTCTTTTCGCATCCGTTTCTTTTTTCATTGACGTGTAATTTTCGGTAGCCTCAAGCTTATAATATTCATTTTTGTATTTCATAAAAATCACATCTTTTAACTCCTGAAAACTAGCTTGTAGTGGGTCGAAATTACCGTAAATAACAAGTAAATTGTGATGCAAACGATAACCATTATAGTTAATTGGCGAATGCCAGAATTGCACCTCCAATCGTAATTTATCGCCTGCAACCACTACCGTGTATAAATCATTTACACTAGTTTTATATTGTTCAGGCTTGGCAATATATATTTTACGAGGTATGGATAAAAAAGTATCAAATAACATATCATCACCAACTACCTTAATATTGTCGGCGGTTGCTACAGCGTCCGATTCATTTAATGCTTGTGCTTGATTATCTTGCTTTTCGTTAGTGGTGTACAATAATTCTGGTTGCGCCTCCTTAATATTTACCGTAGAATTTTGTTTTGGTTGATCCTCTTTGTTGTTTGTGGCTGTTTCTTTTTGCACCACCAAAGAACCTCCTTTCTCTGCCAAACTCCCAATCGAATCAGGCATTGGAGTATGCGCTACTTCGAATTTTGATCTAATTTCCTCCTGTTGCGCAAGAATATTCTGCTCTACTAGTTTTTTGTAAATTACGAAATAGCTTAAAATGCAAAGCGCAATGGAGGCTGCAGCTGTGGCAAAAAATGCCGGTGTTTTAAAAAATGGAACCGGCTTCACTTTTATATTATTACTTATAAAGGTCTTCAATTCCGACTTCCGATTTTCGGCAATAGCAGTCACGATGAGTTGGTATAACTCATAGTCGTGTTGAAAATCCTCGTCGATTCGCAGCTTTGATTCAACCTGAAGTAGTTCTTCTTGCGAAAGCATACCGCGCATGTACGAATCAAACAACTCAAAATTATTGGTTTCCATGGAATAGTTTATAAGTCGTGTTTATTGAATCTTTGTTTTATAATTTCTTGCAAACGTTTCAAACATTGGTATTTCTTTGCCTTCACCGTATCCGCATTATTAAATCCCATAAGCTCACCAATCTGCGTCATTGAATATCCATCAAAATAGTAATAAGATAATAACTGTTTGCAGGTGGCACCCAATTCATCCATACAATTTAGAAGCACTTTACGGTCGAACTGCGATGGCCCTTGCAATACGGGGTTTATATGGTCATATTCGTTTTGATGGATGTTTACCACACGTTGCTTTTTCTTTAACATTTTAAGCCATAAATTTTTGACTATGGCATATAAATAAGTTCTTAAAGCCGAAGACAACTGGAACTCCGGCTTCGCCGAATTTTGCCATACAATAATCACTGCTTCCTGCAACAGATCATCAACATCTTCGATTCCACCATTATTTTGCAAAACATATTTTTTAATACTCGAATAGTTTTCCTCGAACAAATAAATTAGTATTTGCTGATTTCCTGCACGTATTTCTTGCAGAATCTCGGTATCGGAGTAGTGTCGTTTTCGAGCCATTGATTACTTAAGGCAAAGAAAGGTAAATTGTGTTTGACGAAAGAAAATTAAATTCTAATGTAACTATTTATTAAGTTATTCGTATTCATTACGTTGAGGGTTACAAAGGTAAAATACTTAACAACTTTTTAGAAACAATATTATATCAATTATACTAAATTTGCTTTTTGATTTTGTGATTTTATTTTTACTATAAATTAATTTATTAACTAACTAATTTCATTTTTAATCTAATTCTTCACATGAAAAAGTATCTCGTTTTTTTTAGTGTTGCCTTATTGGGAGGCATTACCGCTTTAGGTTTATCGAAGGTATTCACATCGAATTCACCCTCTGAATTTGGTGCAAAACAAAATTTCCAATTTACCGGAATGGCTGGAGATATGCCTCAGGCTAATTTTATTAATGCGGCACAGGTTGCTACACCAGCGGTGGTGCATGTTAAGGTAACCGGAAGCACTGACAGTCCAACTGGTGATGGCGAGAGTCAGGAGCAATTCGACCCCCTAGATTTTTTTCGCAAACATGGTTTCACTATGCCCAATCAAGGTGAATCGCAAAAATCAGGATCTGGCGTTATTTTAAGCGAAGATGGCTATATTGTAACCAACAACCACGTAATTGAAGGTGGTGGAAGCATAGAAGTAGTGTTGAACAATAAAAAAAGCTATAAATGCACCCTTGTTGGTAGCGACCCTAATTTCGATATTGCCTTACTTAAAATCGACCCCAAAGAAAAATTACAATTTGTAAGCTATGGCAATAGTGATGAAGTAAAAGTTGGTGAATGGGTGTTGGCAGTTGGAAATCCGTTTAACTTAACCTCTACAGTAACTGCTGGTATTGTAAGTGCCAAAGCAAGAAACATAAGACTCATCAATGGTTCTTCTCCAGTTGAGGCATTTATTCAAACAGATGCTGCTGTAAACCCGGGAAATAGTGGTGGCGCATTGGTAAACGCCAAAGGCGAATTAATCGGAATAAATACAGCAATTGCTTCACAAACAGGCAACTACGAAGGCTATGCGTTTGCTGTTCCGGTGAATATTGTTAAAAAAGTAGTCGACGACCTTCATAAATATGGCAAAGTTCAACGCGGATACCTCGGAATTCAAATCACGGATGTAGATGCCAAAAAAGCAGAGGAAAATGATTTAAAGGAGGTGAAGGGAATATTTGTTGAGAAAACAAACGATGGCAGCGCTGCAGCCGAGGCTGGACTTAAAAAAGGCGATGTGATTTTAAAAGTAGACGATGTAGAAGTGAATGCAGTAAGCGAATTACAAGAGCAAATAAGCCGCCGCAAACCTGGTGATAAAGTGGCTCTTAGTTACTTGCGTGATAATACACTTAAGACCACGGATGTTATTTTGAAAAATGAAGCAGGAAACACCAAAATTACCGAGAGTGCTGCCATCGAAACCGGAAGGGCATTGGGTGCTGAGTTTGCAAGTATGGATAAAAATGCACTTCAAAAAATGGAATTAAAAAACGGGGTTAAGGTAACTAAAGTGGGAACAGGGAAATTTAGAAGTGCCGGCATACCTGAAGGATTTGTAATCACCAAAGTTGATAAAAAAGATGTAAGCTCCGTGAGCGAAGTTACTGCAGCCATCGTAAGTAAAAAAGGAGGTGTTTTGGTGGAGGGAATAAATCCTGATGGAACCAAAGGTTATTATGCTTTAGGAATTGAATAGATTATTTTGAATATAAATTATTGAAAGAGGCTGTTCTTTAGAACGGCCTTTTTTATAACCTAAAATTACGCTTTCGTTTATTTGAATATTTTTTTAAACTAAAATGGATTTTTTGATGTGTTCGCAATAACGGATGCTTCTTCAGTTTTTATAGAATTGGCTATCATTTGGTGCATCGCTTCTAATTCTGTGCTCGTAAAATCTCTCCATTTCCCAATGGGAATAGCATCGAGTTTTATATTCATAATACGAATGCGTTTTAACTTCAACACATCGTAATCGAGGTAGCTGCACATGCGCCGTATTTGGCGGTTGAGACCTTGAGTAAGGATAATTCGAAAAACATAATTGCTTTCTTTTTTCACAAAGCACCGTGATGTAATGGTATCGAGAATTGGAATACCATTACCCATTTTATGAATGAAAGCCGATGTAATCGGTTTATTCACTGTAACTAAATATTCCTTTTCGTGATGATTACCCGCTCGCAATATTTTATTTACAATATTCCCATCACTTGTTAAAAAAATAAGTCCTTCTGAGTCTTTATCCAAGCGACCTACAGGAAAAATGCGTTGGGGATGTCGAATATAATCGATGATATTACCCTTTATTTTTAGTTCCGTAGTACAGGTTATCCCGACAGGCTTGTTGAAGGCGATATATACCGTTTTTTCTAACTTAGGAAGCGACGCTCCATTTACTTTTACTTCGTCGCCAGGGAAAACACGAACACCCAGCCCACAAGGCTTTCCGTTAATAGTCACCACACCTTGTTCAATATATTTATCAGCTTCTCTTCGGGAGCAAAAACCGGTATCGCTAATGGCTTTATTAAGCCGAGTGGATTCTTTTACGTCGTTTGACATCTATTGTTTGTTGTCTTGCAAATTAAATTAATCTCGAAGAGTATTCACAAGTATTTATACTTCATTTTTTACACCGGTCTTTGCCAGTCCTTAAAAACGCTTAATCCAAAAAGAGCAAAGTCATATTTTACGGGATCAAGCGCATCGAAGGTTTTTAACGTTTGTGTTAATTCCAAGGCACATTGCCAATCTACCTGCTGGCGGTAAATAAAATTATAGGCTCTAGCCACCCTTTCCACATGCACATCGATAGGGCAAATCAGTTGCGATGGTTTTATTTCCCTCCACAGCCCAAAATCCACCCCTTGTTGGTCTCTTCGAACCATCCACCTCAAATACAT
>CAINMV010000016.1 GCA_903850915.1 uncultured Bacteroidota bacterium
TACTAGATTATCATAACTTGTATTTAAAATCTGATGTATTATTATTAGCTGATATATGGGAAAATTTTAGAGAAGTATGTTATCAAAATTATAATTTAGACTGTGAATACTATTATACTGCTCCGTCTTTATCATTTGATTCAATGTTAAAATATACTAAAGTAGAATTAGAGTTATTAACTGACAATGAAATGTTTAAATTTGTTGAATCTGGTATTAGAGGTGGTATATCTCAAATTAGTAAACGAATGGCAAATGCTAATAATAAATATTATGATAAAGCAATTATTAATCTTAACCGCTTTCGCTCTATTAATGTGTAGATGCAACTCCGTTTCAAATAAATTGAAAAACAATTTAGGAAATTTAAATGGGCAATGGGTATTCCACAATGATAAACAAGAAGAGAATTGGCAATTAGAAATTTGTTATAATGACAAGTCAAAGAGTGGAACGTATGTTTTAAGTAAGTATTTAGATTCTTGGGGAGGTAATAACGACAAAGTCAAAATTATTTCCAAAGGACCATTTGAGCTAATTGAAGGTCATGATATATACGGTGATAAGGCATATGTTGGCAAAAACAAAAATGACAAGTCGTCTGTTTTTGCAATTACACAAATAGAAAACAGCATTTCAGGTGAATGGTTATTGCGCATTAGAATAATTGAAGATGAAATGTTTGGGAAGCAGATGGATAAGCTTTCTAATAATTGTGATTAATCCAGTTTAAAGACTAATTAGCCATTAATATATGGACCGGCGATATTATATTAATCCTCCAAGAACCCCTTGCTCTTACTGTCAATTTCCTTTTGATAAACCTCTTTAAGTTTCTTTGAGTAACGTTTGGTCATTTCCTTGGTAGTATGCCCGGCTTGCGACTGTATCGCATCAATGCTCGTGTCGTTTTCTAACTTGTCATCAATGCCGAGATGCTTGACACCGTACATTTTTTTATTGATCTTTAATTTGGCAATCACTTCACGATGCCAAATTTCTGTTGCACGTTTCCTATCGATATTTACTACGCCTGGTTTAAATCCCGTTGAGAAAATGAAATAATTTTCAGGATATTGTTTCAGATTCATCGATTGCAATAATTCCATTGCCTCGGGAGGGATGGCTACAAACCGTCTTTTTTGTGTTTTTGTTTTGCTATGAGTTTCGCCTAGCAAGGTCACCGTTTCCCCTGCTTCGATCACGAAACTAGTTGCTTTCTCGTGGTAATTTGAAATCTGCAATGAAACCAATTCCTTTGGTCGGAGGGCGGTATGATAGATCAAAAGAAAGTAAATAAGGAAGTCGGGATGCACTTTTGCGAGGTGAACATATACTTGCAAACGTTCGTCCGAGGTAAGTGTTTCAAATGACTTTGCCTCCAATTCTTTCAATCGTTCAAAAGTGGCAATTGGTGACACATCAAACACATCAAATTGCATGAACGACTTATAAACTCCTTTAATGTATTCTATGTATGCATTATAACGGTTATTGCTAAGATTATTCTTCTCCTTTAATGATCCATCACCGCACGCAGGTGAGCCTTCTTAAATCCATCCACATTGAGTTTGGAGTAGTTTAACTCAGTAATAGCTTTATAAATATTTAATAGAATTCCGTTGTAATCGGTTCGTGTTTTCGGAGCAATATGTGGGGAATGTTTTTCGAATGCCCATTTTAAACCATCAATAATCGGCAATTGACGAATAAGTTCCGCTGGATCAGTGGTTGCCATTTCCTGACTTTCCAGTTCGTTTTCAACTGGATTGTAACCATTGGTGAGCAAAAACTCCATACTATCCTTCAAAAGTTTTGCCTCTTGAAAACGTGTTTCAACAGTATGAAAGCGGTTAATTCCGCCCTTTACCTTAAAGCGCTGGTACTCGCCTTCAACCAAGAAATTGTACCTGATGAACCATTTTTTTCGGATGTCTTTGGGCTGATGGAAATCGGATTTTCCTGCCACTCTGCGGCACCCAAAATAAATTTCAATGTCTTTAAATTTGGGTAGTATCATTCTGATATTTTGTCCCCCTTTGTCCCCTTTAACCGACAAAACCCTTATTAAATAAGGGTTTTGATACTCTGGTAGCGGGGAGCAGTCTCGAACTGCCGACCTCGGGGTTATGAATCCCGTGCTCTAACCAACTGAGCTACCCCGCCTCTTAAGGTGCGCGAAGATATTAAATTTTTGCGATTTCGAAAAACGATTTTTCCAAATTTATCAATACTATAAGAATCGAATGCGGTTAAATTAAAGTTGATTAGCGCAGCCTATGTATGAGAAAGAGTGCCGTAGAAAATATGAAAAATGCTCCAGTTTGATGGATAATTGCAATAATTACTGGAACTCCGAAAAGTATTGTTATTACTCCTAACATAAATTGCATAAGTACTATGATAGCAAACCAATTTAATAAAGTAACTTGAATTGGAGATAATTTAGACTTTTTTGAATTCCACCATAGTAATCCAATAAAAGTTACCACCAAGTATGCCAAACATCGATGCACAAACTGAACTCCAACTTGGGTTTCTGTGTAATTTCGCCACCATGGTTGTAATTCCAACAAGCCATCTGGTACCCATTGACTTCCCATTTTTGGAAAGGTAGGATAAACATACCCTGCCTTTAATCCAGCTACAAATGCACCGTAAATAATTTGAAATACAACTAGTACAAAGATAACTGTAGCATACTTTTTTAATTTTGGGTTTGAAACAGATTCACGATTAGGATATAGTAAGTCAAGTGCAAACCAAAAAGTGAAGGCAAAGGCAGTAAGGGCAGTTATTAAATGGGTTGCAAGTCGATAATGACTTACATTAGGATTCTGTTGTAAACCACTACTAACCATAAACCAACCAACAAATCCTTGTAATGCTCCAATAAATAACAGCAAGAGCATTTTGCGTATGAAACCCACTGGAAATTGTTTTCGGATAAGAAAATAAAAGAAAGGAAGTATAAATACCACGCCAATAATTCGGCCTAAAAAACGATGTATGTATTCCCACCAAAAAATGCTTTTAAAGTCACTTAATGTAAAGTCATAATTTATAAGCTTAAATTCAGGAGATTGCTTGTATTTGTCAAATTGTATGTTCCATTCTTCCGTGTTCATGGGTGGCAATGATCCTGTTGGCTTCCATTCCACCATAGACAAGCCTGAATGTGTTAGGCGGGTTAATCCGCCTATTATAACCATCATATAAACTAAGAAGCAGCCTGCCAAAAGCCAAATAATAATAGCATTGTTCTTTTTCATGGGGCAAAATTAAACGCAAATAGTGGTAACCGGAAATAATAACGTAGTAACTTATGCTGGATTCATTCGATTAAAGGCTTGTGTTAACTCTTCGGGTCCAGCTTTTAGCATCATTTCACTAAAACCAAAGGTTAATGTCGTCTTTCCTTCTTGTATTTGCTTGAAAATAGATGTTATAAAGTCACTCACCGGTGGGGCTATATCATGCAATCCTTTGCCTCCCAAGTCGGTGTTTAGTGCGGGTGGAATGACTTCAATCACCTCCACCGAATTCGTCTTAAGTAAATGCTGTAATGATAAGGTAAAAGAGTGAATAAAAGCTTTTGTGGCAGAATATACAGGTGTTTTAGTTAATGGCGTAAACGACAGTCCAGAACTAACATTGATTATTGTGCTTAGCGCAGGTAAATTTAAGAAGAGATTGGTTAAATGCAATGGAGCTAATATGTTGATGGCAATTTCTTCTTGTGCTCTTTCAAAAAAATCCTCATCGCTAATCTGCATCCAATTTTGAATGCCTGCATTGTTAACCAAAATATTAAGGTCAGGATGGTTTAACATAACCCATTGAAACAATTCGATGCGTTCCTCTGGCCTAGAAACGTCACATGGTCGTGTAATCAATGTTGGATGTTTTAGGGCAATCTTTTCAAGCAAGGCTGTTCGTCTGCCACAAATAATAACGGTGTTACCTTCCGTTAAAAAACGCTCTGTAAGTCCAAGTCCGATTCCAGAAGTGCCACCAGTAATTAAAATTTTATTTTGCGATAGTTTCATGTTTTATTTAGTTTTCTTATTGAATTTAAACTGTTACGTAATTATTAAAGTAGGGTAGGAGCATTACAAATTAAAGTTTAGCCAACTCCCAAATTCTATTCATTTCACCAATCGTCAAATCGGTAATTAATTTGTTTTGCGATGCCGCATATTCTTCAATTTTCTGAAAACGATATTTGAATTTTTTGTTGGTTTGCTCCAAGGCAGTTTCTGGATTTATATCTGCAAATCGAGCATAGTTAATTAATGAAAATAGAAGGTCACCAAATTCATCCGTTCTGGATTCCAGGGTAGTTGCATTTTTAAATTCTTCAAGTTCCTCTTGAACCTTTTCCCATACTTCATCTATGTTATTCCAATCGAAGCCAACTTGTGCTGCTTTATCCTGCATGCGCATAGCTTTTATTACTGATGGAAGTGCATTTGGCACGCCTCCCAAAACAGATTTATTACCTTCTTGCAATTTAATTTTCTCCCAATTTTGTTTTACCTCTTCCGCATTATCCACTTTAGCATCTCCATAAATGTGAGGATGCCGTACGATTAGTTTTTCGCAAAGTGAATTACAAACATCGGCGATGTCAAAAGACTGTTGCTCGTTGCCAATTTTAGCGTAAAATACAATGTGTAATAATAAATCGCCAAGTTCTTTTTTTATTTCGGTAAAGTTATTGTCGTCGATGGCTTCCGCTAACTCATAGGTTTCCTCTATGGTAAGATGTCGAAGGGTATGTATCGTTTGTTTCTTATCCCATGGACATTGAGCGCGCAAATCGTCCATAACATTTAAAAGGCGTTCAAACGAATCCTTTTTTTGTTGAATTGTGTTGTTCATAATAAGCTACAAAATTAAGCCTTGAGTTTCAATTGTACATTAACGTTTTTCTCTTAATAATGGTTATTTTTGTGTTCTAATAAAAATAATATTAACTTTGGGTTTAAAACGAATTGTGTTTTTCTTAAGTGGTAGCTTTCCTGAAGGAAATGCTTCGAATTCGCGTATTAAAGCCCATGCACTAGCCTTGATGGAGGCTGGCCATTCAGTGTCACTTGTGTATAAATGGGCTTCATCCTTCAATAATGAAGGTGTGAATTCAGAAACAAATGGTATTTGGCAAGGTATTCCTTTTAGGTATATCACGAACAACAATAAACGTCCGAGTAACTTAACGGGTAAAATGCGTCAGAGTGTGATTTCCACTTTCCGAGGTATTCAATATTTTGTATCAAAAAATAAGGAATTCGACTGCTGTTATTTCTATTCTCCTGATTTAGTAACTAGTTGGCATCTAATATTATTGTCGAAAATTTATAATAAGAAAACTGTTTTTGAGCAAACAGAACTTAAATCTTCAAATACCGATAAAAGGACAAATGCCCAGAAGTTACTTTTATTCTTCGATATTTTAGATGAACATATCGCTCATGTTTTATGCGATCATCAGGTGGTTATTTCACATAATTTATATAATAATTACAAGTCGCATTTTAAAGAAAATAGAATAACACTTATACCGATTGTTGTCGACCTAAAACGATTTAAAAACGACTCCATAAAAAAGGAGAATCTGATTGGATATTTGGGCTCTTTTGGAGCTAAAGATGGCGTGGAAGGGATTTTAAACGCTTTCGCCATGGCCCAAAATGTTAGGCCTGAATTACGTTTAAGGCTAATGGGGCATTGTTTAGATATTAATGTGGTTGAATCATGGATAAAACATAGAAACCTAACAGATGTAGTAGAACTTACGGGTTTGGTATTGTATAATCACGTTCCAACACTGCTCGAAGAATGCGAATTGTTGATTATGAATAGGGTAAATACCAAATATGCTCATTATGGATCTCCAACTAAATTGGCCGAATATCTAGCTTCTGCAGTGCCTTCTATTTTTACGAATGTGGGCGATGTTACACATTACGTTACCAACGGGAAAGATGTCACTATTATTCCCCCAGAAAATGATGAAGCACTAGCTTCGGCGATACTAGATCGTTTCGCCTTTAGAGCAAAATACGATAATATAGGGGCAGAAGGAAGATTAACTTGTGAACGTGTCTTCTCACATCGCATACAATTAAAAAAGCTAGATGAAATATTTAGTAATTTATGATGATTTTAAAAGCACTTCAGCTATTATTAAATCTTCAGGTATGGTAATTTTAATGTTACGATAGCTGCCTTCCACCAAATTTATATCTTCTCCATAATATTCTGCAACCGAAGCGTCATCGGTAAAAAGAGAAGTTTCGTTGTTTTCAGAAATAAGCTTCTTATAGGCCTCTTTTATTGTGGTACTTTTAAACGTTTGAGGAGTTTGAATTAGAACATAATTCTGGCGATCTTTTGCCACACTTTTACCCTGGTTTACCTCACGAATTGAATCTTTAAGTTTAACACTTAATACAGCATTACCATGCTTTGCCGCAATTTCGAATGCGTTAATAATAAGCGACTCTTCAATGAATGGACGAACTCCGTCATGTATGGCAATTAATGACTCATTTTTCACAATTGAAAGTCCATTAGAAACGGATTGAATTCTGTTGTCGCCACCTTCAACCAAAACATGGGGTATGTTGAATTGATGCATTAAACAAAGCTTTTTCCAATAGTCGAATTGTGTGGCGGGCAACACTAGCATGATTTCATCACAAACATGCCTGAATTTCTCAATTGTATGCATCAATACTGGTCTTCCAGACAATTCAATAAATTGTTTTGGAATGTCGCGCATCATGCGTTTACCTGAGCCACCTGCTACGATAAGAGCTATTTTTTTCATTTGTATAAAAATATAAAAGCCGTAATCCGAAGTACTTCAAATTACGGCTTTAATTAAACGAGTATTAATTTATAAAATTAACATAGCATCACCATAACTAAAGAAATGATATTTCTCTTTGATGGCAATATTGTATGCCTCCATAAGGAAATCATATCCAGCAAAGGCTGCAGTCATCATTAATAATGTGCTTTCCGCCATATGGAAATTAGTTACCATGCTGTTCGCGATACTAAAATCGTAAGGTGGAAAAATGAATTTATCGGTCCAGCCATTGTATGGATTTAATGTTTTGTTTGCAGAAACGGATGACTCTATCGCACGCATCGAAGTTGTTCCTATAGCACAAATTCTTTGATGATTAGCTAGTCCACGGTTAACGATATCACAATTTTCTTGGGTAATTATAACCTGTTCGCTATCCATCTTATGCTTCGTTAAGTCCTCTACTTCAACAGAACGGAAAGATCCAAGTCCAGTATGAAGAGTTACATCAGCAAAATGCACGCCTTTAATTTCGAGTCGTTTAATAAGTTCGCGACTAAAATGCAATCCTGCAGTAGGAGCAGCAACGGCACCTTCATTTTTTGCAAACAACGTTTGATAACGCTCAGCATCACTTGGTTCAGCTTCACGTTTTAAGTATTTTGGAATTGGAGTTTCGCCAAGGTAACCAATAGCTTTTCTAAAATCATTGTCATCACCATCAAACAAAAAGCGAATTGTACGACCACGAGATGTCGTGTTGTCAACCACTTCAGCAACTAACATGTCATCTTCACCAAAGTATAACTTATTGCCTACGCGTATTTTACGAGCAGGATCAACTAAAACATCCCATAAACGTAATTCATTGTTTAGTTCTCTTAGCAGAAATACTTCAATTTTAGCACCAGTTTTTTCTTTGTTACCCCACAAACGGGCAGGGAAAACCTTGGTGTTATTTACAATCATCACATCGTTATCGTTGAAATATTCTAGAATGTCTTTAAACATAGCATGCTTAATAGTTTGTGCCTTGCGGTCTAAAACCATTAAGCGACATTCATCACGGTTTTTTGATGGGTATTTTGCTACTAACTGTTCAGGTATTGTTAATTTAAATTGAGATAATTTCATATTTTTTGGCACGTAAATAGCCTAATTTTCGGTTTGCAAAAATAGCATTTCATTTTGTATATTTACCAAAATATTCTAAATGAGGTACACTTCAGTAATTATAGGCGTTTCGGTACTGTTTTTTATGGCAATGATACCCGGAAAGGGTCATCTAAAGTTTGATGAATCATTTAAAGACCTTGGAATTGTGAAGCAAGGCGAGATAAATACCTATAGCTTTAGTTACACCAATTCTGGGGATAAAAAGGTTCGAATGGCCTCGGTGGTTGCAGCTAGCACCTGCCTTCACATTCAAACCATCAAGGATAGTATTATAGAACCTGAGGCTACGGCGGAAATTATTGTTGATTTTGACACCAATAAACATGCAAAAGGCGAGTTTGCATTTGGTATAACCGTAAATTCCAATGCAGACAATAGGGAAGTTAAACTTAAAATGTTTGGAGTACTTGAATAAAGTAAATCACTCAGCATAATTTAATAAACAAAATTAAATCACCTTTTCTGGGTTCATAATTCCTTGAGGATCAAATACCTTTTTAATGCCTCGCATTAGATTAAGTTCAGTCTCACTAAAAATTATATTCATGTATTTTCTTTGAACATAGCCAATACCGTGTTCGCCGCTTATGGTACCGCCTAATTTCTTGCAAAGTTCAAATATCTCCCGAATGGCTTTATCCTCAACCAATTGCCAATTTGTGGTATCCATCGCGTCGCGTAAAATATTAACATGAAGATTGCCATCACCGGCATGACCATAGCATATTGAACGGAAACCATACCTGACACCAATTTCTTTGACCCCCTGGAGTAGTTCTGGTAAATTGGCTCTACTTACTACCGTATCCTCTTCTTTATAAATGCTGCTATGTTTTACTGCTTCTCCAATACATCTTCTTATACGCCACCATTGTTCTTTTTGTTCGGTATTGTCGGCCAATAAAACGTCTTTACAACCATTTTCAAATGCAATTTCACTTATCACTTCACATTCTTTCATTATAAATCCATCGTTATTTCCATCAACTTCAATCATTAAAACAGCATTTATATCGAATTCAACCTTCCTGTTTAGTCCAAGAAAATCATAGGCACACTGTATTGCATCTCGTTCCATTAATTCAATACAAGATGGCGTAATTCCGGCGATAAATATAGCCGTGACAGCCTTACAAGCATCTATTGCGTTATTAAATGGCACCCAAAGTAAGATGTTTTTCTGAGGTAGTGGGATTAACTTTAAAACAATTTTGGTTACAATTCCAAGGGTACCTTCACTACCAACCACTAATTGCGTTAAATTAAAGCCTGTGGCATTTTTTAATGTATTCGCTCCTGTCCATATTATATCGCCGTTGGGTAATACCATCTCTAAATTTAAAACGTAATGGCTGGTAACGCCATATTTTACGGCTTTTGGTCCACCCGAATTTTCAGCTATGTTGCCACCAATGCTGCAACTTCCTTTACTCGCTGGATCCGGCGGGTAGAATAGGTTTTTTTCTTTTACAGCAATTTGAAGTGCTTCGTTAATTACACCTGGTTCAACAATGGCTTGAAGATTATTTTCATCTATTTTTAGGATACGATTCATACGTTCTAAACTTAGCAATAATCCTCCTAAAACAGGCAATGCCCCTCCACTTAAACCAGTTCCTGCACCTCTGGGGGTAATTGGAATATTAAATTTGGCGCAACATTTCACAATCCATTGCACCTCTTCCACCAAGGTAGGTCTTGCAACTACCTCAGGTAAGAAATGTAAATCCTCCGTATAATCATGTGAATAATCATGCAAGATGGATTCTTCAAAAAGAAATACATCTTTCGATACTTTCTCAAATAAAAAGGAAAGGAAAGTACCATCTATTTTATTAAATTGGTTCATTTATAGGAAAAATATAACTATTGAATTATTACCTTTTTGGAATAAATAACTCCGTTGTCATTGGCTCTCACTAAGTAAATCCCACGGCTTAGGTTTGCTACATTAATATCATTAGATTCATTGGTGACTGTAGCGTTAAAAACTTCCTTTCCTGTAATATCGATAACAGAAACTAAGGCAATTCCATCAATTTGATTCAACTCAATATGTATTTGTCCTGAAGAAGGATTGGGATAAACCAACAGATTGCTGTCATCTGAATTGTTTTCATTTACGCCTAAAAGATACGATGTGGTAAAATTATAAAGTATCTCACTTCCAAAATCCATTACAAAGTTTTTGGCAGTGGTTCCACTCATTCGTTTAAACGATAAATAGCCTGAACCAGCAGCAGTATCAGCCCACCAAGTTATCCCATCGCCACCTTCATCACGAAGCACAAAGCTATGGCACCCTACGGCCAAATGTATGGTATCTTTATAAACGAAGTTCTTTGCAGTAAAGCCACCACGTTGAAAAACGACATTATTACCCCAATCTAAGAACTTGTAGCTATTCTCTTCTGGACGATTATTCGTTTTAAACCAAACAATAATATCTGCATCTTGCTTTGGAGTAATTATAACCGAGCTTATTTTTTTATTATCAAAATTCCATTGATCCGTCGCATTATTTACACTGAGTATTTCTGCTTCAAAAACACTTCCATTAACTGCTCCTGTCCAATTTATAGCTGGAAGTGTGATTTGTTTTATTTGATTAAAGTTAAGCGTATCGCTCCATGTGTAGATGGATTTTACACCTGTGCTTAATCCATATTTAATATTGAAATTGTAAATTGTATTTTTTCCATTGTTTTTTACTTCAATGATGGGACCATTGCAAATTGGATTAAAATGACGGTAATTCTCATTGCTGCTTGGTGTAATAATGTCGGTTAAAGATATGTCGTTGGTGAAATTATAATCGCCATATTGAAAAAAAACTGAACTAATGATATAAGAAGCACCTCCACTACCACTATAAGTATATGGATTGAAATCGACATCCACACTATCAGAAGAACCAGGATGCAATAGCGCAGAAGGCATGTCATAAGAAAAGGTGTTAACTTTAGTGCCAGGGCACCAGTTGGCCCGGTTATAAATCCAGGTTCCACCTTGTGGGGAAATAGGATTAATGCCACAATCTTCACGCCAGATGCGCATATCACCAACTTTTGCGTTATTAAGCATCACCTTTGCTTTCTCATCATAAAATTCAGCAGCGTTAATATCATTGTTAAAGCCATGACCAGATGGCGTAAATTGCAATGAGGCTCCTTTCGCATTCGCAAGCACATTAACAGCTAATTTAGGTAGTACTTTCTTTTCAAATGTGTCTGGCACTCCATATCCATAGCCATTGCCACCCGCACCCCATAAGTTTTCAAGTTTCAAAACATTTCGTGGTGGCGCTCCTTCAATAAAATAGAAATCTACGGTGGCTGCAAACCCAGTGCTATAACCTGAATAGAAACAACGTATCGTTCCTGAATCTTTTAAAAGTGATGCGAAATCGGTAACGTCGAAAAGATATTGATGTTGCCAACTTGGCTGATAGCCATTGGTGCCGGCTTTCATATAGGTTCCATAAGGTGTGATTACCCGACCTAACTCAAACTTTTCTATTCTTTCGTTTTTTTTCCAAGTAGTATCATGTTTTCCATTGGTGGTATCAATTTTTGTAATGCTTGAATCATAAACACCTAAAGGTTTTAAATACTGAATATTGTTAGTATAGTCCCATCCACTACAACCTAAACTAGAACAGCCCAAGGTGTATTTCATTAATATTTGATGATACGATTTTGAACCATCGGGGAACTTTCCTTTGAAATCAAAATTCCCGTAATAATTCATGTCCATTTTATTTTGAAAACGGACGACTGTGGTATCACCATTGGCCGCCAACAATACGATGGGCATTAAAAAGAAAACAAAAAGAATGCTTTTCATGTATAAATGATTTTCGGACAAAGTACCTAAAAAGAAATGACAATTGTAAGGGAAACTTATAAGTCAATTATGTATTATTAATGGTGTCTATTAATCAATGTTCTGAAAATATAGATGACACATTGAAATTTAATAATGAATTTAATATTGATTAATTTTGCAAAGTGTCTAGTTTTTCAAATGATTTAGTATCAATAGTAATTGCAACATATAATAGAAGTAATGTTCTTAAATACGCAATACAATCAGTGCTTAATCAAAGTTATACTGATTGGGAGCTGATAATTGTTGGGGATTGTTGTACTGACAATACGCGAGAGGTGGTAGAGTGTTTTAAAAACACTAAAATAGTTTATGTGAATTTAAAGGAAAATGTAGGAGAGCAATCAGGACCAAATAATTATGGCGTGTCAATTGCAAATGGCAATTACATTGCGTTTTTAAATCATGATGACCTTTGGCTTCCTAACCATTTGGAAGCCTTGATGAAACAAATTAAAGCATTTAATGCTGATCTTGTTTATTCATTGTATTATCCGATTCCTGTTACAGAAAAGGTGAATCTAATTTCTTTGCGATGGAACAATTCTCATGATTTAATTTATGGTTCACCTGCATCAACATGGCTTTTTAAAAAAAACTTACATACATTAGTTGGCCCTTGGAGATTTTACAAGGAGATTTTTGATATTCCTTCACAAGACTGGTTACGAAGAGTGTCTAAAAGCTATAAAATTATAGTATCGAATGAGCTAACAGTAATTGCAATTCAATCAGGTGCTCGTGTTAATTCTTATAAAAACAGTGTTGATGTTGAACATAAATATTATTTCGATGCAATAATTGAAAATCCTAATGAATTAGTCAAGGGCATACTTTTCAATCAAATTGTCGAATTAAAGGCCAGAGATCGAAGTTTAAAATATCATATATTTGCCATTTTACGTAATATTGTAATTAAAATTTTAATAACATTTGGTCAAAGACCAGGAGCTTTTTTAGCTATGCTAAAAAGCACAAAAAAAGGCGGATATCTCGATGAGCTTCGTAAAACTCGGGGGTTGCCGAAACTTTAAATTAAACATATAACAAATACAATTAGATTAACATGGAAAATAGTGATTTTGGATTCAAAAAAGATGGAGTTAGTATTACTTCCGATTGGGACTTGGTAAATCAGAGCCTCATTGAAGGTGTGCGTACCAAGGAGATTAAAAATGTACTTAAAAATAATGGCGTTTTAACAGAGGTTTGGCGCAAATCGTGGAATTTAGATGGAGAACCCGTAGAACAGGTATTTCAAGTTACACTTTCACCTGGTGAATTTAGTAGTTGGCACTTGCATGAATTTACTACCGATCGCCTCTTTGTAAATATAGGTACTATGAAGATTGTATTATATGATACACGGAAGGATTCTCCAACATACGGATTGATAAATGAATTTAATATTGGTGCGCTTAGGCCTATGATAATTATTATACCACCTTTGGTTTGTCATGGTATAAAAAATATTGGCAACGAAATGGCATCAATATTAAATTTAGTTGACCAAGCATACACATATCAAGATCCTGATCACTGGAGGATACCGGAAAATTCAGACTTGATTCCATATTCTTTTTTACCTAAATACTAATTTTACCGAATAAGCAACAATAGGGCATTCATGTTTTTAACACCTTTTTGTTGCCCTTCTATATGTATAAACGCCTTATAAGAACCAGGGGGCAAGCGTTTTTTTTTGTAGGTTCCGTCCCACCCATCGGAAATAGTGGTGGTATAAAAAACCCGATGATTCTCGTTATCACAAACTTCCATCTCGTACTTGCGAATAGGATTTAATATTGCACTTACAAATACTTGCGGTGAATCTAACTTATAAGCACCATAAGCGAATATCGGCTTGAATTTCTCATTTAAGATTGGTCCATCATGGTCAGGAGAGAAAGAATAAGGTACATTAATTATTAAAGAATCGATGGCAACGTCATTTTTACTGTAATTTTCTTTTTTACAAGAAAATAAAAACCCAAGTACAATAATTAATACTAAACTATAACGCATAACCTGCTGATATTGTTATAAAGTTACTGTTTCCATTGGTCGATCTGCTGTTTGGCATAACATCAACGATTGCTGCCGCTCTCCAATGTTTAGTGGGTAAATACCCCAAAGCCAACTTCAAACTGCCTGAAAAATTAGATTCAAGTCCAAAAACATATTTTTCGTTGTAAATAAAATCGGACTTGACAATTAATTGATGGTAATTAATATACTGTCGATACATCAGTGAAACAACTTCTTTTTCTTTCTTACCGATAGAAAATTGTTGACCGGCATATATCTTTATTTCTCTTGGAATAAATGTAGCTGGACCTGCAGCATTTCCAAAGGACAAGTATGGTTGAGTGATATTATTGATGATAATTCCTGTAAAAAAAGGCTTTTTAATAGGCAAATAATATAACGCAGCTAGGTCGAAAGAAGCACTAAATACTTCTTTTACAAGTCTAGTTTCATTGGTATGGTATCTTACACCTGCAGTTGGACTAATTTGATCTGCCCATATCAATTTATCCCAATCCAACGATGCATTTATTAATTTTAGAGCAACACCAAAAGACAGCGTACCTTTTTTTTTGATTTTGTAGTATTTATTAAGAGAAATCGCTTTTACAGAAGTTGTATAAGCGTAGTCGCTTTCATAATTTTGTTTGAACTGTAACGCAAACTTAAGAGCTTTAATATAATAACATCCTGAATAAAAACCGTTTAATCGCCTATCATTGTTAGAAGTTCCAAAGCCAAATCCAGAATTCCCGGAAACCTTACCCTGTAAATGCAATGCTGCTGGATTCTCTAAATTGTAATGAAAAATCCGTAAATAATAATATTCTTTTTGTGCAAATAAAGTTGCAGAAAATAAAAATAACAAACCAATGAGTACTGTTTTCATATTTAATCAAATCTATTAAAAGTAAACGAAAATTCTAGGTTATTATTTCAACAAAATAATGCAAACAAATCACCGAAGTGAAAATCCTCTAAAAATTAAAAAACCTTTTGAGCAATATATTTTGTGGCTTCACTTAGGCCCATAGTGTAAAAGTGCAAAACAGGCACCCCTCCATTTTTTAATTCTTTGCATTGTTGCACACACCAATCTAAGCCAATTTGTTTAACATCCTCATCCTTTGCCGTATTTACAGCTTTAGTAAGATCTTGTGGCATCTCAATATTAAAAATATTTGACAAGCCTACGAGTTGTTTGCGATTTGTTAGCGGCTTTATACCCGGAAATATTGGAATATTTATACCTTCTTCGCTACATCGTTTCACAAAATTAAAGTACTTAGTATTGTCGAAAAACATTTGAGTAACAATAAAGTTGGCACCCGCATTTACTTTCCGTTTTAAAAATGCCATATCGGCATCTAAGCTAAGCGCTTCATAATGTTTCTCCGGATAGCCTGCCACTCCACAACAGAAATTGGATGCCGTAGCTTCATTAATTTCATCATCAAGGTATTTTCCTGAATTTAAATTCTGAATTTGCTCCAATAATTCGAGGGCGTTTTTATTCCCATTTTTATCAGGGACAAACATTTTTTCATGTTTCACATTATCTCCACGCAGAACCAAAACATTATCAATACCCAAAAAATTCAGATCAATAAGTGCATTTTCCGTTTCTTCTTTATTAAACCCACCACAAATTAAATGCGGAACCGTATCTACTTTGTATTTATTCATAATTGCGGCACAAATAGCAACAGTTCCTGGTCTTTTTTTAGTCGACACTTTTTCTTCCGAACCATCGGCCTGTTTGCGTATGATAAACTCTTCACGATGATAAGTAACATCAATAAAGGCAGGCTTAAATTCCATCAAAGGATCTATACCATTAAAGACACTTTCAATACCTTTTCCTTTAAGTGGTGGAAGGATTTCTATTGAAAATAATGTTTTTCCTGCTGCTTTATTAATGTGATCGGTAATGTGCATGGATGAATAAAGTTTGTTTTATAACTAATTTACTACTAATGATTAGAAAAATGAAAAGATAATTGTTTGTATTAATAATTTAAATTCGGACCTAACCATTTTTCCATCTCCTCAACCTGGTGCTGTTTGCGTTGTGCGTAATCAACAACTTGATCTTTACTAATTTTCCCAAGTCCAAAATACTTACTTTCTTTATGAGAGAAATACCATCCACTGACACTACTTGCAGGCCACATAGCAAAGCTCTCTGTAAGTTGGGTACCTGTGTTTTTTTCTACTTCTAAAAGCTCCCATAAAAGTCTCTTTTCGGTATGATCCGGACAAGCAGGATAGCCTGGAGCTGGCCGTATTCCTTGATATGCCTCTTGAATTAAATCCTCATTACTTAAATTTTCACTTTTTCCATACCCCCAATAAAGCGTGCGAACCAATTGATGCATTTTTTCTGCAAAAGCTTCCGCCAATCTATCGGCAATAGCCTTGATCATAATACTGTTATAATCGTCGTGGCCCAATTCAAATTGTTTCGCCATTTCATCTGCACCAAATATGCTAACGGCAAATGAACCCAAATAATCCTTTCTGCCAAACGTTTTTGGAGCAACAAAATCGCTTAACGAAAAATACGGTTGGCCTTGGGTTTTTTCATTTTGCTGACGTAAAAAATGCAATTGCATCTTTTCGCCATTAGGCTTCGTAATTTCAATGTCATCATTTTCGGCATTGGCTTCAAAAATGCCTATTACACCCTTGGCGGTTAACTTTTTGCCACTAATTACTTTAGACAAAAGAATTTTGGCATCGTGAAATAATTTTGTTGCCTCAATGCCCACTTTTTCATCTGTCAATATCGTTGGATATTTTCCATACATCTCCCATGTATTAAAAAATGGGGTCCAATCGATAACTTCAGCTAGTTGATTTAAATCAAAATCATCGAAAATTGAAATTCCTGGTTGATTGGGAATATATATATCGGAATTATGCCAGTCGATTGCAATTTTCTGTTCGCGTGCTTTTTCTATCGGAACAAAAACTTTAGTATCTCTTCTGTTTTTATGTTCTTCACGCATTTTAGCGTATTCCTCTTTTATTTGATTAAAAAAAGAGGCTTTTGATTCTTTCGTTAACAAGCTGCTCGCCACTGGAACACTTCTTGAGGCATCTAAAACATGAACCACAGAACCACTATAATGCGGATCAATTTTTACAGCCGCATGAATACGCGATGTAGTAGCTCCTCCAATCAGTAAAGGAATAGTGAATCCTTGCCGCTCCATCTCTTTGGCCACGTGAACCATCTCATCTAAACTAGGGGTAATTAATCCACTTAAACCTATAATATCAGCATTAATTTCTTTGGCTTTTGCTAATATTTTATCCGCCGAAACCATCACACCCATATCGTGAATTTCATAATTGTTGCATCCCAATACAACCCCAACTATGTTTTTACCAATATCATGAACATCTCCTTTCACGGTAGCTAGTAGTATTTTACCTGCATTTTTGCTATCACCTGCCTTCTTTTGCGCTTCAATAAAAGGAGTAAGCACGGCAACAGCTTTTTTCATCACACGGGCACTTTTCACCACTTGCGGCAAAAACATTTTTCCAGCACCAAACAAATCCCCAACAACACTCATACCAGCCATTAGTGGACCTTCAATTACATCGAGAGGGCGGTCAGACATTAATCGCGCTTCTTCAGTATCGATTTCAATGAAATCGGTGATACCTTTTACCAAGGCATGTTTTAAACGCTCTGCAACGCTATTGCTGCGCCATGCCTCATCAATAACTATTGCTTTTCCTTTGGCTTTGATAGTGTCAGCAAAGGTTACTAGTCGTTCTGTTGAATCTGATCTTCGATTCCACAATACATCTTCAACAAGCTCAAGAAGTTCCTTTGGTATCTCATCATAAACTTCAATCATTCCCGCATTTACGATGCCCATATCCATGCCATTTTGAATAGCACGATATAAAAATGCAGCATGCATTGCCTCCCGAACGGTATCGTTGCCACGAAAGGAAAACGAAATATTACTAACACCACCTGAGACTTTTGAATATGGAAGATTTTCTTTGATCCACCTGGTTGCATTGATAAAGTCGAGAGCATAATTATTGTGCTCTTCAATACCCGTGGCAACAGTTAAAATATTTGGATCAAAGATTACGTCTTCAGGCTCAAAATGCACCTCATTTACTAAAATATCATAGGCGCGTTTACAAATAGCAATTTTCTTTGCAAAGGTATCGGCTTGTCCGTCTTCATCAAAAGCCATAACTACTGTTGCGGCACCATATCTTTTAATAATTCGGGCCCTTTCAATAAACTTTTGTTCTCCATCTTTTAAGGATATGGAATTTACAATTCCTTTTCCTTGCATACACTTAAGACCAGCCTCTATGATCTCCCATTTTGATGAATCGACCATGACAGGAACCCTTGAAATGTCAGGTTCTGAGGCAATTAGATTCATAAATTTCGTCATGGCAGCAACCCCATCCAACATCCCTTCATCCATGTTAATGTCGATAATTTGAGCGCCATTCTCCACTTGTTGCCTTGCAACACCGAGGGCACTATCAAAATCGCCACTTAAAATCATCCGCATAAATGCCTTGCTACCTGTAATATTTGTACGCTCGCCTATGTTAACGAAGTTTGTTTCTGGCGTAATCGTTAAAGGTTCAAGTCCACTTAATTGTAAATATCTAGTTTGTGTCATTGTTAATTCTATGTTCTGGAATTACTCTTCCTAATTCAATGCTTATTTCAAAACTCGGAATTAGTTGTTTTTAGGTTTCCGAGGTGCATATTTAGATGCATGTTCAGCGATTTCTTTAATATGCGCCGGGGTGGTTCCACAGCATCCTCCAACAATATTTATAAATCCTGATTTTAAAAAGTCATCTATTTGCTCGCACATCATATGTGGTGTTTCATCATATTCTCCAAATTCATTTGGCAGTCCGGCATTTGGATAGCAACTAACATAGCAAGCCGCACTGTTCGATAATGACTCCAGATAAGGACGCATAGCACTTGCACCTAGGGCACAGTTAATACCTATGCTCAATGGATTTGCATGTTTCACTGAAGTGTAAAATGCTTCTATTGTTTGCCCTGAAAGTGTTCGACCGCTGGCATCAGTAATGGTTCCTGAAATTGATATCGGCAGTTCTACGCCAATCTCATCAAAAACTTCGAGGCAAGCAAATATGGCAGCTTTGGCATTTAAAGTGTCGAAAATAGTTTCGATTAATAATAGGTCAACCTCACCATCGATAAGCGCTTTCACCTGCTCCTTATATGCGTTTTTAACTTGGTCAAAGTTTACTGTTCTGTATTCTGGTCGATTTACATCCGGTGATAAACTTAACGTTCTATTCATAGGGCCAATAGCGCCAGCTACAAATCTTGGCTTTGATGGGTCTTTGGCTGTAAAATCATCAGCTGCTAGCCTTGCAATTTTTGCTGCTGCATGATTAAGCTCGATCGCCAAGCTTTGCATTTCATAATCTTCTAAAGATACAGCTTGACAATTGAAGGTGTTTGTTTCTATAATATCTGCACCTGCCTCCAAATATTCACGATGAATAGCGTTAATAATTTGTGGTTGAGTTAAGCAAAGTAAGTCATTATTACCTTTAATGTCTTTTACCCAATCCTTGAATCTCTCGCCCCGGTAATCTGCTTCTTCTAACTTATAAAGCTGTATCATAGTGCCCATGGCACCATCGAGTATTAAAATCCGCTTTTCTAAAGCACTTGCTATTGCTGATTTCGATTTATTGGTAGCTATTGTCATAATTAAAATTCTTTTTATAAATTTATAAACCTCAATGTCAAAAGGCATTTTAGGGCTTATTTCTTATCCAAAAAGTTGCAAGAGAATTATTGTAATTCACCTTATCTTTTCCCAAAATTCAGTGAGAACTTCAAGATAGGAATTAGCACCCACCAAGTTGGGTTGCCAAGACATCATAGGGCCTAATCCCTCCGTCTTTCTGGATAAGTGATGCAAATATAAGCTATAAACGTGAATTTCGAATTAGTAAAGTATAAAAAAACGTAGAAACATAATTTAGTAATTGTATTTTCGTTTGTAACTCATCATTTTTAATTCGTGATTATTTCTATTACTTTGCTCCACTTAATTAATACATAAACTACGTTATGTCATTACACGTTAAAACCATGGCTGAAATGCATGCAGCTGGAGAGGCACCTGAAGTTTTATTTTGGGTGGGATGCGCAGGAAGCTTCGATGATAGAGCCAAGAAAGTCACACGTTCTTTTGTAAGTATCTTAAATCATGTAGGTGTAAATTTCGCTGTACTTGGAACCGAAGAAAGTTGCACGGGCGACCCTGCGAAAAGGGCTGGTAATGAATTTCTATTTCAAATACAAGCTATGAATAACATTCAAGTGTTAAACATGTATGCGGTAAAAAACATTGTAACAACATGCCCTCATTGCTTTAATACTTTAAAAAATGAATACCCACAACTTGGTGGCAATTATGAGGTAATCCATCATTCACAGTATCTTCAGAAGTTAATAGACGAAGGAAAACTAAAGGTAGAAGGAGGAAGCTTTAAAGGCAAGAAAATTACATATCACGATAGTTGTTACTTAGGCAGGGCCAACAATATTTATGAAGCTCCAAGGGCTGTGCTCGCCGAGCTCGATGCTGACTTGATCGAATTAAAAAGATGCAAAAGTAATGGCTTATGCTGTGGAGCTGGCGGTGCGCAAATGTTTAAAGAAGCCGAAAACGGGAATAAAGAGGTAAATATTGAACGTACCGAAGAAGCTCTAGCCACCCATGCTGAAGTCATCGCTGTAAATTGTCCGTTTTGTATGACAATGATGCGCGATGGTGTTAAGCACTTTAATAAAGAGGACTCCATAAAAATCATGGATCTAAGTGAGCTTATTTCTGAATCACTTAATATAGATGTACGCTAAAGAAACCTATTCCTTTTTTGATAATGTGTATGCCGTGGTGCGCCTTATTCCAAAAGGACGAGTGACTAGTTATGGTGCTATTGCTGCTTATCTAGGAAGTAAAGGAAGTAGCCGTATGGTAGGATGGGCAATGAATGCAGCCCATGGCTTAAAGCCTCCAGTTCCTGCACATCGTGTGGTTAATAGAAATGGTCTTCTTACAGGAAAGCAACATTTTAGCAGCCCAACACAAATGCAGGAATTATTGCAACTTGAAGGGATATATGTTGAAGATGATCAGATTCAAAACTTTCTAACTTTTTTTTGGGATCCTAAAAATGAATTAAATAATTATGAGGAATAGCCTTTTTGTTTGTGTTCTATTGTTTTTAATTTCCAGTTGTGATAATAAAATAAAAGTCGACGCTGTTTATTTCAATGGACATGTATTCACAGTAGATTCTGTTTTCTCCATAATGGAAGCATTTGCCATTAAAGATGGAAAATTTATTGCCATTGGAACGTCGCAAGAAATCCTGGCTAAATATGATTCAAAAAATCTCATAGATCTAAAGCAACGCCAAGTTTATCCTGGGTTTATTGATGCCCATTGTCATTTTATGGGTTATGCCAATGATTTATATAAATGTCAATTGGTGGGTACAAAATCCTTCAATGAGGTATTGCAGAAAATCATTCAATATGATAGATCTAAAAATCCATCTTTCATCTATGGAAGAGGCTGGGACCAAAACGATTGGGAAATAAAGGAATTCCCTAACAATGGCGAATTAAATGCTGAGTTCCCTAATAAACCTGTATTCTTAAAACGTATTGATGGCCATGCAGTTCTTGTAAATGCAGCTTTCTTAAATTTGGCCGACTCAATACTTAAATTTTATAAAAACAGCGCGTTTATCGAAACAAAAAATGGCTTACCCACAGGTATTTTATTCGATAACGCCATGGATGCTGTCGAAAAGTTAATTCCAGCACTTTCCAATATTGAAATAATCTCGGAGGTAACGAAAGCTCAGTCGGATTGTATTAAACTTGGTCTAACATCACTAGGTGATGCTGGCTTGATGCCAACACAAATTGAATTAATTGATAGCCTTCAAAAAACCGGCTTACTTAAATTACGAATCTATGGAATGGTGTCTGCCACAGAAGAAAATTTAGAGTATTTAGAAAATAAAGGGAAGATAAAAACGCCCTATTTAAATGTTCAATCTTTAAAAGCGTATGCGGATGGAGCTTTAGGAAGTCGTGGCGCTCGCTTAAAAACAGACTACTCCGATAAGCCTCACCATTGTGGCTCCATGAATATTTCTGCCGATCAGCTAAGTAAATATGCACTTTGGGCATATCAACATAACTTTCAAATGAATACCCATGCTATTGGTGACAGTGGGAATGCTTTTGTTCTTAAAGTATACTCGGAAATCTTAAAAGAGAAGAACGATTTACGATGGAGAATTGAACACGCTCAAGTTATTGATCTTATGGATATTAATGATTTTAACACCTATTCCATTATTCCTTCTGTACAGCCTACTCATGCTACAAGTGATATGCCTTGGGCTATACAACGATTAGGTGCGTCACGAATGTTTGGCGCGTATGCCTATCAAAGTTTACTTAAACAAAATGGTTGGCTACCGTTAGGAACGGATTTTCCTGTGGAATATTTAAACCCAGAGTATACATTTTTTGCAGCAGTTGGTAGGAGGGATGAACATGAAAAGCCCGATTCTGGATTTCAAAAAGAAGAGTCACTATTGCGTGAACAAGCGTTAAGAGGTATGACAATTTGGGCAGCCAAAGCAGCATTTGAAGAGCAGGAGAAGGGAAGTATTGAAACGGGTAAATATGCCGACTTCATTATTTTTGAAGAAGACTTTATGAAAGATGAACTTCGAAAATTAAGAAATGCCACTCCGCAGATGACCATTATCAATGGCGAAATTTTGTATAGAAAAGATAAAAATTAATTTCCAGCGAAGGTTTTATGAATCTTTTTTCGACGATGGGTGGTGCGTTTAAATTGATCTTCATAACTTACAATACTAATGTTACCATCCACTTCAAGCATAGCTAATTTTACCATATTTAAACTCGAAACACCATGTTCTCGGATGCTTTCATCTAGTTCATCATGGGTGATTCGAGCTTTTACAAGGTTTTTTTCTTCTATAATCCCATCCATTACAAGCAATAGCGGCTCGTCTTCAATAGCTTTTTTTAACCAAGCATAGCGAAACATCCCTAGCTTAAGGATATAATTGAAAATAAATAGTGTAGATGCGGCGATGATTCCACCCAACAAAGAGGTGTCATTTCCAACCATTGCATTTTGCACGGCATTGCTAATTAAAATAATAAATACCAAGTCGGTAGTTGAAAGTTGCGACAATTCCTTTTTACCCGCCAATCTAATGGCTAGAATCATAAATCCATATACCGCAGCACTTCTAATAATTATTTCGTAATTCATTTTAATTTACTTAAACTTTTGCTTTAGTTGAATCATCAATTTCTCAAACTTGCCAAGCTCTCTTACATTCCATCCATCTGGTTTTGCATTAAATTTTGGATTTAAAAACACATTCACAAAAACAGCACCGTTTTCAAAACTTCGACCATACCAATCTAATAACTGCCTGTTCTCTTCGGGTGTAAATTCAGCACAAATATTACTGGAAACAACGCAAGGTAGTGAATCCAATGGAGTTTCATTGATTCGTTTAATAATGGGTTCATTGGCATTATCATAGGAACTGCTTTCGGGTTTAAGATATTTAAAGTCGTTGGCTATGGGCGCTTTGCTGTAAACTATTTTGTTTTGAATTTGTGAACTTAATAATGAATAACACTTAAAATAGTCACGATAGCGAATATTGGCATCTGCAATTGTTTTTCCAGGATAGTAAAAAATACTTCCTGAAATCAAAGAAACAAAAATAATTGAAAGAAATAATTTCTTATATTTCGAAGCTCGAGAGATTTCAATTACCACTATCAATAAAAACAAAAGAGCAAGAGACAAAAAATAACGATGGGCAATGGTGTTTTTTAATACCAGGCTCATAATTATTGTTGTAATAGAAAATGTAATCCAAAACAAGCTATCTATTTTTGTAAAATGATGTTTTTTGAACTTTAATAGTATATAAATAAAAATTGGCACGATCATTCCAAAGTCGGAAAAGCGCCAACCACAGTAAAGAAAACCCTTAATTACTTGGGTAATAGTGTTAGATTGGTGCGTATCAGAGTAGTCTGGAGAAATCAACCACCATCCGCTATGTGTAAAATGTAAAAAGAGCCATCCATTAAAAAAAACAAACGGAGTTAAATAAACAACAAATCTTGTTTTTGAAAATTTTATGATCGATGTAAAAATACCAGGCGTAAAATTTAGAAACAAATCAGCCAAAGCCAAGCCCACCAGAAAAAAGGCGCCTTGAAGATGGGAAAGTGTCATTACAATTAAAACAAGGGTATATCGTAATATTTGTTTTGATAGTAAAAAATATACTGCCCAAATGAAGCTCGCCATTAGCATGGCTGTATTTATCATCATTGCATTTTGGGTAATAAACGTAGGATGAATTAATGCCAAAATAGAGGCATAATTAGTATATTTTTCATCCAAATATAAGCCACACACTTTACGAAAACCTAAATATAATATAAAGCACCAAATCATTCCGTAGCAATGACTTACCGCTAGTGTTTTTCCCAATAAGGCCCAAAATAAAACAAGTAAAATTGAATACGTAGGAGGGTGGCCCGGATCGAAGCCTTCTGGATAAAATATTGAGCCTGAATCGAAAATCGTTGAAGCTAATCGCGAGGTAGAAGAAATGGCATCACCAAAGAAAAGGTCATTTTTAAATACCCAAAAAAGGCATAAAAAGTAAAGCACCGAGATTGTCAAAAAGTATCGGTGAAGGAAAATTGATATTTTTCGCATTGTTGCAAAGTTATCTTAAATGTAAATTAAAAAAGAATAAACGTAATTTGCCTTAAAATCAAGAAATATGGATGCAATAGATACGTTAAATAGCAGCTGGAGAAAAGTTGCCATGGCCATTTATAAAAAGCCAGTTGACTCGAAAATTTTCGGATCAGTTGAGATTGACGTCACCGAACTCGAAGATTTTATTACTGTTAAAAGAAAGGAGGGTATAAAAATCACCTTAACACACCTAATAACACTTGCTGTCTCTAGAGCATTGAAGGAAGAGGTTCCAGCGTTAAATACCTTTGTAAAACGTGGAAAAATAATCCAAAGAATTCATATTGATGCTATGGTAAGTGTGCTTTTAAAGGCAGGCCACATGGATTCGGTTAAAATAACGGATTGCGATACACTAACGATAAAAGAGCTGTCAGTTGCTCTAAATAGTGAAATACAAAAAATAAGACTTGAGTCTAATTTTGAAAAGAAACACTTACGAAATAGGCTTTACCTCGTTCCATGGCCATTTCGAAATTGGATTATTCAACTTATAAAAACGGTAGTAATCGATTGGGGAATCTCCATTGCGTGGCTTAACCTTAAAACGGATAACTTTGGCTCCTTTGTTGTTTCAAATATTGGTTCCATTGGCTTAGACGTCGGCTACCCAGCTCTATTTCCAATCTCAAACGTGCCTTTTGTTATTATTATGGGAGGTGTGAATAAAAAGCCGTTTGTGGTGGATGATGAAATTAAAATAAGGCGAATATTAACATTAAGCGTAGCGCTCGACCATCGAGTTGTCGATGCAATTCATGGCGGTAAGTTGTTTCGTTATATAAAAAAAGTGGTTAGAAACCCAGAAATACTCGATATTAAACCCTCTTGGGCTAGTGCATAATTCCGACAAGCATCATACATTGAATTAGCAGTTATTCTTTATTTTTGCACTTTGTTAAACCATTAATATCTTATATTATGTCAAGAGAAGTTTATATCGTATCGATAGCCCGTACACCAATGGGAAGTTTTATGGGTTCATTGAGCTCTGTTTCGGCAACTAAATTAGGGGCTATTGCTGTGAAGGAAGCCGTTAAACGAGCAGGTATTGAGCCTTCACAAATTCAGGAATTATATATGGGCAATGTTTTGCAAGCCTCTTTAGGGCAAGCTCCTGCCACACAAGTTGCAATTTTTGCCGGATTAGGAAACAATATCCCTTGTACAACGATAAATAAGGTTTGTGCTTCTGGCAGCAAGGCCGTTATGTTAGCTGCACAAAACATATTATGTGGAGATGCGGATATTGTTGTCGCAGGTGGCATGGAAAATATGAGTAGTGTACCGTATTATATCGATAAAGCGCGAAGTGGTTATAAATATGGAAATGGCGTGTTGGTTGATGGACTTCAAAAAGATGGTTTATGGGATGTTTATAATGACTACGCCATGGGTAATTGCGCAGACCTTTGTGCGCGAGAAATGAATTTTACCCGTGAACAGCAGGATGCGTTTGCCATCGAATCCTATAAAAAAGCTGCTGCTGCTTATGCTGCAGGATCGTTTAATTTTGAAATGGTGGATGTTGAGGTAAATAAAGGCAGAGAAACCTTAACAATAAGCGCTGATGAAGATTATAATAAAGTTAACTTCGACAAAATACCTGCATTAAAGCCTGTTTTTGCCAAGGATGGCACCGTTACAGCCGCTAATGCATCCACCATGAACGATGGTGCAAGCGCATTGGTGTTAATGAGTGGGGATAAGGTACAAGAGTTGGGCATTAAGCCACTAGCCAAAATTATTGGATACGCTGATGCAGCTCAAGCTCCAGAATGGTTTACCACCGCACCATCATTAGCAATTCCAAAAGCATTGCAAAAAGCAGGCATTACAATCGGTCAAGTGGATTTGTTTGAGTTAAATGAAGCTTTTGCTGTCGTAGGTTTAGCTAATATCGCTAAACTAAACATCGACGCTTCTAAAGTAAATATATGGGGAGGTGCTGTGGCCATCGGACATGCCTTAGGAAGCAGTGGTAGCCGCATTCTTTGCACACTTGTAAGCCAATTGATTAGCACAAACAAAAAATATGGCACCATCGGAATTTGCAATGGCGGAGGTGGAGCAAGTGCCATTGTAATCGAACGTGTATAATTTTGGAATTTATAAACATTCTAAATCTCAAAAGTTTTTAAATAATTTAATTCAAAACCTTAATTTTACCGCATAATTAAACACAGAATAATATGGCTATTAAAATTACCGACGAGTGCATTAATTGTGGTGCATGCGAACCAGAATGTCCGAATAATGCAATTTATGAAGGTGGTGCTGAATGGGCATTCAGCGACGGAACCACAGCAAAAGGAACAATTAGTTTAAATGGAGAAATGGTTGATGTTACTAAACGCCATGCTCCACTTGCTGATGATGTTTATTATATTACGCCATACAAATGCACCGAATGTCAAGGATTTCATGAAGAACCTCAATGTGCTGCTGTTTGTCCTGTTGATTGCTGCGTTGATGATCCAGAGAGAAGGGAAACAGAAGAAGCTTTATTAGAGCGTAAAGCAGCTTTGCATATCTAATTTTATATAAAGGAAATTTATTCAAGGCGTAAATAAATTAATTCGTTCGCATAGAATGATTTATTAATTTATTTACGCCTTAACTCATAAATAATGTATCGATTCAACTAATGTACGGTATTTGCGATATCGCCTGCGTGCCAATGCGAAGGGAACCGAATCACAGAAGTGAGCAGGTATCTGAGTTGTTGTTTGGTGATAGCTTTGAAATACTTGAAACTCAATCCGATTGGATTAAAATTAAATGTAGTTACGACGACTATGAAGGTTGGATTGCAAATTCATTATTCACTGCATATTCAGCTACTGAGTATAAATTAGATCTTAAGAAAAAACACGCTTGTAGCTACGACCTAGTGCAACCAGCAACGAGCAAAACGCGACAAATTCCAATTCTTATCGGTAGTACCTTGCCAAACTATGATGGCATGATTGTTAAATTTGGAAAGGAAAAATTCACGGTAAATGGAAGGGTTACACATCCCAAAAACAAATATGATGTAGCCTTTTTACAAAAAACAGCGAAGCAATATCTTCATGCACCTTACCGTTGGGGAGGTAAAACACCATTTGGAATTGATTGTAGCGGATTTACACAAATGGTTTTTAAATTAATGAATGTTAGGTTGCAACGCGATGCTTACCAGCAAGCAACGCAAGGTAAATTTATCACCTTTGTAAATCATACCAAAGCAGGAGACTTAGCATTTTTTGGCGAAAATGATGCCATAACACATGTAGGCATATTACTCGATGAGGAGAAAATTATTCATGCAAGCGGCAAGGTGCGAATCGACAAAATAGATCAAAATGGCATATTTAATGTCGAAACTAAAAAATATTCTCATAAATTGCGCTTCTTTAAACGCATCAAAAACATCTAAATTTAATTTTTTATATATCACAATATGGCACTAAAAGTAGGCGATAAAGCCCCAGAATTCAAATTATTCAATACAGACAAAAAAGAAATTTCTTTGTCTGATTTTAAAGGAAAAACTGTCGTTTTGCATTTTTTTCCAGCTGCTTTCACCGGAGTATGTACTGCACAAATGTGCACACTGCGTGATGATTATTCCTTCTACAATGGCCTAAATTGTGTCGTTTTAGGGTGTAGCTGCGACTCATTGTTTACTTTAGGTAAATTTAAAGCTGAACAAAATTTAGATTTCGATTTATTAAGTGATTTTAACAAAGAAACTTGTAAAGATTATGATGTTCAATACGAAAATTGGATCCTTGGAATGAAGGGCAATTCAATGCGTGCAGCTTATATTATAGATGCAGAAGGAACAATAATATATGCCGAAGCTATGGAATCAGCAGGAGATCAAGTTAACTTTGCTTCTATGAAAGAAGTACTAGGAAAACTTTAGTAGTTAACGTATAAACAAAAAAGCCATGAAGTTTACTTCATGGCTTTTTTGTTTTAGTACATTGATAATTAATGTCCTAAGGCCGCTAAATAACGTTCTGCATCCAAAGCAGCCATGCAACCAGTGCCAGCAGCAGTAATAGCTTGTCGGTATATTTTATCTTGAGCATCGCCACAAGCAAAAACACCATCTATATTTGTTTTAGAGCTGTCAGGTTTTGTAATAATATAGCCTTGTTCATCCAAATCAATAAAACCATCAAAAATTTTGGTATTTGGCTGGTGTCCGATGGCTACAAAAAATCCATCTATTTTAATCTCACGTAATTCTCCAGTAACATTGTTTTTTATTAATGCCCCTTCCACAACATGGTCACCGAGTACCTCTTGTGTTTCACTAGAATACAAAATTTCAATATTAGCCGTGTTTTCTACACGATGTTTCATTGCTTTTGATGCTCTAAACTGATCGCGACGAACAATCATATAAACTTTGGCACACAATTTAGATAAGTAGTGCGCCTCTTCGCATGCTGTATCACCGGCGCCAACAATAGCCACTTCTTTACCTCGGTAAAAAAAGCCATCGCAAACCGCACATGCACTTACACCTCCACCTAAATTACGCAAACGCATTTCACTTTCCAATCCAAGCCATTTCGCACTTGCTCCGGTAGCTATAATTACAGTATCTGCAGTGATTTCCTTTTCATCATCAATCCATACTTTTTTAGGTATAGAATGTAAATCTACCTTTGTAGCCATTCCAGTTCTTACATCGGTTTTAAAACGTAATGCTTGCTCTTTAAATTGAGCCATCAACTCCGGACCTTGAACTCCAACAGGAAAGCCTGGGAAGTTCTCAACCTCAGTGGTAATCATAAGCTGTCCACCGGGTTCCATCCCTTCATACATCACCGGTTTTAAGTCGGCGCGGGCAGCATAAACGGCAGCAGTAAACCCAGCAGGTCCCGAGCCAATAATTAAGCATTTAACGTGTTCCATAATATAATGTTACAAAATTAAGGTTAAATTCCAAATTTATAACCCTCTTAATGATGATATTTTTCATTGTTTAGAATCGTGAATACCCTATAGATTTGCTCTGCTAATAAAAGCCGAATCATTTGATGGGTGAATGTTAATTGCGAAAGTGCCATTTTTTGATGTGCCATTAACTCTATACTTTCATCGAAACCAAAGGCACCTCCAATTAAAAACACCACATTGCCTTTGTTACTATTCATCCACGATTGAAACTCTTTTGAAAGACCAATAGAGGTAAATTCTTTGCCATGCTCATCAAGCAAAATAATGTGATCACCAGGCTTCAATTTTTCAATAAAAAGCTTGGCTTCTTTCTTTTTCAACTCTTCTTTAGGCAATGAAGCTGCATTTTTTACATCCTCAAACTCTTGCCATTCAAAGTTGGAATAGCGCTTTACTTTTGTGATATAAGCACCCAACCCATCTTTTAAAAAAGGTTCTTTTGTCTTTCCAATACTAAATACGTTTATTTTCATTAAAATTCAAACCTACACATTTTTTTACGATGATAAAATTTGAATTTCAACGTAGAGCAATTACAGGCCAATTTATACAAAATATATCCTTAACAAAACATTCATATTCAAAAAAGAGAATAATGATTTATTTTTGCGTAATGGAGGTAACAAAAAATAAACTCGGTTTGTTTGTAGATAGAGATTTAAGTTGGCTATATTTTAATCAGCGAGTTTTACAGGAAGCACAAAATAAAAACACACCGTTAATTGAAAGAATAAAATTTCTTGGTATTTTCAGCAATAATTTAGATGAGTTCTTTAGGGTTCGCGTGGCTTCACATCAGCGAATGAGTTTGATGCGTAAAACATTTTCACTTAAGTATAACCCTGAAGCCATTCTTACTCAAATTCAGGAAATGGTTTTTAAACTGCAAGATGAATTTGAACTTACCTATAAAAGTCTTATTGCCGAGTTAAAGAAAGAACAAATAGAAATAATTGATGAAACAAAAATTAACAAGCAAGAAGCTGAAGAAATAAAGGAATATTTTAAAACTGAAGTATTACCGCATATTCATCCAATTGTATTAAGCGCCAAACGTTCGTTTCCTGAGTTAAACGACAAAAGCATCTATCTTGCCGCGCATTTATTTAAAAGGAGCAACCCTCTTAGTAAAATGTATGCTATTATTGAAATACCAACATTTGTGCTTTCTCGCTTTTATAAGATTAAATCACCTGGCAAAACAACCCGTATAATAATGCTCGACGATGTTATTCGCTATTGTTTAGAAGATGTATTTAATATTTTCGACTACGATAGTTTTAAAGCTTTTAATGTTAAACTTACACGAGATGCCGAATTGAGTTTTTTAAATGAGGGATTTGAGAGTATGTTGGTTAAGGTGAGCAAAAGTTTAAAACAACGAAGCAAAGGTAAACCAGTTCGATTTGTATTCGATGAAACTATGCCTGATGAACTTTTGCAGATGTTTATTAAGAAATATACATTAAAAGAACAGGCATTGATACCTGGAGGTCGTTACCACAACTTTAAGGATTTCATGCGGTTTCCGTCTGTTAATAATGAGAATTTGGCCTATTCCGAAATTAAATCAATCTCTTATAGACCATTCGATACTGCGCAAAAGATGGTTCATGCTATTCGTGAAGGTGATCATCTGTTAATGCATCCATATCATACTTTTGATTATTGTGTGCGCTTTATTCGTGAAGCCGCACTCGATCCACAAGTGACGGAGATTAAAATCTCACTTTACCGACTAGCAAAAAACTCGAATATAGCCAATGCCCTAATTAGCGCTATAAAAAATGGGAAGCAAGTAACCGTAATTATGGAACTTAAAGCCCGTTTTGATGAAGAGCATAACATTTTCTGGGCCAATAAAATGCAAGAGGAGGGAGCGAAAGTTATTTTTACCTCGCAAAATCAAAAGGTGCATTGCAAACTATGTCTGGTAAAACGTATCGAAAAGAAAAAACCAGTATATTATCTTCAGGCTGCAACAGGTAATTATAACGCTGATACATCTAAAATATATTCAGATTTATCGCACTTCACCTGCAATACCAAACTAACCAATGACGCTCGTGAAATATTTAATTACCTAAGTACAAGCTACTACAAGCCAAAATTAACAAATATATTAGCAGCGCCTTTTGGCTTAAAGGAAAAGCTATTGGGATTAATTGATCACGAAATATTAAATGCCAAAAAAGGAAAAGAAGCTTCAATACTTCTAAAGTTAAATAGTTTATCTGAAACAATCATTATAGAACGTCTTTACAAAGCGTCGGCAGCAGGTGTAAAAATCAAAATAATCGTACGGGGTATTTGTTGTTTAGTGCCCGAAAATAAAATTTTTAGTAAAAATATTGAGTGTAAAAGTATTGTCGGTCGCTATCTTGAACATAGCCGTTTCTTTATTTTTCACAATGGAGGGGATAGTAAAGTTTATATTTCTAGCGCCGATTGGATGGAGCGTAACTTCAATTCGAGAGTTGAAGCAGCGGTACCCATATTAAATAAGAAGTTAAAACAAAGAATGCTTGCAATTTTTAACGTGCAATGGAATGATAATGTTCAGGCTCGACACATGGATTTGCCCAATTACAACAAGACATATCAAACAGCTGATGCCAAAGTTAATTCGCAGATGGAATTATATGAATTAATGAAATCGTGGAGTGAAGAACCAAAAACCACTAGCTCTATCCTAGTTTCAAATAAGGTAAAAGTACTAGCCAAAAAAACAAGTAACGTTAAACCTAAGGCATAAAGTAATGGTAAACTTTGCTTGAAATTTCACTGATTTCATCTGCAAGATCACTTACGCGCAAGCCTTTGGTCATTACAGTAATAAGGTAGGTGTGCGTTCCTGTATATACAATTCCAGATTCATGGAGTTCACGAATATTACCTGAAACATTTTCACCGAACTTATGCGCCACAATTACATTTTCAGGTAACTCTCGCATTAAACCCTTCTTAAATCCAGAATGCGACATCATAGACAATGCTTGTTGTGAGTTTTCTTCATTTAAATACGTTGCGTTGTAAAGAATGCGCATGAATTTGGAGTAATCTTTGGCTGTAATCGTGTAATTTGCATTATGCATATCCATTTTTGGTAGACCCAATACATGGATCAATTTATTTAAATCATTAATATCTAATTCACGGTTTAATAGGAGGGTAGCAAAATTGTCCGATCGAACGATCATTTGATATAACAAATCCGAAATTTTGTAAGGTATTGCTGGTTTAATTACCTCATCTTTATAAGTTTGTCCTGGGGCAATGGCCGATTTTTCTAAAGTAAGCGTTTTATCTAAAATTCTTTTATCGTCTTCCGATTTTTTAAGGTAAGTAATTAAAACAGCTAGTTTCATTAAACTTCCAGGATAATAACCTTCTGTGTCATTCACTTCAATCCAATCATCATTTTCCATATCCTTAACATAAACAGAAGCAGATTGGATACGACCACTTTGTTTTCCTGCATTAACAATTTCATTTAATGAAACATTAAGGCCAGCGAGGTTTTGTGAAGGCTTTGCCTCTTCTACCATTAAAATTGGTCGTATTAGTCCGCCTACAGAGCTTCGAACAATGTGCTTTTCATTTTGCTTAACGTTTTGATTCGTGTTGGTTTCAACTTGACTAGACCCATTTGAGTCTTTGTTTTTATTGCCATTATTTATTATATTGGAATTGGAAGCTGAACTAGATTGAAGGGTGCCATTTAATAACGCGTCGCGTAGCACTTTTTCTTTATGATTGAGTTCATAAAAAAATAGTAGTGATAACAAGAGAATTGCAATCAAAAAATAGTAGGCTGGAAATTGTTTTTTAAAATAGTCAATCATAGGTTTCGTTTCTTTTACCAACTTTCAATTTCTAATATGCTGATTATAAGTAAAATAAATTATGCAAATATACGGTTTCATTGTCGCTCATTTTCTCAAAGGTTGCTTTATTTGAAGATAATATTGTAAAAAATGACAAAAGTCATGTTCAATATTCAAAGTACAACTTCAAACCTTTTTGAATTTAATATTGTTTGGTTTTTATTTCAATTTCAATAAAAAAACAAATCAGCTTATGTGATGATTTTCTTTTGAAAAATTATAGCACACAAAATTTAAAATATGCGTAATTTGCCTGCTTATGCGTAGAATGGTTTTATTTTTTTTTACTTTTCTTACTATCTTATGTATTGCAATTTCATGTTATAACGGGAACCAAGATTTAATAAAATCAAAGTATAGAAATCTTGATTCTTCAGCTGTATACGTTGGAATGGATGCCTGCAAGGGATGTCATCAAGATATTTATTCGACTTTTATTGAAACGGGAATGGGTAAATCATGGGGCCTGGCTAATCATAAAAAATCTTCAGCACAATTTAAACCTGCATCTCTTGTTTTTGATTCAGTAAAAAACATGTATTACCATCCGCAATGGCTTGGCGATACCCTGCAAATAGTAGAATTTAGATTATTAGGAAGAGACACTGTATTTAAACGAACCGAAAAAATTAAATATATTGTAGGCAGCGGACAGCATACAAATTCACATATTTATGATGTTAATGGTTTTTTATACCAAGCACCTTTAACGTATTATACCCAAAAAGGGGAGTGGAATTTGCCTCCTGGTTTTGAAGCTGGAAACAACAGTCGTTTTTCAAGACCAGTCGAATTGGAATGTATTACTTGCCATAATGCCTTGCCTGTTTTCGATGAACAAAGTCAAAATAATTACAACACCGTTTCGCTCGGACTAAATTGCGAACGATGCCATGGACCAGGAAGCTTGCATGTGGCAGAAAAAAGCAAAGGGATAACGGTAAACATAAAGAAGGAAATTGATTATTCAATTGTAAATCCAGCTAAGTTGCCCTGGGAATTGCAAATTGATGTTTGCCAAAGATGCCATTTGCAAGGAAATGCAATATTAAAAACCGGTAAATCCTTTATGGATTTTAGACCTGGCATGGCATTAAGTTCGGTTGCTGATGTATATATGCCAAGGTTTTCGGGCGACGATAGTAAATTTATTATGGCATCGCATGCTGAACGCCTACAAAAAAGCAAGTGCTTTCTTTCAAGTAATGAAGTAATAAGTCAAAGCAATCAAACATTGAAGTTGACTTGCATCACTTGCCATAATCCGCATGTAAGTGTTAAGGTAACCGGTAAAGAAGTTTTTAATATTGCTTGTCAAAATTGCCACCAAATCAACAAATGCAAAGCAGATGTTGCAACCCTAAATAAAGAAAACAACAACTGTATAAAATGTCATATGCCACAAAGTGGAGCTTCCGATATTCCACATGTTACCGTTCATGATCATTACATCAGAAAACCTATTTCAAAAACCCAAGTTAATGATATCCGTGACTTTATCGGGATATCGTGCATTAACAATAAAAACCCAACCCCGGAATCAAAAGTAGAGGGCTACCTCAACTACTACGAGAAGTTTGACTCAAAGCAATTCTCATCATTGGATTCGGCATTTAACATCCTAAAATCTTACCCATCGAAACCAGAGTTATGGGTTCATTATTTTTATTTAAAAGCAGATTATAACGGAGTTATTGATGCTGAAAAAAATATAAATTATAATAATCCTATTGATCCATGGACATCCTATCGAATTGCGGAGAGCTATATCAAACTAAAAAATTTTAATCAGGCCGAAATTTGGATGGAAAAGGCTGTAGCAATCAAGCCCAAACAGCTAAACTTTTTAGTAAAACAAGGTTTTATTAAATATAATTTAAATAAAATGGGTGAAGCAAAATCAATTTTCGAAACCATTCTTCGCTATAACCCTAAATATGCCGAGGCCTATAATAGCCTAGGATTATTAATTTGCAACAAAGGTTCAGGTAATCTTAAAGAAGCGCTAGAGTACTATAAAAAAGCGCTTCAACTCGATCCAGATTTAGAAACGGCTTTAATAAACTGTCTCGATATATATAATGCGCAAGGTGATCAGCGCAATTTTATCATTTACTTAAAACAGCTTTATACCCTTAATCCCGAAAACATAAAGCTAAAGCCTATGTATGAAAAGTTCTTAAACACATCAAAAAAACACTAGAGGACTCTCAAATTTATTATTCTCAGATATTATTCACAATTTAGGAAGAAAAATTGTACACTTAAGGAAGAAAAAAAGGTCGTATTCTTTGTCATTGTTTATCTTTGTTCACTTTTAAGAATTACATTAAGCAACAAATGATTTATAGCAAAAAGAAGATAATAAACATTGGATGTATCGTTAAAACCCATGGTGTTCAGGGGGAATTAGTATTGCGGTTGTCTCCAGGCTATAATTCTTCGCTACTTAATAAAGTTAAATGGTGTTTTATTAATATCAGGCAGAAGCCTGTACCTTTTAAAATATTAGAAGCCTCTGAAGGCAGCACTTCTGATGTTATACTTGAACTTCAAGATATTCAAAATAAGCCAGAAGCCGAAAAATATCTAAACTATGATATTTCGATTGAACGTGAAACCGCCATTCGAAAAGGCAAAACAGAAAACATCAATCTACTTTTAGGATATCAGATATACAATAATGGCAACCTAATTGGTACTATTGAGGACATTGAAAATACAGGAAAGCAGTTTTTATTCGTTTTAAATGACGGCACTTTACTTCCAGCACATGATGATTTAATTGAGAAAATTGAAGATAGAAAGAAAATTGTGTTCATGCAATTGCCAGAGGGATTGATATAGGATTTTTGATTACTTTTGAAACTCGAATACGCATGATTTTTTTAAGTCTTTTTAATCATTTCGGTCGCTATCTTCTTTTTATAAAAGGGGCGATAAGCAAGCCAGAACAATTCCGCATTTATTTGCGTCGTACCTTAGATGAGATGTACGTAATTGGAAATGGATCCTTAACCATTGTAATGATAATATCCATTTTTACTGGCGCAGTGACCACCGTTCAAACAGGTTACCAGCTTGTATCCGATTGGTTATCACGAACTGTAATTGGGGCCATCGTTTCAGATTCAATTATTCTCGAATTTGCACCTACCATTACTTCATTGGTATTAGCAGGTAAAATAGGGTCAAGCATTGCTTCCGAAATTGGAACCATGCGAGTTACAGAGCAAATTGATGCTTTGGATGTGATGGGAATAAATTCGGCAGGATACTTAGCGCTTCCCAAAATAATAGCTGGTCTAATAATGATTCCATGCTTGGTGCTCATTGCCATGTTTTTAGGCATTTCAGGAGGATATTTCGCTGGAAAACTTACCGGTTTGCTCACGCCTGAACAATTTATTGAGGGCGCGCAAAGCTCATTTCGAACATTCACATTGCAGTTTTCAATAATAAAAAGCTTCACTTATGCCTTTATTATCACCTCAGTTTCAGCGTATCATGGATATCAAGTTAGTGGTGGAGCTAGAGAAGTAGGACAGGCAAGCACAAAAGCCGTGGTTTATAGCTGTGAAATGATACTTTTCAGCGACTATATCCTTGCGCAGATATTATTGTAGTTTTTCCTCCTTCATACTTTTAAATTCTTTCTTCACAGGCCTATACTACAAGGCTATTTTGCTAATAATTTCTAATCCCGAAATCAACTTTAATTTGTTGGTATCTTTTGGGTTAAAATCGTTACAAAATGAGTACTTTCGTGCTTTAAAATATTAGATTATAAAACATTAATTTTTCAATAATTAAACACCTACGATTTCGAAGGTTTTAGTGCCTTGGATAAGTAATTAAAATGTATGGCAGAAGATAGAATTATTCAAATTAACATTGAGGATGAAATGAAGACCGCTTACATCGATTATTCGATGTCTGTTATTGTTTCTAGAGCATTACCTGATGTGCGCGACGGATTAAAACCAGTTCACCGTCGTGTGCTTTATGGAATGAGCGAGTTAGGCATGGCCTCGAATAAGCCTTATAAAAAATCAGCACGTATTGTTGGTGAGGTCTTGGGTAAATATCACCCGCATGGCGACTCATCCGTTTACGATACGATGGTTCGTTTAGCTCAAAGTTGGAGTGTACGCTATCCATTTGTGGATGGCCAGGGAAACTTCGGCAGCATCGACGACGATCCTCCAGCAGCGATGCGTTATACAGAGGTTAGAATGCGGAAAATTGCAGAAGAGATGCTCGTAGATTTAGAGAAAAATACCGTTGATTTTCGCCCCAACTTCGATGATAGCTTAACTGAGCCGTCTGTGTTGCCTGCTAAAATTCCAAATCTTTTAGTAAATGGTGCTAGTGGTATCGCCGTAGGTATGGCTACTAACATGGCTCCTCATAACCTCACAGAGGTTTGCGATGGAATTATTGCCTATATCGATAATAAAGAAATCACGATAGAGGAATTGATGAAGTTTATAAAAGCTCCCGATTTTCCTACCGGTGCTACTATCTTTGGTTACGAAGGTGTTAAAAAAGCATTTGAAACTGGAAGAGGCCGAGTGGTGATGCGTGCTAAAACAAATTTTGAGATCGCGCCTAACGGTAAAGAACAAATTATTGTCACTGAGGTTCCATACCAAGTGAATCCAGCTACTTTATTAAGCAAAATCGACAATTTAGTTTCTGAAAAAATAATTGATGGAATAAGCGGAGCCCGCGATGAAAGTGATCGTGACGGTATGCGTATTGTATTTGACTTAAAGAAGGATGCTATTGCTAACATTGTATTAAATAAACTTTTCAAGTATACAGAGCTTCAAACCTCTTTTAGTGTTAATAATATTGCTCTTGTAAATGGTCGTCCTATGATGTTAAATCTTAAAGATTTAATCCATCATTATGTAAATCATCGCCATGAGGTGGTAAGACGACGCACACAATATGAATTAGACGAAGCTTTAAAGCGTGCACACATTTTAGAAGGACTCATTATTGCAGTCGATAATCTGGATGAAGTAATCAAAATCATTCGTGATTCGAAGACTCCTGATCAAGCTAAAGATGAACTCATTACACGCTTCTTGTTGAGTGATATTCAATCCAAAGCCATATTAGATATGCGTTTGCGCGTACTTACTGGCTTAGAAATTGAAAAATTACGTGCCGAATACGCTGAATTGATGACACTAATTGATTATTTAAGATCGATTTTGGCTGACGAGATGTTACGTTCTAATATCATCAAAGAAGAACTTATTGATGTTAAAACACGTTTCGGTGACGAACGTAGATCTCATATTGAATATACTGCTGACGATTTAGATATTGAGGATTTAATTGCTGACGAAGCTGTAGTAATTACCATCTCGCATTTGGGTTATGTAAAACGTACTAGTGTAACTGAATATCGTACACAAGCTCGAGGTGGAAAAGGGAGTAAAGGTGTAGCAAATAGAAGTGAAGATTTTGTTGAATATCTATTTGTTGCTACTACACACAATTATTTATTGCTTTTCACCGAGCAAGGGCGATGTTTCTGGCTGAAGGTTTATGAAATACCTGAGGGAGAGAAAAACACCAAGGGAAGAGCTATTCAAAATATGGTGAATATACCAGCAGATGATAAAATCAAAGCTTATATTAATGTTAAGAAATTATCGGACGAAGAATATATTAAAAATAACTATGTTGTTTTGTGTACCAAAAATGGTATCATTAAGAAAACAATGTTGGAGGATTATTCTCGTCCTCGTACCAATGGTGTTAATGCCATTACCATTCGTGAAGGGGATATGCTACTAGAAGCACGATTGACATCAGGTAACGATGAATTAATTATTGCCAAACGTTCTGGTAAGGCCATTCGTTTTAACGAAAGTTTGGTTCGCGATATGGGAAGAACTGCCAGTGGAGTGAAAGGGGTTACCCTAGAAAATCAGGATGACTTTGTAGTTGGTATGATTGCTATTAAACAACAAAGCGATACCATATTGGTGGTAAGTGAAAATGGTTATGGCAAACGTACTGATTTGGAAGACTATAGAATCACAGGTAGAGGAGGAAAGGGTGTAACAACCTTAAAAACCACTGAAAAAACCGGCAACTTAATTACTATAAAGAACGTTTCAGATATCGACGACCTTATGATTATGACGCGCAAAGGAATTACAATTCGTTTGTCAGTGAAGGAAATGCGTATTATGGGAAGGGCAACGCAAGGTGTACGATTAATTAATTTACAAGAGAAAGACGCTATTGCTTCTGTTACCGTTTTAGAATCGGCAGAAGAAATAGAAGGGGAGGAGATTGCAACTGAAAATTTGAATGTTGAGAATATTGATGAGAATCTATCAAGTAATTCGGAACTTGAAGCAGGAAGCGACGCTGATGCAACACCTTCTCTGGAAACACCGACTGAATAATAAATTATTAATATTAAATTCGATAAGTTCTGTTAAATTTTTATCTTAATAAAATTTTGGAATTTTTATTGTAGTAAAAGAATACTTTAAACAACTATATATGATGAAGTCTATCAAACTAATGATGCTCTCAGCAATTATGACGCTGACGTTTCAATTAAGCGCACAAAGTAGCAATGTTCAAACAGCCAACATTAGCTTAAACGACAATGACCTTAAAGATGCTAAAAAATACATCGATTTGGCTGCTGCTAATGAATCCACGAAAAACGACCCTAAAATGTTTTTCGTTAAAGGTGACGTTTATTTTCGTTTGGCTTTAGATACTACGGAGAAAACACTTATTTACAGAGTGCAAGATAATGCGATGGTGTATAAAGCTCTTGAAGCATATATAAATTGTTTGAAAAGCGGAAATGAAAAGTATTCAAAACTTGCTTTGAATCAAATTGCTGGAGATCCAGGAAAAGCTTTAGGGATTGGTGTTGTCGCATACAACGAAGCTCTGATTGCTGAACAAAATCAGTTTGACGGTAAGGACCCTCATGGTTTTGAAACTGCCATTAAATACTTTGATTTATTATTATCCGCTTTCCCTTACGATAAAGCTAATAAAATTAAAGCAGGAAATTCCGAACTTACAATTAATCAAATAACCAAAAATGCAGGAAAAGCAGCCTATTATAAAAAAGATTGGCCACTAGTGACAAAATACCTTGGAAAGTTAGCAAGCGAAAGTTTTATCGACCCCGATTTGTATATTACGCTAAGCAAAGCATTTCAGGAACAAGGCGATACAGCAACTGCTATTAAATATGTTGAGCAAGGACGTGAGCTGAAATCTGACAACCAGGATTTGATTAATGAAGAGTTGTTTTTATACAGTCGTTCAAACCAAGCTGATAAGCTAGTTGATAAACTTAGCAAAGCAATTGAATCAGATCCAACCAATGCCAAATATTATTATTACCGCGCAAGTACCTATGAAGGATTATTTAAAAATAATGATAAAAGAACAGATTACATGGAAAAAGCTGAGCTCGATTATAAAGAATCGATTAAGTTAGATGCCGGTGATGCAGACGTTAATATCGCTCTTGGCATATTTTACTTTAACAAAGCTGTTCCTGTTATTAATGAACGTGAAAATACCGATAATGTAAAACAGAAAAAGAAATTTGATGATTTAAATATTAAAGCTAGTGAATTACTAAATTCAGCTATCAAATATTATGAAGCCGCAAATACAATTCGACCTAACGATGTTGAAATTTTAAATTTTTGCAAACTTACTTATGCTCAATTAGGTCAAGAACAAAAAGTTGTTGAAATTGGCAATAAAATAAAAGCGTTGAATAAAGCTAAATAATCACTTAGTCTAATATATAACGAAACTTCAATCCATAGGGTTGAAGTTTTTTTTTTGTCGCATTAACATGTATTCTATTGTATGTACGTTAATAGTTTATATAAAACTAATCGGAACACTACTTTAAATAATGGCAATTTCCCTTAAAACAATATTTAACATAATATAAATTATAAGACAAATAGATAAAATACGAAATAGCCCTATAACAAATGAATAGCAAAGGTTTAAGAGAATTGTTGTGTTATTTAATATTCACATTTACACCAATATTAAGCATTGGCTTCCGAGGATCTGATGATATTAAGGTGACAATTTTAGAATTGCTTCCCATGGAGGCTCCTGCTGTATTAAATGATAATTTCAAGAATCCGGAACGACCAGGCGCAATAATATAATTTGTCAATATTGCTTCAAGACAGCCACACGTAGATCGAACTTTACGAATAAATAAAGTGTCTGTGCCTTGATTACGAATTTCAAAGGTATGTACCTTAACAGTTCCTAATTTAACATCGCCAAAATCAAATGAATTTTCAGATAAAAAAAGGGACGAATTGTTTATTTGTGTTGTATCAAAAAACTCCATCACCGTAGAACTAATTACTAGATTCTTTTCTGGTAAATCAATATCGTTAGTAAGCATCTTGATTCGATCAATACCGAAACCAAAATGGGAATTTAAATTTGCATTATAATTTGTTATGATGGAGCCTTCTTGATGCGGTAAAATAACATCTGGCGAAGCAGCGCATAAAATGTGTTCCGGAGTAATAAAACCAGAAACACGAATAGTATCGTCGCTGTTATTAAAAAAGTAAAATAATTTTTGGGTGAGTGTCACATTATTATAAACTTTATCGAAGTCGATATGGGTGTTCACAAAACCAATGCTTCCAATAAATTTATTGTAGCGTTCTTTTTGATCTTTATAAGGATCAATGCAGGTTCCATTAATTTCAATTAAGCTTAATGAAGGATCAGTATTGCTTTCTATTGAAATGGTTTTACTGAATGTTTTTTCGATTGGAAAGCATTCAAAAGTAACCGTAATTTTTCCCTTTTGTCCGGGTTGAATAGGTAAAGAATCCCATTGCGGTGTGGTGCAACCACAGCTCGCTGTAACCTTTAATAATTTTAATGGCTTACGTCCAATATTGGTATAATAAAACTCATGCATAGTTTTGGATTTAATTTTGACATTACCAAAATTAAAACTTTGTTCATCGAGCTTAAGAACAGGACCTTGGTATGATTGTGCTAAAGATCTACCCAAAAAAAATATAAAACTAAAAAATATTAATTGTCTCATCAATATTTCAAATTTAATGAAAACATCGAAAATACTTCTGTTAAATCTAATTAAAAATAAACCAATATAAGGAAACTAGAAAAGAAGGCTAAAAAGCCTAATTTTGCATTATGATAGCATGGAATTTGTTAACCTCTGAGGAGCAATTAATCACGATTGCAGAAAAATCCTTTTTAACGCCTCAAATAATTTTCAAGCACAGTACTCGATGCAGCATCAGTGCCATGGCTCTTGGTCGATTCGAACGGCAATGGGATTTAGAGAATAAATCATTGAATCCTTTCTTGCTAGACTTATTAAGTTTTAGAGCCATTTCGAATGAAATAGCCGCTAAATTTAAAATTGAACATGCTTCGCCGCAAATATTACTTATTCAAAATGGGATTTGCACCTACGCAACCAGCCATAACGATATTAATGTAGCTGACTTAAAAGAACAATTAATAAAAGTATAAATGCGTAAACGTACCGTCCGACTCATCATCGTTTTAGCTCTAGTATCCATTATAGGTATTACCATCACCCAACTTTATTGGATGATTACGAAATATAAGCAAGAACGAAACGATTTTGAGAAAAAAGTGGAAACTGCATTGCGTAAAGTGGCCGAAGACTTATTAAGATTGGATAGCAACACCACTCGATTACAACTCACCACAGTAAGACAATTGGCAGGTGACTATTATGCCGTTAACATCAATGATGAAATTAACGCGAATGTGCTAGAATTCTACCTCAAAAAAGAATTCTTCGATCAAAGTATAAGATCTTCCTTTAGCTATGCCATATACGACTGCGAAGGTGATCGCATTGTTTACAGAAGTGCTTTGAATGAGCAAGGAGAAAAAATTGACATCGTACCACGTCGTGATCTTCCGATATATGAACACGACAATTACTATTTTTCAGTTTACTTCCCGGATAAAAAAGCGGATATTATCTCCGGAATGGGAGCATGGATATTCTCCACCTTAGCGGTGCTTATTGTATTATTTTCGTTCGTAATTATTGTTTATATTGTTCTTCGGCAAGAACGACTTTCTGCAATTCAGAAGGATTTTATAAATAATATGACCCATGAATTTAAAACACCTATTTCAACAATTTCCATCTCGAGCGACGTACTTAAAAATCCAAATATTATACAAACACCAGAACGACTTGCAAGCTATGCCACCATCATTCAAGAAGAGGCATTGCGCCTAAAAAACCAAGTGGAACGTGTATTGCAAATGGCTCATTTGGATAGAGAAGACATTAAATTAAAATGGGAAGTAGTAGATGCGCATGAAATTATTAAAAAATCAATTCACAACATCCAACCTACACTTCAGGATAGAAAGGCTGTTATAAATTGCACATTAGCCGCTGAAAATCCAAATATTATGACGGATAAGCTGCATCTTACGAATATTATTTTCAATCTATTAGATAATGCTTTGAAATATTCCATTCTGAATCCGGAGGTTAAAATAATTACTAGCAACAACAAAAAAGATTTTGTTATTGAAATTATTGATAATGGCATTGGTATCGCTGATGAACAAAGAAAAAAAATATTTGACAAATTTTATCGTGTACCAACAGGTAATCTCCATGATGTAAAAGGGTTTGGTTTAGGTTTGAATTATGTTAAAATAATGATGAAGAATCTTAAAGGAAGCGTGGAAGTGGAAAGTGAGCTCGATAAGGGATCTGTTTTTCGTCTTACTTTTCCTTCCATTTAGGCGAGTCCTCTCCCCTGCTGCTGTTCCAAAGTAACAATTAAATAGAATATCTTTGCATAACAAAAATATTTAAAAACGCTAAAAAAATGTTGCAATTTTTCAAATCCATTTTAGCCACCATGGTTGGCCTCCTCCTTTTCTTTATTTTACTTATTTTTATAATCATTGGCGTTGCTGCTTCTGCTTCAAAGAAGAGTGCAGTTGCCGTAAAGCCGAAGTCGATATTGGTAATGACTTTTAACGGCAACGTAAAAGAACGAAGTGCGGATAATGTTTTTGCGAAATTTCAAGGAAATTCAGAGGATATTGGATTGAATGAAATTATCGAAAACATTGACAAAGCCAAAGACGACGTAAATATTAGTGGTATTCTGCTCGATTTAGGGATGGTTAATGCTGGCGCTGCGTCTAAAGAAGAAATAAGGCAGGCACTACTCGAATTTAAGAAATCCGGTAAATTTATTTTTTCTAAAGCTGACTATTACTATAACGGAAATTATTCACTTGCTGCTTCATCCGATAGGGTATTCTTAACCCCTACTGGCGAGATGCTATTTAATGGTACCTCCGCTGAACCTATGTTTTATAAAGGACTTCTCGATAAAATTGGGGTAGAAATACAAGTGGTACGTCATGGTAAATTTAAAGGAGCCGTTGAGCCTTTTATTAAAGACCATCTTAGTGATGAAAATAGATTGCAGATAAGAAAATATAAAGAAGCGGTTTATAATAACTTCATTCAAAATATAGCTTCAGACCGGAAGTTGAATGTAGATCAAGTGTTCGCCTTGGCGTATAATATGGATGTTAAAAGTCCTGAAGATGCTCAGAAATATAAGCTTGTAGATGAATTATGTTATACTGACGGAATAGAAAAGGCTTTAAAAGAAAAGTTAAATCTAGCGGAAAAAGATAAGATTAACTATATTAATTATAGTAAATATATCGATGTTCCAGGAAAGAAAAAAGCAGGAGACTTAAACACTAAAATAGCTGTAATTTATGCCGAAGGTGAAATTAAAGACGGAGAAGCTGATGACGACGCGATAGGGGGAAAAAGTCTTTCGGAGACCATAAGTAAAGCACGTAAGGATGATAAAGTTAAGGCTATTGTGTTACGTATCAATTCGCCGGGTGGCTCGGCGCTTGCGAGTGATATAATTTGGAGAGAAGTGCAATTGGCAACCGAAAAAAAGCCAGTAGTGGTTAGCATGGGTGATGTTGCAGCAAGTGGTGGATATTATATTGCTGCTCCCTCAACATACATTTTTGCTGAACCTTCAACAATAACAGGATCAATAGGTGTGTTCGGACTCTTTCCGAACGCCCAAAAACTGCTAAACGACAAATTGGGGATCACCATTGACTCCGTTAAATTTGGCAGGTTTAGTGATCTTGGAAATGCCTCCAGACCTTTTAATAATGAAGAGAAAGAAATTTTACAATCCTTTATTGAAAGAACTTATGACAATTTTATCTCACGTGTTGCTGAAGGTAGACATAAAAACAAAGCAGACATTGACAGCATAGCACAAGGAAGAGTTTGGGCTGCATCAGATGCTTTAAACCTAGGATTGGTGGATAAAATTGGGAGCATTGATGATGCCATTAAATTTGCCGCACAAAAGGCAAACATCACCAATTATAGAATAACAGAAATGCCTAAATTAAAAGACCCATTACAAGAATTAATAAAGACATTGAGTGGTGAAACAAAGTTGAAATCGGTAATGAAAAGTGAGCTGGGTGATCAATATCAATTATACGAGCAATTGCGCAGTTTGCAGCAAAAGCAAGGTATTCGTGCTGAATTGATTTGGTGGTAATATTTGATTTCGACTACTTTCCTCTACCTTGAATTACAATGATAATGGTATAAAATAGAATTTTAATATCCATTGCTATACTCATATTTTCGATATATAAAATATCGTATTTGAGACGTTCTACCATCTGCTCAACACTTTCAGCATAACCGTACTTAACCATTCCCCAAGAGGTGATGCCTGGTTTTATTTTATATAAGTGTTTATAGTGCGGGGCTAATTGCGTAATTTGATCGATGAAATATTGACGTTCCGGACGATAGCCGACTAAACTCATCTCTCCTATTAATACATTATAAAACTGTGGCAACTCGTCGATACGTACTTTGCGTAAAAACACACCAACTTTTGTTCTGCGGTTGTCGTTTTTACTCGAAAGCTGTGGTACACTTTTTTCGGCATTAATTATCATAGTTCGAAACTTATGGATATTGAAAGATTTTCCATGTAATCCAATCCTAGCCTGCTTATAAAAAATGGGACCCTTAGAGGTAAGCCAAACAGCAAGAGAAGTAATAATAAAAAAAGGCAACCCAAGAACCAACACAAGGCTAGCAAACAAAATGTCAAAAGCACGCTTCACAACACGCTGCCATTGAGGCATGATCTCTGTCTCAACTTCAATTAAAGCAGAGCCCCAAACATTATTCATTTTCACACTTCCCGTTACGATATCGTACATATCGGGAGTAATTTTTATTTTGATGTCCTCGTTTTCAAGAATGGTGAATATGGGATCCAAATGTTCATGATCTTGTTTTTCCAAAGCAATGATAACATCCTCAATTTTACCACTTTTAATTAACTGTGGTAACAATTGATAATTCCCCAAGTTTTCAGTTACCGCTTGCATTTCGTCATTTGAATTGTCATTTGCAATTACGTAACCCGTAACCCAATTACCTTGCGATTTTTTTTCAGACATTAGCTCATGATATAAAGTCAAAGCCTTACCACCATTACCTATAATCAATGTATTGAATTTAATTCGACGACTTGTAATTTTCTTTTTTGTAAAAGACGTTTGAACAAATCGAAAGAAAGCAGTTATAAAAAAATGCAATGAAAATAATACGAATACCGACTTATAATAATCTCTATACGATTTTACCTCATCGTCGAGTAACAATACAAAAAACAGAACAATAACACCAAAAGCTGCGATATTTAGTGTTTTCGATAATTCCCATAAACGCGAGCGTCGGTAAATGCGGCGATAATGCCCCATAAATGAATATAAAACTAGCCAATAGCAGCAATAAAATAATGCAGATTGATAAAACTTCTCTTGAAACTCAACTGGAATTATATATCCAAACTTAACCGATTCGATATAACTTTTTCTAAACCAAAAAAACACACCCCACGTTATTAGGGCGGCTAAAATATCGAAAGCGACATATTGTGCAACTTTTAAGGCTCTATTCAAAGTGGATGATTTTTATATTATCGATAAATACTTTTTTGTTCACTCCAGAGGCATTTAATGAGGATACAAATAAACTAAATTTTGTTCCAAGGGGTTTTACCGAAACATCATTGGTGATGTTTATATAGGCCTTCGACCAAGTATCTTTTGGATTTAGGGTAACCACTCCGGTCTTTATTATTGTTGTTGGTTCATCGATGTATAATCCAATTGCTAAAGGCAATTCAGACTTGTAATTTATTTCAATAAATGTTGCCGACTCAGAGCTAGAAGGCAAAGTGTATTTATTTCGAGTAGAATATTCCATTAAAGCACCATTGACCATATCGAATAAAGCACAATGTCCCACCTCTAAATTATCCATTAATAAACTATCACGAATTAAGGTGTCCTGGGTATTATAAATAGTTTTACCAAATAACGGAAGTGGGTTTTCAAAGTCTTCAATTAATTTAAATTTTACATTAGATCGATAGGTAACATGAGGTTTCAAAGCGTTGCCAACATTAGCAACAAGATTTATTGTGGTATCAAAAGCTGTTAAATAAGTATAGGCATATCTAGGGTTAGAGGCAATTGCATTTTCTACCACCGCTGGTGCAACAGTTATGTGGTGCGTCCCGGAAATCGCAATTGGTATGGATGCAGGTAAATGATAAACGCCTGCAATTTGATCATCGATATAAATAATAGCTTCAGTTAAGTTTTGGCTAGAAGTTCCTTGGGTTAATGGATCAGTGAAGACAACAAAATTATCGATTTGAAGATATGAGGGTTCCAGCGCTTTCTGCTTACAGGCAACTAGCATTAAAATCGAAAAGAGAACAATAATTATATTTTTAGGCATCGAGCGTTCGTTTAACCAACCATTTAGATATAATGCAAAAATAAGAGTTGTAAGTGAGTTGGTATTATTATTTTTACAGACGTATTAATTCTTTTCTAGGTTGCATTTCTTCAATTATTTTAAGAAAACATTGTTTTTCCTTGTTTTGCTCTCTCACTTAATTAGCGAAGGGCAAAAGGATAGTTTAAAAAACATCCATATAGCTCATAAAAAACGCGAGACTGCGGTATACACAAGCATTGGAATTACCTATACCACGCTTGCTTATGGACTTTATAATGCTTGGTATAAAAACTATCCGACAACGCAATTTCACTTTTTCAACGATAATGATGAATGGCTTCAAATGGATAAGGTGGGGCATGCTTATTCATGCAATGCCGAGGCCATTGCCGGAATACAACTAATGGAATACCTAGGTTTGTCGGAAAAGAAATCGTTATGGACTGGTGGCCTAATTGGGTTCGGCATGCAAACTATGGTTGAAATAATGGATGGTTTTAGCTCTAAATGGGGATTTAGCTGGGGTGATATGAGTGCAAATGTTGTTGGCACCTCCATAACAATGCTCCAACATCATTATTGGAAGGAACAGCGAATAAAATTGTGCTATAGTTTTCATAAAACAGAATTTAGCACCCTTCGTCCTGAAGTTTTAGGGCACACTTTTTTAACGCGCACTTTAAAAGATTACAATGGTCAAACCGCATGGTTAAGCCTTAATTTGAGCAGTTGGTTTCCCAAGCGCAGCATACCAGCATGGGTAAACATTGATATTGGCTATGGAGCTTATGGCATGATTACCGGAAATCCAAATGAGAACAACAACTTTGTTTTTAATGGCAATAGCTTTAATTATTCTTCAATTGTGCGATATAGAAAGTTTTTTCTATCCCCAGACATAAATTTACAAAAGATACCTTACATAAAAAAACGGCCAAAATTACTTGCCATAGCTCATCTGTTATCCCCTTTAAAAGTACCATTACCTGCATTACAGTTCGATAAGTTTGGTGTTAAATTTAATTCGTTCTATTTTTAGTATTATTTTTTTAACGTAGGTTTGCACTATGGGAAATGAAAAAATGAAATGGCTTATTAAATCGGAGCCAGATGTTTATTCCTTTGATGAATTAATAAAAGACAAGCAAACCGCTTGGACTGGCGTTCGTAACTACGGCGCACGTAATAACTTAAGATCCATGAAGTTGGGAGATGAATTACTTTATTATCATAGCAACATCGGTAAAGAGGTGGTAGGTATTGCAAAAGTTGTAAAAGAAGCTTACCAGGACCCAACAACCGAAGAAATAGCTTGGTTGTGTGTAGATGTAGCACCCGTAAAAAAGCTTAAAAAACCGGTTACTCTTGAAGATGTGAAATCACATCCTGGATTGGCCGAGATGGCCTTGGTGAAATTAGGACGCCTAAGTGTGCAACCTGTAACCAAATTTGAGTTTGAGGAAATAATTAGAATGAGTAAGAATTAACTGATATAAACCATGTCGAAAACTTTTTTAGATGCTCGTAATATTTCAATTACAACCCAGAGGTTGTGTTATGAATTAATTGAAAACCATAATGACTTTGGTGATACGGCCATCATTGGGTTGCAGCCACGCGGTGTTTATTTTGCTCGAAAACTCCGTGATGCTTTAGAAAAAAGCATAGGAAGTAAAATAGTATATGGAGAATTAGATATCACCTTCTATAGAGATGATTTTAGAACTAAAGAGTTCGATATAGAGCCCAATGAGGTGAATATTGATTTTACAATTGAAGGCAAAAAAATTATTTTAGTTGATGATGTTCTTTATACAGGAAGAAGCGTTAGAAGTGCACTTGATGCATTGAACGATTTTGGACGTCCAAAACAAGTTGAATTATTAGTGCTTATTGATAGACGCTATAATCGTGAGTTTCCAATTGAGGCTGATTATATTGGCAAACAGGTAGATACGCGTGCCGATGATAAAGTTAAAGTAGACTGGATAAACAATGAAGTTTTAATCCTAAAGAGAAGCGAAATTTTATAATTTCAGATTTACTAAACTACGATATTCACAATTTTTTTTGGAACAACAATTAGCTTTTTAGGAGAATTCCCTTCGAGCCATTTGACGATAATTTCATTCGACAAGGCAACATTTTGAATTTCTTCATTCGTTGCTGACGCAGAAAAGACGATTTCAGTTCGTAGTTTTCCATTTACAGAAATACCATAAGTGAAGTTATCTTCAACTAAAAATGAATCATTAAAAGTAGGAAAGGCAGCATACGCAATTGAGTTTTCATAGCCTAAGCAATACCAAAGCTCTTCGGTAATATGCGGAGCAAATGGCGACAATAAAATAATTAAAGGCTCTAAAATCTCCCGTTTACTACATTTTAACTCTTGAAGTTCATTCACTGCAATCATAAATGAACTTACACAAGTATTATACGCCAGAGCGTCAATATCCTTTTCTACTTTTTTAATGGTTTTATGTAGCGTTTTCAGTTCTGCGCTTGTAGGCTCGTTATTTTGAACTATTAAAACACCTTTATCATCAAAAAACAAACGCCATAATTTACGCAAGAAACGTGATACGCCTTCTATTCCTTTCGTATCCCATGGCTTACTAAGCTCTACAGGCCCTAAAAACATTTCATACATACGAAAGGCATCTGCACCATATTGTAGTACCATATCGTCAGGATTAACTACATTATTAAGCCTCTTGCTCATCTTCTCCACTTGATTTCCGCAAATGTATTTTCCATCTTCAAGTATATATTGAGCATTTTCAAAATCACTCCTCCACTTCTTAAGTTTTTCTATATTTAGTTCTAAGCCATCGCAACAATTTACATCTATATGCAACGCGGTAACCTCATAATCCTCCTTTAGATTTGACGAAACGTAGGTATTCTCTTTATTTTTAATCCTATAAATTAATTTAGATGTGCCTTGAATCATTCCTTGATTCACCAACTTTTTAAAAGGCTCATCAAATGATATTAATTTAAGATCGTGAAGCACCTTAGTCCACATTCGGCTATAGAGTAGGTGCCCCACTGCATGTTCAGCCCCACCAATGTATAGATCCACTTGATTCCAGTAGTTCGTAGCAGACCTACTTGCAAACTCCTCGGAATTTTGTGTATCCATATATCGTAAGAAATACCAACTACTACCAGCATAACCAGGCATCGTGTTGGTTTCCCGTCTATATCCATCAGGAAGGTTTACCCATTCGGGAATAGTTGCTAAAGGCCCTTCTCCTGTGCCTGTTGGCTTATAGGTTTGTACATCTGGCAATGTAATGGGCAGCTGTTTTTCATCAATAACATAGGGAATGTCATTTTTATAAACTACCGGAAACGGCTCACCCCAATAGCGTTGACGACTAAAGCCAGCATCACGCATGCGATAGTTTATTTTTCGCTTTCCAATCTGACGTTTTACAACATTATCCAATGCAATATTAAATGCATTTTTGAAGTCGAGGCCATTAAGGAAATCAGAATTAAATAACTTAAAACTTTTCTCTGTATAAGGCGCATCGTTAACATCAATATCATCAAAAATATTGGTAATTGAAATCCCAAAGTGTTTTGCAAAAGCATGATCGCGGTCGTCACCGCATGGCACCGCCATTATGGCACCTGTTCCATATCCTGCCAAAACATATTCTGAAATCCATATTGCAATCGGTTTTTTAGTAAATGGATGCATTGCATAGGAGCCCGTGAAAACACCTGTAATTTTTTTCACCTCACTCATTCGTTCTCTATCACTTCTACTCTCAACATATTTAAGGTACGCCGCAACTTCGGCTTCTTGGGTTGCTGTGGTAATACTCTGAACCAATTCATGTTCAGGAGCTAACACCATAAAAGTAACTCCAAAAATAGTGTCGGGTCGAGTTGTAAAAATTTTTATAATCGGCTGATTTTGAAGATTTTGGGTACTCCCCTGCCCTTCTTCAAAAGGCATTAATTTAAAGTCCATTTCACAACCTTCACTGCGACCAATCCAATTTCGTTGCATTTCCTTTAAAGAGTCACTAAATTCTACTTTATTTAAACCTTCTAAAAGGCGATCAGCATATTCACTGATGCGCAGAAACCATTGGCGCATTTCCTTTTTTACCACTGGATGACCTCCGCGTTCACTGACGCCATTAATGACTTCATCGTTAGCCAAAACTGTACCTAAAGCTTCGCACCAATTTACAGTAGAATATGCACTAAACGCAAGGCGATAATCCATTAGGATTGTTTGCTTTGTTTCATCATCAAAGTTGTTCCATTCGGCAGCCGTAAATTTCCTTCCAGTTTCTTCGGGGCATTCAATGGTATAGTTTCCGGTTTCACTGAAGCCCTCAATTAATCTATCTATTGGTTTCGCGTGGTTATCAATTCGATCATAATAACTATTGAATAGTTGAATGAAAATCCATTGAGTCCATTTATAAAAATCGGGCGATGCCGTACTCACCATTTTATCCCAATCAAAACTGAAACCAATATTACGCAACTGCTCTATATAACGTTCAATATTTTTTTCTGTTGAAATTGCTGGATGTGTACCTGTTTCTATGGCATACTGTTCAGCAGGCAAACCAAAAGCATCAAAACCCATTGGGTGAAGCACATTATACCCTTTGTGACGCTTGTAGCGAGCCATTATATCGCTTGCAATATAGCCTAATGGATGACCTACATGCAAACCAGCACCACTTGGATAAGGAAACATATCCAAGACATAATATTTTGGACGTGCTGTATCAATACGAGAACGAAACGTTTTATTTTCGAGCCAATACTGTTGCCACTTTTTGTCTATTTTATTGAAATTAAAGTCAATCATTGTAATATTAAGGCGATGAAGATGGAACAAAAAAAGCCGCAACAACCTTAGCTGATGCGGCTTTTTGTAGTATTTAAAATTAGTTTTTCAGTAAATTCTAATCTAAAAATTATAACCAATCGTTCGCAAGCGCAAAGGCAGTAACATAAATTGGCAAAGGCAACCAAAATGCCTCTGGACGATAAATAGTAATTAAAACTCCAGCAGCGAGGCTTAAGAGGAATATTACCCAATATTTACCTCTTGCTTTATTTTGTGTGTTCGGTGTGTCAGTCATACGTGATGCAAAAGTATAAAATAATATGAGTTTACAAATATCTATTTTAAAAACAATCGCTAGATTGAAAACTATGCGTTAATTTCGCCCAAACTGATACACTATAAGATTAATATCCGCTTAATCACATTAATGCTAATCCAATACCTTAACTATCTATACAATTCTCATAACCTGCACAGCGTTCATTCGCCATTTGTATACGATTTTAACAAGCATGTTCTAAACGCAAAAAACGAGGTTGTCGAATTCGATGCTATCAATGGATATAGAAATGAGTTAACGCAAGATGTGTCTATTTTAAAAATTGATACCTTAGGTGCAGGTTCAAAAAGGAAAATAATCGATAAAATTGCTGTGAAGGCCTTTTATAATCTTACTTGTACAAACCATTCATTTGGTAGTATCCTTTACCGAATTATTCAATATTATAATTACAACAATATTATTGAATTAGGCACAGGAATGGGTATTGGAACTTCTTATATGCTTCAGGCACTAAAAAACAAAACTAAAACTTCCATTTATAGTATTGAAGGTAGCGAGGTATTGTTTAATTTTACTCGATCGCAATTGAACAAGCACTTTAGTGGCCACAATGTGCAACTTATAAAAGGTAATTTTGATCTTGTATTACCCGATATACTGGCTTCGATGCCTAGTATTGATCTTGCCTTTGTGGATGGGAACCATAGCTATGAGGCTACCCTAGACTATTTTAAAATGCTCTTGGCAAAAACCAATAATAACAGTGTAATTATTTTTGACGATATTAACTGGAGTAAGCCTATGCAAACGGTTTGGAAAGAAATAATTCAATTTCCAGAGGTTACCTGTTCAATTGATTTATTTCGTTGGGGATTGGTTTTTTTTAGAAAAGAAATGAAAAAGGAGCATTTTACCATTCGTTTCAATGGTTTTTTAAAGGCTCATATAAGTTAAAGATTTTATTCTGGAGCTGTAAACACCTTTTACATCAAAAAACAACCCTCGTTTAGCGGATATTTTTTTCAAAAACTCATCAGAATAATTAAGGTATTCATTATGAGGTACAGCAAGAACAATAGCGTCATAGTTTTTGCCAATTTTTGACTCTAACTTCAATCCATATTCTTTTGTTACCTCTTCAGGTTTAGCTCGAGGGTCGACGAGGTCCACTTTTACATGAAAGCTTAATAATTCATTAACTATATCGAAGACTTTACTATTTCTGATATCAGAAACATTTTCTTTAAAAGTTGCACCTAATACAAGTACCTTGGCCTTTTTAAGACTAACCGAATAGCTAGAAAGCTTCTTTATTACTTCCTTGGCGATATAGAAACCAACGCTATCATTCGTTTGTCTTCCAGCAAGAATCACTTTACTATGAAAGCCTAATTCACTAGCTTTATGGGTTAAATAATATGGATCAACTCCGATACAATGCCCCCCAACCAGACCAGGTGAAAAATTCAGGAAATTCCATTTAGTGCCTGCAGCAGCCAAAACATCGTATGTGTTAACTCCCATTTTATTGAAAATCAAGGAGAGTTCATTCATTAATGCAATATTAAGGTCACGTTGTGTGTTTTCAATTATCTTAGCGCTTTCGGCTACCATAATCGAGGAGGCTTTGTAAATGCCTGCTTTAATAATAGTGCCATAAACCTGTGCGATAGTATTCAATGCCTCTTCATCGCAACCTGAAACTATCTTTAGAATTTTGGTAAGCGTATGTTCTTTATCGCCTGGATTAATACGTTCAGGAGAATATCCTACCTTAAAATCAACTTTATACTTCAAGCCCGATTCCCGCTCTAAAATTGGAATGCAATCTTCTTCAGTACATCCTGGATAAACGGTAGATTCAAAAACCACATAGTCACCCTTTTTAAGAGCTCTGCCAACAGAGATACTTGCGTCGATTAATGGTACTAAATTTGGACGATTATGAATATCGATTGGCGTTGGCACAGCTACAATATAAAAATTCGCTTTTTTCAAATCATCCCTTTTTGATGTAAAATGAATATCGCATTGCTCAAAGTAGATTGAATCAATTTCCTCACTCGGGTCTATATTTTGCTTTAAAAGTTTAATACGACCTTGGTTGATATCAAAGCCAATGACGTGATATCTTTTAGCGAATTCAATTGCGATAGGCAATCCAACATACCCTAAACCTAAAACAGCAATTTTAAATTTCTGTTTATTCGTGAGATGTGTCATATTACTTGCTATTAAAGTTCCTTTTTAAAAACCTTGTGAAAATATTTTCTTTTTTTAGTTCGTCGTAATAACCATAGCCGTATCCATATCCATAGCCGTATCCATATCCATAGCCATAACCATATTTTGAGTTACTTAATTTTGAATCATTTAAAAGCAAACATAAGTTTTTTATGTTATTTGAATGATGAATTTCATTAATTGTACTTAAAAAGAACAACCTTGAGTAGTTCTCTCGAATTACATAGATGTTTAAATCTGCATGTTGCATTAGCAATTGCCCATCCGTTACTAAATAAACTGGAGCGGTATCAATAATAATATAATCATATTTTAATCGCATGTTATCCAATAAGTTAATTAGCATACCATTCATTAGTAACTCTGATGGATTCGGTGGAATTGGCCCCGATGTTATAATATCTAAAAATGGAGAATCTGATTTCTGTATTATGTCCTCTTCATTTGCCTTATTGATAAGGTAATTGGTAATACCGATTTCATTATTTAAATTGAAGTCTGTGAAAATTTTAGGCTTTCTTAGATCCAAGCCAATGAGCAACACCTTTTTCTCGCTCAAACTTAATACCGATGCCAAGTTCATCGCACAGAAAGTCTTCCCTTCGCCAGCAACAGTAGATGTAACAACAATAACTTTTGAACCTTCCTCTTTTGTGAAATACTGAATATTAGTTCTGATGCTTCGAAATGCTTCTGTAATTTGAGATTTTGGATTATCGCGAACAACGAGTTTAGAATTCTTCTCACTATGCGTAATTACTCCAATAATAGGAACTTTAGTGCACTTTTCAACTTGGATTTTATTTCTAATTTTATCATCCAAGAACTGTCTCAGAAAAATTATTACGGAAGGGATTGTTAATCCAATAATTAGTGCTATTAATAGGTTGTTTTTCTCATTAGGAGACACCAACTGTTGAAGATAGGCCGCGTCTAAAACTTTATTATCAGAAATAGTACCAGCCTTTGCGATACCAATTTCTGCTCTTTTTTGCAATAGATACGTGTAAATCTTCTCACTTAAGTTTAATTTTCGATTTAAATCCAAAAACTGACGCTCAGTTTCAGGAATTCGACTTAAGAGGTATTTGAATTTCTGACGTTGTTCATCATAGCTATTTAAACGTATATGATAATTATTTCGTAAATTAAACATTCCATTTAAGAGAGAAGCACGCACACTCTCAATATCTTGATCCATTGAAACCAGTTGAGGATTTGCGGATTTACTTTCGAAGAGCAACCTTTGTCGCATCAATTGCATGTCGCGCAATTTCTGAATTTGAATTGTTAAAGTAGGGTCACCAACCCCGATTGTTGAGGGGGAAAGATTCGTTAAATCCTTATTCGCAGAGATATAGTCGTAAATGAAGGAAAGGATTTTCAATTCCGTTTCAATTTCAAATTTACTTTTTTCTATTTCTTCAACTTTAGAGGATAACGTTTTCGATTCATCAGTAAGATTCACGGAACCTTTCATTTCACGAAACCGCTGGAAGCTATCTTGACCTACTGTCAACTCAGCTGAAATGTCTTTTATTTGATCATTTATAAAATGGATGGTGTTATTCGCAATCAAATTCTTTTCTTCAATGCCATAACGAATATAAGTTTCACAAACTTTATTTAATATATCGATACCCCTTTGCGGAATAGGATCAATTATTTGTAATTCAAAAATGCTTGTTTCCTTAATAATACTAACACTTACTGAATTCTTAAATTGGTTTAATAAGGATTCTTTTGTATTAAAAGCAAACTTAAAAGATGATATGCTTCCCGAATTAAAGTTAAAATTGGCAACCACGTCATTTTTAAAAATCTTAATGTCATAATTCTTTGTTTTTATATCTTCGCCAAAGTTATACTTTTTAAATTCTAATTTATCTTTTAGCTCAAAAGATTTATCATTAAGGATATTAATAAAGAACCACTTTCCATAATAAGCGCTGTCCAATAGAACTCCTGAAACCACGAAGGGATTGTTTTTATACATTTCAGACTCCTGAACCCTTCCAACAGATACATAGCTAATTCCAAGATCCAAATCACTTACAACATCACGAAATAAAGTACGCGAACGAAGCACATTTAACTCAGTAGTCAAAGGCCTACGCGCATCGGGTAAACCGAGATCTTCTTTAATTACATCAGATGCGCTTCTTGATGCTCCTTCTTTTAATAATAATGTAGCACCTACTCTGTAGCGAAAAATTGAATAGTAATTAACAGAATAGCCAATGGAAAGAGAAACAACGCAAAAAGCCACAAACAAATACCAATTTCCAATAATTATATTAATTATTGGCTGTAAACTGTACTTATTATCAATTAAAGTTTTTGCGTTTTCCTTATCTTCTTCAAACATTATTTTTTAAGTAATAAAATTACAGTATTAGAAACGCTTAA
>CAINMV010000017.1 GCA_903850915.1 uncultured Bacteroidota bacterium
AAAAGGTGCTTTAATAGTGGTTTTGTTTATCTGCTCCAACAAAGTTGCTTTCTGAACTTTTGCAGATTTCAAACCTAACTCCGCCTTTTCTAATTGAACACCTTGTATGGCATCTGCTTTGGCTAAAATTGTATAGCGATTTACATCAGCTTCCAAACCTTCAATTTGCACTTCGATCGTTTGTAGTTGTAATTTCAATAATGAATTATGCAACTGAATTAATGCTTGCCCTCTATTTACAACGCTACCAACATCAACTAAAATATCATTTATCTTTCCTTGTATTTCGGCACTTATTTTAGTTTCCTTGTTTGGCTCAAATGTTCCTGAATAATAAAATTCGGCATTCACATTTTCAATTTGCAAGGTGTCTGCCTGAACATTAATAGCTTGTTCTTTATCATATTGATAAACTTTGCTTTGTGTAATTTCTTTGTTGTTTTTCAACTTGATTACTACGATGGCAATCAATACCAATGGTATGATAATGTATAATGCCTTTTTTAAGATTGACGTTTTTGTATTCATTGTAATAATTATTTAGTTGTTGAAATATTACCAGTTAGTTTTTTAAGTTCTAAATCTGCTTTTAGATAATCAATTACAGCAGACAGATATGTTTGTTGTGCTTCACGCAAAGCATTGTCCGCAAGCAAAACATCTGTTAAACTTGCTGTTCCTTGTTTCTGTTGAAGTATCGTTTGCTCATAAATTGTTTGAGCCAATTGGATTTGTTCTGTTGTTGTTTCTACCGTTTTTTTAGCAACTTCTCTTTGTAGTTTGGCATTTTCAACTTGCATATTGTTTTGTACGGTAAGCATTCCAAATTGAAGGTCATTGTTTCGGAGTTCAAGTGTTTTCTGATTCATTTTTCGAAGCGTAACAGTTCCGTTAAATAGCGGATAAGATAATTGAACACCTGCAAAACCAATCGGATAAAAATCAAGGAAAGAAGCAGGTCGTCCGTTATAACCAAAGCCCGTTGTTCCATACATTCCAACCAGATTTAGCGAAGGCAAATACCTTGATTTATTGAGTGTGTTTATTTCACTCGATAATAAGCGGTTTTGAGTTTTTATGATACGAATATCTAAAGTTGATGCAGGAGTGTATTCATTTGTGTTTTGATATTGAATGTTTGGTTCAATTTGCAAATTTTGTTCAATAGAAATGCCTATAGCAAATTTCAAAGCATTTGAAACTTGCTCGTATTTGCTTTTGATGGTTTCCTTTTGTGTGGTTAATTGTGATACTTGCAATTTTACCTTGCTTACATCTGTTCCTTTAGCAAGTAATTGTTCATTGAGCAGTTGAATGTTTTTAAGTAACCTTTCAGCATTTATAAGGTTGCTGTCTATAAAAGCTTTTTGATGAAGTAAAATTTGAGCATTGTAATACAGATTTGAAATTTCAAAATAGATTTGTTCTTCTGTTTTTTTGTATTGCAATTCGGTCAATTCCGAAGCAATTTTGGTTGTTTGAATGGCTCCATAAACTTGTGGATTATACAAAGGCATTGAGAGTTGCAAGTTTGCGTTGATGTTGTGGGGAACGCCAAATTGCATTGCCCTGTATTCACCTTCAGGTAGTGCAGGATTAAATGCATTAACTGGTAAAAGCTGATAGGGCAAGTTGATAAAGTATTTGTAATCAGCATTGGCTGTTACTTTCGGAATTAAATTCGCTTTGGCTTCTTTTTCTCTTTGCTCACTAATGGTAATATTATTTCTACTCATTTGCAGGTTTTTATTATGTACCTGTGCCGTGTCGATACATTGTTGCAAAGTCCAAGTTTGAGCTTTAGTTGTATACACTCCTATTAAAAAGAATAGAAGTAACAAAGTTTGTTTGTGAGTGTTTACTAACATAATTATTTAAATTTTTTTAGCTTATTTATTTTCGTGTGCCACCATGCCCACCCGCTACTATTCCCAATATTTTTAAGCTTAAAAATATGTACTTAAAAAATTGAATAATTGGATTCTGCATTTTTGAATGCTCTGATTTTGATATTTTTTTTGTCATGATTGTTTGTCTAATTATTCAGGTATTAACCACCAAAATGGTTTCATTTTAGCTTTATAAATAAAGGCATAATGTAAGGTAAGTTTTAACCAATGCCCTGCAAGCCCAATGTCGCCAAAGGTTTTCTTTAAATCTCGACCTTGAGTTGTTGGATATTTTTTATAATCAGGAACTATCGGAAAAGTAGTAATACTTATTCCACTACCTTGTGTCATGCCATATCCAGCCGATGCAATACAGGCTGCTCCCATATTGCCCATAGATCCTTTATGGTCGAGTGATATTTTTCCGTTTTTAATAGTATCAATAATATTATCAGCCACTAATTTAGCGGTGATACCCGAAGGCATTCCTGTTCGTGGTGGTGAAGGGAAAATATCAGTACCATTTTTACTTTTTCTTGGTTTCGAAATACTATGAGGAGGTGCAAATGCAATGCCCGGTGCAAAAATATTGGCATAGCTAGGGTTCTGATATGTTTCTGGCCAGTCTTGAACAGACCACTCTTCATAAGGTTTTGCTGTGTAATCGGCATCTACTATCATAAATCCTTTGAAAAGTTTGGCAGTTATATCGTTTTCATTTTTATCAAACGCTTTAAAACCATGTCCTGAAAATGAGGGAATCAGCATTGCAAAATCGTACGACTCTGTTTTGTGTTCACCCTCTAAATTTTCATAATGTGCTATACCATCTTCAATTTTAGAAACACCAGCACCTAAAATCCATTTAATACCACGGTCAGCAAAAACCATTTCAACCATTTCACTGGATTTCATAGTCTGGTTGCCATAGGTTAAAAGCATACCATCCATTCCAAAGTCGCCCAATTCATTTTCGTTGGAAATCCATGTCAGTTCTATATTATTTCTTACACCAAAACGCACCAATTCCTTTTCAACATTTAAAATATATTCGAATGCTGCACCCTGACATGTGGCTTTAGCATGACCAGTTCCAATTAATATTTTGGCTTGTTTATCAGAAGCTTTAATGTCTGCTATTAATTTAAGTAAAGCTTCAGACGCATGTGTGGCATGTTCATAAGTGCATACAGAATAGGCCTTGTTTGTTCCTGGATTCAGACCTTCAGTGAGTTCAAAAGCGAGTTTAGGTCCAGTAGCATTAATTAGAAAATCATAGTTTATTTTTTCTTGAACTCCAACATTTTTGCCAAAAATTGATTCGACTGTTACAAAGGGTTTAGATTCTGTGACATCACCTTCTGGATGAAAAGAAACAACTTTTGCTTGCTTATAACCAATGCCTTTTCTTTTATATAAAGGTTCTAATGGGAAAAACACTTCTTCAGATTTCATCCGCCCTATTCCCACCCAAATATTTGATGGCACCCATTGATAGTTGCGATTAGGTGAAACCACCAACACTTCATGCTCTCTAGAAAGTTTTCTTCTTAAATGCGATGCTGCAGTGTGTCCCGCAATGCCTGCTCCAAGTATGAGTATTTTTGCCATGAGATTTTATTTTATAAGAATTAACTGACTTTTAATTGTTCCTTCAACCCAATGTTTTACCATTGGTTCAATGTTTACATAATCACCCGTCAGTAGAGTTTCTTTTATACCCTTTTCATTTCCAAAAATCACTTGCCCTTCCATACAAATCAAAAGTGCTGGAGTTTTTGTGATATGTTCTTTTAATTTTTCGCCTTGCAAAATTTGTATGGCAGTTGCATTTCCTAATTCACTTTTAAAAAGAGAAGTGGCTGAAACTGGTTTTTCTTGTGTGTGTAATTCTTTTATGTTCATTGGAAGTATTGATTAAATGTTGTGAATGAAGTTTGAATGTTTTCAAATTGTTTTGCTGCTTCGGTTTCGTCTTTAGCTTCTGAAAGTTCTTTTACCAAATCAATGTAGGGTAATAGCCACTTGTGCAGTTCATCGTGTGCTTTGCCTTTCATTGTGCAATTAGAAGTAAGTAAATCAATATTGGATTGCAATTTTTCGGCTAATGATTTGTAATCTTTTTGCTCAACAGTAGAGAAAGAAATAATATCTTTTTCCATATTGCGAATATGAGTTTTCATATTGGCATCAACCTTCCATTTTTCGCCATTGTTGAGTTCGATGGTTTGCATTTCATCGTTATGCTGATGTTCTTCGTGAGTTACGGTTACGGTTTCAGTTTTCTGCTTTAATTTTTCGTTTGATGTGTTGCTACAACTAAAAAGGAACAAACATATTGCTGTAAGTGAAATTGTTATTTTCTTCATAATTTCTTTTTTGTTATTATGAAATAAGCAATGATGGCAAAAACAAGCGTTACTGAAATTCTAAAAATCATTGCGCCGATGGTTTTTTCTTCATAGATACCGCCTGAACTTGCGTGAATTTTAAGCCCAACAAAAGCTCCTATTAGAATGAGTGTTGAAATTCCTAAGAGTGTAGTCGTCCATTTTTTACTTTTAATAAACCCATAAGCGGCAAAAAGATATAGAATACTACTAATGAAATTTGACCAAACCACAAACAGAACATAATTGCCCTCTTTTGCTCTTATACCAAATAAATCGAATATTACAGAGGTGCTTAGGAATAAAGTAAGCAAGCCAAACCCGGCTAAAATAATTGCTAATAAATAGGGAAGTATTTTTTTCATAATCTTTAAGGTTCTACAATTATTTTTTGAGTTGCTTTTTCATAAGTGGTTTCAATGGTGATGTAATAAATTCCACCATTGATAAGGTTTTTAATTCTTTTAGAGTAGGTGTTTTCTCCTGCTTGTAAGTTTTTAAGAACGGTATTTTCAATTAATTTCCCGCTGGCATCGCTAATTGTAAGTTTTACTTCACCATTATCCCTAAGATTAAATTTTACAATGTAATTGCCATTGTTAGGATTAGGATACACTTGCATTTGCAATGTTCCGATGCTTTGAGTGTTCAGCTCGTGAATACCAACCGTTGAATTTTTAATCACAAACACTTTAAATATTTGACTACTTGCACCGCTTTGCGTGCCAGTATTTGTAAAAAAGATGTTAGCTGCTGTGCTGCTTATACCGCCATAGATATATCCAACCAAAGTTGTGTCAGAGGTAAAATCATCCAATTTTAAAACTTCATTATTATATTTTGGTAAATTTTCAAATGGAATAAATTCAGAACCTGCACCGAGTAAAGAAGGCATTGCAATAGGTAATTTATATTCAGCCATTGTGCCACTTGCATCTCTTGTAACTCGTGCAATGGTTTTTACAAATGGAACATTGTTGTCTTGAACCAATATTCCTAAACTATCATAATATTGAGCAATACCACCAAAAAACACCGTGTGCATTTCGTTGTTTGAAGCACTATATATAGGAATATGAGCACAATGGTAGTGATTGTAATATTGAGAAAAAGCATTGTTAACTGTATGCCCTGTGCTGTCTATATTTACACAATTTAAATAAGGTAAATCAACACCAACTTGAAATACTCCCGAAAATGCAGTTAATCCTTCTTGGACTGTTGGCATTATTTGCGGAACTACATTATAATCTCTTCTGTGAAGATTTGTAGAATCTATTATTGCGGTTAAATGTGTGATAGAAAGCGTTACACCATTATCGGAGATTGTAAATTCCCTGCTTGCATTTGTATATTCCTGAATAAAACCTGGTCCATGTGTTGGCCCCATTGGGTTATATCTTCCAATGAATTTTTGCCCACCAGTAAGATAAAATGTGTTGTTTATTTTATTGAGGTAGCCGCCAGTAACGGCAAACATTGTATCTGTTATCTGCCGAAAATTTGTTGTAAACGATGTTCCATTGATAACTGCATTTATAACATCAGGAACTTTAACGGCACTAAGATTTGGGTAGGTGATATGGTCAGCAGAAGAGTTGCTGTAACCATAGCCGCCTACCAAGTATAAATAATCTCCCTCCTGAAAAAATTCCATATTGGTTGAACTTAATTGTTCTTGCAAACCAATTGGAAGTGATGATAATGGAGCCGACCATTTTTGTTGAGCAACTGGGTCAACAACTATTAATTGATTGTTGTGTCCCGCCACATCAAATGCAGCAAAGGGTTGTCTGCGGTGCAAGCCATCTAATCGTCCACCAATAATTAACCACTTACCATTGTGTTGACCCCAAGCATAGGCTTGCAAACCACCCAAGCCACTTATATTCATTGGTTCAATAGCAATTTGAAATGGTGCAGTTTGAGCATTGCCTTGTGAGGTGAAAGCAATTAATAGTATTGCTAAAATTTTAATTCTGTTGATCATCTATTTGTTTTTTATTAATGTTAAAACCGATTGTATCATATTGTCACCGTTTCTACTTATGTCAAATTGAAAATTTGCAACTCTCCATTTAAACATTTGCAGTCGGAAAGTTCCCATCACGATATGCATTAATTCATCGGATGTTATTGCATTTGTAAAAACTTTCTTTTGTTGTCCTTCCAAAATAATAGGCATCAAGTGTTTCATTTTTACACCCATTATTTTCAATATAGTTTCGTTTATGCGTTGACTTTCTTCCATCAGTCCGTCAGAAAATACCGCCACTACAAAGTGAGGGTTCTTTTTAAAAAATGAAAATTGATTTTGAAACAGCGTTGTGAATTTTTCTTCGGGTGATTGTTCACTGGAAATTGCATTAGTATAGCGTTCATCCATACTATTTGCAAGGTATTCGAGTAAAGCAATAATTAATTCTTCCTTACTTGTAAAGTGTCTGTAAATAGCACTTTCAGAAAACTTCATTTCCTTTGCAAGATTCTTAACTGTTAAGCCACTTACTCCCGAAGCAGTCAATATTTTTCCTGCTGCTTCTATAATTTCAAGTTGTCTGTTTGAAATTGCTGTTGTCATTTATTTTTAATTTATAGTTTTCATTTTTAGAAAGGCAACTCCTAACCAAATCACAGAAGCCGTCATTGCAATTGCTCCAATTAATACTAAAGCAGGAGGCAAACCAAAATACACCTCTGTTATTATTCCTATTGGCATTAACAATCCAGTAAGTGCCAACCAAGAAATGGCTTTCACGTTTTGAAGTTTGTCTCTGAAATGTAGAAGCAAATAACCAATTAGGATGTTTAGAAAGGCAAACAAGTTACCGTGAACGTGAGCCAGTCTGGTTTCAAAATGTTTTCCGATGCTGTATGAGTTTACCCATTCTTCCTTTCCCGGAGCAAAGTCACGGAGATAGATCAGTAGAAAGCCGTAAGCCATAAAAAGCCCCATTATCAGGAAGCCTATTGCGATGTTGTTTTTGCCGTTCATTTTGCTTGTATTTATTATGTAAGTGAATATTCGCTCACAAAGGTAAGTTAGCCATTCACTTATTAATGTTATGAATGTTACACAAGGATATGATATCTGTCATGTTTGTCTTTTTAAGGAGATTTCAAAATGTACTAAAAATCATCAGGTGCGGTGGGGAATTGGCTCTTTTGGGTTTTGCCTGTGTGTCGCCTTGTGTGAAGGGGCAAACCCCAAATGTGCCAATGTGGGCAGGCTAAAATTATTTTTTAAAATGTGCGGTGGGAAAATTTTTTAAACCTTGCGTTGGTTTGAGTGTCGGCAAACTGGATAGGGTCTGTGTCGAGTTACAGCGAATTGTCAACCGAGTAAAGGTCGTCCGAGAGTTAGTTTGGAAGTCAAAAGTCCGGTCGTTTTGGTGTCCGCCCGATGGTTGCACTGTCGTCTTTTAGGCTTGCTTATAACGGTTTCGGGCTTGGCGAAGGTGGCGATTTTCACCACAAATGTTGATGCGGAGAACCAAACTTTGATTAACCACAAATGTGTCTGCGGAACACTGAACCGCCACTTTTGCCAAACCCGTGTTAGCAGTAGTTGTTATTACTCTCGTTAAATTATCACTTTCAAATTTAAGCATTGTGAAACTTTTTAAAAAACCACACTTTCAATAAGTCTGCAGTAAGTATATATACTGCTACAATAGTTAGCATTGCTCCTAAGTTTAGAAATGGCAGAGGTGTCAAGCCAATATCATTAGCAAATGGTAAATAAGGTAACCCAAGTGTCAATACTAATCCCACAATACTTAAAATGAAAAGATATTTACCGGGTTTGCTTTTGAAAAAGTTTTTGTGTGTTCTAATGATAAATAAAATAAACAACTCAGTTAAGATTGATTCAATAAACCAGCCCGTTTGAAATGCCGATTCTTTTACTTTTAAAACGTATAAAAGTGTAAGGAAAGTTATTACATCAAATACGGAACTATGGATGCCGAATATTACCATGTAGTTGCGAATAAATTTCAAGTCCCATTTGCCTGGTCTGTCTAATTGTTCCTGGTCAACATTGTCAGAGGCAACTGTGAGATAAGGAAAATCGGTTATAAAATTCATCAATAAAATTTGTTTGGGCAACATGGGTAAAAATGGCAATAGCAATGAGGCAATAGCCACGCTAAACATGTTTCCAAACGTAGAACCTGTGTTGATGAAAATGTATTTCAACGTATTTGCAAACGTTTTTCTTCCTTCCTTAATCCCATCTACCAAAACCATTAAATTTTTTTCCATCAATACAAAATCGGCTGCTTCTCTTGCAACGTCAACTGCATTCTCTACTGATATTCCCACATCCGCTGCGTTGATAGCGGAAACATCATTAATGCCATCGCCAATGTATGCAACAGTATATGATTTTCTTAGAGCCAATATGATTCTTTCCTTTTGTTGTGGCTCAACTTCTGCGAAAATATGCGTATGTCTTACCAAATGATTTAAGGCTTCCGGACTAGTTTTAAAAACTTCTGCACCAGTTAAAATTTTAGGATTAGTAATTCCTATTTTTAAAGCAATGGATTGAGCAACGTTTTTATTGTCGCCAGTAATTATTTTTAAACCGACATTCAATTTATGCAGTTCGCTTATAGTTTGAACAATTCCATCTTTTATAGGGTCTTGCAGTAAAATGAAACCCGCAAATATCATTTCAGACTCATCACTTTTTTTGATAATGTTTACTCCAATATTTTTATAACAAATCCCTATGGCTCGCAGTCCATCAAAGCCGTATTGTTCAAATCTTTTTTCTAATTCAGGTTTATGTAATTCAATATCTTCAATAGTATCATTGTCTAATTTTATCTTGGAACAGATTTCAATTATTTGAGTAAATGCTCCTTTGGTAATTAGTATGTTTTCAGTTTCCGTTTTCACGGCAATACTTAATCTTTTGCGAAGGAAATCATAGGGAATTTCACCTAATTTTTCGGGTAAACTTTTTGCTTCCAATTTTAAAAGTTTCAATGCATCATCAATGGGATTTGAATAACCACTTTCAAATGAGGCATTCCAAAAAGCCAATTGCTTCACCAGTTCATTTTCTTGTCCTAAACCATTTACCAAGCCAACAATTTTAATACTCCCTTCCGTAATAGTTCCTGTTTTGTCGGTGCATAGCAGGTTTACTTCACCTAAATTCTGAATAGACGCTAACTTTTTTACGATTACTTTTTTTTCCAACATTCTTTTTGCACCGGCACTCATCGCAATGGTAGTAATTGCAGGCAGCAGTTCTGGTGCCATACCAACCGCTAATGCTAAGGCAAATAGTGCTGACTCTATCGGACTTTTATGATTGATTAAATTGATAACCAAAATAAAAACAGAAAGCACTAAGGTGATTTTCATAAGAAAAAAACCAAAGTCTTTTATACCTTTTTCAAAAGTGGTTTCCACATTTTTGGATGCACTTTGAGCAATGCTTCCAAATATGGTATTGTTGCCTGTTTGTATCGCTAAGGCTTTTGCATCTCCACTCACAATATTTGTTCCTTCCCAAAGACAATTGATTCTTTTAGACAGTTCTGTGTTCTCTTCTAATTTCCCGGCTTGTTTTCTTACAGGATAAGATTCACCTGTTAGACTAGCCTCATTGGAATGTAACTCGTTACTCTCCAAAATCAGGCAGTCGGCTGGTATCATATCACCAGCTTTGAATAGAATAACATCACCTGGTACTAAGTTGGAAGAATCTATTGCTATAGTTTTATTATCTCTGATAACATTGCTTTTCAACGAAATCATTGATTGCAATTTTTCAACTACTCTGCTTGCATTTCTTTCTTGAAAAAAGCTTAGTAAACCTGTAGAAACTACGATAAAAAGTATGATAAAAACATCTGAAGTATCGCCAAGGAATGCAGAGAGTATAACTGCACCAATCAATAAAAGCATCAAAGGACTTTTAAATTGATTGATAAATAATTTTATATCTTTTTTGAAACGAGATTCAATTTTTTTATGATTGCCTGAATTACGCAAGAGGGTATCTGCATCTTTTTGAGATAACCCTTTGTCAGAACTAGATAATTTCAGAAACCAATAATTGGTGTCAAATTGCCAAAATTTATTTTCAGTAGTTACTTGCATAAGGTTTGTTCTTTATTTTATTTGTCATTCACCATGATGCTTTCAAAGTAGCTATAATTCTTTATTGTTGTTCTGGTTCGTTACAATTACTGCTAACGTTTTGCGGATTTGCGATGGGCGGGATTTTTACCACCAATGGTTATGCGGAGCACAAAACTTTCGGTTACCACTAAACTGTCTGCGGAGCACGAAACCCCACCTATTGCAAATGTGCTGTTAGAAGTAGTTTTTTTACCCACAACCTTCTTTCAATTTATTAATATCAAAGTCTTTAGGCACTGGAACAGTTTTTATAAAGTTGAGCCAGTCTGTTTCCAATTGTTGAATGGAGAAACCATAGATTGATTTAAAGTTATCAAAGCCACCATTCCAAAGCAATTTCATTTTTTCTACTCCGTATTTCTCATACAAATATTTGAATATTCCAGCACTTTGTATATATGCTATTACATCACTTTTTTTCGCTTGGGAGTCGAAGCTGTTAACTAAACTGTCAAGAGGAAATAGCTTTTTTTGTTGAAGATAGTATGCATTTATTGAATACATCGGATTGTCATAAAAGCAATAGTTGTCGGTGTAAGTTGCACCACCTTCGTCTAATAAGCGATAATTGGTCAACCCCCAAGTTTCATAGGATATTAAGTGAAATATTTCGTGTTTGAATTGGGGACGGATATTTTGATTGTAAACAAAGAAAACCAGGTCGTGTCCTTTAGCCGCACCACCTTTTATTTTGTAACCCATAACTTTCTGCATCTCTTCCTTGCTGTCAACTGCCAATAAATAAATTCCATTGTCATAAGATGGGATATTCAATACAGATAGAATTTTACTGAAGGCAATATCCAATTCTTGTTCAATGTCGACAAGATGGTTTGCTGTATATGAACTGTCTTTAAAATAAATTCTAAACGATTTATAGTTCACTGAGGAAAGAAAAACAGAATCATTCCCAATAAAACCTAAAACATATGACGATGGTTGTCTGAATACAATTTGCTGAGAAAAGCTATCTTGAGAAATAGCAATCATGAAAAGTATTGTCAATATTAATTTTTTCATTTTGTTGTCTTTTAAAATTACTGCTAACTTATTTATATCCCTGACAAAACCAGATATACACAACCATTTTGGGGTGGGTAACCCTGATTATGGTAAGGGGTTATATGCGAATCTATTCTTATATGTTTATATATCCAAATCGTCAAATGGAGTCTTTATCTTTTGTATGCATTTCATACTAACATGTGTGTAAATCTCTGTCGTTTTTACTGCTACTTTGCCCCAAAAGTTCCTGTATATATCTTAAGTCTGTGCCCTACTCCAGAAGATGCGTGGCGTAACTATGCCTTAGCCAATGTAAACTAACCGGATTCTTGATTCCGGCTAATGCACAAGCCTTCTTTAAAACTAATGCTAAACTGGCCGGTATAAAGAAACCAGATATTTCTATTCTTTCTGATGAGTTTTTGGCAGAAGTAAAAGGAATGAACGATAAGAACTTGGCGTTGGAACTCTTAAAGAAACTACTCAAAGATGAAATCAAGGTTCGTCAAAAAGTCAATTTGGTTCAATCGAAAAAGTTTTCTGAAATGTTAGAGAATGCAGTAAAGACTTACCAAAACAACTTAATTACGTCCGCCCAAATTATCGATGAGATGATTCGATTGGCTAAGGACATCAAAGGATCAAATAGACGTTGAGAAGAGATGGGATTAGATTTTAGGGAGTATGTATTCTACACTGCACTGAAGGTAAACGATACATCTGTAGCCATATTGGGGGATGAGATATTGAGACATATCGCTCGTGAATTGGTTGATACTGTTTAGAAAAATACCAGTATTGATTGGACGGTCAGAGAGAATGTACAAGCCAAAATGAGAATTGCCGTAAAGAAAATTCTTCGTAAACATGGGTATCCACCTGACATGGAATTGAAGGCAAGGGAAACCGTAAACGAACAAGCCAAACTACTTGCGAACGATTTCATCTCAACGGATAACGAAACGGGTAATTGAAGTCTTCAATTGCATCCTGGTCTTCATATCTAATTTCTGTTCTTAATTTGGCATGCATAATTAACCAATAGGTGTTTTTTACTATGGAGATAGCATTTTGCTTATCAATTGTTAATTTTAGCTCAAAATACCTTAGAGTAAGTTTTCCCTGATTTTAATTCAAATTTGTATGCAAATTGTATGCAAATGCCCCAAATAAAAAAGGGTTCCAGTTTCCTGAAACCCTTTGTGGGATTGGTCGGGGTGGCAGGATTCGAACCTACGACCTTCTGCTCCCAAAGCAGACGCGATACCGGGCTACGCTACACCCCGAAAATGTTTAATGTCGTTTTAATTTGACATAAAGGATATTTTAATCTTCGGTTTATTATCCTTCCCTTATTTATTCAAGTGCGGTGAGGGAGGGATTCGAACCCTCGATACCCTTTTGGAGTATGGCAGTTTAGCAAACTGCTACCTTCGGCCTCTCGGTCACCTCACCTTGATTGTTTAGGGGGTGCAAAAGTAATTTTTTTATTTAAATAATGCAACCTTTTTTTAAAATAATTTGCAGGAATATAAATGCTTACCTACTTTTGCACCACTAAACGGCGGTTGTAGCTCAGTTGGTTAGAGCATCGGTTTGTGGTACCGAGGGTCGTGGGTTCGAGCCCCATCATCCGCCCAAAACAAAAAAACCTTCACGGATTTCCGTGAAGGTTTTTTTGTTAATCCTCAATGCTACTATGCCTGTCCGGTGGGTCCACCGTAGTTCATTGGGAAGCCATTTAGCATATTCTCCCCTTCCTCAATACTGCCAAATTGCTCCTCAAATTTTTGAACGTTTTCTGATAATGCCATCAGTAAACGCTTGGTATGAAATGGGGTTAATAATATGCGAGATTTTACTTTTGCCTTCGGAATTCCAGGCATAACACGCACAAAATCAATTAAAAACTCTGCGTTGCTATGTGTTATTATTGCCAGATTGCTATATACGCCTTCTGCAATTTCCTCAGTTAGTTCAATGTCTAGTTGTTGCTGGTTGTTTGGTTCTGCCATGTTTGAAAATTATTTGAGCAAAAGTAATAATTTTATTGACAGCGTAAACTCCGAGTTAACATAACATTTATAGAGATACTACTAAATACCCTGCACTCGCTTACGTCTAAAGAAAATATTATCTTCGCGCCGTATGAAAGATTTATTACAACGCTTTGAGAATAAAGCTCCCGAAATTGTGTTCGAATGGCATGATAACGAAACGGAAGCCGTTGGTTGGATGGTTATAAATAACCTGCGTAATGGTGCCGCCGGCGGGGGTACTAGAATGCGTAAGGGTTTAGATAAACATGAAGTGGTTTCCTTGGCAAAAACCATGGAAGTGAAATTTTCAATCTGCGGCCCAGATATGGGTGGAGCAAAATCAGGCATCAACTTCGATCCGGCCGATCCTCGTAAGCATGGGGTTCTCGAACGCTGGTATAAGTCGGTGTTGCCATTGCTTAAAGCATATTATGGCACTGGCGGCGATCTTAATATTGATGAAATTCATGAGGTAATTCCAATTACAGGAGCGCTGGGTTTGTTGCATCCGCAAGAGGGTGTGGTTAACGGACATTTTAAGGCTTCGGATGAGCTAAAACATGAGTTTATCAATAATCTTAAAGTTATAGTTTCTAAGACACTCGACAATGCGAACTATACGCCTGATTTGGCTAAAGGATTCACAGTGGCAGATATGATTACTGGTTTTGGGGTGGCGGAAGCCGTACGTCATTACTACGACTTATGGGGCGGAATGATAAAAGGGAAAACGGCAATAATACAAGGTTGGGGAAATGTTGGCGCCGCCGCAGCCTATTTCCTTAGCAAAATGGGCGTGGGTATTTCTGGCATTATCGATCGCAATGGCGGTATTATTAAGGTAAATGGATTAAGTCCAGCAGAGGTGCGGAACTTATTTTTGACGCGCGAAGGTAATACTTTGGTTAGTGATGCAATGATGTCATTTGAACTGGTTAACGAACAAATTTGGAATTGTGGTGCTGAAATTTTTATTCCTGCGGCAGCGTCGCGTTTGGTTTCGCAAGCCAACATCGATAAAATGATTGATAATGGCTTGGAAGTGATAAGCTGTGGTGCAAATGTACCTTTTGCGGATCAAGAAATTTTCTTTGGCCCTATTGCACACGATACCGATTCTAGGGTGAGTGTAATTCCCGACTTTATTGCCAACTGCGGTATGGCGCGTGTTTTTGCCTATTGTATGCAGCAAAATATACAACATACCGACGAGGCAATCTTTATGGATGCAAGTAATACCATTCGCAAGGCATTAACGCGTGTGCACCAATTTAATCAAAAACAAACCGGTATTTCTAAGAAGGCTCTGGAAATGAGTTTAACGCATTTAATGCAATAATGTTGTTGGATTTTCGTTTAATCTTATCTACAAGTTTTTAACTTGAAATATTAGCACCCAAAAATTCACTTCAATTCATTATTTTCGCATCACTACATACTCTAAAAGTGACAAAAAATAAAGTCTATAAAAAACACTCAAATGCATTTCCGGTAATCATTAGTATTGCTTTGGTTCTCTATGTATTGGGAGGTTTCGGTTTGTTTTTTTGGAGTGCTTTTGCTATAAGCAAGGATGTTCAAAATAATCTCAAATTTGAGGTTTTTTTTAATGATGATGCCTCCGAGGAGAAAGTTAAAAGTTTGCGTGATGAAATGAGTTTGAATCCAGTGGTGCGCGAGGTGCATTTTATTACTAAAGATGAAGCAGCGCAAAGCTTTGTTCAAGAGTTTGGAGAGGACTTTACTCAGGTGCTTCAGTATAACCCATTGAAATCATCTTTGGAGGTTTTTATAAACAATGCGGTGGCTAGCGACGAGGTGCTTCAAAGCCTCATCACGAAAGCCGAAACTTCGGATGGTGTGTATGAGGTGAAATACGTGAAGCCGGTCATAGAAAATATTGGATCTCAACTTCGAAACCTTTCTTTAATTTTTATTTTCTTGATTTTATTGCTTTTAATAATATCATTAGGATTAATTGATAACAGCATTCGATTGAACTTTTATTCGCAACGATTTCTTATTAAGAGCATGCAGCTGGTAGGAGCAACAAAGAGCTTTATACTTAAGCCATATCTGAGTAAGGCTTTCACGCAAGGGTTTCTTGGTGCGCTCATAGCGATCACATTAATCACAGGGTCGGTGTTTTTAATCATTACCGCTTTCCCTATAACGAAGTCGGTCTTTAATCCAATACATTTAACTGTAATTTATGCATTTATCATTGTTGCGGGTGTAGTAATTACAATCTCTAGCAGTCTTTTTATCATGCAACGATACCTTAGTCGCAGCGCTTATGAACTTTATTAAATTTTTCAAAATAGTATAATGGCACAACCAATTAAACCCATCAAAATCGAGAAGAAAACAGCATCTGCTTCAAGTAGCTATGCATTTGGCAAACAGAATTATCAATTTATGATTATTGGCCTCGCCATTATTTTCATTGGATTTTTTCTTATGAGTGGATCTGAGGATATTTTCAGTACTACCAAAATGACAATTGCTCCAATTGTGGTTGTTTTTGGTTTTGCTTTTGAAGTATTTGCAATTCTTAAAAAATCTTCAGATAATTCATAGTGAGTTATTTTCAAGCATTTATTATTGCAATCGTTGAAGGCTTAACGGAGTTTCTTCCCGTTTCTTCTACCGGGCATATGATAATCACTACCTCAATAATGGGGATTAGTTCGGACGATTTTACAAAGTTGTTCATTGTGGTGATACAACTCGGTGCCATTGCTGCCGTAGTGGCTGCCTTCTGGAAACGGTTTGTTAATTTACGTGATCTGAATTTTTATATCAAACTCTTTATTGGCTTTATTCCAATAGTGGTTTTTGGTTTGTTGTTTAAGAAAAAAGTCGATCTGCTTCTCGATCGTGTTGATGTGGTAGCGTGGAGTTTATTGTTGGGAGGTATCTTCTTGCTTTTCCTGGATCGGATTTTCACAGATGTGAAAATTGATAGTCAAGAAAAGGTAACTCGCTTCGACGCTCTTATCATCGGTATATTTCAGTGTATCGCCATGATTCCAGGTGTATCACGTTCTGCGGCTACAATTACAGGCGGTATGTATCGAAAATTTAATAAAGCGGTAGCAGCCGAATTTTCCTTTTTTCTTGCCGTTCCTACTATGTTTGCCGCAACAGTAAAAGATTTATGGGACTTTAAAAAGGCCGGATTGGTTTTGTCATCCCAACAACTAGAGTTATTAGCACTTGGAAATATTGTTTCGTTCATTGTGGCTGTTTTAACCTTGCGCTACGCCATGTTTTATGTTGTTAAATACGGATTTAAATCGTTCGGCTATTACCGAATAATAGTTGGAAGCGCTATTCTATTGATGTTGTATTTTGGAATACAACTTGAATTGGTTTAACGACTTCAACCCTGCAAGAACACATTCCCAAGTCTAATTTTGTTTTTTCGTTTATCATATTCTTTTATGGCTTTTAATTTCAGTGCTGGTGAAGTATTACTTATTGATAAGCCCATCGGCTGGACGTCCTTCGATGTGGTGAATAAATTGCGTGGTGCCATTCGAAATTTCATGCGCGAAAATCCGCTTGAGCTTGGCGATAAATCGGGCAAAATAAAAGTTGGTCATGCTGGTACGTTAGACCCCCTAGCTACAGGGCTTTTGATAATTTGTACGGGCAAGTTCACCAAACGTATTGATGAGTTTATGGCCCAAGAAAAGGAGTATACCGGAACCTTTACGTTTGGTGCTACTACCGCTAGCTATGATTCGGAAACGCCTGTAGAACAAGAATTTGGATACGCGCATTTAACAGAAGGGCAAATACGTGAAGCTGCGGAAAGTTTTAGCGGCGAAATTTCACAAATCCCTCCAATGTATTCTGCCATAAAACAAGAGGGAAAGAAACTTTATGAATTAGCGAGGCAGGGTAAGTCTGTAGAGATAACGCCAAGGGGAATTACGATCCACGATTTTCAATTGTCAAATTTTAATCTTCCTACAGTCGACTTTAAAATTGTTTGCAGTAAAGGTACCTATATCCGCTCTATTGCTCACGATATGGGTCAGCATCTTAATAATGGAGCTTATCTTTCGTCGCTCCGTAGAACCCGAATAGGTAATTATTTGATTGAGGATGCAATGAGCGTAACGCAGTTTCTGGCTATTTTAAATTATACTGATATGCAACCTAAACTTTAGGTCGTTGCAATAATCGTCATGAAACGTGAAATAACTTTTAGTCTTTCCAGGCTTTTACAATAAGGCCTGTGCCTTCATCATGAGTTTGGTTAGTATCCATCCAATTTAGCAAATAGCAGAAGGGGAAAGTAATTAAATAATAAAAAGGAAGTATGACGAAAAAGGCTTTTGAGAAATTCAAAAGTTGTATTGGATATTTCATACTTAATCGCCAGGCAATTTTTCCAGGAGCGCCATAGCTATAGCGAGCTTCTACTTTATTAAATCCCGCAAGATTTAGCTTTTGCTTAATTTCATCAATGTTATAGCCATCTCGCACATGCTCACCAATAAAAGATTCTCCATCGTTATGATCTACATCACTACCACCTTTGTCGCTAGGGGTTGAAATGAGCACCATGCCTCCTGATTTAAGATCGGTGTTGAAGTTTTTAAATACCTCCACATCCTCTAAAATATGCTCCATCACATCCACACATAAAATAAAATCGAAGCCATTGGCTTGGTTAAATTTGGTGAGGTCTTCGGTACGGAAAAGCACATTGTTTCGGCCAATTTTCTTAAAAAAGGTGTTACAGTCTGCCATGTAGTCTTCCTTAACATCCACACTTAAAATGGCGTAGTTTGCACTTTTACCACTCATGTAGTAACTATATTGTCCAAAGCCACTGCCAGCATCAAGTATATGAGCGGTGCCGTTTTGGCCTTTTTGCCAAGTATTGAACTCTTTATGGATATGCCACGAACGCAACAAAAGCAAGTCAAGAAGCTTGTAAAAAACTTTACGCAATATTGGAGCTCTATTAAAGAAACTACCTACGGTATCTTTTATCGGGTCGTAATGCATTGAATTAATATATTATTTTTTGTAATCATGTTCGTTAATTTTGGTTTCAGGCTTAATTTCGATGTTCTTCAAAAGGTCTTCCATTCGTTGTACCTCATCTAACGTTTCATCGAGGAAAAACTTGAGATTGGGGATTACTCGTACCTGATTTTTTATTCGTTTTGCTAATTCATGGCGTATTTCTTTGGTATGTGCACTAATTGAAGCCATTATCTGCTCTCTGTTTTTTTGTTGAAACATACTAAGATATACCCATGCTTCTCCTAAATCGGGAGTTACCTTAACACCACTAATGGTGATAAAGGAGTTACCCCACCATCCACTTCCGTTTTGTAGAAATAAAGTGGCGAGCTCCTCTTGTAGTAACCCTGATATTTTGTCTGTCCGTTTTCCGCTCATAGCAACAGCAAAGATAAGGTTTTTGAGGTATATTCGGCAATTTTAGGCTACGCTTTTGCAGTTGGTTGTGATTTTTAGACATTTGTAAAATTGCACTTTATCTTAGAAATACAATAATGCTCGAACTCTATTTGTAATTTATTCTTCGGCTATTCCCACTCAATCCCTTATTTTTGCATTATGATTTTACCGATTACGCAATATGGCGATCCCGTTTTACGTCAAATGTGCACCGATATTACCCCGGAATATCCTAATTTGAAGCAGTTAATTGCGAACATGTTCGAAACCATGTATAATGCGAGTGGTGTTGGTATTGCCGCACCACAAATAGGTCTTCCCATTCGTTTGTTTGTAGTGGATGCAGAAGCCATGGACGAAGAAAATTTAAAAGGCTTTAAAAGGGTATATATCAACGCTAAGATAACAGAGGAGCAGGGTGAAAAATGGGCGTATAATGAAGGTTGTCTCAGTATTCCTGGAATTCGAGAAGATGTTAGTCGCAAGGAACAAATTACAATAACCTATTTCGATGAAAACTTTGTGAAACATACAGAAGTTTATAATGCTAAAATTGCACGTGTGGTGCAACATGAATATGACCATATCGAAGGTAAATTGTTTGTAGATTACCTTTCTCCGCTTAAAAGGGAAATGTTAAAAGCACGTTTAACCAATATTACCAAAGGAAGGGCCGATGTGGATTACAAAATTAAAATCCCAAAACTTAAATAATCATTATAAAACAAATCCTTGAACGCACTCTCTTTAGAAACATCGCCATACCTCAAACAGCATCAAAACAACCCAGTAAATTGGCTAGCTTGGGGTGAAACGGCTTGGGAAAAAGCGAGAAGTGAAGATAAGTTGGTCTTGGTTTCTATTGGCTATAGTGCTTGTCATTGGTGCCATGTGATGGAACACGAAAGTTTCGAAGATGATGCTACTGCAGCGATTATGAACGAACATTTTGTGTGTATTAAGGTGGATCGAGAAGAGCGCCCAGATGTAGATCAGGTATATATGGAAGCCGTGCAAACGATACATGGCAGTGGTGGGTGGCCTCTTAATTGCTTCGCTTTGCCAGATGGCAGGCCAATACATGGTGGTACTTATTTTCGGAAAGAAGAATGGAAAAAGACACTTCTTTCATTGCATCAATTTTATAAAAACAAAAAAACTGAAGCGTATGATTATGCTTCTCGGCTTACTAAAGGTCTGGAACAGCTGCGTTTTAATGTTGAAACAGGGGCCACTTTCAATGCCGAAAAAATGGATAGTGTAATCTTGAGTTGGCAAAATTATTTTGATGTAACTGAAGGTGGGCAAGATCGTGAACCCAAGTTCCCACTCCCCAATAACTATCTTTTTTTATTGCATTTCGGGGCGATTCGCAAAAATAAATTTATTCTCAATTTCGTGCATCTCACCTTGCATAAAATGGCTCGTGGTGGCATCTACGATCAAATTGGTGGCGGTTTTGCACGGTATAGTGTCGATCGATATTGGCATGTGCCTCATTTTGAAAAAATGCTGTATGATAACGCACAGCTTGTTAGTTTATATAGCGCGGCCTATCAGCTAACAAAAAGTGAATATTATAAAGCCATTATCGATGATACTATTGCATTTGTAATGCGCGAATTATCGCATCCCAAAGGTGGCTTTTTTAGCGCTCTCGATGCAGATAGTGAAGGCGTAGAAGGGAAGTTTTACACCTGGACATCGATTGAATTTGAACATGCATTGCTCGGCGAAAATTTTAAATCTGCGGGTTTTATAAACCATGCAAAAGCTTTTTATCAGGTAACAGAGGCTGGCAATTGGACCGAAGAGGAAACAAATATATTAAAATGTGCTAGCGGGGTTGAAGACTACTGTGCTTTATCTGGACTTGAAAGATCAGCGTTTGAAAGCGACTTGCAACACGCGAAACAGTTGCTGTTAAAAAAACGTGGCGATCGAGTTCGCCCTGGCTTGGACGATAAAATATTAACATCATGGAATGCCTTGATGATAAAGGCTTTGGTTGACGCATTTATTGCTACTGGAAATATTAGTTATCTTAATGAAGCGAGAACAAATTATGCATTTATAAGGCAGCAATTATGGATTGAAGGCTCTTTGTATCATACCTTTCATTATGGTTCTGAAAAGGCAAAAGTGGCTGCCTTTTTAGATGATTATGTTTTTCTTGCCGATGCCGCTGTAATGCTTTATCAGGCTACATTTGTGGAGCAATACATGCTCGATTCTAAATTATACATCGATAAGGTATTGACGGATTTTGCAGATGAAAAGTCGGGTTTGTTTTTTTATTCAGGCAATAACAACGAAACGTTGTTCATTAGAAAGCATGAGTTATACGACAATGTTATACCCGCATCGAATAGTATTTTGGCTACTTTAATGTATAAGCTAAGCCATTATTTTGTTGATGATAGATATCGTCAAATTAGCACAGAGATGTTGTTTTTGATGCAATCGAAATTTGCTGGTTACCCAAGTGGTTACAGCCAATGGATGCAGTTTCAATTACTCGAGATTTTTGGGTTGAAAACGATTTGCATTACAGGCAATGAAAGTTTGGAAGTTCGCATGCAATTTGCAACACATTATTTGCCGAATGTCCTCTTTGCCGGAGGCGAAAATACGACCTTGCCCATCTTGAAAGGTAAATTATCGAAAGGAGAGGAGCATATTCACATCTGCACCGAAAGTGCGTGTATGCCTGCTTTGGCTTCTGTTGCAGAGGCTTTAAAGCTTTTGTAAGGGAAATATTTTTATATTAAAAGGATGGTTTTTTTATCCGTGAATCGTTTCTTGTTTGCCGTAATTTTCGATAATGGATGCTTCATAATCTAGCCACTCCTGCCAACGAGCATCAACATCAACGTCGGTTGCATATTTACGAGCGTAACCAATAAAGGTGGTATAATGGCCAGCTTCGCTAATCATAAGTTGGTGGTAAAATTGAGCTAAGTTTTGGTCTTCTATATTCTTCGAAAGCACTCGAAAGCGCTCACAGCTTCTAGCTTCTATCATAGCCGAAAACAAAAGCCTGTCTACAAGTGCCGCGTTCCGAGATCCTCCTTTTTGCATAAATTTATAGAGTTCGTTAACATAATGGTCTTTGCGCTCGCGACCCAAAACGAAGCCTTGGGCTTTAATTAAATTGTGAACCTGTTCAAAGTGATCGAGCTCTTCTTTGGCTAAGGCAAGAAGGTCTGTAACTAAATCGGTAAGTTCCGAATTGTTGATGATGATTGTAATGGCGTTGGTAGCTGCCTTTTGCTCACACCAAGCATGGTCAGTTAGTATTTCTTCTATATTCGATTCAACAATATTCACCCAGCGAGGGTCGGTTGGCAATTTTAATCCTAGCATTATTTAAATCTTTTTTGAATCGCAAATTTATTGATTTTATTTTCCTCTTATAAAATAATATGTTGCACAATTGTGCCAAACAATTAGTCATCACCTCCCTCACTTTCTTTAGATTTAATATATTCTTTTACGTTGTCTTTTTCTTTTTCATTTAGTTTCCCCCCTTGTCCTTCTTTGCCTTCAATGTCATGTTCATTACCACTTTTATGGCATGAAATGCAGTTGGCAATGTTTGAAATGCCTTCTTCTGTATGTTCTTCAGCTATTTTCCCTTGGCTATGCTCATGGCAACCGTAACATGTATATTGTTTGTATGATGATGTGGTGTGGCAGTTATTGCAGGACGTGTTGTGATTGTTGTCGAGGGCAAAATAGGCTGAGTGCTCGAAGGTAGCAGGTTTCCAATGTGTATTGGAATGGCAAAGATTACATTCGCTGCTAATTGCTTGGTGTAATTGGTTTTTAGGCTTTTCATGGCAGGCTATGCAGCTTTTTTGTAATGTGTCTATAAGTTGGCTATGACTAAAAATTGCCCCTACTTGCCAACGTGTTGTCGTATGGCAGGCCCCGCAATTGTTGGTAACGCTTTGATGTAGCTTGTTGCTCCGTTGTTTATGGCACGATTGACAATTCGCTTGTTCATCATCAGCTAAAAAACTATGCTTGAATTCACGCAAGGTAACACCAGCATTCAAGCCTTTATGGTCGGTGTGGCAAGAAGTACAGGTATTGGTTTTCAGTTTCGAATGAAACAGGTGTATTATATTTTTATCTGCATTCGGGTTGAGTTTATAGCTATCCGTTCCTATTTCATCAATTTTATGACAGGCAATACATCTCAGCTCATCAATTCCTCTAAGAGGTTTATGACAAGCAGTGCATTCGTCTTTTATTTTTTGATGTCCTTTAGTTAGCTCACCAGGATTAAGCATTAGGTGTGGTGAAGTGAACGATATAATTACCACCACGAGTATAGAAAGTGAAATAATAAGGTTTTTCATTTGCTAAAGATTATTAAGGTGATAATATGCATAAGCGCAAGCACGCCGAAGAGAAAGGTGATAGGTAAATGTACCACTCTCCATTTTTTCATCAGGTCAACTGTAATTGTGTCAAAGAAAACGTTCTTCTCTGCATCATTCATGGTAATGCCTTTTGCTAGCAATTCTTTACGTTTTTCTTGCAAGGTTTCGTTTGATTTTTTCAATAAAAATTTCCCTACAAGTCCAGAAGCGACTGTAATAAGCATCATAAAAACGGCAAGCCAAGGTAATAAGGCGTTAAAATGAATTCCGGCATGAACTAAAATTAAAATTGACCCTCCCCATGCTAAATATTCATGACTCTGTAAATGCCCCTTAGGCGAACCCCAATTAATTAGTTTTCGTTTTCGCAGAGAATAAATGAAAGATGAAATAATTACAAGCGTTCCTAGAATTCCCAAGTAACGTCCGAAGCCCTCCAATTGAAATTGATGTAAGATATAGTCGATGAGCAAGGCGATTATTATCATGAATGAAAACCATTGGATAAATGGGATGGCATCCTTTAAAATTACACTCTGTTTCATTTGTTCTATTTTTAAAATGGCAATTAAGATGTCGTTTTTATCCTCCAAAGCTATGTAAACCATAAACTTAAAACAATGACCGTGGTCACCTCATTGTATTGACCACCTCTTGTAAAATAATAATGTTAACATTCTTGGCCTTGGAATCACTTTGTCTTTTTATTCCACATCACCGCTCTTTAGTTAAAATAATTGCATGATGCTATATTTAAAAACTTCACGATAATGAAGCGTAAATCAGTTATTTTTGAGGCTAATTTGAAAATTCTGCTCGCCATACAAGCCACCGGAAACGGTCATATAAGTCGTGCCCGTGAAGTAATCCCATATTTATTAAAATATGGCGATCTCGACTTACTTGTGAGTGGTACACAAAGCGATGTGGATTTGCCCTACCTTATCAAATACAAAAAAAAAGGAATCAGCTACACTTTCGGAAAGTATGGAGGCATCGATTATTATGATTCGGTGCGTCGGTTTCGTCCCTTCGATTTTATTAAAGATATATACAACTTCCCTGTTGATGATTACGATTTAATTATTAATGACTTTGAGCCCATTACAGCGTGGGCATGTAAATTAAAAAAGAAGAAGTGTGTTGCATTCAGTCACCAAGCGGCATTTCTATCTAAGAATACGCCACGTGCAAGTGATATCGACCAATTTGCAGAATATCTTTTTAAATACTATGCGCCTTGTACCCATGCAGTAGGCTTGCATTTCGAGTCGTACGATTCATTTATAAGAACTCCCATTATTCGATCGGAGATAAGGAACCTGCAACCGTATGTGGAGCAATACATCACTGTTTATTTGCCGGCTTACACCGATGAATTGCTAATTGCCTATTTTGAAAAGTTCCCTGATTTTTATTGGGAGGTATTTAGTAAACATGTGAAACTGCCATACCGGCAAAACAATATTAAAGTAATACCCATCAATAATAGCGCCTACTTAAAGAGCTTACAAGGATGTACAGGTCTGATTACAGGTGGTGGTTTTGAAGCTCCTGCGGAAGCTACACATCTTGCAAAAAAGGTAATGGTAATTCCGATGTTTAATCAGTACGAGCAAAAATGTAATGCAAAAGCTTTTGAGCATTTAGGCGGCACCATGGTGACGGAAGTGAATCATAATTTTGAACACTACTTGCGCAATTGGCTGTATAATGTAAAGCCCTTGAATATATTTTTCGAAGACAATACAGAAAAGGTAATTCAAGAAATATTAATCGAACATGAGCTTATTTAATTAATCTGAAATACCATAAACTAAATTAAGCTATAAAAATACATATGAGGTTTCTAATCTTTTTTTTGCTTGTTTTTCTTCCTTGGCTGTTAAAAGCGCAACGCGATGACTTTCGAAGCGACTCGATTCGCATTCAAAAAATTGCGTTGCATGTGATTCCGGATATGACGAAGAAAACAATTCAGGGTAGTGCACAGATCACTTTTCAGCCCAGTGTAGATCTGTTGTCATCCATGCGTTTCGATTTGCTTCAAATGTCAATCTCATCGTTGCAATGTTCGCCCACAAACGCCACCTATTATTACGACAGCAGAACTATATTTATTCAGTTCCTTACCCCGCTGCGCAAGGATAGTACATATACTTTAAGTATCGAATATCAAGGCACTCCAATGCAAGATGCAAGTGCCTGGGGCGGTTGGTATTGGAGTGGCAATTATGCTTTTAACCTTGGTGTAGGTTTCCAATCTATTCCTCATAATTTAGGAAGGGCATGGTTTCCATGTGTTGATAATTTTAAGATGAAACAGTCTTTTGAAATTACAATTTCTTGTCCGCAACAACTAAAGGCGGTAAGCAATGGGTTGTTGGTTTCACAAATTGATAGCGGAGGTTTTAGCACATATAAATATACAATGAGCCAGCCTATTCCTTGTTATTTGGCATCATGTAATATTGGTCCGTATTTCTTTTTAAACGATACATTAAAAAGTGTGGATGGTAGGATACTAAACATTCGAATTGCCCTTGATATGGCCGATACGGCCAAAGCTCGACTGAGTTTTGGAAAGCTAAAAAAGACAGTGTCCTACTTTGAGTCTTTGTTTGGACCTTATCCATTTGATGTTGTTGGATATTCGTTGGTTCCTTTTAGCAATGGCGCAATGGAACATGCTGCTAATATAGCACTTCCGATTGCCATGATTGATGGAAGCTTGAATTATGAAACAACTTGGGCACACGAACTGTCGCATATGTGGTGGGGTGATAATATTACATGTGCTGCTGCCGAAGAGATGTGGATTAACGAAGGTTGGGCTTCGTATTGTGAGCGGCTTTTTTTAGAGTATTTTTATGGTGTTGAAGCGTATACAAAATCCATTGCAGACAACCACAGATATTGCCTTCAATTTGCACATGTTATTGATAATGGTTATTACCCCCTCGATAGTGTTCCTCAGAAATACACCTATGGCACCCATTCATATCAAAAGGGTTGCGATATGATTCATACCTTACGAAATTTACAGGAAAGCGACTCCGTTTTTGCATTAAATTGTAAGTTGCTGCATCAACAGCATAAATTTGGCGTTGTTAATACCGATACAGTGATTTCTTATTTTGCGCCAACAACCTGTGTTCGCAATGGGCTTGAGATGTTATTTCATCAGCCATATTATTTATCAAATAAGCTCGAGTCAACAGCAATCAAAAGCTCTAATATTATTGATGTGAAACTAGCAACATACCCCTTGCGTGATGTAAGTAATACATGCTTCCCAATTCAATTTTTGAGCCTAAACACATCGTCTGTCTCAGGATCTAATTATTCTATGGTTCATGCCAATGGTATTTATCAAGTGACTGGAAATTCAAACTCGATGGTGATTTTTGATGAGCAAAATAAATTTAGCGATGCCAACACGTCTCATAAATCCGCATTAAATGCTGTCGGGGCATTGAATTTCGACAATGAAATTTGTAATGTAATACTCACGCAAAAGTCGGATTCGGGGTATTTGTATATTAATAGAAGTTGGGATTATACAGGTGGAGAATTTATTGTGCCAGGTATTCAGGCCAACAGTAAAGGGTTCTGGACGGTAGAAGGTGATATGTTAGATCGAATAGTTGGCACTATTCGTTTTTATTATAATGGATCTATACCGGTTACTCACACTGGTTTTGAAGGCGTTGATTTAGGCTTTATAACAAAGAGTGAAGATAGTCTGGTCTTATTATATCGCGAAAAATACAATGATCCTTGGCGTATTAATTACGATGCGTTGAAAATTGCGGGAAGCCTTACCGACAAGAAAGGTAGCTTTCTTTTAAATAAAATAACACGAGGGCAATATTGTATTGGTCAATACAATTCGAAATCAATGGGAGTTGCAATATCTAGTGAATTACGAAATGTTGAAGTTTACCCTAATCCGACGAATGCTAGCGTGTTTGTCCGACTTCTAGAAGAGACTTTGCCGGCTTCTATTGAGATTATAGATGGAATAGGACATTCCGTATATGTTCAACAGGTTGCTTTGGAGAAAAATGCAATAAATTTAGACGGATTTACGAAAGGGATTTACTTTATTCGCATAGTGAATGAAACGCAGTTGCTGTGTAAAAAATTAATTATTGATTAATGACTAGAAAACTTCTTTTTTTGTTGCTAATATTAGCTGGCGGACCAGCTTTTGCTCAGTTGCCACAAACGCAGGTTTATTATCTGCCTATGCAATACAATACTAAGGATAGTGCTTTTACTTTTGGCGATATGCAAAGAATCAGTAAAAAGAAAGGCTATAACAACCAGCCTTCGTTTGCACCTGATGGTAAAAGTATCTATTTCGTCTCCTTTATGGATACTAGTAATACGGATATCGTAAATTATAATCTTCAAAAGAAAGAGCTAAAACAAATTACCTTTACCGAAGAAAATGAATATTCACCGATGGTGACTCCTGATGGTAAATACATCAGTTGTGTAAAAGGTGCAGCACAGCAACTTTGGAAATACAAGATCTCAAATCCTTCAAAATGCGAGCCGGTAGTGACAAACTTCGATAGTATAGGATATTATACATGGATGAATAAAAACACCATAATATCCAATGTTTTACCTGATCCATTTGCACTCTATGCACATGTATTATCAATAGATACTAATATTCGGTTATATATGGGTATTGGTCGATGTCTGCAAACAATAAAAAATGAGAATACAGTGTTGTATGTTCAAAAAAGAGATTCAGTTAATTGGTATATTAATGCTTTAGAACTTAATGATAATGAACAACCGCATTTGTATTATGTAAATCAATGTATACCAGGTGAGGAAGATTTTACAATGCTCAATGATGGAACAATCTTAATGTTTAGTAAAAAGCATTTGTATAAGTTTAATATGGTTAAAGACTATCGCTGGAAACTGATTCACACGTTTGAAGACGCACCTGTGGATGGATTTTATCGTATTACGGTGTCTCCCGACCAAACAGGGTTAGCGATAGTGGGATATAAGGGCAGGAAGCCATAAGCCGACTATTTTTATTTTTAATTTCTTGTATAATAATTATGAGCCGCAAAAAATTGCGAAGATTTGACGAGATGAAATCTTTCGCCAATACCTTGGAGTATCCAGTGGAGATGAAAGGAAATTGGAGTCAAACCTTTTTTAAAAACAACAATCCAATTGTTCTGGAGCTTGGCTGTGGCCGAGGTGAATACACCGTTGGTCTCTCCGCTATGTTTCCAGATAAAAACTTTATTGGTGTCGATTTAAAAGGGTCGCGGCTTTGGAAAGGCGCGAAAATTTGCACCCTCGCCAATCGTCAAAATGCTGGATTTGTTCGATCACGCATTGAATTAATCGAAAACTATTTTGAGCCTAGTGAGGTGTCTGAGATATGGATTACATTCCCCGATCCTCAATCCAAGGACAAGTGGGAGCAAAAGCGTTTAACATCTGAGGGGTATTTAAATTTGTATAAGAAGATAACCAAACCAGATGCATTGATGCATTTAAAAACAGACAGTACATTTCTGTATCATTACACATTGGAGCTTCTTTCAAACCTAAAAATAAATATTGAATTTAACCACGATGATATTTATACAATGCCAGAAATTGACACTGCTTTAACTATAGAAACAACCTATGAGAAGAAGTTTAAAGCGCTAGGTGAAACTATTAAATATATTCGATTTCACTGGTAAGAGCATAAAAAAAACCCCTCAGTTTTGCTGAGGGGTTTTTTTTATGATTGTAATTTCAAATTACTTTGTTACAGTGAATTTAACAGTTTGTGAAACGCCATCAACAAATACATTTGCAAAGTAAATGCCATTGGCCAATTCAGCAACATTGATGGCTTGAGTTTGAGCTCCAGCTTCTTTTTTGCCAATAGACACATTTGATATTTTCTTGCCTAATACATTAACGATTTCGATTGAAACGTTAGCCGAGCGTGTTAATTTGTATTCAACATTTACTGCTCCAACACCATTTGATGGATTCGGGTAAACTTGAACATCAGATAAAAATTCTTTTGCAGCAGCGTTGATACCTACATTCAAAGTAGTGATTTTGAAATTCATGTCAGGAATCAATGCTGAAGAAGTGTAAGCGTTACCTCCAACAAAAACACCATTCCATCCTCCTGCGTTGTTATAGCGAAGGTCAGAGAAAGCGATTAAACCGTTGTTATATACACGATTGTAAGTTGGGTCAACAGTAGATGATTGATCGTAGTGAGCAGTTTCACTAGCAATAAACGTGCGGAATTCATTTACTTTTTTAGTTACAGGGTAAGCAGTAGCATCGAAGTCTGCGTTTAAAGTATCGCCGGTGTTGTAGGTTTGGCCTGAAACGTATTTATAAGTTGCAATAGCTTGACCTCTAGCTGGAATTGCTAATGCTGGGCTTAATACAGCAAATTTCATTTTAGAACCTACAGCAGTGTCAGCAATAGTTAACGGCACTTTAACCACTTTATAAGGTGCCTTTCCCATATTGGTTGCGTAATCATAATCTAAAGTACCTAAAACAACGCCACTAGAAGTTAAAGAATATAACTTCACAGAGCTAGGCGCATAAATTTCAATTACTAAAGTATCAACAATGTTCGCATTTGGATTGTGACGACGATATCCATAAGGGATTGCGATAGAATCCATCGTGTATTTTGTGAAACGATTTCCTTGGTAAGGTGCTGCCTTAAAACAATCTCCGCGAGGGTCAACAATCATTCCTAAGTGATGTGCATAAACATAATCACCAGTAACTGCTCCAGAGGTGGAGTTTTTGCGCAGGGTTTGAACAGTAGAGTCGTTAAATAAGTGATAGTAATACGTTGTAACAGTTCCTAATCCTGAAGCATCTAACGCATCAAGATAGTTATACCAACCGGCATCGGTAGCGTTGGTTTTGTTTAATGCGTTGTGTTTGAAATAAGATTTTGATTGTTGGTAAGATTGTTGTTCGAAAACAGACAACTTGTTGCCTTTAGGCGCTTCCATGTTCTGTGCGAACATTTGCAAACTCACAGCGGCAAGGATAAAAGTAAAAATACGTTTCATGATATATTTGTTAATTTGAAATTTTATGCAATAATAATTAAAAAAAGTAATAATAAATTGTTATCACATGTAAACGAAAAAAATATTACAAAGGTTGCTTTGCAAATTTGCACGAATAACAGTTGAAATATGCAGAAATTAAATATAAGGCCTTTACAAAGCTATCTGTTAAAACATCTACTGTTTCTCTATCCAATTACCATCCTCTGCTATGATTTGAATTAACTCATCTACGGCAGTTTCCTTGCTAATGCCTTTTTTTATAATTTCTTTGCCTTTATAAAGCGTTATTTTGCCCACACCACTGCCTACATAACCATAATCGGCATCTGCCATCTCACCAGGTCCATTCACTATACAACCCATAATTGCGATTTTTATTCCTTTTAAATGGTCTGTTCGAGAGCGAATTAGGGCCGTTGTTTCTTGAAGATCGAATAACGTGCGTCCACAACTTGGACAGCTAATATATTCCGTTTTACTAATTCGCAGCCTTGCAGCTTGCAAAATGCCAAAACTAATACTGTTAATTTTGTTGATTGCTATTCCAGTCGCATTGAGCATGAGGCCATCGCCATAACCATCAATAAATAGACCACCTGCATCAATAGAGGAATAAACAGTAAACTTCTCCTCTGTGCAATTTTCATAATCTCGGATTATTACAATAGGCAATCGACAGTTGATTTTTTCCATTACCACGAACATAAACTTCATCGGCATCATGGCTAGGCTATTGTCAACAAAAAGGCAGATAACCACATTGTTAAATTGCTTGAGCATATCCATTTCCTCTACATCGCCCACACGAACGCCAACGAAATTCAATACTTCGTGACGTGGATTTTCTAGAAAGGCATGAACGTTAACAAATAATGGATATCCTGTTTTCTGTGCATTGGGGTTGAGTAGCCATGCTTCTGCATTGTAAATAGCTTTCAGTCCATTAGGAAGCATGAAAGGGATATTGGTATTCCCCGCGTAAACATAATCAGCGCCCATATCGCTCATATGCCATTTATCTAGTGTGGAATCGTAAGTATGGCCAATTTGTTTGAGGTCGAATTCTGTAATTGTGGTTAAATGCGCCAAATGCCCAATCACGCGTGGCACATTGTCTCCGCCAAAGTTTTGTATAGCAATCGCTTTTCGTCGAACGAAATCAAAGGCATTATATTCTTCAAACAGCTTTAAATTAATCAGATATTCGTCTGGTGCCTCAGCATAGCGATCTACCATTAATCGTGCCACTGGAATCTCAAATTCAGGGTCTTCAGTTAGCGATACTCGAATGGTATCACCAATACCTTCTTCCATTAAAGTTCCTATGCCAATGGCGCTTTTAATCCTTCCGTCTTCACCATCTCCAGCCTCCGTAACACCAAGGTGAAGCGGATAATGCATATTTTCGGCTACCATCTTTTTCACTAAGAGGCGATAGGCATGTATCATCACTTGTGGATTGCTACTTTTCATGCTCACAACCACATCATGGAAATTGTTGTCGTGGCATATGCGAATAAATTCAAGCGCACTTTCCACCATGCCAAGGGCCGTGTCGCCATACCGGCTCATAATCCGATCGCTTAGGCTGCCATGGTTGGTGCCAATACGTATGGCCGTATTATGTTGCTTGCAAAGAACTATTAAAGGGGTAAATCTGGCGCGAATCCGGTCTATTTCTTCTTGATATTCTTCATCAGAATATTCGAGTGTTTCGAATTTTTTTTTGTCAACGTAATTGCCAGGATTTACTCTTACTTTTTCCACCAAAGTTGCCGCAACTTCGGCTGCATTGGGTGTAAAATGAATATCAGCAGCTAATGGTGTATTATAACCTAATTTTCGAAGTGCGTCTTTAATTTCCTTTAAGTTTTTTGCTTCCTTGATGCTTGGAGCGGTGAGTCGCACGAGCTCACAACCAGCATCTATCATGCGGATGGATTGGGCAACACTTGCCTCGGTATCCATGGTGTCGGTGGTGGTCATGCTCTGAACCCGAACAGGGTAAGCACTTCCCATAGTAAGGTCGCCAATTTTAACAGCGACAGTTTCTCTACGTTTCATATAAGTTGCAAAGTTAAAGAATGGTAGTGAATGTGAAGAAAGAATAAACGATAGGTGAGGTAGCTCGTTAATATTCTTTATTTGGCTGCCATTTCCTCTACAAATCGCACAAATCTAGTCACTTCTTCTATCGAATTATAAATATGTGTAGAGATTCGGATACAGTTAACGCCATTTTCGGGAACCACTCTAATTCTGAAATTAGCGATACCGGCTTCGCCTTGGAATTTTGTGTAGTCCATGTTTTTCAACCTAAACGCAATAATACCGGCTCTTGATTTTTCTTCAGTGCTAGTGAGCATTTCTATGTTAGAGTGTTTTAAATTTAAAAGATCATTTTGTAGTTTTGAGGCTAGAAATTTCACCCTCGCTTCAATCACAGGCATGGTGATTCCATCTAAAAAGGCAATAGCAACATTTACTCCGCTCCAAAGTGCCGCGTTTTGCGTGCCATAATCATAACGATGTGCGTTACTCACATATCCTTTTATGGATGGTTGCGGAAGATCCACTACATTCCATCCACTGTCGCTTCCGGCACCAACAAAATAAGGTTGAATGCGATCTAAAGCTTCTTTTTTTATATAAACAAAGCCAGTTCCTTTTGGGCCGCACATCCATTTATGGCAACATGAAGCGTAGTAGTCGCAACCAAGCTCATGCAAGTTTAAATTTAACATGCCGGCTCCATGGGCTCCATCAACAAATACTTCGATATTGAATTGCTTCGCTAAGGCCACAATTTCTTTAATCGGTTGCACCTGCCCGATGGTACAAACTACATGAGGTACTGCAATAACTTTTGTTTTTTTTGTGATCTTCTTGTTTAGGTTTGCCAAGGTCTCTTCGGCGTTATGACCCAATTCAAAGTAATTTACTTTCATCCCTTGTATCTTAGCACGACTGAGCCAAGGCAGGGCTCCTCCAACATGCTCGTGGTTGGTGATTAGTATTTCATCGTCTTTTGATAAGTTTAATCCCCAGCAAATAATATTAATGCCTTCAGTAACATTATGTGTTAGGCAAATTTCGTCTTCATTGGCATGAACAAATTGTGCAAGGTTTTTTCTGCTTTCTTCACTACTGCCATAATCGCCGGTACTATCAACAGCCATCATTTTTTGATAGACAGCTTCGATTACTGGATATGGCGACGGACCCATAGTTCCATTATTAAAATAGGTTCGATGGCTGTCTAATGGAAATTGATGACGTAGCATATTCCAAAAACTTTCATCATCAACACGCGCTGACTTTAAGTTTATTTCAAGCGTTTTGCCATCAATTGCCTTATTAGAGTAGGAGGATATAGGCAATAAACTTAAGGCACTGAGTTGCGCAGCATTTTTAATAAAAGTTCTTCTAGAGGTTGCCATAATTTAATTTGGTTTTTTTGTCTTATTCTGTTCGAAACTTTATTTTCTTTGTGTCGTGAACTACATACGTAAATCACAAACATAGTAAATATGAAACAATATCGTGTCATCGGAATTATGAGTGGGACATCTTTAGATGGTGTTGACTTATGCTATGCAGAGTTTTATAGCGAAGCAGGGGGGTGGAAATATCGTAATGTTGCGGCGCAAACCTTTCGATATAGCGATGAATGGAAAAGTCGTTTGATGAATTTGAATAGTCAAGGTGCCGAAACTCTAGCTAGAACACATGTTGAATATGGCCATTATTTGGGCCAGCTTGTTAACGATTTTTGTAGCGATAGGAATCTAGTAGTGGATTTAATTTCTTCTCATGGTCATACCATTTTTCATCAACCCGAAAATCATTTTACAACGCAAATAGGAGACGGTGCATCTATATATGCGATAACAGGCGTTCGAACAGTGAGCGATCTGCGCAATGTTGATGTAGCACTTGGTGGTCAAGGAGCTCCATTGGTTCCAATAGGAGAGCGCGATTTGTTTGATGGCTTTGGTATGTTTCTAAACCTTGGCGGTATTGCCAATGTATCTATTTTTAGTGCCGAGAATCAGCCTGCCGCATTTGACATTTCACCGTGCAATATGTCATTAAATATGCTTTGCGAAAAATACCTTGGCACGGCTTACGATGAGGGTGGCTTGAGAGCATCGATGGGAGAGATAAATCCATCATTATTGGATAGCGTATCAGCGCTTGAATATTTTAAAGCCACCGCTCCAAAGTCCTTAGGGAAAGAATTCACTGATAGGTTATATCTGCCGATAATCGAAAGGTATGACATTTCGATTGAGGATAAATTACATACAATCACGCAACATATTGCAAACGAAATTTGTCGGGCCATAAATCACAATGCCCCATACTGCCGTCAAGGTCGAGTGTTAGTGTCTGGTGGTGGCGTATACAATACATTCTTGATGGAGCTATTGAATCAACAATGTGAACTTGAATTGGTCGTTCCTGAGGAGTTTATTGTTGAGTTTAAAGAAGCTTTAATCTTTGCTTATCTTGGATTACTAAGAACTACAGGTGCGGCCAATTCCCTCGCATCCGTAACATTTGCGCGGAAGGATAATATTGGAGGGGCATTGTGGGGCTAATTTACAATAATAATTTCACCGAATTAAACTTGGGACTTGTTTTTCGAGAGTGCACGGTATGCTAAGAAAAAGCTTAACATAGTGAGTATTGCACCCATAAAAAAGGGTGCGCCAGTAAATTTTATTAAAGCAGCTTCACTTGTGAAATAGGTGAAGAGGTTGGTCATAAATGGAGGGCCAGCGATTGATGTTAAACTTATTAAACTTGTAAGTGCACCTTGCAGTTCCCCTTGTTCGCTTGCGCCGACTTGTTTGCTAATGATGCCCTGTATAGCAGGACCTGCAATGCCGCCAATGCAATATGGAATTAAAAAGGCATACATCATCCATCCTTGCGAGGCGAAAGCAAAAAGTAACAATCCCAAGAAATATAAGGTTAGCCCTACATAAACCGTTTTTATTTGTCCAATTTTTGGTATTATCTGGCCAATAAGTAAGCCTTGTACCAATGCCACTAGGATGCCTACAGCGGCCAAAGAATATCCCACTTGCATTTCATCCCATTTAAACTTGTACATCACATAAAATGGCCAGTTACTTTGTACCGCATACGAGGCAATATACACGAAAAATATAGCAGCAAGCATACCGTAAATTAATGGATATCTTTTCAGATGAACGAAGGTTCCTATTGGATTGGCTCTTTTCCATTCGAACGGACGACGATGTTCCTGTTTTAACGATTCAGGTAACACAAACAAGCCGTAGAAGAAATTTAGGAAGGCAACAACGGCTGCAATTATAAAGGGAACTCGAACACCCCAATGGCTTGCAAAACCACCAATCAATGGGCCAATAATAAATCCTAGTCCAAAGGCAGCTCCAATAATACCAAGGCTCTCGGATCTTTTTTCGGGTTCGGTAATGTCAGCAATATAAGCCGATGCTGTGGTGTAACTTGCTCCTAGTATTCCTGCTAAAATACGACCTAAGAACAACCAGGCGATTGTGGGCGCCCAGGCTTGCAAAACGCAGTCGATGGATAAGCCGAGTAATGCAAGAAGTAAAACAGGTCGCCGTCCGAATTTATCACTTAAACCTCCTAGGATAGGAGCAAAAATAAATTGCATGATAGAAAAGGCAAACATAAGCCAACCGCCGTATTTCGCGGCCTCACTGATGCTCCCTCCCGTAAGTTCTGCTATAAGTTTTGGGATAACAGGTATTATTATGCCAAAGCCAATTACATCAATGAGAACGGTAATGAAGATAAATCCTAGGGCAGCCTTTCTGTTGTGAATCATAATTGTTTTTTATGCATTCAAAGTAACGGTTTTATTTTTTGACAATAAAGGCAATTTCTTCTTCAACCTGCCAGTTTAAGGCATTGGTGCCTGTTGGGGTGGTTGAAATCCCGGTCTAGTTAGTTGTCGTTTCTTCTTTGTTTGGTCGTACAAAAAACAAATCTAATCCTACGGGTGGCATAGTGTCGCCAAGCAGGTATCCAAAAGGTTTCAATCCATCTATACGGTCGAATATTACTTTGGCAATTGCAGTAATTGGTATCGATAAAAACATTCCTGCAACACCCCAAATGGTGCCTCCCATTAACACTACAATTATGGAAACCAATGCATTAATCTTTACTTTTGATGCCACAATTACAGGGCTGATAAAATTATTGTCGATAAACTTGGAAAGTGTGTAAGCAATAAAGACATAAAATGCAAAAATTGGCTCCTTGGTTATTAATGCTATCGTCATCGCAAGGCATACGGCCACAATTCTACCAATATATGGGATTAAATTTAACAAACCTCCAACAACACCGAGTAGTAAGGCATATTGTATGTCTAATATGAAGAGTGAAATAGAGTACAAGGAGCTGAGTAGTGCAAATTCGAGCATCAATCCAATAAGATAATTTTGAATTAGCGACTTGGTTTCTACGAGCACCTCTTTCACTGCCTGATAATTGTCGGATGGGAATAGTTTAGCGACAAAACTTAACAGAAGTGGCTTATAAAACAAGATCAGAAAAGTATAAACCGGAATCAAAAACGCTATTATTAGTGCTCCGCTGATTGTACTAATGGTTTCTCCAATTACCCCCGGCCCATTTTTAAGGCCTTCAGTTTCTACCTTAACAACCCAAGTTTGTATTTGAGATGAGCTAAGGTGAAATGCTTCTGATAGCCATTGCAAAGTGCTTGCAATTAAATCCAATAACTTTTGTCGTAAAAGAGGCATGGAGTCGCTAAGTATATTGATTTGTGTAGCAATAAATATGAATAGTGCAGCAATAAAAAGGAAAGCAACCAAAAGTGCAATAGTAATTGCTACAACACGATGAAGTTTCTTTTTTAGTAGATTTACCAGAGGGTTTAATAAAATGGCAATTATCAATGCGAAAAGTATAGGTACAATAATTCTTTGGCCAGCAGAAAGAATATAGAAAAAAGCGAGAACGCCCATTATAATCAATGATAAGCGAACTGAAAGTGGAGGATCGTATTTATTGAACATTTTATATTAATGCAGTAAAGGTAAATTTTATTTATTACAAGAAAAATGATGAAAGTCTGCTCAATGGATATAAATTACCAAGTACTTTCAAATGTTTTTCGATTGTAGGATGGGTTATTCATTATATTGTGGGTGTATCATTTTTAATTTATTATTCATTCCTTAAATTGCGCTCCTAAATTTTACGTAAATATGTATTCAACACTTCAACCATTGCTTCAAAAAGAGCTAGAGTCAATACGGGAAGCCGGATTGTTTAAGAATGAACGAATTATTGCCACTCCTCAAGGAGTAGAAATTAGCCTAGCCGATGGAAGTAAGGTTTTGAATTTCTGTGCTAATAATTATTTAGGCTTGTCGTCACATCCGCGTGTAAATGCGGCTGCCAAAGAGGCTATCGATTCTCATGGCTTTGGTATGAGCAGCGTTCGATTTATTTGTGGAACGCAAGATATTCATAAAACCCTCGAACATAAAATTTCAGAATTCCTAGGTACCGAAGATACGATTCTTTATGCTGCAGCTTTTGATGCCAATGGTGGTGTTTTTGAGCCTCTACTTAACGAAGAAGATGCCTTAATTAGCGACGAACTAAATCATGCTAGTATTATCGATGGCATTCGATTATGTAAAGCCGATCGCTATCGTTACAAGCATAATGATATGGCAGATTTAGAGGAGAAGCTGAAAATAAATATGGATAAACGCCATCGAATGATTGTAACTGATGGTGTATTTAGCATGGACGGAACTATTGCTCAGCTGGATAAAATTTGTGAACTCGCGGATAAATATAATGCCATTGTTATGATGGATGAATGTCACGCAAGTGGATTTATGGGAAAAACTGGAAGGGGAACTCATGAGCATCATAATGTGATGGGCAAAATTGATATTATTACAGGCACGCTTGGAAAAGCATTGGGTGGAGCCATGGGAGGATTTACCTCTGGTCGTAAAGAAATAATCGATTTGTTACGTCAACGCTCTCGCCCTTATTTGTTTAGTAATTCATTAGCCCCAAGTATTGTTGGTGCAGGTATTGAAGTGCTCGAGATGTTAAATGAGTCGACGGAACTTCGCGATAAGTTAGAACGCAATACAACATATTTCCGTAAAAAAATTACCGATGCCGGTTTTGATATTAAGCCGGGAACGCACCCCATTGTGCCGGTCATGCTTTACGATGCAGTATTGGCGCAAAAGTTCGCCGCACGCATGTTGGAGGAAGGTATATATGTGGTAGGCTTTTTCTTTCCTGTGGTTGCAAAGGGAAATGCTAGAATACGCACACAAATGAGTGCAGCACATGAATTGCACCATCTCGATGCGTGTATAGCGGCATTCACAAAAGTTGGGAAAGAGTTGGGTGTGATTAATTAAAAAAGTGAATTTATTGCTAGTATAGAAGCTAATTAAATTAAACTAGTTGAGATGATAGAATAGGTTTCTCCGTATTCACCTCAAACCGACTAGGACAACCTTTTTTATGGCATGCACTGAAAAATACCGAAAGAAGAACAAAAAGTAAAATTGATCCTTTGTTGATACGCATAAGGATGCAAATTTAGACCTTTCACATGGAACTTTTCGTTTTCTTTGCATTAAATTTAAATTAATATGCAATTTGTTATAATTGAGCCAAATATAGCTGAGCGTTATGCTGTCCTTCGTTTAAGTCGTCCGAGGGAACTAAATGCGCTAAATCTGCAGCTAATGCAGGAATTACGTGCAGGATTGCAACTGCTCGATGCCGATGATAACATTCGATGTATTATAATTACAGGTAATGAGCGTGCCTTTGCTGCGGGTGCCGACATCAAACAGATGCAAGAGCGGTCTGCTATTGACATGCTTAAAATTGACCAGTTTGCTACTTGGGATGCAATACGAAAAACCAAAAAACCAATAATTGCAGCTGTTTCTGGTTTTGCACTTGGTGGTGGCTGCGAATTGGCCATGGTGTGTGATATGATTATTGCAAGTGAAAGCGCCATGTTTGGCCAGCCGGAAATTAAACTTGGCGTTATGCCTGGTGCCGGCGGAACACAGCGATTAACAAGGGCAGTAGGGAAGGCATTGGCTATGGAAATGGCACTCACCGGACGGTTTATCGACGCTCAAAAAGCACTGCAATTTGGACTCATCAATAAAGTTGTTCCAGTAGAATATTATCTTGAAGAGGCGATAAGCTGGGCAAAGGAAATTGCACAATTGTCTCCTTTAGCAGTAAGGCTCACTAAAGAAAGTGTGAATAAAGCGTTTGATAGTACTTTAAGTGAAGGCTTGGAATTTGAACGAAAGAATTTTTATATGTTATTTGCTAGTGAGGATCAGAAGGAAGGCATGGCTGCCTTTATAGAAAAACGCAAGGCAGAGTTTAAGGGCAAATAAAAATTATCCCAATTTGAGATTATTTAAGTTACAATAAAATAAAACATTTTCGCTGCGGCGGAATTTACCAATACATAATCATGAAATATTTGCCATTCCAGAAAGAGCTTTTTATAGAAAACAGACAACGTTATACGGCTTTGTTGAAACCCAATGCTGTTGCCATTTTTAATAGCCATGATGAAATGCCACGTAGCGCAGATTCGAGCTTTTATTTCTCGCAGAATCGCGATCTGTTTTACCTCACTGGCATCGATCAAGAGGATTCAATTTTAGTGCTTTATCCTGATTCACCGAATCCGGTTTTTCGTGAGATGTTGTTTTTAAAACGTACAAGCGAAACTATTGCCATTTGGGAAGGTCATAAATATACCAAGGAAGAGGCTCATTCAACTTCAGGTATTGCACGAATTCATTGGCTTGAAGATTTTGAGACAATGTTGCAATTGGTCATGCATCAGGCAGAATATGTATATCTTAATCTAAATGAACATGATCGTCACGTTTGGCACCAAAAATATAAGGATATCGATTTTGCCCATCGCATTCAAAGGGAGTATCCATTGCATAAATGTGAGCGTTCTGCCCCGTTAATGCATCGATTACGTGCTATAAAAAGCAAATACGAAATAGCTGCAATGCAGGAGGCAGTGAATATTACCCATAAGGCTTTTGAACGTGTTTGTTGTTTTGTAAAGCCAGGTGTTACAGAATACGAAATAGAAGCGGAAATCACGCACGAGTTTTTAAGAAACAGAGCTACTGGGCATGCCTATACACCCATTATCGCTAGTGGCGCAAGTGCCTGTGTTTTGCACTATATCGAAAACAATAAAGCATGCCATGATGGCGAATTGATGTTACTCGATTTTGGTGCGGAATATGCTAATTATGCAGCCGATTTAACCCGATGTATTCCAGTAAATGGCAAGTTCTCTCCCCGTCAGAAAGAGATTTACAATGCGGTGTTAAGTGTTCATAATAAGGCCAAAGCAATGCTTTTGGTAGGCGAAACTTGGGACAATTACCACATGAAGGTAGGGCAAATAATGACGGAGGAATTATTGAAATTGAGGTTAATTAAAAAAGAGGATTGCAAAAATGATGATTGGGATAATGTCCCTTGGAACGAATCGAAAGCCTATCGCAAATATTTAATGCATGGAACGAGTCACTATCTTGGCTTGGATGTTCATGATGTTGGCAGCAGATATCGTAAATTTGAAGCAGGAATGGTCTTTACTTGCGAACCGGGTATATATATCCCAGAAGAAGGAATCGGAGTGAGAATTGAGAACGACATACTCATCACCGAAAAAGGAAATACCGATTTAATGGGCGCAATTCCATTGGAGGTGGATGCGATTGAAGGATTAATGGCAAAATAAATAGGAAATGAATAAAAAGGAATTTTCGGCATACCTGCATAAACCGCATCTTATTGATAAGCATGCTGAGATTGCTTTGCAAGAGGTGGTTGCCGATTTTCCTTATTTTCAAGCCGCGCAGCAGTTGTTGTTAAAAGCACATCAAAACAATGGTAGTTATCATTTTGATAAACAACTGTCGATTGCCTCGCTTTTACATGGAAATAGGGCATTGCTATATGCTTTTTTAAAGGACAGCCTCGTGCATGAATTCGAGCAGATAACTCAAGATGATCCGAATTTAATAGAAGAAACCTTAGATGAAACGGGTGCTTTTTTAACAACTTCATTTGAAATAGAAAAATTGTCATTAGGCGATACTTTGAATGCGTTTGAAAAGGAGGTTACGGAAATCAATGATGTTGGTCTAGTAGAATCGATTTCTGATGATTTAATCGCAAAGGAGTTAGATTTTAATGATGACGGCAAACAGAATCCTGATTTAGCTTTGGATACAGACCTGCCATTTCAGGATTTTGATCGAAAATACTCCTCTTATTTAACTCCTGAAGATCCTGCTGAATCACCCGACTTCGCTAACGGATTAACTAAATCTGAGACAACAGAAGCTAAAATTCCCGTTTCTGAAATGGATCAAGTCTATTTTGACTTGCCTTTTCAGAATTTTAAAGAAAAATATCTCGATAAGCAGGAAAGTGAAGAAGGTGATATAGCCCCAATGTCTGCCGAAGAGTCGAAGGTAATTGCAGCTATTGAGCCCGTAGACTTTTTAAGTTGGCTGCAATCGAAACGCATATCGCACCCGATAAATGAAAAGTATAATGCCACAACAGAGCAGATAGTAGAGGGAAATGAAATTGCTGCTGGAAATGACTTGCAGCCTACAGCACAGCAGAGGAGATTAATAAAATATAACGACTTAATCGACAGATTTATAGAAACAAGTCCGAGTATTAGCAAGCCACAGCCGGCCAAATTTTACAAGCCGACCGAAAAAGCTAAGGAGAGTTTCAATGAAAATTTCGACCTGGTGACTGAAACTTTAGCTAAAATTTACATCAAACAAGCCAATTATAAACGAGCTATTTTAGTTTATGAAAAATTAAGTTTGTTGTATCCCGAAAAAATCAGTTATTTTGCAACCCGAATTTCAGAATTACAAACGTTACTCATCAAATAGATATGTACAATTTTTTAGTTATTATAATGGTTATTATTGCCGTATTGTTAGTTTTAGCAGTATTGGTACAACGTTCTAAAGGTGGAGGCTTTAGTAGCTCCGTAAACGCCAATCAGTTTATGGGTGTGCAAAAAGGTACCGACTTTATTGAAAAAACAACATGGACACTCGCTATCAGCTTGTTCGCCTTATGTTTAATTGCCACTCTATTGGTGAAAAACCAAGGTCCGACTGAGAAAAAAGGCTTACTTGATGGCGTAGATAAAGAAGCTCCCGCTGCGGCTCCGCAACAGCAAGCTCCTGCTGCCCAACCAGCTCAACCGGAAGCAAATCCGGCACCAAATGGTGCACAGCCTAAATAACAATTTACTAACCCCCGCTTAAAACGGGGGTTTTTTATTGCCTTTCTATTTGAAAATTGACAAAATTTCAGTAAAAAACGAAATGATGTTGATGTTAATGATTCATTCTTGACAATATAATGGCAATAATGGCAGAAAGTCAGTCTTGGCACAATTGCTGACGTAGTTCCAACAATAACACAAATAAACCAATCATTTTTTTTAAATTTATTTATTATTATGGCTTTAAAAGTACAACCCATTGCAGATAGAGTTCTAGTAGAACCATCTGCTGCTGAAGAGAGAACAGCCGGAGGATTATATATTCCGGATACAGCGAAAGAAAAACCACAACGCGGAACAATTGTTGCCGTTGGAGCTGGAAAGAAAGACGAACCGATGACAGTTAAAGCAGGTGATACTGTTTTGTACGGTAAATATGCTGGTACTGAGGTTACAATCGATGGAAAAGATTATTTAATCATGCGTGAAAGCGACTTATTCGCTATCGTATAATATTATCCTCGACTTTAACTGATTTATTGGTTATAGGTTTTATTAAAATAATTAGTTTTAAATTTTATAAAAAAAAGTATTATGTCAAAAGATATTCGTTTTAGCAATGATGGCAGAGATGCCTTGAAGCGTGGAATCGACAAATTAGCCAACGCTGTAAAAGTTACTTTGGGTCCAAAAGGCCGCAATGTAGTTATCGATAAGAAATTTGGTTCGCCAACTATCACCAAAGATGGTGTTACTGTGGCGAAAGAAATCGAATTAAAAGATCCTGTAGAAAACATGGGAGCCCAGATGGTAAAAGAAGTTGCCAGCAAAACAGCTGATGTGGCCGGCGACGGAACAACCACAGCAACGGTTTTAGCGCAAGCACTTGTTACGCATGGCTTGAAAAATGTAGCGGCTGGCGCAAATCCAATGGACTTGAAGCGTGGTATCGACAAGGCGGTGCTTTCTGTGGTTGCAAATCTGAAAAAACAATCTAAAAAAGTGGATGGCGACTTCGATAAAATCGAACAAGTAGCAACAATATCGGCGAACAATGATAGCGTTATTGGAAAATTGATTGCCGATGCGATGAAGAAAGTTTCAACAGAAGGTGTAATTACCGTTGAAGAAGCAAAAGGTACAGATACCACTGTTGAGGTGGTTGAAGGTATGCAATTTGATCGCGGATACTTATCAGCTTATTTCGTTACCAATACAGAGAAAATGGAAGTTGACTTAGAAAATCCATTCATCTTGTTATACGATAAAAAAATATCGAATATGAAGGAATTGCTTCCAGTTTTGGAGCCAGTTGCTCAACAAGGCAAATCGTTATTAATTATCGCCGAGGAGGTAGATGGAGAAGCATTGGCTACCTTGGTAGTAAATAAAATGCGTGGTGCTTTGAAAATCGCTTCAGTGAAAGCTCCTGGATTTGGCGATCGTCGCAAAGCCATGATGGAAGATATCGCAATTTTAACCGGTGGAACGGTTATTTCTGAAGAAAAAGGTTTGAAATTGGAAAATGCTACACTTGCTGACTTAGGTAAAGCCGAGCGTATCACCATCGACAAAGACAATACAACCATAATTAATGGTGCTGGTAAAAAAGCTGATATCGAAGCACGCTGTGAAGAAATCAAAACCCAAATTTCTAAAACAACTAGCGATTATGATAAAGAGAAATTGCAAGAACGCTTAGCTAAATTAAGCGGTGGTGTTGCTGTGCTTTATGTTGGTGCTGCTTCTGAAATGGAAATGAAAGAAAAGAAAGATCGTGTTGATGATGCTTTAAATGCCACCCGTGCAGCGGTGGAAGAAGGAATTGTACCTGGGGGAGGCGTAGCTTACATTCGTGCCTTGGATGCTTTAGAAAAGCTTACAGGTGAAAATGAAGACGAAACAACGGGTATTCAAATTGTTCGTAAGGCAATTGAAGAACCTTTGCGTCAAATCGTTTTCAATGCAGGTGGCGAAGGAAGTGTTGTTGTGAATAAAGTTAGAGAAGGTACAGCTGATTTCGGATACAACGCACGCACAGACAAGTTTGAAAACTTAATTGCAGCTGGTGTAATTGACCCTACCAAAGTTACACGTGTAGCATTAGAAAATGCTGCATCTGTTGCAGGCATGATGTTAACTACCGAGTGTATTTTAGCTGAAGAAAAAGAACCAAATACAGCGCAGCATAGTCATGCTCCAGATATGAGCGGAATGATGTAATTTGTTGTTATCCCAAAAGGAATGACATTAAATGAAATAGTCTATAAAAGCCCTTCTATTAATAATAGGAGGGTTTTTAGTTTTATGACATTATTCTTTTGTCATACTTTTTTTCTCTGTAATAATTAAATAGGTTTATTTTTGAAACTTAAAACACGAAATAACATGTTCTTATTACATAATAAGCAATCAAAGTCTAAGGCATTTAGCATTTTAAGTGCGTTTTGTTGCATTTCTATATCCGTTATTTCGATGTCAATGCAAAATCCGCATCCAAGTTTACTAACGTTAAAAATTAATAATATTAAAGCTAAAGGTAAAGTATTCGTATCGGTATGCACAGCTACGGAACAATGGCCCGCTAATGGATATCTTAAATTTGTTTCTCCAGAAATTAAAGATAATGATTTGGCTTCATTCGAGTTGAAGAATATCCCATCAGGTAAGGTAGCACTGGCTGTATTTCTCGACCTAAATGGGAACGGCATACTCGATAAAAATATATTAGGTGCACCAACAGAGCCGTATGCGTTTTCTAATAATATTCGCCCCTTGTTTTCTCAGCCTAGCTTTAATCAATGTAGTTTTTTGCTTCTCGAAAAAAGTCATGAAATAAGTGTTGATTTAATTAATTAATTATTTGGATTATCGCATTTACTGGCGTTGCATTTGCTCTCTCCGATCTCGCTTACTCAACAGCATAAATCCAAGTGCGGCAAAGCTACTAAGAGCCATAATGCTAAAGAAAAGTGTGTTAAATCCATATCGGCCGGCAATGCCTAGTCCAAATATTGGCGCAACAATGTTTGCAATTCCAAACGACATAGAGTAAAGCGCCGAATATTGCCCTTGACGCGCTTGATGAGGCCTGGAAAGGGAATAGTTCATCATGAAAGGCATTGCGAAAATCTCCGACAAGGTGATCATAAAAGTATATATGATAGCCCAAAGCATCAAGCCTTCTCCTAGCTTCAAAATGAGAAAAGATATGGGAATGCACAGCAATCCTATGACAATAAATGGAAATATTTTTTCTTTTTTTTCGAGTAAGGAAATGAATGGCATTTCGATGATTACGACTAGTAATCCATTAAGAGCCAGCAATAGTCCGATGATGCCTTCGTTATAATGGCAAACGGTGCTGAAGTATTGGGGTACACTCGCAAATAATTGAAAGAAACAAATGCCAAAAATAGTCACCAAAAATATAAAGGTTAAATAGGTTACATCGCGATAGGCTGATGATGATTTATCCTCAAGTACTTTTGATATGCCATGGTCTAGTTTATCCGCTTGCCGCGGAAGATAAAAATAGAGCATAATAGCTGCTCCTATGCTTGTAAGGCCATCAATGGCGAATAGCCATTTATATCCGAAATATAATGCGATAAATCCACCCACAGCCGGACCAACTGAGAATCCTAGATTTACAGCTAGTCGGACAAGTGAAACGGAACGTGTGCGATTGGAAACTTCACTATAAGCTGCAATAGCTTTGGCATTTGCTGGTCGGAACATATCAGCACAAAACGCATGAACAAATATCACAAAGCAGATCATAATTGGCGTTGTAACCAATAGCATTAATAAAATTAAGAGGCCACTAAGCGTCAATGCAAACAGCATAATATCGAAAAAGTTGCGCCGATCGGTGAGCCAGCCACCGGCATAGGAACCTAGTACGCCGCCAATGCCATAAAAGCTTAAAATTAGCCCGGCTTGTGAGATGCTGAATCCTAGTGATTTGGTGAGGTATAATGAGGTGAAAAGCAGAACCATAGAGCCGCTCCTGTTGATAAACATGGCAACAGCAAGCACCCAAATATTTTTTTGAATATTAGAAAAGGAATTCTTATATAGAAGCAGCAGTCGAATCATTTTCGGCTTGCAAAGATAAGTCCCGCAAAGGATGAAATATTGAAATTCAATTTCTTGAGGCCATATCAAATGATGGTTTTACCTGAATCTTAATTTTTGATGAATTTCAAGGCTTTGAAGCCATCAAGTTGAACGAAGTAGATACCCGATGAAAGGTTCGAAATGTCGATCCTCGAAATCTTATTGTTAATGGTTCCTGCAATTAATGTTTGTCCCGGAAGGTCTATGATTCTGAAGTTTATGAATTTATTAAGAATAGGAAGTAGCTCACTGATATCGATTGTAATTTCGTTCCCTGCGGGGTTCGGATAAAGCAATGGTAATGGGTGTTCTACGCTTGGAATTATTCCGAATGGATTTGCGCATGGCGTGAAGGTTTCCATGCCTGCAGACCCCCGCTTGCAATAGGATTTCCAGTTGTCAGCTTGCCCGTAATCCACCGAATCTTTTTTAAGTTCTAGCGTATAACCTCTGCCATTGGCTAGGCTATCCCATGGACTTTCTGAGCTATAATAGATAGCTTGAAGTAACCTATTGTCTTGGTCATAAATTGCAAGATTATGCTTGCCAGGTTTAATTTGCAATGCAACGCTATTTTCTTTATTGGTGATATACCTATGGAATGCATTGAATTTTATAGTGTCTTGGCATAGTACGAGGTAGGTGCTTGCTAGTATTGGTTTTAAAAGGTTGTGCGTGTATATGCTATCATCATTCCGTATTTTTAATTGAGCTAATGGAATATTAATTTGAGGTGTAAAATAGATTTCAAGCCATGTTCCATCGTTTGCCAACAAATCTGGATTGTAATTTATCTCGCTTACTATAAGTGGGTCGTTGCAATTTGCCATTGTATTACCTGGCGAGCCCAACAAACACCCTTCTTTCCAATCTGTAAAAGAGGTGTGTGTGTTATTTAAATTGCAACTTTCTAATGTTCTTCCATTACCATTCGGCCCCTGTGGCCATAAACTGCTGTTGCTGTAAAAGGCCCTACATGCTTCGTTTTTTGAATAGTCAAATAGCCGTATTGTATCTTTCAGATTATTTATTTTCAAATCTAGGTAGCCAAAGTTGTTCATTTTTGGATAGATTTTATGAAATGCTTCGGTGTCATTACTAAATACAAAGTAGCTCTTGGGTAGGATTGTCATTGGTTTTTTAATGATCGAAAAGTCCATTGATTCATTTTGTAACACCCATCCTTGCAAATCAATGGGATTAGTATCTTTATTGTAGAGCTCAATCCAAGGTCCAGAATTGTTAAATGTATCCGATTTGTAGTTTATTTCAGAAATGGTAATTGAAGAAGTCAAGGCAGGGTCGCATGGCCAACGCATTTCATTGCCAGGTGAACCTTTTAAGCATCCAATAGTCCACGATTTTTCTTCTGTCGCAACAAAGGTGTCATTTGCTAATTCCAAGGTAAACCCAGCTCCGTTAGCAGCTTGTAAACGTAAGTTCTGTGCTGAAGTTAAGCTGCTGAAAATTAGTTTTTGATTTTCAAAAATTTGCACCGCATTTGCAATACTGTCGAGTTTAAAATTAAGGTAACGGTAGTTTTTAGTGAAGAAATGCTGTTGCTTGAACTTTTGCGTGTCGTTTGCGATAACCAAAAATGCTCCTTGGGGTAGCATTGCATTGATAATCATTGAATCCGTGTTGTTTATTTTAATAACGTAGTTTGCAAGATTTAATGTTGATTTTGCCGCATTTTTAATTTCAAACCATTGTCCATCGTTGATACTAGGCTTGGGTTTGCTGTTTATTTCAGAAATAATTAGGGAAGGTTGATTGCAAGGCTTGAACCCAGTACCGGGCGATCCTAATAGGCAGCCTATTGACCAATCTAATGGTTCAACAGCGTTTGTTTGCGACGTTTTGTTCTCTAGTGTATAGCCTCTGCCATTAGGCCCCTGCTGCCAGTTTGAATCGTTATTGTAGTAGGCTTTGCATGCTTGAAAACCACGGTAGTCATAGATACGAATTGAATCTTTTTTGTTGCTAAATATATCAGGTATGAAGATGGCGTTAAACACTGTTGGGTGTTGTTTTTTAAACTTAACAGAATCGGATGCAAAAACCATAAAATTATGTGCTCCGAGTGTTAAATTACCTATGGTGTAGTTATTCGAAATGTCGGCGCTTGCAATATGCCAATCTTCTAAAGAAACATTTGAGTTGCTTGTGTTCTCTAGCTCAAACCAATAACCACTATTATTGTCTGTGTTGGATTGATAGTTGATTTCCGATATTACCAATGCTCCGTTTAGGGCTGGATTGCATGGATATTGATCTTTTCTTCCTGGTGAGCCGCCAAAGCATACGGAGTTGAAACTGCTTGATAAAAATGGATTCAGGCTATCGTTGAGCAGCGACAATGCATATCCGCCTGCATTTGTATTTAACGGATAAGGTAATGTGTCTTTAAATTTCGCATTCAACAGGGGAGTTCCAGTTTCGAAAAATTGTATTACATCACCGCTGGTGTTAAAGGTTAACATGGTATCAAAACGAACATTTTTAACAAATGGGTTTCGAAGGCTGAAGTTTTGGGAGTCTTTTGCAACAACAAAATAGGAGCTAGGTGCTATAGTAATATTGGGCTTGAAATGATAGCGCAAGGTGTCGGATGGCTTACGTAAAAAGTAGTTATCAAGGTTCGCAGCAACAGTATCGACATTTTTCAATTCGATCCAAAAGCCTTGGTCAAAATTATTCGACGACTTGTAATTAATCTCAGAAATAATCAATCTTGGTTTTTCGCAAGGAGAATATACAGCCGCTGGCGACCCCCCGAAACAACCAACAAACCAACTGCTGGAAAGGTTTAAGTTGCTTGTATCTGACTTTAGTTCGATACCTTTACCAAAACCTTTTGCCTCAGTAAATTCAGGCAACGAGAGGTTATAACTCATTCGTATTAAAGTGCCAGAATTAAAATCTTGAATTATAATAGAGTCGCTTGTATTGTTCAGTTTCCATTGATTTAACGGATAAATTTCACGTATACCGGGATGTAGTTTTTTAAATTTCGCGGTATCGTTGCAAAGCACTAGAAAATCCTTTTTACGTATTATAGTGTTTTCTGGAAAACGATAGGGGTTGTCTATACTCGAGGCATGAGAGAGTGTGAAGTCTGCGAGGTCTAAATCAAGACTATCATAATTATGCAATTCCACCCATCCATTATCATCTGCGTAAGCTGGTGCATAGGTACGAATTTCACTAATTGATAGTTTTGCCGTTTGTGCTGGATTACACGTTTTATGATAGCGCTTGCCTGGACTTCCAAAGATGCAACCAATAGTCCAATTATTTCCAGCATCGCATTGTAGTGTGTCATTTTTCAATTCAATGGTAAATCCATTTCCATTTGCGCCATTGGGCCAAGGAGCCGCAGTGTCGGTATAATATATACTTTGGTATGGAACATTTGTGTTTGAGAAAAGACGTATCGCATCATTTTTATTGCTAATTCCAAAATTAAAATTTCCAATCCTATTTTTAATGTCGGGGTGTAATGAGATGAATTTTGAGGTGTCGGCGCAAACCACACAATAGGCATTGGCTCCAATAGTGAAATTTGGAGGAAAGGTGAATGTATGGGCATCAACATCGTCTTTAAATACATAACCTCCAATATTTTTTGGGGTATTGCTATTGTTCTTTAATTCAAACCAATCGCCAGTATTATAGGATGTTGCAGAGGTATAGTTAATTTCAGTAACATTTAAATCCTGCATACATCTGCCATAGGCTCTTCCAGGCGACCCTCCTAGGCATCCTTCAAACCAATTTGAATAGCTGTTGTAATTGTTGTTGATTCCTACATGCTCTAGTGTTTTGCCTCCACCGTTCGCGGCCTGTGGCCATGGCTTGACCGAAGAATATAGGATGTTAAACACCTGGTAGGATGACATATCATACAATACCAAGCTTCCTCCATTGTTGTTGAATCCGAAGCCAAGATTTCCTATTTTGTTCCTTATATTGGGATATATTTTATTAAATAGATTCGTGTCCTCACAAATAACTAAATAGCTGTAGGCTGGAATATAGACTGTTCCGAATTTTTTCGAGTTGGCTCCGCCATTGGCCGCAAAAACTAAGTTGTTTAGGTTTAATGAGCCTGATGAATTATTATAAAGTTCAATCCAGTTTCCGGGATCCATGTCTTTATCTGAATTGTAATTGATTTCAGTCACCATTAACCTCGACTTATATGGCGATTCGCTGCAGGGGTTGTGCCAGCCAGGCATATATAAATTCACCCAATTCACACGCGATTTGTACCAGTTTTTTAAATATGTTATTTCTTGCCCATAATTTGAACTAACATGTCCATTGTATAAATCAGTGCCTAAGATGTTCCATCGAACGAAGTGTCTTTTCTGTGGCACCTCCAAATAGGCGGCTACAGAATCTATGTAGTTGTTAATGTTGAATGACGAGAGAAGTCCATTGTATAAGCTTGTCCAACGGCATCGAAGTTGATCTCGGTAATAGTTGTCTGTATTAAGTGCATCAAACCACCAAAGCGTATTGTCGGGTGTGCACCCACACCATCCAAACGTATCGTTGCTGCCACAAAAATTCGCATTGCCTAAGCTATAGTTAAAGTCCCAAATTGGACCCATCACTATTTTGCCTCCTTGGGAGCTTCTGTTTTTAAAGAAATAAGTGCTGGCTCTGTATGCATCGATGTTATGTGTTATTTCTGTAAGGATATAATAATCTATAAAGGAGCCAACATCAATATATTTCCTATAGCCTGTAGTTAGGTTGCTCATGCCAGTGCTTTGCAGATTTTGCTCAAATGAGTCGATGTAACTAACAATATAGTTACGCTGCGAATTGGTGATATCCAGTCCATTGGGGTCACTTGTTTGAAAGCGGATACTTTTTGTAACGCCATTAAAGCTTGTAACATTGGAATACCAAGTTCCAAGTCCAGGATCCGCATTCCAATCTACTTTAAAGATATAGCCACCAGTGAGCGAATCTCCGGCATTATGGGTGGGTAATATTTGATTTATTGCGACACGATTTTTGTCGATTTTAATTTTCTCCATAAACACATATATTCCTAAGTATTGTGTGTCTATGAACATCTCAATAAATTTACAACGCGGTGCATACCAACCCATTTTTCGGGCTAGGTCGTACATCATCACGTTGCGCATTAAAGTTTTATCATTATAGGGCCCATAAAGCATGTAATCGCTTTCTTTTGGAAGGTCGAAAAGCTTTACATTGTCTGCAACGGCATTCGAATCATAGGTTGAAATGCCATATGACTTTTGCGGAAAATTTATTGAAGAAGCGCCATGTAGTTCAATGCCTACTTTGCCACTGAATTCATTGGCCGAGTCGGTGATATGATTTTGATAAAACCCATTCGAAATAATCCTCATTCTCATCGTTTTTTTAGGTTCATTTACAATTGTAACATTGTTGGCAATCACTTGAAGTATTGGCAAATGGCTGTAAAATGGAGGTTTAAACCAGCCGGGGTTGTTGGAGTAGGTGATGTTTTCATCATTTAACCCCGCCATCAAGAAAGGTAAAGCGGTAAGGTCGTTGTCGGCCCCCGATGTTGAATTATTGTGAACCTGAATACAAAGCACGTTAATGCCGTTTTTTACATTGTTTTTAATGAAATCTTTGTTTATGAAGAAGTATTCCGCATTTAACGCTTGATAAAGATGAGCCTCATGTGGGGTTGTTGCAAGGGCATTAAAAACAGGAATAATGCCCGGAGTTCCAATGTTTTTTCTAGCAAACTCTACATTGTTGATGTACGCCACAAATCCATCATCATAGTCAATGCTCAATAGCAATTCAGTAATCTTAGAGGTGTCGAGCACTGTAAACGTCTTTCTTAAATAAACACTTGTGCAAACATTTACAACAGTTGCGTCATCATTGTCAGCGTAACCTATGCCTCCATTTCCAGTAAGCCAACTGGCATCGTTGAAGGTTGTTTTTCGCCAATTGGAGTCGGGCTCAGAAGTGCCTACAGCATAATGCCATTGTTGGTTTCCATCAATAACAGTAGCGAAATGATCCACGGTATTGGTGTATCGGAAATTGCTTTGTGCAGCCAGAATAAATGGGAGCGAAAAAGCAAAAATCAATGCATAAATATGCTTCATTGGCGCTTGGGTTTTGACAATATTACTGAAATAACAGCAGAAAATAGGTCTCCTTTGGTATTTGCAAAGCATTTAACGGATAAATTATTCTGTAATAGTTTAGGATGTGCATTGGATCGAGGTAAATGAGGACTTCTTAAAGGAATTTTAAGGTTTAAATCGTGGATATAGTAATTTAAATAATTCTCTTAAATTGCTCAATTTAAATTTGTGATTGCGTGAATCGTTTAATAAATTCGCAGAGCATTAGTTGAATGCCCTCTCGATACATCATTCTTCATGGGAATATTTAATTTTTTAACTCAGGAACTGGCCATTGACTTAGGTACAGCGAATACTTTGATTATTTTTAAAGACAAAGTAGTTGTCGATGAACCGTCTATTATTGCCAAAAACAGAACCACAGGCGAAGTCGTTGCCATTGGTAATCAAGCCATGCAAATGCATGGTAAAACCCATGATGAAATTAAAACGATTCGTCCATTGAAAGATGGGGTAATCGCCGATTTCCAAGCCGCAGAGGAAATGATAAAAGGGATGATCCGTATGATTAACCCTGGCCGTCGTATGTTCCCTCCTCAGTTAAGAATGGTTATATGCATTCCATCGGGCATTACTGAGGTAGAAAAGAGAGCGGTGCGAGATAGCGCTGAAAAGGCAGGAGGGAAGGAAGTTTATATGATACATGAGCCTATGGCAGCAGCCATTGGTATCGGTATCGACGTTAGCGAACCAAAAGGGAATATGATTATCGATATCGGTGGCGGGACCACTGAAATTGCAGTAATTGCACTTAGTGGTATTGTATGCGACCAATCGATACGTGTTGCGGGTGATGAATTCACGGATGATATTATTGAGTATATGCGTCGTCAGCACAATTTGCTTTTAGGTGAACGTTCAGCTGAACGTATTAAAATTGAAGTCGGTTCGGCGCTTACTGAGCTCGAAAAACCACCTTCAGATTATGCAGTAAACGGTCGTGACCTAATGACGGGTGTGCCTAAACAGGTCACCGTATCATATAGTGAAATTGCACAATGCCTCGATAAGTCTATATCTAAAATTGAAGAAGCCATCCTTCGTGCTCTTGAATTAACACCTCCAGAGTTATCCGCAGATATTTATCAAACTGGATTGTATCTTACTGGCGGAGGTGCCCTAATTCGTGGTCTCGACAAAAGAATTGCGGCAAAAACGAAACTTCCAGTATACGTGGCGGAAGATCCATTGCGTGCCGTGGTGCGCGGTACTGGAATAGCACTTAAAAATATTGCTACGTTTAAGTTTTTAATGCAGTAGTTTTTCTTTAGAAATCGGATAATCCAATTTTCACATAAGCAACGTACTAATCTCTATCACCATCCGAAATGCCACAGTTTTTTTATTTCTTTATACGATTTAAAATATTCTGGGTTTTCGTCATTTTTGAAGCCATCTCTTTGATTCTTGTATTTAATGGTAATCCATATCATAGGTCTGTTTATATTAATTCTGCTAATGGCCTTGTAGGCGGTATTTATTCATCGTCAAGCAACGTAAAGCAGTACTTCCATCTCAAAGCCATCAACGATAGTTTGGTTGCAGAAAATGCTAGGCTTTATACAAACATCTATTCAAAAGATTCTTCATTTCATACAAAGGATACAATCAATTTTAAAGATACTACAGCTAAGTATGTTGGCCGATTTGTTTATATCGCAGCCGATGTAGTGAGTAATTCCACCGCCTATAGGAATAATTATCTGATGTTGAATGTTGGTACCGCAGATGGAGTAACTAGGCAGTGCGGTGTTGTTTGTAACGACGGCGTTGTCGGCCTTATATATGATGTAAGTGAGCACTTTTGTACAGTGATTTCATTGTTAAATAGTAACGCTAAAATCAGTGCCAAACTTGATAGTGTAAACAATGCAGGCACGTTATTGTGGAATGGACTCAATCCTCGTTTGGCTCAAATAGACGACATTAATAAACATGTAAAATTGGAAACAGGCCAAGGCATTTCAACAAGCGGATTGTCTTATGTGTTTCCTAGAAACATAAAGATCGGTGAGGTAGATACCTTTGAAGTGGTTGGAAACAACAACCATATCTCCGTTAAGCTTTCAACACCTTTTGAAACGCTCTACAAGGTATATGTGGTAAGGAATTTAGATTTCGAGGAAGAAACAAAATTATTAAATAGCATCAAAGGAAAACAATAAATGTATCGCGATATTCTCATACAGGTTTTTCGGTTTGTGTTTATAATGGCACTGCAAGTTTTTGTTGTGAATCAAATTCTGCAATACAATCTTGTCAACCCCTTTATCTATCCACTATTTATTCTTATTTTACCTGTCAATACCTCCTTTTTTTGGGTTCTCTCTTTAAGTTTTGCAATTGGCGTTGTTGCTGACTTATTTCAAATGACGGCAGGTATACATGCTGCGGCAACGGTTTTTATGGGTTTCTTAAGGATCTTCTTTTTAAATACAGCTCTGAGTAAAGAAAACTTTGAGAAAAATATCTCCCCAAACATTCAAAATAAAGGGCTTACATGGTTTACTATCTATGCCATGTTGTTGCTTGCCGTTCATCATTTTGTACTCTATCTTTTAGAAGTTTTAACTTTTAATGAGTTTTTTTATACATCATTAAAAGCAATATTAAGTGCCGCCGCATCGTTGCTTATTATTATACTATTGGAGTATTTATTAACGCCAACAGGCAAGAAAAAATAGTGATTCTGAACTATGCAAAATCTAGAACGTCGTAAAGTTACTTTTTATCTTATCTTCGGCTTGGTGGCACTCGTTTTTTTGATACGTCTCTTTTATTTGCAAGTTATTAATACCAAAGATATTGAGGCTGGAAGGTTAGAAGAAATCGTTTATCCTTCGCGTGGACTTATTTATGATAGATATGGCAAATTGATGGTGTATAACGACGCTATCTTCGATTTAATGATTTATCCCAAGCAAGCAAAAAATATTGATACGTTAAAGCTTTGCGAAATAATAGGCATCTCTAAGGAGGATTTTGTGAGTAGGATCTATGATATCGTGCACGATTCGTTGCACTACCGAAGTACGAAGCCTTATGTTTTGGAAAAGGAGTTGTCAGAGCGCATGTATGCTACAGTGCAAGAGAACCTCTATCATTTTCCATGCTTAACAATGCAATCTCGAATTGATCGAAAATACGACCATCCAAGCGGAGCACATTTGCTAGGTTTTATTAGAGAGGTAAGTGATCAAGATATCGCCAAATCGAAAAACTATTATGCACGTGGGGAAGGAATTGGTAAAACAGGCATCGAGCGAAGTTATGAAGATACACTCCGTGGGCATAAAGGTATTAGTTATTTTATACAAGATGTGGCTGGCCAGAAAAAAGGGCCATTTAAAGATGGAAAATTTGATATCCCTGCAATAGCAGGAACAAGTCTCACATTATCAGTCTCGGTTGAGCTTCAGAATTATGGCGAAGAGCTGATGCAAAATAAAGTAGGTAGTGTTGTTGCCATCGAACCTGAAACAGGCGAAATTCTAGCTATGATAAGTAGTCCTGGATATGATCCAAATCTGTTGATTGGACGTGAGAAAAACCGAAACTACCAAATACTCAATGATGATCCCGCGAAGGTGCTTTACAATAGACCTTTGGATGCAATGTATCCTCCAGGATCAATTTTTAAAAGCATGCAGGCGCTAATTGGACAGCAAGAAGGCGTTCTCTTTCCTGAAACGCGTTACCCATGTCATCGCGGTTATCCAGTAATGGGAGGGAAGCCAGGTTGTCACTCTCATCCTTCACCGCTCGATTTAATTCAAAGTGTAGCCTATTCTTGCAATTCCTACTATTGCTATGTTTTTCGAAGTATCGTTGATGAAAAGCGATTCCCCAATATTGAAGATGGCTATCGCAATTGGTACGATAAAATAAAACAATTCGGTGTAGGGCAAAGACTCGGCATAGATCTCCCTTTTGAGAATGGCGGGATATTGCGAAGTGTTGAATATTACAATAAAGTTTATGGTAAAAATAGCTGGAAGTCTTCCAATATTATTTCATTGGCAATTGGGCAGGGTGAGTTGGGAATTACTCCAATGCAAATGGCTAATGTGGTTGCCATCATTGCCAATCGTGGCTTTTATTGCGTGCCACACGCAGTGAAAAAAATAGGAGAAAATGGCACTATCGAATCTCGATTTAATGAGCGCCATAAAATTGATATCGAAAGAAAATATTTTGAATTTATTATCGAAGGTATGTTTCAAGTGGTACAAAGTGGCACGGCTTCAAATTGCAAAATTGAAGGAATCCCATATTGCGGTAAAACAGGCACAGCTCAAAATCCACATGGTAAAGACCACTCTGTATTTGTGGCTTTTGCTCCACGCGATAACCCCAAAATTGCGATTGCCTGTGTAGTTGAAAATGCTGGTTTCGGTGCAGATTGGGCCGCTCCAATTGCTAGCCTCATGATTGAAAAGTTTCTCACCGACTCTGTTTCGCGACATAGTATGGAAGATCGGATGAAGAAAGGGAATTTAATACCTGCTGTTTATATGCGCGACCGTAAAAAGGAAATGTTGCGTGATTCATCTAAAACAAGGTAACGTTATTTTCTAAGGAGCTGTTTCTGGTTTTATGTCCCTTCAATTAACAAATCAAAGGGCTATCATTGTTAATAAAACCGTACCTTTGCTTCTTTAATCAAAAATGAATAAGGCGCAGAGCATCACTAGAGGAGAAGTTATGTTACAGTTGGATAAAAACATTGAAACATATACACAAGAATTTCTCAAATCAATTGAAACCAATTGGCAGCCGGGTGAGTTATTGCCCGACTCATCAAGTGAGTCTTTTTTTGAAGATATAAAGGTCATTCAAGGACAATCCGAAAATTTAAGTTATGATTTATTGGCGGTGCTCATCGGCGACACCATTACTGAAGAGGCGCTACCTACCTATGAATCGTGGTTGGTGAGTATGGATGGTGTGCAAGAGCGTAAAGCAGACGGTTGGATGAAATGGATACGCGGATGGACTGCAGAGGAAAATAGGCATGGTGATGTGTTAAATCGTTTCCTTTATTTGTGTGGACGCGTTGACATGCCAAAATTTGAAGCATCGGTTCAATATCTTATTGCTGATGGATTCGATATTCAAACGGGCAACGATCCATATAAGAGTTTTGTATATACCAGTTTTCAAGAAACAGCCACGAATATTTCTCATCGTCGAGTTGCAACTTTAGCAAAGCAAAGTGGCAATATAGCGCTCTCAAGAATCTGTGGATTGGTGGCTAGCGATGAAGCTCGACATGCAAAAGCATATAAAACATTTGTTGAGAAAATTTTCGAAATGGACCCGAGTGAAATGATGGTCGCTTTTGAAGATATGATGCGCAAAAAAATAATTATGCCTGCAATGTATATGCGTGAGTTGGGTGATAAGGTAAATAGCTTCGCTAATTTTAGTGATGCCGCACAACGACTTGGGGTTTATACGTCTATCGATTATATTGAGGTGATGCAGGGTTTACTTCAAGATTGGAAAATTGAAAACATGCGTCATCTTAATGATGAGGCAGAAAAGGCTAGAGATTATCTAATGTCGCTTCCCGATCGCTTGACGCGCATTGCCGATCGCCTTCGTACTCCAACTATTGAACATAAGTTCAGTTGGATTAAAGCCTAACAGGCAAACACTATTTTACTTCATTATAGTTTTACCTTGATGGTTTTTTAGCGCAATAGCTTCTGCAACTCTTTGGCCATCCATGGCGGCACTCACTATACCTCCCGCATATCCGGCACCTTCAGCGCATGGGTAAATTCCTTTGATTTGGACGTGTTCTAAAGTTAAGTCATCTCTTGTTATGCGCACAGGGCTGCTAGTTCTACTTTCAGTAGCAACCATTATCGCATCCATTGAATTATATCCTTTAATTTTATTGCTGAAATCTTTTAATGCAATCTTTAATTTTGATGTTATCTCCAAAGGCATAACCTGATTAATATTTGCTGATGTTAATCCAGGCAAATAGCTGCATTCGGGTAGTGTGTTCGAGAATTTATTATTAAGGAAGTCGCTAATACGTTGCGCAGGTGCTTTAATACTATCTCCAGCAGCGTGAAAGCAGTGTTGTTCAACTTCCTTTTGGTATTGTAATGATGCCAATGGCCCCTGCTTGGTGTATTTTAAATAATCTTTTTCGTTGATACTCACCACTAAGCCACTATTGGCAAATTGGCCATTACGTTTGCTAGGGCTCCAACCATTAACCACTACCTCACCAGTATTTGTGGCTGCTGGTGCAATAATGCCCCCTGGGCACATACAAAAGCTAAATACGCCTGTTTGTTCTACCTGCGTAACCAAGCTGTATGAGGCGGGTGGCAAATAATCCGGACGAATACTGCACTTGTATTGCGCTTCGTCAATAATATGTTGAGGATGTTCTACGCGCACACCAATAGCAAGAGGTTTGGCTTCAATAAATATTTTCTTGCGGTGCAACATTTCGAAAATGTCGCGGGCACTATGCCCTGTAGCTAAAATAACGTGGTTAGCGATTATTTTTGTGTCATTATTAATGGTAAACGATAGTAATTTGTCAAACGACGTTACAACATCGGTGAGCCTGCTGTTGAAATGCACCTCACCACCACACGACTCGATGGTCTTACGCATCGACGTAACAATTTGTGGTAACTTATTGGTGCCAATATGCGGATGTGCCTCATAAAGTATATTAGGCGAAGCACCATGGTAAACAAATAATGAAAGAATTTCCTGAAGGTTTCCACGCTTATTGCTGCGAGTATATAGCTTGCCATCACTATAGGTTCCAGCTCCACCCTCTCCGAAACAATAATTACTGTCGGGGTTTATTTTTAAATTCCTGTTGATTTCCGCCAAATCACGCCGCCGTGTTTTTACATCTTTTCCGCGTTCAAAAATTATAGGTTTTAATCCTAAGGTAATAAGTTTTAATGCTGCAAATATACCTGCTGGTCCGAAGCCAATGATATGGACTTCTTTCGCATTACTTACATTTTGAAATTCAATTTGAATTTGAGTAGGCTGGAAAGCCTCATCGGTGAATGCTTTAACAAGAAAGCGAAATTTAATATTTCTACTGCGCGCGTCAATCGACTTCTTTAATATTTCGAAGCCAGTAATATGGTCAATATTTACACCGAGATGTCTTGCAATAGAGCGCTTTAAAAGTAAATTATCTGAGCATTGGTCAGGAGTGAGGAATAATTCTATCTCTTGTATCATTGGTTGTCAGGTTTCTATCCTGAAGGGGTATAAAGATTTAATTAAACGATGATGGCCGTGGGTTCAATCTTTTTAATCAATCCTTGTAACACAGTCCCTGGACCGTATTCGCTAAATTGCGTGGCGCCATCAGCCACCATTGCGCGAACGCACTGCGACCATTTGACAGGCGCTGTAAGTTGTATTAAGAGGTTTTGTTTTATTTCGTTAGCACTGCGAACTCCAATAGCAACGGCATTTTGATAAACAGGACAAATTGGTTCATGGAAGTTGGTTGATTCAATCGCTTGTGCCAATTCTAATTCAGCAGGTTTCATTAGTGGAGAGTGAAAGGCGCCACCCACCTGCAATAATAGCGCTCGTTTTGCACCAGCAGCTTTCAATGCATCACATGCTTTTTGAACACCTGTAATGCTTCCCGAAATTACTAGTTGTCCCGGACAATTGTAATTGGCTGCAACAACAATATCATCTGCTATAGACAAACAAATTTCTTCCACCTTGGTGTCGTCTAAACCCAGTATAGCTGCCATAGTGGAAGGAGCAATATCGCAGGCTTTCTGCATGGCTTGTGCACGCAGACTTACCAGTTTTAAAGCGTCTTGGAAGTTAAGTGCCCTATTGGCCACCAAGGCACTAAATTCGCCCAAAGAATGACCCGCAACCATGTCTGGTGTTGGATGCTGTTTCACTAAATAACTTATTACGGAATGAATAAAAACAGCAGGTTGGGTTACGTTAGTTTGTTTTAACTCTTCATCAGTTCCTCCGAACATGATATCGCTAATTCGAAAGCCAAGTATATCGTTGGCATCTTCAAAAAGTTCTTTGGCTTTGTAAGAGCTTTCATAAAGATCTTTGCCCATGCCCACAAATTGTGCGCCCTGACCTGGAAAAACAAATGCGTGTTTCATTGATGGTTGAATTAAGCGGTAAAAGTAATAAAAAATAAACCATACTATATAAACTTGCAAGTGTAACAATGCGATTTTTAGAAGGTAATTTTGAGGTATTCTATTCGGATTTTGGCCATTATAAATCGATGGATGAAAATTTCGTTATGATTCGTTAATTTACTTTAACGTTAAAGGGTGTTTTGTAAATTTGAAACATGAAAAATATATTTGGAGTGTTATTGTTTGCTGTTTTTGCTGTTTTAATTTTAGTGGCCTTTCTATTGGAGAAATCGGGTGCATTTAAAGCAGAAACTGTGAACATGAAAAAATAATACTTTTGATGAATTTAGAATTAATTTATTATTTTTTTTTCAACGAATCGTGGATTTATAAGCGCAGAATTTAATTTATCTAATAATTTTGTAACCTAAAAATAGACATGCAAGTACTGTAGCTTCTAAACTATCGAATTCATTGGATATTTAAAAATTCACATGCCAATCCCAATTCCTTGTATCATTATCTGTTTTTTGTAAGGCCACAGCACGTGAATTTATGCCTAATTCAAAATCTGTTTTAATGATCTCTTCTTTCAATAACTTATCAGTGTAAGGCAATAAACGTATTAGTTTATTAAGTTTATCTGGCTTTTCTTTTGGATGGTATAATGCAAATTGAGAATATATTTTGTAATTTGGGAATTGTGATATATACCTGAGTAATTTTCTTATACCTGGAAAGTCAACATCATCAAATACTATTATCCCGTTTAGATCTAAAATTTTATCAAGATAAAAGAAATCCACAAGCAACCAATCGAATTGTTTTGTTGAGTCAATGTAAGCAAAATCAAATTTCATTCCTTTTTCTAATAAAGTAGGCAAAACGACATAACAAAATTCCTCATAAAACGCTACTTTTCCTGAATAACCGGCTTGGTTTATTAAATCAATTCCATTCCCACCCCAACCGGTGTTTTGAAATTTATCAATAACTAGATGTTGACCTCCATTATTAACAATTTCTTCAGTTATTGCTAATGTAGAAATGCCATAAGCAAATCCTATTTCAATTGAACTTTTAAAATTATTTTTTTTAATAATATTTTGCAAATATTCGCATTGCCCTCTGTTGGTTTCAGAATGAATGTCAATTATTTGGTTTTTACTGTTTGTGAATTTTTTAGTTGCAAAGATGTTTTCAAGGAACTTATTCATTTAGTTTAATTTTAATTTTGTATTCTGTTTAAAGGACTCAAGCCAAGGCTACATTTTCAGATACCTACCATAGTTAAATTAAAATAAGTTAAAACTTTGTGCTTTTTCAAAATCAGTTTCGTGTGGAAATCTAAATCTGTTTTTAAAATACTAGGAACGCAAAAGTCGTGAAGTGAAATTACAGGACTTTATAAAATTTCCAAGTTTGTTTTTTGTTTAGTTAAATTAGTGTATATCATTTGTTTTCATTTTTGTGTCGTTTGCTTATGAACCAAATATAAAAAAGCCTGACGGGATTTCCGTCAGGCTTTTTTGTTGTAAGTCAGTTTAATTATTTAGCTGGCTTAGTTGTAGATTTTGAATCGGCAGTTTTCTTATCGCCACAAGCAGCTTTTTTATCTTTGCTGCAACAAGAGTGAGTAGATGAACATTCTTTTTTTGCCTCAGGCTTGGAAGTGGTTGCAGCTGCAGGCTTTGTAGCTGGTTGTTGGGCCATGGCCATCGAAGCGATAAAAAAAACAGAAACGGCAAATGATAATAACTTTTTCATGATGTTTATGAGGTATTAATGGGTTTGGTTTAAACTTATAATGCAAATATACATGTTTTATATAAAAAAAAATATACAAAACATACACTTTGTTAAGACGAAGGGTATAGTCATAAAGTTACAGTGGCTATCGTAATTGGTTAAACCAGCGTAGCGATAACCGTCTCGCCACCGCGCACCACTTGTTCCTTATTTACCAAAATCTCTGTTCCTAAAGGGAAGAAGAGATCCACGCGTGAACCAAATTTTATAAATCCCATTTCGCCACCCGCCACTGCCTTGTCGCCGACTTTACTATACATCACAATGCGACGGGCCATAGCGCCTGCAATTTGGCGAAACAATACAGCGTGATGACCTTGTTTTACTACAATGGTGGTTCGTTCGTTCTCTGTTGATGATTTTGGATGCCAAGCAACTAGGAATTTTCCAGGATGGTATTTTGCATAATCAACCTCTCCTTGTATGGGATATCTATTTACGTGTACATTAAATGGCGACATGAAAATTGAAACTTGAATTCTCTTGTCTTTGAAATATTCTGGCTCTTCCACTTCCTCAATTACAACTACCTTACCATCAGCAGGTGCAATTACCTGGTTGACATTTGCAACAGTGATTCGTGGTGGATTTCTGAAAAACTGCAATACGATTACGAGCACCCCTAAACTTAATAAAACAAAAAGTTTGAAAAGCCATTCAGGGGCAATGCTATGCATGCCGAAACACAATAATGTTAAGCTTCCGATGCTGATTAATAGGGTAGGATATCCCTCACGATGTAGAAACATAAATAGGTTGAGTATAATTTTTAAACGGTTATCGTAAATTTAAGAGGTTAGAAACTGCGGTTTTCTTTGGCCCAGTTCTTAATATAATCGGCAATCTCCGTCATTGGCGTTCCTGGCGGAAAGAGCTGGCCTACACCAAGCTCTCTTAGCTTTAACATGTCTTCTTCTGGAATTATTCCTCCTCCGGTTAATAAAACATCATGCATTTCCTTCTCCTTCATAAGTTGCAGTATTTTAGGGAAAACGGTATTGTGCGCTCCGCTTAAGATGCTTACGCCAATGGCGTCAACATCTTCTTGCAAGGCTGTATTTACAACCATTTCGGCAGTTTGTCGAAGTCCAGTATAAATTACTTCCATGCCGGCATCACGCAACGACGTGGCAATAACTTTGGCGCCGCGATCGTGACCATCAAGGCCAACTTTAGCAACGAGTACTCTTATGGGGCGGTTATTCACGTTGAGTTTTAATTTATTGGGTTGGTTTTATTTAGTATTACAATTAAAACGATATTGCTCTTGTTTGATCGTATTTCGTGTTTTATGCCGCAGTGATTTTTATTGAGTAATAGTTTTTCTTTCCACTTTGCAAAAGTATATAGATCCCTTTGATGATAGAAGATGTATTTATAATTAGATTAACGTCGCTTATCTTCTCTTTATTGATACTAATTCCTCCTTGTTCTATCGCTCTTTTTGCATCACTCTTCGACTTGCAAATGTTTGTCGACGAAGCTAAAAGATCCATTATATTAATACCCTGTGTTAATGCTGATGCTGTTATTTCAAATTGGGTAATACTATCGGCCACTTCCGAAAACGTGGCTTGTGGGAGGTCTAAAAGGCCATCAATGCTATTGCCAAATAATGCTACTGAAGCTGCTTTAGCCTGTGTCAAAGAATCCTCGTCGTGAACCCGAATTGTGATTTCCTCTGCGAGTGCTTTCTGCAACAGCCTCAAATGCGGTGCAGCGCTATGTTCCGCTTCTAAGACTTCTATCTCTTCTCTTTCTTTAACTGAAAATATGCGGATATAGTTAGAAACATCAGCATCGGCGGCGTTAAGCCAAAACTGATAAAATTTATATGGCGAGGTACGTTTCGGGTCAAGCCATATATTTCCACCTTCTGTTTTTCCAAATTTTGTACCATCGGCTTTTTTTATCAATGGGGTGGTGAGTGCAAACGCCTCGCCTCCAGCTTTTCTTCGAATGAGCTCGGTTCCGGTTACAATATTTCCCCATTGATCGCTGCCACCCATCTGTAGCATAACACCGTGGTTTTTCCAAAGATAATAGAAGTCGTAGCCTTGTACCAGTTGATAGCTGAATTCTGTGAAGCTCATACCCGATTCCAGGCGCGACTTCACTGAATCTTTGGCCATCATGTAATTTACCGTCAGGTGCTTACCTACATCACGAATAAAATCTAAAAAAGTAAAGTCCTTAAACCAATCATAATTATTAACAATAGCAGCGCTATTGGCGCCGCAATCGAAGTTAAGAAACTTCTCCAGTTGTGCTTTTTGGGCATTAAGGTTATGGTTCAGCGTGTTTTCATCGAGTAAATTGCGTTCCGCACTTTTACCACTTGGGTCGCCAACCATGCCAGTGGCGCCACCAATAAGGGCAATGGGCCTATGGCCACAGCGTTGAAAGTGCAATAGCGACATAATCTGGACAAGATTCCCAACACCCAAAGAATCGGCGGTAGGATCGAATCCGATATAACCAGTGGTCATCCCCTTATTTAAAAGGTCTTCAGTTCCAGGCATTATATCCTGCAACATGCCCCTCCATGTTAGCTCTTTAACGTAATTTTTTTTGATAATCATTGTCAATGGTTTTTAATGATTGGCAAGGTAACAAGGTTGCCTAACGCTTCATCTCAAATTTATGATAAGTTAATCTAGCTTCAATACTGCCATAAATGCTGACTGTGGAATCTCGACATTTCCTACCTGGCGCATTCGTTTTTTACCAGCTTTTTGTTTTTCTAATAGCTTACGCTTTCGCGAGATGTCACCGCCATAACACTTGGCTGTTACATCTTTACGCATGGCACTGATGGTTTCGCGGGAAATAATTTTAGCTCCAATAGCAGCTTGTATAGCGATTTCAAATTGTTGGCGAGGAATCAGTTCTTTTAGTTTCTCGCATATCTTTTTACCCCAATCGTAGGCTTTGTCGCGGTGGATTACGGCACTTAATGCGTCTACTGGCTCGCGGTTAAGCATGATGTCCAACTTCACCAAATGGCTTTCTCGGTATCCAATTGGGTGGTAATCGAGTGATGCATATCCTCTCGAAATAGATTTTAATTTATCGAAGAAATCGAATACAATTTCTCCCATCGGCATCTCAAAATTAAGTTCCACTCGGTCGGTGGTTAGGAAATGCTGGTTGCCAATGATACCACGCTTTTGAATGCATAATGAGATGATCCCTCCCATGTATTCGCTCTTGGTAATTATTTGGGCTTTGATATAAGGTTCTTCAACGTAATCGGTTTTCGATGGATCGGGTAAATCACTTGGATTATTTACTATCACCTCGTCACCATTGGTAAGGAATGCTTTGTAACTAACATTGGGAACCGTAGTGATTACGGTCATATTGAATTCTCTCTCCAATCGTTCTTGGATAATTTCCATGTGAAGCATTCCTAAGAATCCGCAACGAAATCCAAATCCTAACGCAGCCGATGATTCTGGTTCGAAAACCAAAGAGGCATCATTCAGTTGGAGCTTGGCCATGCTCTCACGCAGTTCTTCAAAATCGTCGGTATCCACAGGGTATATTCCCGCAAATACCATGGGTTTAACATCCTCAAACCCTTGAATTGACTCAGAACATGGATCGGCTACATTGGTGATGGTATCACCTACTTTTACTTCCTTGGCTGCTTTTATGCCCGAAATGATATATCCTACATCTCCCGTCTTTACTAAATCGCGAGGTTCTTTTTCGATACGTAATACCCCAATCTCTTCGGCAAAATATTCTTTTTCGGTGTTCACAAATTTCACTCGGTCTCCTTTTTTCATTACACCATCTACAATTTTAAAGTAGGCGATGATTCCTCTAAAAGAATTGAAAACGGAGTCGAAGATCAAAGCTTTTAAGGGCGCATTTTCGATGCCTTTTGGTGGTGGGATTCTGTCGATAATGGCGTCGATGATATCGTAAACACCTTCACCAGTTTTGCCACTCGCACGCAATATATCTTCGTATTTACAGCCAATCAGTGCTACAACTTGATCGCTCACTTCTTCTGGCATCGAGCCAGGAAGGTCTATTTTGTTTAACACTGGTATTATCTCCAAGTTGTTTTCTAATGCAAGGTAAAGGTTGGAGATGGTTTGTGCTTGGATACCCTGCGATGAATCTACAATAAGCAAGGCACCTTCACAAGCGGCAATACTTCGAGAAACCTCATATGCGAAATCCACATGTCCGGGTGTGTCAATTAAATTAAGCACATAACGCTCTCCATTTTTTATGTAATCCATTTGGATGGCATGGCTTTTAATGGTAATGCCACGTTCCCTTTCGATATCCATGTCATCTAAAATTTGTGCCTTTTGATCGCGCTGACTTACCGTCTTGGTATATTCTAGAAGTCGATCAGCTAAAGTGCTCTTTCCATGGTCGATATGGGCTATAATACAAAAATTACGTATGTTTTTCATTGAATGATATCTGCGATGCGCGGCCGGAGGCTGATTTTAAAAGTCTGGTTTTTTTAAAGAAGCGCGAAGATACGAATTTAGGGCCTTTTTTGGTAATTGTAGCTTTTAATTCGTGGTTTCGTTTTGTGATTTCCTAATAAATCAGCTTATGCGTGGGGTATTGGCGGTTTTTTTACAATTGCGCTTCGAGTGGTTTCGGAAACTTACCGAAGAAATATAGGTCTGAATAAGCATTTACAAGTCTTTGACTTTATACTTTATTAACGATTTTTTTTTCATTTTCCTTGATTTCTGTCGTAACTTTGTTATTATGAATAAAATACTTTTAACGTGGATGGTGATTTTAGGCTTCTCTTGTAAAATTACTGCTGTGAAAAGTAGTTCATCTGAATTCATTCCTATAACTTCAGTAAACGAGCTTTATTTTGATATTGGCCTCAATAGTTTGATGTCGTTTGTTTCTTTTACTAAGGTGATGGAGGGCTACAAAAAATATAGTAATGACAAGCCAATAGTTGCCATTTGCGATTTTTCTAAGCCATCCAATCAAGTTCGTTTTTTTGTTGTCGATCTGCAAAACAAAAAAGTACTCATTAAATCATACGTTGCCCATGGTAAAAATTCCGGTGATTTAATGGCGACGCACTTTTCTAACATACCGGAGTCATTGCAGAGCAGTTTGGGGTTTTATCGAGTTGGGGCTGCAATTCATAACGTCAAGCATGGCCTTTCGCTTGAGCTTGATGGGTTGGAGCCGGGCTTAAATGACAATGCTCGAATACGTGGGATTATAATGCATGGCGCAAGCTATGTAAGTGAAAGTTTTGTTAATAACTATGGCTATACGGGTAAAAGTTTTGGATGTCCGGCTTTACCAAATGCTTTGATGCCTGCCGTTGTTTCCTTGTTGAAGGACGGGGCGTTGCTGTATATTTGCAACGAGTAAAACGATTGAAAAATGAATACAAATGATTTTTTAAAACGGCTGCTTTTTTTGCTTTTATTTCCTTTGCTGATTTTTCGGTGTGGAAATTCTCCTTTTAAAAAGGAAAAACAAGAGCTGCTAAAACAAGACAGCTCGGTATATGCAACGCAAAACTTTAGTGATTTAAGGGTGGATAGCCTACAAATTGCAGGTATGGTATTGCACGATCATGCTCTCGATTCCTTTTATAGTTTGATATTTGACTTTTATCGTCGTCGCGACTTTCAAGCTGCGTGGTTTACCGATAATTGCTTCACCACACAGGGGCATGATTTTGTGAATAGGTTGAGGAATTATATTGAAATCTATGGCGATAGTGCGGTGTTAGGTGATCGGCTCTTGCTTACTGCAGATAGTGTGGTGCTGAATCCCAGACTAGGATTTAATGTAGTGCAATCAAGGCCATTGTTGGATATTTTGCTGACATCAACATTTTTTAAATATGCCAATCGTGAATATTATGGAACGAATTCATCAACGCGAGATTTGGAATGGTATATCCCACGAAAGAAAAAGAACTATTTGCAATTGATAGATGCGCTCATCCATTCCGATTCTAGTTACAGTATTTACGAACCCCTTTCTCCCGCTTATGCCGCATTAAAGAAGCATTTAATTGTTTATAGGAAAATTCAAAAACAAGGAGGTTTGCCTTTTGTTGATTCCGCTACTTTGTTACTTAAGCTTGGTGACTCATCAGCACATCTTATTACCCTAAAAAAATATTTATTTCAAACTGGTGATTTAAGTATTGGAGATTCCACAAGTTACTATACTCCTGCACTTTCTTCTGCGATTAGTGCTTTTCAGGGGCGAATGGGATTGGCAATTTCAGGCAAGCTCGATCTAATTACACGAAACGAACTAAACGTAGCAATTGAAAATCGCATTCTGCAAATTATGGTAAATTTAGAACGATTACGTTGGGCTCCTGATAGCTTGCCAAGGGATTATTTGGTAATTAACATTCCGGAATTTAAGCTACACGTAATTGAAGAAAATGCAAATCTTTGGGACATGAGAATAATTGTTGGCAAAGGTGCTTCTGTGACCTCGATATTTTCAGGACATTTGAGTCAAATTATTTTTAGGCCCTATTGGAATGTTCCGCAAAGCATTATTGTTAAGGAGATGCTTCCAATTTTACGGAATGATCCAGGGTATATTATTCGACAACATATGGAGGTGTTGAGTAATGGGAATTTAGTCAGTCCGTATTCCATTAATTGGAAGAGTTATAAGAAGAGCGTGCCTTTTCTTATTCGGCAACAACCCGGAAAGGATAATGCTCTTGGTTTAATATTGTTTAATTTCAACAATCCCTTTGATATTTATATGCATGATACTCCTGCAAAAGGTTTATTTGCTGCTGATAAAAGAGCATTTAGTCATGGCTGCATAAGATTAGAAGACGCTGCAAAGTTGGCGAAATATATATATCGAAGGGATTCCACGTTTACTGATGAAAAATTAAGGACTTTAATGACTGAAGGGAAGGAGACTAAATACGCTGTAAGACCTTCTATTGCTGTTTTTGTAGGGTACTTTACTGCTTGGTCTGATGCCGATGGACGCTTGAATTTTAGGAAAGATGTTTACGAGCTTGACAATAAGCTTGCGAATGAAATTTTTGTGAAGATTCGGCAGTTGTAGGGAAGTTAATTGTAAGAATTTTAAATCAAATTTAAGGTAAATCATTGAAAGCAAGAAGCCGCGTTTGAACCTAGTGTATCTAATTACTTAGCGTTCATCAGGCTTAAAAACGCTTCAATTGAAATACAGTTAAGATGTTTCTTCAAATTTTCTTGAAGTATTTTATATTCATAATATTTATTGGTGTGTTCTAGTAATTTGCGTCCACCACCTCTTCTTATTATGCCCAATCCTTCGTCCAAATCAATAGTGAAAACATCAAGATCACCTCTAGAGCATAGTAGAGAATAAATTACTTTCCAAACAGTCCCATTCCATTGCTGCCCCCAAAAATCTTCAATCACTCTTTCATAATCTAAATCATACAAAAATGGATTACAATCGTGAACTACGATAAACCCATTTGGCGATAAATGATTTATAGAATTAAGAATATCTCTCTCAACTTGATTGGCAAGGTGCAAGCCATCGATGAAAATTACATCCCAAGTGAAATTATGAGGCAAGTCAAGTTGCTTATGCTGAAGTTTATGGAAGAAATCATCGGATGTGTATTTGTAATTTACAGGGTTTTTAACATATTCAACCCCAGGGTCAACACTTTTTTTTAGGTCACATTGTATTTTATCAAAACAATCTTTAGGATTTCTAACACCAATTTCCAAGTACTTTGTGAATCCCTTTGTCGCAATAATATAATTTATGATTTCAATTCGTGATGGGAATAAATTAATACTGACTGTCGAATTATTTACTGTAGGTATGTATGAGCTTCGTTTCGGAGTATATAGGCCAAAGGCTTTTGATAGTAATCTTACACGGTGGCCTTTTAATATGTTTGCGATTCTATTCATAAAAATAGGTTTGGCATTAAATGGCGAATCATTAAAAACTCGAATTTTATAAATGGTGGTGTTTTTCGATTATGAGCGAATTTAGAAAAATAATTTGAGCTTTGATAAAAATAGAAATATTTTTATGGAAAAACCGTCCTCTAATATTCTTTCACTTTGCAAATAGGCACTATAATAGATGCAATAGGTTTACTCATTGGCTTTTCAAGTTTACAATTCGGATAATTAAATTCTTTATTTCGTGATGTTGTTTTGAAATAATTTTTCTGTTTTTCAACAGGAAAATCATTTTGTTTTTTGCAGCACGTATTTTATACTCGTTTTTCATTCCAGGGTATGACCAGATTAAATATTTGAAATTCAAGAGAGAATTAAAAACATGCTTTTTGTTTATGCCATTTGGGAAGAAGAATGAAATGATGGATTCTAATAATATGCACCGATACCAATTAGTAAAGGTTGATTCTTGATTTTTTGAACTGTAGTATATTTTTCTATAAATATCAAAATATATTTCAGGAATCGCTTGGCCTATAGTTTTCATTTCGATAAAATAATCCCAGTGGAGACGGCCTTTTGGCATAAAATGAACAAAGTTTAATTTTTCTTCATAGTAAAGTTCAAAGCCTAAAAAACGTGTTATCATGCATAGTTCATAATCACCGCCTGACATTAAATTTCCACCATTCCTATCTGTTAGTATAGGTAAAAAGTTTACTTGTTCCATCATCTCAAAAACGCCCCTTCTTATTACCATTCCAGCCCCCGCTAAATATTCACGTTCAAGAGGTAGATATCGGCTTGTTTCAAATGGCTTTTCAATTGCATATGCTGCTGAAAATTCATTAAACCACCAGGGTTTTGTCGATTCGAAAAATCCCTGAGATTGACCACCTAAAATTCCAACGTCTAGATGTGATTCCATGGTTTGAAACGATGTTTTTATATAATCGGCAGAAAGCCAATTGTCATCATCGCAAAAAAGTAAATATTCGAAATTCGACACTGCCACTCCTTTGGAACGTGCAGCAGTAAGTCCAGCTATTGGTTGATCCACAATTTTAAATGGAATAATTGAATTGTATTTATTCCATTCCATATTCGCCACTTCTTTTGTATTGTCATGCGATGCATTATTAACAATAATGACTTCCCATTTAATATCCACGGGCACTTCTTGCATCGCAATATGTTTTAGTGTTGCATGTAATCTTGTTGCACTATTATAACAACATAAAATAACCGATATTCCTTTTTTCATTATTAAGTTAGTTGTTATCTCCAAATCGAAAGCATTTTAGTCTTAAAAGATTTTATGTAAATAGAATAAAATTGAATCAGCGGAAAAACAATTGAGAAATTATTTTTATTAAATTTTACTAATAACTTAATAAATGTCATACTATTGATTTTCTTTTCTTTTCTCAGCATATAAATAGTTGTTAAAATATAGCTAGAATATTTTAAAATTGATTTTCTTTTTAAAAATTTCGATTGATGGTGAATAAAGTTTACATTAATTGCCCTTCTTAAATCGTCTATAAATCGACCTGTTTTAAAGCTATTTTCGGAATTGGAGTTGTTGGCATTTCTATATTCAGCAAGGACCTCATTAATATAAAACATCGGATAAGTTTTAGAAATCCGAACCCACATTTCCCAATCTTCAGTCCAGGTTAAATTTTTGTTGAAATTACCAATAGCCCCATACACATCTCGTCTTACAACAATCGAAGGTGTTTGAATTAATTGTGATACGGCTATTTTTTCAAACCAGTTTTCAATATATCCGGATTTGGTCATTAATGCCTCTGATTCGCAGATTATATTTCCAAAATGTGTAATATAGTTATTACGAGTGAAAAACGCCCCTGCTTCTTTGTGTTCTGAGTAAGCTTCAATTATGGTGGAATAGAATCCCGGTAAAACTTTGTCATCGCAATGAAGTATGTGTATTAACTCACCATTAGCCAACTCAATACATTTATTTAAATTGTTTATTTGCCCTACGTTTTGAGGTTGCCTGTAGTATAAAATGCTTCCTTTTGGAAACAACTCCAAAACAGAGGCAACGCCTTCAACGGTTGAACAATCGTCGATAACCCAAACTTCCATTTTTTCTTCTATTCTTTGGCTCATCACGCTATGCAAGGCTTCAGAAAGTAAGTCAAACCGATTATAATAAGGTATCATAACGGAAAGTAAAGTTGAAGCGTTTAATTTATTATTCTCCATAAATTAGCAAAATGTAAATATCATTAACTTTGAAAGGTATTATTGGCAGTATTATTGAATTTATTTTTATTAATTAACACCAAGAATTTAATTATGTTTTTGTAAAATCGATTGTTAATTCTTTTATTTATTAAGATAACAATTAGCATTCTTAGTAAAACGACCTCTATAAAATTGAAAATTCTTAGGTGATTTAATAGTTTATGCATTTTGTACAAATGTTGCTTGTTTTCATGCTGATGTAATTCTATAAACAGGCGAAAGAATAAAACACAAAATGCATCTTTAATCTCCTTTCGATTATCAACAGCAATTACTTGAAGATAAATATTCTCGAAAAGTTCAATTCTAGATATAATTTGATAAAGTGAAAAATGGTGTTTACTTATGGTATTTTGTTTATTTAATTGATCATTTCTATAATAAGAATCTATATATTCATCTGAAGACTTACAATATTTATATTTTTTAATTAATATTCGAATATGTAGCTCCCAATCTTGATAGCAAAGGGCAGTTTCATCAAAACCACCAATTTCAATTAATGTTTCTTTTAACCATATCGGTCCTGTTGTATGCCAGGGTAAATCTCCTAAAATAAAACGTTGAAGATCATCCATTTCTTTGATGAGTAGATTCCAAGTTGTGTTGCTATCTCCTTGTGAAATTTTAAATTGTGCAGTTCTAAACACCCAAAAGTCGAATCCAGGATTTTTTAAAATTAATTCTAATCTTTTTTCTAAACAATTTTCAGTTAATAAGTCATCACTATCTAAAAAAATAATATAATCCCCTGTTGATTTCTCAATGCCAATATTTCTACACGTAGGCGCTCCTTTGGGATCTCTATATCTTTGAATAAAACTAAACCTTTTGTCTTTATTAACATATTCCCAAATTACTTGTTGTGTGCCATCCGTTGAGCCATCATCCACAATGATACATTCCCATTTTTGGTAGGTCTGAAGCCTTACTGAATCGAGAGTCTCAGATATTAGCTCAACTCTGTTAAATGTAGGAATAATTATGGAGATAATCATTGGTTTTGTCTTTTATATACGACCTAAGTTACTGTAAAACAGATTTAAAGGCTTCAAGATATTGCTTAGCAACGTTTTTAATATTCATTTTCTGAATAGCATAGGCGTAATTTAACTCTCCTAATTCTATCCTGTTTTTCTTAAATGTTTCATTTAAGGCTCGGCATAAGTCCCCAGGTATTTCGGGATTAAAAACCATGTTTTGGGTTTCAGTAAGTAATTCTCCAACATTACCTGTATTCGGTCCGATGACTGGCTTTTTAAAGAAGAAAGCCATCGGTATATTCCCGGAGTTGAGTATCTTTTTTCGTTGTATTAAAACAACATCGGCAGCGGCAAAATAATAGGATAAATCTAGGTCTGAAACGGACCCATTGGAGAGAACATGACCTAGCCTCAATTTAAGCGACCATAACTTTTTTAGGATATTTTTAATGCCCAATGCATTAGGTGTGTTTTTGAATAAATAATCATTTAGTCTTGGTGCTAGGAGTAGTTTGTTTTTCAATTTAAACGCACTAAATTCCGTCAAAACCATATCTGTTTCTTCCCTATCTCTAAAAGCCCCAAACGCAAGTACAACAAATTTATGCTCGCGAATGTTAAGTTTTCTTCGTGCCTCTATTTGCGAAACAGTGTTGTCGTAATTATTAGGATAAATGTGCAGATGTACCAATGAATGTTTAATTAACGAGTTGTTTAGTTTTTGTTTAAAGCTATCAATACCATAATTGCCCATATGGATAATCAAATCTGCATTCCTTTCAATAATTTCATAACATTTCAATTTATTGGAATCGTTGGAATAATGCGGGGTGTCATTGTGACGGGTATAAATTATTTTAGCGGTTTTTTTAATTTCCCCAATGTGCTCAGTCAGTTTCTCAATGTCAGCGCTATTTGGTGACCATCTATTGAATAATGCATTTGGCCAATGTATATTAATAATATTATACTTGTCTGCATAGTTCCAGAATTCATCAATTCCAATATTAACATCACAACCAATACCATCTAAACCATCTTTTAAAGATGTTGTAAATAGTTGAGAGTTTGGTTTTATTGCAATTAGTATTTTCATTGATAGTCTTTCCTCATTAGTTGAATTTCATTGCCAATTTTCAGTTTCACCTCGTTTAGTTTATTATCAGAGGTGAGTTGAAATTTATTGTTTCGTTTTGCCTCTTTAATAAGCGAAACAAGTTCAATGTAAAATGCACATTTTTTTATCGGTTTTTTTTGGACTGGTAAATGATATTTTTTAACAAATAGAAAATCGTTTTTTAAATCCAGCGCACTTAAAAAGTCCAACCATTTTAGATCACTTAACATTGGCGATTCAGAACCAATCGCTTCCATTTTAATTCGTTGCCATGGAATCCTCAAAATATCCGCGACGATGGCTCCATGCATTGCTACACTTAACAAAAATTCCGTTTGCATTAATTCATTTAAAACGTCTTGATAGTCTGCCCTTGGATTAATAATATGTACATCGGCAATGCTACTAATCAATTCCCAATCAACAGTATCCATTTGTCTAAAATGAGGCATTATTGAAAACTTAAATCTCTTGTTTTTAAATTGAGGCATTAAAGCCTCATCGCATAGCATACTATAAGCACCATCAGCGATGTATTTTTCCCCCATAAATCCGAGTATGTTAGAGGTTATTGGCCCTCGTAAAAAACGGATATCCCAATTTGATGTATTATATTTTAATGTAATGTCTCGAATACCTGAACCAAATAAAACGATTTTTTTATCGGTTTTCAATCTTGAATCTATTACAGTTCCAATACCATGGAAATCTAAATCTTTGTGTTTATTTGAAGAAAATAATTCTCCAAAAAAATGATTAAAAATATATGGATTTAAATCATCTCCAAAATTTCCAAAATCTTTTGCTCTATAGTAGCAATTATTCATTTTCTGATTGTTGATTAATTGTGGTATTGGATAAATAAGAGGGAACGGATAGTAATTTGGCAACTATTATTGGATAATCTCCCATTCAGGAACAAATTGTATTGGAACCCAACCAGGATTGCTGCTCTTGATTTTAAAATAAATCGCCGACTGATTTCGAAAAAGATTTCGTCTAAGATTATTTTCAAATGTCATCAAGCCAACTTGTATTGAGTAAATGCCTTGCGTTAATCTAATACTGTTAAATTTCGCAACAACATGAATCTTATTTTCTGCCCTCTCCAATTTAAAATAGTCCTTGAAATTCCCCACTGTTGCAAATGCCTTCTGTTCTTTATCCAAAAAATTCAGGAACAGTGTTGGGCTAGCAATGGGTTTATGTAGTTTTATTGTTAAATGAACCTGAAAGCTATCTTCCGTATTCATTTCAAATAACTCTGATTGAGATGATTTTACACCATTTGAGCTAATAAATATTGATTCTAATTCGGCATCTTCAGTTTTAAATATGATACCTTTTTCAAAGTTGTATTGGTCATAATATTTGTTAATGGCGATAGAAACATCATTTGACGTTGTTTCTATCTTTCCTGCCTTTAGCACCATTACTTGTGAACACATTCTGGAAATTTGCGGCATACTGTGTGATACGAAAACCATTGCTGTTTTTTGTAACAACTCATCCATTTTATTATAGCATTTTAAAGTAAATCCCATATCTCCAACGGCCAATACCTCATCTAGTAAAAGTATATCAGGTTCCATATGAGTAGCAATGGCAAAGCCCAATCGAATCTTCATTCCGGAACTATAATTTTGTACAGGGGTATCAATAAAATCAGATAGCTCTGAAAATTCGATGATGGAATCTAGTTTATTTCGTGTTTCTGATCTAGTAAACCCAAGGATAGCGGCATTGTTAAAGATATTCTCCCGGCCTGTTAAAATAGGGTTAAATCCAGCTCCAAGTTCTATTAATGCGCCAACACGACCATGCATTTCAATACGACCACGATCTGGCTTTATCAATCCATTTAGCATTTTTAATAAGGTGCTTTTCCCAGCACCATTTCTTCCGATTAACCCCAAGCATTCCCCTCGTTTTACCTCAAAACTAATGTCATCGACGGACCAAAATTCTTTATCTCTTAATGTTTGATTTTTTTTTTCTTTACCCATCAATTCTCCGGTAATGTCCTTCATCCCATACCAAAGACTAGTCTTTAAATCCCTGCAGAATTTTTTAGATACATGTTCTGCTTTTATTAGTGTCTCACTCATAATTTCTTTTTAGATTCTTTAACTACCCATTCGTTCTGTTAATAACGGTTTGGCAATCCTAAAAACTACCCATACTGCAATTAGAACGAATGTCATCGCAATATTAACCGTGATGAAGCTTGGCAAATAATCGGCTCCTTGTCCGATTAGCCATTGCCTTGTAGTAATAACTATCGAGGTTAAAGGGTTGTAATAATAAATGATATGGGCCCAGCCATTTACAGGCATTGGAAAAAGAACGGGAGTAGTGAACATTAGAATTTGCAAACCAAATGGAATGATTTTTCCGATGTCGTTATAGAGTAATCCTATGGGTGTAAGAAAGAGCCCGATGGCAGTACCGGTTATTATCAATGATATAATGGCGAAAGGAACGAGGAATAAATTCCAATTTGGATAAATACCTAGTAGAAGAAGTGCGGCTACCATAAGTAAGATTTTGATTGCGGCATTGAAAATTACCTGATAAATTCCAGAAAGAAATAAAGCTTCTGTAGGAAAATTGATTTTAGCTAAAATGCTTCTTGATGCTATTATTTGATTAAGAGGCATTTGAACGCTATCAACAAATATCGACCAAATCATAGTCCCAGTAAAAACGAAAACAGGATATGGTATTTCTGTTTTGCCAACATTAATTATTCCTGTGCCTTGTAAATACATCCAAATTAATGTATTGGCTAGAGGGAGCAGAAATGCCCACAAAATACCGAGTATACTCTGCCTATATTGGGCTTTAATGTCACGCACGGCCAATTGCAATGATAGGTCCTTACTTGAAATTAAGTCCTTCCACATCGATTTCACCATTAGAATTGGCGACTGCATCGATGATTTATTAGTGTAGATGGTAACTTTCATTATTAACAAGTGGAAAAATCAAATGTGAATGCAAATATTGATTTGAATTTACTTGCAAATTTAATAAAAAAACAAAGCTATTCGAGGATTCTTTGTCATCGTATTTGAAATTAATTCTTTATTTGTTTTCTGTTTTATAGCAGTTTTTTATTATAGCAAATACATTTTTTGATAGTGCCTAATATTGAATTGTAAAATTTAAAATGACTATCATGTTTGATATTCCATTTTGTTCGTTGATGGAATACTATTTAATTTGTAATGATTAATTTGTCCAAATTTAAATTTCGATAATATTAATTAATTATGTTCAAAAAAGATATGGCCAAAATAAAAAGTATAGTTGGAAATGAAAGGTTGTTAATTTATTTAACATTCTTGTCAGGTATAATTATTTCCCTTGTTCAGTTTCTTTACAATAGAAGTTTGTGGTTAGATGAGGCAATGCTTGCCTTGAATATAATAAACAAAAATAATATTCAGCTTTTATTTCCGCTAGATTATTACCAGGTAGCGCCCATTCTTTTTTTACAAGTAGAAAAGTTTTTCTCTTTATTACTGCCAAATTCCGAATACGGATTGAGGCTATTTCCACTTTTCGCCTTTTGGGTTTCTTCCTATTTATTTTATAAAATACTTAACTTGATTTTTAAAAATAGTAATATTATAATAGTCGGACTCTCGTTGTTTTTATTTAACGCTACGCTACTCTATTTTTCTAGCGAGGTAAAGCAATACATGATAGATGTGTTGGTTTTATTAGGGTTATATTTTCTGGTTTTAAAACCCTATAAGGAGGCGAAAACCCAAATGTATTTATTAGGCATCTTTGGTGCAATCAGCATTATGTTATCAAATGTATCCCCAATTCTTCTTGCTTGTATTGGGCTACATCTTGTAATAAAGGGCATTCGAATGCCTAAAAGTAACATAAAGTCAATTTTTGTATTGTTTGGTGTTTTAGGAGTCACTTTTTTAATTTATTATGTCGCCTTTATTCATCACCATCCAACAAAAGATTTTATGCTGAAATTTTGGACTAAGAATAATGCCTTTATGCCTATAAACCCATTTGATGCGATTTTTTATCGTTTTTTTTATGATAAAGTATTAACAGTTTTTTATTATTTTTTCACATTTGGAACTCTTCTTTTTATTAGTTTTATTTTTTTTTATTGTCTAGGTATATTTTATCTAGTGAGGTTTAAAAAAATAGATTTCATAATATTGACATTAGTACCTTTTATGCTCCATTTAATTTTATCATCATTTAAACTATATCCATTTCATGAAAGATTACTTTTATATAATATTCCGTTAATTATTTTTGTTTTCCTATTGGGATTTCAATATCTGGCGAGTATTTTGTACGTTTATTTTAAAGGAATCCGTTTCGGTAAACTTTATCTTTTTATTCCCATATTTTTGATTTTTAATGTACTCTCTTTTTCAAATTCTATTACAAAAGGTTTTCCTATGAAAAGAGATGAAATTAAAGAAAGTATTCAATACATTGAGAAAATGAGCATTACATCTGATCGTATTTGTGTTTATTTTGCAGCGCTTTGCGCCTTTCAGTATTATCAAGATATTAACTTTATGGCAACTAAAAAACCTACTATTTTAGGATGTTGGGATAAAAATATTCGTTTAAAAAAGACGATTGACGATTTTAATCAATTAAAAGGTAAAAATTGGCTTTTGTTCTCTCAAGTTTTTGATAATGAAGAAGCAAAAATGATTCATTATCTTGATTCTTTAGGCTATCCTAAACTCAATTCCTTCAAAACTAATGGTTCCAGCGCCTATTATTATGACTTTGGAGGTAAAGAATAAGAGTTTCCTTGCCGTAGCAAATAAAGTGAACTATATTTCATAAAGTTTTTTTTTCAACTATTTTACTGAACTTGAAATAGATTTGCAATAGTTGATATTCAAAGATTTTGATAGTAATTATATTAAAAAATAAAACAAATCAAATGAATAATACATTACGCATCGAAAAGATATTCGTGTTTTTAATATTCTCTTTAGGGATTGCTATTTCCTTAGCTCAGTTTCTTTACAATAGAAGTTTGTGGTTAGATGAGGCAAAGCTTGCTCTAAACATAATAAACAAAAATAATATTCAGCTTTTATTTCCGCTCGATTATAACCAGGTAGCGCCAATTCTTTTTTTACAAGTAGAAAAGTTTTTCTCTTTATTACTGCCAAATTCCGAATACGGCTTGAGGCTATTCCCTCTCATCGCCTTTTGGGTTTCTTCCTATTTATTTTATAAAATACTTAACTTGATTTTTAAAAGTAGTAATATTAGAATAGTTGGACTCTCGTTGTTTTTCTTTAACGCTACACTAGTCTATTATTCGAGTGAAGTTAAGCAATATATGGGTGATATTTTAGTTTTATTAGGGTTGTATTATATCTTATTAAAATCCTATAAAAATGATAAAAGCAAACTGTATCTATTAGGAATTTTAGGGGTAGTCAGTGTTTTTTTATCTAATGTGGCTCCAATTATTCTTGCGTGTATCGGCCTGTATCTTCTTATTTCAGAAATTAAAATACCTAAAGAAAAACTTAAAAGTATTTTTCTATTATTCTTTGTTTGGGGTATTTCCTATGTTATTTATTATGCTATTTTTATTTATAACCATCCATCAAAAGATTTTATGATAAGATTTTGGACTGAAGAAAATGCGTTTATGCCAATTAACCCCTTAGGACGCGATTTTTACCTTTTCATAAATAATACAGTATTGAATGGCTTCTATTATTTTTTTTCGTTTGGAACTTTATTGTCTATTTTTTTTATATTCATTTATTGCGTAGGAATCTATTTTTTATTTAATTCAAAGGAAAGACGCTTAATTATATTAACGTCTTTGCCAGCTATCCTTCATTTAACTTTATCATCCTTTAAATTATATCCCTATCATTCACGATTAATATTATACAACATACCATTAATTATTATTGTTTTTCTGTTTGGTCTAGAGTTTATTAAAAATACCTTAATTATTAAATTAACGACGGTTCACGTCAATAACTTCTTTTTTCTAATTCCATTGTTTCTTATTTGTAATATTCTATTCTTTTCAAATGGATTAAATGATGGCTTCCCAATTCAACGAGATCAAATAAAGCCGTGTTTGAAATTTATTGATGAGAACATTAAAGCCACAGATCATATATACGTATATTATTTTTCAAAAAATCCATTTAGATATTATGTTGATATCAATTATTTTAAAGCAAAGAATCCTCGCACTATTGCTAGTTGGAGTAATAGAGGACATATTGATAAGGCTTTTGATGACTTAAAGCAGCTTAAAGGAAAAAATTGGTTGTTGTTTTCTCATTGGTTTGATAATGAAGAAACAAAAATGATTCATTATCTTGATTCTTTAGGCTATCCTAAGCTCAATTCCTTCAAAACTTATGGTTCTAGAGCCTATTATTATGACTTTGGAGGTAAAGAATAAGATTTTCCTTGCCGTCGTGCCTAAAG
>CAINMV010000018.1 GCA_903850915.1 uncultured Bacteroidota bacterium
ACCAACAATTTTACCCCCATTAAGTTTGTTTGAGGCCCTTGAAACAACCAAAATTCATAGCGTTGCAGGTAAGTTAAGTAAAGAAGCGGGATTGATTCATGTTCGCCCTTTTCGATCACCACACCATACGATTAGTGATGTGGCCTTGGTGGGGGGAGGGGGTAATCCTCAGCCTGGAGAAATATCCTTAGCCCATAATGGAGTATTGTTTTTAGATGAATTACCAGAGTTTAAACGCCAGGTTCTGGAGGTAATGCGACAACCGTTGGAGGAACGTCAGGTGACCGTTTCGCGAGCTAAATTTTCAGTAGAATATCCGGCTAGCTTTATGCTTGTGGCATCAATGAATCCCTGTCCGTGTGGATAAAAGAATTATTTTGTATATTTGTTGTAACCATTGATAAATAAAGGAAAGTGATTTTAGTATTTAGTCGTTTATGTCAAATAAAAGACTATTTACCCGACTAAATAAACGACAAGAAATGAATACATATAAAATCCATTGTAAAAAGGTCGAGAGTAAGAATCTCAAAAATAAAGACTTATTCTATCTATATCTTTATTACCACCCAACAAAACAAAAACACCCAACATTATCTTCATTAGGGATTAAAGTACCGAAAAGTTGTATTGTGTTTGAGAAAGTTGGTAGAAGTTATTCCACCAACTCAGTGGTAAAAATATCATCTAACTTACCCAATGAATACTTATTAAAAACTGGGTTTGATAGTGTAAACAAACTCAATAAATATTTACAAGAACAACTCGAAGAGTTTGTAAAAGTCAATGGTAAGAAAGAATATATTGAAAGAGATAAAAAGACTTTGAATGAATGGTTTGATATTTTAATTATGGAACTCGAAAATCAAGGAACTCGAAATAGATATGTTAATGTGAAGAACTTACTTGAATTGTTTCAGTCAGAAAGAAAAGGTGGAAGTCCTGTTATTTATATGAGTGAAATAGACCTTCAATTTATAAATCAATTTAAGAGTTGGTTGATGACTGAACCAAAATCACCAGAGGATTCTAGAAAACAGAATTCTTCAAATTCTTCTATTTATAAACTTAAGTGTCTAAAATCAGTTCTCAATAAAAGTCACTTCTCAAAGTATTATTCATTTATTGTAAAACCATTTGACCACATCACTTTAAGTGAAGTTAAACGACCTCATAAAGTTCTAACGATAGATGAAATTCAGGTTTTAATTAAAACGGATTTAGTTGAGGTTTATAGAAGAAAAATACCAACGAAAGAGGGATTGAGTTTATGGGGAAAACCAATTGAAGGTGGTGTAGATGAACGAAATAAAAAGAATAGAAGATATACTTCAAAACATACTCTAAACGATGGGAGAAATTACTTTTTATTTCAATTTTTTTCACAAGGACTTAGAATTTCTGACCTTATTACATTAAGATGGTCTCACTTCATAAGAAGTCAAGGTGACCATCTTAAAATTGAGAAGATAATGGTTAAGACCCAAGAGTTAATTAAAGTACTTGTTAATCAGAATTTGACTACGATAATAAGTGAATACATTATAAGATATAGTGAATTACTGGAATCTGAAATAGTTGAATTGAATGAAATTAATAAGGAAATTGATAAAAGAAAAGTTTTGATTGAAAGTGAGTGTAATTATTTAGTCTGGGAGGAAGAGTTATGGTGGGATTATGTTCCAGAAGAATATAAAAATATATTATGTCAAAACATCAAGTTTAATAAAGATAACAACACCATAAAAAAAGGGTTTTACATTAATAGGACTATACTTAATCAGGTTACAGAATTGATGGGAGAAATTGATGAGGGTGATTTTACAGAAACCAAGAGTTTGAATGAAATAAATAAAATTTTATTCAAAATCAAGTTTAGTTCCAGTTCAAACCCAAATGTTATAGAAAACGAAGATAGAACAAGGTTGAGGTATGGTAGATTTATTAAAAAATACTTTCTAAAATTATTGATTCAAGATTACAATAGGTATGAGATATTAGTTAAATCGAAAAGAAATTCTAATACTGAGGAAGTTGAACTTAGAAAACATCACTTAATCAATGAAATGATAATGAAAGTTTCAAATTCACCTCATAAAGAGAATTTTGTGTTTGAGTTGTTACAAAATAAAGATTTTTTAAGAGTAGAAAAGAACCTTTTTAGTAAAATGGATAAGGAACAATATGTAAAGTTTCAATCTGTAAGAACTTATTATAATGGTTTATTGAAATTGGTTGGAGACCAATGTGGATTTGGAGATAAATTAACCTCACACGTCTCTCGTCACTCTTTTACATCAATTACGATGGAACTAATTGATAACGTCAGTCCATTTGATTTGATGAATTCATTGGGTCATAAAAATGTATCAACTACTCAGATTTATATGAAAAGTTTTGGAGACAAAAGTGTTGAAAATATTAACAAAAAAGTTCAGAAATCACTGGGTCTTAGAAGATAGATTTATAAAATCTACTATTCACAAAAAATGACTGAAAACCACCTTTCTAAACAAATAAACTTACTTCACTGGAAGTAAGTTTATTTGGATCCTTTACATAGAATTTTCTTGAAGTTTTTCTTCTTTCTCGTTAAAAGGTTAAACTATCATATACATTATGAATTTCCTGTTCTCGAATACCTAAATATCTTTTTGTGATACTCATATTTGAATGACCAAATAACTCCATTAACAATACTAAACTCTCGTTTGAATAGTTATTTACTTCCATAACTCTTCTTCCTAGAGTCTTTCTAAAAGTGTGAGTTGAAACATTACCTTCAAGTTTAACACGATATTTAGACATTATCTCTTTTAGTTTTACATTAACATAAGATTTGTCAATTGATTTAGTCCCGTATTTATTAATGAAGATTAGTTCATTGAGATTTGATGAATTAGTTTTCTTAACAATTCTCTGAACGATTTCTTTCAAATCTTTATTGATTTTGATACTTCTTGTCTTTTTGGTCTTTTGTTCATTTATAGTAAAGGTCTCACCACTCAAAAGGTCTGAATATGTCAAAGTCAGTAAGTCTGATATTCTGAGACCAGTAAAAACACCAATTGATATCAATAAACAGAATTTATAATCTTCGTCTTTTTCTAATCTTGTTATTACTGAAATGAAATCATTCCAATCCATATAAGTTGTTGTTGTTATTTGTCCTTTCTTACTCATTTGTTTTGTTTCTTATTACAGAACAAATATAAGGATAAAACTTATACTTTTATATTTATTTCGACAAAAGTATAAGTTAAATTATACATAATATCGTAACTAACTGATTATCAATACTATTAAACTTATACTTCTGACAAAAGTATAAGTTTAGAAAAATCTATATTATTTATTCACCGAAATATTTTTGAGAAATCTCACTCCATCTTATCTTGTGAATTACTTTCAATTCTTTATCAGAAACAACACTATCAGTGAAAATGGATAAAAACTCTTCTAAGTTTTCAATTAGTCTTAGATAGTATTTGAGTGTAGGTAAGAGACCATTGATGATAAGTTGACACCCGTGTATTTCTTTTAACTTATGAACTTTTGATATTACTTCACTATAATCATCTTCCTTTATTCCAAGAGTTGTAAGAATGTAATATCGTTTAGGATTATACTTATGAATTTTTTCGATAACCCTATTCACAATATGATTATCAATTTCAATTTCAAATTTTATTTCTAACGACTCTAATAACATTCCATCACCTGAGAATACTTCGATGTCTCCACTTGTTTTAGATGTTCTATCTGATGAGGTATGACTACCAAGTTCTCCTAAGACACAACCATCAAATCTTTTCATTTCCCTCAATAAGATTTGATAAATACAATAAAAAGATAAGACTGGAAGTTTTGAACCACCCGATATTTTATAGTTTTCAGAGAAAAACTCATTAAGTGAACCAATAATGTTTTCAATCGTAATTTTCTCAGGGTTCTCGATAGGTGAAACCTCAACTCTATTATCTTCTCTTAAATCAATTCCTCTTTTCAATAAAATTCTGAGAATATTTTCTGTTTGTTCTGAATTGTGTTGTATGAAATCTACTACTTCAAGAAAAGATTCTTTCACTTGTACACTTCCAATTTTCCCATTATATTCCTTTAGGTAGGGATAAGGTTGTTCCAATGACCTTGTTAACCACCCAGACTCTGACATACTTGGTAACTCCAATTGTTTCATCGTAGGTGTTATGTATTTTGTATCAACACTACGACCTGAAAAACCACCTGTCATATTATCTTGATGGTAACGAATATCTTGATTTGGAAATAGAATTTTATGTATACCTAAAGTAATAATCACGGTAAACACCCCTCTTTGTCTTTCGATATTGTCTCCAATAACAATTAAAAAAGGGAGAATCTCAATTGGTATTTCGATATCACTAATCGAAGAGGAGCTCTCGTAGATCTCCAATAATTTTTCCCGATGGTTCATTTGTTTTCTCTAATAAATTTTGTTCAATAATTTGTCTTGAAATCTCTTCTGTAATACTAACACTAACTGAATTACCAATTTGTCTATATTGTTCCCCATTTGTTGGGTGTTTAATATAATCTTCTGGAAACCCCATAATCCGATAACATTCATTAATCGTTAGTTTTCTTACTTTATTCTCTTTTGGAATATAAATAAAAAACCTACCACTGGTTTCTTGTGATGGGAGGGTCGGGTGGTATCCATCAACTGAATAAATTCTATTTGGTTGTCTATGAACTCTGTTCAGATGTTCTGAATTTGGTCTTACATCTCTAAATCCAGTTTTATTTCTATATCCAATAAATTTAAGACCAGAATCAGGTTGAACTTTCACATATTTACTATCTAATAAAGTATACTCATCTTCATCTATGTACTCAAAATTACCTTTCTTGTCTAAGAAGTCATTCAAAGGATTAGATTTTATGATTTTGATTTTATCAAAATCAAAGAAACCATATTTAGTTCCAATAATAAATATCCTTTGTCTATTCTGTGGTAATCCAAAATCTTTAGTGTTTAATATTTTGTATGTTACGTTGTAACCCAAATCTTTTAAGGAACGAAGAATTACTGAGAATGTCCTTTTCTTGTCGTGATTAATTAAGTGTTGAACATTTTCCAAGACGACAACCTTTGGTTTCTTAAAGTCTATTATGTTACAAACATCAAAGAAAAGAGTACCTCTTGTGTCTTCAAATCCAAGTTTCTTTCCTGATATACTAAATGGTTGACAAGGAAACCCACCTAACAAAACATCAAAATCTGGGATATCCTTCGGGTCAATTTTTGTAATATCTCCGTATGGTCTCTCACCAAAATTAGTTTCGTAAGTGTCCTGAACTTTAGAATTGAAATCCGAAGAAAAAACACATTCGAAATTATTTCTCTCAAATCCTATTCTGAACCCACCTATACCACAAAACAAATCTATAAACTTCATCGAACTCAATTGTATAATTTTAATTTTCTGAAAGTTACAAAAGACCCGTCAATACCCGTAAATCATATTCAAAATAAAGTTTGAAAAGTTATTGGTGTTAAGACATCTTTTGTAAGTTAATCTTGGGTGGAAAATTACATAAATAAAATGACATTTATACAATCAAATCCTTAAGGATACTGAAGTTCAGTGTTTATTGGGTTTAACAATTTTGTAGTGTTGTAAATCAGAAATTCAGAATTGAGATAGTGAAGTTGTTTTGTATGATAGTTGATAAAATTATCTATGGAGTAAACCTCATCTCTCTTTTCATAATAGTTAATGTTAATACCCATTTTGTGAAAACAATTAGAGATATATTGTTTCAATAAATTATGGGAAATTTCAGTGTTATTAAAACTCTTTTGTAGGAATATATGTGTGTGAAAACCTAATTCATCGATGTTGTCTGTTACATCTAAATAATTTGTTGTTACATTACCATTTCTTTGAACAGATTTAGATGTTTTAGAAAACTTACCCATATATAAATCGTCACCCAGAATAATGGATTTGTTTATTTCAATTATTGAAACATATTTTAGATGTCGGTGAGGTTCATATATACCATAAAGTTTAGATACCTCTCTAAACATTTTCTTAATTAAAAATCTGAATTGGTTCAATGATTTCATTCCACTTATTGGTTTTATACATACATAAATGTAAGGGTCTTTGATGAGGTTCTTTACTTCTTTAAGGTAGGTTTCTTTAAGTGTCATATTTATTTGGATTTTATATATAGTAACAACTGACCCTTAAATTATAAGAGTAACAAATTATCAATATTGGTAAGTGTTTTTCATATCAAGTTTTATTTGGAGAGACTTGAACTCTCAATTAATTACTTCCCTCTTTCAAGTTTTACTTTTATCTCATCAATCTGTATTTTCCATCTCAATATTTGTTTCTTTTTATTATCCGTTTCTCCATTTAATTTCTTTTTATTACTTGAAATTCTGTCTTCAATGTTTCTTATCATTTGAAAATTCATAATATTCATTTTGAATTTTATCCAATCTCTCAAACAGAACTTTTTCCATTATCTCAAACATCGTTCTTTCTGTATAAAGAAATTGGTTTTTATACTTCACAAATTCACGATGTTGAAGTTTGTGAAGTTCACGATGTAACTTTGATTTTGAAGACCCTATTAGTCTTCTTAGGGTATCAAAATCATAAAGTTTATCGTTTTCTTCTGATAGGTATCCTACGATTTTCATATTGTTTTTTAATATTTTTATATTCTTTGACAAGTTCGTCAATGATATCATCATCTTCCGTTCTTTCAGAGTCCTCGTCATCAATTTCAACCATTCGTTTAAGTCGTTTTGGTAATTCATCATTTGTTTCCTCATCAGGGTTTTCTACCTCATCATCAAATTCAATGTCAGTTTGAGTGTTGTGGTCGTTAGAATACTTTTCAAGTAAAAACCTGAAAAAGTTTGTTTGAATGTGTTTTTTCTTATTCATTTTAGAGTAAGTTTTTTTATTGAACTGGAACGAAATGTCTTAGTCCATAATCTTATATATCTAATTTCAATTTTGTTTATTGTACAAGTGGATTTTTTATGGACGTATATACATACAAGTACTGATGTTTGAATTCTTGAAAAAAAACACTATATTGTATGTGTAAGGTTCTTTTCAAGTCTATTTCACTTTAAGATACTTTCAACCATATTTATACGACTAATTAAACGACTAAAATATTTTAACTATCGTATAACTAATTGAATATAAGTATTATATCTATTATGATTACTTGTTCGTGTGGATATTTTAATCATCCAGAGAAAGACTGTGTTTGTGGTCCGGGTGTGGTACAGAAATACTTGAATAAAATAAGTGGACCACTATTGGATCGGATAGATATTCATGTAGAGGTAACGCCAGTAAGTTTTTCTGAACTAAGTAGCACCTCACGAGGGGTAGAACAAAGTGAAAAAATACGAGAGCGGGTAATTTTAGCACGGCAAATTCAAAACGATCGATTTAAAGGTGAAAACCAGGTATATAGTAATGCACAGATGAGCGGAAGACAAGTGAAAGAAGTATGTGAGATTTCGTTAGCTGGTCAAAATCTATTGAAGACCGCCATGGAGAGGTTGGGTTTAAGCGCAAGAGCGTACGATCGCATTTTAAAGGTATCTAGAACAATAGCTGACCTATCGGCGAGTAATGAGATCCGAATAGAGCATTTAGCAGAAGCAATACAATACAGAAGCCTAGATAAAGAAACGTGGGGAAACTAATAAATAGCTATAGGATACAATCAAAACGAAAAGGTAAAAGTCATGCTTGAAATATCAAGAAATGGTTAAGAAAAACGCTTCACTTTTTCCATTACCTCGTCCGTCAATTTTTCTTTATAGCTAATAACTTTTTGTTGCAATGAAACATCAGAGGTTGCCAATATTTGCAGTGCAAGAATTGCAGCGTTTTTAGCCGCATTTAGTGCAACGGTAGCAACAGGTACCCCATTTGGCATTTGAAGTATCGAAAGAATCGAATCCCACCCATCGATACTATTGCTGCTTTTAACCGGAACTCCAATTATAGGTAGTGGTGAAATACTTGCCACCATGCCCGGCAAATGTGCTGCGCCACCAGCTCCAGCTATAATTACTTTAATACCTCTCAAATGTGCCGAGGTGGCATATTCCATCATACGGTGTGGTGTTCGGTGTGCAGAAACAATAGTCGCTTCGTATGGGATATTTTGTTCTTTCAAAAAATCGGCAGCAGCTTGCATTATGGTCCAGTCGCTGTCGCTTCCCATGATAATGCCTATTAGTGGGTTTGAATTCATGATTTTGTTTTTACGCGAATTTGATCTTTTATTTGATGCGATAATAAAATAGCCTCTTCAATATTGGTATCACAAACGGTAATGTGGCCCATTTTGCGAAATGGCTTTGTCGTTATTTTACCATACAAATGTAAATAAACCCCAGGGTTTGCAATAATCTTTTCGAAACCCTCGTACCAAACTTCTCCTGTGTGGTTTTTTTCACCAATAAGGTTTATCATTACAGCGGGCTGTAATATTTGGGTGCTTCCTAAGGGTAAATTTAATATAGCTCGCAAGTGTTGTTCAAATTGGCTACAACCACAGGCTTCAATGGTATGATGTCCGCTATTATGCGCTCTTGGTGCTACCTCGTTTATAAAAATATTATCCCCTACATCAAGTAGCATTTCAACGGCGAGCAACCCAACATGGTTAAAAACACGACTAACTTCAAGAGCGAGGTTTTTCATTTTTGAGGCTAAACTATCTGATATACGAGCCGGATATACGAGTACATCGAGTAGGTTTGCTTCATCATTAAAAACCATTTCTACAGCATCATAAACAACTGTTTCGCCTTTACCATTACGCGCAACGATTACCGCGAATTCGGTTTTTATTTTTATTTTTTCTTCAATAACAGAGGCGCCATCCATTAACAAATCTAAATCAGAGTAATTGTTAATTATAGACACCCCCTTTCCATCATAACCGCCGGTACAAAGCTTTTGTACAAATGGAAATTTAAGGTTGCCTGTTTCTATTTGTTCAAGAATTGTTAATTTATCTTGATGGATCTGATATGGAGCGGTTGGAATGTTATTGTTGTTATAGAATTCTTTTTGGAGCCCCTTGTTTTGAATAATTCTTAAAACTGAAGGTTGAGGAAAAACACAAACCCCCTCTTTTTCAAGTTGTTCAAGAGCATCAACATTTACATGTTCAATTTCAATGGTGAGTGTGTGGCAAGATTTTCCGAATTGATACACTGCATTGTAATCGTAATAACTTTTGCACACAACAAATTCTCTACACAAAATTTTACAAGGGGCCTCTTGTTCGTTGGATAATACAGCAGTATTTAAGTCCCATTTCACAGCCTCTTCTAGGAGCATTTTGCCTAGTTGTCCACTACCAATAATTCCAAGTTTATGTTTTTGGGGTGTCATTATTTTGTTTGCGTTTTTATATTTTTCCAATATGCATCTCCATGCAAATAAACTTCTTTTTTGCCATCTATAAGCAAAACAATAGCCCCATCAGGTTGAATTTCGAGAATATCGCAAACATGAATTTTGTTATGAATTAGAAAAGATTCATTTTTTTTATTACCAAGGAGACAATCAAAATACGCTTCTTCCACATTTTTAAAATCTCCCGATAGAATGCGGAGATATTCAAACCGAATGAAACCAATTAACACATTTAAAACCTCACGGATTGAATAATCCTTATTTGTAATTATTTTTAAAGATGTTGAATTGTTGTTTTCGAAAACCGTTTGGTTCACATTTAAACCAATCCCCACAATACATTGACGAATGTATTCGCCCTGAATATTATTTTCGATAAGGATCCCAGAAATTTTTTTATCATCGCAATAAATATCATTAGGCCACTTAATACCAATGGATTTGGGTATAAACTGTTGAATGGTTTTATAAACGGCAAGAGCCAAGGCTTTACTAAGTAAAAAGGCTTGGGAGGCGTTGTATTTTGGTGGGGTTAGTAAAATACTTATAGTGAGGTTTTTTCCAGGTTCTACAAGCCAAACATTTTCTCGCTGTCCTCTTCCTTGGGTTTGATTTAATGCCCATACTAATGTTCCCTCTGTTAAAACCTCTTTTGCAGCAGCGGTTTTAAGGTAGTCGTTGGTACTTGTGAGCGTGTCAAATTCTAGAATTTTCTCAGGTAAAAAATCTAAAATAGTGGGAGGGGTTGTCAAATTAAAATTGTTTAATTTTGCAGTCCGCAAATTTAACACTGTTAATGCATAAAATAAAACCCGTAAACGACGCCGACCAGTTAATTCCTGCCATTATAAAAGGAATTCAGGAAAAAAAAGGAAATGAAATAGTAAAACTTGACTTAAGGCAGCTTAAAACCAGAGCCACAGATGTATTTATTGTCTGCCATGGCGACAGTACGACACAAGTTGATGCTATTTATAAAAGTATAGAAGAGGAGGTACACAAACTGGCCAATGAATGGCCTTGGCATACTGAAGGGCAGCAAAACTCTGAGTGGATTCTATTGGATTATATTAATGTTGTGGTCCATGTTTTTTTAAAAGACAAAAGAGAGTTTTATGGCATTGAAGATTTGTGGGGTGACGCTCAGGTGGAGCGAATAAAAGAAGCATAAGCCAATCTCTGCCACAATGACGCAAGTATATATTGGAACAGCATTTGGAAGAGCAGATTCACGAAATATCGATAATTTAAAATGAGCGACGAAACAAAAGAGCCCGGGGGTGATTTTGAAACCCCAAAACAGCCGGAGCCAAAAAGATCAGTTACAACCGACGACCTTTCTCCTAATAATAACAACAAGCCCTTGCGTAAACCACAGATTCCAAAATTTAATTTTTATTGGATTTATGGAATTGTAGTGTTGTTTTTGGTAATCCTTTTAATGAAAGACGGAGATAATGCAGTGAGCACTACCTGGACTAAAGTTCAACGTGAAATGTTGCCCAACAAAGACATTAAAAAGTTTATTATTGACCGTGAACACGGAAGGGTATATGTGGTGATTAACAAGGACGTGGTAAGGGTTAAAGAGCCCTATGCTAAAGACTTAAAGAGCCTTAATCCTGACATGCCCGCCGGACACTATTTTTTTTATGTTAGTGATTTAGAAAGTTTTAATCGTCAGCTAGAGGAATCGTTAAAACAATATGATCCAGATAAAACGATAGACGTTTCAACCGATCCAAACCGTGGCGACTGGACAGACATTTTTAAAAACGGCAACTTTATTATAATAATAATGGTTGTTGTTTTCTCTATAGTTATGTTTAGAAAGATGAGCGGTGGTGGTGCTGGTGGCGCTGGTGGTTCACAGATATTTAACATCGGAAGAAGCAAGGCAACACTATTTGATAAAGACACCAAGGTGAATATTAATTTTGCCGATGTGGCTGGATTAGAGGAGGCGAAACAAGAGGTAATGGAAATCGTTGACTTCTTAAAAAACCCTAAGAAATATACCAACTTGGGTGGTAAAATTCCTAAAGGAGCATTATTAATTGGGCCGCCAGGAACAGGCAAGACCCTTTTAGCAAAAGCCGTTGCTGGTGAAGCTAGTGTGCCCTTCTTCTCTTTATCAGGAAGTGATTTTGTGGAAATGTTTGTTGGGGTGGGTGCTTCTCGTGTACGCGACCTATTTCGACAAGCCAAAGAGAAGGCACCATGTATTATTTTTATTGATGAAATTGATGCAATTGGAAGAGCACGAGGTAAAAATTTAGTACAAGGTGGTAACGATGAACGAGAAAACACCTTGAATCAACTTTTAACCGAGATGGATGGTTTTGGAACTGATAGCGGCGTTATTATTTTGGCTGCTACCAACCGTCCTGATATTTTGGATACCGCTTTATTGCGTCCAGGTCGTTTCGACCGACAGATTGGCGTAGATAGACCAGACTTAAGCGGGCGCGAGCAAATTTTTAAAGTACACTTAAAAAGCTTGAAGCTAGATACCGGCGTTGATCCACATAAACTTGCATTGCAAACGCCGGGATTTGTAGGTGCTGATATTGCTAATATTTGTAATGAAGCAGCTTTATTTGCCGCACGACGCAATAAACAAGCTGTAGAGATGCAAGACTTTCATGATGCGATAGATCGTGTTATCGGTGGCTTAGAAAAGAAAAACAAACTTATCTCACCAGAAGAGAAAAAAATTGTGGCTTATCACGAAGCCGGACACGCTATTACGGGTTGGTTTCTTGAACATGCCGATCCTCTGGTAAAGGTAACGATCGTACCAAGAGGTGTTGCAGCCCTAGGTTATGCTCAATATCTTCCAAAAGACCAATATTTATATACTACAGAGCAACTTACCGACAGTATGTGTATGACCCTGGGAGGACGAGCCAGTGAAGATATTATATTTGGAAAGATTTCTACAGGAGCACAAAACGATTTAGAGCGTATTACCAAGTTAGCCTATGGCATGGTTACGGTGTATGGTATGAACAGTAAAGTAGGTAATGTATCGTTTCATAATTTTAACCAAGATGAATTTTCGATGGGTAAACCCTATAGCGAGAAAACAGCGGAGTTAATTGATAATGAGGTGCGAGGAATTATTGATGCAGCATATACAAGAACAAAAAACTTGCTCATAGACAAGAGGGACCAATTGGAATTGTTGGCTAAAAAACTTTTAGAAAAGGAGGTATTATTTCAACAGGACCTTGAGGATTTATTGGGTAAGCGAGGTTGGGGAGCAAAACCAAGCGATGGAACGGTGTAAAGAAAGAACACTATTTATTTATAAAACGAAGCTCAATAGAGCTTCGTTTTTTTTGATTATAAAACACAATAACCAACAAAAATGATTTATCATATAACCCTACCTACACAGCTAGCTAAATTTAACGATAAGGATTACTATGAGGCCGAATCTCTGCATTTAGAAAGCTTTATTCATTGCAGCACGCTAGCTCAATTAAAGGCTACCGCGAATCGTTATTACAGCAATGCAGATGAAATTGTAATATTTATTATTTCGGAGGATAAACTAGTTTCCGAATTAAAATATGAGATGGCTAAAATAGGAGAGGAGTTTCCGCATATTTACGGACCTATAAACAAATCAGCTATTTTAGAAATGCGATGGTTTAAAGCAAACCATGGCGAGTTTCACATAGATATCGTTTAGATTATTGCATTAGTGCTTTTACCTCTTCGATAGAAGGGAAGTTATAGCTACTCCACTTTTTAATAACCACATCTTTTTTAATTAAAAGCAATCCAGGGTTGCTTCTAACCATCATTTTTATAGGCGTTGCGTCTAGGTTATAAAAGTCAACAAACAGCTGATAATCGTGTCGTAATTCTTCTGTCTCGGCATCGAGGCCGTTGGTTAAACCCCAAAACTCTTTACCTATTTTACGCCAATCGTCGCTTAGTTTGGCTATTTTCTTGAATGCAGCTTTATTTGATTTATTCAAATCGTAACTTGTTAAAACTAACTTATAGTCATCGGCAAAAAATGATTGCGTTACTTCGTTTCCGTCTTTGTCTTTAATAATAAAATCATGAATAGGTGCTTTAACGCCCTCATGTACTTTTACCGTTTTGCGGTCTTTATATTTATAAAGCGAGTCAAGAACTTTGGTGTCGGGGAATTCGCGGTATAAGGCCTTTAGGCGCTCTTCATTGATAGTGCTATCTGCTCCCGTAGGTGTATAGCTATAAAGAAATGTATTTTCATAAACATCGGGGTCGTTGCTTACCATTCCAGCTTTAATGCTACTTCCAACCTTAAAGGGTAAAAAATCTTTTGTTGGCAAGTATAAATAGTTTTTTATTGTGAACCCCATACTCAAAAAGAAGACAACGATAAAGCCAACTAAACCGATAGCCCCATTTAACAGGGATTTCATATGTTTTAATCCGAATAACATCAGCACAATCAGTAGAAGAAAAACAGTGTCATTGAGAAATTCTCGCTCTACAGAAAACTTTACGGCATCACCAAAGCAACCACAGTCGGTAACCTTACCTGTAAGTGCAGAGAAGCCCACCAAAAACCAAAAGAAAAGCATCATTAAGAAGGTGCACCAAACGGTGAGTTTGGGTTTAATACCCATGAAAAGAGCATATCCAATAAGTATCTCAATAATAGAGACCATACAAGCAATACCAAAGGCAAGCGGGTTAAGGGCGGTTAGGTTAAAAACCTCAAAATATTCGTGTAATTTAAAACCAAATCCGGATGGGTCGTTGGCCTTCAGTAGCCCAGAGAGGATGAATACCAAGGCGATGATAACACGAGCAATGTTGGTAGCAATTTTCATAATATTATTTTTCATTTAAACGAATTAGTGCAAAAATAGCGTAGTTCATGATATCACGATAATTAGCATCGATACCTTCACTCATTATTGTTTCTCCTTTATTGTCTTCAATTTGTTTTACCCTAAAAATTTTCATTAAAATCAAATCGGTGAAGGTGTTGATTCTCATGTCGCGCCAAGCTTCACCATAGTCATGGTTTTTATCTTCCATTAGTGTTTTTGTTTTCGCCACCTCTTCTTCAAAAAGGCGCATTACCCTCTCCGATTGCATTTCTAACTCCACATCTTGCGGCATAACGAGCTGTATTAGTCCGATAATGCAATAGTTAATGATACCAGCATATTCATTAACCACATTTTCCTGTATTTTTTGTGTGCCCTTTTGTTCGATGCTTCTTATACGCTGTGCTTTAATAAAAATCTGATCAGTAATAGATGAGGTGCGCATAATGCGCCATGATGTACCGTAATCGATATTCTTTTTTTGGAAAATATCACGGCATTGACGTATTATCGTGTCGTATTGTTGTGAGGTAATGGTTGTTGCACTCATTCGGTTTGTAGGGCAAATATAAAATTAATGTTTTAATAACGGCCAACACAAAGCTATGATCGGCAATAACATCACAAATTTTCACAATAAAAAAGAGCTATGCATAACGATGAAATAAATTTATTAAGCCAGGATGGTGAAATGTATTACATTCCCCACCTTTTTAATTCCCGCGAAAGCGTTATGTTTTACAATGCACTTTTTCATGGGATTCAATGGAAACAACAAAAAATAAAAATGTTTGGTCGCATATTAGACATGCCACGACTTACAGCATGGTATGGTGATGAGGGAAAAAAGTATAGTTATTCCAATGTTGAGAATATTCCACTGCCTTGGACAGAAACACTTATAGAAATTAAAGAAAAAGTTGAACAACAAGCCGAAGAGGCTTTTAACAGTGTTTTAATTAATTTTTACCGGGACGGCTTTGATAGTATGGGTTGGCATAAAGACGATGAAAAAGAATTGGGTTTGAATCCTGTTATAGCTTCGGTGTCGTTTGGTGGCACCCGGAAGTTTAAAATTAAGCATGTAAACCAGCGTGAATTGAAGGCAGATATAGAGCTCGAAGATGGTAGTTTGCTTTTAATGCGGGGGGCTACTCAGCACTATTGGAGTCATAGCATACCCAAGACAATGGCGAAAGTTGAACCAAGAATCAATCTTACCTTTCGAAACATTAATTAATACACATATTTATCTTCCAATAGCTCTAGCAATAACCAACTTTTGGATTTCGCTAGTACCCTCACCGATGGTACATAATTTGCTATCGCGATAGAATTTTTCGACAGGAAAATCTTTTGTATAACCATAGCCACCAAAAATTTGTACCGCATCGGTACTTACACGAACGGCCACTTCGCTTGCATAGTATTTTGCCATGGCACTCTCTTTTGTCATTGGCAAATGTTTGTTTTTAAGGTCAGCAGCTTGGTGTGTGAGTAATTCTGAAGCTTCAATTTGGGTAGCCATATCGGCTAGCTTGAAGCTAATGGCTTGAAATTCACCAATTGGTTTTCCAAACTGTTCACGTTCTTTTGCATATTTTACCGCAGCTTCAAATGCTCCTTTTGCAATACCTATAGATAGAGATGCGATTGAGATTCTGCCACCATCGAGAACCTTCATGGCTTGAATGAAACCCTCACCTTCGTTTCCCATGAGTTGGTTTTTATGAATTCGACAATTATCGAAAACTAATTCTGCCGTTTCACTAGCGCGCATGCCTAATTTATTTTCTTTTTTCCCAGAGCCGAATCCTGGGGTACCACGTTCTACAATAAATGCAGAGATTCCGTGTGAGTCGAGCAATTCACCAGTACGCGCTAGCACCACTGCCACATCGCCACTTTTTCCATGTGTAATCCAGTTTTTAGTTCCATTTAACACATAATAATCACCATCTTTTTTTGCAACACACTTCATTCGTAATGCATCACTTCCTGTATTGGCTTCGGTTAATCCCCATGCTCCAATCCATTCTGCTGTAGCTAGTTTAGGAAGGTATTTTTTCTTTTGCTCCTCGTTACCAAATTGTAAAATATGGCCGGTACACAATGAATTATGAGCAGCAACTGAAAGCCCGATGCTACCACAAACCTTTGAAATTTCAGTTATCACCGTGATATATTCATGGTAACCAAAACCACTTCCGCCATACTCTTGAGGAACGAGCACCCCCATAAGACCAAGTTCGCCTAGTTGTTTAAAGATATGAACTGGAAACGTCTGACTTTCGTCCCACTCCATGATGTAGGGGCGGATATTCTTTTCGGCAAAGTCGCGCACCATTTGCGCAATCATAGTTTGGTTTTCGGTAGCAGCAAAGTTCATAATAACAATTAAATTAGGTCGGGGCTATAGACAAAAAATGTTTTAATACACTCCCTATATAAGGAAGGCGCGAAGGTATTTTAAAAAATCGTTTTATTCAACCGATACGTAATATTTTATTTTCTCATAAATATCAGTTGTAACCAATATCACGTTTTTTAAATCGTCTATTTGTTTGAAATTTCCATGCTGCTGTTGGTAATTTACAATTGCATTTGCAATTTTATAACGGAGATAGGGGTGTTTTCTTAGCTCCTCGATATTGCCAGAATTAATGTTTAAGGTAGTAATTTTCGATATGTCTATGGTTAAAAAAGGGGTTATTGAATCCAACAAAGTGGCGCGGAAACCATAAACCTCAATTAATTGCGATAAACTAACAAAACCACCCAATGCGACTCTATATTTAATGATACGGCGCGCATAGCCCATTCCGATGCCTGGTAAAAGATCAAGCGTTGCGGAATCAGCGGTGTTGATTTCGATCGTAAGTTTCTTTTTTTCAATATTTTGGGGAGGTTGCCCTACAAATTCTTTGATGCTGTTGTTTTCTGGCAGGGTGATATATGGACTTAGCGCTTCAAATTGAGTTTTTTTGATGCTATATATCTTTTTAAAATCAGCTTTGCTTTTTATTTCACCAACTTTACTTCGATAATTTTGAATAATACGAATTTGTTTATTGGAGAGCCCCAATTTTTCAAACTCTTCGTTGCTTGCCGTATTGGGGTTAAAGGGAAAGTACAGCGTCGTATTAATTGTTTCATGATCAGAATTATCTTTTTCGGGATAAGAACCAATATCGTTATCTTTTGAGGATAAATCTCTCCTATTAAGATCATCGAGTGCCTTTGCTTTTTCGATGATTAGCGAATTATTGAAAGGCTTTTGTGATATCAAATTTTTGATATCACAAAAGAACCAAATGATGGTAGTTATAAAAAGTAAAGCGAGAGCGGCTTTATATTCTTTGCGTGAGAAAGTAAAATATTTTCTCAACGCCTGGCTAAATTCAGGATCTATTTGCATAAGTATTTATTACCTACGAAAGTAGCGAAATACTTAATTAAAAAAAGTAATATTTTTGTGTATTAGAGCCCCAGGTCTATTTTAAAGCGCGACGCCTTTCAACATCTTTCCATAAATAATATACAGGAAATCCGAGAGCAACAATAAACAAGCCAATCAGGGTTTCACCGCGAGATGTATCGTTATATAACAGCGCAAAGCAAATGAAAGCAGTGATTAAAATATAGAGCATTGGAACATATGGATATCCGAATGCTTTATATGGACGCTCAGCATCGGGTTCGTTTTTTCTTAGGATAAACAACCCCCCGATGGTAAGCATATAAAATAAAAGCGACGCAAACGTTGCGTAAGTGAGCAATGCACCATATTTTCCAGACAGGCAAAGAATTGAAGCCCAAGCGCATTGCACCCATAGAGCATAAGCAGGCACTCCGTTTTTGTTTATTTCGGCAGCTTTGGTAAAAAACAAACCATCTTTAGCCATTGTTTGAAATAGTCGACCGCCGGCCAAAATAATACCATTGTTGCAACCGAAAGTAGAGACCATAATAAGTGCCGCCATAAGGTATTTAGCAACACTTCCAAAGATGACGCTTACAGCAGCCGTTCCAACACGGTTTTCAGCCGCATTTTGTATTTCGCTCATAGGCAATAAAGCAAGGTATGCGATGTTTGCAAGGCAATAGATAATAGTTACAATAAAAGTTCCCCAGAATAAACTTAAAGGAATATTTCGTTTCGGGTTTTCAATTTCAGCTGCAATGAATGTAACGTTGTTCCATGCGTCGCTACTAAATAGAGGATTAATTATAGAGGCTCCCAATGCAATAGCAAGGCCCCAACCCGATAACGGAATCCATTCTTTAGTTATTGTGCCATCCACCATTATTGAGCTAGTGGTACTTGCCTGCCAAGCGTTGCTAAAGTTTTCCCACAATGTATTTCCTTTTAATCCATAAATTAAACCCACAAAGATTAGCCCAAATAATGCGATAAGTTTAGCAGAAGTAAAAACCAGTTGAATTATCTTTCCGTTATTTATTCCTTGCGTGTTTATGTATGTTAAGAACACAATTAGAGCAATAGCGAGTAATTGAGAATAATGAACGGTAAATTCGAATGTTCCTATCGTTATAGCATTAAAAACAGGGTTGATTAAAAACGGAAAAAACTCACCGGCATAGTTAGCAAAAGCTACTGCTACGGCGGCGATAACGCCTGTTTGAATTACTGTAAAAACGGTCCATCCATATAAAAAAGCAGTGAGTTTATTATAAGCTCGCTGAATATATACATATTGTCCGCCTGCTGTTGGCATCATTCCCGCTAATTCGCCATAGCTAAGAGCGGCAATTATTGTGATTACTCCTGTAATAAGCCATAGTGCCATCATCCAACCAGCACTGCCCAAATCGCGGGCCATAAAAGTGCTTACTATAAAAATTCCGGAGCCTATCATACTACCGGAAACGAGCAACGTTGCATCTAAAAGTGATAATTTTTTCATCAATTTATTTATTGAGTTTACTATTGTTTTTTGAATATGTGAAATAAATAACTAGACCGATTAATAGCCAAACGCCTAAACGCAACCAATTGGTCCAGCCTAGTCCTAATATCATAAGGAAGCAAACCAATATACCTAGAATAGGGACAAAAGGCACAAATGGTGTTTTAAACTTCCGAGGTAACTCAGGGTTTGTTTTTCTTAAAATAATAACACCAGCGCATACTAGCATAAAGGCAAACAACGTTCCTATACTTGTCATGTCGCCCACAATATCACCTGGAATAAAGGCGGCGAATAAGCCAACAATTACTAAAATAAACAAGTTTGCTTTGTATGGTGTTTTATATTTCGGATGAATTTCTCCTAGTGCCTTTGGCAATAAACCATCGAGGCTCATACTATAAAAAACACGAGATTGGCCTAATAGCATCACTAAAATTACAGAAGAGAATCCGGCAAGAATAGCAATTGTAACGAGCTGTGCGAGCCAGTCGTAACCAATCATGTATTTATGAATAACAAAAGCAACTGAGGCTTCCTTACCATTAGTTCTAAAGTCTTCTACGGTTCCAATACCGGTAAGTACATGGGCAAAAAGAATATATAAAATAGTACAAATTACCAACGATCCAAGAATTCCGATAGGCATATCTTTAGACGGATTTTTAGCTTCTTGAGCGGCAGTACTAACAGCATCAAAACCAATGAATGCGAAGAAAACGACCCCTGCAGCTCCTATGACACCCCAGAAACCGCCAAAATTATGAGAAATATTTTGTGAGTCTACATACGTAGAAGAAGGTGGAATATAAGGCGTATGGTTTTCCACATTGATAAACCCCCAACCTAAAACAATAATCATTATTACTATTGCCACTTTGGCAACTACAATTATTCCATTGACAAGTGACGATTCTTGTGTGCCCTTTATAAGCAACAAACTAAGCAAGGCAACAATAATAAATGCGGGAAGGTTCACCATTCCATGAATACCAGTTGTAGACATTTCGAAAGGGGAGTGACACCACTGATAGGGTATAGCCTGCCAATGCAACACATTTACTAGTAAGTTGTTTAAATACTCACTCCACGCAATACCAACAGTTGCGGCTCCTACGGCATATTCTAGAATCAAATCCCATCCAATTATCCATGCTATAAATTCACCCATGGTAGCATAACTATAGGTGTAGGCACTTCCGGAAATCGGAATGGATGAGGAGAGTTCAGCATAACATAATCCAGCCAAACCGCAACCAATAGCAGCAACTATAAAACCCAACGTTACGGATGGTCCGGCATTTTGCGCAGCAGCAGCAGCTGTTCGAACAAAAAGACCCGCTCCGATGATAGCACCGATTCCTAGTGCTACTAAATTTGTTGATGAAAGGGTTCGTTTTAAACCCTTCTCTGTTTCACTAGAGCTCATCATTAAATCGTTAATTGACTTTTTACGCCATAAAAAACTTGCCATATTATCCTAGATTATTTTTGCAATATAAAAATTAATTGCAATATACAGTGGAAGCCATTATTTTTACCGAGTGAAGTTACGAAATTTTATTTTTTTACGTGACGTCTTTATTCTTGCTTGTACCGCCTTTGGTGGCCCTCAGGTTCACCTTTCTATGTTTTTAAAAAAGCTAGTTAATCAGCGCCATTATTTAAGCGAGGATGAATTTTTAGAAATCACAGCTTTATGCAATGTTCTTCCTGGACCATCTTCTACCCAAACGATAACAGCGATTGGCTATAAACAAGGAGGTCCATTACTGGCATTGATTACATTATTAATTTGGGCATTACCGGCATCTATATTAATTACATTAATAGTATTGGGATTCACCTTTTTTCCTGTTATCGATTTAGGATTCACAAAATTTATTATACAAATGGCCATTGGTTTTATCTTGGCTGGTGCCTACACGATGGGTAAAACAGTGGTTCACGACAAGCTAAGTATTATATTATTTTTTTTAGCTGCGCTAGTAGGCGTTTTATTTCCAACGCCGTATGTTTATCCACTTGTAATTGTAATAGGCGCTGTAGCGGCCAATATATTTATTAAAGGATATATTTTTGAGCCCGTCGAGGGTGTTAAAATAAAATGGCGATACCTTGTTGCCTTTTTTAGTGTTTTAATTATTGCTGCCATAGTAGGTAAAGTTTCGCAACACCGAACAGTGCTACTGTTTGAAAACACGTATAGGTTTGGGAGTATGGTTTATGGTGGTGGAAATGTGCTTGTACCTTTGATGTATGAGCAATTTGTGGCATTCAAGCACTATATGACACCACACGAATTCTCGGTAGGTTATGGTTTGGTGCAGGCTTTACCAGGACCTATTTTTACACTTGGCACGTACACCTTTGGAATGAGTATGAGGGATTTTGGAGTTTGGTGGCAATTGGCGGGTTGTTTTTTGGGAATGATAGCTATTTTTTTACCTGGAGCGTTACTTATTTTCTTTTTTTATCCGATTTGGCAACAGGTAAAAAGATATCCTATATTTAAGAAATCGGTGCAGGGAAGCAATGCGGTATCAACGGGTTTAATACTTTCAGCAGCCATAATATTATCTAGGCCTATTTTGGAGCAAGGAAGTTTGCAAATTCAGAGTGCAATTTTAATTACTACCACATTTCTACTTGTTGCCTTCACAAAAATCCCATCACCTTATATTGTAATAGCGGCCATACTTCTTGGATTTGTTTATTAATAGAATAAAATTGTAATATTGCTTATGTGTTTCAAAATGAAAATAGCTATACCCCTAATTCTTTTTTTCTTTTTTGCATTTAACCTTGCAAATGCCCAAAGCACAGAAATAGGATTACACTATCAGCCCAATAAATTTCATCTTACAAATCCAGCCGAGAAATCGACTACTAGTGAATATTCCCAAGTAGCTTCTACATTGGCTAGCGGGCGTTCTATCGGTATCTTTATAAATCGTATCACCAACAAACAAAATGGATTTCAGGCAGATTTGGATTTTATGAGTCAACGTCAAAATTATAATTATTCCTCTTTGCTTGCAAATACAAATACCATTTATACTCGCCTTAATACCTTTAATTTAGGCGTTTCTCATAATTTCTATTTTTGGGATTATGAAAATGACGACAACATCTTTTTTAGTTATGGCTTGAGTGGCAGATTTTTAATGAATTATACGGATTATTATAATGTAGAGATAGAAACCAAGATAAATGGTGTTGCACAAACAGACGCAAAAACCACGATTATTGAGAACGACAACCTTATTACCACAGTAACACATAACGACACGCTGCAACTAGCGGGAGCAGAGGCAAAAACCGGAGCTTCACGTTACAGCAGTATTAATGTCGGCGCTAATTTTGGAATACACTTTTTACATTATTTTTCTGATAATTTTGCTTTAACAGCAGGCGCAAAGGCAATAGTTTATTTTATGGATCCAGAAAACAAAGCATCAGAATTTTGGAGCACTACCTCAAAATTTAAATATAGTAATATTGCTACAGATGATAAAAGAGTGGCATCCAAGATGAGTTCTTTTGGAGTATCATTATCTTTAGTTTATTGCTTGGGTAGATAGGCTATTTGTGTTATTACCCGCCCGCCTTTTTAGCTTTGTAGCCAACTTTCGTTAAATAGGTTATAATTTTATCTCGAGCATCACCCTGAATAATTATTTCTCCTTCCTTGGCACTTCCACCAGCCCCACATAGTTGCTTCATTTTTTTCCCTAGGTCTTCCAAATCCTCTTCCTTACCTATAAACCCCTTCACCACAGTTGATACCTTACCACCTTTGCCCCTTTCTAACCAAACGCGTAAATCTTGCTTCGATGGTGGAATGGTTTCTAAGGCTTGGTTTTCCTCCGTAAATTCAAAATTTGGATTTGTGCTATAAACGACACCTTGTTTATTTTTATTCTTATTGCTCATTGCTAGCGTAGTTTTTTTATTTCGTAAAATAGTTTTTCTAGTCTATCTCGTTTAATTATTTTTTGACCCTGCGACCCTTTAGCGATAATACGCTGTCCTTCTCTTGCTTCCCAGTTGCAGTTTATTGTATTTCCGTGAAGTTCCGTTATTTCTGCTTCGAAAGTGATTTCAGCCCCTAATAATGCGGGTGCCAAATGGTTGACATGAACAAAAGTACCAATACCCTCCTCATCCTCTTCCTTCATCTCTAAAACGAAAAGTCGACAGCACCATTCTGCATCGCGCGCTATAGCGAATGTAGAATACACGGGATGCACGGTGCCACTTTCGAACGTTGCCAAGTCTCCACCAATAACGACGTGAGAATGCATTTTTTTGTTTCCTAGAGTAAAAATATCTTTCATTTTAGTAGAGTAGCTTTTTTTATGAAGCAGCTAACAAAAGTAATCGGATTCATTCATATTCAAAAGTCTCATAAGCTTAAATTCCAAGATGTAGAATTGTTTTTTCAGTATTTTTGTTTATGTGAAAATATGTGGAATAAATTAATTTGTACACGTCACGAATACGGTAAATTTGTAAACTAATGATAGAAAGCAGCACAACACAAAAAACATTTTTAATAGCTGGAGGTAGCAGTGGTATCGGCTATCAGCTATCTTGTATTCTTGAAAAAGAAGGACACAAAGTAATTGTATTATCACGGAATCGGAAATCGCTTAGTGAAACAATAACCCACCATAGTGTTGATTTCTCTGAAGATGTTCTTTCGTTTCCTGAACTTGAAATGCCGTTGCACGGTATCGCTTATCTTCCAGGAAGTATTAACCTTAAACCTTTCAAAGCTTTTACCAGGGCCGATTTTATAGCTGATTTTTCTTTAAATGTTTTAGGCGCAACTGAAACAATAAAAAAGTACTTACCTAATTTAAACAAGGCGTCTCACTCAAAAGTTGTGCTTGTAAGTTCTGTGGCGGCTACAATTGGGATGCCTTATCATGCGCTTGTAGGTGCAAGTAAAGGTGCAATTGAAGGGCTAACAAAAACATTAGCTGCGGAGTTGGCTCCAAATATAAATGTTAACGCCATTGCCCCATCTTTGACTGACACACCAATGGCAGAAAAGTTTCTTAACACAGAAGAAAAAAGAAATGCAGGCATGGGAAGACACCCGATGCAACAAGTAGGTTCGGCTTATGATATGGCACAGTTAATCGCATTTTTACTTTCTATACAAGCTAATTTTATAAGTGGACAAATAATTCATGCCGATGGAGGCATGAGCAGCATTAGAAAATTTTAATAATTCCTATTTAAACTTATGGTAACAAAACTAGTACAAGAACAATTTTTACCCATTACCTTAGATGAAGCATGGCATTTTTTTGCCACACCAAAGAATCTAAACGAAGTAACGCCAAAGGATATGATTTTTGAAATCACATCTGACTTACCTGATACGATGTATGAAGGTTTATTTATAACGTATAGAATAAAACCAATGTTTAACATACCACTCTATTGGTGTACAGAAATTACACATATTAACGATCATGTTTTTTTTGTGGATGAACAGCGTCAAGGGCCATACCTTATTTGGCACCATGAGCATCATTTTAAAGCAGTAGATGGAGGTGTTCTTATGACCGATATTTTGCATTATGATATTGGTAAATCTATTTTTGGTTGGATTGCTGGTAAATTATTTGTCCATCAGAAGGTAAAAAAAATTTTTAATTATCGTTATCAAACACTAGAGACTTTTTTTTAAACAATGAATAAGCTAGGATTAAAACTACTTGTTAGTGTTGTTTTCTGTATGGCACTAGGTGCGCTTAGTGGCTTAAGCACTATGCGAGGTATTATTGAATGGTACCCGAAAATTGCTAAGCCATCATGGAATCCACCGAACGAGATTTTTGGACCAGTTTGGTCTTTGCTTTATGCGCTTATGGGAATAGCTTTAGGGCTAATTTGGCATAAACCGAAGGAAGGAAAAAATAAGGTGATAATATATTTTATTATTCAATTGGCTCTAAATTTATTTTGGTCGATTTTGTTCTTTGTTTTTCATGAGGTTGGTTGGGCTTTTTTGGAGCTTCTATTAATGTGGATTATGATATTTCTTACTATACGATCCTTTTATTCAATTAATAAAATAGCGGCATATTTATTATTGCCTTATATATGCTGGGTAAGTTTTGCGGGTATATTAAATTTTACCATTTGGAACTTAGGCAGGTAGTTTTTTTAATATAGGTTAATATTTTAAATATGGAAATCAATAAGGAAGATCTTGAAAATTATCCTAATCGATATAGGGCGACTTTAATTAATTCCTTGTCAGGAATAAAGACGGCTGTTTTGGTAGGCACACAATCCAAAGAAGGGGTTACTAATTTAGCTATTTTTAATTCGTTGATTCACATTGGTGCCAATCCGCCAAGATATGGATTGTTGTTTAGGCCAGACACGGTTCGTAGGCATACCTTGGAGAATATTTTAGCAGCCAAGGAATATACGCTTAATTATTTAACCGCAAAAAATGCCAGTAAAGCACATCAAACTTCGGCGAAGTATTCTGATGGCTTCTCAGAATTTGATATGATAGGGTTTGAGCCAGTATTTAATGAGGTTTCATCAGCACCATTTGTCGCTGATGCCATTGTAAAAATAGCCATGCAATTTGAGGAGAGAATAGATATCAATATTAATGGAACAATTTTAATTGTTGGTCGTTTGGTGAATATAGAAGTCGACAAAAAACTTATAAAAGAGGATGGTTTCGTTGCTTTGCACGAACTTGATTTATTAGCCTGTTCCGGATTGGATGCCTATTATAGCACTAGCTTTCTGGGAAGATATCGTTATGCCAAGCCCGAGCAGCATCCAGAAATGCTATAATTACCCAACATTTTGAAAAACCGAGACTAGTTTTTTTATTATTGCCAGATAAGTCAAAAAAAATCGTCTAAATTATACAAACCCATTAAAAGTATTATTTTATACTAGTTAAGATGCTTTCAAAAGACCCCAATTATCACAATACGTTTTCGATAGATAACGTTATTTTTGGGTTTGATGAAGGAGACTTGAAAATATTGTTGATTGAGCGGGCTGAGGAAGCATTTATCGGACAGATGGCATTGCCTGGAAATTTAGTGCTAGAGGATGAAGATCTTGACCATGGTGCAGCACGTATTTTATTTGAGCTTACCGGCTTACAAAACGCTCATTTAGAGCAACTTTATACCTTTGGTGATGTTAATCGACATCCGCTGGGTCGCGTTATTACAGTGGCGTATTATTCATTGATTCGCATAAAATCTGACGACCTGAAACCACGTATTTCCTTTGCTAAGAGGGCATCTTGGGTTTCGGTATCTAAAATCCCGAAATTAGCTTTCGACCATAACAGAATTTTAGAAATAGCATTAGAAAGATTGCGCGGACAATTGCGCTATCGACCAGTAGGCTTCGAGTTGCTTCCTGAAAAATTTACTTTGTCGCAACTGCAAGGCTTGTATGAAAGTATACTGCAGATAGCAATTGACACCCGTAACTTTAGAAAGAAAATAATAGGTTTCGATTTTTTAGTTGAGTTAGGTGAAAAACAAAAAGAGGTTTCACATCGAGCAGCAAAGCTATATCGGTTTGACAAAAAGCGTTACCAAAGCCTTGTTAAATTGGGGTTTAATTTTGAATTATAGTTCGATATTTTAAACCATTATCCCATGATTGAATTGATATATTCCAATTTTTTTTCTAAAGCCAAATCGCTATCAATCCAATTAATTATATATCCGTCGCGTTCCAACTTTCTAAACCAAGTCATTTGCCTTTTTGCATATTGAATAATTGCCGTTTCAAGTAATTCAATTGCTTTCTTTAAATCATAAAGTCCATAGATATATTCAGTTATGATTCTATATTCTAAACCCAAATAAATCAAACGTTCTTTTGGTATACCTTGTTCTAGTAATAATTTAACCTCTTCTATCAAACCATCTTGAATACGCTGTTCTAATCTTTTTTTAATTTTAATATTTCGTTCCTCAACGGTTGATAATATACTGAATAAAATAGGTTTTAGTTTCGGATACGGTATTTTTTCGTGATGATTTTGCGATTTCCACTTTGCGATTTCTAGCGCTCTTATTGTTCTTTTAATGGTAGAGGTATCAGCGGTTTTTATAATTTCTTCCGGAAACGACTTTAAATTTTGAATTAGCTTTTCATGTTCCATTTTTTCAAGCTCATCTCTTAGGTCTTCATCGTTAGGGATATTAATATTTTGAAATTCTTTAAGCACTAAGTCAAAATAAAGTCCGTTACCACCACAAAGAATAGGGAGCCGATTTGTTGCTTGGCATTTATCGAAGGCGTGTATGTATTTTTTCACAAATTCATAACTATGAAAATTTGTGTTTACCCCACATATGTCTATTAATTCATAAGGGATTGATTCGCCATTGATTGTATATTCGTTGAGGTCTTTACCTGTTCCGATATTTAAGCCAGTATATACTTGTCGGGAGTCGAAGCTTAATACTGTTCCTTGCTTTTGTTGAGCTAAATGAGCTGCAAGCTTCGTTTTTCCTGAGGCTGTTGGGCCTAAAATTATGATACTATTGAAGGTATTCAAGAAATATTTTTAATTAGTTTGTAATTTAATTTTTCTATCGAAGTAATAGAATTATCTAGTATAAACCCTAGCGCATAATATGCATTTGGTTTACCCCAGCTTCTGTCAACGTATGTCATAACATCTCCTGGTTCTTTTTCGTTTTCAAAGTAACGAAGGAGTTTACTTAATCCACCAACAACAGTTGTATTGTTTTTGTTACAAAAGCGTATCAGCTCAAACGATTTTTTATTTTTTGGAAGCCGATTCATAGGACGCCCCTTACTGAAGCACGCTGTGGCTACCAAAGTTTCGTTGAGGTACAAACCATAATTATACTGTGAATTGGCATAACCCATTACATGGTTTTCATCAACAAAAAGACGTGCTGTATCTTTATTTATTTTTTTTATTAAACACTTTCGTCCATGGATCCGCCTTGTAACGCCGATGAGCGAACAAAGTCGTGATTTCGAAGCTTCCTTGTTTTTATTCCATAGCGCTTTTGTGATCACGTGTGAAAACTTTGCTGTGTTTTCTATGTTATTCTCAGCGTGTTCCAGAATTAGAATTTCTTTTTCTGCGTTTACTATTATAACACTTGCGTTGTAGTTTATCGTCTTCCAAATCGTGGTCGGTTCGATTATTTTTATGAAAGATTGAACCTCTTCAAAAAAAGCGTTGGTTGACATATTGTGCAAAGAGAGTGTTTATTTTATTAGAAACCAATGAAAATTTCGTTTATAACTCCAAATCGAATGCAATATCTTGGAAGTAATTTCACAGCATGACTTTCAAAGATTTTTTATCCCCGCTTAATGCGGAAGAGTTTGGAGGCAATTCAGGGTCTGTTAATTTATATCGCAATCAAATTTATAGGTATATTGATCAATTTCCTAATTTGGAGGATGTTGATATTGTGCTCCTGGGTGTAAATGAATTGCGAGATCGAAACAACAATTTTTTAACTCCAGGGATTAGCTTTTCTGCGGACGCCCTGAGACGACAATTTTATCGTCTTTACAAAGGAAATTATGATGTAAAGGTTGCGGATATTGGAAATATTAATGCAGGCAATAGCTTTAGTGATTCAGCATTTGCGTTTCAAGAAACGATGCAACAGTTATTGGTGCTTAAAAAAATAGTTTTGATTTTTGGCTCACACCAAGAAATGATTTTATCTCACTATAAAAGTTTTGAGAGCACAACAAAAGCATTAAATTTTACAATTTTAGACTCATTTCTTGATTTAAGTGAGCAAGAAAATCAAGAAAGCTATCTTACACGCATTATCAAGCATTCGCCGGGTTATTTATTCAATATTAGTCATGTTGGCAGCCAGATGTATTTAAATGAACCAGGCGCTTCTAAACTAATGGATAACATGTTGTTTGATGTTTGTAGATTGGGAATAGTGAGGAAGTCGATTTCAGATATAGAGCCTATTTTCAGAAATTCAGATCTAGTTTGTGTAAATATGTCATGTATAAAACAAGCCGATTTTCCAGCACAGCTTAATGGTGGCGCTAATGGGCTTTTGAGTGAGGAAATATGTACTTTAATGCGTTATGCAGGACTTGGGAATACAGTTCGAAGCCTTGGCTTGTATGATTATATTAGTGATTTGGATACGGGAGAGCAAAGTGCGAAACTAGCAGCGCAAATGATATGGCATTTTATTGATGGATTTTATAATCGAATAGAAGAAAACCCATTGCAAAATGATAACGATTTTATTCGCTATCGGATTGCGCTTCACTCTGACAATTCTAATGAAATGGTATTTTATAAAAGTAAAATTACAGAGCGATGGTTTTTAGAGGTTACTTCTAATTTTCATAACAACAGCTTTGTATTACCATGTTCTTATACTGATTATTTGTCAGCCGTGAATGGTGATATTCCCGATCGTTGGATGAAGGCTACGCAAAAATTAATGTAATGTTTTGAATTATTTGAACCGCTTGTTTGAAAATTTCTAACTAAAAACGATATCGTTATTCAAAATCAGCCATTGAACGCTAATTGTTATACAACAAAACAAACGCCAATTAAAAATAGTAACGTAAATAGCAATGCAAATAAGGCTGTTTTTTTCAATAATCCATCCAAGATTTGATGCGAAGGATTTTTAAATAAAGGTTTAAAAATCAAAACGGCAATAACTAGAGAAACACCAGTTAAAACTAATAAAAGTAAATTTTTATTGGTAAGTGCGTATAATGAATTAGCTATAAATGGAATGGAGATTAGCGCGGTATGATAAATTATACCACCTCTTCTTCCAATCCTTACAGGTATAGTAATTTTTCCGGTAACTCTATCATTATCGAGGTCACGTAAATTGTTTAGGTTAAGAACGGCGGTGCTCCAGGCTCCAATACTTATAGCCGGTAAAAAAACCGATAATGAAATAGAATTTAACAATAGAAAATAGGTCCCTACAGATGCGACTAGACCGAAAAAAACAAATACAAAGATATCGCCCAAACCCTTATAGCCGTATGGGTTTTTACCCATAGTATATTTTATTGCGGCCACAATACACGCTAATCCAATAAAAAAGTATACAATGAAGGTTAAATTAATATTTTTGAATGCAAAAAAAAGCAAGGTCGTACCCACAAATAGTGTTATGATTGACGTCATTACTATTGCTTTTTTCATTGCATTTTCTGTAATTGCTCCTGATAGAACAGCTCTTGTGGGTCCATTTCTATTTTCGTTATCAGCCCCATTTTTAAAATCTCCGTAGTCGTTGGCGAAGTTGCTGAGTATTTGTAATAGTAACGCTGTTACAATAGCCAATAAAAACACAGTAAGGTTAAGTTTTATTGGGTTCTCATGATATGCCATTGCACCGCCAGTAATAATACCAGCTATACTTAAAGGTAGTGTTCTTAGGCGCATGGCCTCAATCCAGTTTTTCATTATTGTTAAAGATTTATCTTGTGTTCGTTTTCAAAAATTTCTTCACTTGTATGCGTTGTAATTACTTGTCCAACCAAATCGCTCTTAAGCAGCTTGATAAGTGATTTACATCGTGTGTTATCCAACCTATCGAAAATATCATCTAACAATAATATTGGTTTTATTTTAATTTCTGCCTCTATATATTGTAATTGTGCTATACGAAGAGCCAAGAGTATTGTTTTTTGCTGACCTTGCGATGCCCATTTTTTAGCAGGTTGGTTGTTAAATAAAAGCTCCATATCGTCTTTATGTATGCCCGATGTTGAATAGCCTAATGCCATATCCCGCCTATAGTTTCGTGATGCCGCTATGAGATAGTCTACCTCCTTAAATTCACTATTGTAAATTAAATTTATAGGCTCGTTTTTGTTTGCTATGGCTACATAGTTCATTAGGAACAGCGGATAAATTGCGTTGAAAAAATGTATTCTTTTATCATGAACATATTTATTTAATGGGGCAATTTGTTCATCGTAAAGAAGCAATAATGAAGAATCAAATGTGTTGTTTTTTTCGAATAGTTTTAGCTGTGCATTGCGCTGTTCCATCATCTTATTATATTTCATTAATGAAACAAGATAAACCGCATCGGTTTGTGATAAGGTGCTGTCGATGAATTTTCTTCTTTCAATGCTACCGCCTGTTACAATAGCAGCATCAGATGGAGCATTTGTTATTAAAGGAAGCAATCCGATGTGTTCATTTATTTTTTCGTAAGCGATACTATTTTTTTTTAATACCTTTTTTCCACCATCGGCATAGCCAAAAAAGATGTGCTCTTCATTTGCCTTTCGCATAAAACTGCCATTTAAAACAAAGTAATTTTCATTTTCCTTGATGTTTTGAACATCAATAGAATTAAAGTAGCTTTTAGTTAGGCAAAGGTAATTGATGGCATCAATCAGGTTAGTTTTCCCACAGCCATTATTACCACAAATGGCATTCAGTTTTGGTAAAAAGATTATCTCTTTATCCTGATGACTTTTAAAATTAACTACATGCAGCTTGTTGATGTAAAGCACTTCAATGGCATCAAATAAATTAACGGAACAAGGTGGCGCTTCGATCTGGCCCCAAGGAAACTATCTTTATTTTAGTATTTAATTTTTCTTCTAGGTAATCAATATAATTTACCAATGATGGCGGCAAATCTAGGCCTTTTTGAGACCATCCTGGAATTGTTTTTAGCACAGGTGTAATATGCACATCACAGAGGTCGTAAGGTACTTCTGTAGTGCTTTTACCATCAATTTGGTAGGCCTCACAGGCGTATATTTCTTCGAATCCATTAAGCACATCTGCCTTTGTCATTACAAGTTTTGTAATACCGTTAAGCATAATGGTATAGTTTAATTGTGGTAAATCAATCCAACCTGTTCTTCTTGGTCGGCCTGTTGTTGCGCCAAATTCGTGGCCTTTCTGACGAAGCAATTCTCCCATTTCATTTTCTAATTCCGTAGGGAAGGGGCCACTACCAACACGTGTACAATAGGCCTTAAAAATTCCATATACGTCACCAATATGTTTTGGTGCTATTCCCAAACCGGTGCAAACGCCAGATGACAATGTATTTGAAGAGGTTACAAAAGGATAAGTTCCGAAGTCGATGTCTAACATACTTCCTTGGGCGCCTTCTGCTAGTATTTTTTTGCCGTTTTTTAAAGCGTTATTAATATAGTATTCGCTTTCTATACAGGTAAAGGTCTTTATAAAATCAATGGCCTCAAACCATTCCTTTTCTATAGTAGAATTATCAAATTCAAAATTTAAGGATTTGATATATTCGTGGTGTCTGGCCTTTTGTACGTTATATTTTTCGTTAAAACCAGCATTAAACATGTCGCCGATTCGCAGTCCGGCACGACCAACTTTATCTTGATAAGCAGGAGAAATTCCTCGTAACGTTGATCCAATTTTAGCTTCACCTTTGGCTGCTTCACTTGCCGCATCCATTGTTCGATGTGATGGTAAAATAAGATGGGCTTTTTTACTTATGAGGAGTCTATTTTTAATATCGGGGCAAAGAGGAGTTATCTTCTCAATTTCTTTTTTTAATAAAATTGGATCAATCACTACACCATTTCCAATAATATTCACGCAATGCGATTGAAAAATCCCCGAAGGAATAGTGTTAAGTACTACTTTGTGCCCATCAAATTCTAATGAGTGTCCAGCATTGGGTCCTCCTTGGAATCGTGCGATTATATCGTAATCAGGCGCTAAAAAATCTACGATTTTCCCTTTTCCCTCATCTCCCCATTGAAGTCCTAAAATTACATCTACCATATATTATCTATCAATTTTTATAATTTCAAAAATTAACGCCCTGTCTTTTCTAGGGTTGGTCTTTCTAATGTTTGTATTTCTACTTCGTGTTTATCGCAATGCATACAAACACCCTTTTCATTGAAATGTGGTTTTCCATACAAATTTAAAGCGTGTTGGGTGATATCAAACTTTAATATTTCGCCCATCATTTGCTGAATTTGTTGAATTCTAGGGTCACAGAATTCTATTACTTGATTGCAACGATTGCATATTAGATGATCGTGTTGTTTATTTCCTACAGAAGGCTCAAACTGTGCAATGTTTTTTCCGAATTGATGTTTTGTGACCAAGTCGCAGGCTAGCAATAAGTCTAGCGTGTTATAAACAGTAGCGCGACTAACCCGATATTTTTTGTTTTTCATTTGCAAGAACAACTGTTCAACATCGAAGTGGCTTTTACGCGCATAAATTTCTTCCAGAATGGCATACCTTTCTGGTGTTTTACGGTGTGCATTTTTAGTGAGGAATTCAGTAAAAATTTGCTTTACCTTTTCTTGTATAGCAGTCATAGTTGAAATAAAAAACAAAGTGGGAAATTAGCAGTAAACGTTCAAACGCAGAAATCTATTTATTCACCTTCATTTCATGGATATAGTAATAAGCTTAAATCATACTGATTTTAATCATATTTGCTATTCCTTGCTCATTTAGAGGCATACTTCCGGTGTTAATTACCACGTCGCCATTGGTAACAAAACCATGATCAATCAATATCTGTTGAACGTCTTTTATCGTGTCGTCGGTGCTTTCGAAACGATTATATGTAAAAGCGCTAACACCCCAACATAGGCTAAGCTGATTGATAATACTTTGTCTATCGCTAAAAATGTAGATTTCTGCATGCGGTCGAAAACTACTTAACTTAAAGGCTGTATATCCGCTACGAGTCATGCCTATCATAGCTTTTGCGTCCACATCTTCAGCAATTTTGCAGGCGTTATAGCAAAGCGCGTCACTCAAGAAAGAAGGTGAATGTTTTTGAGGGATTAAATCGCGGGTATAAATTACCGCTTCTTTTTCTACCTCATCACATATTTTACGCATGGTTTTCACCACGAGTACCGGGTATTTGCCTACCGCAGTTTCACCACTTAACATTACCGCGTCTGTGCCATCGTAAACGGCATTTGCAACATCGGTAATTTCACTTCTGTTTGGTTGCGTTTTATCAATCATACTTTCCATCATTTGCGTAGCTACTATAACAGGCTTTGCTCTATGAATACATTTGCGTATGATGCTTTTTTGAATGAAAGGTATTTTTTCCATTGGAACCTCAACACCAAGATCTCCACGGGCAACCATAATACCGTCGCTTTCACGAATAATCTCCGTGATGTTTTCTACAGCTTCTGGCATTTCTATTTTAGCAATTATTTTAATAAACGAACCCTTCGCGTTGATGATTTCTCTCAACTCTTGTATATCGCTCGGTTTTCTTACAAAAGATAACGCGATCCAATCTACTTTTTGGTCGATGGCAAAAAGTATATCTTCGTGGTCTTTAGGCGTGATGCAAGGCAAAGATATTTTAGTGTTCGGTAAATTAATTCCTTTATTTGAACTAAGAACCCCACCAATTACAAATTCTGCTTTTACAGTTCCATTTTCATTCACTTCAACCACGCGAGTCACCAGCTTCCCATCATCTAGCATAATATGTTCACCGGGTTTTACATCTTTATGAAGATTAGGATATGATAGGTACACTTTTTCTTTATTGCCCAACACCTTTTCTCCGACGAACGTAATTATATCTCCTTCGATAAAGACGACACCATCGTTTTCCATCTTCCCAACCCGAAGTTTAGGGCCCTGTATGTCGGCTAATATGGCGATGTTTAATGTGTTTTCTTTATTTATTTCGCGAATCCAATTCATGATTTGCAACTTTTCTTCGTGCAGTCCATGGGAGAAATTTAGTCGGAACACATTAACACCAGCATTTACAAGCTGAAACAACATTTCCTTTGTGTTACAAGATGGGCCAACAGTGGCTATAATTTTAGTTTTACTCATGTGAATGATCAATTAAGTCTGAAAAAATCAAGCTTCAAATATACTCATAATGGCAGTTGTTTTTGTTAAAAAGTAGTGATACACTTTAAATAAAGATTAATTTTTTAACACCTTCGTTTTTTCTCCTTCAGTATTTTTTTGTAAATTATTTCTCATATATCGAATTTGCTAAGACATTGGAACTAGTTTTGCATTAGCGAATAATAACTGCTTTAAAATGATGTGAAATGAAAGTATTAAAACGAATCCAATTCATAAAAATTGTAGTTTTGAAGTCATAAATTGAATTAATCATGATTGTAGTAACAGGAGCCCTCGGTTTTATCGGTAGTTGTTTGATTAAGGAATTGAATCAACAAGGATATTTAGATATTGTAGCGGTTGATGATTTCACGAACACGAAAAAAGAAGTAAATCTGGCAGGTAAAACTATTTCACTTCGAGTAGATCGTTCTGAATACTTAGAATGGCAAAGGGCAAATCATATAGGCACACAATTTATTTTTCATATAGGCGCTCGAACCGATACCACTGAATTTAATATGGAAGTTTTCGAAAATTTGAATATTAATTATTCAAAAGAAATCTGGAAAATTTGTGTTGAATTTGGATTGCCTGTGGTTTATGCTTCATCTGCTGCCACGTATGGCAATGGAGAGCATGGATACGATGATGACACAACGAAAATACCTTTATTGAAGCCACTGAATCCATATGGAGATTCGAAGCAGATATTCGACTTATGGGCATTATCGCAGGATCGAAAACCTTATTTTTGGGCAGGCCTAAAATTTTTTAATGTGTATGGCCCTAACGAATATCATAAAGGCAGAATGGCATCTGTTATTTTTCATGCTTACAATCAAATTACCTCAAATAAAAAGTTACAGCTTTTTCAGTCGCATCGTTCCGACTTTAAAGATGGAGAACAACTACGAGATTTTGTTTATGTAAAAGATGTGATTAGTGTTTTGCTCTTTTTTATGCATCATCGTGAACATAGTGATATTTATAATTTGGGTACTGGCAATGCTCGTAGTTTTAATGCTTTAGGTAATGCTGTTTTTAATGCCTTGCATTTAGAACCAACTATAAACTATATTGAAACCCCCATTGATATTCGCGATAAATATCAATATTTTACTCAGGCCAATATGCAAAAACTTTGTAGTATAGGATATAACAAACCATTTACCTCATTGGAAGAGGGGGTTCACGATTATGTAACCAAATACTTAATGAAAAACATTTGTTATTAGTTAAAACAGAGGATGTTTAAAAATTTTAAACCACGTAACTTTATTGTCTTTTTATTGCTTGGTTTACTATGTCTTTTTTATTCAATCCAGATTGACCAATCCGATATATCATTAAAGCATAAGGACCATCGTGCCATACTAAAGGAGAAGTTTAAACGTAAGCTCAATGCTGAGGTTAATGCAATGAATGTAATGCTTGCTATGCAAACAGATTCATTTATTACGATTTCTAACTCAAGCAACAAAAAGTATATTCATCAAATTTATCAGGGTGACTCAATTATTTCGTGGGACGACAATGCGATCGAGACCATTGATATTTACAAATTAGAATCATCCCCTAGAATTTTAGAACTTAAAAACGGCATTTATTTGGTTGAAAAAAAGAAGCAAGGGCGATTAGTTCATGTACTTTTTTATAGAATAATAAGCAATTATGAGATAAGCAATGCTTATCTAAAAAACGATTTAAACCCTGACTTTGAAATAACACAACCTTGTTTTATACGGTTAACACCTGCCACAAACTATGATGCAATTGAACTAAAAGAAAGCCTAACCTGCTTTGTTAATTTTGAAATACAACCCGAAGCATCACGTAGCGCACTTTTTTTGTTTATTCTTGCTTTTCTCTTTCTCTGCCTTTCAATTAAACACCTCTGTGATTACCTTTTTAAGAAAGATTTTGTTCTTGGATTTACATTTTTGTTAGTAATTTCTATAGCATTTCGCGTAATGATGTCATATTATCATCTGCCGAAAATGCTCTTTGCTTCAGAAATATTTAATCCGCGTTATTTTGCATCTTCTGAATTTTTCCCTTCGTTTGGTGATTTGGTGCTTATGGTATCATTTTTTGTTTTAGATACTGTAGTAGCTCTTTATTATTTCGAGAAACTAAAAACTCAAAAGTTATTCCAAACAGCAACTTTAGGAAGATCTATGTTGCTAATATGTATTTTTAACTTTGCTTATTTAACATTTAAAATCATTTACGATTTGGTAATTGATTCGAAAATAGCATTCGACCTTACTAATGTTTTTGATCTATCGTGGCTATCTCTTGCAGGTGTTTTGATTATTTTGTTAATGTATATTGTTACAATAAGTTTAAGCCATTTATATTTTAAGTTTAGTAATAATAAGGAATCTCATTCGGTTTTTATAATCCAGCTTTTATTGCTTTTATTTTGGATTTTTATTTTCGGATTTTTTCAGAAAGAGGACTATTTTGGATGGAAGTTGGCAGCGACAATAATATTTTTAGTATTATTGGTTTTCGCTAAAAAGGCAATAGCTCCAAAACGATTTTTAGTGCGGCATCTACTTTATGGTTTAATTTTTGTTAATGTTTCCGCCATTTCTTTTTATTTCGACATAAATGAGAAAGCCAAAGCGGATAGTATTCTTTATGCAAGCCGACTTACAACACAAATAGATTATAGATCCGAAGAGATTTTAAGAGAGAAAGAAAAAGAAATAATTGCAGATACAACATTTCTTAACTTTTGTTTGACTAAACCAGAAAGCACTGAATTAAAGCAAATCATCACTTCTAAATTTATAAATAGTTATTTGGACAAATATGACTGCAATGCTTTTCTTTTTTTAAACGACACCGCATCAGCATCTTTTTCTGGGCATATGTTAACGGAGCTTGAGAGTATTTACAAAAACCAAGGAATATTAGGTTTAGGAAATAATTTTCGTTTTGTAAAAAGCCCATCAGATTTCTTTGGCTATATCGGACGTTTTGAAACAAAGAGAAACGGAACGAATATTAAATTATTTATTAAGTTAAAACTACCACCGTATCAGCAAGATAATTATTTGCCTATTTTATTAGCAGGAAAGCCAACTACTTTCATGCGTAATAAACTTGAATACTCTTATGCGATATATAACAACAAAACATTGATGCAGCAAGGAGGGTCTTTTCAGTTTCAAACCACTTATAATTTTGATTCTATTACAAGTTCCCCGAAAAGCATTTTTAAAGATGGTTATTCACATTTACTCTATCGCGATTCAGAAGCGCTTTTAGTAGTTATTACATCAAGGGCTCCATCCCTATTTTCTGTTTTAGCCAACGCGCTTTGTTTGTATATTGGGCTTTTGCTTTTAGGTTTCCTGTGGGTTGCACTAAGTTTTATTTTATTATTCCTTTTTTCATCAAACAAATATAATTGGGGAAAGGAGCGTATTAAATATGCATGGAGGAATAATTTAATTCGTTACGATTTAATTTACTTTAGATTTAGTACTCGAATAATAATAAACATTTTAAGCTTAGTTTTATTTATTTTTACTGTTACCACAATTGTCACCATTGATTACATAAATTCTAAAATAAAAGAAGAAGCGAGAGTTGCATTTATAAGTAAATTAAAAGCAATAAACCGATATATTACAGAGGAGAAAATGCTTCAAAGTGATAATTTAAAAGGAGAGGCAGAGGCAAAACTATTAAAAGCAAGTGCTTTATTTACAACGGATATCAATGTTTATGATGCTCGAGGAAAATTATTTTTAAGTTCCAAGCCAGAAATATTTAATTCTGGTTTATTAAGCAATCGAATAAACTATTTTGCATATAGTAACATTATAAATCAAAAAGCATCCTTGTTCACCGAAAATGAAAATATAGGATCGCTACTTTATACGTCTTATTATCAACCTTATTATGATCGAAATAGCAATACAACTTTTATAATAAACACACCCTATTTTACGAGATCAATAGAGCATAATGCTCAGATATCCCTGTTCATTATAAACTTTTTAAATCTTTACGTAGCGTTGCTTATTCTGATGTTTGTAATATCTTATTGGGTTGCTCAAAGAACCACACAGCCCCTTTTACTATTACGCGACAAGTTAAAAGTGTTGCGGCTCGATCGCGAAAATGAATTCTTGCATTGGATTCGTAACGATGAAATAGGGGAGCTAAGTAGAGAATATAATAAGATGGTGATTGATTTGAAAGAAAGTAAAGAAAACCTTGCTAAATCGGAACGCACTGAGGCTTGGCGCGAAATGGCAAAACAGGTTGCACATGATATTAAGAACCCGTTAACACCAATGAAACTTAATTTGCAATATTTACAAAAGGCAATCGAAAACCAAGATCCGGATTTAAACGACAAATACCTTAACGTTTCGCAAAGTCTTATACGCCAAATTGATTCACTAACCGATATGGCAAACAACTTCAGCAACTTTGCTCGTGTTCCTCAGGCATTTCCAGAAATTATTACTATTAGTGAAGAGCTTAATGCGCTTATTTCTTTATACGGTGCCACAGAATTTATGCAGATTACAAGCCAATATAAAAATGAGTTTTTAAAGGTTTATATGGATAAAAATCACTTCTCAAGGGCTATTGGTAACATCTTAAAAAACGCCATTCAGGCTGTTGCTATTGGTAATCAAGGCGATATCGAGGTCGCTTTAGAAGAAGAATCAGGATCAGCACTAATTACGATACGTGATAATGGTATTGGAATTTCGGAGGCGATGGAACCTTTTGTTTTTGTCCCTAATTTCAGCACAAAAACTTCGGGTTCTGGGATTGGGTTAAGCAATTCCAAAACCCTAATTGAGCATGCAGGTGGAAGTATATCCTTTCAATCAAAACCACAAGAAGGAACGAAGTTTTTTATTCGACTTCCATTAAAAAGCTAATATTATTTTATGTAATAAATGCGAATTAAGAGGTTATCTTTTTCAGTTCTATTCGAATTGTTGTGCCTTTATTAACTTCGCTTTGGCGTACGTAAATTCTACCCTTGTGGTAAGCTTCGATTATTCTTTTCACCAGACTTAATCCCATACCCCATCCTCTTCTTTTTGTGGTGAATCCAGGATTAAAAATAGTTTTAAATTGATTTGCCTTAACCCCCTTTCCTGTATCTGAAAAATCAATAGTAACGTGTCTATTAGATTCGGTTATAATGCATTTTATTGTTCCTTCGCCATTCATGGCGTCGATAGCATTTTTAGTTAAATTTTCAATTACCCATTCGAATAGTGGGATATTTAGCATACAAACAGCCTCAAATGAATTGTCAATATTTAAAATGAAATTGATTTTCTTACTGCTTCTCTTTTGCATGTAATCCAGAGCGTTTTTTACCACATGATTTACGCTAGCCTCTTTAAGCAGCGGTTCGGAGCCTATTTTACTAAAACGCTCGGTAACTAGGTTAAGTCGCTGCAGATCTTTCTCCATCTCCTCGATCAAGCTTGTTTCAATTTCTTTCGGATCGCTTTTAATTATTTCCATCCATGCCATCAGTGAGCTAATGGGTGTTCCAAGTTGGTGTGCTGTTTCTTTACTCATTCCTAACCACACTTTATTTTGTTCGCTTCTCCTAGATGCCGAGAAGGCTAGATATGACACCAAAAGAAATAATGAGATGATGCCCAATTGAACAATCGGATAATAACGCAATTGTTTAAGAATGACACTTTCTTTATAATACAAAACATTATACCGTGTAGAGTCGCTAGGATCAAAATAAAATTTTATGCTGTCGTTGGAATTCTGCATGCTCTGAAGTTGTTTCATCATAAAGTCGCTTTGTAAAAATTTTGGGTCAGCATCTTTTAATGTGTCGAAATTCAGCACCGAATTAATATTGCCTTTCTCATCAACTAAGATAACAGGAATTGTTTTGTTGGCTCGAATCACATTATTAACCAAATAATTAAGTGTTTCAGAATTCAAATCTTCGGAAGAAGAAATAAGTCGATAGGCATCGGCCCACTGTTGCATTTTGTTTCGCTCTTCGCGAGATAATTGTTTTACCATAAAATCGGTATACAATAAGGTAAAAATACCAATGGCAATGGCTACAACAAAAAGCCAGATTTTCCAGCGTTTCTTACGATCGTAAATCGATGGTTTGAGATTCATAATATAAAGACATCGCAAAATAAAGGTTTATATTGTGTTTTTTATAAAATGGATTTTTTTATTATTAAAAATATAGAAATTCAGGCGTTGTAAAATGCAATTTTTTTAGTTATTTGTATTTGATGATGAAAAAGCATTTCATTGCAAAAAAATGCATTGTTTATTTCTTTTTATTTCTGGGATTATGCATCTCGGAAACTTCCTTAGCGCAACAAAACATAGAAGTTAGTCATGCTGTTTTATCTTCCAATAACCAAGGTATTCCAATACATGAGTTTTGTCCAGTTTTTATTGATAGCAGCAAGTACAATGAAATTGAGGATGTATTAAATAAGTCTTTTCAATTAATTGATTTTTCACGATTTAAAAGCCACGGATTCGATTTCGGAAAGATGAACTTATGGTATAAAATAGACTTACAGAATACCGATTCTTTAACGCTCAACGCTTTTATTATAGCTAGTAAATCCGATAAGTTGGATTTGTTTTATTTCGATAACAATGTCATTAAAATTCAAAAGGCTGGTTTTGGTTGTTCTAAAGACGAATTATCAGATCCAGATTTACCCTATACTTTTAAATTGGTAATTTCACCCCAAAGTAAACAAACGTTCTTTCTAAAAGTAGAAACATATTATCGTCTATGTCAGTTGCCCAAACTACTTTTATTTTCGCCTGAAAACTATCAAAACTATCAGTCCCAAAATACAATTAAGTCCTTTTCTTCTGTCGTATTGCAGAGTTGTTTTTTAGCATGTCTATTATTTATGCTTTTTTTTGTTATACTTCAGTTTTCTCGAAATTATTATTTGGGTTATGTATATTACGGAAGCTTTATCATTATTAGTTTTTTTATTTTTCTACGATATTTTGAATATAACGCTGATATTCGAGTAATTACATCTTATTTTCCATCGTATTATTATTGTTCTGAAAATATCCTAACAGCCATAGGCATTCTTTTTTATTTGAAATTTGTGGCTTATTTTCTGGAAACAGCAACCTTGCAAACTAATTTGGATCGTTTTATTAATGTTGCTGTTAGCTTATTGTTTATCTTTATTGTTGCCGATTTTGTCCTACTAATTATTCAACCTTACAACTTTAATAATATTTATTTTTTTGCATTGGAGAAAACCATCAACTATAGCATTTTACTTATCACATTAGTCTTAGTTTTATTTAATAAAAATATCTTATCGCGTTATATATTCATAGGAACTATTTCGCTTTTTTTAGGTTTAATTTTTTCATCCCTAGTTGCTTACACCCATATTACTAGTTTTAACGTATACAAGGTTCCAATTGAATTTTCTGAAATTGGTGTTCTTCTCGAAATACTCTTTTTGTCTTTTGGATTAGGGCATAAAAGTAGATTAAGTGAACTGGGTAAAACAGATGCACAAGTAGAGCTAATCAAACAATTACAAGAGAATCAAAAACAGCAGTTACAAACCAACGAACAGCTTGAGGATGAGGTGAAACGGCGCACTGATGAAGTACTTAAAATAAACAAGCATTATGAGGATCAGAGAATTCAGCAGATGCGTGCTAATTTTCAAAAGAAGATAATTGAAACGGAGATGGCGGCATTGCGTGCACAGATGAATCCGCATTTTATCTTCAATTGTCTCAATTCTATTAATCTCTTTATTTTAAAAAGTGAACCAGAGATAGCTTCTGATTATCTCACAAAGTTTTCTCGTTTAATTCGTTTGGCATTAGATAATTCTAGATCACAGTTGGTTACGCTTAGTAACGAGATAATGGCCATAAAGCTGTATATTGAGATGGAGGATTTGCGGTTTTCAAATAAGTTTGTGTATGAAATAATTATTGATGATAATATTGATATTGAAAATACAGAGATACCTCCCATGCTTTTGCAACCCTATGTAGAAAACGCCATTTGGCATGGTTTAATGCAATACGGAGGAGAAGGGAAAATAACGTTGCATTTTAGTTATCGCGAAAACCAAATTACAGTTATCATTGATGATAATGGTATTGGGCGAAGCCAAGCCCGTCGAATGAAAAGTAAGTCGGCTACAGAGCACAAATCACATGGCATGAAGGTTACCGCGGATAGAATAGATATGATAAATAAAATTTACGACACGTTAGCTCGTGTTGAGATTATCGATAAAACCAATGAGAACGGGGAAGCATTTGGCACGACTGTAAAAATTCAGATACCTTTGAAGCAGCAATACTAATTTGAAATCTATATGAATGTTGTAATTATTGATGATGAAATCTATTGCTGTGAGGTCTTGCAGCTTTTATTACAGAAACATTGTAAACAGGTAGCGAACATACGTTTGTTTAGCAATGCTTCTGAAGGTTTGGCATTTATTCGTTTTAATCCTCCTGATATTTTATTCTTGGATATTGAAATGCCTATCATCAATGGATTTGATTTATTAAATGAATTGGGTGAGATTAATTTTAATGTTATTTTCACTACAGCATACGATAAATATGCAGTTAAGGCATTTAAATTTAATGCGATTGATTATTTATTAAAACCCATTGATAAAGATGAATTGGTAAAAGCCGTTCAAAAGGTGATTGATAAGAAGCCAGAAGAGCGCAAGCAAGGCAATGAAATTTTAAAGCAGAAGGCTGTTTTTCAAAAAAACCCCGATCTTTTGGCTATCTCAAGTATGGATGGAATAACATTTATTGAGATAAAAGACATTGTTTATTGTGAGTCCGACGGAAGTTACACCGCCTTTTACTTCATTGATAACCGTAAAATACAAACGTCAAAGCCAATTAAAGATGTTGAAGAAACATTATCTGAAAGTTCGTTTTATAGAGTACATCAGTCGTATTTAATTAACATGAAACATATTAGAAAGTATAATCGTGGAGATGGAGGTGAGGTGGTGATGAGTAATGGTAAGACGATTAATGTATCTCGCCAGAAAAAACAGGAGTTTCTAAGTTTCTTCTCAAAGATTTAACATATCAATTGTATTTTTGCAGAATGAGATATACCTTGGCGTTTTTTTTCTGCTTTTCTTTCGGTTTTTTTTCGTTGCAAGCTCAGCCATTGCAGCGACCAAAGTTAGTGGTCGGTATCGTGGTTGATCAAATGAAATTTGATTATATCTATCGCTATTGGGATAAATTAGGAAATGGAGGATTTAAGCGACTTGTAAAAGAAGGATTTGAATGTAGTAATACAAAGTATAATTATGCTCCTACACATACAGGACCAGGACATGCAAGTATATATACCGGAACTACACCTAATTTACATGGTATAATAGGCAATGATTGGTATGACAGAGTTACCCATAAAAATGTTTATTGCTCAGAGGATGTTAGTGTCAAAACGATCGGTGCTGAAGGCTCGGTGGGTTTGATGTCGCCTCGCAACCTATTAACAAATACCATAGGAGATGAATTGAAACTTGCCACTAATTTTAAATCTAAAGTTATCGGTATCGCGTTAAAAGATAGAGGCTCTATTTTACCTGCTGGACATGCAGCAAATGCAGCCTATTGGTTTGATAATAAAACAGGAAATTGGGTAACAAGCAGTTATTATATGCAAGAGTTACCTTCTTGGGTAAATGCATTTAATGCGATGAAATATCCTGAAAAATATATTTCGCAAGCATGGACTACCCTGTTTGATATTTCAACCTATACCGAATCGACGGCTGACGACACTCCGTATGAGAATTTATATAAAGGTGAAGTCTCACCTACGTTTCCGCACGATTTCTCGAAATTAAAAAACAAAGACTTTGAAAATGTTCGTCGAAGTCCCTTTGGGAATACACTTACCAAAGATTTTGCTAAAATGGCTATAACCAATGAGCAATTGGGTGCCGACGGCATTACCGATATGCTTTGCTTGAGTTTTTCTGCCACAGATTATATTGGGCATCAATTTGGGCCAAATTCAATTGAAGTGGAGGATTGTTATTTGCGTTTGGATAAAGATTTAGAAGATTTATTGAACTTTTTGGATAAGACCATTGGAACGAAGAACGTGCTTTTGTTTTTAACTGCGGATCATGGTGCAGTGCAAAATCCACAGCTTCTCCTCGACTATAAGTTTAATGCTGGGTTTTTAGATCCAAAATTAGTAGAGAGCACGGCAAAAATTTTTTTACTTAATGAATACCAAGACACTTTACTTTTAGAAGCCCTCGGCGATCAGTGTTTCTATTTAAATCACGAGTTAATTAAATCCAAGAAACTAAATTTTGAGATGTTGTGCAATGCTTTATCACAAGAGCTGATGAAAATCCCACAGATCTCTAATGCTTTTGCTGCTTCATTATTAAACAATGCATTAATCAATGACAAATGTCTGCATTTTTCACAGATGTCGTATAATGTCCGTCGCAGTGGCGATGTGTATTACACGTTAATGCCCAATTACATTGAAGGAACAAACCAAAAGGGAACAACACACGGAGCGGCTTTTGCTTATGACATTCACGTTCCACTTTTTTTCTATGGTTATAATATAACGAAAGGAAATACCAATTTACCGGTAAATATTACCGATATTGCTCCCACCATTTCGTCAATATTGAAAATTGAATTTCCGAATGGTTGTTTTGGTAATCCTGTAAAAATGAAGGCCAAGAAATAATATTTTTTAATTTGGCTTATTAAACCAGAACTATTGATCATTACACCTGAGCGGTTATTTATAAAGTATTATAGAAATTACACACCTCGTTGGATTGTTTTCTTGTTTGATGTTTTGGCATCTGGGTTTTCTTTTTCTTCAATTTCATTCATTGTACTTAATTTTTCAATTGCACCATTCGGATGGAATTGGCTTGCGGCATCAACGGCCATGGTTCTAATTTTTCGAATAATCTCATTTTTAATTACTCGAATTTATCATGGATTATTGCGATATACTAGTATTTATGATGCAATGCGGATTTTTGTTGCAGTGTTTTCTAGTAGCTTAGTTTTGATCGTTTTTGATTATATACTTTTCAAAGTTAATAAATCGGATATCTATTTTATACCAATTCAAATTTTGGTAATTGACTTTTTTGTAACTTTAAGTCTGTTATCTGCACCGCGTATTGCATACAAGTTGCTTTTTAGTTATTATCAAGGCAGATCCAAAGGAATTAAAGAAGGCATTGCCATTTTTGGAGCTGGAGAGTCTGGAATTATTGCCAAAAGGTCGATAGATAAGGATTATCTTTCTGTATATAAAGTATCTGCTTTTTTAGATGATGATGAGAAGAAGATAGGTAAAACTATAGAAGGAATAAAAATTTATAATATTTATGAAAACAATTTTGAAGAATTAGTAAAGCAGCTTAATATAAAAACGTTATTAATTGCTAGTCAAAGTATTTCAGCTCATCGCAAAAAAGAACTAATCGAAATGTGTTTGGGGTTAAACATTAAAGTGAAAAGTGTTCCGAGACTCGAACGTTGGATTAATGGTGAGTTAAGTTTAGCACAGTTTCAAAACGTAAATATTGAAGACCTCTTGGATCGGGATGAGATTGTTTTAGACAGAAGAACAATATCTCATCAAATTAGTGGTAAACGCATATTAGTGACAGGGGCGAGTGGCAGCATTGGCAGTGAGATAGCAAGACAGTTGAGCCATTTTTATCCAGAAAAAATTTATTTACTCGACCAAGCTGAATCACCATTATATGAGTTAGATATGGAGCTTCGTGAAAAGATGCATTTCAACAATTTCGAAATTGTTGTTGGAGATATTAGGAACGAGATTCGAATGGAGCATTTATTTAAAAGCTTCAGACCACATTTAGTTTACCATGCGGCAGCCTATAAGCATGTTCCTTTAATGGAAGATAATCCAAGTGAAGCCATAAATACCAATGTTTATGGTACCAAGGTCCTTGCCGATTTATCGGTTAAATATGAAATTGAAAAGTTTGTTTTCATTAGCACCGACAAAGCAGTGAATCCCTCCAGTGTTATGGGTTGTAGCAAAAGAATAGCTGAAATATATATTCAGTCACTTGATGAATATTTAAAAAAAGTAGGCAATCAGAATTACACTCAATTTATAACCACACGTTTTGGCAATGTATTGGGTTCCAATGGCTCTGTAATGCAAATTTTTCGGAAACAAATTATGGAGGGTGGTCCCGTTACGGTAACACATCCAGAAATAACACGTTATTTCATGACAATCCCCGAGGCGTGTCAGTTGGTTTTGGAAGCTGGAGCTTTGGGCAAAGGGGGTGAAATTATGATTTTTGATATGGGCGAAAGCATAAAAATTGCTGATTTAGCAAAGAAGATGATTCGATTGGCTGGATTGGAATTAGGTAAGGATATTCAGATTGTGTTTTCCGGTTTGCGTCCTGGAGAGAAAATAAAAGAAGAGCTTTTGAATGTTAAGGAAACGACCTTACCCACGCACCATAAAAAAATACTTGTAGCACAAGTTCAAAGCTACAACTATGAAAGAGCCTATCGTGAGTTGTATGACCTCATTAGACTCTTTGAAACTCAGAATAATGAAAGTATTGTATCTAAAATGAAACTTATAGTACCTGAATTTATCAGCAAAAATTCTATTTTTGAAAACCTTGATACTTAAGATTTATAATAAGTTTTCTTTACATAATAGCTGTTAATAATAACACTTATTTACAATCGAATGTTACATCTTCGCATTATTAAATTTAGTATAGATATGAAACGCATATTCTTTTTTCTTATTATCACAATTGCTTTTTTTAGTGTAAATGCACAAAATCTGAAGCCCAAAAAACCGGCAAAAGCCAAAACCACGAAGAAGGCAATTATGGCAGCACCAGTTAGTCCCGCTATTATTTATGATAAAGCCGAAATACTATTCGATACCACATCGCACGACTTTAAAGAAATATTTGAAGGGCAAGACGCTATTTATATATTCAAATTCTATAATATAGGAAGAGAACCGTTAACGATAACCGATGCGCATCCTGGCTGCAGTTGCACAGTCAGTGATTATACCAAAGAGCCGGTAATGCCTGGTAAAAGTGGTTCTGTTACTGTTAAATATGCTACCCATGGCCGCATGGGAACCTTTGCGAAGTCGGTTTCTGTCACTTCTACATCATATAAAACGCCAGTGGTAACACTAATTATAAGCGGTAATGTAATCGCAGCTCCTCAGGAAACACGATAACCGCAATATTGTAAAATAATGTTAAGCACTATTGACAGTCCCTCAATTACAATTACTTTTGAATCCTAAATCAACAATCATTAACCCAATTAAGATTATTACACGTACCATGAAAAAGTTCACATTAACCCTTGCTACTCTTGCCTTAGGTGCAATTGTAACATTTGCTCAAACACCTGCTGCAGGTGCTAAAAAAGCTGCTCCAGCGAAACCATCAACAGCAACAGCTCCAGCTAAAGGAACTGCAACACCTGCAGCAGCAGCTCCTTCAACACCAGCTTCAACGCAGCCAGATTTTTTATTTGAAGCCGAAAGTCATGATTTTGGTTCTGTACCTGAAGGAACTCAAGCTACTTATGAATTTAAATTTACAAATGTTGGTAAAGAGCCATTAATCATTAGCAACGTTCAAGCTTCTTGCGGTTGTACTACACCAAAATGGAGTAATGAGCCAATAGCACCAGGAAAAACGGGAACTGTTACCGCCTCTTACAATTCAAGTGGTCGTCCAGGTCCTTTCACAAAAACGATCACTGTTACATCAAATGCTAAGTCTAGTCCAAAAGCATTAACCATCAGTGGTGTTGTTGAGGCTAAACCAGTTGAACAACCATCGCCAGTAGTTGTTCCAGAACAACCAAAAAACTAATTTATTTTTAAAAAATATTTAAAACCTCTCCTAATTAGGAGGGGTTTTTTTATTTCAAGGTTTTCTGTGTTTCTTGCATCTTTTAAAAGTATAGTTTATGAGAAAGTTCATCTTTTTTTTATTTACTGGATTATGTTGTTTATTGAGCTATCAGGTATTTACCAATGCTGGAGGCCCTACCTCTGGCGTGGCAGGTGAACCGCCATTAAATGAAACCTGTGCCGAGGCGGGATGTCATACAGGAAGTGCATTAAATAGTGGTGGTGGAACAACAACTATAGACGTTAAAGACTCTCTTAATAATAAAGTTACAAGTTATATTCCCAATCATACCTATACTGTTACCCTCTCTGTTGCCGAAGGCGTTAAAACGCGATATGGTTTTGAAGCTATAGTAATGAAAGGCACTGGCAGCATTGCAAATTCCATTGGTTCTATAGTTGTTACTGATGCCACGCGCACACAATTGTTTGGTGGAAGCAAAAAATACATCATGCATAAGTCGGGAGGAATTGATTTTACTGGTAATACAGGATCATGGTCTTTTAATTGGAAAGCACCCTCTAATAACAACGGCGTCGCCACCATCTATGCCGCTTTTAATGCATCAAATAAAAATAATGCTGTTGGCGGAGATAAAATATATACACAAGCGCTCGATATCACGGGTACCGGACCCTTTGTGGGTATAGAATCAGGCAATTATTTAAAGCCCATAGCGGTTTATCCGAATCCGGCGCAATCTATGATAACAATGGCGTTGAGAGAATCAGCATGGGTTACTCTTTATAATAGTAAGGGAGATACCGTGCTACGTTTTTTTGTTTCCGAATCAACAAATCAATATGATATTTCTGAACTTGAACCAGGGGTATATTTTGCCAATTGCTCTTTAGAAGGACGTGTTCAATCCTTTAAAATTATTAAGCAATAGGATTACGCATGGCTGGATTTCCCTACATAAAAAGACATGCTATAGTTTAAATAATCTATTTTAGTAATCGCATTGGATTGGAAGTGAATCCTAAAAACAATTTATCTTTTTTGCCTAGGCAATACTTTTTCTTTGGGAATTAATTGTGCGATGCCTTTTTTTGCACATAACCTCATGGCGGGCGACTCATCATCTTTTAAAAGCTGAAGTAAGGGTATTAATTCTTCACCCAGTTCTTTATATAGGTGGCATATTTCCAATAAATTATAGATAGCATAAACGCGAATGGCAATAGCTTCTCTGTCATTATATACAATTTTAAAACAATAATCTGCAAGCATTCCAAGTATTGACTCGGGCACTTTTGTAAACATGAAGCAGCGTAAGGTGTTTCGTTTTATGGCATCATGTAAATTAAGTGTACTTAGGTTTTTGATAAGCCTAGGAACATATTTTTTTATTAAAGTTGGGTTAGTTTCCGCACAATAGCGCATCACCCAAGCAGCTCTTTGCGCCAATACCGGCTCATTGGCAAATAAAACTTCTATTAGAATTGCAAAGCGTTCTTTGTTATTTCCAATATACGATACGAGAGAGGAGGTTTGTTTTTTCGAGTGTTCTTTTAATAAGGCAGCTTTAATATCCATCGGTAGCACCAACATATAGAACAAATATAGCGCATCGGAACGATGCTTTTACAATAATTGGAATTAATGTTAATTCAGTTTCTTCATCGCAGCGGTCTTTAATAGCGTCCTTAGGCCTTTGTTTCATGAGAGTTTTTATGTTTAAGGAAGTTGGGCAACATTTTTTTGTTGATGGGGATTGGAATGCTAAAATTCTTAGCGGGTTTATTTGCTATAATGAAAGAATTTCAACCTACACCCTTTACTTTTGCCTTCTCAAATAAATTTATACCAACATGGCTAAAGAACCAAAAGAAGCAGTAAACGAGAATAAGGAAAGAATGAAAACCTTACAACTCACCATTGAAAAATTAGAAAAAGAATATGGCAAAGGCGTAGTAATGCGGATGAGTGATACTCGCATAGAGCCATTAGAAGTGATTCCAACAGGCTCCCTAGGATTAGATATTGCGCTAGGCGTTGGGGGCCTTCCAAAGGGTCGTGTCATTGAAATTTATGGGCCAGAAAGTTCAGGTAAGACTACATTAAGCATGCATGCCATAGCAGAATGTCAAAAGCAAGGCGGAATGGCCGCATTTATTGATGCTGAGCATGCTTTTGATAAAACCTATGCAGAGAAGCTGGGAATCGACATTTCAAACTTATTAATTGCACAACCAGATAATGGTGAACAGGCGTTAGAAATTGCCGATAATTTAATTCGTTCAGGAGCAATCGACATCATTGTTATTGACTCCGTAGCAGCATTGGTGCCCAAAGCTGAAATTGAAGGGGATATGGGCGATAGTAAAATGGGTTTACAGGCTCGATTGATGAGCCAGGCATTGCGTAAGCTTACAGGTTCTATTAATAAAACCAACTGTGTTTGTATCTTTATTAATCAGCTGCGTGACAAAATTGGTGTTATGTTTGGAAGTCCAGAAACTACCACAGGCGGTAATGCACTTAAGTTTTATGCTTCTGTTCGTTTGGATATTCGTCGTATCGGACAAATAAAAGATGGAGATGCCATTGTTGGTAATCGTACGAAAGTGAAGGTGGCAAAAAATAAAGTCGCACCACCCTTTCGAGTGGTTGAGTTTGATATTAACTACGGAGAGGGTATTAGTAAGGTAGGTGAAATTGTTGATTTGGGTGTTGATTTTGAAATAATCAAAAAAGCAGGATCATGGTATAGTTATAATGAAACTAAAATTGGTCAAGGGCGTGATGCTGTAAAACAGATGTTACTTGATAATCCTGAGATGAGCCTTGAAATTGAGAACCAAATTCGCACAGCGGCGCAAGCTACAATTAAGACAAAACAGGAAATTGATTAATTCACGCTTAACAAGGCTAATAAATATTTGTAAATAATTTAGACGTCAAAAATTTATAAATTTAAAAATCATCGTTTACAAATAAACGATGATTTTTTTTGCAATTAAGATTTCATAGCTGTTTAATAAATGAGCCATTAGAATTGGAAGGTATTTTTCATTTCTTAATTATCATGTTATGGTAACAGTATCAGGTTACAAAGTCCGTCAAAATAAAGACGGCGATGAGTTTATTGCTTTAGAACTAACAGGTTCAGTAGAGCTCATTCAATCAACACAGACCGGTAACTATTATGCCACTGTCCGAAAGGTATCCATGCCTTCGACGTTAGATGAGACAGTAGCAAAACTATCTGTAGGCCAACAGATGCAGGGAGATATCGTAAGAGTACCATGTGACTCTTATACCTATACTGTGAAGCGTACAGGAGAAAAGATAAGCCTTGCATACAGCTATGCATATCAGCCTGCCGGTAGTAAGGAAGTAGTTGGTCATGGAGAAGTGGAAATCGAGGAACCAAGAACATCTCCTTCAAAGGCAAACAGTGCAGGTATCTCGTCTGCTGCCAGCAGGAACAGAAAAGTAATGTCATAAACCTATCAAATCATGTGAGCAGGGGGTTGGAGTAATATCCAGCCTCCTTTTTTTATGCCTGAAACTTTCGTTAACAATCAAAAAAATAAAAACAAATGCAACTACAAACAGCATCAAAAAAGAAAGCCAAGATAAAAATGGCTTTACAGGGACCATCAGGGGCAGGTAAAACAAAGAGTGCTCTCCTTATAGCCTATGGAATATGTGGGTCATGGGATAAGATAGCAGTAATAGATACAGAGAACCACTCTGCTGATCTGTATGCCGACATGGGTAACTACAATGTCGTACCGTTAGCTGCTCCTTTTACACCCGAAAGATACATACTGGCTATTGACCTATGCCTTGCAGCAGGGATTGAGGTAATCATCCTTGACAGTATCTCTCATGAGTGGGAAGGTTCCGGTGGTATACTGGATATTCATTCAGGTATGATAGGAAATAGCTTCACTAACTGGAGCAAGTTAACTCCCAGACATAATTCATTTGTTCAGCACCTGCTGCAGTGTGATGCACATGTTATAGGCACCATTAGAGCTAAACAGGAATACGTGCTATCTGAGAAAAACGGAAAACAGGTTCCTGAGAAAGTGGGCCTAAAAGGAATCACAAGAGATGGTATGGACTACGAGTTCACCGTAGTACTGGATATCAACCAAAAGCATCAGGCAACTGCCTCAAAGGATAGAACCGGTTTATTCATGGATAAGCCGGAGTTCATTCCTACAGTAGATACCGGCTCACAGGTACTACGTTGGTGTAACACAGGTACAGAGGCAGCAGCACCGGTAGCCGTTGAAGATGTCATACAGGCCATCCATGAATGCACCACAATTGCAGAGTTATCAGCTATGTACTACCAATTCCCTTCCTATCAGGAATCATTGAAGCAGGATTTCAGCAAAAAGAAAGACGGAATCATCAATTCACTCAATCAACAAAAGCAATTACAAAATGAAACAGCAACAGCAGCAATCAGTAACTAAGGAAGAAGTAAAGCCTGTGGGGGAATATCTCCCACAGGTAATCAACCAGATAGAAGTAAAATCATCCGGCAGGGCATTTATAGAAAGCAATACCGTTGAAGGTTCTCTTTACGAGATCAATAATTCACATCTTATACCTGTATTCCTTCGGGAGAACCAGCCATTAATCAGCCAGGGAGAGTTTATTGATGCCACTATGCAGGCGGTTAGCCGTACATTCTCAGGAGAACGTATTTTAAGCCCCAATATCAGGCTATCTCACCCGATCAAGGGCAGAGTGCCAGATGCGAGGAATAAGCCGGCAAATGAACTGCGTGAGTGGGAGAAGACACTGTATTACGACAGATTAGCTTTCCTTATTGAAATACCCAGTGTAAATCGTCAGCATAAAGTGGACTGAAAAAGAATATAACTTTAGATAGTGTTTCCATTGTTAACCAACAAAAAATGTAAACATGGAATCAAAGAAAAAGCAGTCCACAGAAAACTTCATCAAGGATATCCGCAGAAAGACACGGAGGTTATTTACCTCTGACCAGAAAATCATGATTGTTATGGAAGCCCTACGAGGGGAGCTTTCAACAGCAGAGATCTGCCGTAAGTACACAATTACCCAATCCATGTTCTATAAGTGGAACAAGGAATTTATTGAGGCTGGTAAAAAGCGACTTACTGGTGATACTACCAGGGAAGCCACTAGTGATGAAGTAACAGAACTTCGCAAAGAGAACCAGCGACTTAAAGAGATGGTAGCAGACCTGATGCTGCGCTATGACATCGTAAAAAAAAGCTTAACCATTCTGGAATAAGTGTAAAATACGGTAAGTATATGCGATTGACAGCATCAGAAAAGGAAGAAATCATCCGACTGGTTGATGGCTCTGATTTGGGGGTAAACAGAACCTTACGGGAATTAGGCATTAATAAAAGCACTTTCTACAAGTGGTATCAAGCCTACACAGAGGAGGGTATCAATGGATTACAACCACCTGGGAGGCGGAGCAAGCAGCAATGGAATACTATTCCCCAGGAACAGAAGAATCTGGCAGTAGAACTGGCTTTGGAACACCCGCAGCTATCCTCGAGAGAACTGGCATTCAAACTTACAGATGAGCAGCAGGTATTTATATCAGAATCCAGTGTTTACAGGATATTGAAGGCAAGGGGGCTTATTACGTCACCAGCACACATTTTGCTATCGGCAGCAGATGAGTTCAGTGACAAACCAGCCTTTGTGCACCAGCTATGGCAAACAGACTTCACCTACTTCAAAATACTTGGATGGGGGTGGTATTACCTGAGTACCATACTGGATGATTACAGCCGTTTTATTGTACACTGGGAGCTTTGTAGCACCATGAAAGCAGAAGATGTGAAGCAGACTGTGGCAACAGCCATTAAAAAGGCAAAACTGGTCTCTAAACAACGCCCAAAGCTGCTATCTGACAATGGAGCCTGTTACGTATCATCTGAGCTTAAAAAGTACCTGAAAAGTGAGGATATCATCCCAATACATGGCAGACCGATGCATCCTCAAACACAAGGAAAAATTGAACGCTACCATCGTTCAATGAAAAATGTGGTCAAGTTGGATAACTATTATTGCCTTGAAGAGTTGGATGATGCGCTGAAGCAATTTGTTCAGTATTACAACCATCAGCGTTATCACGAATCTTTGAACAACCTGACCCCAGCGGATGTATATTATGGGAGAGGTGATGCAATACTCAAGGAAAGAGAACGCATCAAACAGATGACTTTAAGCAGAAGGAAAAACAGGTATTTTTTACAGAAATTAACCCCTATCACTTGAAAACTAAAAAAAAATAACTTAACTTCGTAAAATCAAGAAACAATATCTAACAATAAGTCCACTTTAGTTTGACTACATACAATGCTATCAAGCGTAAACAATACACCCGTTTATCCTATATCATTAGGTGGAGCAGGGCTTGGGTCGTGTGAGGAAAAGGTTTTCTTTAGTAAACCGGTTAGCGACCATACCGCTATCGAAACCGTGCTATTTGCCCTGGAGAACAAGATCAATCTTATTGACACCTCTCCTTTTTATGGGAATAGCGAAAAGAAGATCGGGATAGCATTAAAGGAGTATAATAACCGCCAATCAATAATTCTTTCTACAAAAGCGGGAACCCACCCGGTATATGGCGGATACTCGGCCGAAAAATTGCAGCGAAGCATAGATAGCAGCCTAAAGACCTTAAATACCGACTACCTGGACATTTTACATATTCACGACCCTGCGGCGAAAGATCTGGATGACCTATTGGGTAAGGGTGGAGCGATGGATGTGCTGCTGAGAATGAAGAAAGAAAAGATAATACTCAATATCGGCCTTGGCGTACGGGATCATGACCTGCATAGAAAATTTATGGCTTCGGGGTATGCCGATGTTATTATGCCTTATATGGACTATAACCTGCTACGCACAAGTGCCGAGGGATTGTTGCAGGAAGCGTTGAAAAATGATGTGGGCGTAATGGTGGGATCGGCTTTATGCATGGGCTTGCTTTCAGGCAAAGATCCCGCCAAATGCGAAATCGTTCATTACGATATTGCTAAAGAAGGTATCCTGGAAAAGGCTACAGAAGTATATAACTGGTGTCTTGAAAATAGCATCGATATACTGTCGCTGAATTACAGATTTATACTCGACAACCCGGCAATAAATACAATTGTAATTGGGGCTGCTTCAAAGGATGATGTAGCCGCAAGCTTAAAAGCATATAAGGAACCGATTGACACGATAATACTGGAGTCTTTTAAAAGCAAGTTCATTTCACAAACAAAATTGAGAAAGCAATATGGCAAAGCAGTTACTAAAATACAAAGATGAAGGAATTGTAAAATCATCGGGTGGTTTGATCCCGAAGGATGTTTATAAACTCATCCTTGATAATGTGCCATTGGTATGTGTAGACCTGGTAATCGTGCGCGACAATAAAGTGTTTCTCATTAAACGCCGGAACAAACCCTGCGAAGGAATTTACTGGGTACAGGGCGGGCGAATGTTTAAGAACGAAGACATAGAAGAATGCGGCATTAAGAAGACAGCCGCCGAATTAAATATTCCGGCAGACAAGATCAGGATCACTAAATACCTGGGCACATTCTCCAGCGAATTTAATGACTCGGAGCAGGGCAGCGCCTCGCATACCGTGAACATTACTTTTCAGGCAGAAATAGACGACATCCCGTTGACCTTCGACGCCGACCATTCAGACGGCAAATGGTTTGACATAAACGGCTCCCTTCCTTCAGAATTGGAAGGGCAGTATACCCATCACCCCTATGTAACCGGACTGCTCAAAATCATAGAGCCGCAAAGAAGAATGGTGACGGATAAGATCAAAGTGCTGGTAACAGGTGCCGCCGGATTTATTGGTTCTCACCTGGGAAAACGCCTTAAGAGCGAGGGGTACTATGTAGTAGGGGCTGATTGGGTAGCACCCGAATTTATGGAGCCAAATGATTTCTGCCATGAGTTTCTGAATGTGGATCTGCGTGTAATGCGCAATTGCCTGAAAGCATGTGAAGAGGTGGACTGGGTGTTCAATCTTGCTGCAGATATGGGCGGCATGGGCTTTATTCAAAGCAACCATAGCAGGATAGGGTACAACAATACAATGATCAGCTTAAATGTGCTTGAAGCTGCAAGAAGCAAGGGTGTAACACGGTTCTTTTATTCATCGAGCGCCTGTGTATATCCGCTGCACAATCAGAACGACTCTGACAATACTATAGGCCTGAAAGAGGAATCTGCATGGCCGGCATATCCGCAGGATATTTATGGCCTCGAAAAGTTGTATGCCGAAGAGATGGCAACAAAGTATGCTGAAGAGTTTCCTGAGTTGCAGGTTCGCATTGGCCGCTTCCATGGAATTTATGGGGAGTATGGCACATGGAAGGGCGGCAGAGAAAAGGTACCGGCCGCTTTTTGCCGCAAAGCAGCAACCTCTGAGCATCTATTTGAATTGTGGGGCGATGGGCATCAAAAACGCTCTTTTTGCTACATCGATGATTGCGTGGAGGCTGTGATACGCATCATGAAGTCGGACTATAGCAAGCCGCTCAATATTGGTTCTGAAGAAATGATCTCGATGAATGATTTTGCCAGGCTGGTGATGAAGATAGCGGGGAAAGACCTTGCTCTTAAAAATATTAAAGGGCCGGAAGGCGTGCGGGGCAGGAACTCCGATAATGACCTGATTGAAAAAGTGCTGGGATGGAAACCGTCCATTCCGCTGGAAACAGGCATAAGAAAAACATACGACTGGATCAGTGCGCAGGTTCAGGCGGAAAAACTGAGTGGACTAAACACTTCTCTTTACAGCGAATCAACGGTGGTGGCCACCGAAGCCTCAGACATAAATGATTAAAGAAGAAAATTATAAATGGGAAAACTGGGCGGGCAATCACTCATGCATTGCTGCAAACTATTTCGAGCCTGAAACGGCTGATCAGATAGCTGATATTATTGGCTATGCTGTCAGCAACCGGCTAAAGGTTCGGGTAGTAGGTTCAGGCCATTCGTTTACGCCCCTTGCATTGAGCAATGAAGTATTGGTTTCGCTCAAACACCATGGGAAGCTGGTATCCATTGAAAACAACTTTGTAACGTGTCAGGGCGGAATGTTGCTGCATGAGCTGTACACGATCTTGCAGGAGAACAAACTGTCTCTTGCGAATTTTGGCGTCATCAACAAACAAACCGTTGCAGGGGCAATTGCCACGGGCACCCACGGCAGCGGACTAACGCATAAAAGCCTGTCGTCTCTGATACACACCATGAAGATAATGACCTCTTCAGGCAGTATCATTGAAATCGATGAAAACACCGTTATACATACCAACAACAAGGAGTTTAATTTGCTCAATGCAGCTGCTATTTCTCTTGGCTTGTTAGGCATCGTTTTAGAGGTTACGTTTAAATGTGAGCCGCTGTTCTTTCTGCAATCAGAGGAGCATGTTATTAGTTTCGATGAGTACCTTGATTCGATGGATGATGATGCGCGGCGTTATGAGTATTTTAAAGCCTGGTGGTTTCCGCATACCGACAAAGTCTACGTATACAAAACCGGGCGAATAGCGGAGGGCTTTGGAGGCCGGGGCAAATATGAGCAGTACACTGCGGAGCAGCGGTCGCTCGATCTTGAGATAGATAAAGTAACCGCTCCCATGTTCATAGACAGCAATGACGACGCTACATTGATCCCTGAAATAAACAGACACTGCGTGGAACGCTTTTTCACACCACGGGTGAGGCTGGGCAGCAGTTTTGAAATTTTGGTGCATGATGAAACAGTGCCCATGATCGTTTCGGAGTATGGACTATCTATGGAAAATGACATTCACAAAAAGGCGCTGCGGGCGTTTAGGGACACTTTGGAGCGTTCAACGATCAAAGCTCATTTCCCGGTGGACCTTAGATATGCAGGTGCAGAACGTGCCTGGCTCAGTCCTTCTTACAATCGGGATACATTTTATATAGGCATGTGTGTGCGTGAGTACAAAAAGAAGGAAATTCCCGCTTCAATGAAGTTGTTCTTTGATGTAATGCGCAACTACGATGCCCGGCTCAATTGGGGCAAGCTTTCTGATTCAACAAGGGGGGAGTTGAAAATTACGTATCTTATGCTGGATGATTTCAACGGAATCAGGCGTTTTTTGGATCCCCATGACATTTTTCAAAATGATTACTTAAAGAGCATTTTATAATGAGCGCAAGCAGCCTGATGAGGCGATTCAGGGGAGAGATACTGCGATCGAAAAAAATGGTTAATGATGATGAAAGCAAAATTCTTGATTTTCATGAAATGGAGCTTTTTGAAGAATTTTCAGCAGATGCCATTGTGAAACTTAAAAGCTTCCTGACTGAAAAAACGTTTATGGCGAACGACTATATTTTCAGGATGGGCGAGGTGAATAATGAAATATATTTCATTCGAAATGGCAATGTAAAAATGGTGTTACCGGTGGGTGATAGCAAAAACCTGCATCTGGTCTCGATTGGCAAAGGTGGCATTTTTGGCGAGATGACATTCGTTGATAAAAAGAAGCGCTCTGCCGATGCCGTTGCCATCGAAACTGAGTTTGTATATCTTATCGCCCGAAAAATTTGAGGAAATTACAGCTATATACCCTGAAATAGCAGGGGAATTCTATCAACAATTAGTGCTCCTGACGATCAACCGATTGAGGGAAAGCAATGTAACGTTGAAGGTATTGAGGGAAAATTAAAAACCAACCGGGTTTTTGATTTTTTTACCAATGTTGAATTTCAAGGCACAAATTTACTTGAAAGTTTGCCGCTTATATCCAGTACAATGCATAAGCAATCATTGCTCCTGCACCCCGGCCAGCGCGGTGTTAAAGCTCCTGATCTGGAGTATTGTTTTTCTGAAATCTGCAAGAAGCCGCGTTATCAAAGTAATAAAATAAAAACTTACTTTGATTTACTAGGTGTAGACGTTTTTTTAGGTTCGGTGCTCGTTGCTTTCTCTGTTGTTTTCGGTTTTTCGTTCGATTTGGTTCCTGTCTCATCAGGCTTGCATACCTTACATGCTGTATAGCCTGCTTTTTTAGCTTCTGTAATAGTCATTCCTGTTTTGCCTGTACCAGCCACAGTACAGTTTTTCATGTGGTATTTTTTCCCAGTTTCTTGAACGTAAACAGTTTGTGAAAATGTTTTTGTGGCAATGAAGAACAAAAATGTGACAATGCAAACAATAGTTTTGATACTTAATTTCATGGATTTGTAGATTGATTATTTTTTCTCAAATATATCGCGTAGGAAAACTTTTATAGTGAAACAGATGTTAATTTTTATGAAATGTAATATTTAATCTTAAAGTGTAGTTAAATTTTTATGAGCCGATGCAAAATAATTACGAATAATATGATTTTGACTAATGCACAATTTTATTGGCACAATAACTACTTGCAAATGCATCGGGTTTAGCTTTAAAAACGAAACCCATGCTTAAAATATAGCCCATGGCCTCACTTAAAGCCGTATTCGATTTAAAACTTGGGTTTGTATTTATATCTGCATGTACCTCTAAATCTATATGGTATTTATCCAATAAGTCGCAAAGCTGATAAGCCACTTCAATCGACTTAGAAACTTCAATGAGCATGCGCTCTTTAATGCCCATTTTTTGTTTAGAATTGTCGGATCGGATATACATAAATCCACCACGTTTTTCTCTAAGAAAAACAATCACCGTAGCAAATTCAATATTAGTACCATAAACTTGGGAGTCAGTCCCAATGCACACTTTGAGCTTATTCCCAATTTCTTTTTCACGCTGAAGCGTGAGTTCAACTTCACGTATTATGGACTTATTTAGCTGTTCGCCGTTTAATTTACGCCACATTATGCACTAAAGTTATTAAAGCTAAATGCAAGTTAGCATGGCTTTGAGGCAAATGGGAATTATTTATAAACAATGATGTTTATAAGACGAATTATAAAAGGCAAAACGGCGATATTTATAAATGACAATAGGAAAGCCAATTTTTTAATAACGGCAATCCATATTGGGTTAAAATTGCTTCAGGATGAAATTGCACGCCCCACATTGGCAATGTTTTATGCGCTAAAGCCATTATTTCATGATTCTTACTTTCGGCAATGCATTTCAAGGGTGTATTTTCTATTTCAGTAATTACTAATGAGTGGTACCGACATACATTAAATGATGCTGGTATTTCTTTAAATAATAGATGTTGCGTATGCTTTATCAAACTTACTTTGCCATGCATGGGTTGTTCGGCTTTAACTAGGGTGCCACCAAAATAGCTGCCAATAGCTTGGTGTCCAAGGCACACGCCCATAGTTGGTATTTTGTTTGTAGCACAATAGGCTACCATATGCATTAAACATCCCGATTCTTGTGGCGTTTTTGGACCAGGAGATAATACAACATGGGTAAATTCAAGCCCAACAATATCATCGATAGCATCGGTGTTCTCTCTAACAATTACCTCTTCATGGCATTGTTGCAAATAATCCTTTAGGATAAAAGAAAAGGAGTCGTAATTATCAAGCAAAAGTATCATTGATATTCCAATAACGATAATACCTATTATTAATAATGTTTGTATAGGCGAAGTTTAAAAAAGCAATGAGGTAAAACATTAACGGATTAACGTTACAGCACCTTTATATTCATGGGTGATATTCTTTTCATCCACTACTGTAACCACATAGTAGTAAACACCTGAAGGCATTTCATGGTCGTGGCTTGTGCCATCCCACCATTTTCCATCTGGCATTTCCCAGTCGTAAATTAATTCACCCCAGCGACTAAATACTTGTCCTTTCATGGACAGTATTGCCTGATATTCTATTTCAAAAACGTCATTAAGTTGATCGCCATTAGGGGTGAACACCGAAGGTAAAATCATAATAAAACGATGATCAACAATAATCAGCATTTGGAAGGTATCATTACATCCGCTTGAATCGAAGGCAATTAACTGTGCGTAGTAGTTTCCTTTTTTCTTGTAGATGTGTGCTGGTGATATTTGTGTAGATGTATCTCCATCACCGAAATGCCAAAGGCATCCTGTGTAGTTTAAACTTGTGTTAGTAAAAGTAACAGTCAACGGAATATATCCTGTGGTTGGGTTAGCCGTGAACGCTGCTGTAGCTTTTGGTAGCACCGTAATAGTTACCCATTGCGTATCTGAAAAACATTTTCCATCGGTACCAATCACCCAATATTTTGTAGTTTTGGTAATTGGAACAGTAATGTTACTATCAGTAGCGCCAGTACTCCATTGATAATTTTTAGTGCCACGTGCTTGTAGTTTAACTGTACCCGGGCAGATGGTATCATCCGGCGAAACGGTCATTTTTGGTTTTAGTAATACCTTAATTCGTATCGTATCCGAGAAATTACAATCTTTATTGGTGTAGTTTACATAAAATATGGTGTCTCTTGATGGCACAACAGTAATTACTTTGGATGAGTCGTTGGTACTCCAACGTACTGTTGTCCACGGTGGAGTATGGTTTGCTATTAATGTTAATGGACTTCCTTCGCAAATAGTATTTAGAGCCACACCGCTGGAAATTCTAGGTTTAGAATATGAATAAATTAACACCGTATCGCTATTATCGCAAGGCCCTGGCCCGGTAACACGAACCCAGAATTTCTGAGGTAAGTTGGTTAAGGTATCCGTTTTAATGGTTACGGTAATTGTTTGTGAAGTGTCGCCAGTGCTCCAAACTCTTTTCATACCTATCGGCGCTGTAAGTACAGTTGTTCCGCCATCGCACAAAATAAGATCGTTACCTAAATCTACGGCAGGCAAAGGAATTACAGTAATTACCACGGTATCGAACGTATAGCATGGTATAGTTCCAGATTGACCTCTTACCCAATAGGTAGTAGTTGCCATTGGTTTTATGTTGATAGTGGCTGAAGTATCGCCTGTGCTCCACACATAACGATTAGAAGTGCCAAAGGTGCTTAATACCTTTGTAATTCCTTGGCAGAAAGAGGTGTCGTTATTGGTTTTTATTGTTGGAACTGGTAAAACGGTAATAGTTACGGTGTCGAAAGAAAAACAAGGAACATTTGATGTTTGACCTCTTACCCAATACGTATAAACACCTGGAGTGGTAGGTAATACGGTAATGCTTTGCGTGGTGTCGCCAGTTTTCCAAACATACCTGTTGGCTGTGCCATTGGCGGTTAAGGTTTTTGAGTTACCCAAACAGAACGTTGTATCGTTATTTGTTACAATAATTGGCAAAGGAAGAACGGTTATTTTTACGGTATCAAAAGCAAAACAAGGGATGTTACCGTTTTGACCTCTTACCCAAATATTAGACGTGAAACTTGGCGTAATTGTAATTGATTTTGTGGTATCGCCCGTGCTCCATAAGTAACGATTACTATTTCCTGTTGCTGTTAAAACCTTTGATGTTCCTTGGCAGAAGGTTGTATCGTTGTTGGTGAATACGCTAGGTAATGGCAAAACAGTAATGCTCATCGTATCATACGAAATACAAGGAATGGTATCTCTTTTACCTCTTACCCAATATTTATAGGTGCCTACTGCAGGTGGTAATACTGTAATCGTTTTTGTGGTATCTCCAGTACTCCACAGATAACGATTAGCTGTTCCATTGGCTGTTAATGTTTTCGAATTACCCAAACAGAATGTTGTATCATTTCCATTATTTATTACAGGCAATGCCCAAATATATACCCATGCGCTATCGTAAGCAAAACAAGGAATAGTATCTACTTGTCCTCTAACCCAATATGCTGTACTTGAACTTGGCGAAACCGTAATGCTTTTAGTGGTATCACCAGTGCTCCAATAATACCTATTTGCTGTGCCCGTGGCCGTTAATACGGTGGACCCACCTTGACAAAAGATGGTGTCTTTATTTGTTGATATTGTTGGAATAGGGAGTACCTTTATTGTAATGGTGTCAGAGGCAAAACACGGTATGGTGTCTTTACGACCGACAACCCAAAATTTCCAAATTCCAGGGTTAAAAGGAATTACGGTTATTGTTTTGGTAGTGTCGCCAGTGTTCCACTGCCAATGATTTGCCGTGCCGTTGGCTGTAAGAACCTTTCCATCACCCCAACAAATAGTAGTATCGTTATTAATAACAACGGTTGGCGTAGGTAAAACTGTAATTTTTACGGTATCCCAACTGTAGCAAGGCACAGCGCCTGTTTGTCCGCGCACCCAATATGAAGTTGTAACTGAAGGAGAGACAACGATAGTTTGTGTTGTATCTCCAGTATTCCAAAGCCAACGTGTAGAATTTCCTAAAGCAGTTAAAGTTTTCGAAAGACCAGAACAGAAGGTGGTATCGTTATTGGTTGTAATTACAGGAATTGGTAAAACTGTGATTGTTATGGAGTCCCTCGAATAACAAGGAACATTGCCAATCTGTCCGCGCACCCAATAAGTGGTAGTTACTAAAGGTGTAACCGTTATAGATGAAGTGGTGTCGCCGGTATTCCACAACCATCGGTTGGAGGTGCCACTTGTGCTAAGTACTTTAGAGTTACCCTTACAGAAAGTGGTATCTGCATTAGTGGTTATTACAGGTAGGTTATAAACGTTTACGGTAACCGTATCCTTACCACTACAAATATTATTTGAAACCGTTACAACATAACTTGTAGTAACTGCTGGGCTAGCCATAGGGTTAGCAATATTGGGGTTACTTAATCCAGTGGTAGGCGTCCAAGAATAGGAAACACCGCCGGAAGCGCTAAGCATAACCGAATCGAACTTGCATATGCTGGCATCCGTTCCTGCATTTGGAATAAGTACAATAAAATTAATATAAATAGAGTCTAACAAGGAATCGCAATTACGTAATAAGCGGAGCTTATACCATCCTGTTGAGTTCACTGTTATTGTTTGTGATGTGTCGTTGGTGCTCCATTTTCTGGAGATTACATTAGAAACATAATAAGGCACAATGGTAAATGAGCTTACATTACACAATACCGTATCTTTAGGTAGAAACGTAAACGAAGAATCGATTTTAGTTTTTGCAAAGAAGGCATCTCGTCCTGCCATAGCCGTAAGAGAGTTGCCTCCAAATGATACCGTGTTGTTATACCCACCACAGGTATAAACGATACCAGTTTTATCTACATGTGTAAAAAATGACTGTTCGTCGCCAGTGCTTCCAAATGATTTGATTGCCACATTGGTGCCCGAGGAATCTAAAACTAAAATATACCCATCGTTACTACCATTGCTGATAGGTGTAAATGTTCCAAATCCGAAGGAGCCCGAATATAAACCCGACACATAGAGATTGCTTTTCTTATCGATAGCTAAATTTGTGGTGAGTTCATTACCGGTACTATTTCCATTTTTCCACCAGACAAATTTTCCGTTTGAATCGAGTTTTATAACTAGGATATCTGCATTAGCTCCGTTTGCAGTTACTGTGATTTTTGCGTTTGTGGCATCGTAAATGGTGTCGGTGCCAAAAAAGCTTCCTGCAACAAATACTTTATAGGCATCATCAACAACGATACTTGGATCCGCCATAGCACCAGTGGTTCCAGAGTTTACCACCCATTTTAAGTTACCCAATGCATCATATTTTAAATAATAAATACCCCAGGCGCCAGTGTGCGTGATAGTGCGCGTTCCAATGGTTAAGCTTGCGTCGGTTTTCCCTTGAACGTAAATATTTCCTAAGCCGTCGGCCATTATTCGGTTGTTCGATGCTTCTGTTCCTGTTCCACCTTCCTTTTTAACCCACTGCGGTGTTCCGCTTGCATTTAGTTTTAAGAGAAACACATCTTGACCACCAGCTGAAGTTAAGCTAAACGAACCAAAAGATACGGTATTTGATATTTCGCCACGCACCAATATATTCCCAGAAGGATCGTTGCATATAGCCTCTACGCGATCGTCGCCAGTGCCACCATAGGTATTAATCCATTGAATATTTCCATTTAGGTCGTAGCTACCAACAACAATATCGCGTGTAAATGCATTTGAAGTCAAGGCCTGGCTTGAGCCGTTGGCAGAGTATGCTGTAGCATTACCACCAATAGAAGTGCAGATTTGTAAGTTATTGTTTACGGTGTTTAATACAATACCACCGAAATCATATGGACTTTTTTCGCTACCGGTACCACCAATTTGCACCGCCCAAACGGCATTTCCGGAACAGTCGAATTTGGATATGAAGTAATCATAGGAACCATTGCTGGTTAAAACGATAGTTCCGCTTGCCTTTTGAAACGTAATTTGAGTTTGGAAATAGCCCACCACATAGGTGTTCGATGAGTCATCGACGGCGATACATGACGCAAATTCATCTGAAGGGCCGCTGATGGATCTAGCCCAATTGAAAACTTGCGCTTGCGAGGCGGAGAGAGATAAAGTTATAAGTAAAAGAAGTAAAAGTCTTCTCATAGTGTTAAAAACCTATACGTAATTCTGTACAAATTAATTTGAGCAAATATAGAAAAGATTTCGTTACCCAAAGAGGCTGAAATCCTTGTCAATTGTAAAATTATGAGTGGTTTATGTATAAAACCCATCGATTTATTGATAAATCGGTAATCGAAACATAATATTGGATTGTTGTGTTGCGTTTTATTTCAACCATTTCCTTTAAACATAAGGGTTTATAGGAAGCGTATATTTGTGATATTCAGACTGCTTTAGTTTTTCCTGGCATGCCTCCGAAAAAGTTTCTTTAGCAACAACACTTACCAAAAGTCCATATTGCATTAGTCCAATGCTACTTAAAAAGTCATACAACTTAATTTTATTAGAAATTTGCTTAAACAAAGGCCCTTGAATTGCCAGCTTCTCTTGTTCGGCTCCAGCTATGTAGTAATCGTTTTGATGTTTAAAATAAGTATGTTTGAAATTTAAAGCTAAGGCAATTTTATTAATTTCACGCTCAGAGGTGGTATAAATGTAATTTCCAATGGTTTCAAAACCATCGTATTTATTTATCCCATGAATTTGTAATTGAATATTATTCATTAGGCTTCGAATACTTCTAACAAAAAAGTTTTCGTTACTAAAATTAATATTTTTATCAATAGGTTCGATTAGGATTACGCCATTTTTAGCAACGCGCAACATCTCATATAAGGCAATTGCAGGTCTAGGAAAATGGTGGTATGATTCTTTGCATAATACAAAATCATAACTATTATCAGCAAAGCTAAGCCTTTCAGCATTTTCGGCTTTATAGTCATCAATAAAACCATCGGCCTTGGCAACTATTAATAATGTATCACTAATGTCGGTTGCTGTTACATGCTTTACACCATTACTAAGTAAATAGTTGGCATCGGTACCATAGCGCCCATCACCCACCGTAAGCCATTTTGCATCCGGATAGGATTGAATGAAGGGAAGTAAACTCTTATACATGTTTTCGTGCCTCCAATAGTCTACCGTATCCTTTCTTTTCCAACTTTCTAAAGTTTCCTTGTCTAGGTTTTCTGAAAGATGCTTCTCATGCAATTCGTAGCTAGTTTGATTGAAATCAGTTCCCATTTTTTGATGAAATAATAATGTATTTATTTAAGTAAGGAGAATTTAAAATTGCTATTTTGAATTCAATATAAGTAATTCACAAATATAGAATACTTTTCTAAAAAAGTCTAATAAAATTAATACTTTCGCATTATTAGAATCAGTAATTGTGGTTTTAGAAAATCAAGATACAGAGGCAACAACTTAGTATAAATATTGCAACTAATTATTTCTAAAGTATTTTTTAAAATTTAAAAACATTTATGCAAAAATCAGCAATAATAACAGGTATATCAGGTCAAGATGGGGCGTATTTAAGTGAACAATTGCTTAAAAAGGGCTATAGGGTTATTGGATTGGTTAGAGGTGATAATGCAATAGGAATAAAAGGATTGCAATATTTAAAGATTGAAAAAAGGGTTGAAATTGTGGAATGTGATCTTTTAGATATATCACAAATAATAAAACTACTAATTCAATATCATCCTGATGAGATTTATAATCTTGCCGCCCAAAGCTCTGTCTCTCAGTCATTTCAACAGCCTATTGGAACATTTCAATTTAATACACTTAGCGTTTACAATTTACTTGAGGCTATAAAACTTGTTAATAAAAAAATACGATTTTACCAGGCAAGTAGCAGTGAAATGTATGGCAAAGTAAATAACTTACCTATAAACGAAAATAGTTTATTACATCCATTGAGCCCATATGCAATTTCAAAAGCATCTGCACATTGGATTTGTAAAAACTATCGAGAGAGCTATGGTATTTTTGTTTGCTGTGGTATTTTATTTAACCATGAATCGTACTTACGAAGCACTAATTTTTTTGTTAAAAAAATAATACAAGAAAGCATTAAAATTAGTAAAGGCCTACAAGACAAAATGACCGTTGGAAATATTGATATCAAAAGAGATTTTGGATATGCCCCAAAATATGTTGAAGCAATGATAAAAATGATGCAACAAGATGAGGCGGATGATTTTATTATTTGTTCTGGCAAGTCGGAAAGTTTGCGAAATATGATTTATTATTTGTTAGATAAACAAGGAATTGATCATAAAAAATGCGAAATTAGCGACAAACTTTTTAGACCGTCTGATATTGATGATATTTATGGTGATAACACTAAAGCAAAATCTAAGTTGAATTGGGATAATTCTATGACGACGTATCAATTATTAGATCTTCTTTTGGAAGAGGAATTAATTAGTTCAGTCCAATGCTACTTAAAAAGTCATACAACTTAATTTTATTAGAAATTTGCTTAAACAAAGGCCCTTGAATTGCCAGCTTCTCTTGTTCGGCTCTATCAAATGAAATATCATTTTGAAATTGCCCCATCACATAATAGTTTCCTAAAGAATCTGAGGTTATCGACTCTACCCAATCATTTCCAGAGCCACCAAGTTTTGAAGCCGTCAATTGCGAGAATTATGCAATCGAAATTAGAAGAGCGAAGAGGAGTAAAAGTCTACCTTTCATTTCTTTCCATTAAATATCATTATTTAATTGTGATAAATAATTTTTTTCGTTGAAAAGTAATAACCATCTTCAAATGTAATAAAGTAAATTCCAGCAGGGAGGCCTACAAGGTTTAAAGTAATTGAATTTGTGCCTTTATGTAATAACTCATATAATACTTCTTTACCATCAGAGGAATACAATCTGACTTTCAACTTTTCAACATCAGTGGAAATGGTTAAAACTTCATTATTTGCTAATGAATTCGGGTAAACTTTGATTTCATCCAAATATGAATTATGTCCATTTTTGATTCCATTAGTTAGTGTATAAATGCTCTTTGCCTCAACATCATTTAAGGCTTTATTAAAAATCATCACATCGTCAACTTTGCCCATAAAAGGATTTTCTGTTATAACGTTGTAACGCGCACCAACTCTGATTGGATTTAAACATTGACTAAAGCTTATTCCACTAATTGGTGCATCAAAGTCAATTTGTCCATTAATGTAAATAGTTATCTGTGTGAAATTATTTTTTATTTCGACAGTTAAATGGCTCCACCTATTCATATCAACTGCATTGGTCGATGTAAACAGTTTGAAATTAATTGGAAAATTATATGAATTTCCAACAGCAACAGTGATTTTTCCTGCAGGTGTTATTCGGATTTCAAGTTGGGAAGTTGTGATTTGGGTAATATTTGACCAATTAGAGAACATAACTTGCTCTTGAAAAACATTACCGGGTTTAAACCAGAATGCGACCGAGGTGGTTCCGTAATTCAAATCGGTTCCCAGGGTAACATTTGCTCCACTTCCATCAAATACAAATGCCCTTTTCACAATATTGTTCCTATCTGTTGTATATGAAGCGCCGTTGATAATTCCAGGTGAACTATTATTTAAGGTATCTGCAGTGTTTCCATCAAACGGAAAGTAAGCTTTTAGGTTTGTTGGGTACTGGCCAAAAACTAAATTTGAATAAACTAGGATAATACAAAAAAGTAGAGTTAATTTCATATTGGTTAAGGATTTAGTACACGAATATAAAAGAATTTGGATATGGTCCTATTTTTTCAATAAAAATACAATAAAGAGATTATTAAATTGTTTTTTCAGCAAACGCCTATTTTATTTATATTATACAAATGGGTTTACAGGCAATAAATACTCATCAAATTGATTTTTCATTAATGATCTGGTACAGTTTTCCTCTAAATCAATCTTAGGAATTATACTAATTAATAAGCCATATTGTATTAATCCAATTTTGGACATTAAATTGTATAAGTTTATTTTTTTTGAAATTGCTTTCCGGACGGGACCATTTTCAATCATTTTTTCACTTTCTGCCCCTTTTAAATAAAAGTCGTTTTGATGCTTAAAGTATGTTTTCTTAAGATTTAATCCAATAGCAATCTTATTAATCTCTCTCTCTGAAGTAGTAAAAATATAATTTCCAACGTCTTCGAAGTTTTCATATTTGTTTATTCCTTTTAAACTTAATAAAATACTATTTGTTATCGATCGTAAACTCTTAACGAAAAAAGTTTCTTTGCTAAAGTTAATATTTTTATCTAAAGGTTCAATCAAAACTACCGCTTTTCGTGCGATTCGAATCATTTCATATAATGCAATTGTGGGTCTTGGGAAGTGATGATATGCCTCTTTACAAAGTACAAAATCAAAGCTATTATCTTCAAAACTCATCTTTTCAGCGTTTTCAACTTTGTATTCTGAAATGAAGTTATCTTGTTTTGCTATTTTTAGTAGGGTATCACTAATATCAGATGCAACAACATTCTTCAAGCCATTGGTTATAAGGTAGTTTGCGTCAGTACCATAACGACCATCTCCTACGGTTAACCAACTTGCATCTGGATAATTGCTAATTAGAGGCAACAAAGTCTTATACATATTTTCGTGTCTCCAATAATCTACCGTATCTTTTTGCTTCCAGCTATTTAAAGTTTGTTGATCAAAATTTTCTGAGAAATGTTTTTGATGCAATTCATAACTTCTATGATTAAAATCAGAATTCATATTAAATTAATGATAAAGGTGAAATTTATCAATGACATATTCATTGACAAATTAAATGGTAAATTGAAAGTTGCAAATTAATAACAATTTTGACAGAAGTATTTATAAATATGAGATTTAATCTTTATAAATATATTTGCATGAATTATATTGATTGTAAAATCGGAATAGAAGTAAATTATTATGTTTTTAAAAGCTGAAAGGATTGGAAATTTTGTTTTGTTATCTAAGCAAATATTCTTTATAGATCGACTCAAGGTATTATTGCAAAAAAGATTTGTAGAGGGAAAGTTAAAGCTAAATGGTAAAAAGTTTGTTTACACGGACAGCAGTTCATTCATGGCTATTTATACTGAAGTATTTCAAAAACAGATATATAATTATCAATCAAACAAAAGCAAACCTGTTATTTATGACTGTGGAGCAAATATTGGATTAAGTGTAATTTATTTTAAAATTAAATTTCCAAACGCAGAATTACATGCATTTGAACCTGATCCAATGATTTTTAATATACTCAAGAGCAATTTAGCTCCATATAATTTTTCAGATCTAATTCTACATGAAAATGCTGTTTGGAAAAGCAATGAAGAACTTTCATTTTTAGCTCAAGGAGGTTCTTCAGGTAAAATATCTAAAGAAGAGAGCACATTCAAAGTTAAAGGAATCAGACTTAAGGAATGGCTAAACCAAGAGATAGACTTTTTGAAAATGGATATTGAAGGAGTGGAATTTGAAGTTCTTAAAGATTGTAAAGATGAATTAAAAATGGTAAGGAATTTATTTATCGAGTATCATGCATTTGAGAATGAAGAGCAATACCTTGATGAAATTTTATCAATTGTAAAGGTTGCAGGCTTTAAGTACTTTATTCAACACGAAACTTCTAGCAACAGTCCCTTTATTAAAATCAATAAAATTGGAAATATGAATCTACAGTTAAATTTATTTTGCTATCGATAATTTTGTGATGAAGAAAGTTTGCGTAGTAATTCCAATTTATAAAAGTCAACCTAATGACCTTGAAATTATTTCATTGAAGCAATGTCAAAGAATTTTGGGTGACTTCGATTTAGTTTTCATTTGCCCTGAAGGATTAGATACTGAAAAATATAATTCTCTTATTCCAAATCGCAAAGAGTATTTTTTCCAAACTTCATATTTCAATGATGTTAAGTCATATAGCTCACTTTGCAAAAAATCTTTTTTTTACAAAAAGTTTCTTGACTATGAATATATGTTAATTCATCAAACCGATTGTTTTGTATTTAAAAATGAACTAAATGAATGGTGTAATAAAGGATATGACTATATAGGCCCTCCTTGGATTCATAAAGAATGGATGGAAGGTTTTGCCAGGAATTTAAAGATGCCGTTTTTGAAAAATTATTTAAGTGTAGTAGGGAATGGCGGTTTCTCCTTAAGAAAGGTTAGAAAATTCTACTTGTTTTCTAAAATAAATTGGGTAATTGCTAGTAAGACGAATTTTAATGAGGATGTTTTTTGGTCTAATTTAACTCGCATATTGTTTCCGAGGTTTAAAATAGCCAAATTCAAGGATGCATTAGCCTTCGGATTTGAAGATGAACCCGAAAAGTGCTATATCATGAATGATAAAAACCTTCCATTTGGATGTCATGCCTGGGAAAAAAACGATACAAATTTTTGGCGAAAATGCTTTAAGGAGTGCGGATATGACTTTTAATGATTCTTTTTTTAAGAGAAGAAAGGGTTTGTATTAGCCAATTTTTAAGGTTTAATTTAAATATTATTTTATCAAATGATTTGTCAAAATTGGTTTCTCTCTCCAATGATGAAATATGTTTTATTGGGAAAGCCATTTCCTTTGTTTTTAACTTATTAGCTGGATGATTTTCATCAAAGGTATGAGTTGCATCTTGGTCAAAACCAATGTTAGAAACAAGATTAATCTTTGGAACGCAACAAAACATATTTTCTTTTAAATATGAAAAATGGAATTGATAATCCCAAGTATCAATCTTACTTCCATAGGTTTTATCGAATATATTTTTCCAATATCCAACAAAATATGGATTACCATCTGCTAATGCTTTCAGAAAATTTCCATTTCTTAGCGCTGGCCAATCCTTCATTTCTACATCGTAGTTTTTCCATACTCTTCTCCAAGAAGCCCACCCCCAAATGTGAACATACTTCGATAAAAAATAACTGGCTCCATCTATGGGTTTATAGTTTAGCAAATTACTTCCCGATATTCCGGCAATCTTTTCATCGTCTTTGTATTTATGTAATAACTCAGCACAATACGGAAAAAAGGTGGCATCAGGTAAACAGTCATCTTCCAAAATTATTCCCATTTCTTCGTTTTCAAAAAACCACGTAATAGCCTCACTTACCGCGATCTTGCACCCTAAGTTTCTCTCTCGGAACAGTGTTTTAACCTCACAATCCCAATCTATCCCATTTACAATTTCCAACACTTCCGTACATTTCCTAGCATCGTTTACATTACCAGCACGTGCACCATCAGCAGCGATATATAGTCTTTTCGGTTTCTGTTCGCGTATCTTTTCAAACACCTGGATTGTAGTGTCAGGCCTGTTGAAAACCAGAAAGAGTACGGGTGTTTGAAAGGACATGTTTTAATTAATTTGGGTTTTATCGGGTTTTCTTTCCTTAATGAAAAATGGTTATTCAATAAATTATAGAATAATCTTCTTTCTAAAAATTTGTTTTGCAAATTTTGTGTTAAAGAAAATATTTATTGGACTCAACATAATGTTTCGTAAAAAAAAAACAAATCCATATAACTCAATAAATTTTCTCCATTTAAAATCGTGTAATTGAAAAAGAAAATACAGAGGGTTAAACATGGCCTTTAGACCTACTTTCTTTTGCTCGATAATTTGTTTTACTCGCGTTTTATTATAACCCAATTCACTGGCTGCTTCTAATAGCAAATACGACATATCGAAATAATAAATTTTAGGCACTTTGTTTCGCCATGAAGAATCATCGCCAATACAGAAGGTAACAACCGGGGTGCTAATAAATAATGCCGCCCCTTTGGATGCAGCAACTAACGCTATGGACATACAACCAACAAAACCTGTTTTCGTATGGCGCTGTTCGAAAGGATGGTTTAAAATACCTTTCTTAACTATTAATCGTTGTGCACCTAACAAATCAGCATCGGTAAGCATATTTAAAATATCTTTTCCATCTTTAAAATATACTTCCTTGTTTATTCCAGTTAACTTTTCTGAATATACAATATCTAAATCTATATGTTTACTTCTTAAATCTGTAATAATAAATGATAAATCTCCTTCATCGTATTTACTAATATTGTCAATTACTGTTCTTAAGGAACTTGGACTTGTAAGAAAGTCATCATCAGGCATAAGCCACGTGAATTTGCCACTTCCCAAATCAAATACTTGGCGAATGTTACGCTCAGAACCTATATTCTCAAGATTGCGTTTATATTTTAAGTTTGTTTTACTCGCAAATTTCTCTGCAACCAGCTCCTCAGTTAAATTATTTGTACTGTTATCCGAAATAATTACCTCAAAGTCTGAATTTGTAACATTTTCTTGTCCGTAAATTGTCACTAACAAATGCAGTAGCCGATCAGGTCGGTTGTAGGTAGGTATGCCAAAAGTAATAAACGGTTGATCCATATTATTTTCGATTACCAAAAAGGTAATAACTGTTTTTAAAATGTGGGATTTCTTTTAATTCCCAAGCAACACCATCAAATTGTTTTATCCATTCGGTAAAATATTCCAAATTAGTAACATCATCAAATTCTTTTTGAAATGCAATTATAAAACAATCGAAATTTGATAACATGGAACTGAATAATTTCCTTAATGCAGTTGGCGATTCAGAGAATGACCAGGTGGCGATAAATAATTTTTTACCATCAACTTCTTTTACTGCTGATTCTAATAGGACTGGATCAGAAAAAAGTGTAGCATAATTATTATTATTATTTTCAAACGCGGTAGGAATTTCTATACTATTAAGATAGAATTTCTGTAGCGCTAACATCTCTGGAAAATCGAAAATGAAGTACTTTTGGCTAGGATTTATGCGATGAAATAGTTGGGCCATATTGCCATATCCACCACCAAATTCTACCACGAGTGAAAGTTTATTTAATTCACCGGGTGAAATTTTTTCATAACGCATCAAATGATAAGTTTGATGAATTTTATTTACGCCATATTTAATATTTCCCCAATATTTTTCAGGATTCCCGAGGTTGTTTTCTTGTAACAACAGTTTCCATTTATTTTCAAAGGACGCATCATTTTTTAACTCGGAGAATTCTGTATCTACTAAAGTGGAGTTTGCCGAAGTAATAGTTAGTTTTACAATATCCCATTGTAGAAAGTTATTGATATCGTTAGTGAGAATATTTTTTTTAAACTCCTCAATCATCATTTTCCAGGAAGGAGAATAATTACTAGTATCACTTCGTTTTGTAATATCTTTTTTTAAATCTGAGAGCAAGTTAGGATTAACTTCGAATACATCTTCCTTTGGAGAAAGCAATGTTTTTCCCTTTAAAATAAATTCTCGTATAATTTTACGTAAAGCAATCATGGGGTAGGATGAATCAAATTATTAATATGGCAAGCTCTGCCATTTCTTTCGGTAATTTGGCGAAAATAACATTTCGTAGGCAATAAAATGGAATTTTAACTAGGTACTCTCGATAGCATTCGGTAACGATAATGGCTCCATTTCGGTAATCGGCTTGCCAAAGGCAATTTTGGGATATACATTTGTTTTATTATCAATCATAACCTGCATTAGAAATGGTTCGTTAGTATTGGCCCACATTGCCTCCAAGGCATAATCCATGTTACTTTCGTCTTTAATTGTAATTGCTTTTATTCCATAAGCAACGGCTATTTTTTCAAAATCAGGGGCTGAGTATCCCCAAACTGTGGACTGGTGTCTTCCATCAAAGTAGCTGTCCTGAAATTGCCGAATCATACCTAAGGAATTATTATTCATGACCACTATTTTAATTGGAAGTTTGTTACGGACAATAGTTTGTAATTCCTGAATATTTAATTGAAAACCGCCATCACCACAAATACATACCGATGGTTTACCACTCGCCAAGCAAGCCCCAATGCTTGCTGGAAGTGCAAAACCCATGGCACCCATTCCCCCTGAGGTAATAAAAAACTGGTCTTCATCTATTTCTAATGATTGTGCTGCCCACATTTGGTGACTTCCAACATCTGCTAAGAAAGAACCTGCTTGTTTTGAATGTTGAGAAACTTTATGCATCATCACATTTGGATTTATCCCAACACAATCTTTTAATTCATCAAGGTCGCTCCAGGTTCTTTTGAGTTTTTGAATATTTTTCTTCCAAATATCATCTTTAGAAATTGTTGCTGTAACTTTATTCAACGCTAAGAGGAATTCTTTTACATCGCCAACAATGGGAATGGAGTTTTTTACACGGTTGTTAATTTCGGCTGGTTCTATATCAATATGAAATATTTTTTTGTCTTTTGAAAATCCTTCAACATCAGCACCAGTCTGGCGGATATCGAGACGAGCTCCAACAACGATTAATAAATCACATGTTCCGAGAGAAATATTGGCCCAACGATTTCCGTAGCTTCCAATGAAACCAGCGAAATTAGGATGATGGTATCCCATACTTCCCAAGCCAAGTAAAGTTGATACAACAGGAATATTAAATTTTTCCGAAACCTTTTTTAAGACTTCAGCAGCATCTGTAGCCACGACACCTCTTCCTGATAATATCAGAGGGCGACTCGATTTTTCGATTTCATTAAGTAGTTCTTGTAATTGTTTAAATTCCGTTGGCTCTTTTGTTTTTTGTGAAACGAAATTCTTTAATATGATCTCACTGCGTTGGATGTTCATTGGGATGTCAATCAGAACGGGTCCTTGACGCGACTGCATGGCAATTTCGAATGCTTTGTTTAATTCAACTTCAATTTCATCAGCATGGGTTATTTGCACACAATATTTAGTAATTGGGCTTGCCATCGAAACAATATCTGTTTCCTGAAAACCAAGCTGACGAATATTCCGATTGCCTTTAAGTTCGTGGGTGTTGACTTGTCCGGTAATGAAAATTGCGGGAACCGAATCGTAGTAACAGCTGCCCATTGCGGTAAGCAGATTTGTTGCTCCCGGCCCACTTGTAGCGAGAGCAATACCAGGTATTCGTTTCACACGCGCATATCCATCTGCTGCAAAGGAAGCCCCTTGCTCGTGGTGCATGGTTATAATATCTATTTTTTGCGTTTTATATATTTCATCGAGCAGATACGTAATCATACCTCCTGACAACTCAAAGATATGTGTAATTTTTTTCTTGACTAGAAAATCTGCGATGTATTCTGCTACTATCATTGAGTATAAAAATTAATAGTTTTCGATAAGCCTATTTTAAGTGTAGTAGTAGGTTTCCAATGTATCGTTTCATTTAACTTAGTGATATCAGCCTCAAGGTGATACAAGGCTATAGATGTTGTTTTATTACCGTATAGTATTTCATCCATAACATTCATTTGTGCTTTTAACTCTTCAACAACATTTTTAAGAACAATAACCTCGCCGGATCCTAGATTAAATAGTCCTTCAGCTCTTTTTTCGGTTAATAAATAGAGTGCTTCCACGGCATCCATCACAAAAAGGTAATCCCATTTTTGTTCACATGAGGTAATGGAAGGTGATGTTTTAGAGGAGAACGAAGAAATTAAATACGGAATAAAATTATTCGAGTTATCATTTGGGCCATATAATGAAAACACCCTTACCCAAGTATATTTTACTTTTGAAAAATTTGCCATTGCCTTCATGCTTTGATAAATCAGGTATTTTGCATGTGCATAAGCAGAAGATGGATTTTCTTTTTGTGCTTCGGTAACCTTCTCGTTTATTGCTCCATATTCGGCTTGTGATCCCAGTCCCAACCATTGCACACAATTTAAATCGTGGGCAAGTTGCATAGTACTTAAAGCGAAAGGAATATTATTATAAAGTTGTTTAATATCATTTCTTTCAGCGCCAGTAACACCCATCCATGCGCAATGTATAAAACAAGATGCGTCGATTGAATTTAATTGTGGTTTTACCTCATTCAAATTATTAGAATATTTTATTGTTTCGATACCAGGCAAGCTATTAATTTTTATAAGATTTGAATTTTCATTAACAAGTGCAATTACCCTAAAGGATTTTTTAAGCAAATAATCAGCAAGATTATAACCAATAAATCCACTTGCCCCTGTTATAATATATGTCATCTTACTTAATTTAAAATTTCATCAAAAATAGCAACCACATGTGTAATCATGGCATCGTTAATCATCGGTGTTACTCCAATCCAGAAGGTGTTATTTAAAACGATTTCTGTGTTTTTTAAATCACCTAAAGAACGATAATTCACATTTTTAAAGAAAGGTTGTTTTCGAACGTCTCCTGCAAATAATAATCGGGTATCTATTTTGGCATCAGTTAATTTTTTTATAATTTCATTTCTATTTATACCAGCATTATTTTTTAGTGTGATTAAAAATCCAAACCAAGAGGGATTACTTCCTGGAGTAGCTTCGGGAAGAATAATTTTATCTGAATGTTTTTTTAATCCTTCTACGAGAAGAGAATAGTTATGCCGGCGTTTGGCAATAAATCCATCCAGTTTTTTTAATTGTGATAATCCGAGCGCCGCCTGCATATCGGTTATTTTTAAATTATATCCAATGCGTGAATAAATGTATTTATGGTCGTAGCCATATGGTAAGTTGCCCAACGACCAATCAAAGCGTTTGCCACAGGTATTGTCGCAACCACTAGCACACCAGCAATCTCTACCCCAGTCGCGAAACGATTCTGTTATTTTAGCAAGTTTTGCATTATTAGTGAAAACCACGCCACCTTCACCCATAGTGATATGATGTGCCGGATAAAAGCTTAGGGTAGCGATGTCTCCAAAAGTACCTACATGCTTACCGTTAAATTCTGCTCCTAATGCATCGCAACAATCTTCAATTAACCACAGGTTGTGTTTTTTTGCAATACGGTTTACCTCTTCTACGTTAAAGGGATTTCCTAATGTATGAGCAATAATAATTGCTTTTGTTTTTGATGTAATTGCTTGCTCTATTTGACTTACATCAATATTATAACTTGGTATTGTAATATCTACAAATACGGGAATAGCGCCATATTGTAATAATGGATTAATGGTGGTAGGAAATGAGGCTGCCACTGATATTACTTCATCACCAGGTTGAATAGCTCGGTCGCCAAGCTCCGGATCGGTGAGTGTAGCAAAGGCAAGAAGATTAGCCGATGATCCGGAATTTACTGTTAGCACGCTTTTACACCCAATGTATTTTGCTAATGTTTTTTCGAATTCTATATTGAATCTGCCAGTGGTAAACCAGCCATCCAAAGAGGCGTCGACAATACTGTTAATGTCGTCGGCATCGAAAACCTTACCACTAACAGGCACGTTTTGCTGGTGTGGCACAAAATCCTTTTTCACAAATTTTAATTCCACATATTCATTAACGAGAGCATGGATTTTATTTTTTATCGCTTCAATTTCAACAGACATAAATTAGATCGTTTTATAATATTCAAGGATGTCGTTCATGCAACAAGCA